>CASFFX010000012.1 GCA_949294085.1 uncultured bacterium | reverse complement strand
CATTCGTTTAACGTACAGCCCAACCTGCCCGAAAACATCAAATTTTTGGAAGAGTTGGCCAACGATATGTGGTTCACGTGGAACTGGCAGGCCATCTTGCTGTTTGTGCAGGTGGACCCCAAACTTTGGACCGCCGCCAAACGCAACCCGAAATGGTTCCTGGGCTGTGTGCCGCAGAAACGGTTTGAAGAACTGAGCAAAGACGAAAATTTTGTCCGCAATTTGAATCAAGTCAAAGAAGCCTACTATAACTACAAAAACAATCAACACACCTGGTACAAAGAACACCGCCACGAAAACAGCAATTTGCTGACGGCGTATTTCTCTATGGAATACGGCATTGGCGAAGGGCTGCCCATTTACTCGGGCGGCTTGGGCATGCTGGCCGGCGACCATATGAAATCCGCCAGCGACCTGGGCATGCCGATTATCGGCGTGGGGCTGTTCTACAAGCAAGGCTACGTGCAGCAAGTGCTCAACCGCGAAGGCTGGCAAAACGAAGAATACCCGGACAACGACTGGGCCCATATGCCGGTGGAACGCGTGATGAAGGACGGCAAAGAAATCACCGTGGACATCCCCCTCGGAGCCGAAAACGTGAAAGCCTGCATCTGGCGCGTGCCGGTGGGGCGCACCTCGCTTTATTTGCTGGATACGAACCTGCAGGAAAATACGCCTGCCCAGCGCGCCATTACCGAAAAGCTGTACGGCGGAGACCGCGAAAACCGCATCCGCCAAGAAGTGGTGTTGGGCATCGGCGGCGTAAAAGCCTTAACGGCTATGGGAATTCACCCGACGGTGTACCACATCAACGAAGGGCACAGCGCGTTCTTGCTGTTCCAGCGCATTATTGACATTATGAAAGAGAAGAACCTCTCTTTCGCCCAAGCGCGCGAAATTGTGTGGGCGACGTCCGTTTTCACCACGCACACGCCCGTCATTGCCGGCAACGAACATTTTGACCCGGCCCTCGTGCGCAAATACATGGATTTTTACGCCCGCGAAATGGGTATTTCCTGGGATGAATTTTTGGCCCTAGGCAAGGAAAAAGCCGACTCGGCCACCTACTGTATGACGGTGGTGGCGCTGCGCCTGTCCGCTTTCTGCAACGGGGTGGCCAAACTGCATGGCAAAGTAAGCCGCGAAATGTGGCACAACCTGTGGCCCGGCCTGCCGGTAAGCGAAGTGCCGATTACCAGCATTACCAACGGGATTCACAGCGCCTCCTGGATTTCGCACGAACTGAACGAATTGTATCGCAAATACCTGTGCAACAACAACCAAAGCGGCGAAGTGGACGCGTCGGACGAAACCATTTGGGCCAAAATTCCCGATATTCCGGACGCCGAACTGTGGAACGTACATACCATTCGCAAAAACAAACTGATTGATATGGTGCGCGGCCGCCTCAAACGCCAGCTGACCCGCCAGGGTTTGGACGTAATGACCGTCAAAAAAGCCAGCAAAGTGCTCCGCCCCGACCTGCTGACCATCGGCTTTGCGCGGCGTTTTGCCACATACAAACGGGCTACGCTTTTATTTAAGGATTTGAACCGGTTGGACAAAATCGTCAACAATCCGCAGCGCCCGGTCCAGTTTGTATTCGCCGGTAAGGCGCACCCGGCCGATACCGCCGGCAAAGAATTTATCAAAATGATTGTCAGCCTGACGCAAACCGATCCCCGCTTCAAAGGGAAAATCGTTTTCGTGGAAGACTACAATATGAACACCGCCCGCTATATGGTGCAGGGGGTGGACGTGTGGCTCAACACCCCAATCCGCCCGATGGAAGCCAGCGGTACGAGCGGGATGAAAGCGGCCCTGAACGGGGCGTTGGCGCTGTCTATCTTGGACGGCTGGTGGGACGAAGTGGGCCCGTGTGATTTCGGGTGGTCCATCGGCGGGGCGGAAAATTATAAATCCGACGCCGAACGCGACGCCGTGGAATCCGAAGCGCTTTACAACCTGATTGAACAGGACATCGCACCGGCTTATTACGCCAAGGAAAATGGGGCGGAATATTCGCTGCCGTGGGTGTCGCTGATGAAGGAATCCATCAAGCACATCGCGCCCTTCTTTAACACCAACCGCATGGTAAAAGAATATTACGAAAGATTCTACGTCCCGGCCAACAACTACGGGCTGATTCTCAACGAACCCGGCAAAGCCGAAGCTGTGGCGGCGTGGCGGCGCAAAATTGCCGAAAACTGGTACCGCGTGAACGTAACCGACATCACGCCCCAGCCCGAAACGGCGATTTTGATGGGCGACAAAGTGCACTTTAAAGCGCGCGTCGTACTGGGCAACCTGGCGCCGGAAGATATCCAGGTGGAGCTGTACCTGGGCCAGCGCGGCAGCTTGGGCGACATTGTGAAGGAAGACGCCATTGATATGACCTGCACCGGCAAGGACGGAGATGCGTACCTCTACGAGGTTTCTATGTCCCCGCTCAACAGCGGCCGCCAGGACTACGCCTTGCGTATTCTGCCCTTTAATAACGACATTCCCAACGTGCTCACGCCGTTGTTCATCCGCTGGGAAGAGTAGTTTGCCTGCCCAAACGGGCTGGCCGACCTTTGCAAACTGTCTGCAACACAGCCGGAAAAACGGGATACCCCGTATTTCCGGCTGTTTGCCGCAGGGGAGAAGTGTATGCTGAATATTGTGCTTGTAAACCCCGAAATTCCGTTTAACACCGGCAACATTGGCCGTTCCTGCGTGGCCACCGGCACACGGCTGCATTTGGTGGGAAAATTGGGTTTCAAAATTGCGTCCAAAGAAATCCGCCGCTCGGGGCTGGACTATTGGCCCAATTTGGATTATCGCCGCTACGATACCTGGGACGCTTTTTTGGAAGCGGAAAAACCGACCGAAGAAAAAATGTTTTTCCTTTCCACCAAGGGCAAAACCCTCTATTGGGACGCCGCCTACCCGCCGGACGCTTTTTTGATTTTCGGGGCCGAGTCCTGCGGCCTGCCCAAAGAGTTCTACGAACGCTACAAACACCGCCTGTTCACGATTCCCATGCCCGGGCCGGTGCGTTCGCTGAATTTATCTTCGTCCGCGGCCATTGTGCTTTTTGAAGCGCTGCGCCAGAATCGTTCCCCTAACAAAAAACCCGCTCATTAACGAGCGGGTTTTGCCTGTTTGTAAGAATCTTAAAAAGTCATCATCAAATTTCCGCCGCTGTACGAATCCGTAAAAGTGCCCTCTTCCATCCCGATATTCAGGCAGGATTGCCGGTCCCCGGAGCAGGAAATATACTCCAGCTCTCCGTTCCGGTTGACGGCGTACAAGCGGTAATCGCCCGTAGAGCGGGCCGTGGTAAATACCGCCAGCGTAGAAGAACTGGTCTGCAGGGTGGGCGTATTAAACAATACACTCTTCGTCAAATCCCCCACCAGCAGCTTGCCGCCGCTGACCAGATTGGAACTTACGTACGTATTGCCGTCCATGACGTAGCGGGCATTGGCCGCATCGCTAAGAGCACGCAGGTTATTAATGCCTTCCAACCCGCGGCCGCGTTCCATAGAAGCTTGGTATTTGGGCAACGCCACCGTTACCAAAATGCCCACAATCACCATTACAATCAACAGTTCAATTAACGTAAAACCCTTTTTCATAAGCCCTCCCAAAGCGATAGTTTATTATATAAATTTGCACCGGAACCGCCAAATTCTTTTGAGGATGATTCGGTTTTATTTTATAAAATTTAGAAAAGCCCGCGCCTATGAACATAAAGCATTTATTTTGGATTTTATTTCTGCTGAACCTGTTTAATTACATTGACCGGCAGGTGCTGTATGCCGTTTTCCCGCTGCTGCAGGCGGATTTGCACCTGACGGATTTGCAGCTGGGTACCTTGGCCTCGGTTTTTATGCTGGTTTACATGTGCTACGCCCCGCTGGTGGGCTACTTTGCCGACCGAACCGAACGCCACAAATGGGTGGGCGCCAGCGCGCTGGTGTGGAGTGCGGCCACCTTGCTGTGTGCGGGGGCTAAAAATTATGCGTCTTTGCTGGGCGCGCGGGGATTCATCGGGGTGGGAGAAGCCGGATTTACCACGATTGCCCAGCCGTTTTTGGCCGAGCATTACCCCCCGCACAAGCGGGCGGGGATTTTGGCGGTGTTTGGCCTGGCCCTGCCGCTTGGCAGTGCGCTGGGCTATGTGCTGGGCGGCTTTTTGGGGCTGCATTGGGGCTGGCGGGCGGCCTTTTTGCTGGCCGGCGTGCCGGGGCTGGTGCTGGGCATTTTATCGTTTACGCATTTACAGGACGCCCGCCACTTGCACCAAAACTCCGCCGAAAAACCGAGTAAAAAAGACTACGGCGCTTTATTCAAAAACAAACCGTTTCTGTTTATTTGCCTGGCACACGCCATGATTACCTTTATCACCGGCGGGCTGGCCGCCTGGATGCCCACATACCTGCACCGTTACCTGCATATGGACGTTGCCCAGGCGGGCAGTATTTTTGGCTTGCTGGTGATTGTATGCGGGGCGGCAGGCACGTTTGCAGGCGGCAAAGCGGCCGACAAATTGCTCCGCCTGACCCCCAAAGCGTATTTTTGGATTATGGGCGTTTCGCTGGGGGCGCTGTTGCTGCCGGCTTGGCTGGGCACACACACCGAGCACGCGGGAGTGGCCTTGGTCTGTTTCGGCGCGGCGATTGTTTGCTTGTTTTTGCCCACGGGGCCCGTGGCGGCGGCGCTGGTGGCGTCCACCCGCAGTAAAGTGCACTCCATGGCATTTGCCGTAAACATTTTCATCATCCACGCGCTGGGGGACGCGCTTTCCCCCTTGTTGGTAGGCCGCGCCTCGGACAGTTGGGGCCTGAGGGCGGCCGTTTTGGGTTGCTGCCTGGCGGCGGTGCCGGGCCTCGTGTTTACGTGGCTGGCCGCCCGGCTGGAACGCCGAAATCCGGAACAGATTGGATAAAAAAGGAGACTCTACAAAGAGTCTCCTTTTTTACGAAAGAATCACAGCGCTTATTTCACCGCGTCGTAACCGGCCTGCAGGGCTTTTTTGTTCAGCTCCAGCATTTCCGGTTTGGCCCGTTTGTACACTTTTTTCATCGCGTGTTCCACACTCTGCAGGGAAACGGCGCCCGTCTGCTTGATAAACGCACCCAGCGCCACCAAGTTGGCAATGCGGTCCATCCCCAGCTCCTGTGCAATTTTATTGCACGGTACGCACACCACCGTAATATCGGTGCGGGTGGGGCGGGAGTTAATCAGCGAGCTGTTAATAATCATTAAACCGCCCTTCTTTAACAGCGGTTCAAACTTGGGCAAAGACGGTTCGTTCATCACGATCACCGTGTCGGGCGCAGAAACAATCGGCGTATAGACTTCCCCGTCGGACACAACGACCGAGCAGTTGGCCGTACCGCCGCGCATTTCCGGCCCGTAAGAGGGCAGCCAGCTGGCGTTTTTCTTGTCTTCCACGCCGGCCTGCGCGAGGAGAATCCCCGCCGAAATTACGCCCTGTCCGCCGAAACCGGCAATTCGGATACCTTGATACATTATTTGCCTCCCTCGTCTTTGAATACGCCCAGCGGATATTGCGGCATCATCTTGGTGCGCACAAATTCCAACGCCTGCGGCACCGTGGCATACCAGTTGGTCGGGCATTGGGAAAGCACTTCCACCATAGAAAAGCCCACGCCTTTGACTTGATTTTCAAACGCTTTTTTAATGGCTTTTTTGGCTTTCAGCACGTTTTGGGGCGAATCCACGGCCACCCGTTCCAGGTATTTGGCGCCGGTAATTTGCGCGAGCATTTCGCACATATTAATGGGCCAACCCTGCAGTTTGGGGTCGCGGCCTTTGGGGGCGGTGGTGGCCACTTGGCCGACCAGCGTGGTCGGGGCCATTTGGCCGCCCGTCATGCCGTAAATAGCGTTATTGATGAAAATAACGGTAATGTTTTCGCTGCGCACCGCGGCGTGGACGATTTCCGCCATACCGATAGAGGCCAAATCGCCGTCGCCCTGATAAGAAAACACAATGGCTTCGGGTTTGGAGCGTTTAATCCCCGTAGCGATGGCCGGGCCGCGGCCGTGCGCGCCCTGCACCATGTCGCAGGCGAAATACGAATCCGCAAACACCGCGCAGCCCACCGGGGCTACGCCGATGACGCGGTCGCCAATGTTCAGTTCGTCAATGGCTTCCCCCATCAAGCGGTGCACGATACCGTGCCCGCAGCCGGGGCAATAATGCATCGGCAAATCGGTTAAACTGGCGGGTTTTTTGGCGATAATAGTCATAAATTATTTGCCTCCCTTCAAATCGCCCTGCATACCGAGCGAAGTGTCGCGCTGACACGCATAGGTAAATCCCGCGGCGTGTTCCTGCAAGTCAAACAAGCCTTCTTTGCCGCCGCTTAAAATGGAGCGCACGGCCGTAAGGATGGTGTTCCCGTCCGGCTGGCCGCCGGCAGGATACGCGTTCAGATAGACCGGGGTGCGGCCGTTTACAGCCAGTCTTACGTCCTGCACCAGTTGGCCCAAGCTCTGTTCCACCGTCAAAATTCCTCTCACTTTGCCGGCCAGTTCCGCCAAGCGTTTGGACGGGAAAGGCCACAGCGTGATGGGGCGGAACAAGCCCACCTTCAGCCCCGCTTCTTTGGCGTGGTTGACGGCTTCCAGACACGCACGGGAAGAAAGCCCGTACGCCACCAGCAGCACATCGCAGTCTTCGGTATTGCGTTCTTCAAAGCGGGCTTCGGTTTTTTCAATCAGCCCGTAGCGTTTGGCACGTTCCACCACGTCGGCAATCAAATTGTCCCCTTTGTAGGAGTACACATTATTTTTCTTGCGGCCGTTTTTGTGGATATCCACCGCCCAGTCAAACTTGCCCAGCTGGTTGGGGTCAATCGGGTCAAAATTAAAAGACATGCTTTCCATCATTTGGCCCAAAATACCGTCGGCCAAAATCATGCAGGGCATCCGATATTTTTCGGCCAGTTCAAAACCCAATTTGGGGAAATTGCCCAGTTCTTCCACCGAGTTCGGCGCCAATACGATGACGTGATAGTCCCCGTTTCCGCCGCCGCGCGTGGCCTGGAAATAATCCCCCTGCGAACCGGAAATGCTGCCCAGCCCCGGGCCGCCGCGCATAACGTTCACGATCAGGCACGGCAAATCCGCACTGGCCAGATACGTGATGCCTTCCTGCTTCAAGCTAATACCCGGCGAAGAAGACGACGTCATACTGCGCGTGCCGGTAGAGGCCGCGCCGTACACCATATTGATAGCGGCAATTTCGCTTTCCGCCTGCACAAACGCGCCGCCTGCCTCCGCCATATGGGCGGACATGTATTCCGGCACTTCGTTTTGCGGAGTAATCGGATATCCGGCAAAGAAACGCACCCCGGCGCGGATTGCGCCTTCGGCCAAGGCTTCATTGCCTTTTCTTAATGTTTTTTCGGTCATAATAAAAATTCCTCAAAATCGTTACTCTTTAATTACCGTAATGGCAATATCGGGGCACATGGTATAGCACATCGCACAGCCGATGCAGTTTTCGGGGTGTTCCATCTGCGCGGGGAAATAACCCTTTTTGCTGATGGTTTTGGACTTGCCCAAACATTTCTTCGGGCATACGCTTACACACAAATAGCAAGCTTTGCATTTGTTGGCGTCCACTTCAATTCTTGGCATAATTCTCCTGTCGGACCGGGGGTTTAACCGGCCCATACATAAAGTATATTTCTTTTGCGCGTTCTTGCGCAATAATTTAATCGGTTTTGCTACAATACAAATATGACTGCCGCTGCTATTAAAACCCAACTGTACGAAACTTTATTGCTCCAGGCCCGCGCCCTGCTGGCAAGCGAGCGCGACGCGGTGGCCAATATGGCCAATTTGTCCGCCTTGCTGTACCATACCCTGCCGCAATTGAACTGGGCCGGGTTTTACCGCCTGAAAAACGGTATTTTGGTGCTGGGGCCTTTCCAGGGCAAGCCCGCCTGCGTGCGCATTGCGCTGGGCAAAGGCGTCTGCGGGACGGCCGCCGCCCAACGCCAAACGCAGCTGGTGCCGGATGTGCACGCTTTTAAGGGGCACATCGCGTGCGACAGCGCTTCGCGCAGCGAAATTGTGATTCCGCTGTACCGCCAAACGGCCGTGTGGGGCGTTTTGGATGTGGATTCCCCGATTCCCTCCCGCTTTGACCCAACCGACCGCGCATATTTGGAAAAAATGGCCCGGATGTTTGAACAAAACTCCGATTTATAAAAAATTCTCCGACGAGAAAACACGCCGGTTGCCCAAGAAGCGGAAATTTTGTATGATATTTAGGTAATGCCGAGGTAGCTCAGTGGTAGAGCACCGGTCTGAAAAACCGGGTGTCGACAGTTCGATCCTGTCCCTCGGCATTTCTTTATGGATTTGCAATAAAAAACCCCGCTTAACCGCGGGGTTTTTTATGGGAAAACGGGGCTTACATAAACGCTTGCGCCAGCGAGCGGGCCACGTATTTCTGCGCTAAGGCTTTGCGGGTGGCCGCCGCCCGGCGGGACGACATGGAAAACAGCGCTTTGTACATTTCCAGCATATTGCCGCTGGAGCGGAAGGATTGGATTTGCTTTTTTTCGTAGTCCGAAAATTTGCCGGCCGACGGATTGGCGTTATACGTTTTCAAATACAGCAAATACGATACCATCATTTCTTCAAATTTTTCATCTTCTTTGAACAGCTTGGTTAAGTAAGAATCAGCCAGGTTGGCTACGTTATCCGGGAAGGTTTTCAAAAAGGAAAGCAACAAAGGTTTGTTGGAGGCAAGTTTTTGCAAATTGGCAAGGGGGAGCGTATTAAACGTAATAAACGGCACATTTTTGGCTTTGGCGATTTCTTGGCGGAGCTGCTTCTTAAAATTGGACACATCTTGCTGTCTGTAAGAGAAAAATTCATTATAAAGGCGGGTGCGGATGGATTGGGCTTCTTTGTCTTTTAGCATACCGACTAAGCGGGGGGCCACCGGGTGCGCGGAACTCCACGCCAGCAACTCTTGTCTTTGTTTTAACAGCTGATTGTATTCTGCCCGGCGCGCGTCCGTATTTTGGGCAAACAAACCCGAAGCAGTAAAAGTGAAAATGGCAATCAGCACGGCAAACCAAAACTTACGCATATACAAGCCTCCCAAAAAGATGTCCTTTCTTCCATTATGCCATAAATTCCCTTGCCGTACAACCCCGCCGGCCGTTCCCGCTGGGCCACAAAAAACCCCCGGGGCTTTTGCCGCCGGGGGCTCAAGTTGCAAGACGTTTTACCGCAGCTGCACCAAGGCAAAATGCAGGTATTCCGTTTCCGGCATCCCAATCAGCACCGGGTGATCTTTGGCTTGGCCGCGCAGCTCCACCAACACCGCCTTGCGCCCCGATTTGCTGACGCCCTGCCGAATAATGTCCACAAACAGTTCGCGCGAAATATGATGCGAACACGTGGAAAACGCCAAATACCCGCCTGCTTTAAGGCCTTCCAGCGCCATTTTAACCAGTTTTACATACAGCCCCACCGCCTGCGGCAGCGCTTTGCGGCTTTTTACAAAAGCGGGCGGATCCAAAAGCACCATATCCGGCTGGTCGGGCAATTCGCCTTTTTTCAAGGCCGAAAGCAGCCGTTCGGCATCGTCGCGGTGGAACACCACCGTATCGGACACGCCGTTAAGCTCGGCGTTTTTCTTGGCCCACTCCACCGCCGCGGCCGAGGAATCGCACCCCCACACCTGGCTGGCGCCCGCCAAAGCCGCCGTAATGCCAAAGGACCCGATGTAAGAATACAAATCCAGCACCAGTTTTTCCTTAAAATACGGTTTCAAAAATTCGCGGTTTTCGCGCTGGTCAAAATAAAAGCCCGTTTTTTGGCCGCCGCGTATCGGCACCCAATATTTCACGCCGTTTTCTTCTATCTGCACGGCTTCGGGCACTTCGCCGATGATTTCCGGCGTATTGGTCAGCCCTTCCAACGCGCGGAAGGCGCTGTCGTTTTTATAATAAATGCCTTTGGGCTTAAAAATTTTCTGCACGGCCTGCGTAATGGCGGGCTTGATTTTTTCCATACCGGCCGTCAGCACGTCCATCACCAACACGTCGCCGTAGCGGTCAATCACCAGCCCGGGCATATTGTCGGCCTCGCCGTAGCACATGCGCCCGTATTTGCGCACGCCGATTTCCTTGCGGTAGCTGTAGGCATTGTCTATATTTTCAAACACAAAATCTTCCGGCAAAGAGCCTTCGCCTTTCATCAGCAGACGAACGGAAATTAAACTGTGCGGATTGAAAAACCCAATGCCCACCTGTTTCCCTTCGTGATTGACCACCCGCACCAACGTGCCGGGTTCTATGGACGTATCCAACCCGTCAATCTCGTTGGAAAACACCCACCAATGTCCGGCCTGGAGCCGTCTTTCTTCTTTTGCTTTCAGCTTAATTTCAGTCATAAAATAAATTCCTTTATTTGTCCGTTTTTTCCAATTTAGAAATCGGCAATTTGGCCGCGCAAAGCGGGCACTCGTTGGCCGTAAACGTTTGCATCGGGTACGACAGCAAGGCCCGCAGCGGCACCGCCAGCGGCAGGTATCCCATCGAGCGGTCCACAATCACCCCTACGCCAATCACGTTGCCGCCCAGCTTGCCCACCAGTTCAATGGCTTTGTTGATTTTCCGCCCGGATACGGCCACATCGTCCACAATCAGCACGTCCTCGCCTTCTTTAATCATAAAGTTATGCTTCAAAATCATTTCGCCGTTATCGCCGCGGGAAGCAAAAATGGCGCGCACGCCGCGGGCGCGGGCCACTTCCTGCGCGAGGACCGAGTCCGACGGGGTAAGCGCCAAAATCACATCGGCCTTTTTGGCAAATTTGTCCGACAGCGCCCCCGCAATGCGCTGGGCCAAATGCGGGTGCTGCATCAAAAGAGAGGTTTGAATGTAAGTTTGGCTGTGAAACCCGGAAGGCATCACAAAATGGCCTTCCAAAATGGCCCCGTGTTCTTGCAAGAGGCACAAAACGTCCATATTATTTCTTGGCATGAAAGTCTCCTTTGATAAATTCCTGCGCGGCTTTGAAACTGGTGTTCAGGCCCTGTTCTTGGGCGGTGCGGATGGTTTGGCCGGTTTTTTTGGCGCGCAGCATTTCCAGCTTGGGTTTAAGCATGGAAGACGACACGCGAAACGCCAAAGCCGGATTGCCGGACTCGTCCGTCAAATTTTCCGCCAGCGCCCCCGAACGCGAGGTATTGTTAAACATCGTCCATATAATAATATCAAAATTTTCGTTGACCCAATCGGTCCATCCGCTTACGGCGGCCGAAATGGTGGGGCCTACGGTATAGGCATTGTTGATTTGCATTTTGCCGTTGGTAA
The DNA here is from genome assembly GCA_949294085.1 of uncultured bacterium. Classification (GTDB taxonomy): domain Bacteria; phylum Elusimicrobiota; class Elusimicrobia; order Elusimicrobiales; family Elusimicrobiaceae; genus Avelusimicrobium. The sequence continues at coordinate 27,585 of CASFFX010000012.1, read as the reverse complement.
AATCCACCGATACGGCCATATCGTTAAACGGCACGTCTTTAAGCACTTGCCCCACCTTGAAACTTCCGGCCCGTTCCATACGGTGCATCAAAATAAACGGCTGGAACGTAATGTTCAGGGCTTGCTGTTCTTCGGCCAGTTTTTCCATTTGGTGGATGACGCCCCCCTCCAGCCGCGCTTCCAGCGGGCCGGATAAATTCTTCATCCCGGCGCGCATGCCGGTAAAATCAAATTCGGCGCTGAAGCGGTTGCCGCTCAGTACCTGGGTGGAAAACGTGTCCGCCGTCAAGTTGCCCGCAAAATTGGGCATAAACTTGGGCAGCCGATCGCGAAAATTGCGCAGCCACGCCAGCGAACCGTCCACCGGTTCTTTGAATTTGACGCCTTTTTTAAGAAGCGGCGTAATCACGGTTACAAAGTCTTTTACCGTATCAATAAAAGCCAGCGGGTCCAGGTCTTTCCAATAAATAGACGTGCGGATTTTGCGGCGGGCGCTTTTGAGGTTGTTGACCGACAGGCTCAGCTTAAACGGCACCCCGTTTAATTCGGTGGAAGCGATGTAGGCATACAAATTGCCCTTGCGCCAGCTGGCGCTGAGGCTCAAGCGGTCAAACACGGATTTGTTGACGGTAACCTTCCCGTCGGTGGTGCGGGCGTACAGGTCGGAAAAATTTTGCTTGGCTTGAAATTCGCCGTCCACGCCGTCGGCCTTAAAGCCGTAAAACAGGCCGGACACTTTTTTGCTTTGCGCGGTAAAAAGCGGCAGGGAGTACTGGCCTTTTTCGCGCAAAACCCGGGCCGACAGGGCAGCCTGGCCCGTCAATTTGTATTGTTTCAAAAACGGATAATACGTGCTTTTGCCGGACAGGTCAAAGAAATTGGTGGACGCGTTCACATCCACCGTAAACGGGGCCTGTGCAAAATTCATTTGCCCCGACAGCGTGGCTTTGACGTCCGCCGCGGAGAGCGTTACCTGATTTAATTTCAGCAAGCGGTAGTCGTTGTCCAGCATGCCTTGGGCCGTCAGCTCGGACTTGGGAAGCGAAAACCCCAGCTCCTTTGAGTGAAACAGGGACAAATCCTTGCTTTCAAAAGCCGGCACCGACGCTTTGATATTAAAATACGGCGTGCGCAAGTTATCCAGGTCAATCAGCAAATCCACCGGCTTTTGGAACAGAAACACCTGCGTACGCAAACTGCGCAGGGCAAAATTTTCCCAATTAAAATCGGCAAAGTTCACGTGTCCCGTGCCTTGTATTTCCATATCGGAAATATGGTCCCCCCACTTGTTGCGCAGAATCATTTCCATTTGAAAGCGCGACAGTTCGTCAAACCGCAGCCGTTCAAAATGCAAATTCAGCCCGTAAAGCGCGTGCGACACGCCGGACGCCAAATCTTTGTAACTCAGCACGCCGTTGTGCACGGACCAGTCCTCCACGCTTACGGCAAATTTACGCCCCGTCAGTTCGCTGGTATAGACGGACTGTTCCTTAGGCGTGCGAATCGGCGGCATATTGTAGGTACCGTCCGCCTGGCGCACCACATTAAAACGCGGGGAATTGAGGGACACTTCATCAATCACCAACTGCTGGTTCAAAAGCGGCAGCAGCTGCATGGTAAGCGTAACGGAATCGGCCGACAGCAGCGCATACCCCGGCGCGCCCTGCGTGTCCAACACGGAAAATCCTTTCAGCTCAATCGTGTTTAACGACGTCAAATCCAGCGACGCAATCCGCACCGGCCGGTCCAGGCGTTTTTGCAGTTCTTCGGTAATCAATTCGCTGATGTGCTGGGCGTTGAACGTTTTCAAAAACAACAGCCACAGCCCCGCCGCCACGAGCAACACAAACATCACGGCAAACAGCACCGTGCGCAGGCTGAGCACTACGCACCGTCTGATAAACCGCCTTAGCCAGGGCCAAAAGCCCTTTTTCTTTTTTTCTTTTTTGCTCATGGTCTATGCCGCATTGACGGCCTTCTCCACTATATAGTTTACTATAATTCGCCATACGTTGACGGTGCCCGCCAGCACATTTTTGCCCGCGGTCCCCAGCGAAACGGCCTCCGGGAACAACGCCTTTAACACCAAAGCCAGCACCACCAAGTTGGCCAGCGTAATCATCACCACGGAAAAAACCTTTCCGCCCGCCAATTTCAAATCGGGCTGTTCGGCCTCAAACAACGTTTTGAAGGTTTGCACAAAGTGAAACGCCGTAAAAAACCCGATGACAAACAAAAACACCTGGCGGTACGGCTTCAAATCCACAAACAAATCCACCGTGCAATACACAAAAGCCGCCGCCAATACGTAAGCCGGCACAAAATACGGGGCCAGCACAACCCACATGTTGCAGCGGTCCATTTTGACGTAGCCGCTGTCCTTTCCCACGGACACGTCTTTAATCCGGCACCCGCACAGCAACGCGGCCAACGCATGTGTCATTTCGTGCGCAAACACATAAGGCCGCGAAAAATTATAGTAGCCGTAATGAATCCCGCAATAAATCAGTATCCCCAGCAAAAAACTAAGGGCCAGGCTCAGCTGTCCCAGCACCCCCAGCAAAATGCGCACCGTCTCGGCAAAAGTCAGCACGGCGGTTGGCAGCAACAGCAGGGCAATCAAAAGTTTTAGTAAACGGCTCATCAAAATTTCTCCGTCCACTCCGGCGCGGCGTATTGCTCCCGCGCCAGGCGGCGCGCCTGCAGCAGCCACGCTTCCGGGGCGGCGCACGGGTGCAAATCCGTCGCCAGGAAATGGCGCACGGCTTCAATCACGGCCCGTTTACAGGCCGGGTTTTCGCGGGCGCCGGGCACCTGCAGCGACCCTTGGTACAAGACCGTCGTGCCAAAACGGCGCAGGGCCCCGCCTAAAATTTTCTCTCCGGAAGGAGCAAGCAAATCGTTTTCCACCGGATTAACAAAACACGCGCTCGCCGTGTGATTGACGCTGGGTGCGTACGCCGATGCAGGCAGCGGTTTGTGAAACACCGTCCCCGGCTGGCCCAAACGGGCGAGCTGGGCGTGCACCTGCGCGTGAAAATTTTTGTAAATATCGGCCGGCCGCCCTGGCGCTTCAAACACGAGCGAAAACGTCAAATCCCCTTCGTGAAACACCACCCCGCCGCCCGTAGGTCGGCGGGCATAAGGGCCGGCAAAGCGGCGTTCCTGCAGGGCGCGGCGCACCTCGCGGACGAATTGGGCATAGCCAAACGTAACGGCCGGGCCTTCCGTCCACCGGTAAAAGCGCAGGGTAACCCCGTGCGGACGAACGCGGACCAGCGTTTCGTCCAGCGCCATTTGTTCATACACGTTTAACGCGGCAGAAGCAAGCAGTATATTCATATTTTGCGGCCCCCGCCGCACCCGCGGCGGAGGCCGTGAACCAAATCAGCGTCCGTCCGGCGGCTTACCACCGCAAGTTGGGTTCGCGCGCGGCAGACACTTCGTCAATCCGACAAACGCATTGCGTATGCGGTGCGTCCTTGACGGTTTGCGGCTCGATGTGGATTTCGTCATAGATTTTTTCCATCACCGCCACAAACGCGTCCAGCATTTGTTTGCTTTCGGTTTCCGTCGGCTCAATCATCATGGCTTCGGGCACGATCAGCGGGAAGTAAATGGTGGGCGCATAAAAACCGTAATCCAACAGGCGTTTGGCAATGTCGGAGGTATGCACCCCGTTCATTTCTGCCGGGTTAATGCTCAGCACGCATTCATGCATGCACGTACGGTCAAAAAACGCATTGAATTTGCCTTTCAGCGCGGCACGCACGTAGTTGGCGTTTAAGACGGCGTTTTCGGCAATGTCTTTGAACGTGGCGTCGTCAAACTGCCTCAAATAGCAATACCCGCGCAGACAAACGGCCATGTTGCCGTAAAACGCCTTCATTTTGCCCAAGCTTTTGGGCAGTTTGCCCTGCAGGGTGTATTTGCCGTTTTTGTATTCCACCCGGGGTTTGGGCAAAAAGGGCGCCACATGCGCCGCCGCCCCCACCGGGCCGGCACCGGGGCCGCCGCCGCCATGCGGGGCCGCAAAACTTTTGTGCACGTTCAAATGCATCAAATCGGCCCCCAAGTCGGCCGGTTTTACCAAGCCGGCCAAGGCGTTGAAGTTGGCGCCGTCCAGATAAAAAAGCGCGCCGGCTTTGTGCACCATATCGGCAATTTCGCGGATGTCTTTTTCAAACAGGCCCACCGTGTTCGGCACGGTCAGCATGACAACGGCCGTTTTGTCCGACAGGGCCTTCTGCAGCGCCTCTTTGTCCACACAGCCGTCGGGCGCCGACTGAATATTAATTACCGTATAGCCCGCCATATGAGCGGTAGCCGGGTTGGTGCCGTGGGCCGTATCGGGCACAATGACTTCCGTGCGTTTGAAATCCTTGCGGGCATCGTGATAAGCGCGGGCCGTCAAAATGCCGGTCAGCTCGCCGTGGGCACCGGCGGCCGGCTGCAGCGTAAACGCGGCCAGCCCCGTTACTTTTTTAAGCAGTTCTTCAAAACGGTAGAGCATCTCCAGCGTGCCCTGCACCGAAGATTCCGGCGCAAACGGGTGCACCTGGGTAAACCCGTCCAGCGCGCTTAACACATCATACGCTTTGGGGTTATACTTCATCGTGCAGGAACCCAACGGATAGAATTCCCCGTCCAAACAATAGTTCAGCTCGGACAGGCGCGTAAAATGGCGCACCGTTTCAAATTCGGACAATTCCGGCAAACGCGGCGCCTCTTTGCGCAGATAGGCCTGCGGCAAATACGTCTGCGCCGGGTGTTGGGCCGGCGTAAAGCGCACGCCGCGGCGGCCGGGGCGGGATTTTTCCAAAGACAGCTGGTTGTGTTTCAAAATAGGTTCCATTTTCAAATTCCTCCCAGCGCGTCGGCATACGCCTGCAAATCGGCCTCGGTTTTGGTTTCCGTGGCGCAAACGAGCAGGCAGTTTTCCAATCCCTTAAAATCAGCCCCCAGCGCGTATCCGGCGCCGATTCCCTTCTTTTCCAATTTGCGGACAATCTGTTTTGCAGGTACCGGGCACTCCAATACAAATTCGTTGAAAAACGGCGCCGTAAATTTGCGCTTAAACCCGGGCAGTTTTTCCAGCCGTTCGGCCAGCTGGTGTGCCCGTTCCAAATTCAGTTCCGCCACTTCCCGCAAGCCCTGCGGGCCCAGCAACGTCAAATAAATCACGGCGTTCAGCGCACACAGCGCCTCGTTGGAACAAATGTTGGAGGAAGCTTTCTCGCGGCGGATATGCTGTTCGCGCGCCTGCAAGGTAAGCACAAAGGCGCGGCGGCCGTTTTTGTCTTTGGCAATGCCGACAATGCGCCCGGGCAGCTGGCGCATATACGCTTTTTTAGCCGTCATAATGCCCAGCCCGGGGCCGCCGAAATTCATGGCGTTTCCCAGCGGCTGTCCTTCCGCTACGGCAAAATCCGCTCCGTAAGAACCGGGCGTCTGCATGACGCCCAAGGCCAGCGGATTGACCACCGCCGTCAGCAGTGCGCCCGCCTGGTGCACCCGTGCCGCCACTTCGTTCGCCCGTTCCAAACAACCCAAAAAGTTGGGCGTCGGCAGGACGAAACAAGCCGTTTGGGCCGACAGATTTTTCTCAAGCGCGGCCAGGTCCAGCGCGCCGTCCGCCCCAAAGGGCGATTCCTTCACGCACACGCCCGGCTGATGGCGGACGTACGTGCGGAGCACTTCTTTATAGTGCGGGTGCAGCGCGGCGGAAATTAAAATTTCCTTCCGGCCCGTAATCCGCAGGCAAGCCAGCACCGCTTCGGCCAGCGCGGTAGCGCCGTCGTAATGGGACGCGGTTGCCACGTCCATATCAAACAGCGAGCAGATACAGCTTTGAAACTCGTAAATTGTTTGCAGGGTGCCCTGGCTGGCTTCGGCCTGGTAGGGCGTGTAGGCGGTTAAAAATTCGCCGCGCGAAGAAAGCGCCTGCACGGCGGCGGGAATAAAATGTTCGTAAATGCCCGCCCCAATAAAATTTTTGAGCGGTTTGTTGCGGGCCGCCAAAGCGCGCACATGGGCGGAAAGTTCCTGTTCGCTCAGCGCACGCGGCAAATCCAAAACGGGGTAAAGCAAATCCTGCGGAATTTGCGCAAGCAGTTCTTTGACCGACGAAACGCCGATTTTTTGCAGCATTTCTTCGCGGTCTTGCGGGGTATGAGGAATAAACATATCAAAAAGTCCTTTTCAAAATCCCCCGCCGATAAGCGGGGGATAATTCGTATGGCCGCTTATTTTTTGAGGGTGGCTTTGTAAGCGGTTAAATCCATCAAGTTTTCGTATTCGGCGGGGGCCGTCATTTTGACCTTAAACAGCCAGCCGTTGCCGTGCGGCTCGCGGTTGACGAGCGCCGGATCGTTGGCCAGGGCGGTGTTCACTTCCACCACTTCGCCGCTGACGGGTGCATAAATTTCGGAGGCGGACTTGACCGACTCAATCACACAGCAGTTTTGGCCCGCCGTTACCTGTTGGCCCACTTTGGGCAAATCCACAAATACGATATCGCTGATTTCTTCCTGCGCGTGGTTGCTGATGCCCACGGTGGCGATATCGCCTTCCACATGGGCCCACTCGTGCGTTTTGGCAAAACGGCAATTTTCTTCGGTATGCATATTTTTCTCCTTTCGGTTAAACTCGGTTTTTATAAAAGGGGGTTTTGACCACTTGGGCCTTTACCCGTTTGCCGTGGATTTCCAGCTCCACTTCGTTACCCGCCACGGCGGCGTCCGCCGCCAAATAGCCGACGGCAATTCCTTTGAACAAAGGCGAATACGTCCCGCTGGTAAGCACGCCTTTTTCTTCCGCACCGACAAACACCTTGCAGCCGGCGCGCGGCACACCGGGGCCTTGAAGCACAAAACCGGTCAGCTTTTCTTTGACTCCCTGTGCTTTTTGGGCCGCGAGCGCGTCCTTCCCTACAAAATTTTCTTTGGCCAGTTTGACCACCCACCCACAGCCGGCTTCATACGGCGTGCGGGTTTGGTCGGCATCGGCGCCGTTAAGCAAGTATCCCGCTTCCAGGCGCAGCACGTCGCGCGCGCCTAGCCCGCAGGGTTTTACCCCTTGTTTTAACAGCGCGTTCCACAATAATTCAATCCGGTCGTTGGGGAGCATAATTTCCACCCCGTCCTCGCCGGTATAACCGGTGCGGGTCAGGTAGCCTTTGGCCCCAAACAGTTCTATTTCCGTAATATGAAACCGCGCCAAGCTGTGCGCCTGCGGCAGCAGTTTGCTCACTTGTTCTACGGCCTGGGGCCCCTGTACGGCCAGCATCGCCCAGCGGGCGCTTTCGTTGCGCACGGCAACGTCAAACCGGGCGGCCTGCTTTTCAAACCAGGCAAAATCTTCGGCAATGCAGGCGGCGTTGACCACGACCAAAAATTTTTCCGGCGTCAGGCAAAACGAAATGGCGTCGTCAATAATCGTGCCCTTTTCGGTCAGAATATGGGAATAAACTCCGGCGCCGGGTTCGTTTTTGATGTTGTTGCAATTGATGTATTGCAAGAACGGCCAGGCGTCTTTCCCTTCCACAAAAATTTGCCCCATGTGGGAAACGTCAAACATACCGGCGGCTTCGCGCACGGCTTTGTGTTCGGCCAAAATGCCTTCAAACTGCACGGGCAAAAGCCACCCGTGGAAATCCACCATTTTCCCGCCGGCGGCTTCACAAGCGGCGCAGAGCGGGGTTTTTTGCAAATTGGATTGGGTCACAAAATGCCTCCAAAAGTATATGTCCATTGTATAAAATTTGACCGTTTTTTATACAATGTATATATGGCAGATACGCAAACCGTCATCAGCGACGTAAAACTCTTTATTGAACGGCTTAAAAAAGAACTGCCCGAAGTGTTCGGCCAGCCGGACGCCGCGGGCACGCAGACCGCCGGCGGGCAATCCCCCGCGGAAGGCAACCGGGTGCTTTACAACGGGAATTTGTACGAAGCCCGCATGTACGTAACGCCGGACCAGGAAGAAGGCGTGGCGTTTGACGGGGAAATTTTTCACGTTTATTTACAGTCCAAAAATTCCGATCCGTCCGCCTTGGTAACGGCGTGGCTGCGCAGCAAAGCCAACGAAACGCTGAAAGCCAAAACCAAAGACTGGGCGGAAAAAATTGGCGTGGAATACAACAACATCGTCATTAAGGACCAGCGCACCTGCTGGGCCAGCTGTTCGGGCAAGAAAAACATCAACTACTCCTACCGCATTGTCAAAATGCCGCTGGCCGTGCAGGATTATTTAATCGTGCATGAGCTGTGCCATTTGGTGCACATGAATCACGGGCAGGAATATTGGCAATTGGTGGCGCAGTTCTGCCCCGACTACAAAATCCACCGCCGCTGGTTAAACGAAAACAAAGGCGCCGTCTTTGCCGAAGTGGAACTGACCTACCGCGAACCGACGCCGGAAACGGCCGAACCGGCCCCGCAAGAAGCCGCTTCGCCGACGCCGGACCAAGAGGCACCCAACGAAACCGGACCCTCGGAAAAATAAATCTGCTTTTCCAACAGCCCCGCCCAACAGGCGGGGTTTTTTGTCGGCTCACGCCACGTTCCCGAGCCCCAAACGACAAAAAAGCCGCCGGGATTCGCCCAGCGGCTTATAGGAGACTCCCCCGTCCCTGGCTTTAGGAGAGGAAGCAATAGAGAAAGGGTTTACCGGAACAGGACCAACTGCCTGTGCGACAACCCACCCCAAACAGACACCGGCAGACGCCGCGGCACTTGCTTCACCAGCCCGACCAGCTGCCCCCGGTAAAAAAACGGCTCGCCCAACCGAAGCGTATTTTTCGTGCCCATCAGCCGATTGGCACGGGGCGAGAGTACCCCCCTACTTAAATAAAAATCCATCAGCGCGCGGTCCACACCGCCGCCTAAAACGTCTTTCAAGGTTTTTCCCGCAGGCACACGCACCACCGGCACGGACGGCAACTGCCTCGTCAAATCTGCAGCCACCCGCACTTCCCCCAGCTCGCCTTTTACAGCCACACTTTGGGCCGTTCCCGTGCCGCTCCGCCCGTTTGCAAAAGTTACTTTGACCCGCTCTAACGAATAACCCCGAGGGGCTTGCACGCAGGTCCGGGGCACCCACACCCGGCCCGCCGCCGCCACCCACACTCCATGGCAGGAGGTTGTTTCCCGCTGGACGCGCACCAGTACATCTTGAAACCCGGGGCGGTGTCGGTGCACTAAATCGCTTACATACACGTTCTTCTTCCACCCGAACGACAGTTCTGCCGTAACGGCACGCTGCCGGTACTCCTGCTGGGCCTGCACCAGGGCACGCGCCAGCGAAGGTTCTTCCACCGCGGCGGCATACGCACCTCCCACGGTCCACACCGCCAAACAGGCGGCAAATAAGCTTTTTCGCAGTCCTTTCTTTTTTTGCATAAATGCTCCTGTTTTTATTATACAAAAGTTAGGATAAACTAACAAGTAAATAAATGCAAAAATAAATATCCGTCTAAAAATAAACGGATATTTAGGAAATTAGGATTAAAATAAAAGTTAGTTTTAACTATTTTTCAATAGCATATCCACCCCAGCACGCCGCAAACGGCAATCGTGCCAATCGGCCCCGCCTTGTATTTCCACACGGCCCAAAACGCCCCGGCAAACAGCAAGAAGCTTTTGTAATCCACAAAGTTTTCGCCGTTGCACAGCACCAATGCCGCCGCCGCAATCAGCCCGATGACCGCCGGCCGCAATCCCGAAAAAACCGCCTCCACCGCAGGCGCATGGCGGTATTTCAAAAAGTACCGGCTGACGGCCAACATCAAAACAAAGGAAGGCAAACACACCGCAAATGTGGCCACCGCCGCCCCCCAAATGCTGTCCGCCGCGGTATAACCGGTGTAGGTGGCCAAATTAATCCCCACCGGGCCGGGCGTTACCTGGCTGATAGCCACCACGTCGGTAAATTCCGCCGTTGTAAGCCAGGGGTGTTTATACACCACTTCGTTCTGGATAAACGAAATCATCGCGTACCCGCCGCCGAAATTAAATAACCCGATTTTGAAAAACGTAACGAATAATTGCCAGTAAATCACGGGTTCCTCCGTTTAGCGCGCGCATACAGCAGCCCGCCCGCGCCCGTGGCCAAAATCACGTACACCGGCGACATTTTAAGCCCCCACACCAGCCCCGCACACACCACGGGAATCCACACCGTCCGCCAGGTAATTCCCGCCGTTTTGGACAAATTAAACACCGGCACCGCAATCAAAGCCACTACCGCCGGGCGAATCCCCATAAACACCCGCTTTACCACGGGGTTATGCTCGTATTCCCGGAAGAACAGCGCAATAAGCAAAATGATGATAAACGACGGCAGCGCCGCCCCCAGCGAAGCCACCGTACTGCCCCAAAATTTTTTGATTTTATAACCGGCCAAAATGGCTACGTTGATGGCCAAAATCCCCGGCGCGGCCTGAGCCACGGCTACGCAGTCCAAAAATTCCGTCCGGTCCAGCCACGCTTTTTTGTCCACCAGTTCCCGCTCAATCAGCGGCAGCATGGCGTATCCGCCGCCCAGCGTAAAAGTGCCTATTTTGGCAAAAATCCAAAATAAAGTAAGATATTGCTTCATACTTGGTTTCTCTGATTTTTTCCCGTTTCCGGGCACAAAAAACCCGCCGTCAGGCGGGCGTAAAAACTATTCTATCCAGCCTTCTTTTTTGGCGTAATTGCGAATCCCGTTATACAGGCCCAGGGCCGTGCGGTCGCGCACGGTGCCGTTGGCCAGGCGGCCGCGGTCTTTGTTGCTGCTGATGTAGCCCATTTCCACCAAAATGGCGGGGCTGTTGACGCCTTTTAGCACGTAGAAATTGGCCTGGCGGACGCTGGTGTTTTGGTTGACGGCAATCCCAATGCCAGGCTGTTTGTAAATGGCGTTACGCACGTAGCCGGCCAGCTTGGAACTTTCGTTAATGTATTCGTTTTTAGCCAGCGACTGCAGCAACGCGTCCACAAAGTTGTAATGCACCTCTTCATACTGCATGGCTTCGTTTTCCAGCGCGGCCACTTCGGCGGCTTCCTTATCGGTGGCTTTTTCGGAACGGAAATACACCTGGAACCCGTTGGCGTTGCGGTTTTTGGAAGCGTTGGTATGAACGGAAACGAACAAATCGGCCTTGAACTGATTGGCAATTTTGGACCGCTCGGAAAGCGCGATAAATGTGTCTTTTTCGCGGGTCATTTTCACTTCAAACCCGCCTTTTTTGAGTAAGCGCGCCAATTCTTTGGCTACGTCCAAGTTCCAATCTTTTTCGCGGTATTTCCCGCGCACCGCGCCGGGGTCTTTCCCGCCGTGGCCCGGGTCCACCACGATTCGCATTTTTTTGCGCGCGGAGCTGACTGCCACCGGGTTCGGCTCTTGCTTTATAACCGGGGCCGGCTTAGGAGCCGGGGCCGGGTTTTCGGCGCGGACGGCCGTCGGCTTCGGCGCCACAGCCGAAATGGCCAACGGATTTTCTTCTTCCATCAAAACGGAAGGTTTTTCGTTGGCCAGCGAAATTTTGGCAGGCTGTTTGGGCGTTTCCTGCACCGCCTGGGGAGCCGCTTGCGGGGCCGCGGCCAATACCGGGGCCGCTTTCTGCGCGCCGGCGCGAAACACCAGTTTCCCGTCCGTTTCGCTAAAGCTCCAGTCTTTGGCTTTGTTTTCCAAAATTACTTTCAATACCGCATTTCCGTTGCGTTCTTGCCGCACATCCATAGACGCAACAAAATCCGTTCGGACGCGCAGGTGCAAGTCGCGCTTGAGGACCACGTTTTCAAACGTTACGGTAACGGTATGTTTATTGATTTGCTCCGCCCGGTAGGAAATGGATTGGCGGGGATTAAAAACAAGCAGGGTATCGGCGTTGTTTTTCTGCACTTCGGCAAATTCCAGGTTAAACCGCCGCTCTACATACAAAGCCCCATCCTTAAACTGGACGTACCGATCCACCGCCTGCTGGAATTCCGGCAGCATAAAAAATTCCACCGGCACCATCATTTTACTTCCCTTAATAAACACCGGGGCCGATAACGTGGCCGGCTGCGCATTGACGATAATCTCCGCCAGCGGGGCCGTTAAAATGGCATAGAACCCTTTGGTGGAAATTTTGGCTTGTTTGGATTGGGCAAACAGTTCCACCCCCGCGCCAAATTTACGGGCGGTTTTTTGCAGGTCCACAAACGTTACGCCGCCCGATTGAACGGCCGCAACGGACCCCTTGGAACGCCCGGAAACGATAAAGTTGACCTTTTCCGCCGCGAAGCCCGCCACGGAAAAAGCCACACACAAGAAGCCCGGTAAGATAGCCTTTAACAATCGTTTCATATGCGCTGCCACGCCCGCCCGGCAATCGCCGGGCGGCTGGTGTTATTCCAAAACAATTTTGTAATCTTCCCAGGCCAACTGCGGGTCCGCCTGGATTTTAAGCGTGCGGTGGATATTTTGTTCAATATCTTCCTGGCGGTGCTTGATGGCCTCGGCCAACACCGGATGCAGCACCACCCGCAGGTTGCCGCCGGGGCGGCCGCTGGTTAAATCGTAAATCTCCCGCTGGATTTTAATGCGCATGCTCTCGGCAGACAGCACCCGCCCCGAGCCGTGGCATTGCGGGCATTCCTCGCTGATAAAGCTGCCGGTGCTGGCGCGCTTTCTTTCACGGGTCATTTCCACTAACCCCAAGCGGGTAATGGGCAAAATGCGGATTTTGGCCCGGTCCCCATGGACAGCCTGGGCCAGCGCTTCCACCACGCGGTGGCGGCTGGAAGCCTTGCGCATGTCAATAAAGTCAATCACGATAATCCCCCCAATGTTGCGCAGGCGCAGCTGGTGGGCGATTTCGTTGGCGGCTTCAATGTTGGTTTGGGTTACGGTTTCTTCCTGCGATTTGTTGCCGGTAAATTTGCCGGTGTTTACGTCTATGGCGCAAAGGGATTCGGCTTCCTGGATAATAATGCTTCCGCCATTGGGCAAAGGCAGTTTGGTTTTGCGCAGGTTGTCAATTTCCGTTTCAATGTTATACGCTTCAAAAATAGGGGTTTTGCCCTTGTAAAGTTTCACGCGGTCGGCCAAATCCGGGGAGTTCTTTTCCACAAAATCCAGCACGCGCTCGTAATCTTTTTTGCTGTCCAGCAAATACACTTTGGCATTTTCGGACAAGACGTCCCTCGCCACCTGCAGTACGGCGTCCATGTCTTCGTGCAGCAGTTTGGGCGCGCGGGAAGCTTCAAACTTTTTCACAATGGATTGCCATTGGCGGTACAAATATTTTACTTCGCGTTCCAGTTCGTCCTTGGTGGCTTCTTCCGCTTCCGTACGCACAATGCAGCCCATGCCGTCCAAATGTTTGGCGGCCAAGTCTTGCATGATTTCGTTTAATTTATGGCGGGCTTCGGAATCTTCAATGTTTTTGGACACGCCCACAAAGCTCTGGTGCGGCGTAAGCACCAGGTAGCGGCCGGGCAGGGTAACGTCCATCGTTACCTTCATCCCTTTGGTGCTGATGGCGTCCTTGACCACTTGCACCATCACTTCCTGCCCTTTGTGGAGCACTTTATCAATGTTTTTCTTGTCGCCGCCCAGCACGTCGGAAATGTACAAATAGGCGTTTTTTTCGTAACCGATATTCAAAAACGCGCTGGAAATGCCGGGCAGGACGTTTTCCACCACGCCTTTATAAATGTTGCCCACGATGTTGAGGGCGCCGCGGCGCTCCCAAATCAGTTCGTTGACGCGCTCGTCCTCCAAAATGGCAATGCGCGTTTCTTCAAAAGACGTATTGACCAGCACCTCTACGGTGGGCTGTCCTTCCAAATTTTTACTCATATCAAAAATCCTCTCTCCCCCTTACGGGGATGTTTATTAAATCAGGTGCAGCTCTCCTGCGCTATCCCGCCAGAAAAGCCCCTCTCGTATAAACGTAAAACCTTCCACCGTAAACAAGTCGTCCTGCACCGGGACGTCCAGCCCCAGCCAGGCCGCTACCAATGTTTGCGGTTTGAGCCACTTTCCTTCCACGCAGGCCAAATGCAGCCGCAGCCCCCGCGGGGAAAGCGTTTGTACGCCCAGCACATACGGTTTTACCTCTTCCGTAAGCGTCAGGCCGTTTTCCGCCCGGCGCGTGATTTCAATGCGGGGGGCGTTAAAAAATTCTTCCGGCGTTTTCTCCGGGCCGTACAAGGCAAAGTCTCCCTCCACCCGATACGCCGCCGCGGCCGCCAGATTTTGAACCGAAGGCAATGCATACGGCACCCGTTGGACGCTGATAAGCTCCATCCCCGGCGCCATTGCCTTTTCCAGCGCGGTTTTTACTTCTGCGGCAGGCAGGGGATGCTGCAAATAAATATCCACATATTCCCGCTGTGCCTGCTGCCCGAAAGCCGGGGCCGGCCCGTAGGCCAAGCGCGGCCAATGTTTGTTAATTTTGGCCGGCTCAAACGCGAGCCCGCTGGCAAGCACCATATTGCGCACCGCGTTAAAAACGTGATTGTGTCCGCCGCCTTTTTGCAGCCCGCGGAACACTATACGCATTTTATAAATTTTTGGCGTGTTTATCATCTTTTTATGCCCGTATGCGCCGTGCGTAAACGGACTGCACCACCCCCAGTGCCCACAAACTGGACACCAGGTTGGACCCTCCGTACGAAATAAACGGCAGGGGGATCCCCGCCACCGGCACAATGCCTATCAGCATGCCAAAGTTTACCAGCATATACGTAAAAAACATCCCAAATATGCCGGCACACACCAAATATCCGTAGCGGTCGCTTGCGCTGTAAGCCACCACAATCGTCCGCCACAAAATCAGCAAATACAGGCCCAGCACCAGCAACGTGCCCCACAGGCCCAATTCTTCCCCCACTACAGCCAAAATAAAATCGGTATGCTTTTCGGGCACAAACCCCAAGCGCGACTGCGTACCCGAGAATAATCCTTTCCCCCATATGCCGCCCGCACCCATGGCAATTTGCGCCTGCAACACGTTGTACCCCGCGCCTTGCGGGTCCGATCGGGGGGCCAAAAAGGTTTCCACCCGTTTGCGCTGGTGCGGCTTCATTTGGTGGTCCACCACAATTCCGCCCGCCAGCCCTACCAAAACAACCAGTGTGGCCAGCACAAAGTAAAAAGAAGGCAGGAAAATGCGCAGCTGCTTGCAAAACCACCACGCGCCGTAACCGCCCAAGATTACCAACACCGCAAAACCCGCCATATACCACGGGCTGTGCGCCAATTGATAAAACGCGTTTACCAGCCAATAATCCAACAAGTCCGGGTGCAAATAGATATACGTCCAGCCAATGGTAAACACCCCCACTACCCCGGCAAAAAGGCCAATCAGCCCCAAATAAAACACATTGACCCCGGTGCAATACAGCAACACCATCAGCGCCGGGAACGTAACGACAATGGACGAAAAGTCCGGCTGCAGCATAATCAGCCCAAAAATCGGCAGCAAAAGCGCCCCCAGCCCAAACAGCGTGGACACTTCGCGAATCCGCTGGCCGCGGCGGTCCAAAAAAGCGGCCGCCACCAACAGCATGGCCACCCGGCAAATTTCGGACGGCTGCATCGAAAAAAACGGCAGCACAAACCACGAGCGCGACCCGCGCTGATAGGACCCGAACAGCAGCACCCCCACCAACAGCAGCAAAATGAATCCGTACAAATACTTCCACTGCTCGTCAAAAATCTGATAGTTAAAGCTCCACCCTACAAAAAACGCCAGCGCGCCCACCGGCAACGCCACCAAATGCGTGCGCACCACCGAATTGGAAAGCGACAGGCTGTTGACCGCAGACATAATACACAGCGCCCCCAGCAAAACCAGGCCAATCATCGCTCCCAGCAGGATATAGTCCAACCGGCTGCGGCCGGAAGGCTTGGAAAAATTTCTAAATGCTGCCATCTTCTTCTCCGCTTGGCAAAAGTTCTTCGTAATCGGCGTCCGTCCGTTTGGGCGCCTGCGGCGCGGCGGCGGGGCGGCGCGGGGACGGTTTGTCCAAGTCAAAATACGCTTCCAGCATGGAACGCGCAATCGGGCCGGCGGCCGAACTGCCGCCTTCGCCAAATTCCACAAACACCGCCAGCGCAATGGAAGGGGCTTCCCCCTCCCGCCCGGCGAACGCCATAAACCAGCCGTGGTCCTCCCCGTGCGGGTTTTGGGCCGTGCCGGTTTTGCCGTACACGTCTAACCCTTTAATGCGCACCCGCGCGGCGGTACCGCCTTCCACCGTATGTTTAAGCGCCTTAAAAAGCAAATCATACGTTTCGGGTTTCAAATCGGCTTTTTGCAAAATTTCCGTTTTCCCCACGATTTCCGTTTTGCCCGTTTGATTGCTGACGATTTTTTCCACATAATACGGCCGATACACGTTGCCGCGGCTGGCCACGGCGGCGGCAAATTGCGCCAGCTTAAGCGGCGTAACCAACAGCTCCCCTTGCCCGATGGACAGGTTCAGCGTGTCGCCGATAAACCAATACGTTTTGTTGCGGGCCCGGCGGGTGGGGCCATACAGGTTGCCGGCTTTTTCGCCGGGCAAATCAATCCCCGTCTGGCGGCCGATCATAAATTTGCGTTCCACCCGCTCAATGGCGGCAGAACCCGTTTGCGCGGCCACCTGATAAAAGTACACATCG
The DNA here is from genome assembly GCA_949294085.1 of uncultured bacterium. GTDB lineage: Bacteria > Elusimicrobiota > Elusimicrobia > Elusimicrobiales > Elusimicrobiaceae > Avelusimicrobium. Next base: position 10,941 of record CASFFX010000012.1, on the reverse strand, counting down.
CACGAATTGCTCATCCCGTCAAAAAAATCCATCGGGCCGTGCTTGCCCCAGCAGCGAAAGACACGCGGCCCCGAATCGTAAAAACCGGGACAGTTGATTTTGCGGTTTACGTCCAAATGGCCATATTCCAACGCCGCGGCCGCCGTGATGATTTTGAAGGTGGAAGCCGGCGGATACGTGCCTTGAATTGCCAAATTGTACTCGTTAATTTTTTTGGATTGCTGGGGGTTTTCTTCGTCGCTGTATTGAACGAAGATATTGGGGTCATACGCCGGCGCGCTGGCCAACGCCAGTACGGCGCCGGTGCGCGGGTCCAGCGCAACAGCCGCCCCGCGGCCCGTTTTGGAATTTTTTAATCCTTCTTCCGCCGCCTGCTGCAGCTTAAAGTCTAGCGTCAGGTAAACGTCGCTTCCGGCTCCCCACTTTTTGTCTTGGATGATGCTTTTGACGCGGCCGCGGTAGTCCACTTCCAAATACACGCCGCCGTCGGTCCCTTTTAATTCTTTTTCAAACTTTTTTTCAATGCCGTTTTTGCCGATTTTGGAGCTCAGCCGATAGCCCATTTTGGGGTCGCGGTTGCGCCACTCCCGGTCGTCCATACTGCCGATATAGCCCAGCAAATGGCTGGCAAACCCGCCGTACGGATAGTTGCGCTTGGTTTCTTCTATCAGGTACACGCCGGGATAATACAGCTGCAGTTCCTGCAAGGCCACGGTGCTTTTGGTGGACAAATTTTCCGCCAGCAGCGTCGCTTTGCCCGTCTTGGCTCCTTTTTCCAGCTTTTCCAGCACCTCGGGCTCTTTCATCTTAAGCCGCGGGGCAAAATCGTGCGCCAGCTGCGCCAAATACTCCGGCGAAGCATCCCCTACCCCCAAATAATACAAGCTGAAAGCCGGCTCATTGGTGGCCACCGCCACGCCATCGGCCGTAAACACGCGCCCGCGCGGAGCATTTTGATACAGCACCTGCGTTCGGTTTCGCTCCGCCATTTGCAAATAAGCCTGGTGCCGCAGGACCTGGATGTCCACCAGGCGCAGCGCTATCACGCCGCCTGCCACCGCAGCCAGCACCATCATAATTTTCAAACGCGTATTAAAAAAAATCTTTGTAACGGACATGCTTTCCCCAGTTACACCTGGCGGCACACCGGCCCTTTATTTAATGTGCGGCGCACCAGCCAAAACACCGCCGGTGCCAATACGCCCCCAATCGCAGATCCGCCCAGCAAACTCCAAAGGCCGGGCCACAGGGAGGCCGACGTAAACCACAAGAACAGCAAACTGTTTAACACCCCGGCAAAAACCGTCAGGCCGAATACCGTTACCATTTGCGGGAAAACGGCGTCAAAGTCAAACCGTTCCGCCAGCCCATACACAATGCACGCGCAAACCGTAAACGTAAACGCGTTGTTGCCAAATAATTTGGTGCCAAAAAAATCCAAAAACAGCCCGCATACAAAAGCCGCCGGATAGCCAAAAGAAGGCTTGAGCACCGCACAAAATGCCGCCGCAAACGCCAGCAGCATATTGACGCTAAGCCCCCAATAGGAAAAAGACGACGCAAACGCCCAATGGACCACCGTCGCCACCAAAAACAGAAAAATCAGTTTTACAAAGCTCCACATACGTTATTTCTTCTCGTGATTGTCTAAAATTACAAAAACTTCTTTGACGGAAGCCGAGTGCACCTGCGGCTCCACATTGACCGTTAACGCCGTTTGAAATTGTTCGTCTTCCCGCACGCCGCTGACGGTTCCCACCAAAATTCCCGCCGGGAAAATACTGCTGGTGGACGCCGTAAACACTTGGTCCCCTTTTTCTACTCGGGTCAAAAGCGGGATGTATTTAATGCGCACCGGGCGCGGCCCGTTGCCCACAAGCAACCCCTCTTCCTGCCCGCGTTCCAAATACACCGCGGCGGAAAAATCTTCGTCCCGCACCAACAGTACCTTGGACGTGTTTTCCGTAACTTCCACCACCACGCCGGCCAGCCCTTCTTTGCCGGCTTCCATAGAAATTACGGCGCTCCGTTCGCGGATGCCGGCCCGGCTGCCCTTGTCAATAATGACGGTATTCCATTGTGTCGGCTCCCGGTACGCCACCTTGGCCCAAACGCCTTGCCAGCGGCGGGCCGGATTTAAGTGCAAAATCTCCGTCAGGCGGCCGTTTTCGTCCAAAATGGCTTCTGCCTGCGAAGCCAACAGCTTCGTCATTTCTATTTCTTGTTTTAAGGCGCGGTTTTCGCGGTGGGCGTCCAGCAATTCCCGCACGGTTTGGGAAACATTTTCGGCGTATTTGGCCGCCCCGTGCGCCAAACGCACCTGCGGAATAAAGATGTAGGCCATCACCGCTTTGACGGAAGAAATCACTCCGTCCAGCGGCAAAATCATTAATAAAAACGAAAGCAACAAAAACACCGTCGGCAGCAGGAAACGACGCCGAAGCACGGGTGCATGTTTTTTAGCAGATTTTTTACGAGGTAACATAACTCAAATTCAGTTTTGCCCCACGCGGAGCATTGGGCGCCCCTGCGGCACGTCTTGGGATGCACCGCCCTGGGAAACACCAAGTATCAAAAAAATCAAAAGCGGACACGGTCCTTAGGAAGAACTGTGTCCGCTTGAAAAGTTTTCAGCAACCGAGCGCTAGAAAAATTTATTGCGGGAGCCGAAGAAACGGGAACCTTTTTCGTTCAACTGTTCCAAAAACTTTCCCGTGCCCAGCGCCACACAGCTAAGCGGATCCGCCGCGCGGTGAACGGGGATATCCGTTTCCTTGCGAATCAGTTCGGTAATCCCTCTGAGCAAACTGCCGCCGCCGGCCACCACCAGGCCTCTGTCCACCAGGTCGGCCGCCAATTCGGGCGGAGTTTCTTCCAGCGTGCTTTTAATCACGTCAATAATCAAACGCACCGGTTCCATCAGCGCTTGGCGAATCTCTTCCGAAGAAACCGTCAGCGTACGGGGCAGGCCTTGCGTCTGGTCGCGCCCTTTGACTTCCATGGCTTTTTCTTCTTTGAGCGGATAGACGGAACCCAAGTTGATTTTCACTTCTTCCGCCGTCGTTTCGCCAATGATGAGATTGTATTTCTTGCGGAAATACTGCACAATGCACTCCGTGAGCTCATCGCCGGCCACGTCAATGGATTTGGCCACCACCATTCCCCCCAGGGAAATGACGGCCACTTCCGTCGTGCCGCCGCCGATGTCCACAATCATGCTGGCATGCGGTTCCGCAATGGGCAAATCGGCGCCCATGGCCGAAGCCATGGGCTCCTCTATCAAATAGACCTCGCGCGCACCCGCCTGGCGGGCCGCATCATCTACCGCGCGTCTTTCCACGCCGGTAATGTCCGAGGGAATGCCGATGACAATTCTGGGACGTAACAGACTGCTTCTGCTGTGAACCTTGCGGATAAAATAACGAATCATTTCCTGCGTTACTTCAAAATCCGCAATCACGCCGTTTTTCATCGGGCGCACGGCCACAATATTCGCAGGGGTTCTGCCGAGCATCTGCTTGGCTTTCATACCTACGGCTTTCACTTCGCCGGTTTCTCTCTCCACGGCGACTACGGACGGCTCGCGCAGTACAATGCCTTTGTCCTTTACGTAAATCAGACAGTTGGCCGTACCCAAATCCATCCCCAAGTCAGAAGAGAAAAGGCCCCCAAGATAGTCTATTACCATATGCGTTCACCTATTCTACCAGCTTGACGATGGCCACCTGGGCATTGTCGCCCTGGCGAAGCCCCGCGCGGTAAATGCGGCAGAAACCGCCGGCGCGGTTGGCATAGCGGGTGGCCAGCACTTCAAACAATTTCTTCACGGCCGCGGCATCTTTCAAGGTGTCTTTGGCGGCACGTTCGTTTTTGGCTTTGGCCAGGGTAATCAACCCTTCCACTACGCGTCTGACTTCTTTGGCTTTAGGCAAGGTGGTCTTCACTTCTTCGTGAAGAATAATGCTCGTGGCCATATTGTTGAGCATCGCTTTGCGGTGGGACGCAGTCTTGCCAAGTTTTCTGTATCCGGTATTTTTAATCATACTAAAACTACTCCTTAAATTTTCATACCGAGCGAAAGTTTCATCTCGGCAAGTCTTTCTTTGATTTCGTCCATGGATTTGGCACCGAAATTCTTGATCATTTTCAGATCATCTTCGGACATTTTTACCAAATCGCGCACCGTATTGATGTTTTCGGACTTCAGGCAATTAATGGAGCGGGAGGACAATTCAATAAATTCAATGGACTGGTTGAGCAGTTCATCCAATTTGGAATTGACGCTCGCCCCCGCCACGGAACCGGTCATGGAAACGGGTTCTTCCACCGCTTCATCGCTGGTGGTGGCTACGCAATCGTCTTCGCCTTCAATCGTGAAAATGTGCAGCGAGCTGGACAACAGCACCGCGGCGCGGTGAAGCGCTCTGGCCGGAAGCAAAGTTCCGTCGGTGGTAATTTCCAAAATCAAGCGGTCATAGTCCGTTTTCTGGCCTACGCGGGCAGGTTCTACATCGTAGTGCACCTTCACGATAGGAGAAAACAGCGCGTCCACCGGGATAAACCCGGAAGGGCGTTGGATTTTGGCCAAATCTTCGGCCGGGACGTATCCCTTCCCGCGGGAAATTTCAATTTCCATTTCCAGGCTGCCGCCTACTTCCAATGTGGCCAGCACCAGGTCTTTATTGACAATTTCCACTCCGTCGATTTCTTCAATATCCGCCGCCGTAACTACGCCCGGTTTGGCAACGTGCAGCTGCAGATATTCGCGGTTTTTGCCTTCCATTTTAACGCGCAGGCGTTTCAAATTGAGCAAAATATTGATGACGTCTTCCCGAACGTTCGGAATCGTGCTGAATTCGTGCACGGCCCCGGCGATTCTGACGGCGGTAACAGCGGCCCCTTCCATACCGGAAAGCAAAATCCGGCGCAGAGAGTTGCCCACCGTGTGGCCGTAACCGCTTTCGTACGGCTCCGCGATGAATTTACCGTAGAAGTCGGACGCGGTTTTTTCTTCCAACTGAATCTTTTGGGGAAGGACTAATTCATTAAAAGCCATTGTAATCCTCCAAACTATTTAGAGTAGTATTCGACGATGAGCTGCTCGTTGACAGGGTAGGACATTTCCGCTCTGTCGGGCCATCTTAAGAGTTTACCGGTCATCTTCTCCGCATCATATTCCAAAAAGCTGGGCCGCTGGTTGCGTTTTTCGGCTTCGGTCAGCGCTTGTTTCACTTGGACGTTTTCCGCCAAAGCTTGATCCAAGGCCACTTTGTCGCCGATGCGCAGCTGGTAGGAAGGCACGTTGACGGCTTTGCCGTTCACGGTTACGTATCCATGCAGCACAAGCTGGCGGGCGGATTTGAGCGATACAGCAAAGCCCAAACGGCGCACCACGTTATCCAAGCGGGTTTCCAATTTGCGCAAGAAGTTTTCCCCCGTCTGCCCTTCGGCTTTGGCGGCGGCGTCAAACAAATTGCGGAACGGAATTTCCGACATGCCGGACTGCAATCTGGCTTTCTGTTTTTCCTGCAAGCGAACACCGTATTCGGACACTTTGGCTCTTCTCACTTTGCCGCCGCGTTTGGTTACGGCTGCCAACTTGTCAATGACGCAGTTGGTGTAGCATTTGGTTCCTTTCAAGAAAAGTTTGCAATCTAATTTTCTGCACTTTTTGCAGCTGGGTCCTGTATATCTAGACATAAATTTTTATACTCTCCTGGCTTTGGGCGGTCTGCATCCGTTATGAGGGATGGGGGTTACGTCTTTGATGGAAGATACGGTAAGGCCGGCTTGCTGTACCGCGCGCACGGCAGTTTCTCTGCCCTGGCCCGGACCGCACACTTTTACGGCCACTTCGCGCATACCCATGGCCACGGCTTTTTCGGCCGCTTTGTTGCTGGTGATTTGCGCGGCAAACGGAGTGCTTTTCTTGGTGCCCTTAAAGCCGTGAGAACCGGCCGTGGACCATGCAATCGTGTTGCCCTTGTCGTCCGAAACAGTCACAATCGTGTTGTTGAACGAGCAGTAAATATGCACTACGCCGAATACCGGCGCTTTGGCGTTTTTCTTTTTTCCTTTCGCCGCGGGAGCTTTCGCCGCCGGGGCCGTTGTTACTTTTTCTTCTGCCATATGTTAAATTCCTAATCTCTAAATTTATTTGGTCTTGGAACCCACGGTTTTTCTTCTGCCGCGGCGGGTTCTGCTGTTGGTTTTGGTGCGCTGACCGCGGACCGGCAGGTTGCGGCGATGGCGCTGGCCTCTGTAAGAACCGATTTCAATGGCACGGTGAATATTCTGCGCCACTTCGCGGCGCAATTCGCCTTCCACTTTGTATTCCTTCTGCAAAATGGTGTTGAGCAAACCGGCCTGCTGTTCGGTCAAGTCTTTCACGCGGGTGGCGGGATCAATCTGGCCGTTTAATTTGGCAAGCACTTCCTTCGCGTTTTTCTTGCCGATGCCATAAATATATTCCAACGCGACATCTATTCTTTTGTTTTTCGGTAAATCAATACCTGCGACTCTAGCCATATCTTATAAAACTCCTGTAAATTAACCTTGGCGCTGTTTGTGCTTCGCGACTTCGCAAACCACACGGACTACGCCGTTGCGTTTAATGATCTTGCATTTTTGACATATCTTCTTTACACTGGCTCTGACTTTCATTTATTTCTCCCTATAAGTTATTCTCCCGCGGGTCAGATCGTACGGAGAAAGTTCCAGCCTGACCTTGTCGCCCGGAAGAATTCTTATATGATGAACTCTCATTTTGCCGGATATATGTCCCAGAATAATTTTGCCGCCCGGTATTTCTATCTTAAACATCGCGTTGGGCAGCGCTTCCAAGACTTTACCTTCAATTTCGATTTTATCGCTCATACATCTCCGAGTTCGGATTAAATCTCAGAACAAACGTCCGCCCGCGCCATTTTTATCCTGCCAAAATGCGCGGCCGAATTTTATTCAAAGGCAGTAAAAATTTCACTGCCGTTAGCGGTAACGGCTACGGTGTGTTCAAAGTGGGCCGCATAGCTGCCGTCTCTGGTAACGACCGTCCAACCGTCGTCCAACTCCCTGACTCGAAACGTTCCCGCAGTAAGCATCGGCTCTATCGCCAGGACCATGCCTTTCTCCAACAACGGCCCCGTCCCCGGTTTCCCAAAATTCGGGATACTCGGCTCCTCGTGCATATTGCGGCCAATTCCGTGCCCGCAATAATCCCGCACGACGCCCATGCCTTGAGATATGGCAAAAGTTTCCACCGCGTGTTGTACATCGCCTAAGCGATTACCCGGCTTGACTTGCCCGATTGCCTTATATAAAGACTTTTTGGTTACGTCCATCAGTCTTTGGGCTTCATCAGAAACTTTCCCCACACCGAGGGTGATTGCGGCATCCGAACAGAAGCCGTCAAGGCGGGCTCCCGTATCGATACTGATAATATCACCACTCTTTAATATTCTATCTTTTTTTGGAATTCCGTGCACGACTTCTTCGTTTACCGAAGCACAAATGCTGCCCGGAAATCCATAGTAGCCCAGAAATAACGGCGTCGCCCCAAAGGAGCGAATCATTTTCTCGGCTGCCTGATCCAAATCCAGCGTGGAAATGCCGGGTTTCACCATCTCGGTCATCAACTTCAGCACCGCAGCGGTTACTTTCCCCGCTTCCCGCATTTTTTGGAGTTCTTGGTCGTTCTTAACTTCTATCATTTTACCTTCTTGAGGACACGTACAATGTCTTCAAAAACTTGTTCGGGCGTTTGGTTCCCTTTAATTTCCACATACTTGCCGCTGTTCTGGTAGTACGATTTTACCGGCAGCGTTTCCGTATGATATACTTCCAAACGATGTTTCACCCGTTCGGCCGTATCGTCCGGCCGGGTGTACAGTTCCCCCCCGCACACCGGGCAGGTATTGGCCGGCGTACCGGGCGTAACGTGCAAAATTTCCCCGCATTTGCGGCATTGCCGGCGCGACGTAATGCGGCTGACCACTTCGCTTTCCGGCAAGTCAATCATAATCACTTCCGAAATTTCGCGGCCCAGCCGTTTCATCATTTCGTCCAGCGCCTGGGCTTGCGCCACCGTGCGCGGGAATCCATCAAAAATAATGCCTTTGTCCGTTGCTTTAACGATATTTTCCAAAATGGAAATCATTAATTCATCCGGCACCAAATTTCCTTTGTTAATAATACCGGCAATTTCTTTGCCCAAGGCGGAACCGGAAGCAATTTCCGCACGGAGCACATCCCCCGTGGAAATGTGCTTCAAATGAAACGCATCTTGCAGTTTAGCCGATTGCGTGCCTTTGCCGGCACCGGGACAACCCATTAAAACGATATTCACTTTGCTTTCCTTCTGTATGACTTCTTGTTGGGCCAATTTGCGTTTAGACCCCGCAAGACCCAAACGCCAACGGTCCTTTTTTGCCCGCCCGCAGCGGGCTTTGCGAAACGAGGGGGAGAACGGCGTTCGGCACAGCGTGCCGGGGCCGTCTCCCCGCGGTTACGATAAATTATTGGCCGACGTTAAACCAGCGGCCTTTAATCCGTTTGCTGCCCTTCATTAACGGCTCGTAGTTGCGGGCCAACAAGTGGGCTTGCACTTGCCCCACCGTGTCCAACGCCACGCCTACTACGATTAAGAGCGCCGTACCGCCGAAATAAAAGTCCACGTCAAATTCCGCGCGGAAGAAATCCGGCAGAACCGCAATCAAACAAACAAAGATTGCGCCGCAGAACGTCAGGCGGTTCATGACCCATTCAATGTAGTTTTTGGTCGGTTCGCCAGGGCGAATACCCGGGATAAACCCACCCCACTTCTTCATATTGTCTGCCAAATCGGACGGGTTGATCGTCATCGAGTTGTAGAAATAGCAGAAGAAGATAATCAGCGCAGAGAAAATAAGCATATACAGCACGCTGCTGTGGCTCATGGCTTCCAGCATTTTCTGCGCCCAGGGCGCTTCTTGGTTGAAGCTGGCAATCGTCAGCGGCAGGGAAATGACCGACGAGGCAAAGATTACCGCAATCACGCCGCTCTGATCAATTTTAAGCGGCAAATAGCTGGTCTGCCCGCCGTAGGTTTTGTTCCCTACCTGGCGTTTGGCGTATTGAACCGGAATTTGGCGTTGGGCCGTTTCCAGCCACACCACCAGCGCCGTAATGACAATGGCCGCGGCAAAAATGACTAACGCCATGAAGAAATCCATTTCTTCCGTTTGCACGCGGTGCACCACTTCCATAATCGCGCTGGGCAAGCGGTCCACAATCCCGGCAAAGATGATGAGCGAAATCCCGTTGCCCACCCCTTTTTCCGTGATTTGTTCACCCAACCACATCACAAACATCGTACCGGCCGCCAGGGTCAGCACGGTGGTGACGAAAAACATAAAAGAGGGATTTACTACCGCAGAAACGCCACCCGCACCTTCTACTTTGGTGATGGCGAACGTCATCATGGCACCCTGCAGCAGGGCCAAAAACAGTGCAAAAATACGGGTAATCTGGTTTTCTTTTCTTCTGCCGGATTCACCCTCTTTGTGCATTCTGTCCAGCGCGGGGAAAATATGCGCTCCGCGCACGAGGCCCATAATGATGGATGCGTTGATGTACGGCATAATACCCAGCGCCAAAATGGAGAACCGCCCCAAAGCACCGCCCGAGAAGATATTCATAAAACCCAAGATACCGTTCTGGTGCGCGGCAAACATTTGCTTCAGGACATCGGTGTTGATGCCGGGTATGGGGATTGCGGCCGCAATCCGGAAAACAGCCAACGCCCCGATCAAGAAGAGGAGTCTCTTCTTGAGTTCGGGGGCGTTAAAGATATTTGCAACTGTGTTGTTAGCCATTATTTGGTCTTCTGTTCAAGCACGGTCACGGTGCCGCCGGCTTTTTCAATCGCCGCTTTCGCGGTGGCAGAAAAACCATGGGCGGACACTTTCAAAGCCTTGGTCAAAGAACCGTTGGCCAATACTTTCACGCGGCTTGCGTCGTGAATAATACCGGCTTTTTTCAAGGCTTCCGGGGTTACTTCCGCACCCGCAGCAAACACTTTTTCCAACGAGCCGACGTTTACATAATCGTACCGTCTGGCAAAATCTTTGTTGGAAAAACCGCTTTTAGGCGTATGGCGGATAAGCGGCATCTGGCCGCCTTCTTTGCTTTCTTTGCGCGTGTTACCAGAGCGGGAGGTTTGACCTTTCATGCCTTTGGTGCAGTAGTTGCCCAAACCGGAACCCGGGCCCAAGCCCAAGCGTCTTTTTTCTTTTCTAGACCCATGTTTAGGGAAAAGTTTATTCAAAGTTACCATTTTATTCTCTCCACAAAACTATTCGGCCTTCGCTTCGGCGGCAGCTTCCGCTTTCGGGGCTTCGGCGGCGGCTTTTTCGGCCTTGCCGCGGATGACGTTCACCGCTTCTCTGCTCTTGAGCTGTTTGAAAGCTTCCATCGTGGCGTACACGAGGTTGCACGGGTTGGAGCTGCCCAGGCTTTTGGCCAAGACGTCTTTAATCCCCGCAGCTTCAAATAACAAGCGCGCACCGCTGCCGGCGATTACACCGGTACCGGGGGCGGCAGGTTTCATCCACACGGAAGCGGCGCCAAATTTGCCGATGACTTCGTGCGGAATCGTTTCGCCCACGATGGGGAACGTGATCATGTGTTTTCTCGCGTGAGATTCAGCCTTGGCGATCGCCAGCTGAACCTGATTCGCCTTGCCAATAGCAACGCCCACTTTGCCCTGGCCGTTGCCGACCACTACGAGCGCGCGGAAGCCAAAGCGTTTACCGCCTTTGACTACCTTGGCCGTTCTGGCTACGTGGATGACCGTCGTCTTGCCTTCGGCGAGCGGTCTTGCTTTTTGAAACTCGGCTCTTTTGCCTTTCGCTTCTTTTTTGTTATCGCTTTTCACTAGCGTTTCATTGGACATTAAATTCACCT
>CASFFX010000011.1 GCA_949294085.1 uncultured bacterium | reverse complement strand
CAAATCCGCCAAGTAGTTCTTGTCCAGCGCGCACCGCTTTTCCTGCTCCGTGCGCACCGCCGCCATCAGCTCTTCCGCTTCCGTCGTCTTGCGCGTTTCCAACACTTTATTGAACTTCGGCAATACCACCGCGGACAATACACCTATCACGATGACCACCACCAACAGTTCCGTCAGCGTAAACGCTTTCTTCTTCTTTTGGGAACTCATTTGTGTCCCTCCTCACACGATTTTCAAAACTGCTGTTTTGCTACCCCGCGTCAAAAGCCGTCAGCATAGCTGACGCACCCGAGGTGCGCCTTCTTACATTTTTATCAAAAAACAGACAAAAATCAAGTCCTTGCTTCCGTAGGCCCACGGCGTTCCCGGAGGGCCTCCGCCGCATCAAATAATAATCATTTTGATGGCCATGATAATTAAAACCAGCCCGGCCACCAATTCCACTTTTTTGCTGGCGATGTCTTTGGCCGATTTCTTGCCCAAATGGAACCCCAGCAACGTTAAAAAAAACGTTACAAACAGCAAAATCAGCACTTGCGGGAAGAAAGCCTTGTCCATCGTTTCCACCGCATACCCCACCAACAAGGAGTTCAAGCCGAACACGGAAGAAACTTTAATCATTTTACGGTTATCGTCCGCGTCCAAATTGCTGAAACTGGGCGATTTTTCAATGGATTCCATCATAAACTTGATACCCAGCAGCAACAAAAAGGCAAAGGCCACCCAATTGTTGGCAAAATGTACCCAATTATGGAAGAAAATCACGCTCAGCAGATAGCCAATCCCAAAAAACAGGCCGTTAAATCCCGCAAAAAACAGCGCCATTTTAATAGAGAAAATGCTCTTTTTTTCGTTTGTCATCTTCAGGGCGGACATATTGGCGCTGACCATATTGTCCACACAAATGCACAAGAAAATAATCGTTACGGAAATTATGCCCATAGCAGGCCTCCTTGTAAGTTATCAGATTCTACCAAATGCCTACGCCTTCAAGCAACAGTTTTAGGCCAATCAGCATCAATACACAGCCGCCCAGCGCTTCCATAATTTTTCCGAATTTGCGGCCCAAATACGCTCCCACGTAAAACCCGCTCCAGCTGGTAACGAATACGCACACCGTCAGCATGGCCACCGTGGCCCAGAAAGGCGCCTGCGTAAAGGCCAACCCCATTCCCACCAGCAGCGCGTCCAAACTGGTGGCTACGGCCAGCGCGCAGAGCATTTTGAAGGAGTGCAGCGTGCACACGTCTTTTTCTTCCTGCGGGGTGCGCGATTCTTTGACCATACGCCCCCCGATAAAGACCAAAATAAAAAAGGCAATCCAATGGTCCACCGCCCCGATATATTTTCCCAGTCCTGCGCCACACAGCCACCCGGCCGAAAACATCACAAAATGAGCCAGCGAAAACAGCGCACTTACTTTGAAAATGTACGTTTTGGCAATGGCCGTATGATGAGAACAGCCCGAAGCAATGGTAACGGCCCAGTTGTCCATAGACAGGCCCAACGCCACTAAAAGAGAAGAGAGGATATTCATATAAATATGATAACATTTTTTATATATTATCCTTGTTTGGACCCTTTTAAGGACATTTTATGGAATCACTCAGAGAGCTATATAAAATTGGTATGGGGCCTTCCAGCAGCCATACCATGGGCCCGCGCAAAGCGGCCGACGCGTTCAACCGCGCTTATCCTGCTGCCGTCAGCTTCAAAGTGGTGCTGTACGGCTCGCTGGCTGCCACGGGCAAAGGACACTTGACGGATTTTACCATCAAAGAAGCCTTTTATCCCAAAAATGTGGAAATAGAGTGGCAGCCCACCACCTTCCTGCCCAAACACCCCAACGCGCTTCGCCTGCAGGCGCTGGACCAAGCCGGCCACGTAATGGGCGAAAAAGTGGTGTACAGCATTGGCGGCGGAGCCATCCGCGACGACGAAACCTTCGGCCAAAAGCTCAACAGCATTTATCCGCACAATTCCATGGCGGAAATTTTGGAATACACTTCTTCCAAACGGATGCTTTTGTGGGAATATGTGGAAGAATACGAAGGGGCCGATATTTGGAATTATCTGGAAACCGTTTGGAAAACCATGCAGGCCACGATGAAGCGCGGCCTGGAAAAACGGGGCGTGCTGCCCGGCTCGCTGAATTTGGAACGCAAGGCCCGGCGCTACCTGTATAAGGCGGAAAATTCGCCGCAGTACCTGCGCCGCATGAACAACTTGTTTGCCTACGCGTTGGCCTGCGCGGAAGAAAACGCTTCCGGCGGGGTGGTCGTTACCGCCCCCACCTGCGGTTCGTGCGGGGTGGTGCCGGCGGTGTGCCGCCTGGTGCAGGAAATCTGCGAATTTGAAGATGACACCATCATCCGCGCCTTGGCCACCGCCAGCCTGTTTGGCAATATGGCCAAAGCCAATGCCTCTATTTCCGGAGCGGAAGTGGGCTGCCAGGGCGAAGTGGGCGTAGCCTGCGCCATGGCCGCCGCCGCCACCTGCCAGCTGGAAGGAGGCGACAACCGCCGCATCGCTTACGCGGCCGAAATGGGGCTGGAGCACCACCTGGGGCTCACGTGCGACCCGGTGGACGGGCTGGTGCAAATCCCGTGCATTGAACGCAATGCGCTGGCCGCGTCGCGCGCGCTGGACTGTGCCACCTATTCGCTGATGTCGGACGGAGACAACCGCGTTTCGTACGACGACGTCCTGGCCACCATGATGCAAACCGGCCTGGATATGAACAACGACTACCGCGAAACCTCCCGCGGGGGGCTGGCGCGGTTTTTTAAGGAAAAAGTTTTACGTATTAAGGGGGAAACCAAATGAACGTAATGGAAGCAATCTTAAAAAGAAGAAGTATCCGCCGCTTTACCCAGCAGCCCATTGCCAAAGAGGACATCCACTCCCTGCTGCGGGCGACCATGATGGCGCCTACCGCGCGCAACTGCCAGGAATGGGAATTTGTGGTCGTGCGCAACAAAGACACCTTCAAAAAAATGATGCACGTGCACCCTTACGCCCACATGCTGGAACAGGCGGACTGCGCCCTGGTGGTATGCGGCAATACCCAACGGGAACACGCCCCCGGCTATTGGATGGCCGACTGTGGCGCCGCAACCGAAAACATCTTGCTGGCGGCCACCGCGCTGGGCATTGGCAGCGTGTGGCTGGGCGTGTATCCCAACGAGGAACGCATGAACGGATTGGCCCAAATTTTGGGTCTGCCGGACTACGTAAAACCGCTCAATATCATTGCCCTGGGATACCCGGACGAGAAAAAGGAAGACGTGGACCGCTTTGACCCGGCCAAAATTCACGTAGAAAAATGGTAATATCAAAGGAGCCGCCCAATGCGGCTCCTTTTTGGATACAGGGGGACTAAGTGAAAAAATCGTTTTCATTTTGGCAATTTTCTGTTTTGCTGCTCATCTGCACGGCAGTACTTTCCACCGGGATTTTTTTATACGTCAACCGGCTTAGCACGCTGCTGCACAACGACATGAAAGTCTATCTCTCCGAGGTGGCCAAACAAGGCGTAAACACCATAGAAGCCAAAGTGCAGGATGATTTGAATTTGCTGCGAAGCATTGCCACCGCCGTAGGCGCCCTGCCGGATCCGACCGAAAAAACTATTATCCAACTGATGAAAGCCGAAAGCGCCGCCAACAATTTCAAACGGATGGGTTTTGTATATCCGGACGGGATGGCCGTGCTGAGTGATGACCTGCTTTTGGATATTTCGCACGAAGCGCATTTTCAAAAAGCCATAGCGGGCACCCCCAATGTTTCCAATTTAATTACCGACGCCGCGGACGGCAAACGCATCCTGGTAGAAGCGGTCCCCGTTCGGAACGAGGAAAAAATTATCGGCGTGCTTTTTGCCACCCGTTCTACCGAGGAATACGCCAACGCGTTGGATATTCCCAGTTTTGGCGGGGACGGCTATTCTATCGTTGTGCAGGCTAACGGGGACAAAGTCATCGGGGCCCGCCATAAAAACGCCGTCAGCGGCTTCTACAACATTTTCAATTCGCCCGATGACCCCGCCCACGAGCTGGCCCACAACATCCAGGCCGATTTTCAGCAACGAAAAAGCGGCAATATCCACTATAATTCGGCCGAAAGAGGCGAGCTGCACATCAGCTACGAACCGATTGGCGTAAACGACTGGTATTTGCTTTCCGTCGTACCCACGGCCCGACTGTCTGCCCAGTTAAATGCGTTTATTACGCTGTTGTTAATTTTGTGCGTAGCGGTAGCCACGGCCGGGCTGGCCGTATGGGCTTATGTTTATTTTCAGCAAAAGCACAACCGCGAACGCCTGTTTGCCTCGGCCTATACGGACCGGGTAACCGGATTTCCCAATACCGACGCCACAATCCCCCAGGCCGAAAAACTGCTGAAGGAAAACGCTTCCACCCCCTACGCCATGATTGCCATGGACGTCAGCAAATTCAAAATTTTTAACGAACAGCATGGGCACGATGTGGGCAACATTTTGTTAAACCACATTGCCCGCGTGATTCACTCCAACCTGCGCCCCGGGGAACTTTCCTGCCGCCTGTATGGGGATTACTTTGCCCTGCTGCTCCAATACGATACGGAAGGCGCCTTGAAAAACCGATTGGAATTATTGAGCGAGCAGATTACCGGCTTTGAAACTGAAAACCGCCAGACGTATCCTTTATTGCTGGCCTTCGGCGTGTACTTGGTGCAGGACCGCACCATGCCGCTGCACGTAATGTACAACCGGGCCGCCGTGGCCAAAAGCCGCGTAAAGGGACGCTACGACCAAATTGTGGCGTTCTACCGCCCCGATTGGCAAAAAGATTTGGAAAAGGAAGATTGGATAGAACGCCATATGCAAAAAGCGCTTCAAAAAAATGAAATCCAATTTTTCTTACAGCCCATCGTCTCTTTGGCCGATGGAAAAATCGGTGCGGCCATGGCCCGGGCCAAATGGCCGCTGGGCAAAGAAACCTTGACGATGGAACAATTCTTGCCGGTGTTTCGCAAAAATGGATTTATTTATCAATTTGACCGGTTTTTGTTTGAATCCGCCTGCAAAACCTTGGCACAATGGGCCAAAGAAGGCACGCCGCAGGTGCCTTTGGTGGTCAATCTTTCCAATGAGTTGTTGTACGAAGCAGATTTTGTGAGCAAACTTGCGGCCAAAGCGGCCCAGTACCAGGTGTCGCCGCAACTGCTGATTTTGGAACTGACCGAAACGTCCAGCACGGACTTTCAGCCGCAGCTTAAACGCGCCGGCGAAGCCTTGTGCAAAGCGGGTTTTGGCCTTACCGTGCGCTACGAAGGGAAAGGGGTAACACTGTCCAACATTTTCCAACACCTGCCGGTGCAGGGGATCAAGGCGGCCCCCAGCATTTGGGACGCTCAAGCAGACGAAAAGCAGACGCTCATCACCCAAGCGCTTACCACCTTGTGCCAAAAATTAAAAATCTTTTTGGCAGCCGACGGCGTCAATACAAAGAAAGACTTGGAACACATTAAACAGCTGGGCTTTCAATATGTGCAAGGCCCGGCCGCCGCGCCAGACCAAACCCCGGCCGAATTGGCCCAACGCTTGCGTGAACAAAAATAATCCGGGCCAAGCGGGAGAAGAGAACTGGTAGCGTGTTTCCCCTAAAAGCAAACGGCTCCCGAAGCCGCGCGGCGTTTGACGGCTATTTATCTGAACGTGATATAGGCAAACAGGGCATTTCCCTTATCAAAAATTTTCCTGTGGACTTCGTTGCACGACGCCACGCCCCGGCCCAACGGAGAATTTTTCAAACAATAGCTGATTGCACCACCCGTTTGTTCTCCCCCGTTTCCCGAAAAAAATCGGGCTGTACAAGGGATTGTGGGTTGGGGAAACTAGGAAATTCCGGCCGCCCGCCCGACGGGCCTTGGCAGAGCGGAACGGAAATTGGTATAATATAGTACCGATTTATGGTGGATGTAGCTCAGCTGGTTAGAGCGCCGGTCTGTGGAACCGGAGGTCGCGGGTTCAAATCTCGTCATCCACCCCATTTTTATATCACAAGTTTCCTACTACTTAAGAATTTCCACCACGCCCTTGCTTCCGTTTACACGCACTCTTTGACCGTTTTTAAGTGTTTTAAGTACATTTCGCACAGACATTACTGCCGGCAATTTCATTTCGCGGGCTGTAACGGCGCCGTGAGACAAAGGCCCTCCGCTTTCTGTTATCAAGGCGCAAGCATTGTAGAAAAGCGGCGTCCAGGCGGGGTTGGTCGTACGGGCCACCAATACTGCATTTTTGGGGAATTTGGAAAAATCTTCCGTGGAGTGGACGATAAACACTTTTCCTTCGGCCACGCCCGGGCTGCCGGCCAATCCGTGCATTTGCACAGCAGAGGACGAGGCCGCTTCCTCTTTGGCCTGTAAATCCCACACGGGGGTGCGCTCCTTGTTTTTTAAATAGGCAGTTTTTTCTGCCGCAATCTTCTTTTTGAGTTCGGCTTTTGTAAGCTTCCCTTCCACAAATTGCTGCAGGCTAGCCATATGGCAAAAGAACACATCATAGGGATCTTTGACTATTCCGGCTTTTTTAAGTAATTTACCCATAGCCAAAGTCCCTTTGCGAACGGGCAGCGTAAGCCGCGTGGTTTGATAGTGTTCAATATCATCTAACGAAGTATAAACCCGCACCAAACGCAGTATTTCGTGGTAGAAGAAGTGCAAATCTTTCGGCAGTTTGGCAAACAGCTGGGCCTGGGCCTCCTGATTGGCGATTTTGATGTCATACTCTTTTTCCACCGGGGTTTTGGTTTGCGGCGTATCAATAATCAGTTTGATATTGTCCAACACCACCCAAGGCGCCTCCACCCAGGTGGGAATATAATAATCAAAGTCGGTTTCGCGGTGGCCGTGCATCTTTAAGAACGTGTGGAAAGCCGTTTCAAACGCGGGGAACTTTTTTAGGCACTGCTTACGGATGATGTCCTTGGATGGGTGTTTAGACAGCAGTTTAAGCAGGGCTTTGTCTTTTTTGGCCAGCTGGGCCAAGCCGTACAATTCCGTATTTACCAAATTAGTTTTGGTTTCGGGGGTGGCAATTAACAGCGGAAACAAGCGCTTGGCTTCCCGTTCTCCGACGGCCAATGTAATAAAATACAAAAACATTTTATACAGCAGCGCCTGCGTGATGGAAATAGCAATGTTTGGGCGGAAATAGTTTGTCCCCAGCTCGGCCACGCGCAGCAGATAATCCCATACTTCCTGCAGATTTTTTTGGACAAATCTTCCGCCATAAGTGCGCCGATACCCGCTGGTGCGCTATCATCTCTTCAACGGCAACGCGGCCGATGTAACAGACCGGCAGAACAAAGGCTCATTGAATTTTGCCCTGCTTATTGGAGCTGTTAAATTGGAACAACACGACTATATTACCCTGCCGGTGCAGGCCCGCTGGGGTGTGTCGCTTCCGGCGCAAAATCCGCCGGCAACGCACGCGGTCAGCCGTGCGGGGGTATGAACGGCGGCGGCCCTTTACGGGGCCTCACATCCCGTTTCTAACCCCCTCTAAAAATTTTCTGCCTTAGGTTCGCGCTTCCCGTCAGGCAAATAGCATCGGTGCCGTGATGAATATCTGCAAAATGATATAAACCACAATTTTTTGTTATACTGATGATATAGTTGTGTCATTAGATTAAATCACTTATAAAGGAAATTTTATGGAAAAAACGCACAAAACAGGGTTTACCCTGATAGAACTGCTGGTGGTCGTATTGATTATCGGCATTTTGGCCAGCGTTGCGCTGCCGCAGTATCAAAAAGCTGTAGAAAAATCCCGTGCCGCGGGGGCTTTTCAAATCATTAAAGCGATTAATGAAGCAGAAAAATTAGCCAACCTGGAACATGGCACCACAGACGTCATCTATCCATTTGATGAATTGTCTATCTCGTTTAAGGATCGCAACGGCTCCACACCAACGGGAACGTATTTTTCAGGGAAAGATTTTGCCTTTTACATTTACAATTCGCCCACAACCGCTTCTGAACCTGCGGCTGCAACGCGGATGGATTATGACCTAGGGTTTTATACGTTGAGTTTGTATAAGAATCGCAGAGTGTGCGGATCTCTAGACCGGTCTCCTTCTGGCGAAGCGGCCTGCAAAGCCATTGCCGGCGGCACCCGGGCCCAAACATCGGTTTGCATGAGTGGGGACAAGTGTTTTATGGAAGGGATTTGCACCACAACCTCAGACGGATGTTTCATGAATTAAATGGTGTGCACAAGAGAACCTGCCTGTCAGGTTCTCTTTTTTATGCCAAACTTTTAGTAAAAATATTTCGTTGTTCCTGCGTCCGGTTCTTAGGAGATTCTTCTTAGGCATTGTGGAGCACGCACAAGTGAAAACTGTTCCAGAAAACCTGGGAGCACCGCCTAGAACATCAATCAATCCCAGGGGCAAACGTCCGAACCCAGCAAAAACTACCGCATCCTCCCGGCCGTCGGGTGCGTTTTCCGGGCGGTTCGAATAGCAAAGGGCCCCGCTTAAAATAATTTAGGAATTAAATGAAAAAAAAGTCTTTTTTTGTCTATTTGCCTTCTATACTGCTGCTGGCAGGACTCATGACAGCCAGTGGGTTATACAGCATTTGGCTGGGGATAGATGTAAATTTTGATTTGCTGAATTATCACTTGTATAACCCCTATGCGTTTTTGAACGGAAAAGTGGGGCAGGATGTGTTTGCTGCCGGGGTTCACTCCGCCCTGAACCCTCTTTTGGACGTGTATTTTTATTGGGTCTTTTTTACTTTCTTTAATTCCACAAAATGGATTGGCTTTTTTATGGGGCTTCCGTATGGAGTATTGATTTGGCTGGTTTATCAACTGGCACGGAAGATTTTTCGCCATACCCTGTACCCTAAAACCTATGCGGCATTAGCGGCCTTGATTGGTTGCACCTCGGCAGGCATTATTTCCCAAGTAGGCACCACTACCAACGAAATTCCGCTCGCTATTTTCCATATTTTGGCGTTCTGGGCGATACTAAACGCTATACAAAATACCCACAAAACTTATTGGCTCTATATCTCAGCGTCCATAGCCGGCGCCGCGGCCGGGCTCAAGCTAACCGGAGCCCCCTTTTGCTTGGCTTTGACGGCCGTCTTGCTTTGTTATATCAACCGTTTTGAAAAACCCAAACGGGCTTTCCTTCTGTACACACTCTGCGGAATCGGAGGTTTTTTGCTGACAAACGGTTATTTTATGTGGCAAAATACCGTCTTGTATGGCAACCCGGTGTTTCCCTTTTACAATGCAATTTTTCACTCTCCTTATTTTGACCCAATCAATGTAACAGAAACACGTTTCTTCCCCACTCATTGGCTGCAATGGCTGTTTTATCCCTTTTTTTGGGCATTTGCGCCCGCCCAATATGTGGCGGAAGACACCGTACAGGATTGTCGGCTCGCTTTGTTTTTAATTGCTCTTGTTGTGTGGGGAGCGCTTATTATAAAAAACCGATTGGGCGGAGTAAAAAAAGAGGAAGCCCTTTCGTTACTTGTCTATTGTGCGACGGGTTACGTGATATGGCTGGTTGAATTTTCCATTTTGCGTTATGCGGCCGTATTGGAAGCGCTATGCGGAATTGTACTGCTAGGGGCATGTGCCTCCATTAGAAAAAAACGCTGGGGACTATATACCGCATTGCTGCTGGTGGGAATAAGCGGGTGGGGATATAAGGCCCCGGAGTGGCACCATGAAATGTTTTGGGAGCAAGCGGTTCTATTTGACGAAAAGCCCACGGTGGAAGACAACAGCCTCGTGTTTTTTATGCATTTGCCTTCCTCGTATTTGGCCCCGCTATTGAACCCCAAGGCCACGTATATGGGCGGATTCAAATCCAATCCAGCCGAATACCCCGAAAAATTTCAAAAAAGCGCCGCCATGCGCAATAATATATCGGCCCAGTATTATCATTTCCATTTTGAAGAACTGCAACGGAAAAAAATTGCCCAGCACGATGGGCCCATTTACATTATTTCTGTGGATTGGCCGATGCTTCTCAACCCGGTTACCTTGGCCCGCTTTGGGCTGCGCGGCAAACGGGAAAACTGCAAACGCTTTTCCAACAACTTTACGATTTATTCTACCGACTTGGCTATCTGCCGCGTGGAAAAATTAAATTAAATTTATCTCTTCCCCGAGCCATGCGGACGTTTTCTCCCGCCATAAAACGACAACAAAAGAAATGAGCAAATCTGCGAGGGGGTTCTATTCCTTATGGTTCAGCGGTTCCGCGGCACTGGGTCCTCCACAAAAAACCCGGCCGATTGAGCCGGGTTTTCCTGTGCAAGTTTTTACAATCCGTTTGGGTTTCCCCACAGCTGCCGCCCGGTCAAGATCAGCATATAATCAAACCCGACGTTCCTTCCCAGTCGTTTAGCGTCCGGGCCGCCCCAATAAAACAGGCCCGTTTCTTTTCGCAAGGCGAAGAAGGGGTCGTCCTCGCCCCATACGACGGATAAGGTATTCAGCCGGGTAGGCGTCAAAGGAGAAATCTCCACCACGACCGGTTTTTCGTTGGCAAAAAATTTGGGAATAGAATACGGCGCCGCCCACGACGTATGCCCCATCCCCGCATAGACGATAAACAAAGCGTCCGGATCCCTGCGGCGGATTTCAGCCATTTTGCGCTGAATCACGCGCGCCCAGGTTTTGTTGCGCAGCATAATTGCCCGTGCGGTATTCTTTTCTGACAGCAGCGGGCTTTCCTCGCACGTAATCATATTGCACAGCGTGCGGTCCTCCAGGGCGTACACGTCCACACCGTTGCGCACCAGCGTGGCAAACAGCGATTTGGCATACTCCACCCGCAAATACAAATCTTCATCGCCCAATTTTTCTAGCGTTTCCTCTTTTACGTTGCGGAAATACGTATCCAGATTGCCTTCCAGCGGGGCGGCGCTATCGGGCAAATCCACAAATTCCGTAAACACGACAATACGTCTTTGGGGCTGCAGGCGGTGCAATTCCAGCACCAATTCTTCCACCGCGTTTTGAATTCCGTTAATGTAGTGCATTTCCCCCAGCATAATCATCTTTTCGCCGGTCAACTTCTTGGCCAGCCGCAGCACCGCATCTGCCCCGTTCAAGCTTTGCAGATATGGCCGCCCTTGCTCGGGCAGGCTTTCCAGCCATTGTATTTTTTGAATTAAATACTTGGCCCCGGCCAAAACGATTTGGTTGTTTTTTAAGGCAAAAGCCGAAGGCACCGTAACCGGCATATAGTGGCCGCCAAACACCGGGTTGGAAAAGAGCCGCGGGTCGGCCTGCAGGATTTTTTTAATTTGCGCCAGCAACGCTTGATGTTCGGCCAACAGCTCGGGCGAAGCCGTATAGCCGGGAGCCGTTTGGAAATTTTTGCTTTCGGAAAGATTATAAAGCGCCCATTGCTTCCGAAAAATCTCGCGGATCGCTTGGCGCAGCAATTCCTTTTTTTGCAAAGCGGTGTAAGTTTGGCGCTGTAACCGGGCCGCAAAATCGGCCGGCAGCGCAGGGGGAGCAACCTTCCTTAATGCAGGGAGCGAAAGCTTGGCGTTTTTGACGGCGGACAAAACGTCCTTCTGTGCCCAAGCCGCCCCCGCCAGCCCCAGCACAAATAATCCAAGCACCCCTAATTTTTTCAGCGTCTGTTGCATTTCGTTTTACTCTCCCTCGGTATCACATGGTATTACTATAGTATTTTTGCCGCTTCTCCGTCAGAAATAGTTTGGCGGGGCCCAAAAAAGCTGGGCCTTTTGGCAAAGGGAAAATGGGTCTTAAGCCTCTTGGCACAGGCGCAAAATCCAGCTAAAGTATGTATATGAGAAAGTTTGTATTCCTTTTTTCCCTATGTTTTGCTATGCCATTGTGCGCCCAGCCTTATGGGCTGTCCGGTGCGCAAAAAGCCCTAGGCGAGCAAGTGTTCAAATCGCGTCTGCAAAAAGGCCCCGCGCAGCCTGTGCTTCCAAAATTACCTCTTTCCCCGGCGCTCCAGCCTGCAGCTATTCGCAATCAGCAGCGCTATACGCAGGCCGTAACTGCGCTGTTAAAGAAAAAGGTGCAAACCCGCCTGCCTGCCCTTGTACAAAAGGCAAAGGTCAACAGCAAGGCACTCCTCCCGGAAGAGAAAGAAAATTTATTGTATCGGCACAAAATAGATATCAGGCCCGTTTCGGACGATGCTTTTATCAAAACCTGCCAAGAAATTGACGCGTTAAAACAGCAATACGCCCCCTTAGACCATGCCGACCATTTCCACCGTATTTTTCTGCACTCCCAGAAAAACACCCCTGTTTTGCATTGGAACAACCTCATCGTATTAAAGACGCTGCAGAACTACATACAAAAAATAAAATGGCTGCAAAACTACCCCAACCAAGGGCGAGATGCCCTCAAATCCGACGGTAAAGGCCCCCTGCTCCAACAGTTGGCAAACCACCTGCAGGACAAACAATTAATTTTTGTGGGCGAATTCCATTTTACGCCCGTAATTCAAAATTTTGTAGAAAATTTGGTGCTGACTTTACAAAAGCAGAATCCTCATCGGCGGGTGGTGCTGTTTACCGAGTTTTTATTTCTTAAACCGCAGAACCTTCCTTCCGGCACCCAGCTGGCCAACTATTACCGTCCGGCCAATGCCAGCACGTCCGTTCCGGTGTTCCCCCACGACATTACAGCCCAAACTTACGCCCAAAATACATTTTCCAAACTGCTGCAGAAAGGGATAGAAATTTATCCGCTGGAGGACATGGCCTTGTTTCGGCTGGCCGAACGAGAAATGGACACGGATTTTCTGCTGCATATGTCGCTACGCAACAAAACCTGGGCGCGCGTGATCCAGCGCAAAATGGCCGAAATCCGCCGTACCGATCCGGACGCTTTGTTCATCGTCTATGCCGGCATGGCACATACGTCGTGGATGCAGCCTTACGCCTTGCCCAAATTTTTTGCCGGAGAAAAATCGGCCGTAGTAGAGGCCGCCGTCAAAAAACAATTTCAGCGAACCCACATGCTAACCAACGTCTGGACGCCGCAAAACCCGTTCTTTTCTTCCCCCCGCTACAACACCGTGTTTTATTGGACGGGGCCGGATGCAAAAAAACTGGCCCGCGTGTCCGGTTTTGACTATCACATCACGCTGTCGGAAAATCTGCTGCTCAAACTCTCCCGGTACTACCAGATTTACAAACGCGCATGGGAGCTTACGCGCGCCAGCGAGTAACAGCCCGGCCCAACGCTTTTCCCCCGCTCCCGGCGGGCCGCTGAAGCACGCCAGCTGGCCCCCGCAGCAGTACAAGGGCACTCCCTTTTCTGTGCGTTTTAAGGCCCCCCGTCGGGGCAAACCTCCGCTCTTAAATTCTATATTTCCCCACAAAAAAGCCCCCGCTTCTGCAGGGGCTTTGAAAAAGCCAAACCGTTTATTCCAGCCGCATCATCGTCAGCGAGAACACTTTGGCATCGCCCAGCGTATTGGCAATGCTGCTGTATTCATTGGGTTGGTGGGCGGTGTCCACCAGTTTGGAAAACACCACCGCCGGAAAGCCCTCGTTGCGCACAAAGGAAGCCACGGTGCTTCCGCTGTCGCCCATCACCTTGGGTTTATTTTGATACACTTCTTTGACCGCTTTTAACACCAATTGCACAAAGGCGTTTTTGCGGTCCGTAGGCAAATGGGTTTCCTGCAGCGTTACCTCCACCTCCACGCGCACGTGGAATTTGGCTTCCACTTCTTGGCGGACGCGGGCAATTTCGGCCAGTACTTCCTCATTGGTGTAACAAGGCAAAATACGGCAATCCAAATAGAATGTGTCCGTACCCGGGATAGTGTTCAGGGCCGCGTCGGCCGCTTCCCGCTTGGTAGGTTCAAACGTGCTGACAGATTCCGGGGAGAAAAGGCGGTCTTTGCGATTGAATTTTTTGTGCAGGGCTTTATCCAACTGCACCATTAAATAGCTGGACGCCCGCGCCGCATTGGTACCGCTTTTGGGCAGGGACGCATGGGCTTGCTTGCCGTGCACGGTAAATTTGAGCCACATCATGTTCTTTTCGGCCACTTGGACCATGGTTCCCTCGGCATTGCCGGCGTCCGGCACCAAAAACACGTCCTGCGGGGTAAAGATGTGTTTATAGTCCCGCAGCAACGGAATCAAGCCGTATTCTCCGCCCAGTTCTTCATCGGCATTGATTAACAGCGAATAATTGTAGCGGGGGCGCACCCCGGCGTCCATCAAGGCTTTGGCCGCCAAGACGGATGAAATCAGCCCTTGGTGATTGTCCTCCGCGCCGCGGCCGTAAATTTTGTCGCCTTCCACCACGGCCTGGAACGGGTCCGTTTTCCACAAATTCAAATCGCCCGGGGGCACTACGTCCGTATGGGCCATAACCCACAAGTTGCGGCGGGTGTCCTGCCCGTAGTATTTGGCAATAATGTTGGGACGCACGCCGTCGGGCGCTTTGGGGTCTTTGATGTTAATGACATACAGCTCGTCAAATTTCATTGTTTTCAGCAGGCGCATTAAATAGTCCACTTTGGCTTTTTCGCCCGGGCCGCCGTCATGCGGCGAAACGGCACGCGCCGCAATCATGTTTTTTTGCATTTCCACCACCAAATCCCGGTAATCGTTAATGCGAGAGAGCACCTTCTGTTCCTGCTGTTTTAGGCGTTTTACGCGGGCCTGCGCCGCCGCATGGTCCACACCGGTACGAATCCGCTGGCTGACCTGCGAAGGAATTTTCGGCATACGGGCTGACACTTTCTTTCTTATTTTTAGCGAACGCAGTCCCTTGGGCGCCATGCCGCGCTGCGCCCAGGCCGAGGGACCCGAGCACAAACTCCCGCCCAAAATGCCGACGAAAATCAAAAGCAAAGGGGATTTCTTCATAGTAACAGTATAAGGGATTGCCGCCGCGCCCGCCAGGGCCATTGGGCCCATTTTGCCAGGCATTTAAGGCCCAGGGCTCCCTCTTTTTTATTTTACCACACACAATCTAATCTTTTTTTGTATCGTTTATAAGAACGCATCTTTTTTATAATGCCTAGTAGGAGGGGCTATGAAAAAAATACTTGCTTTAACCTTGGCATGGGCGTTGGCCGCCGGGAACGGACTGCCCGCCAATGCCTGTACCGGAATTGCCTTCCGCACGCAGGACGGCACCCAGCTGCAAGCACGCACCATTGAGTGGGGCGGATTTTCGCTGGAGAGCAAACTGGTCATCCTGCCGCGCGGGCAAAAAAACACCTCTTTCACACCGCAAGGGCAAAACGGCTTATCCTGGAAAAATAAATATGGGGCCGTTGGCATCAGCGTGGTGAAAGACCCGTTTATCGGCGAAGGCGTAAACGAAAAAGGGTTGGCCGCGGGGATTTTCTACTTCTCGGGCTACGGCAGCCTGGCTCCGTTTAACGCCAAGCGCGCCAAAAAATCGGTGGCGGACGTGGAATTGGTGCGCTGGATGCTGACCAATTTTGCCACGGTGGAAGAAGTCATCAACGGGCTGAAAAAAGTTGACATTGTAACCATCTATCCTCCGCAGCCGGGCCAAGAAACCGCCTCCACCGGACATTGGCGCATTGCGGACGCTTCGGGCCGCAGCATTGTGCTGGAAATTGAAAACAACGGCCAGCGCCACATTTACGAAAATACCGTTGGCGTGCTGACCAATTCGCCTTCGTTCCCGTGGCAGGTAACACATTTGAACAATTACGTACACCTGCAGGCGGGAGACGTGGCCCCCGTTTCTTACGGGAAAACGAAACTCTCCGCCTTTGGGGCCGGGGCCGGCATGTGGGGCCTGCCCGGCGACATTACGCCGCCTTCCCGTTTTGTGCGGGCATTTTTCTATTTGCACACGGCGCCCGCCGCACCCGATGCCCGGGCCGGCGTATTGCAGGCGTTTCATATCTTAAACAACTTTGATATTCCCATTGGCGTGGAATTTGCCGCCGGCGAAAAAATACCCAACCTTCCCAGCGCCACCCAATGGACCAGCGTTACCGATATGACGCGGCCCGCTTTCTACTACCGCACGATGAACAACAGCCAAATCCGCCAAGTGGATTTGAGCCAAATTGATTTTGCGGCGGTGCAGGCCCAAGTTCTGCCGTTGGACGCGGAATCCGAAGTCATCGCGCCGGTCGCAGTAAAATAAATTTGTCCACAAAAAAATCCTCCGTTTGCTGTAAGCGGAGGATTTTTTGTTTTCCTGCTGGTTTTACAAATGCGCTATCACGGCCTGGGCAAATTCGTCCGTAGAAGCGTGCCCGCCCAAATCAAACGTAAGAGTTTCTCCTTCCTGCAGCGTCTGCAGCAAGGCCGCTTCTATTTTTTGTGCACAGGCGGTTTCGCCCAAGTGCCGAAGCATCAAACAAGCGCTGAGCAGCAGCGCCGTGGGATTGGCCTTTTGCTGGCCAGCCAAGGCAGGGCTACTGCCGTGTACGGCTTCAAACACGGCGGCTTTCTGCCCGATGTTCGCCCCGGGAGCCACGCCCAGCCCGCCCGTTAAACCGGCGGCCAGGTCGGACACGATATCCCCATACAAATTCGGCAATACCAATACATCGTAATTTTCCGGATTGATAACCAACTGCATGCACAAATTATCCACCAGCACTTCTTCGTAAGCAATCTGCGGATATTCCTGCGCTACCTTCCGCACCGCTTCCAAAAAAAGCCCGTCGGAAAATTTACAGATGTTGGCCTTGCTGACCGCCGTTACTTTTTTGCGGCCGTTTTGCACGGCGTACGCAAACGCATAACGGGCAATCCGCTCCGAAGCGCCGCGCGTAATGCGTTTAATGGATTCGGCGGTATCCTCGTCAATTTTGCGTTCCAATCCGGCGTACAAATCTTCGGTATTTTCGCGCACAATCACCAAGTCCACCCCCGTATAGCGGCTCTTTACGCCGGGCAGCGTTTTGGCCGGGCGCACGCAGGCGTACAAATCCAGCGCTTTGCGAAGCGCCACATTTACACTGCGAAAGCCCTTCCCAATCGGGGTGGTAATGGGGCCTTTGAGGGCCACGCCGTTTTTGGCAATACTGTCCAGCACGCGCTGGGGCAGCACGGAGCCTTCCGTTTCCAGCACGGCGGCGCCGGCGGCTTGTTCTTCCCACACCAGGGGCGCGTTTGCCGCGTGCAGCACCCGGGTAACCGCGCGGGTAATTTCCGGGCCGATTCCGTCCCCGGGGATAAGCGTAACCGTGTGTAATTTCGTCATACCAAATCAAACCCGCCGTGTTTTTTAATATGGGCCATAAGTCCGCCTTCCCGCAAAATTTTAATCATCACGTCCGGCAGCGGCGTAACGGGGATATCAATTTTTTGCGTCAGGTTGTGCACCACGCCGGCTTTCACGTCCACTTCCAGTTCGTCGCCCGCGTTAATTTTGTCGGTATCGCACTCCACTAGCAGCAAGCCGATGTTGATCGCGTTGCGGAAGAAAATACGCGCAAAACTTTTGGCCAGCACCGCGCTGACCCCGGCCAATTTGATGATGGTGGGCGCGTGCTCGCGCGAGGACCCCAACCCAAAATTTTTCCCCGCCACCACAAAATCGCCTTTTTTCATAGAAGAAGCAAAAGAAGGGTCGGCATCTTCCAAAACGTGTTTGGCCATTTCGGGCAGGTTGCTGCGCAAATGAAACAAGCGGCCCGGTGCAATATGGTCGGTGCTGATATCATCGCCAAATTTCCAAGCTTTTCCTTTTAATTCCATATTAAATCTCCCTCGGGTCGGTAATGTGTCCGGTCAGTGCGCTGGCCGCCGCCACGGCGGGGCTGCACAAATAAATAAAGCCTTTGGTGTTGCCCATGCGGCCCTGAAAATTGCGGTTCTGGGTGGACAAGCACACTTCGCCGTCGCCCAAAATGCCGCCATGCACGCCCACGCAAGGGCCGCAGCCCGGCGTCTGCACGGAAGCGCCGCTTTGCACCAACGTTTCAATGAGGCCTTCCTTCAGCGCCTGCAGCAATACGCTGCGCGAAGCGGGCGTAACAAACAAGCGTACGCCGTCGGCAATTTTTTTGCCTTTCAAAATTTGGGCCACCAAGCGCAAATCCTCTATCCGCCCGTTGGTGCAGGTGCCCACGTAAATTTGATTGACCTTTACGTCCGCCAATTCTTTGGCTTTTTTGACGTTATCCACTTTGTGCGGGCAGGAAACCGTCGGTTCCAACTGGGAAGCGTCTATCCGAATCACGCGTTCGTACGAGGCGCCTTCGTCCGGTTTGATTTCCTTAAACCGGTCCCCGCGGCCGTGTTCCTGCAGGTATTTTTTGGTTTTTTCGTCCGTGGCAATCAGCCCCGCCTTGGCACCCGCTTCCACCGCCATATTGGAAAGCGTAAACCGGTCCGCCATTTCCATATTTTCAATGGTGTCGCCGCAAAACTCCAGCGCTTTGTAGGTGGCTCCGTCCGCACCGATGAGGCCAATCAAGTGTAAAATCAAATCCTTGGCGCCCACGCCGGGTTGAAACTTGCCGGTTACTTCCACCTTAAACGTGGCCGGCACTTTCAGCCAGGTTTTGCCGATTGCCATGCCGACGGCCACATCCGTAGAGCCCATGCCGGTGGCAAACGCACCCAGCGCGCCCGACGTGCACGTGTGTGAATCGGCCCCAATCAAAATTTCGCCGGGGTTTACGTATTTTTCCACCAGCAGCTGGTGGCATACGCCTTCGCCAATTTCGGACAGCACAGCCCCCGTCCGTTTGGCAAACTCCCGCAGCACCAAATGGGTGTTGGAGAGTTCTTTGCGCGGGCTGGGCGCGGCGTGGTCAATAAATAAAATGGTACGGGCCGGATTTTTTACCGTAGTAAAACCGGCTTTTTCCAATTCGGCCACCGTCAGCGGGCCGGTGCCGTCCTGCACGGCGGTAACGTCCACATCCGCCACGACGAAATCTCCCGCGCGGACCGGGGCGGCCGTATGAGCGGAAATAATTTTTTCCGCAAGGGTTTGTTTAAGCATTTTTTTCTTCTCCCGTATAATGAGGGGTAATGGTCATCACCTTGGCGGCAATGTCCGGGTGGTGATAAATAAAGCGCAATTCGCTTTCCACCAGCGGCAATTGGTTATGCACGTTGGCGTAGCGCACCAGTTCCAAAATTTCGCGGGCGTGGGCATCGTTCTTAAATTCCAGCTCCAATTTTTCATACACGTTGCGAAAGCCCTTAATTCCGCCGTATTCGCCGGTGGTAATCACGCGGCCGGTTTCAATCACTTCCGGCTCGCCGCGGCCCAGTTCTTCAAAGTCATACAGTTCATAGTTGCGGCGGTCTTTTAGCGCGCCGTCGGCATGGATGCCCGATTCGTGCGCAAACGCATTGGCCCCCACCGCCGGCTGGTTAATGGGAATCGGTACGCCAAACGCATACGAAGCGTATTTGGCCAGCTGCCAGGCTTTGTTCAGCCGGATATTGGGGTTGAGCTGGTAATCTTTCATCCCGCTGCCGTGCACGATCGCCAGCAGGCAGGACACCAAGTCCGCATTGCCGGCCCGTTCGCCCAAGCCGTTGACCGTCGTGTTGATAAACGCGTCCGAACCGCCGTCCACCGCGCCGCGCGCCCCCATGACGGAGTTGGCCACCGCCATCCCCAAATCGTTATGGCAATGCAGCTCTATGTCAATATGGGTGGCTTCGGCAATTTTGCGGATGCGTTCATAAATCACGTCCGGCGTGTCGTAGCCCAGCGTGTCGCAATAGCGAAAACGCACCGCGCCGGCTTCTTTGGCGGCGCCTGCAAATTCAATCAAAAAATCCAAGTCCGTGCGGGAAGCGTCCTCGGCGTTTACGCCCACGCCCAAGGCGCCTTTTTCCTTGGCCAGGTGCACCGCGCGGACGGCTTTGTTCAAAATATCCTTGCGGTTAAATTTGCCGCCGAATTTGCCGGCGAGCATTTGGTCCGAGGTGGACATGGACAAATTGCAATATTTCAGCCCCGGCACATTGCGGTAGGCCAGTTCCACGTCGCCTTCCACGGCGCGCAGCCAGCCGCTTAGGCGGGTTTTGTCTATCACGCCCTGCTGCACCAATTCCAAATTGGCGTTTAAGTAATTAATTTCGTGATTGGTGGTCGGAAATCCAAACTCGGAAAACGCCACTCCCAATTCGTTCAGATACATATTGAGCATGGTCTTTTGCAGTTTGGATAAGCCCAGGCGGGAAGTTTGCACGCCGTCCCGGTTGGTAACGTCCACAATCCAAATGGTATGCTTCATAAAAGGCGGGTCCTCCAAAAATCGGTTTGTATTCGTAGATTTTACCATATTTAGACGGGTTGCCCCGGCACAAAAAACCCGCGCTTGGGGCGCGGGCCGTCCGAAAAAGAAGCTTTATTGGGTCAGGGTGCCGCCGCTTTTAAGCAAAGCTTCAAAACGCGGGGCCGGCAGCGGGCGGGAGAAGAAATAGCCTTGGGCCAGGTCGCACCCGATGCTGCGCAAGAAATCGGCCTGTTCGCGGGTTTCCACGCCTTCCGCCACCACTTGGATTCCCAGCGATTTAATCATGGAAACGGCGCCCTCTATCACTTTTTGGGCGTGGGAATTTTTTTCAAATCCGCTTAAGAATTCTTTGTCCAGTTTAATGCTGTCAAACTGCAAATTTTTCAACACGTTTAACGAAGAATACCCGGAGCCGAAATCGTCCATCGCCACGGAAAACCCCATTTTATGCAGGCGGTGGATGACGTTCTGCGCGCGGGTTAAGTTGTTAAAAATCACGCTTTCCGTCAGCTCCACTTCAATCATCTCATGGGGGACATCGTATTTATCCACCACCCGCAGCATTTGCGGGATATAGCGCGTGTCGTTTAAGTGCAGGCGCGAAAAATTGACCGCCAGCGGCACCGGCGTTATGCCCTTAACTTTCCACGCGGCCAGCAGGCGCACCGCTTCTTCCAAAATAAACATATCCAGCCGCAAGATAAAACCGTTCTTTTCAAAAATCGGAATAAAGTCATCCGGCTTCACCAACCCTTGCCGATAGCGGTTCCACCGCACCAAGGCTTCGGCCCCGCGCATGTGGCCGGTGGCAAAATCGCACTTGGGCTGCAGAAATACGGCGAAATCGCCGTGCTTCAAGGCGTCTTCCATCGTGTTTTCAATTTGCTTTTCGGCCACAATGCGTCTGCGGTCGGCGTCATCGTAAAAATCGCATTTGTCAAAAGCCATTTTTTTGGCGTTTTCCAGGGCCAGGTGGGCACGGTCCAGCATGATGTAAAACGGAATCGGCTCCGTAATTTCATACACGCCAAAAGCCACGTCAATCATCAGGCAGGAATCTTCTACCGTGCAGTCGCGCCGGAGCTGGGTGGAAAGCGCTTTTAAGCGGGCGCGGAAGGATTTGCGGTCGTCGTATTTTAACAGCAAGACAAAATTGTCCGCCGTGGAGCGGCAGAAGGCTTCCTCCGGCGCGATGTTTTCCCGCAGAACGCGCGCCACCCGCTGGAGCACCTGGTTGCCGCGCTCGTAGCCGTGCAAATCGTTAATGACTTTGAATTTGTTAATGTCAAAAATAATCAGCGCCGCCTTGCCGTTTAATCCCGCCAGTTTTTGGGGGAACTGCTCGCACATGCGGTTGAAGTTATCGGCTCCGGTCAGCTGGTCCACAAAGGCCGAAGCATACAGCTGGCGGTTGCTGTAGGCGCGCATGTGCAAAATGTAAAAAATCAACGCGCAAAAAATAATAAAAATCGCGCCGAACAGCCCCAGCGAAAGCGCCGTTAAATGCTGGGCCTGCTGGGCCACATAAAAGGTGGGCAGGGCAGACACCATATACCACCCGTTCATGGCAAGCGGAATAAAATGCAAAAACCGATGGCCCGTTTCGCTGCGAAAGCCCACCAGCGCGTGTTCCCCGCGGGCCACCGCCTGGCGCAGCGTATTGAGAGAAATGCCGTCGTCAAACTCGGCGCCCGAAAGGGCCTCAAACAAATTGGAAAAGCGAACCTTTTGGTACCCCAGCACCGGCACGCCGTCCTGCTGGATGACCAGCGAATAGCCTTTGTTGCCCAAAGCGGAAAGCGCCAAAAGCGGGCGGTAGCGCTGGGGCTGCTGCAAGGCAAACAGTACGCCAATGGGTTCCTTCCCATGGGTCAGCACGGCGGCCTGCACCAACACATCCTCGCCGTCGGACGGGTCCACCTGGCGGACGGAGAGATAGCGGCCTTCTTCCAGCGTGCGGGCCAAAACGTCGGTTACGAACACGGAGTTAAACGAACGCGGGGAGGAAAGGAACAAGTCGCCGTCCAGCGTAATGACCCCGAGCGACTTGAAATAATTATGTTGGGTTTGGCGTTGCAAGAAGCCCGTCAGTTGGGCGGAATCGGTCCAAGGATAGGTGTCTTCTACGGTGATGGCAATGGATTCCAGCACTTGCTGGTCGGTTTGAATTAACCGGTTAAAGTCGGAAGCGGCCTCTTCGCCGGCGGCGGCCACATGGGTTTTTACGTCCCGCTCCAAAATACCGCTTACCTGCCGCCAATACAGCACCACCCCCGCCGTAATGACGACTGCCGCCGCGAGGAAGAACACGATAAACAAGCGGAACGAAATGCGCTTCACGGATTGCTCCTTTCGGCAGGCTTCCGGCCCGTCCTGCCCGCCGCGTAATTATTATAGCATTTCTCCGTCCAAATTCTAGGGAAATTCCCGCCCAGCACACCGCCTATTGGCCAAGTGCTTTCCTCCCGGCAAAAAGTCGTATCCTTTCTCTCAAAAGCACTATGATTCTCCGTTAAAGTCAAACTGCGCCCGCTGTATCGGATAGACGAAAAAATAAACTGCAATTAAACATTTTTCCGCTGTAAAAAAGCCGCCCCGAAAGGCGGCTTTTTAGCGGACAAACAATTTCAAGAGTGGGCCTGCGGGCCGGCGGCTTCTTCCTGCTGGCGGAAGAACCCCAGCGTTTGCTGGGAATAGGCAAAAAACGGATAGAACGGATTTTCCGGGTTGCGCAGTTCCGTTTCCGGCAGTTCGGTATAGAAAAGTTTCTCCTTGGACACGGCAAACAGCCGCACCATTTGCACCGAAGACGGCGCCGGCAAATCACTCCCGGCGGGAGCGGAAGTCATCTTTTCGGTCAGCTTGCTGGCATGGCCCAGCATGTGCGCCGCGGCATTTTGCAAAGCTTCGTGCCCGTGCCCGCCAATCACGCCGCCCAGGCCGCTTTTGCTGTTATTTTCAAAATACAAGCTGCTGTCTCCCAGCGAATTGGTGGCCAAAAACAAATGCTTCACTTCGGCCCCGTCCTGCATGGCCATTTCTATCCCGGCGACGGAAATTTTATCCGGGCCGATTTCTATGACCCCTTTCCGGTTTTCCAGGTTTTTCACGTCCAACCAAAAATTCCGCATATTCAAATAAGCTTGTTTCATATGTCCCCCTTGCTGTATATTACTATAGCATTTTGGCCCCGCTTTTTTTCGGACAAAACACATTAGACGCCGCCCGCGGATTTGGGTATAATAAAAAGAAAAGAAGGGAGGATTCGTTATGACCAAGAAAGGACGCGCTGTGATTTTGATGATGGATTCCTTTGGCGTAGGAGGAGCGGAAGACGCCGCCAAATTCGGCGACGAAGGGGCCGACACGCTGGGCCACATTGCGGCCGCGCGCGGCGGGCTGAACGTGCCCAACTTGGCCGCATTGGGTTTGTTCAAAGCGGCCGAAGCGTCCACCGGCAAGGCACCGGCCGCCGGCAAACAGGGTGAAGCCAAAATTCATCTCCCTTCCAAATACGGTTTTATGCGGGAAATCAGCCACGGGAAAGACACTTCCTCGGGCCATTGGGAAATGGCCGGCTCGCCCGTACAGTTTGACTGGGGCTACTTCAAGCCGGATTATCCGTCCTTCCCGCCGGAATTGATTGAAAAAATCTGCACGGAAGCCGGTTTGCCCGGCATTTTGGGCAACAAAGCCGCCTCCGGCACCGCCATTATTGAAGAACTGGGCGAAGAACACCTCAAAACCGGCAAACCCATTTGCTACACGTCAGCGGACAGCGTGTTTCAAATTGCCGCCCACGAAAAACACTTCGGGCTGGACCGTTTGTACAAAGTGTGCGAAATTGCGTTCAAGCACGTGGCGCCGTACAACATCGCCCGGGTGATTGCCCGCCCGTTTGAAGGCGAAAAGAAAGGCGAATTCAAACGCACCAAAAACCGCCACGACTATTCCGTCAAACCGCCGATGACCACCGTGTTAGACGAAATAAAAAACGCGGGCGGCGAGGTGATTTCCGTCGGTAAAATTTCCGATATTTTTGCCAAACAAGGCATTACCAAAGCCTCCAAAGCGGCCGGGCTGGAAGAATTGTGGGACGTAACCCTGGCCGAAGCGGCCGCCGCGCCGGACTTCAGCCTGGTGTTTACCAACTTTGTGGATTTTGACATGACCTGGGGCCACCGCCGCGATGTGGAAGGTTACGCCAAGGGGCTGGAATATTTTGACTCGCGCCTGCCCGAACTAGCCGCCCAAATGAAGGAAGGCGACATGGCCTTTATCACGGCCGACCACGGCTGCGACCCCACCTACAAAGGGACCGACCACACCCGCGAACACGTACCGGTGATTTTGTTCGGCCCAGGTATTAAGCCGCAGTTTATCGGCGGGAGAGACACGTATGCCGACCTGGGGCAAACCCTGGCGGACTATTTCCGCCTGCCGCCCCTTAAGTTTGGAAAAAGCTTCTTAAACGACTAATTAAAAACCCCGGGTTCGCCCGGGGTTTTTTAAGGTTTATTGCGCCGAGTGCGGCGGCTGGATGATTTGGATACTTTGCACTCCGCTTTGCATCACCCATTTGCGCAGCAGCGGCTGATACATAAACGGACATTTGAACAGTTTGCAAAACAGTTTTATCCGCAGCCACAGCGTATGGCGCGCGTAGCGGCGGTGTTCGGCGGGAGAAGGATTTTCCCCCAAGGAAGCCGCCAGCGCCCGCGCGCTGATCAGCGCGCTGGAAATGCCTTCCAAACTGCTGGGGCTAATCAGTCCGGCCGCTTCGCCCACCAAAAAAACGCCGTCTCCCCCCAAGCAAAAATCCCGCCAACGCGCCGGACGCAGTACGCGGCAAGCCTCGGTTTTAAGCGGCGTGCCAAACCGAAACCCGCAGCGTTCCAGCGCTTGTTTTTGGCGTTCAAACCGCTCCCGGCAATGGGCCGCCGGATAAGCGCCGCCAAAAATAAAATAGCCGTCTTTGGAAACGGACCAGGAATAGCAATCCGTTTCTTGCGGGTCAAAAATACAGGAATAAAAGGGGCTGGTGTGTTTTTCTTCAAACCATTGCTGCAAGGCCACATACCACCGCCCGGCATAAGCGGGAAAAAACGTCCGCCGCACCAGCGAGTCGGCCCCGTCCGCCCCCACCACGCGCCGCGCACGCACCGTGTGCAGGCGGCCGTCTTGCCGAAAGGAAACGCAAAAATTTCCGTCCGCTTCCCGCGCCACGCGGCACACGTGAGCCCCGGTTTGTACGGAAACATCCGGTGCAATCAGCGAAATCAGCCAGCGGTCAAACCGGTTGCGGTTCATATTCATGTAAAAACGCGGATAATGGCGGCAAAGGCCGGATTTCAAATCCAGCGTGCGTACGGCGAAAAGCTGCGGGTCCACCAGCACGGATTTTGGCAACGTCAAATCAAACCGAGCCAACGCTTTTTGCGCGTCCGGGGCCAACAAACCGCCGCACGGTTTTTCAAATCCGCCGGGACGGTCCGTCTTTTTGTCCAAGCACAGCACGTTGCGCCCGCGCAACAGCCGCGCCAGCGTGCTGCCGGCCGGCCCCAGGCCGACAATCACCACGTCCCACAAAACCGCTTCATCCTTTGGCATAGGCAATTAGTGCAGGTTTTCCGCTTCCGTCAGCCACACTTGCGCGCTGGCATCGCTGGGCATGCGCCAATCCCCGCGCGGAGAAAGCGCCACCGAGCCCACTTTGGGCCCGTCCGGCAAGCAGGAGCGCTTGAACTGCTGGGCAAAAAACCGGCGGAAAAACACCTGCAGCCATTTTTTGATGACGGCCGCCGGGAATTTTTTGGCAAACGCGTGTTTGGCCAAAAAGTAAATTTTAGCCGGGCCGAAGCCGTAGCGTAAGAAGTAGAACAAAAAGAAATCGTGCAATTCGTACGGGCCGACCAAGTCTTCCGTTTTTTGGGCAATGTGCCCTTTGGGCGTGGCCGGAAGCAATTCGGGGCTGATGGGCGTGTCCACAATATCCGCCAGCACGGCTTGCGTTTTGGGGTTGGTTTCGTGCTGAGCCGCCCACGACACCAGCGAACGCACCAGCGTTTTGGGCACTCCGGCATTGACCCCGTACATGGACATATGGTCCCCGTTATAGGTGGCCCAGCCCAGCGCCAATTCGGACAAATCGCCCGTCCCCACCACCAATCCTTCCGTTTGGTTGGCGATGTCCATCAGAATTTGCGTCCGTTCGCGGGCTTGGGTATTTTCGTACGTTACGTCTTTGCGGGCGGGGTCGTGGCCGATGTCGCTGAAATGCTGCAAGCAGGCCTTTTGGATATTCACTTCCCGCAGGGTAACGCCCAAGTGCTTCATTAAAGAAAGCGCATTTTGATAGGTGCGGTCCGTCGTGCCAAAGCCGGGCATCGTTACCCCGATGATGGCTTTTCGCGGCAGGCCCAGTTTGTCCATTGTTTTGGCGCATACCAAAAGCGCCAACGTGGAATCCAGCCCGCCCGAAATCCCGATTACCACCGTTTTGCTGTGGGCCGCCGCCAAGCGGCTGGCCAACCCGGTTACCTGGATGTTAAAAATTTCCTGGCAGTTTTCGTTTAGCAGGCTGCCCTTGGGCACAAACGGCAGCGGCGAAACAAAACGCGCCAAATGCCCCACCGGCGCCGGCGGCATCCCGCTTTCAATCAGTTCGTACGGTTCGGCCGCTTCGTAGGCGCTGTCCGCGCGGAAGGTGGTGTTTACTTGCCGCTCCGTGCGCAGGCGTTCTACGTCTATTTCCGCACACACCAATTGCTCTTCGGCAGAAAACCGCTCCGAAAACGCCAGCGGGGTGCCGTTTTCGTAAATTAACGCGTTGCCGCCGAACACGACGTCGGTAGTGGATTCGCCAAACCCGCACGAGGCATACACATAGCCGCATAAACAGCGGGCCGATTGCTGTTCCACCAACTGGCGCACATAGGCGTGTTTGCCGGCCAGCGCATTGCTGGCGGAAAGGTTAAAAATCACGTCCGCCCCTTGCAAAGCCAACCGGGCCGAAGGCGGCACCACCGCCCACAAATCTTCACAAATTTCCACGCCAAACTTCATCCCGCCCGCTTCAAACAGCAAATCCGTCCCGGCCGGGACCGTCTGCCCGCACAGCTCCACTTCGCCGCCGCCCCACTCCAGGGCGGAAGTAAACCAGCGCTGTTCGTAAAATTCGTGGTAATTGGGCAAATGCGTTTTGGGCACTACCCCCAAAATTTCCCCCCGGTAGCACACGGCCGCCGCGTTGAGCAGCGCGCTGCCCGCTTCCACCGGCAACCCCACTATAAACACCAGGTCCGTACTTTCCGTCCGCCGCAGCAGCGCCCCCAGCACGCGCTGGGCCGCCTGCAAAAGCAAGGGCTTGGCAAACAAATCCCCGCACGTGTACCCGGTCAGGCAAAGCTCCGGGAACACCACCGCGCGCACTCCTTCCTGCGCCGCCCGGGAAATGCACGCTTCCAACCGGGCCGCATTATAGGCGGGATCCGCCACTTTTATGGACGGCACACACGCCGCCACTTTTACAAAACCAAAATGATTCATACATACTCCTTGCTGGTACGGACTACTTTTTATTGTAGCAATTATGCCGCCAAAAGGGCCGCCGGCACTAGCCAGCGGCCCTTTTTATATGGGATGAGTTGCTCCCCGCGTCAATTAATGGCTACCACTTCGTACCCGGCTTTTTGCACCGCCTGCTTAAGGACGTCATCGCTGACTTCCGAAGCAGACTCCACCACCGCGCACTTTTTGTTCAAGTCCACCGTTGCGCGCACGCCCGGCAACGCATTGAGTGCGCGTTCCACGCGCCCCGCACAATGGGAGCAAACCATACCTTCTATAATCACGGTTTTTCGCATACCCTTTCTCCCTGTTTGGTCTTTTTTTGATACGCGCGCCGGCGTGAAAAACCGCAAGCGCAGCGCATTGGTTACTACACAAACGGAACTCAAGCTCATCGCGGCGGCCGCTACCATGGGGCTCAGCTTCCACCCAAACGGCAAATACAGCGCACCGGCCGCAAGCGGAATTCCCAAAACGTTATAGAAAAACGCCCAGAACAAATTTTGCTTGATGTTGCGCAAAACCGCCCGGCTTAACTGCAGGGCCGTAGCCACCCCAGTCAAATCCTCTTTCATCAGCACAATGTCGGCCGATTCCACCGCCACATCCGTCCCGGCCCCGATGGCCAGGCCCACGTCCGCCCGTACCAACGCCGGCGCATCGTTGACGCCGTCCCCGGTCATGGCGACCACATGGCCTTCGTTTTGCAAGCGGCGCACCACTTTTTCTTTGTCCTGCGGCATCACCCCGGCAATCACGTGTTCAATCCCCACCTGGCGGGCCACACAGCGGGCGGTTTGTTCGTTGTCCCCGGTAAGCAAAATGACTTTCAGGCGCATTTTTTTCAAAATGCCCACCGCCGCCGCGGCCGACGGCTTGACCGTATCGGCAAACGAAAGCGTGCCCAAAAAGCGTTTTCCGCGGGCAAAAAACAGCGGGGTGCGGCCTTGGTCGGCCTCCCGGCGCAGGATTTCTTCTCCGTCGGGCACGGCTACGTCCAATTCCTTCATCCATTTCAAATTGCCGCCGGCCAGCGTGTCCTGTCCTTCCACCGCACGCACGCCCCGCCCCGGCAGCAGTTCAAACCCGGACGCCTGAACCAACGGCACTTGCCGCTGTTCGGCGTATTCCGCCAGGGCCCGCGCAAACGGATGTTGGGAAAAATGTTCCAGCGAAGCCGCCTGCGTGAGCAGTTCCTGCTCGGTTACGCCCTGGGCCGGCTGCACCTGCGCCACGCGCATTTGCCCGGTGGTAACCGTGCCGGTTTTATCCAGTACCACGACCGTTACCTTATACGCCCGTTCCAAAGCGGCGGCCGATTTAACCAAAATTCCCTGCCGGGCCGCACTGCCCGTACCCACCATAATGGCCGTGGGCGTGGCCAGCCCCAGCGCACAAGGGCAGGAAATGACCAATACCGCAATCGCGGCGGACAGCGCAAACCCCACGCTCTCCCCATACGCCAGCCATAACACCAGCGTCAACAGCGCTACCGCCATTACCGCCGGCACAAACACCGCACTCACCCGGTCCGCCAGGCGTGCAATGGGCGCTTTGCTGCTGGCGGCCTCTTCCACCAGCGTTACAATCTGGGCCAGCACGGTATCCTTACCCGTGTGCTCCACCCGCATTTCCACATAACCGCTGGCCAGCAAGGTTCCCGCCGCCAGTTCGGCCCCAATCGGTTTCTCCTGCGGCACGCTTTCCCCCGTCAGGGCGGACTCGTCCGCCGCGCCGCCGCCTTCCACAATCACGCCGTCCGCGGCAATGCGTTCGCCGGCGCGCACCACCACAATGTCGCCCGGCACCAGCCCCTGCACCGGCACGGAGACTTCCTTCCCCCCGCGCAGGACAGACGCCTCCTTGGGCATCAGCCGCACCAGGGCGGAAATTGCATCCGACGTTTTGACTTTGGCCCGCGCTTCCAACCATTTGCCCAGCGTAACCAGGGTCAAAATCATCGCGCCGGATTCAAAATACAAGCCGTGATGGGAAACGGCAAAAGCTTCCGTCCAATCCGGACGGCCCATTAAAAGAAAAATCCGAAACAAACTCCACAGGCCCGACAAAAAAGCCGCCCCCGCACCCAAGGCAATTAGGCTGTCCATATTGGGCGCCCCGTGCATCAGCCGCAGGAACCCGTTGGTAAAAAAGCGGCGGTTAATGGACAACACCGGCAAGGCCAGCAAAAACTGCGTAAAGGCAAAGACACCGGGGTTGCCGCTGAGCCCTTTGGGAAGCGGCAGGGAAAGCATGTTCCCCATCGCCACATACAAAAGCGGCACCAAAAAAACCAGCGACGCAATAAACCTGTTTTTAAGCCGCCGGGCTTCCTCTTTGGCGGCCCGCTGGGGCGACAAAAAGCCCGTTTCTTCTCCGGGAGCAAAAGCGTCGTACCCCGCGGCGCGCACCGCGGCGATGATGTCCTGCGTGTGCAGCCGTTCTTCATCGTATTCCGCGGTAAGTGTGTTTTGCAGCAAATTGACCGACGCATACCGCACGCCGGGCAGCTGGGCAACGGCCCGTTCCACATGCGCCTGGCAGGCGGAACAGGTCATACCGGTTACGTTAAATCTTTTCTTCATAAGTTCAAAAAATCCCCTTCTATAAAGGATA
Source organism: uncultured bacterium (assembly GCA_949294085.1). GTDB lineage: Bacteria > Elusimicrobiota > Elusimicrobia > Elusimicrobiales > Elusimicrobiaceae > Avelusimicrobium. Next base: position 81,207 of record CASFFX010000011.1, on the reverse strand, counting down.
AGCTTATCGTCGGGGATTGTCAAGCCGGGGCCGAAAATTACCGGGCAAAAAAACACCTTCCGTCCGAGAGGTTTCCGTCGGAGCGTCTCTTTTGTTTTCGGCTCTTATTTGCTACACTATATCCCATGACGATCCTAATTATTTTCTTGATGTTGGTGTTAAATGCGCTGCTGGCCGCCTACGAAATGGCGCTGGCGTCCGTATCGCGCACAAAATTGTCTATTCTCGCCCAGGAAAAGCGCCTGGGGGCCGAGCCGGCCTTGTTTATGAAAGACCATATGGAAGGCAGTTTGGCCGTGGTGCAAATTGGCATTACGTTGGTGGGGGCGGTGGCCGCGGCCGCCGGAGGAGCGGGAGCGGATGAAATGTTCTCCCCGGTGTTGCAGGAGTGGTTTTCGCTGCCCAAGCGGCTGGCGGATGCGCTGTCCGTAGCGGTGGTGGTCGTCCCGCTGAGTTTTGTTACCATCGTGTTTGCGGAATTAACCCCCAAAACCTTTGCCATTAAAAATAAAGAATTTGTGGTGCTGAAATTTTCGCCCGTGATGCGGGTGATGTATGCGGTGCTTTCCCCCATTGTGCACATTATGGAAAACATCGTGCGCTTCTGCACCCGCAAAACGTTTACCAAAACGCCCGACCCGAAGGAAGCCCAAAAAGCCGCCATGGCGGACCTGCGCACCGCCGCGGCGATTGCGTCTTCGTCGCGGTTGTTTGGCAAGACGGAAGAAAAAATTGTGCTTTCCAGCGCGCTGTTTTGTATTCGCAAAATCCGCGAAATTCAGGTGCCGCTGGACCAGGTGTACATGCTGGACGCGGGCGATTCTATTGCCGACACCTTTGTAAAAGCCCACCTGGATATGCACACGCGATTCCCGGTGCGGGAAAATCCGTCCGACCCGCAAAGCATTATCGGATATCTGAACTTTAAGGACATTTTCCTTTCCACCAAAATGTCGGCCGGCACGCCGACTTCCGCGCGCACCATTGTCCGCCCGATTTTGCGGCTGGACGCGGGCACGCTCATCTCCGCCGCGTTGGAAAAATTGATGAAAAACAAACAGCACATCTGCCTGGTAACGGAAGGCGAAAAAATAACCGGCATTTTGACGCTGGAGGACATCTTTGAAGAAATGGTGGGCGAAATAGAAGACGAATACGATTTCTTTCCCGCGTACATCCGTCCGTTTGGCACGTCTTTGGTGGCCAGCGCCACCGCCAAAATGGCGGACGTATTTAAGCAGCTGGGTCTGCCGCAACCGCAAGGGCTGGCGGCCGGCACGACCGTCTCGCAATGGGCGGAAGGGAAGCTGGGGCGCCCGCTGGACAAAAACGACAAACTGCAGGCCGACGGCCTGCTGATGGACCCCCGCAAATTCCGCCGCCATAAACTAATGGAAGTTTCCATTACCAAGGCCGAACAGCAAGCCGGCTGAAAACGAGGTCTATTTCTACCAGAAACCAAGGGGAAAAGGCGTCGCCTTTTCCCCTTGTGCTATAAAGAGGGTTTTTCTGCCGTACAGCACGGGCCCGCACGCTACTCTTTGCGGCGGTGTCGGGCGCCCCACTCGCACATTTGGTCCAAAATGGGGATGAGTGATTTGCCTTTTGCCGTTAAGCTATATTCCACTTTGGGCGGAATTTGCGGATATTCTTTGCGGTGCACTAATCCATCCGCTTCCAATTCTTTTAAGGTCAGGCTTAAGGTTTTATACGAAATCGTTTTAATGTATTTTTTGAGTTCATTAAAACGCACCACCTTAAATCCCATCAGCGCATACAAAATAAACATTTTGTATTTGCCCTGTATCAGAGACATGGTATAGCTAAACCCCGTCTCCTCCAATTTGGCGTCTTTAATGCAGGCCAGGTTCATTTTCACTCTCCCATAAGAAAGCAACTGTTTTTAAGGTAAGTATAGTACCTTAATGTGCGTACTTGTCTTGAGTTTTATTCTTACTTATAATTATACTAGAAAAAGCTGAAAGCAATATCCTTACACAAGGAGAAACAACCGTATGAAAAATTTAGGAGTACAACCGTATCTTTTCCCGATGCCTACGTACATGATTGGCACGTACAATGCCGACAATACCGTGGACGTAATGATGATGGCCTGGGGAGGCATTTGTGCGCAAGACAGCGTGGCGCTGAACCTGGAAAGCACCCACAAAACCGTAGCCAACCTGAAAGAACGCAAGGCGTTCACGCTGGCTGTACCCGGCATAGACACGCTGAAAGAGTCGGATTTTTTGGGTCTCGCCAGCGCGAACAAAATCCCGAATAAATTTGAACGCACGGGGCTGCACGCCACCAAAAGCGAACGGGGGGACGCCCCCGTCATTGCCGAATATCCGCTGACGTTGGAGTGCGAAGTGGCCGAAATGCAAGAACAGCCCTACGGCCTGCGGGTGCTGGGGAAAATCGTCAATGTGCTGGACGAAACCGGCAAAATAGACGCCGAGAAACTCCAGGCGTTCGTGTTTGACCAAGTAAAATACGGCTACTATGCCTTGGGCAAAAAAGTGGGGCAGGCCTGGCACAGCGGGGCTTCGCTGTTGGAAAAATAATTTGCCCTTTCGGCACGGCCGGGCGCTATACGCGCCATAGGCACGGGCTGCATTTTACCCGCCGCCGATTCAATCTAAAAGACGGCTTATAAGGAGAATAAAATAATGGAACCTATTTCGTTAGTCAAAGCTTCACAGCTCACGTCGCCCAATCCGGTTACGGTGGTGTGCACCCAACGGCCGGACGGCGGCACCAATTTAGCCACCGTTTCGTGGTGGACGTATCTTTCCTTCAATCCCAATATGATTGCTTTTGCCATGGCGAAACCGTCTTTCAGCGGGGAAAGAGTGCGGGAAACCAAACGCGTCGTGGTAACCATCCCCGGGGCCGAGCTGGCACAAGCCGTATTGGGTTGCGGCAGTACCACCGGGCGCAATACGGATAAAGCGGCGCAATTTCACGTTGAATTGCAAAAACTGGAAGGAGAAACTATTCAAATTCCCATCCACAGCCGCGTGGCCATCGTCTGCCGGCTGCAACAATACCACGAAGTGGGCGATCATTACCTGTATGTCTGCCAGGTAGAGCGCGTGTACGGCAACGAAAAGGAACAGGCGCTTTTTGCTTGGAACGGCTATTCCCAAATCCATACAATTAAGTAGAAGCACGTTCCCATAAAAACAAAACCCCGGAGGAATTTCCCCGGGGTTTTTGCATTTAAGTCCACGCTTGTTTATAAAAGGCCTCGCTGCAACAACTCTTTGCGCAGCAAATCCGGATTGTGAAACTGGATGGCTTCAAACCCCAACGTATCGGCGGCAGAGATGTTGGCGGCGTTATCGTCAATCAGCACGCAGTTGGGGGCCCGCAGTTGGTAGCGCTTGAGCAGGCGCGCGTAAATGGCCGGGTCCGGCTTGACCAAATGTTCCTCGCCCGACACGACAATCCCGTCCATCTGGTGCAAGAAATCGTAGCGTTCCAGCGCCAGGGGGAACGTCTCGGCCGACCAATTGGTCAGCCCGTAAATGCGGTATCCCTTTTCCTTCAGCTCCCGCAAAATAGCCACCGTCCCTTTAATCGGCCCGCCGAGCATTTCGTCCCAGCGGTTAAAATAATCGTCTATCTGGGCGGAATATTTGGGATATTTTTCCTTCAGCAACGCCAGCCCTTTGGCAAACGGGCGTCCCGCGTCCTGCTGGGTATTCCATTGGGTCGTGCAAACGGTGGAAAGGAACCACTCCATTTCTTCTTCCGAAGCAAAAATTTTTCGGTACAGGTGGCGCGGGTTCCAATCAATCAGCACGCCGCCCAAATCAAATACAATGTCTTTCATAAAATTTCCCTTTTTTTATTATACTCTCCCGGCGCAGCCCTTCGCAACTGACTCTAAAAAAACCGCCCCCGAAGGAGCGGTTAAAAAACTACAAGACCAGCGTGTCCTCCATATCCGGCCCGGTGGAAATCAAAGCGATTTTGGGGTGCGGATAGGTTCGTGCGCACAAGGCGTTTAACTGTTCCAAAAATGTTTTCGCCTCCGACGAAAAATCTTCGTATTTTTGCACCCGGTCGTTGCCCGGGAACATATCAATGTGCGTAATGGCAATTTTGGTGCAGTTGTTAATCATAATGGCCCGCGCGGCGGAACGCGTTTCAAACGCGCCAATGCGGCGCAGGCGTTTGCTTACGCTGCCGATTTCGTGCCCTTTGGTGTGATACACTTCCAGCTGTTTTTCATCCGTCAGTTCCCGCTCCAGCGGGCCGGGCCCCACGCGGGTGATGTAGGGCTTGAACACGACATACACGTCCCGTACGGACTTGGGCCCCAGGCCGGCCTCACCCAAAAAGGTGCTGGCCGTGGTATCGCGCGACGTAACAAACGGATATTCCCCGTGCAGCAGCGAAAGTTTAATACCCTGCGTTCCTTCCAGCAAAATCTGTCCGCCTTGGTCCAAACAGCCGTTTAACAATTCGGGCACGTCCTGAATAAATTCCTTGAGCAGGGGTTCGTCTTTGGCAAATTTAATATCGCGCCGTTCAATGCGATCGCGCACGGCCTGCCCCAGCCCCGTACCCACGCTGCCGATGTGCTGCATAAAATGCGAAGCGCCTTTTTCGGCGGCGGTTTGCTCGTCCGAAATCAGCACGGCGTACGGGTCAATGATCAAGCGGTCGCGCGTACCGGTTACCTTCACTTCGTCCAACAGCCACTCGGTTTTGGTATAAGCGCCCGCCCCCAATACAAGCTTCGTCTTGGGATTCAAAAATCCGGACGGAATATTTTTAAGCGTGTAGGACTTCCCGTCTTTCACCACGGTATGCCCCGCATTGGGCCCGCCCACGCGCACGCAGTAATCGTACGATCCTTTATACGACAAATAAGCAGAAATTTTTCCTTTTCCTTCATCGCCGGCTTGTCCGCCGCATACCACATCAATCATATTTTCCCTCCGCAAGTTCGCGCGCACGGCCCACATATGTTTCCTGGCGCAGTGCCCGCAGTTTGCTGCGGGTTGCCTCATCCACCGGCAGCCCTTCAATAAATTCGCGCAACAGCGCGTCCGTCATCCCGCGTCCGCGCGTAAAATCCCGCAGCGTTTCATACGCACGAGGATAGCCCGCCGCGCGCAAAATGGTTTGCACCGCTTCGGCCAATACTTCGGGATGAACATCCAATTCCCGGCGGGCGGCCGCCCGGGCAAACGAAATTTTTTCCAACCCCTTTTGCAGCGACGCATACGCCACCGCCGCATAGCCAAACCCCACCGCCATATTGCGCAAAACCGTAGAGTCCGACAAATCCCGCTGCAAGCGCGACAGCGGCAGCTTGCGCGAAAACAGCTCAAACAGCGCGTCCGCCAGCTCCAAATTTCCTTCCGCGTTTTCAAAATCAATCGGGTTTACCTTCTGCGGCATGGTGGAAGAGCCCACCTCCCCCGCTGCGGTCTTTTGCCGCACCAGCCCGGCGGAAATATACTGCCACATATCCCGGCACAAATCCAGCAAAATCACGTCCGCCCGGCGCAAATTATCAAACAGTTCGGCATAGCTGTCGCGGGGATCCACCTGGGTGGAAACGGGCGTAAGCGTCAGCTTGATTTTTCGCCCTCGGTTGAGCACCGCCGCCATTTTTTGAGCCGCACGCGGCCAGGCAACGGACGGGAACGCCGCATAATGGGCGTTAAAATTGCCCACCGCTCCGCCAAACTTAAAAGACAGCGTGCCCTTTTTTAAGCTTTGGCATTGACGGGCCAGACGGTCGGCAAACACGCGCATTTCTTTGCCAAAAGTCGTCGGCACGGCCGGCTGCCCGTGGGTGCGCGCCAACAAAACGGAGCGGGCTTCGCGCCGCGCCAACTGCACCAGTTGCTTGTGCACTTTTTCCAACGCAGGCAGCAGGGCTTTTTCCAGCCCTTCCGCCAGCAGCAGCGCATAGGCCGCGCTGTTGACGTCTTCGCTCGTCAGCGCGAAATGGAACCAGCCCAGCCGGTCCCGCAGCGACGTGTCCTTCAGCCGCAGGCGCAAGAAGTATTCCACCGCTTTTACATCGTGCTTCGTAGCGGGAATAGACTGGTATCCTTCAAATTCCAGCGCACGCAGCAATTCCAAATCCGCCTCGGACAGGGTACATACTTTTTCCAGCAAGCGCCGTTCGGCAGCGGTTAAAGGCTTAAAATGGGGTAATTTTAATTGGGAAAGGATTTCAAACCAGGCGCATTCCACCCGCACGCGGGATGCGGCAAAAGCGGCTTCGCTCATCACATTTCTGAGCGCGCCCAGCCTGCCGCTATAGCGGCCGTCCAACGGGCACAGCGCCGGTATCTTCATATTTATATTTTACTAAATTCCGCCCTGCTTCGTCCCGCCGCCATAAAAAACCCCGCTCTAAAAAGCGGGGTTTTACGAAGCAAAACCAAATTACTGGGCCGGCGGCGTTTGCGGCTGCAGCTGGGATTGTTCCTCTTTTACCAACTCTTCGTAGGGGCCAAATCCTTCCTGCACGTTCCACCCGCCGCCCAACGCTTTGGACAAATTGACCACCGCCGCCAACTCGTCGTTGCGGGCGGACGCCAAATTCATTTCAGCCGACAGCAGGTTCTCTTCCACGTCCAGCAAATCCGTAACGCCAATCAGGCCGGCGTCCTCCTGCTTTTTCGTCAGTTCGTAACTGCGCTGCATCGCCTGGGTTTGCTGTTGGTACGAATCAAAAATTTCGCGGTTAATTTGATTGGCCGCAATGGCGTCCAGCGCTTCCTTAAACGCGCCCTGCACGGTTTTTTCGTACGAGGCCAACAGCTCGCGGTAACGGGCTTGCGCTTTTTCGTTTTGGGCGCGAATCTTGCCGCCTTCAAAAATCGGGGCCAGCACTTGCCCGCCCAAATTCCACACGCCGGAAGAACCGGCAAACAAACCGTCCAGCGCACTGCTGGCGTAACCGGCGGCCGCCGTCAGCGGAATGCTGGGAAAATACGACGCCCGCGCCACGCCGATATTGGCATTGGCGGCAATCAGCTGCCCTTCCGCGGAGCGTACGTCCGGCCGGCGGGCCAGCAAATCGGAAGGCAGTCCTTCCGGCACGTCCGGGATGAGCGTAATTTCCGCCAGCGTTTTGCCGCGCGGCACTTCATTTTCGGCAATTTCGCGCGGGGAGCGCCCCACCAAGACGGACAGGGCCGTTTCGGTCTGCGCAATTTTTAAGCGCAGCTGTTGTTCCTGCGCCTGCACGCTGGCCATATTGGCTTCCACCCGTTTCAAATCCACTTCCGTACAATAGCCGTTTTTGTAGCGGCTGGTGTAAATGCGCACGTTTTCCTGGCGGGCGGCCAAGGTGCGCTGGGCAATGGCCAGCTGGGCGTCCAACATGCTCAGCGTAAAATAGTTTTTGGCCACATCCGCGGTCAGCGTCAGCAGGACGGTGTCCCGCGCGGCCTCGCTGGAAAGCAGCTGGGCGCGGGCGGCTTCGCTGGCGCGGCGGTATTTGCCCCACAAATCCAATTCGTACGAGGCGGACACGTTCACCGTGCTTTGCGTTTGGGCGGAACCGGCCTGGCTGCCTTCGCGCCCCGATTCGGCCGCGGCCGTAATGCTGGGCATTTGATCGGCAGTGGCCACCCCCACGTCGGCGCGGGCCTGGTCCACCCGGGCGATGGCGGCCTGCAAATCTTGGTTATGGGCCAACGCTTCGGCTTCCAGGCTGTTGAGCACCGGATCCTGAAACACTTCCCACCATTTTGCGTTGGTAAATACGCTAAAATTTTCGGCCGACGTGCCCTGGGGCAAATCCTGCTCGGGCTGTTTGTAATTCGGCCCCAGCATACACCCGCCCAACAAGAGCGTACCCGCCAGCGCGCACGCCAAACGTTTTACGTTCATAAAGTCTCCTCTTTCTTTTCCAATTTTTCGGCTTCTGCCCCGCCGGCGCGTTTTTTCCACCCGCTCAGCAGGCAGAAGAACAACGGTACAAACAGCGGCGCAATCAGCGTGGCGGCCAACATCCCAAACACTACCGCCGTGCCAATGGCATGACGGCTGGCCGCACCGGCACCGGTGCTGACGGCCAGCGGCACACAGCCCAAAATAAACGCCATAGACGTCATCACAATCGGGCGGAAGCGCAATTTGGCCGCTTGTACGGCCGCCTGCACATTGTCCAGCCCTTGTTCTTTAAGCATCACGGCAAATTCCACAATCAAAATGGCGTTCTTGGCCGCCAACCCCACCAGCGCCACCAACGCAATTTGGAAGTAAATGTCGTTGGAAAGGCCGCGGGCCCACGTGCCGGCAAACGCCCCGAAAATGGCAAACGGCACCGCCAACAATACCGCCAGCGGCAAGCTCCATTTTTCATACTGGGCGGCCAAAATCAAGAACACGACCAACATCCCCAGCAAAAGCGCCACGGCGGACGAATTGCCGGAAATTTTTTCCTGGTAGGTGGTACCCGTCCAGGCCAGCGTAAAGCCGGAATCCAGCACTTCCTTGGCAGTTTCTTCCACAGCGCGGATTGCATCGCCGGAGCTGTACCCGGGCGCTGGGTTGGCCATAATCTTAGCCGCGGGGAACACGTTGAACCGTTCCACCACGTCCGGCCCCAGCGAAGGCGTCAGCGTAACCAAAGACGAAAGCGGCACCATCGCCCCGGAATTGGACCGTACGTAAATGCCGGCAATCTGTTCCGGGCGGGCGCGGTACTCTCCGTCCGCCTGCATCATCACCTTAAAACTGCGGCCGGAGTACGTAAAATCGTTGACGTACATCGTGCCGAACGTGCCTTGCAGGGTGGTGTAGAGTTCCGAAAGCGAAACGCCCATAGACTGCGCTTTAATTTCGTTCACGTCCATTTTATACTGCGGCACCGCCGCCGAGAACGTGGTGCTGACGCTGGAAAGTTCCGGCCGTTTTTTGGCCGCTTCAATAAATTTTTGGGTTTGCGCTTCCAACGCGTCGCTGCCGCCCGAGCTGCGGTTTTGGATGTAGCCTTCCAAACCGCCCGTCGTGCTCATGCCCATAATGGGAGGCGGGTTAAAAGGCATGACCACCGCGGCGGGAATTTTGGTTTGCGCCTGGGCATACAGGCTGGCCACCAACGCCGAAGAAGAAAGTCCTTTGCCCTTGCGTTCTTCCCACGGTTTAAGCATTACGAAGGCCGAAACGGAATTGCTCTTTTGGGTACTGCTTAATAAATCGTACCCCGAAAATGTGAGCACCTGCGAAACGGCCGGCTGGGCCAAAATCAAATCTTCCAACTGTTTGGCTACGGCGTCGCTGTTGGCCAGCGAAGCGGACGGGTCCAGCTGGGCCGCCACCATAATCACGCCCTGGTCCTCATCGGGCAGCAGGCTGCCGGGCACAATTTTGAATAAGCCCAGCGCCGCTAAAAACACCAGCCCGATTAGCACCGCCGACACGCTTAACCGGCGGATAAAGAAAGCCACCCAAGAACCGTATTTATTGGTCAGTTTTTCAAAGAAGCGGTCAAACTGGAAGAAGAACCCGCGGGTGGGATGTTCCTGCTTTTTAAGCAACAGCGCGCACAAAGCCGGCGTAAGCGTAAGCGCCACCAAGCCGGAAATGACCACGGAAACCGCAATCGTGATGGCAAACTGCTGGTACATAACCCCCGTCAAACCGCCCATAAACGCCACCGGCACAAACACGGAACACAACACCAGCACAATGGCCACCACCGGGCCGGACACTTCGCCCATGGCTTTGATGGTGGCTTCTTTGACGGGGAGATTTTCCTCGTGCATAATGCGTTCCACGTTTTCAATGACCACGATTGCGTCGTCCACCACAATCCCGATGGCCAGCACCAGCCCAAACAAGGTCAGCGTGTTAATGGAAAAGCCCAGCAACAGCATCCCCGCAAACGCCCCCACAATGGACACCGGCACCGCCAAACACGGAATCAGCGTGGCGCGCCAATCTTTCAGGAACAGGTACACAACCAAAAACACCAAAATCATCGCTTCAATCAGCGTATGAATTACTTCTTTGATGGACGCGGTAACAAACAGCGTCGTATCGTAAGCCACCTGGTAGTCAATATCCAAATCCGGCGGGAAGTTCTGCGCGATTTCTTTCATATGCGCGTCCACCGCTTTGGCGGTTGCCACCGCGTTGGCCCCCGGGGACAAATACACCCCCACCGGCACGGCGGGCTTGCCGTTAAAACTGCCGTTAAATTCATAGGTCTGGCTGCCCAGCTCCACCCGGGCTACGTCCTTAAGCCGCAGGGAAGTGCCGTCCGGATTGGCACGCAAAATAATTTCTTCAAATTCCTTCGGGTCGGTTAAGCGGCCGGGCGCAATAATGGAATAGGTGCGGTCCACCTTGGAAGGAAGCGGCGGCTGGCCGATTTTGCCGGCCGAGCGCTGCACGTTCTGCGCCTGTACGGCGGCCACCAAATCGCTTACCGACAGTCCGCGCTGGGAAAGCACGTCCGGCTTAATCCAAATGCGGATGGAATAGTCGTTGGCGGACATGACCTGCGCGTCCCCCACCCCTTCAATACGTTTCAAGTCGTCCACAATATTGAGCAGGGCATAGTTGCCGATGGTCGTCGTGTCCGACTGGCCGTTGGGAGAATAAAGCGCGATTAACTGCAAAATGGCGGAAGACTTTTTGTCCACCTGCACGCCGTAGCGGCGCACGTCCTCGGGCAGGGTGGCCGTTGCGCCCTGCACGCGGTTGTTGACGTTAATCATCGCCTGGTCGGGGTCCGTCCCTACCTTAAACGAAATCACCAGCGACATGTCCCCGTTGGACGACGAAGTGGAATTCATATACAGCATGTCCTCCACCCCGTTTACCTGCTGTTCAATCGGGGCGGCCACCGTATCGGCAATCACTTCGGGGCTGGCGCCCGGATAGCTGGCGGATACTTCAATCGTGGGCGGGGTCAAATCCGGGTACTGCTCAATAGGCAGCATGGTGATGGACACAATCCCCGCCAGTAAAATTAACAGCGAAATAACGGTAGAGAAAATCGGACGGTTAATAAAGAATTTGGAAAACATTGCCGCTCCTTATTTCCCGGCTGCAGCGGGCTGCCCCGCCGCAGGCACAGAAGCATTATCCGCCGAAGAGGCCGTTTGCGGCTGCGGTTCGGCCGGGGCGGACGGCTGCTCGACCGTTTGTTCGGCCGCCGGGGCCGCTGTTTGAGCCGCCGGTTGTTCGTCCGCGGTGGCGCTTTCGGCCGGGGCCGCCGTTTGGCTCTCGTCGGGCAATTCTTGCGTATCGGGCGCTTCGGCCGATTCAATTTCTTCTTCCAGCGAGGCTACGCTGCGGCCGTCCTTGGACAGGGTCTGTTCGGCCGGGTCCGTCTGCGTAACTTGGAAATCTTTCATTGTTACCTGCACTTGCTGACCGGGGCGCACTTTAATCAAGCCTTCGCTCATAATGCGGTCGCCCGCTTTCAGGCCGTCGGTTACGATGTACATGTCATCCTGCAGCTGGGCTTGAATCGGGCGCGCTACGACGGTGTCGTTCGCGTCAATCACATACGCCAGCATGCCCTGCGCCGTATTCAGCACCGCCGAAGAGGGAATCAAAATGGCATTTTTGTACATCGCCCCCACCAGCCGCACGCGCACAAACTGGCCGGGCATTAACGCGCGGGAATTGTTGGGGTTGGCAAACTCGGCCTTCATCGCAAGGCTGGAGGTTTGCGTGTTTTCCGTACTGTCAAAGAAAATAATTTTGCCTTTTTGCGGATAGATTTTGCCGTTATTAAGCAGTACTTCTACGTAAATGGGGGCGTTCTCCGCCGGGGTCTGGCGGTATTTGCCGGCGTCCAGCTTGTCCTGCTGGTCCTCTTTGCCAATGGCAATCTGCCCCGACACGAAACCCGCGGCCAATTTTTCAAACTGGCGGCTGGGCATGGAAAAGTTGACATACAGCGGATTGATCTGCACCATGGTCGTTAAAAAGCCCGATTCGCCCGAAGCGGAAATCAGACTGCCTACGGACTGGGCTTCCTTCCCCGCAATGCCGGAAATGGGCGCCGTTACTTTGGTGTATCCCAAATTGATTTCCGCATCGCTCACGCCCGCCTGGGCCACTTTCACGTTGGCTTGTGCCGTTTCGTAGGCGGAAAGGGCGTTATCGTAATCCTGCTGGCTGACGGCATTGTCCGCGCGGAGGCGTTTCATACGGGAATAGGTGCGTTTGGTGCGGCGTTCTTCGGCCTGGGCCTGGGCCAAGGCGCCCTGCGCTTTTTCCAGCGCCACTTTGTATTCTTTGTCGTCTATTTGAAACAGCTGCGTGCCGGCCGTTACGTATTCGCCTTCGTTATACAAGCGCGCCTGCAAAATGCCGCCCACCTGCGCACGGATTTGAATTTCCAGCGAACCGGCTACCTGGGCCGGGTATTCAATGTCCCACGGCAAATCCTGCTGGACTACCGTAATGGCATTGACGGCAGGCGTCGGGAGCGAGGCCGTGCCCGTTTCCTTGCTGCAGCCGCTTGCAAAAAAAGCGCACAGCGTCAAAGCGGCCACCGCCGCCGAAAAAGCTTGTTTATAGGTCATGCGTTTATTCCCCTCTGTAATCAATCACGCCCTAGGGGGCGTATGTTAATTTATTGTATAAATTTTGCTGTACTGTGGGGATGAATTCTGCCGAAATAGTATAAATTTCTCTGACAAAGCCCTTCCAAACGCATATAATTTAGGAAAAGAACCTTTCTGCAGGAGCCAATGTATGAAACTTGCCCATCTGGAACAAGCCATCGGGAACACCCCGCTGGTGGAAATTACCAAAATCAATCCGGGCCCGGGCCGCGTGTGGGCCAAGCTGGAAATGTTTAACCCCTTTAGCGTAAAAGACCGCGCCGCGCTGTTTATGCTAAACGCCGCCGAACGGGAAGGCCGGCTGGCGCCCGGCGGAACCATTGTGGAACCGACCAGCGGCAATACGGGGATTGCGTTGGCTTTTTTGGCCGCGTCGCGCGGGTACAAAATCGTGCTCACCATGCCCGAAAACATGAGCCAGGAACGCATTAAACTCTTAAAAGCGCTGGGGGCCCGAATTGTGCTGACCCCCAAAGCCCAGGGGATGAAAGGCGCCATACAGGCCGCTTTGCAAATTTTGGACGATACCCCCGGCTCATTTATGCCCGGTCAATTTGACAACCCCAACAACGCCCTCGCCCACGAAAAAACCACCGGCCCCGAAATTTGGAACGAAATGCAGGGACAAGTGGATTGTTTTGTGGCCGGGGTGGGAACCGGCGGCACGTTGACGGGGATCGGCCGTTTTTTGAAGAAGCAGAACCCGCATGTAAAAATTGTGGCGGTGGAACCGGCGGATTCGCCGCTTCTGTCGGGCGGAAAAGCGGGGCCGCACGGATTGCAGGGCATTGGGGCCAACTTTATTCCCGCCGTGCTGGACCGCCGTTTAATTGACGAGGTAATTCCCGTCCGCACGCCGGACGCGTGCCAAACCGCCCGCCGCTTGGGGGCCGCACAAGGGATTTTGCCGGGCATTTCCGGCGGGGCGGCGTTGTGGGCGGCCTTGCAGCTGGCGGCGCGGCCCGAAAACCGGGGCAAAAACATCGTTACCCTGCTGCCGGACGGCACGGAACGTTATTTGAGCACCGAATTATTTGAATAAACGAAATACTATTGTTACAATACCCATATGAACAAAATGCGTATTGCCGGATTCTTTCTGCTGCTGCTTCTGCCGCTGGCACTGTGCGGGCAAAGCGACGAGCCGGAAATTGTGATTGAAATGCACGGGGAAGCCAGCGCCCCGCGGCCTTCCGTGTCTATCTGGGACAAAAACGCCCTGCAGCTGACTAAAATTTTCCGCGGAAAAGACCGCACCTACGTGCTGTATCACGTGGAAAACGTCTCCACCAAAGACGATATCCTTTCCGCCAAAAACGGCAAAGAATATGCCTATGTGCGCTACGGAAGCGACGACGGCGATTACCGCAAATTTTTATTCAAAGCCGAAGATCCGCAAACCTTTGTTGCGTGTGCGGCCAATTTGGCCGACGTGCTGGCCGTCAACAAACGCTATCAGGTCAATCTAGGGGTCAGCCGCCGCGATTTTCTGCGCCATTACGAAGGGCAAGCTACGCTGATGAACCTGGCCGATACCGCCGCCGGCAAAACCTATACCGCCTACAAGCTGGATTATTCGGACATCAACAACAAAACGCCTTCGCCCCATTATTTTGTGTTTGACCAGGACGATTTGATTGAAACCTACGCCGGGGATGAAGCTTTCTACGCATTTGTCGGACAGCTGACGCAATCCAACCAAGAACAAACTGCCCGCCAAAAAGCCGCCGAACAACAACGCCAGCAACAGCTGAAGCAGGAGCAGGAGGCCACCCGCAAACAGGCCAACCGCCCCGTGCGAAAAGCGTTGGTTTCGGGCGGCACGGTGCAGGACCGCATGTACATGCCCCGCGCCGTAAACGCCACGCCGCTGCCGGCGCTGACGCCAAGCAAAATCCCGGCCGGCACGCCGCTTCCGAATCCGTAAGATTCTTCGGCTAATCCAATTTTCCTTCTTTCCAAAGCGCTTGTATTTCCTATAATGAAAATATGCCTATGGATCCTGTATCAATGTCCTCTTTTGGATTAGCCGGGTTACTGTTTGTAATCCTGCAAGTGCTCGTTACCGGGCACATCATCTGCCGCAAGGACGACGTAAAAAGTTCTATCGGCTGGATTGGCCTCGTCTGGCTGACGCCCCTTTTGGGCAGCATCATCTACATCGTTTTTGGCATCAACCGTATTCGCCGCAAGGCCTTGGCGCTTCGCAACAAAGGGCCGGATATTTTTACCGTAACCGGCAAAAGCGCCGAAGAAATTGAAAAAGAAATTCCGCGCCCGTTTCTGCAGCTGATGCGCCTGGGCTACAAAGTGCACCCCCAGCATTTTGCGCTGGGCAATCGCGCGCAAGCCTTCGTCAACGGGGACAGCGCCTACCCCGAAATGTGCCGGCTGATTGCTTCGGCCCAAAAAGAAGTACTGATGCAAAGCTACATTTTTGACAACGACCGCGCCGGCAAAATGTTTGCAGACGCGCTGCGCCAGGCCGCCCAAAACGGCGCCAAAGTAAAAGTGCTGGTGGACGGCGTGGGGCTGAATTACTCCAAACCTACCATCGCGTCGGTCCTGCGGCACATCAAGGGGGTGGAATTTTCGGTCTTTTTGCCTTCCAAAAGCCCGGTGAATTTGCCGTTTGTCAACTTGCGCAACCACCGCAAAATTCTGATTGTGGACGGCGTGGCCGCCTTTTTTGGCGGGATGAACGTGGCCGCCGGCAACTTGGTGGAAACGCACCCCAAAGAACCCATTGTGGACATTACGTTTAAGGTGGAAGGCCCGGTGGTGGATCAAATGTCCCGCGTGTTTGAAGAAGATTGGATTTTTTCGGGCAAGAAGCATTTTGTGCCGGCGTCCTTCCGGGCGGACGGCCCGCTGCCGGGCACCATGCCGGCCCGCGTCATACCGGACGGGCCCGACGGCGATTACGGCAAAATAGAACTAATGATACTGGGCGCGCTGGCCTGTGCGCAGAAAACGGTGCAAATCGTTACGCCGTATTTCCTGCCGGAAAACAATATCCTTACCGCGCTGGAAGTGGCGGCCATGCGCGGCGTAGAGGTGGAAATTGTTCTGCCGTCCAAAAGCAACATTTTTGGCATGGACGGCGCCATGCGCGCCAACTTTGCCCGCCTGCTTAAAAAAGGCGTAAAGATTTACCGCACCCGCCCGCCCTTTGACCACAGCAAAATTTTGCTGGTGGACGGAGCCTGGCTGTTTGTGGGCTCGGCCAACTGGGACGTGCGCAGCTTTAAGCTGAATTTTGAGTGCAACTTGGAGTGTATGGATAAACAACTGGCCCGGCAGGTGGGAAAAATCATCGCCGACAAAAAGGCCATTGCACAGCCGGAAAAGTGGGATCCGTCCGTTCGCCCTTCTCTGCGGCAAACCTTGAAAGACAATGCCCTTCGCCTGCTGACGCCCTATTATTAATATGCTTTACAAACAACCCCGCTGCAGCGCTGATGTACTTGTGGCACACGGCCGCCCGTCCAAACCGGCGCTGCCGCGGCGGTTTACGGTGTGCAGCTGGAACTGGCAAAAATGCAAACATAAAGATTGGGCCGCCGAATTTGCCCAACTGGCCCAAGCGGCCGACTTATTCCTGGCGCAGGAGGTTCGCCGCTCGTCCGCCGTGCAAGCCACCATGGACGGTGCGCCCTATCATTGGGACGGCGCCATCAGCTTCTTTTCCCTCAAAGAGAAAAACCCCATCGGCGTGGCCACCGGCTGTGTGGCCAAACCCACCCAGGTAACGTTTGCCGCCGCCGCGCGCGAGCCGGTCTTGCGCGTGCCTAAAATGACGCTGGCTTCCCTGATCCCGGTGGAAAACACCCCGCAGCCGCTGTTGGTCATCAACGTACACGCCATCAATTTCACCGGTCTAAAACCTTTTGAAAACAACCTGCACCGCGCGGCCGAGCTGCTGCTGGACTTCAACGGCCCGGTATTGCTGGGCGGGGATTTTAACTCCTGGAACGCCAAACGCCGCCGCTTGCTGCAATGCGTCAGCCGAGCGGCCGGCCTGCGCGAAATTGCCTTTGAGCCGGACGTGCGCACCCGCTGTTTGGGCCGGCCGGTGGATTACCTGTTTGTACGGGGCCTCAAGGTGTTGGCCAGCGGCGTGCGCGTTACCCGCGCGTCGGACCATAACCCCCTGCTGGCCCGGCTGGAAATTGCCTGAAGTCCGCCCCGGGCAGCTTTGCCAAATATGGTAAAATATAGGTAATTATGAACACATCAGACAATAAAGCCGTGTATTTCAAACGCGAGGCCCTCAAAAGAGTCGTAGAAGCTTTTGACAAAGGCACGCTGGAAAAAAACGCGTACCGTATCCCTTTTGACGTAATTCCTCCGGATTCCAAATCCGCGGTGCGCTGCTGTATTTACAAAGAACGGGCCGTATTCCGCGCCCGCACGCTGGCGGCCATGGGCTGCAGCGTGGAAAAAGACGACGAAGCCACTTCGCTAAACGATTATGCCAAGCAGGCTCTCCTGCGCAAGGCCGTGCCCGAAGTGCCGCTGACCGTTATGGACATTGCCTGCAAAGGCTGCGTCAAAGCGCGCCACATCGTTACCGAAGCGTGCCAAGGCTGTTTGGCCCGCCCGTGCCAACAGGCGTGCAAATTTGGCGCCATTTCGTTTTCCAACGGCCGCTCTCACATTGACCCCGACAAATGCAAAAACTGCGGGCAATGCAAGGCCGTCTGCCCCTATAACGCCATTACCTATGTGCCGGTTCCGTGCGAGCAATCCTGCCCGGTAAACGCCATTCACAAAGGCGAAAACGGGTTTGCGGAAATTGATTTTGAAAAATGTATTTCCTGCGGGCATTGTATGGACGCCTGCCCCTTTGGCGCCATTATGGAGCGCAGCCAGCTGATTGACATTTTGAGCCAGATGAAAAGTTCCAACAAAGTCTGCGCGATGATTGCCCCCTCCATTGTGGGCCAGTTTGACTGCACGCTGCCGCAGTTGATTACCGCCATTAAAAAGGCCGGGTTTGACAAAGTAACCGAAGTGGCCGAAGGGGCCGATATTACCACCGCCAACGAAGCGCGCGAACTGGTGGAACGCCTGGAAAAAGGCGCCCGCTTTATGACCACTTCGTGCTGTGCGGCGTGGATACAGGCCGTCAAAAAACACTTGCCGGCGCTGAAGGAATTTGTCTCCAACACCAAAACGCCTGCCGGCTATACGGCCGAAATTGAAAAGAAAAATGGCTTTATCACCGTGTTTGTGGGGCCGTGCGTTTCCAAACGGGTGGAAGGCATGGAGGACCCGAATATTGACTTCGTGATGACGTACGAAGAATTGGGTGCCATGCTGGATGCCAAAGGAATTAATCCCGCCGAGTGCGAGGAAACGCCGCTGGATCCCAAAATCTCCGGTGAAGCCCGCTACTACGGTGTTACCGGTGGGGTGGCCCAAGCGGTGGAAAATGCCATCGCCGGCAAGCGGCCCTTCAAAAAAATGGCCATCAACGGCTTGGATAAAAAGACCATGATGCTCTTGAACGCGTATGCCAAGGGCGCGGGGGATTTCCAACTGCTGGAAGTGATGAGCTGCAAGGGCGGCTGCATTGGCGGGCCGTGCACGCTTAAAAAACAGGCGGCGGTTATCAAACCCATTAAGGATTTGGTGGCCCAAAGCCCCAAAGTGCCCTGCGCGCTGGACCAAAAGGAAGAAAAATAGACTTTCTTTTTAACCAAAACCCCGCTCCAAAGAGCGGGGTTTTTTGTTGGCTGAAAACGGTTCATTGCTCTTAGCGCAAAAGATACAAATTATGGGAAGTGTTGTTGCTGAAATACGTCCCCAAACTTTTACATACTTCGTTGGCCAACGAATCCGACGCTAACGCATAACAAAAGCGTTGTCCTTCATATGCGCCAAAATATCGCCGGTAACCCAGCGTATTGTTTTGCACATCACAAATAACGGACGGCGATACCGATGACAAATTGGCCTGTTTGTTCGCCAACATACAGCGGAACTGGCTCCCGGTTACTACATCGTTGCTCACCACCTCTCCCGGCAGGCTGATGTCCAGCTCGTCCAACTGTGTCGGCCAAGTTCCGTTGGCCATCCGATATACTTCCGCCGCCCGGTAAAGAGCTTCGCCGACGGTAATGGCTTGCGTGTAGCGGCTCTTTAATACCGCCTTTTGATACTGCGGCAACGCCACCGCCGCCAAAATACCAATGATTAACACCACCACTAACAGCTCTATTAACGTAAAACCCTTTTGCATAAATACCTCCTAACCAAAAGGCCTGTTCCTTACAGATAGTTTAACAATACAAGAGCTGCTAAGCAATATTTTCCCGTTCCCCGCCACAAATTGGCGGTTTGGGGCCAAGCGCCCTTTCGCCTTACCATAAAAAACCCCCGCTCCAAGGAGCGAGGGTTTGTAAAACATCTCCTGCAACTTTCCAGCCAACGATTAACGTTTGGAGAACTGGAAGCGTTTGCGGGCACCGGGCTGACCGGGTTTCTTTCTTTCCACCATACGAGGATCGCGGGTAAGATAACCGGCCTTCTTCACGGCTTTTTTCAGATCTTCGCTGATCGCGGCCAAAGAGCGCGCAATCGCGTGGCGCAACGCACCGGCCTGGGAAGAAACACCGCCGCCAATGACTTTGGCGTTTACATCGTATTCTTTTTCCAGGTTGGTTACCACCAGCGGCGCCTTAACGGCGGCTTTGCAGCGGGCGTGGTTGCCAAAATATTCGTCCAGGGATTTGGCGTTCACGGTAATGACGCCTTTACCTTTCAACAGTTCCACCTGGGCGACGGAGGTTTTTCTTCTTCCGGTTTTGAGTTCTTTCGTATTGTTCATAAAATTCTATCCCTCTTATTTACCAAAGCGTTCGGTGAAGGCGTGTTCTTCGCCGGCGAACAGTCTCAAGCGTTTCATTCTGGGCGCGCGGAGTTTGTTTTCGTCCAACATTCTCTTTACCGCCAATTCCAACACTCTGGTGGGGTTCTTTTCCAACACTCTTTTTACCGGCGTTTCTTTGGCGCCTTTGGCATAACCGGAGTGAGAGAAGTAAACCTTCTGTTCCATCTTTTTGCCGGTCAGTTTGATTTTGCCGGCGTTGGTAACGACGACAAAGTCGCCGCAGTCCATATGAGGCGTATAGGTTCTTTTATGTTTGCCCATCAGCAAGACGGCAATTTGAGAAGCCAATCTGCCCAGGGTTTGGCCCGTGGCGTCAATATGATGCCATTTGCGGGTGGTTTCAACTTCCTTGACGGAAGGCAAAAAAGTTTTTGTCATAATTTTTGTTTCTACCTTGTGTAATTAATGCGCAGCGGAGTGGTGGCCGCTGTCTTAATGACTCGTGGTTTCCTATATATTATATCAAAATTTACGGATTTTTTATGCCTCTTTTTACAGGCGGGCCAGCGTGGCGGAAAACAAGGCTTCTATCTCGGCCAGCGTGTCCAGCCGCACAAAGGCGCCGCGCACTTCGGCCGCGTTGGGGAAATCTTTAATCCAATAGCCGGCCGTCTTGCGGCTGCGGTTTACGCCAATGCGTTCCCCATAGTAGGCCACATTTTCGCGGATTAAATCCAGATAAATGGCCAAGCGGTTTTTGGCGGTGTGCGAAGAAGGCGTTTTGCCGTCAAATTCTTCTATAATGTCGCGAAAGATAAACGGATTGCCAATCGCTCCCCGCCCAATCATCACGCCGGCGCACCCCGCCTGCAAAAACTGCTTTGCCAGGGAAGCATCCTGCACGCCGCCGTTGCCAATCACAGGGATTGTAACCGCCGCGCACGCTTCGGCCAAGGCCGGGATGTTCGGCGGGCCGGAGTGAACGTCCACCGCTGCGCGGGCGTGCAGCGTAACGGCCGCCGCTCCCGCACTTTGCGCCAGTTTGGCCAGGCGGGCCCCCAGCCACTCGCGGTGCGTCAGCGCCACGCGGGTTTTTAGCGTAACGGGGATTTTTACACTTTTTACGGCCGCTTCTATCAGGCGGCCCAGCTTGGCTTCGTCCTTCATCAGCACGCAGCCGGCCCCCGCTTTGTTGATTTTTTTTACCGGGCAGCCCGCGTTCAAATCCACTAAATCCGCCCCTTGGGCTTCGGCATTTTTGGCCGCTTCGGCAATGGTGGCCTCGTCCGAACCGAAAATCTGCATGGAAACGGGGTGCTCTTTGGGGTTCACCCGCAGCATCCGCCCGCTTTTTTCGTTGCCGTAGTGCAGCGCATGGGCCGACACCATTTCCGCACACACAATCCCGGCGCCGCCTTTTAGGCACAGCACGCGAAAGGGCGAATCAGTAATGCCTGCCATCGGGGCCAACAGCAAATTGTTGGCCGCCGTAAACGAGCCGATTTTCAGCGGATGAATCCACTTCATAAGGCTTTTTTCCACCGTCCCAACGCTGGCGCCTGCACCGTTTTTTGGCGAGCCAGGCAGGAACGCATAATCTGGCGGGCTTCTACAAAAGTGTTTTTGAATTCCAGCGAATCAATAAATCCGTCGTGCCCAAACCCGCCTGCCAGTACGTGATCCGTTACCGCAAAACGATAGGTTTCCTGCGGGCGGATCGTGCGGCCGTTGTCCAGCACGATTTGGCGGATTTTTTTGCCCTGGGGCGTTTGGGCGTACAACACGGAAAAACCGGCAATCTGCGGGAAATTGTCTTTGGCGTTTAAGGAAGCTTCCATCGCTTTTAAGAACGCTTCTCCTTTAATGGTGATGAAGGTAATATTGTCGCCGTAGGGATACGCTTTATACAGGTCGTATTCGGTCAAGCGGCCGGCCGGCAGCGAACTGCGAATAGAATCCGAATTAATTACCGCACCGTCCAGGCGGGACCATTTATACAGGCATTGCGCCAGCAAATCCCCCAGGGCAGACTCCTGCGTAAGCGAGGTGGAAATGGCCTCCGGCAATTCGGCCACGCGGGCGTTCATTTTTTTGCGGGTGGCGCTCCGCAGCGCAGCCGCCTGGGAGGCGATTTCCGCGTCTTCGCCAAAAGTTTCTTTAAGCAAAGCGATGTCCTCAAACGACGCATCGCGCAGTTGTTTGTTCTTGTCAAAGGACAAGCGAATATGGCCCACGCTGTCCAGCTTGGAGCCGGGGTACACAATCAGCGTTTTGTTGATTTGGTCCGTTTCGGCGTTTTCCCGGTCTTTATTGGAGCTTAAAATCAAATTGATGTTGGGGTTTTCTTCGGCAATCGTCGTTTCGCTGACGCGGTTGTCCTGGCTGGCGCCCAGGGAGCTGAGCACGATAATATAGTCCACGCCTTTTTCTTTGAGCAACGCCGTCATCTCGCCGGCCACTTGCAGCGGGTCCAGCGCCTGCAGGCCCAGCAAACGTGCTTTGTTCTTATTAATCGTCTGCGTGTCTATTAACCCGAAAATGCCTATTTTGATGCCTTGCACGGTGCGGATTTGATAGTCGTGCATCGGCCAGGGGATTTGATTTTCCAACCGCAGGTTGGACGCCACAAACGGATACGGCAGTTCGCGCACAATTTCGCGCAGCGACGGCCAGCCGTACACCAAATCTTTATCGCTGATCGTCCCGGCGGTGTAAGGCAGTGTGCGGGCCAGCTCCGCCACGTAGGCGCCCTTGGTCATGGTGCCTTCCGGGGCCGAGCCGAACCAGTTGCCGCCGTCAAAAAGCAGGTATTTGCCTTCGCGGCTTTGCAGAAATTTTTTGAAGATGGCATACCCGCCGGCTTCGCGGTTGTCCCACCGCGGTTCGGGGCGGGACCAGTAAAACCCCTGTACGTCCGCCGTATAATATACGTCCAGTTCCGTTAAATCTTTCCGGCCGCAGCCGCACAGCGCGGCCGCTACGGCCACCGCCAAAAACAGTCTTTTTCCCCACATAATTAACGCCGAATAATTCTCCCCGTTTCGGGCGGAACGGCCGGCCCTTTGCGCAAGGCCTCTTCCATCAAGTCGCGAATCGTTTTGTCGCCCGCCAGTTTTTTGTCTTTCTGCGCAATCCGCTTAAACATTCTTCCTTCGCTTCCGCCGCCCGCAATGTACGAATTGGTTGCCACGACGTATTTTTTGCGGTTTTCCACGGGCTTTCCGTCCACCGTCAGTTCCAAATCTTTAATTTTGCCTTTTTTATTTTGTTTGTACGTAATTTGCAGGCCGGAATACGTAAACAAACTGTTGGGGGCAAACCCCTTTTTAACAAATTTCTTTAAGAATTTGCCGTCCACCGTTACCAACGTAATGGTGTTATCAAACGGGTGGATGTCTATCAAATCCCGTTTGGTAACCGGGCCTTTTTGCATGTCCACGCGGGTTCCGCCGTTGTTGTGAATAGCAATTTGCGCCCCCGAATAGTTCCGGATTAAATCGGCAATCCAGTCATTAAGCGGCCCGTCCTGGCGGTCGTCCGACAGCGGGGCACGGCTCAGGCCTTGCGGCGCAGAACCCAATTCTTCGTCCACCCCCGGTTCCCGCAAGGAATCGGCATACGCCTTTACGTCGGCGTCCTCGCCGGTTTTAGCAACGAGCAGCGGGATCAATTCCGACCGGGCCGACACAAATTTCCCCGTCTTATCGTCCGTTTCCACGCTAATGCGGCTGACGTTCTGCAGATAGCATCCGCTTTCCACAAACAGCGTGCCTCCCCGGTATTCGTTTTGAAAAATATTGTGCGCATGTCCCCCCAGCACCACATGCACACGCCCGCCGAATCTGCGTCCGATGTCCGCCACGTAAGACTGTGTGCCGTGTTTTTCGTCCTTCAGCGAATCATGCACCAATACCACCACGATATTGGGTTCCTTGGTTTCCACTTCCGTCAGCGCTTTTTCCAGCGCGGCCATCGGTTTGCCAAAAGAATACAGTTTGGAAGGGTTCGTCGGCTCTCGGTTGGCCAAACCGATGACGGCTATTTTTACGCCGTCTTCATCAAAAATTTTATACGGCAGTACCGACGGCGGATATTTGCCGGTAGCCGTTTCAAAAAAGTTCGCCGCCAATACGGCAAACTGGGCGTTGGCCAGCAATGGGGCCAATCCTTCGCCCTTAAAATCAAACTCGTGATTGCCGATGGTGGCCGCATCGTAACTCAGGCGGTTCATCATCTGCACGCCTTTTAAGCCTTGGGAATTGCGGGTTTCCACGGTGCCGTTGGAAAAATCGCCGCTGTCGAGCAACAGGTAATTCTGGGGGCCGTCTTTCAGCACCGCCGCCAACGCGGCAAACCCGCCCTGCCCGTTTTTGGGATAAAAAAATCCGTGCACATCGCTTGTGTGGTAAATCGTCGTCGTTTTGGCCAGCAAAGCCAACGGAAGCAGCAAAAATGCCGCCAGCAACCAAGTTTTTTTCATACCGTGTTCTCCTGTCCGACTGAGGGGGATAATTTATGGTAACAAAAACACCGCGTTCGTTCAAGCCGCCGCAAGCTAGCGCTGGAGGATGCGGCCCGTATCGGGAGCGCTTAACGGCCCGCGTTGCAAATCCGCTTCCAAAATTTGCCGCATGGTTTTGTCTCCCACCGGCTGCAGCGTGCCGGGCGGAAGCGTCTTAAACAGTTTGCCTTCGCTGCCGCCGCCCGCCACGTACGAATTGACCGCCAGCGTGTACTGCTCATCCTCCTGCAGGCGTTTGCCGCGCACCCAAATTTTTAATTTTTTTATTTTGCCTTTTTTGGTTTTTTTGTACGAAGCCGTTAAGCCCGAATAAGCCAGCCGGTTCCACGGCACCAGCCCGCCGGCCACCAGTTTCTTCAAAAACGCCCCGCTGACCGATGCCTTTACCACGGTATTGTCAAACGGGTACAAATTGATGATATCCCGGCGGCTTACCGCTCCGCGCGCGAGCCCCGTACGCGCCCCGCCCGTATTATGGATGCAAACATCGGCCTGCGCATAGCGGCAAGTGGCATCGGCCACCCAATTATCCACAGACGAATCCATATGCCCGGGGCGAAATGCTTGTTTGTAAAGGGCTTGCTGAACCTGCCCAATCGGCTCGTCCACCCCCGGTTCCCGCAGGGAATCGGCGTACGCCTTCGTTGCGGCGTCCTCACCGGTTTCGGCCACAACCAGCGGAATCAATTCCGACCGGGCCGACACCAATTTCCCCGTCTTGTCGTCCGTTTCCAACGTAACCCGGGTTACGTTTTGAAAATTACTTCCGCTTTCGGCAAATAAAATGCCGCCGCGTTTTTCGTTTTGAAAAATTTTATGGGCATGCCCACCCAACACCACCTGCACCCGTCCGCCCAAGCGGCGGCCCATGTCGCCTATGTAATTGGGAGAACCGGGCCGGTCGTCCGCCAGCGAGTCGTGCACCAACACAATCACCGCAGCCGGGTTTTGTTTTTCCACCTCGTCCAGCGCGGTTTCCAACGCTTTGAGCGGGGCGGTAAATTGGTAGTGGGGCGTCTTTTTGGTCGGGTTGCGATTGGCCAATCCTATCACGGCCACCTTCACGCCGTTTACCTGATAAAATTGATACGGTTTGATGTGCGGGGGCTGTTTCCCATCGGGAGCGGTTTGCAAATTGGCGGCCAAAACGTCAAAGCGGGCCGCGGCCAACAAGTCCGCAAATCCTTCTTCTTGAAAGGCAAACTCGTGGTTTCCCACGGTGGCGGCCGTATAGCCCAAGCGGTTCATCAGCTGCACGGCTTTCAGCCCGCGGGAGCGCTGGGTTTCCACCGTGCCTTCGGCAAAGTCCCCGCTGTCCAACAATAAATAGGGTTTGGGACCGTTTTTTAATACGGCGGCCAACGCCGCGGCGCCGCCCTGCCCTTTTTGAGGGTAAAAAAATCCGTGCGTGTCGCTGGCGTGGTACAGCGTAACCGTTTTGGCCCAGCCCGGGCCAAACGCAAATAAACATACGGCCAGCCAAATCCATTTCTTCATGTACGCTCCCAAAAAATACGCGCCCGGCCAAAGAGGCACGGGCGCGAAAATTAAGCGGCTAAGCGCGAAAACGGCGAAATTTTACGCAGCCGTTCAATAATAGGCGGCAGTTCTTTGAGCACCAAGTCTATATCCGCCTCGGTGGTCTGGTCCGAAAGCGAAAACCGGATAGACCCGTGGGCAAATTGAAACGGCACTCCCATCGCCCGCAATACGTGGGAAGGCTCCAGCGAGCCGGACGTGCACGCCGAACCGGACGAAGCACAAACCCCCAAATCGTTCAGATACATCAAAATGGATTCCCCTTCAATGTACCCAAAGCTGATGTTGGTGGTGTTGGGCACGCGGTGCTGCGGATCCCCGTTCACTTTCACATCGGGAACCGACGCCAAAATGCCTTTTTCCAATTTATCGCGCAAGGCGGCAATACGGGCCGACGTTCCGTCGTTCAGGCGCTGCTGGGCCAGTTCACACGCTTTGCCCAGGCCTACAATATACGGCACGTTTTCCGTGCCGGCCCGACGGTGTCTTTCCTGGTGGCCGCCCATCAGGTACGGCATAAACAGCACGCCGCGGCGCACATACAAAGCGCCTACGCCTTTGGGCCCGTGAAATTTGTGCCCGGAAAGCGAAAGCATATCCACCCCCGCTTGCTGCACGTCCACCGGGATTTTTCCAACCGCCTGTACCGCGTCGGTATGAAAAAGGGCGCCTTTTTCGTGCGTCAGGCGGGCGATTTCTGCAATCGGAAAAATCGTTCCCGTTTCGCTGTTGGCCCACATTACCGACACCAGCGCCGTATCTTCGTCCAGCACGTTTTGGAAGCGGGCCATATCAAAGCGGCCGTATTCGTCCACCCCGATAAAATCCACCCGATAGCCTTTCGTTTCCAGGTATTTGTACGGCTCCATAATGGCGGGGTGTTCCACCGCGGAAGTGATGATGTGTTTTTTGCGGGGCTGGGTGCGCACGGCGGAAAAAATGGCCGTGTTGTCGCTTTCGGTAGCGCAGGAGGTGAAAATAATTTCGTCCTCGTGGGCCGCCCCAATGAAAGCCGCCACTTTGCGGCGGGCCTCGTCAATAACGTGGCGGTTGTTGCCGCCAAACGTGTGCATGCTGGAGGCGTTGCCGTATTTTTCGGAAAAATACGGAAGCATGGCTTCCACCACCGCCGGAGCGCATTGGGTAGTTGCGTTGTTGTCCAAATAAATCACTTTCATATTACGCTTGCTCCACCGTCAGGGAAGGATCCACTTTTTCCTTCAGCGTTTTTTCAATAAAATTTTTCAGCGTACCGGCCGCCCCCGCGCAGCCGCTGCACATGCCGGTCAGGCGGATTTTGACTACCGATCCCGCCAAGTCCGTCAGTTCCGCCGAGCCGCCGTCCATATTCAGTTTGGGGCGCACGTCCTCTTCCAGCACTTGTTCAATGGTTTTAATTTTTTCCACCACCGTCATCTGTGCAAAAAGCTTTTGGTGCGTTTGCGGCACCGGGTTGGCCCCGTTCACTTTATCCAAAATCTTTTGGATTTCGCCCTTGCACCGGCCGCAGCCGCCGCCCGCTTTGGTAAAGTGGGTTACGTCTTCCACCGTTTTTAAGTGGTTGGCGCGAATCGCTTTGATAATGGTTTCTTCCGACACGTTAAAACAATGGCAAACGATTTTTTCTTCCTGTTGTTCAAACACCACCGGCTGGCCGCCCTGGCGGTAGCTTTTCACCGCGGCTTCCAGCGCTTCCATGCCCATCACGGAACAATGCATCTTTTCAGCCGGCAGCGTACCTAAAGCGTCGGCAATATCCTGGTTGGTAATTTTGGAAGCTTCGGCAATGGTTTTGCCTTTAATCATTTCCGTCAAAATGGACGAAGAGGCAATGGCGCTGGCACAGCCAAACGTCTCAAACTTGGCGTCTTCAATTACGTCGGTTTCTTTGTTTACTTTGATGGTCAGCTTCAGGGCGTCGCCGCACACCAGGCTGCCGACTTGGCCCGTTCCGTCGGCATTGGGAATGGCTCCCACGTTGCGCGGGTTTCTAAAATGATCCATTACTTTATCCGTATAGTCCCACATAGCAAGACCCCCTTTCCTATATATATTCATTATATCATTTTGCTTTCTTTGCCACTTTTCCCCTTTCATACCCCGCCGCCAGCGCTTTTTGCTAAAATAAAAGAACAATGACTTTCAAAACAGCCGCCGTTTTTTACAATACGCAAAAAAATCATACCGTTCCGTTGTCCGAAGAGGTGTGCGCGTTCTTGCGCCAGCACGGCGTGCAAACCGAACTGATTACCGATTTAAGCCGGCTGACGGCGGAGACGGAACTCCTCGTCAGTATGGGCGGAGACGGCACCATGCTGCGCTGTGCGCGTGCCGCCGCCCCGCTGGGGATTCCTATTTTTGGCATTAACTGCGGCACGCTGGGCTTTCTGGCCGCGTGCGAACGCGAGGACGCCCTGCCCGCATTGCAAGTGCTGTTAAACGGCCAATGCGCCGTGCACGAGCGGTTTATGCTGCACACCCGGCTGGCGGCCCCGGGGGCGCACCCGCGGGAATTTGTGGCTTTTAACGACTGTGTGCTGCGGGCGGCGGCGCCGCGGGCTTTTTTGGTAGAAGCCCAATGGAACGGAAAAGAAATTCCTTCCTATTTTGGCGACGGCGTAATCGTTTCCACGCCCACCGGGTCCACCGCCTATTCGCTGGCGGCGGGCGGCCCGATTGTGGAACCGGGCGTAGAGGTGCTGGCCGTAACGCCCATTTGCCCGCACACGCTGCACCAGCGGCCGCTGATTTTATCGGCCGACGGAACGCTGGCCCTGACGCCCGTTTTCAAAAACGAGTCCGACCGGGCCGCCTGCAGCATTGACGGCCAAATTAACTTTATCCTGCCGCCGGGCGCCTGCGTGCAAATTTCCCGCAGCGCGATGAAAGCCAAATTGCTCTGCCCGCCGCAGCGAAGCTTTTTTACCATCTTAAAACGCAAACTAAACTGGGGGAACCGCTGATATGCTGCTGCGCATGCGCGTGCAAAACTTTGCCATTATTTCGGACTTATCGCTGGAATTTGCCCCGGGATTAAATGTCTTTTCGGGCGAAACGGGCGCCGGGAAATCCATCGTCATTGAAGCGCTGGGCTTTGTGCTGGGTGCGCGGGGCGACGTGTCCGTCATCAAAGACGGGGCCGACAAAATGACCGTTTCCGCCGTATTTTCCGCGGCGGACCTGCCGCAGGACTTGCGCGAAGAATATCACATTGCCGGGGACGTGTTTACCCTCAAGCGCGAATTGGACAAAAAAGGAAAAGGCAAAGCCTCCGTGGACGGCCGCGCCGTAACCGTGGCCGCGCTGGGGCGGCTGGGCCGCGCGCTGGTGGATTTTCACGGTCAGCACGAACACCAAAGTTTGCTGCATGCGTCCGTTCATTTGGCGTTGCTGGACAAATTTGCCAAGCACGACGCCTGGGTGCAAAAAACCGAAGCAGCCTGGCGCAAAAGCCAAGCCTTGCAAGCCCAGCTGGACGCCGCCCGCTTAAGCGAGCAGGAAAAAGAACGCCTGCTGGACATGTACCAATATCAATTAAAAGAAATAGAGGACGTAAACCCCACGGCCGACGAAGATTTGCAGTTAGAACAAACCTTGCCCAAAATGAAACACGCCGGGCGCCTGCTGGAAATGGCGCAGGAAGCTTATTACGAATTGTACGAAGCGGAAGATTCCGCCACCGCACGCGCCGGCAAAGCCCTGCGCGATTTGCAAAATATGGCGGAGCTGGACGAAAATTTGACCCCGTTGTCGGAGGACTTAAATTCCGCCTTGCTTACGCTGGAAGAAGCCGCCAACACCCTGGGCGCTTATAAAGACGACATCAACCTGGAGCCGGACGCGCTGGACCGGATGCTGGAGCGGCATGAAAAAATCAAACGGCTCAAAGCCAAATTCGGCCCCGAGATTGCGGACGTATTAAACACCGCCCGCGACTTGCACGAGAAAATTTCGCAGCTGCAAAACAGCGAGGCACACGAACAGGAACTGCAGGAAGATTTGGCCAAAGCCCGCCAGGAACTGCTGGCGCTGTCCCGCCAACTGCACGACAAACGCATGGCGGCGGCCCAAAAGCTTTCCGCCCGCATCAGCGAAGAAATCCGCCCGTTGGGATTTGCGTCGGTACGGTTTTCCGTGGCGGTAGAAATGGACGAAGAAAATCTCGGCCCCACGGGTGGGGATAAAGTAGAATTTTTGTTTTCCCCCAACCCGGGACAAGCGCTGCGCCCGCTTAAAAACATCGCTTCGGGCGGGGAAATTTCCCGCGTGATGCTGGGCCTCAAAACCGTGCTGGCCCCCACCGTGCCCGTGATGGTGTTTGACGAAGTGGACGCCGGCATTGGCGGAGAAACGGGCCATTTGGTAGGCCAAAAGCTGCACGCGGCCGCCCAAGGCCGCCAGGTGCTGTGCGTAACGCATTTGGCGCAGGTGGCGGCGCAGGCGGACCAGAATTTTCACGTATCTAAAAAATCTACCCAAAACTCCACCGATGTAACCATTGTCCCGCTAAGCGGCCCCGCGCTGACGGCCGAAATCGCCCGTATGCTGGGCGGCCACGCGGGCAAGCAATCGGCTGCGTTGGCCCATGCGGAGGAACTGCTTAAAGATGCGCACCGCTTACCTTAAAATAGAACCTTTTCTGCCCCACAACTGGCTGGATTTGCCCGGCCTGCGGCGGGTGTTTATCGCGTTGTTTTACGCCACGCTGGCGGTGGGACTGTATGCCGCCGTTCAATGGGGGCTTACGTTTTTTACCCCTCCGGAACAACTGGCTCTGAACTCCGCCCCACTGCGGCGGCTGTATGGGCTGGCCACGCTGCAGGCCGCGCTGGCCTGTGTGGGGTTTAGCCTGCCGGTTTGCGGTTTGAAAGCTCTTTCCGATATTCTGCGCGCCGTTTCGCGCTAAACGCGGGACTAGCGCACAACTCCTATTCTTTTGATACAATATGAACATAGGGGGTAAGACGTTTTTCCCCGTGAAAAAGGAGTGAACTATGTCTAAATGCTGCAAATGCGCCAAATGGTGGCCCCACAACTGGCTGTGCCTGAAAGGGTTGTCCGTCATTTTCTTGGTGCTTTTTTATCTGGCGTTGGTGTATGCGGTGTTCCAAGCGTATGCCATTTTTACGCATCCGCAACTTTCCGGTGCGGAAATGTGGATGGCGGCCGCTTTCTACGTGCTGAGCGACCTGGCTGCTGCCATTGGTTTTCTGACCGTGGCCAAAGTGCTTAAAGCAATTCGCAAAATCAAAAAAGCGGTTGCTCCGTGCGCTTGCGCCGTGGCCGAAACGGAAGAAAAACCTGCCGAATCCGAAACCGAAAAAGTAGTGGAACAAGAATCCAAATAATTCAAACGGCGCGGCCCTGCCGCGCCGTCTTTTCCTTTTATTTCCAAGCGAGGTTGTATGAAAAAAAGTGTTTTTGCCGTATGTTTCTTGCTGGCGGCCGCGCTGGCCCAAGCGGAAACCATCAAAATGAAAACCGGGGAGCTGATCAGCGGGTCCATTTTATCCCAAACGGAATACACGCTGAACCTGGCCACTTCATACGGCAACATCACGCTCAACCAACGCGAAATTGAACAAATCCTGCCCGACAAACACCGCCTTGTGCTAAAAGGCGGCACCCAGTTGGTGGGCGTCATTTTGGACATGGACGAATTCAACCTCAAACTGCAAACGGACGACGGGTCCATCGTCAACGTGGATATGCCGCAAATCGTTTCTATTGACGTATATGATTACGACCAGGGCGAAAAAGCCCAGCAGGAATTCGTCCAGCAGACCCAACAGCAAACGGCCGCCCGGCAGGCCGCCGCTCAAGCGGCTGCCCAAGCCGGCACCGATACCGGCGTACAAGTCGCCGGCGGGCTGACGTTTGACTCCGACATTGACCAAGTGTTTGACGCGCAAAAAGCCACCGTGGTCAACGGTTCGGTTGTTACCCCTTCCGCCCAAGTGCAAACCCCGGCCCCGCGCCCCTTGACGGACGAAGAAGCTTTTGTAAAAGGCGTAAAAACGGGGGCCATCAGCCAGCAGGAATATGCCGCCGCCAAAGAAGAATTGGCCTCCCAAAAAAAGCAAGCCGCTCCCAAAGAAACCCCGAAAAAGGCCTCCTACAAAGAAAAAGATTTTAACAAGTATTTTGCCGTGGAAGCCGGCGCCATGGCGCTGGATTTGAAAGCCAGCGGAAGAATCAACCTGGGAGACATCTATACGCTGGACCTGGGCACCCAAACCGAAGACATGGGCGGAACCAGCGCGGTAATTTCGTCTAAATTTCTGTGGCGCCTAA
The DNA here is from genome assembly GCA_949294085.1 of uncultured bacterium. Lineage (GTDB taxonomy): Bacteria > Elusimicrobiota > Elusimicrobia > Elusimicrobiales > Elusimicrobiaceae > Avelusimicrobium. The sequence goes on along the minus strand of CASFFX010000011.1, from coordinate 49,433 downwards.
AAGAAACGAATCTGTGGCTGGGGCCCATGCTCACCTTCTCCAGCATTGCCAATAACAGCTATTCGTTTGCGTTGCCGACGGGCGAAGCCGTATCGGCCAGCAGCAGCGGCAACATTATTACGGTGGGATTGGGCGCCAACTATTACCTCAATCCGGCCAACCGCTTTACGTTTTACCTGACGGCCAATGCCTCCTATGAAATGCTCACGCTGAATTACCGCGGTAACGTATCCACCACTTCGTCGTCGGGCACGCCGCAGGAATTACCGTTTCGCGATACGCTTTCCTCCAACGGGTTTTCCGGGGCGGTGGGCGTAGGCGTGGAAACGTGGGTGGACGACGTGATGCTCGGGCTGGAAGCCCGCCAAGTGTTCGCCCCGCGCAGCGACGAATTACAAGAGTCCGCCTCCTCCAACACCGTACTGCAAGCCAAACTTAGCTGGAAATTCTAATGCATATTCTTGTGTTGCCTAACGCGTTTAAGGGTGCTTTGAGCGCGGTTCAAACCGCACGCACGCTGCAGCGCGCGCTGGCGCGCAAACATACGGTGCGGGCGTTTCCGCTGTCGGACGGGGGAGACGGGTTTATGGATTTTTTTGCGGCGCTGGATCCGCAAGCCAAAAAAATAACGGTGCGGGCCAAAAACGCTTTTCTGAAAACGAAGCAAACTTCCTTTTTATTATTGCACGACGGGGAAACCGCCGTGGTGGAAACCGCCCGCATCTGCGGGTTAGGAAGTGCCAAAAAAGAAGAGCTGGACCCGATGGGCGCGTCCTCCTATGGGGTGGGGCAGGTGATTTTGAAAGCCGTACAAGCCGGAGCCAAGACCATTTACGTAGGCTTGGGCGGCGTGGCCTGCAACGACGGCGGTGCCGGCATGGCGGCCGCGTGCGGTGCGCGGTTGCTGGACAAAGACGGCCACGAAATTGCTTTGGGAGCCGAACCGCTGCTGCACCTAAAACGCGTGGATTTAAGCGCCGTAAAAACCCGCTTCAAATCGGTGCGTTTGTTCGCCGTGGCGGACGTTACCAACCCCCTGTTGGGGCCCAAAAGTTCGGCCAAGGTTTTCGGCCCGCAGAAAGGAGCTTCCGCCGCACAAGTCAAACGCCTGGACCGCGCCATGGCCTGCTGGGCCAAAGCCGTGCAGGCCGCTTCGGGGCGGGATATTGCACACACGCCCAGCACCGCGGCCGCCGGCGCCATTGCCGCCGGGCTGTATGGCTGTTTGGGCGCCAAGCTTATTTTGGGGGCGGACTTTTTATTTCAAAAAGCCCATTTGGAAAAACAGTTTGATTGGGCCGATTTGATTCTCACGACTGAAGGCAAATTGGACCGCCAAACTTTTTACGGAAAAGCGCCGCTGGCCGTGTTGAAACTGGCCAAAAAACATCACAAGCCGGTTTTGTTTATCTGCGGCCAGCTGGAAGAAAATGCGCTTCGCCGCCAACCGTTTGCCCCAGCGCAAATTGCCGTACTGACGGACTTTGCCCCCGACAGCGCCACATGCATGCGCCATACCGCCCGCTTTCTGCGCCTGGCGTGCAAAAACATATAAAATTGCTTTCAACCAAAAAGGGAACCCGTTGCGGTTCCCTTTTTTATGTTATTTTTGCGGAGTGCCGATTACAAAATCATATTGGGAATCTGCTCCGGAGAATCGGCCAAAAAGTCCGGCCGGTACGCGGCCAATACGTCCCTCGTGCGGAACCCCCACGTTACGCCGCACACGCGCACGCCGGCATTTTTAGCCGTTTGCATATCCACGTCCGAATCTCCCACGTACAAGGTAAATTCCCGCCCGGCGCCGGACAGGAGCAAAATTTCGTTGACGATGGCCGGATCCGGTTTGACGGGAATTCCTTCCCGTTGGCCCAACACCGCCACAAACGAAATTTGCGGAAAGAAATGCTTTACCAGCCGCTCCGTGGCGCTTTGGTATTTGTTGGAAGCTACCGCCAGCTGAATCCCGCGGTTCTGCAGCGTTTGCAGCAATTCGGGCATACCGGGATAGGGCTTGGTAAAATCGGTTAAGTGGTGGTCGTAATAGTCAAAAAAAGCCGGGCGGATTTTTTCCAAATCCGAAGCCGTTTTGTGTTCCGGCGGCAGCGCGCGCTCCAGCAATTTGTTTACGCCGTTGCCCACAAAGCTTTGGCACTCCGCCTGACTGCGCGCGGGAAAGCGCAGCGCCCGCAGCGCCGCATTGGCGGCGGCGGCCAAATCGGCAATCGTGTCCAGCAGGGTCCCGTCCAAATCAAAAATAACTACCCTTTCTTCCTTCATCTAAAACTCCTTCCCCTTTCATAAAATACCCGCCTGGTTGGCGGCGGGCGGGAGATTATAAATGCTGGCGGAAAAAATCAGCCAACCGCTGTTTGTATTCAAATCCGCCCACTTCGGCACATTTGTTATGCTTGGCCCCGGGCACCAGCCAAATTTCTTTGGGTTCGCCCGCTTTCTTAAAAAGCATTTTGGCCTGCGCCGCCGGCACTAAATTGTCATACCGCCCGTGGATAATCAATACCGGGCGAGGGGCAATTTTAGGGATATTGTACTTGGGGCTGTACCGCTCCGGATTGACCCCCAAATACTTACGAATATAGTGCAGGATAATGGGAATCAGCGGGAAATACGGCACCCGGTGGTGCACCCACGCCCAGCGGGAAACTACCCGGCGGAACGAATAATACGAAGCTTCCGCCACCACGCAGGCAATCTCGGGGTTGCGGGCGGCCTCGCAAATGGCCACCATACCGCCCATGGAAAGGCCGTACAGCCCAATCTTGGCGCAAAACTGCGGGCGCGTTTCCTTTAGAAAGCGCACCGCGGCGGCCACGTCTTTTAATTCCAAATACCCGATAGAGCTGGTTTTCCCCCCGCTTTCGCCCAATGCCCGGAAATCAAAATACAGCAGGTTAAACCCCAAATCGTGCAGAAAATACGTGTTTTTCAAGATGTCGGACCGGTTCATCCCCCAGCCGTGCATCAGAATAATCGTTTTGTCGGAATACTTTTCACAGGGGATAAACCACCCTTTTATTTGCACTTTGTCTTCCGTCTTGAAATAGACGTTTTCATACGGCAGCCCAAATTGATCGGGCCAGGCGTCCAGCGGTTTGCGTTTGGAAGCCGGGTGCAGCACCCGCTTGGCCGCCCGCATGCAAAAATACACCGTGCCCAGCACCAACAGCGCCAGCACGCACAGCACCGTCAAAACGACGTATAAGAGGGACGTCATAGCGACTCCTTTTCTTGAGTTTCTTGCAGCACTTCTTTCAAAGCCAGCGGCACGCTTGTGGCCGTGTCGCGGGCCAGCACACCGTAATCGGTCCGCTGGCGGGCGGCTAAATCGCCGGCCAAACCGTGCAGATACACCCCGCACAGCGCCGCTTTAAGCGCGCTTTTTTCGTCAAAACCTTCCGCCGTGCCCAACTGGGCCCACAGCCCCGCAATCACGCCGGACAATACATCGCCGGACCCGGCCTTGGCCAACGCCGGCCCGCCCGTCGTGTTGCGCCAAACTTGCATTTCCCCATCCGTCTGCGCACACACCAGCGTGCCCGCGCCTTTCAGCAGGCTCACGCCCCCCGTCAAACGATACAGCGTTTGCACTTGGCGGAGGCGTGCTTCGTCCGAAGGGTCGGCCTTTTCTTTTAGCAAGCGGGCCATTTCTCCCGGGTGCGGCGTAAACACACAGGCCCTGGCGCGATTCCACGTTTGCGCCCAATTCGGTTGGAGGGCCAACGCGTTTAACGCATCGGCATCGGCCACGAGCGGAAGAGAAAGCTGCTGCAGGAGAACCGGCAGCAGGGGGCTATCCCCCATGCCCGGCCCAACCACCGCCAGCGAAGGGTTCCGAAGGCGGATAAAAGCTTCCAGCTGGGGCAAGCCCTCCAGGCTTAACTCGCCTTGCGGCGTTTCTGGCAGCGGCAGCGTGATGACCTCCGGCAAGGCGGCGGCAAACGCGCTCTGCATGCTTTGCGGAAGCGCCCAAAACACCAGCCCGGCCCCGGCCAACAACGCACTTTTGGCACACAAAAAGCCCGCGCCGCTCATCGTGCGGGAACCGGCCACTACCAGCACCCGGCCAAAGGAGCCTTTGTGCGCGTCCCGCGGGCGGGACGGCAAACAAGACCGAAGCAGACTGCGTGTTATCTCTTTCATTGTTCAATCACCGCCGTAGCCGTTGCATATGCTTCCGTGTGCGACAGCGTAATAAACACCCGCAAGCCTTTCATCCGCGGGTCGTCCACCTGCACTTCGGGCCGGCCGCTGGGCAAATTGAAAATACCAATTTTGCGAAACGGCACTTGCGCAAACGGCAACGCCTTGTACACGGCTTCCTTCGCCGCAAAACGCACCGCCAGGTGCTGATATTGATTTTTGCGGGCCCGGCAATAGGCAATCTCTTCCGGCGTAAAAATGCGTTCCAGCGCGCCCGGCTTTTGGGCAAAACGGGCGATCCGTTCCACTTCCACGATATCCGTCCCTATGCCCACAATCGCCATTATTCCACCGTAACGCTTTTGGCCAAGTTGCGCGGTTGGTCAATATCGCAGCCCAGCCGTTTGGCAATCCAGTAGGCCAAAAACTGCAGCGGCACTACATCAATAATCGGCTGGAGCAAATCATCCGTCTGCGGTACGATAATCACTTGATCGGCCACTTCCTGCGCCTGTTTGGCGCCGTGTTTGGTGGTAATGGCCACCACAAACGCTCCGCGGGCACGGCACTCCTGACAGGCCGACAGCATTTTTTCAAACAAGCTGTCATGCGGCATCAGCATAAACACCGGCGTACCTTTATCAATAATGGAAATCGGCCCGTGCTTAATTTCGCCCGCGGCAAAACCTTCCGCGCTGCGGTACGAAACTTCCTTCAGCTTCAGCGCCCCTTCCAAGGCAATCGGGAAATTGACGTTTCTCCCCAAAAAGATAAAGCGGTCCGCTTTATAAATTTTGCGCGTCAAGTGGCGCACTTCGTACTCCAGCTTCACCACTTCGCTCATGGCTTTGGAAAGCGCAAGCAGTTCTTTGTAGTTTTTGTCAAAAGCGGCTTGGCTTAAATTGCCGTTGGCCAGGCCCAAAAAGGCCGCCAGCGCGTACATAGAGGTAATTTGGCTGGTAAAGGCTTTGGTGGAAGCCACGCTGATTTCCGGCCCGCAATGCGTGAAGAAAGTGCTGTCGCACGTGCGGGTGAGCGTAGAGCCCAGCACGTTGCAAATGGCCAGCGTGCGGAAGCCCAGCTCTTTGGCTTTTTTAATGGCGCCAATCGTGTCGGCCGTTTCGCCGGATTGGCTGATGGCTATGGCCAGCGTGTGCGGCAACTGGGGAACGGCGCGGTATTTGTATTCACTGGCCAAATCCACGCTGACCGGGATGCCGGCTAATTGTTCAATGTAATATTTCCCCACCAGGGCGGCGTGATAGGCCGTACCGCAGGCAATGATGTGAATATTGCGCAGCTGGCGGATGCCGTCGGTATCCAGCCCTAAAATTTTGCCAAAGTCCGTACGCACGGTGCGCAGGGTGTCCTCAATGGCTTGGGGCTGGTCGTAAATTTCCTTGAGCATAAAGTGCGGGTAGCCGCCCTTTTCGGCGGTTTGCTGGTCCCAGGAAATTTTTACGGGTTTGACGGCTTTTTCGTGCCCGTCTTTATCCAGCACGGTTACGCCGTCCACATGCAGCAGGGCGATTTCGCCGTCTTCCAAAAACAGCACTTTGTTGGTGTGCTTCAAAAAGGCGGGAACGTCCGACGCTAAAAAGTTTTCGTTTTGCCCCAGGCCCACCACCATAGGGCTTTGGTTCTTTACGCCAATCAGCAACCCCGGCGTGCGCGCCCACAAAACGCCATAGGCATACGCCCCGGAAATTTCTTTGTTGGTTTTCTGCACGGCTTTGAGCAGGCGGTCCTGGTCGTTGGCGGCGCGGACGTGCAGCAAGTTTTCCTCAATCAGGTGAGCAATCACTTCCGTGTCCGTTTCGCTTTTGAAGCGGTGTCCGCGCGATTCCAGCTTGCCGCGCAGCGTAAGGTAGTTTTCAATAATGCCGTTATGCACCACCACAATGTCGCCGGTGCAGTCCGTATGCGGGTGGGAATTTTCTTCGCTGGGTTTGCCGTGGGTGGCCCAGCGCGTATGGCCGATGCCCGTGTTGCCTTTGGGGTTTACCAGCAGGGTGGCTTTTTCCAGCTCGGCCACTTTTCCCACGGCACGCACGGTTACCAATTCTCCCCCTTGCAAAATGGAAATACCCGCCGAATCGTACCCGCGGTATTCCAGTCTTTTCAACCCGTCAATAATATAAGGAACGCTGTTGTTGTTGCCTACATAACCGATGATTCCACACATAGTTGCTCCTTATAACAATTCTTTCATTTCGCTTACGGCAGCGGGCAGCCCCGCAAACATGGAACGGGTAATAATGGAAAATCCGATATTCATGCACGCCATCCCGCCGATATCCGCCACGGCCAGCACGTTGTGGTAATCCAACCCGTGCCCGGCGTGGACTTCCAGCCCCAACTCTTTGGCCAGCAAAGCCGACAGCGCCAAATCCTGCAGCAATTTGCGCGTTTGCTTGGCGGTGGTGGCTTCGCTGTAGTCGCGGGTGCACAATTCCACAATATCCGCCCCCAATTTGGCGGCGGTGCGCACGGAAGCGGCGTCCGGGCTGATGAACAGGCTGACTAAAATGTGTTTCTTGTGCAGATGTTCAATCATTTCCAACAGGCGCTTGGTTACCTTGGGCGTAAATTTAAGCCCGCCCGTCGTGGTTACTTCACCCGGTTCTTCCGGCACAATACACACGGAAAAGGGCTTGTATTTCAGCGCAGCTTTTTCCAGCTGCGGCGTGTAGGAACATTCCAAATGGATTTTGCCCGGGAACGTTTTGCACAAAAGGGCCACGTCTTTTTCGTTGATGTGGCGTTCGTCCTTGCGCAGGTGTACCACAATGTAGTCCGCGCCGGTGGCTAAACACACGGCCGCGGCGTCCACCGGGTCCGGATACGGAGCGCGGCGCGCTTGGCGCAGCGTGGCGATATGGTCTATGTTGACTCCCAACTTCAAACTCATTTGCACACCTCCGTTTTTTGGCGGTACAGCGTTTCCACTTCGTTCATCACGCGGTCCACCAGGGCTTCCTCTTCCCCTTCTACCAAAATGCGCAGCTTCGGCTCCGTGCCGCTGTAACGCACCACCACGCGGCCGCGGCCTTGCATGGTCTTTTCAATTTCGGCCACGCCCGGCAAAAATCCGTCCAGGCTGTCCAGCGGCGGCTTTTGCTGCACCGTAATTGCCTTTAATTTGCTGGGATATTTTTTCCAGCGGTCGGCAAACCAGCTGACCGGGTGCCCGGATTTTTTGACAAATTGCAAAAACTGCAGGGCGGACAAAATGCCGTCCCCCGTATTGGCAAACCGGCGGAAAATGATGTGCCCCGACGTTTCGCCCCCAATGGACAAATCGCCTTTTTCCAACGCTTCGGACACATATTTATCCCCTACGGTGGTCAGTTCCACTTCCACGCCGTGTTCTTTTAAGTAATTAATGCAGCCCAGGTTGGCCATAATGGTCAGCACGGCTTTATTGGCGTGCAGCTGGCCGTCTTTTTTCATACACAGCGCCGAGGACGCGATGATGTTGTCCCCGTCCAGCTGGCGGCCTTTTTCATCGGAAGCGATTACGCGGTCTGCATCGCCGTCAAAACTAAAGCCCACAAAGGCGCCTTTCTTTTTGGTCAGCTGCTGCATAAATTCCGTATGCAGGGCGCCTACGTTTTTGTTGATGTTGGTGCCGTCCGGCTTGGCGGCCGTAACCACCACCTCCATCCCCAATCCGGCAAATACGTTTACCGCCACGCGCGAGCTGGCGCCGTTGGCGCAGTCCAGCACGACCTTGGTGCCTTTAAGCAAACGGGAGTCCACGGTGGACATTAAAAACCGCTCGTATTCTTTGACCAAAGATTCGTCTTGCTTAAACGTGCCTTTGGGTGCCGGAATTTCGCGCAGCGATTCAATTTCCGCCTCAATGGAATTTTCCAATTCTTCGGGGAGTTTGGTGCCGTGATTGGTAAAAAATTTGATCCCGTTAAATTCCGCCGGGTTGTGGCTGGCGGAAATGACCACCCCGCATAAACTGCCAGTGTGTTTGACCAAATACGCAACGGCCGGCGTGGGAGCGATGCCGATGCTGATAACGTCCGCGCCGCTGGCACGGATTCCTTTTTCCAGCGCGGCCAAAATGGCCGGGCCGGAAGCGCGCGAGTCCTGCGCGATGATCACTTGGGGTTTCAGATGTTCGCTTTGCGCGTATTCCTGCAGTTCGCGCAGGGCGGCATAGCCCAATTTTTGGATGAAATCATCCACCAACGGGAACTCGCCTGCTACCGCGCGGACCCCGTCGGTTCCAAAATATTTTCCCATACAACTTCCTTTTGCACCGCACGGGCAACGCCCCGCGGTGCGGATAAATTCCGCAGACAGCGGCCCAAACGCCTAAAAGAGCTCCGCTTGTTTAGCCTCCGGCTTTTCGGCTTTCGGCGCCTTCGGTTCCTCTTTTGCGGGTTCTTGCGCTGCGGGCTCGGACGGAACAGCATCTTCCGCCGCGGGTTTCAAGCCCAGGATTTCGTCAATCTCGGCGGATTCCACCACTTCTTTTTCAAGCAGGCGTTCCACCAATTTGTCAAACGCTGCGCGGTTTTGGGTAATAATGTCTTTCGCGCGGGCGTAAGACGACTTAATCAAATCCATAATTTCTTCGTCAATGGCGCGGGCCAATTCCTGCGAATAAGTGTTGTGGCGCGAAAGATCCCGCCCCAAAAACACTTCGCCGTCGTCCCCGGTGGGGAGCGCAATCGGCCCCAGTTTGTCGCTCATGCCCAGCTCCATCACCATTTTGCGGGCATACGCCATCGTTTTGTTCAAATCGTCGCTGGCGCCGGACGTAATTTCGCCGAATACAATTTCTTCGGCCGCGCGGCCCGCCAGCAAAATGCACAGCTTGTCCAACAATTCGGACTTGCTGGTTAAAAACTTGTCCTCCAGCGGCAGCTGCAGCGTGTATCCCAAGGCCTGCCCGCGGGGGATAATGGTTACTTTGTGCACCGGATCGGAGTGATTGGTCAGGCGCGCCACCACCGTATGCCCCACTTCGTGCGCGGCAATAATGCGCTGTTCTTTTTTGGAGATAATACGGCTCTTCTTCTGCGGGCCCGCAATCACGCGTTCCACCGCTTCGTCCATATCGCTTTTGGTTACGGCGTCCTTATCGGCGCGGGCGGCCAAAATAGCCGCTTCGTTGACGACGTTGGCCAAATCCGCCCCCACAAAACCGGGGGTTCCTTTGGCTACGACTTTCAAATCCACATCCGGCCCCAGTTTCACTTTTTTGGCGTGCACTTTCAAAATTTCTTCGCGGCCTTTGAGGTCCGGCGCCGGCACCGAAATATGCCGGTCAAAACGGCCGGGGCGGATTAAAGCCGGGTCCAGCACGTCGGGGCGGTTGGTGGAAGCCATCAAAATAATGCCTTGTTTGCTTTCAAAGCCGTCCAGTTCAATCAGCAGCTGGTTGAGCGTTTGTTCGCGTTCATCGTGCCCGCCGCCAATCCCGGCAAAACGACGCCGGCCTACGGCGTCCAGCTCGTCAATAAAAATAATGGCGGGCGAATTGCGTTTGGCCTGATCAAACAAATCGCGCACGCGTGCCGCACCCACGCCGACAAACATTTCCACAAATTCCGAAGCCGACGCCGAAAAGAACGCCACGCCCGCTTCGCCCGCTACGGCTTTGGCCAGCAGGGTTTTGCCCGTGCCGGGGGCGCCGTAAAGCAAAACGCCCTTGGGCAGTTTGCCGCCCAAGCGTTGGAATTTTTTGGGATTTTTCAAAAATTTAATCACGTCCTGCAATTCTTCTTTGGCTTCGTCGCAGCCGGCCACGTCTTTGAACGTAACCGTCTGTTGGGACGGATCCTGCATTTTGGCTTTGGAACGGGCAAAATTCATCGCACTGCGGCCGTCGTTTCTTTGCGGGCGCAGAAAAATAAACCACCACAAGCCAATCAGCAATACAATCCACAGCACGTTAAACAAAATATTGCTTACCCAGCTGTTATCCAATTCCGCCTTGTATTTAATGTTGGCGGAAGACAGCTCATTTACCAGATCGGGGTCCTCCATGCGGACGGTTTTGAACGGGGAGAATTCCCCCTTTTCATTTTTATACATCCCGCTGATTACGCCGGGCGCAATCGTCAAGTCCGACACTTCGGCCGCAGCCACCTTGCTCTTAAATTCGGAGTAGTCCAGCTCCGCCTGTTTGGCGCTGGGTTTATTAAAAATCAGCACGGCCAATACAAAAATGGCCAGCCACCCCACAATTTGGCCTACAGAAATGATTCTGCGGTTGTTCTGGTTTTTGTTATTCTTCATTATTTTCTAAATACCCCTATATACGGCAAATTACGGTACAGCTCGTTGTAATCCAGCCCGTACCCGATGACAAACTCGTCCCCCACGGTAAAACCGACGTATTTGGGGTGGATGTCCGCCTTGCGGTTGCAAGGTTTGTCCAGCAGGCAGCAAATTTCAATGCTGGCCGCCCCGCGGTTTTGCAGGTTGCCCATCAAATAATTGAGCGTCAGCCCCGTGTCCACAATGTCCTCCACCACCACTACATGGCGGCCCTTAATGCTTTCGCGCAGGTCCAGCATCGTGCGCACCTGCCCCGTGCTGGAAGTGCCCGCATACGAAGAAAGACACATAAAATCCATATTGCAATCCACGCTGATGTGCTTCATCAAATCGGCATAAAACAAAATACATCCGCGCAAAATACCGACGAAAAGCGGCTGTTTGCCGCGGTAATCGGCAGAAATTTGGCGGCCCAGTTCGGCCACACGGTCAGCTAATTGTTGTTCAGAAAACAAAACACGTTCCAAAACGGGATTTTCAGGCATAAGCCCTCCAATAGAGAATATACATAAAGGATACCTTTTTTTCGCCCGAAAATAAAGCCGCGGCCCGGCCCGGCTGTCGGCTGCGGGGCCGGGGCCAGACCCGCCGGACAGGATTTTTTGCATATTGGCCCTGTTTTTTTATTTATTTTTGGCTAGAATATATATAATCAGTTGTATTTCCTGTTCCAGGAAAATGTATGAAAAAGGCCCTTCTTTTCTTTTTGTTGCTGGGGTTATTCCCAGCCTACACGAGTGCCCGGCCCGCCGGGAATTTCCCTGTCCAAGCTTCCCGCGTGCAGGGGCAGGCCATTGCCCAACAGGTAAAAGCCCAGCTTAAGAAACAGCCTTCCCAGCCGGACACTTCTTTTCTCGTCCCCGAAGAAGCTTCGCAAGACGTCATCGAAAAAAATCCGCCCCAAGTTATCCCTTGGCAACAATTTCTGCAGTTGAACAAACGGGCCAAGGAACGCGATGTCGTTTCCAGAAGGATGGATTTGAAAACGCTGCAGCAGCGTACACAGAAACAAAACATGATTTTTCATAACAGCTGGCCGGATTATGCAACCCTGCTGAAAGGATTTACGTATATTTATGTGGGGGAGATGCACGGAACGCAATCCACCCCCGCCGAAATGATTCGCCTGCTGCAGGCGGTGCGCCAACCGAACCCCGACAAACGCATTTTGCTGACGTCGGAGTTTTCCATTGCGGGGCAATTGGACGATTTCCCGTTAGAGCAAGCCAATACTTCTTCATCATTATTTCAGATGTATCCCGAAGTGAAAAACGCGGCCGACGCCCTGGATATAGACTAATTATCGCTGGACAGCCGCCTTGGCACCGAAGAACTGGAACTGTATCAAGATGAAAAAGGGATCTACATGCTGATACAGGCCGGCCAGTACTTGGTAAAGCACTATCTCAAGAATTTAGAAGAAGACAAAATAATAGAAGAATTTTTCAATATGGACGTAATCATAGGGGCTTCCCCTTTTGGCATCTTGGAGCGTAACCGCCAATGGACGCGCTATCTTCAAGCGGTTCAGCCGTTTTATGACATCATTGTCGTCTATGCGGGGCAAAGCCATGTGGTAAACACCCTGTCCAATGATCTTCCTTACATGCTCAAAACGCCCCACTTTATCAGTTTGTTTCTGTTCCCCATGGAGAAAACCCCAACAGAAATAGCACAGGACTATACCACTATGGAAAAACGCATAAAGCAGCAAAATTTGGGTCTCTTGGATGAATCCTTCCAAATAAATCAAGAGATTCAGCGTCTTTCGTCCGAGTTGCAGCAAACGGACGGGAACTGCAGTGATTCCTCCAAACCGTGCTGGGGCGTACAGGACCTGCCTTCCAATCAGGATTCGGCACAAAGGGGAAGTAAAGAAGGGGTCGTTTTCCTGCCGATTACCGGCGTAAAAATGCCCGAGATTAAACGGCCGGCTCCCACGATTCACGAAGCCCAGCCGAAGAAGCAACCTCAAAAAAAGCAGGACAGCCTGCGCTACGGCAGTTCCTATATTTAATTACACGTGTACAACAAAAAAACTCCGGGCCCCGGCCCGGAGTTTTTGTTTATGGCTAGTTACTTGCCTATAAAAAATTCAGGTTCTTTGCGTGCACCAAATTTAAGGGCAAACACTTTCCCCGCGGCGGCCAACAACAGTTTATTGACTCCGCGCGCCCGATGCGGACAAACCGCCACACACCGCATGCAGGAAATACACCGTGTTTTATCCGTTTGATTGGGATGTTCCACCGGGATAGCCCCCGTGGGGCACGCCCGGGCGCAAACGCCGCATTGCACGCACGCCCCGGACGCCGACGGCTTAAACGGGATAGACGGCAACGCTTTATAGGGACGATTCCCTTTTACCGCGGGCACGGACAAGGCCTGTGCCTGCGGGGCTTGCTGCAGCGTCTGCCACGCGGTGCGGGCAAAAGCCGCCATTTTTCGGGCGTCCTCTTCATCGGGCCGCCCTACTGCCACGCCCGGCATCAGCGAATGTTCCGCCACCGGCGCCGCACAGACAAAAGGCACCAGCCCGGCCTTTTGGGCCAGATCCTGCATTTCCAGCAGGGCGTCGTCGTAATCGCGGTTGCCGAATACGGCCAACAGTATCGCCGGGGTAGAAGCCCCTTTTAACCGCGCAAAACGCGCCGCAGCCGCCGCCGGGATACGCCCGCCATACACGGGCGCCGCCAGCACCACCAGTTCGTCCGACGCAAAGGAAAGCGAAACCGCTTCGGCCGAGAAAGGCGTAATGTCCACCTTGTGGGCCGGCAACGGTAAATGCGACAAAAACAAATCGGTCGTTTTTTCCGTTCGTCCCGTTGCGCTGAAAAACACCGCCGTTACTTTGGAAATATGCATTTTATCTCCCGAACAACTTTTCCACTTGCCGCATGTCCACCTGCGCCACGCAGGGCCGCCCATGCGGGCAATGCATGCCGTCTTTGCATTTTTTCATATTTTCCAGCAAGGCTTCGGCTTCGGCCGGGGAAAGGGCATCGTGGGCTTTGATGGCTTTTTTGCACGCCAGCATCGCCACCATTTTTCGTTTTAAGGTTTCGGTGGATTTGGCGGGATCCCCCACCACTTGCGCCAGCGACACGATGAAATCCTTCATGTCGTCTTCCTTAAACCGAATCATATGCGGCATGGTGCGCACCAGCACCGTCCGCGCGGAAAAAGGCTCCAACTCAAACCCGGCCCCTTTCAGCCAATCGGCCCAGGAAAGGAGCGTCTCGGCATTGGAAGGGGGCAAGTCCACATGCACCGGGAAGAGCAGTTTTTGCACTTTTACGTCCCGGCGTTCAAACGCGTCCAGGTAGTGCTCAAAAAGCACCCGTTCCTGGGCGGCGTGCTGGTCAATTACCACCAGCCCGTCCGGATTTTCAAACAATAAATAACTGCGCTGCAGCTGCCCCAAATAATGATACGGCCCGTGATACCAAGCCGGCTCATCCGCGGGGAGGGACGCGTGATCCTGCGGAGGCAAAACGAGAGCCTGCGGGAGCGCCGTTTCGGCCGTCGGGCGCGCAATATACTCCACCGGTTCTTCGGTTTCTTTAATCAGGCAATGCGGTTTTTGCGGGGTTTCGGCGGGCGTGCAGGCGGCGGCAAAAGCCTCCATAGGCGTAGGGGCCGCGGGCGCGAAAATTTGTTGGGCCGCAGGGGCTGCTGCCGGCGGCAGCGTGATAGACGGGTGCACCGCCGCCGCAACCGGGCGCGCCTGGGAGAAAATGGTTTCTCCGGCCGCGTTCATCAAAAAGCCAAACATTTTGTTTTCGTTTACAAAGCGGATATCCCGTTTCTGCGGGTGGATATTGACGTCAAAATCGGCCGGGTCCAGCGTCAAATACACCAAAAACGCGGGGTGGCGGTCTTTGGGGCGGACGTTTTGATACGCTTTGTAGAGGGCTTGCTGAACCGTTTTGGAATCAATCGGGCGGCGGTTTACAAACACATACTGCATGTCCCGCACGGTAAGGAGTTTGTCGGCCGGGGAGAGAAAAATCCGCAGGTCCATTTCGTCCTTCTGTCCAAACAATAGAGATGAGGCCACCTCGTCCCCTAAAATTTGGCGTGCCCGAGCCAGCACCGCTTCGCGAAACGGCGCCCGAGGGGCGGGCAAATCGTACACGCTGCGCCCGTTGATCCGCACGCGGTAGCTTACGTTCAAATTGGCCAGCGCGCTCTCCTCAATCACTTTCAGCAGGCAGGCGCGCTCATACGAATCGCTCTTCAAAAATTTAAGCCGCGCCGGCACATTGTAAAACAAATCGCGTATTTCTACGGTGGTGCCTTTGACGGCGGGCGCCGGGCTTTGGGCAGCCACTTTGCCGCCGTGCAATTCCAGCCGGTGGCCGCTGCCGTCGCCGGTGCAGCTGGTAAGCGTCATGCGGGAAACGGCCGCCACGGAATATAGTGCTTCCCCGCGAAAGCCAAACGTGCGCAGGGTGGCCAAATCCCCAAAGGTTTGAATTTTGCTGGTGGCATGCCGCAGCACGCAAAGCGCCAAATCTTCCTCGCTCATGCCGCAGCCGTTGTCGTTAATGCGGATCAGCTCCCGCCCGGAACCTTCAATGTCCACGTTAATGCTGGTGGCGCCGGCGTCCACCGCGTTTTCCAACAGCTCCTTGAGTACGCCCGCCGGGCGTTCAATTACCTCGCCCGCGGCAATGCGGCCGGCTGTTTTTTCGTCCAATACGTGTATCTTACTCATTAATCCGTTTCTTCCATTCGCAAATTAGCTGCAGCGCTTCCAGCGGGGTCAGCTTATCGGGATCGGCCAGCTTGATTTCTTCCACAATGGGGGAAGAGAACAAATCCTTTACCATATCCTGTTCTTTGACGGAAATTTTGGTCCCTTTTTTGGCTTCCAAATCCTTCAGCACTTTTTTGGCCCGCAGCGTGCAGGCGGCCGGCAGGCCCGCAATTTCGGCTACGTGTATGCCGTAGGAACGGTCCGCCGCGCCCGGCAAAATTTGATACAAAAAAGCCAGCCGGCTGGCGCCGGAAGCGTCCTTATACTCCTTGGCTTCCACGTGAAAGTTGCGCACGCTTTCGTATTTGTTTTCCAAATCCACCAATTCAAAATAGTGCGTGGCAAACAGTACTTTCGGCCCGCCGTGCGGCTTGTGCAGGTATTCCACAATCGCCCACGCGATGGAAATCCCGTCAAAGGTAGAGGTGCCGCGGCCCACTTCGTCCAGCAAAATCAAGCTGCGCGGCGTCATAGACGCCAAAATGTGGGCGGTTTCGTTCATCTCCACCATAAAGGTAGAGTCGCCGCGGCTGAGGGCATCGTGCGCGCCGATGCGCGTCATAATTTTGTCCACCACGCCAATCCGCGCCGAAGAAGCCGGCACAAAGCTGCCCATCTGCGCCAAAATAACCAACAGCGCCGTTTGTTTTAAGAACACGCTTTTGCCGCCCATATTGGGGCCCGTGATTAACATAATTTGGGTTTGCGGGGTGCCGATGTCCAACCCGTTGGGCACAAAACTCCCGGCGGGCAGGGCCGCTTCCACCAGCGGGTGGCGGCCGTTTTCGTAATGGATTTCGGTACCGTTGTCCACCTGCGGTTTGACCCAATTTCCCTTCATGGCGCACATCGCCAGCGAGGCATACACATCCAGCTCCGCCACCAGCTGGGCAAAGGTTTTAAGCTGATTGATTTGGGCGGCCAGCGTTTTGCGCACCTCGTCAAACAGGGCGCTTTCCAAGCGGAGGATTTTTTGCTCCGCGTTCAAAATTTTGTCTTCCAGCTCTTTGAGCTCTTCGGTAATAAACCGCTCGGCATTGACGAGCGTCTGCTTGCGCACGTACGAAAAAGGCACTTTATCAATATGCGTTTTGGTAACTTCAAAATAATAGCCGAATACGGAATTGTACCCCACTTTCATGGAAGGGATTCCCGTTTTTTCGCGTTCGCGCACGCAGATTTCTTCCATACATTTGCTGCCGTTGGCCTTGAGCGAGCGGAGCTCGTCCAGCTCGGCATTGTATCCGGTGCGGATGACGTGCCCGTCCGAAAGGCGCAGCGGCGGATTTTCTTCCACCGCGTCGTACAAAATGCGCGCCATTTGCTGCAGCACCGGCAAAATGGCCGTCAGCTGCGTTTGCAGGTGCGGCACAATGCGGGCTCCGTAGGTTTCAAACCAGTGGGAAATCGGATCCACGTTTAACAAAGACTGTCTCAACCCCGCCAAATCCCGCGGGGAGGCCGTCCCCGTGGCGGTGCGCGTCATAATGCGTTCAATGTCCGAAATGTTCTCCAGCAGCGCCGTCAAATCGGCCAGGGCGGCTTGATCTTTCACAAAGCCTTCCACGCAATCCTGCCGCTGGGCAATTTCGCCGGGATCCATCAGCGGGTGCAGCAGACACTCCTTCAGTTTGCGGCTGCCCAAGGCGGTTTGGGTTTTATCCAATAGGGCCCACAGGCTGCCCTTGCGCCCGCCTTCCTGGCTTTGCACCAGCTCCAGCGCTTCCACGGCGTTTTCGTCTATCTGCAGGCAGTCTTTCAGTTCGCGGTACGAAGGAATTAAAACGGTTCTGAAGCTGGGCTCCGTAACGCTGAGGTATTTCATCGTCTGCAACGCGCAGGCCAGTGCTTGGCGTTTGTTGCCCCAGGCCCCCAGCGCGGGCCAATTGGACGGGAGGGTATAATCTCCGTCAAAGGGGGGTTGTTCGGTCAACGTTAAATTGCCGGGCAGTACGATTTTATTTTTCAGTTGTGCCAAGGACTCTTTGTCGCCAATAATTTCCGACGGGTTAATCGTGGCCAGGGCGGCGGCCAGGTTGGTAAGGGTGGAATCTTTGTCGTTCTGATTTACCCAAAATTCACCGGTGGAAACCTCCACGCAGGACAGCGCCCACCCGCGGCTTCCCACGCTCACCGCCACCAAATAGTTGGCCTGATTGGCCTGCAGCAGCGTATCCTCCATCAAGGTTCCGGGCGTGATGACGCGAATTACTTTGCGGGAAAACAGCTTGGTGGCTTTGTCCATCACGGAGCTGGTCTGCTCGCAAATGCCAATTTTTTTGCCGGCGTTTAACAGCCGCACAATATAGTTATTGGCCGCGTGATAGGGAATCCCGCACATGGGAATCCCGTTGCGGGCGGTAAGCGTAAGGCCCAACAGCGCGCTAACTTCCCGCGCCTGGTCATCAAACATTTCATAAAAATCGCCCAACCGAAAAAACAGCACAATGCCGGGATACTGGTCCCGGATTTCGTAGTACTGCTTCATCAAAGGGGTGGTGGTAGTCTTTGGCATAGTGATATTTTAGCAATTTTCCGCCATTATTGCCCGACGGGGAAACGGCTTCGGGACGGGACAAAGCGGATGACACGAAATGTTTTTTTTGTTATAATATTTGTACCTAGTTGTTTAAGTAAAGCCGGGGCGGACGCCTCGGCAAACATTTGTTTGGTAGGATGGCTGAGCGGTCAAAAGCAACGGTCTGTAAAACCGTCGGGCTACGCCCTACATAGGTTCGAATCCTATTCCTACCACCATTTAACCCCTGCTTTGGCAGGGGTTTTTTGTTGTGCTTTGGGCTCACAGCCAAAGGCAGGTTTACTGCCCAGCAGGAAAGCAGACCTGCGGCCCCGCGTGGACACGCCGTCCTCACTTAAGTTACAATAAAAAGACGTCTGATTCGTCTATTTTTATCGGGAGTGATTTATGCGGGCCAAATACGGGCTTTTTTGTTTGGTGCTGGGAATGTGGCTGCTGGGGGGATGCAGTCATCGCGCGGCTGAAATTCCGCCCGAAAAACAGCCGGTCAATTTTGTAAACGCCAAATACGATATGCACCTGACCAACGTCAATCAAGTGGATCCGGCCTATCTGTTTATTTACGCCAACGATCTATTCCTAAACGGGCAAAAAGACGAAGCCCTTTTTTGGTTTTTGGTCGCCCAATACCGCGGGCAGGTGGTCAGCGCGCTGGAAAACAAAAAAGGCAGGCTGCCTGCGGCGCTTTACCAACATTTGGCGGCCGAAATTGACACCCCGCTGCTGGGCCGGATGGAAGTGCTGGGCCGCGGGCTAAACCGCAAGCATTTGTACGATTTGTTACAGGAAGGGATGGGGGCCGTCCTTCACCCGTACGCAAGCGGCCGGCCCAAACTGCTAAGAGCTCAGCTGGAAAAAGCCCATGCTTTTGAGCAGGCACACCCCTTTGATCCTTTTCAAGCCGTGCCGGCCAATCAGCTGGACGGATCCCGAGGGCAAAAAGCAATGCAACAGGCACGCCAAAATTACCTTCTTTTGACACACGAACTGCAGCAAACCTCGCCGGGCGCGTCCACCCCGCAGGAACCCTAATTGGCGTAACCAAAACGCCCCGGGGCTTTCCCTGGGGCGTTTTTCATGTTACGGCACTTAAATTACAGCGAGTCTTTCAGCTGGCCCACTAATTCCTGCCAAGGGCGTTTGGCGTCTCCGCCGCCTTGGGCAAAATCGGGCCGTCCGCCGGCGCGGCCGTTCAAATCTTTGGCGATTTGTTTGGCCACAGTCAGCGCGTCCACATGGGGCAGTTTGCCCGCCATTTTGACCACAAACGAACGTCTACCGTCGCGGTCGCACGTTACGATGACCAGCGCCTGTTTTTGCTTTTGGGCAATCGTATCGGCAATGGAGCGCAATTCTTTAGGTTCGGCCCCGTCCGCTTGGCGGATCACCAGCACCGAGCCGTTCTTCATGGTAAAAGACATTTCGTCCATACCGCCGGCCGCCAGCGTTTTCTCGCGGAATTGGGTATAGCGCTTTTTGACTTCTTTCAGTTCGTCCATAATCGCGCCTACGCGGGTGAACACGTCTTTGGCCGGCACTTCCAGCCGTCCGGCCAATTCTTCGGCCTGGCGGTTCACGTCTTTCAAATAGTCCAGCGCCGCATAACCGGCCACGCCTTCAATACGGCGCACCCCCGCGGAAACGGAACCTTCCTTCAGCACCAGCACGGTAATGACTTCCGCCGTGTTCTTCACGTGCGTGCCCGCGCACAGCTCCAGGCTGTACTTTTGTTCCGGGTGGTCAAAATCGCCCCCCATCAGCACAAAGCGGGCCGGATCCGCATACGTTTCGCCCAACAAGGTAACCGCCCCCAGTTTTTCGGCGTCTTTCAGCGGGCGCACCTGGCACGTAACGGGCAGGGCCGCTTCGGCCGCTTGGTTGGCAATCGCCCAAGCGCGGTTTAATTCTTCGGCCGTAGGCGTTTTGGAAAGCGTATAGTCAAAGCGGAAGCGGTCGGGCGATACGTACGACCCGCTCTGGTGCACGGACGTACCAAACACCTGGCGCAAAGCCGCGTTGACCAAGTGAATCGCGCTGTGGTTGGCCATACAGCGTTTGCGCAAGGCCGCGTCCACCTGCAAGGTAACGGCTTGGCCTTTTTGCAGCGTACCGCTGACTTTATGCACATACACTTTGCCCAGCGGCTTTTGCACGTCCAGCACGCGGGCAACTTCCTTCCCGTCCGACAAAACAACCCCGCGGTCTCCCACCTGCCCGCCGGATTCGGCATAAAAAGGCGTGCGGTCAAACACGGCGTATCCGTCGCCGGCCACGCGGTCGGTCAGTTCAAATTTGTCGTTCAGCAACGCCAGCACGGACGCGTGGTCCTGCAAGGTTTCATATCCGGTAAACTGCGTGGCGGGATAGCCGTTTTCCAATTTTTGCATCATCACGGCTTTGCCTTTGGTAAATTCGTCCGCATACGAGCGGCTTTTGGCCTGGGCGGATTCTTTGGCTTTTTCGTAGCCGGCTTCTTCCACCGTTACGCCTTTGGCGGCGGCAATTTCTTTGGTCAGTTCCAACGGGAACCCAAACGTTTCGTGCAGGTGGAAGGCTTCTTCCCCCGGCAGGGTTTTGCCGCACTCGGCCAGCAGCGCGGCCAACTTTTCTTCGCCGGTTACCAGCGTTTTTAAGAAGGTGGCTTCTTCCTGCTTCAGCACGTCCTGGATGTGCGAAAGGTTTTTGTCAATTTCCGGGTACAGCCCCGCAAAAATGCGCTGGACCACCGGCACCAGCGTATAGAGGTACGGCCGGTCGTTGCCCATCAGTTTGGCATACCGTGCGGCCCGGCGGATTAAGCGGCGCAAAATGTAGCCGCGTCCTTCGTTGGAGGGCAAAATTCCTTCCGCAATCAAAAAGCTGGAGCTGCGGACGTGGTCGGCAATGATGCGCAGGGCGGAGATTTCTTCCGCCGTTTTGCCCTGGATGTTCAAATCTTGCTGCGCCTGATGAATTAACGGGGTAAAAAGGTCCGTTTCAAACACGTTTTTGGCGCCTTGCATGGCCATGCACAGCCGTTCCAGCCCCATGCCCGTATCAATGTTGTTGTGCGGCAAGGGTTTGAACGTGCCGTCTTCCTGGCGGTTGTAGCTTTCAAACACGATGTTCCAAATTTCTACAAAGCGGCCGCAGTCGCACGTAATGTCGCAATGCGGGTTTTTGCAGCCTTTGGGGCCAAAATCGTAATAAATTTCCGTGCACGGGCCGCAGGGGCCGGTGGGGCCCATGGTCCAAAAGTTATCGGCTTCACCCAATTCAAAAATCCGGTCCGCCGGCACATATTTAAGCCACGCTTCATAGGCCTCGGCGTCGCGCGGCGCCACGCCGCCTTTGTAAATGCTGACGTACAGCTTATCCGCCGGGATGTGAAGCACCTGGGTTAGGTATTCCCAGGCCCAGTCAATGGCTTCCTTCTTAAAATAATCGCCAAACGAAAAATTGCCCAACATTTCAAAAAACGTTAAATGGCGTTCGGTAAATCCGACGCTGTCAATATCCGTGGTGCGCACGCATTTTTGGCAGGTGGTGGCGTTTTTGAGGGAATTATCAATCCCCAAAAAATTGGCCTTAAACTGCACCATGCCCGCCGACGTAAACAGCAGGGTGGGATCCGAGTGCGGAATAAGCGAGCTGGAAGGAATAATCGGCAGCCCTTTGGAGTGGAAAAATTGCAAATATCCGTTTCTGATTTCTGTGCTTGTTTTCATAAAACCTTCTTGTTCTAAAACATATATAATTAAAGTATATCAAATACGGGGGACGCTCCGCGCGCCGCCCGCCGGAGAAAAAATGCCTTTATGCGCCAGCCAGGTGAGCGTCGTGTGTTTTGACGCGGACGACACCCTTTGGAAAAACGAAGAATTTTACCGCCAGGCCGAGGCACGTTTTGCCCAGCTGCTGGACGGAATCCTCCCGCCCGACCAAGCCATAGATGCCCTCTTCCAAGCGGAAATGGACAATTTGTCCGTCTTTGGCTATGGCGCCAAAAGTTTCACCCTCAGCATGCTGCAAACCGCGCTGAATTTTTTGCCGCCCGAACGGATGGACGCCGCCGCGCGGACCATTTTGGCCTTGGGCAAAGAGCTCATCCTGCGCCCGGTGGAGCTGCTGCCCGGCGTCAAGCAAACGCTGGAACAGCTGGCCGGCAAATATCGGCTGGCCGTCATTACCAAAGGGGACTTGCTAGACCAGGAACGCAAACTGAAAAACTCGGGCCTGCTTCCGCTTTTTGAACAGACGCAAATCGTCAGCGACAAAAATCCCGCCGCTTACCGGGCCCTTTTTGTGCGGCTGGGCGCCCGCCCCGAAGAAGCCCTGATGGTGGGCAATTCCCTCAAGTCCGACATTTTCCCCGCGCTGGAAACCGGCGCCCAGGCGGCCTATTTGCCCAGCCCCTTCAACTGGCGCCACGAAGCCCTTCCGGAACCGGAAAACCCGCCTTATCTAAAAATTGCGTCCCTGCCCGATTTGGCGGCCGTTTTGTTATAATTTGAGAAGGAGTTTTTTATGAATAAAATTTTGGGATATCTGCTGATTTGTGCCGGGCTGCTGCTCATTTTGTTTTCGCTGATGGGAATGTACAAAGTGTTTGTGAATGCCAACCCGGTCGTGCCGGTGGTGCAAATGGCCGACGCCCAACTGGTTACTTCTTACGGGCCGGTGGTGGTGCCGATGAAAAGCATTTCGGCGGCCGTAAATTTGGTTTTCTTTGCTTTATTTATGTTTTTTGTGCTGCTGGCCGGGGCGAAAGTGTCCTCCGTCGGAAATGGACTCGTAAAAAACGAACGGATTTACGAAGCTCTGACGGCCAACGCCCACGCCGCCGAACAGGCAGACACGCTTAAAAAATTATGAAAATTCTTTTTGTGCTCAACCCGCATTGCGGTAAATTAAACGGCGACCGCGACAAAATTGCCGCGATGGCCGACGCGATACAACTCAATTTTCCAGGCGCCGACATGCGCCTGACCCAAGCCCCCGGCCACGCCACCCAGCTGGCCCGCGCTTCGGTTTTGGCCGGCTACGACGCCTCCATCGCCATCGGCGGGGACGGTACCATCAACGAAACCGCCCGCGGGCTCGTCGGTTCCGACACGGCCCTGGGCGTGATTCCCAACGGTTCGGGCAACGGGTTCGCACGCGAATTGGGCATGCCCCTGCAGTTTGCAGAAGCCTTGGTACGCCTGCAAAAAGCACGCCCCATGCGCTGCGACGTGGGCCGCGCCAACGGCGAAGTTTTTTTGAATTTGGCC
Organism: uncultured bacterium; assembly: GCA_949294085.1. Classification (GTDB taxonomy): domain Bacteria; phylum Elusimicrobiota; class Elusimicrobia; order Elusimicrobiales; family Elusimicrobiaceae; genus Avelusimicrobium. Next base: position 26,413 of record CASFFX010000011.1, on the reverse strand, counting down.
GGCGTGGGCATAGAGGCCGACATCGCCTGGAAATTTATGGAACACGGCAAAAACGGCGCCCGCGGCATGTGGCCGTATTTCAAAATCGGCGCCAAAACCGCGTTCACGTACCGCCCCAAAACGCTGGAAGTGCAAGCGGATGGAAAAACGCAAATGCTCTCCCCGCTGACGCTGGTATTTGCCAACGGGCGCCAATACGGCAGTAATTTCAAAATTGCTCCCGAAGCCAGCCTGACGGACGGCGAATTGGATATGGTAACCGTGGCGGACGCGCCCAAATGGAAACTGGCTTTGGCGGCGCCGTCCTTTTTTACGGACCATTGGCGCCCTTTCGGCATTACGCACACGGACCACGTCAAACAGGCGGTCATTTCCTGCCCCGGGGAAATTATTTACCACGTGGACGGTGAACCGCGCAAAACCCAAGACCGATTGGAAATTACCGTCCAGCCGGGCGCACTCCAAGTGTGGAAACCTTCTTTATAATATGCCCAGACGCAAACGCCGCGCCATGGTGCGCGTTCCCCGCAAAGTCAAATTTTGGGCCTCCGTGCTGGCGGCCGCCGTACTGCTGATTTTGCAGCAGCAAGGCAAACCCCTGTCCCGCACGGGCTCGGTGGAGGACGGCGATTTAATGCGAAATGTGTCCGTCGCTTCCGTTTATGACGGCGATACCTTCAAAATAAACCTCAACTGTTCGCTGGCGGTCTATTGCGAAAAAGTCCCCGTGCGCGTGCGCGGGGTGGACTGCCCGGAAATCAAAGGAAAGTCCGAAAAAGAAAAAGCCTTGGCCCAACAGGCCAAAGCGTTTACCAAAGCCTTCCTGGCTCAAAAGCCCATTACGCTGACCGACTGCGGACGGGATAAATATTTTCGTCTGCTCTGCGGCGTAACCAATGGCGCCGGGCAGGACCTAGGCGAAGAACTGATCCGCCGCGGATTGGGCTACCCGTATGACGGTGGCAAAAAACGTTCCTGGCCGTATTAACCGCCGCGCGTTCTAACTGCCCCAGGCCCTAAGGCCCAGGGGCATATGGGTCCAAGGACCCTGGTCCGAAGCGGGCAGATTGGTTAGGATAATACAATAGACTCTTTGTACGGCATGCGGGTTTTTTAGAAAGCCGCCCAGCCAAGGGCCTAAAGCCCAACAAAAACGGGAGGAGTACGCTTATGAAACCAAATCGGGGACGGCTGACACTTGTTTTAGCAGGGATGTTGTTGATTTCGGCAGGATTTCCCGCGCCGGATTTAGCCGCACGAAGTTTTTCACGGCGCATGGTCCGCAGCTTAAAGTGGGCGTTTTCCTCCCCCGAGCTCACCCCTACCAAAGTGGAGCGGATTTTGGAGAAACGCGTTCTGCGGACGCGCAAACAACTGCCGCCTATTCCCAACAAACAATTGGAGTTCTGGCCCGCGGAAGAGCTACCCATTGTCAGTTTTACAAAATGGAAAACCCACCGCACACTTTTCAACCCGTATGAGAATATACCGTTTTGGGATCAGCTGTCCTCCGAAGCCAAACGCAACTATTTCATTGCGGCCAACAACCGCACCTTAAAAACGTTCATCAAACTCCGCGACCAAGCGTTTACCAATACCAAACGGATGGCGGCTGTGCTGTGGAGAAACCGCGTAAAAACCGGGGACCAGCCCTTGGCAATCGCTGACCTGACTAAAATCATGCTGGACCGTATGCCCAAAAATACGGATTACCTGCTGCTTGGCGAAGAACACGAAAGCCCGGCCGTGCATTCGGTGTTGGTGCGCTTTTTGCGCCAGGTGCGTGCGCAGAACCCGGACCGGAAAATTTTTCTGCTGACGGAATTTTTGCCCAGAGGGGCCATGAAACGCTTAAAACTGCAGGAAATGAAGGAGCTGGACCCCAGCTATGCCCATGTGCTGAATACGGCTCAGAAAATGGGGATGTTGGTCCGTGGGCTGGAACCGCGCTTTGTGTTTTTCGCCGATGCAGAAGTGGAAGTAGCCCACAAAGACATTGTTTTGGAAGTGGACGAAAACATCGTACCCGCGGCGGCTACGCCGGAAGCCATCCGCCTGCGCAACCGCCAATGGATAGCCGATATCCAAGCCCTGCGCAAGCACAACCCGGACGCACTGTTTATTATTTGGGCCGGTGCGGAACACTTGGGCTATCTTACGCCATTATCCATCAGCAATCACCTCCCGGCCGAAAAGACCTTTCTGATTGACATATATTCTCAGGATTTGAACAATCCGGAACCCTGCGATGTGTTGGATTTTGCCGGCCAGGGGAAATATCCTTTCTTTACGCAGCGCTTGCTGACGTGGGATGACCCGGCTTTGCGCCGCGCCGCCGGATTTGACATGCGCATTTTGCTCAATCAAAAAGATTTTCCGAAAGGGAAAGTCGGCAAGCTCTTAAAAGAGCTCTATCCCCCGCAAGATTAAACCCTGTTTTCAAGCCCCCGCCTTCCGACGGGGGCTTTTTGTTTGCAGGCCTTTTGGCCCAACCCCAAGTAGGTCCAAGGGCCCTGGCTGCGGCACGCCGAAACGGTTAAGATATTATCAAACGTAAAATGCGCGATGATTCCCCTTTTAGGAGCCGCCTTATGCAAAAACGAAGCCGCCTTTTATTTTGTCTTCCCTTTACCTTGTTTGCCCTGTGCGTTTGGCCGGGGCAGCAAGCGGAGGCACAAGGAGTGAAAAACGCAGCCTCCCACTTCAAACGAGCGTTTACCACGACCAAGCTCACCCCTCCCAAAGTGGAGCGGATTTTGAAGGAACGCGTTTCGCGGACGCGCAAACAACTGCCGCCTATTCCCAAAAAACAACTTGGATACTGGCCCGTGGAAAAGCTGCCCATTGTCCGTTTTTCCAAATGGGAAACCCGCCGTCCGCTTTCCAGCCCGTATGAAAACATCCCGTTTTGGGACCAGCTTTCCTCCGAAGCCAAGCGCAACTATTTCATTGCGGCCAACAACCGTGCCTTAAAAACGTTCCTCAAACGCCGATCCCGAGTATTTAACAATACCAAACGGATGGCGCCCATTTTGTGGAAAAACCGCGTAAAAACAGGGGATCAGCCCTTGGAAACCGCCGACCTGACTAAAATTATGCTGGAGCGCATCCCAAAAAATACAGATTACCTGTTGCTTGGTGAAAGACACGAATTCCCGGCCATGCATACGGTAATGGCGCGCTTTTTGCGCCAGGTGCGCGCGCAGAACCCGGACCGGAAGATTTTTCTGCTGACGGAATTTTTACCCAGCGGCGGCATAAAACCCTTACTCCTGCAAACCATGAAGGAAGCGGACCCCAGCTATGCCCATGTGCTGGACACGGCCCAAAAAATGGGGATGTTGGTCCGCGGGTTGGAACCGCGCTTTGTGTGTTTTTCCGATACAAAAGTGGAAGTAGCCCACGAAGCCTTCGCTTTGGAAGAGGGCACAAACGTCGTGCCCGCAGCGGCTACGGCAGAAGGCATGCGCCTGCGCAACCGCCAATGGATAGCCAATATTCAAAACCTGCGCAAACACAACCCGGATGCATTGTTTATTATTTGGGCCGGGACGGAACACGTAAATTATCTCGTGCCCTTCTCCATCGGCAGCCAACTGCCGGCCGACAAGACCTTCCTGATTACCTTCTTTTATCAAAAGTCAAACGATCCAAAGATACACGACCTTTTGGATTTTGTCGGTCAGGCCAAATATCCTTTTTTTGCACAACGCTTGCTGACGTGGGATAACCCCGCCCTGCGCCGCGCCGCCGGATTTGACATGCGCATTGTGCTCAATCAAAACGATTTTCCAAAAGGGAGAGTCGGAAAATTCTTAAAAGCGTTATATCAACCGCTAGATTAAACGAAGTTTCCAAGCCCCGTCTGCCGACGGGGCTTTTTATTTGCAGGTCTTTTGGCCCAACCCCAAGTAGGTCCAAGGGCCCTGGCCGCGGCCCGACGAAACGGTTAAGATATTATCAGACGTAAAATGCAGGATTATTTTTCCCTTTTTAGGAGCCTCTTTATGCAAAAACGAAGCCGCCTTTTGTGTACGCTTTTCTTGGGTGCCTTGCTTACCCTGTGCGTTTGGCCGGGGCAGCAAGCGGCGGCGCAAGGGTTGACAAACGCAGTCTCCCCCTTCAAACGAGCGTTTACCAAGACCAAGCTCACGCCTTCCAAGGTGGAGCGGATTTTGAAGAACCGCGTCCCGCGGACGCGCAAACAGCTGCCGCCTATTCCGCGGGAGCAACTGAACCTCTGGTCTGCCGAAGAACTGCCCGCAGACAATCCCTTTTTTTGGAAGGCACGGCGCCCCTTGACGGGCCCCTATGACGAAGTGCCCTTTTGGAAACGGCTTTCTGCCGAGGCCAAGCAAAACTATTTTTTGGCGGCCAATAACCGCGCCTTAAAAGCTTTAATCCGCGACCGCGAACAAGCCCTGGCCACCGCCCGCCGCTGGGCGCCTGCTTTATGGAAAAAGCGGGTTCAATTTCCCCATCAAACTTGGGATATAGATTCCCTGAGCCAAGCCATGCTGCAGCGCGTGCCCCCGGACGCCGATTATTTGCTGTTGGGGGAAGAGCACAATCAACCGGTTATTCAAGCGTTGTTGATTCGCTTTTTGCGGCAATACAAGGCCCAAAACCCCGAACGGAAAATTTTTCTGCTGACGGAATTTTTGCCCGCGGGGGCCGCCAAAAAATTACCGCTTCAAAAAATGCAAACGGCCGACCCGGACTATGCCCACCTGTTGCTGGCCGCCCAAAAATTGGGCATTAACGTACGCGGGCTGGAACCGCGCTTTGTCTTTTATTCGGAAAGCGGAACCGTCGTGGAATCCACCCTGCTGGAACATGAAGAAGACGCCACCTTGGTAGCCACTTTTGCCATGCCGGAAGGCGTACGCCTGCGCAACCAAGCGTGGCTGCAGGAAATCCAAACCCTGCGCAAACGCTATCCGGACGCGCTGTTTATTATTTATGCCGGGGAAATGCACGTAAATTATCAATCTTCCCAGTCCGTCGGCTCGCGACTGCCGAAGGAAAAGACGTTTGTCATCAGTCTGTTGACCCGCGAAGCAGACGAAGAAACGCCGTTCCACGCGCTGGACTTGCTGGACTCATTCCGCTATCCGTTTTTGGAGCAAAAAGTGCTGACGTGGGACGACCCCGTTCTGCGCCGCGCAGCCGGGTTTGATATGCGCATTTTGATCGACCCGAAAGACTTCCCCCTCTTGTCCAAACCCAAAAAGCCTTCTTATATAAAAAACAAGCGCGGGCGGCACTAAGTTTGCAAATAAAACCCGGCCTTAGGCCGGGTTTTTTGCGTGTTTTTTCAGTTTGGATTCCCTTAAAACTGCACGATAAGTTGAACGCCAAATTGCTGCACCGCGCCCAAACTCCCCGTCAAAGCACCGCCCCACATCCAGCGGCCGTCCGTTTCGGTTTGAAATCCCGCCTGCACCTGTACAAAAGGGGCCGTTTCAAACTCCGGCAAACGGGCGTCGTTTGCATAAAACACATCGGCCCGAGTAATTTGCCGAACCATACTGCCCCCTATATACCAATGCCACAGGTCATTATACGATTTGATGATTTCCGCCCCTCCTTGCAGCTGTATCAACGAAAACACGCCGCCCGTTAATGTAGCGTTTCCCTGCCGCTGATCCTCGCCGCGGCGGACCCATCCATACCCGGCCTGCGCATAAGGGGCCAAAATCCAGCCGTTGTCGTTCAAAGGAAGGTGCCATTTGACCGCCGCCGCCCCCCATAAGGCGGGCTGGGTTTGTTTTTCGTTTAATGCTTCCGAGGACACCGCGGCCGCCTGCCCCGTCAATCCCAGCCACCAGTTCCCGCTGTAAATATTTAATTCAGCCCCCGCTTGATAGCCGCTCATATCCAACTGCCTGTTTTGATATTTGTTTTTGCTCCCCACAAAGCCCACGTTAAAACCGCCCGTAATTGCAAAACGCTCGGCCAGGCCCCAATCCGCACTCGTCCACCCGGCTTGAACTCCGGAAAGGGACGTATCCGTCTGCAAATGATTGGTAAATTTCACACGCCCGCCCGTTAAGTACGGGGTTACGTAAAAAGAAGCGGCGGCATCGTCGTAATGCAGGAAACGGCTCTGGCGGCGGTGCTGCAGGGGCGACATAGACTCCTGCAGCATATGAAGCGCCAAATAAGAACGCAGGGGCTGCACCAGTACGGACGGATTAAAACTGGCGCTGTCGGAAGGGTCGGCCCCGGCCACGCCCGGAGCCCGCGGAACAAAGACAATCTGCCCGGTGGCCGGATTGTAAGAAACATCGTAGGCGTAGATACTGCCGTTTACCGTGCGCGGCAGGCGGACCTCGGGTTTTGCGCCCGTCATAAAATCCACTGCAGAAGGCTGTTGGGTGTCCTCTCGCAGCAAATCAAAACGGTCCACCACCACGGCCCCCGTACCGGACACCCGATCCAAATCCAGGCTGTCCATCGTGTCCGTTTGCAAATTGACCTCCGGGACGAGATGCAAATCGCGGTTCAAACGCACTTCGCCCAAATTTAACCCGGCGGTCTGGCCGTCCGATAAATACAAACTTCCGCCGTCCGCCTGCAAGACCAGCGCCGTCCAACGTGCCTGCGGGTTAAAATAGGCCAACCCGGATTGCAAGGAAACAGAGGCATTGGAAAGGGCCTGATAAAATTGGGCTTGGCCGCTTCCGTTCCCCGCCACCACAATATTCACCCGGGCAGGCCCCAAAATGTCATCCTTAAAAATAATGTTCCCGCCGGCCGGCCGCAGGGTAAGCGTGCCGTTGGCCATGTACACCGCCCCGCCTTCATTGCCGGAAAAAAGGATGTCCCCGCCGGTGGCCGCTAAGGTTAAATCCCGGCTGGCGTAAATGCCGCCGCCCTGCAACGCGGTGTTATGGGCAAAAGTAATGCCGCCGCCCTGCAGAGTAAGCTGATCCCCGGCGTAGAGGGCGCCGCCTTTTTCGGCGCTGTTGTCCAAAAAGGAAAGCTGACTGGCGGTTAACGTATGCGGATTGGGGATATACAAAGCGCCGCCAAAGCCGGAAGCGTGGGAATTGTGCCTAAACACCGAATTGCGGATGGTTTGCTGGCTCTGCCAAAAGGACGCCGCGCCCCCCGTGTTATTATAAAAATACATATGGTTCAGCGTAATGGGGCCGTTGACGGCGTGCAGGTAAAGGCCGTGGCTGGTGTTGTTTTTGAAATCCACCTCATCAAAATTGACCGTCGTTCCATACACAAATACCGCATTGGCGGCCTGGGCCGAGGAAATGTCTTGAAAAGACAAATTGCTTAAATGGGCCGGCGTGTAATAGCTGTACCCCCAGGGATTATTCATCACGGTCTTATCCGCCCGGGCAGGGAAAACCGAGCCCAAAAACACGCATAACAAGCATAAAATTTTCTTCATTTTCCCTCCAAAATATCCTGCGGAATTTGCCCGACCAACGCCCGGATGGCCTCTTGCCGCGCCTGGGCCAACGTGCGGCCGTACCCTTTGGCGCTATAAACAAACTCGCGCGGGCCAAAGCGCACTTTTGCCTGCAAGGCGCAAATTTGGATGTCTTGCAACCGGCTGGAATCGCAGGCAAATGCCTCCACTTGCACAAATAAACCGCGGCCGTTTGTGCCGGTAACGTATCCGGCTTGGCTTAAAAATTGATTCATTTGCCCGGCAAAATCGTTCCAATGCCGCGGGGCATGCACGGAAATAACCCCCAGCCGGCGCCGCTGCTGCCGCTGCTTTTTTTGCTGTTCCGCTTCCTGCTGGATTTGGGCCAACGCCGCCTGGATTTCGCTTTGCCGCACGGACACCAACACATACCCCGTTACCTGTTGCCGCGCGCGGGACACGGTAAATTGTTCCACTTGAATATGCCTAAGCGGCACTTCCCGCGTGGCGGAATAAAAATGGACCTGCAAATACTGCCCGTTATTGTCCAGCATGCCTTCCGTCTCCAACGATACGGTAGTTCCCAAAAAGGCGGCGATACTGGCGGAAGCATTGTGGTAAGCTTCGGCCTGGGCGCAGGCCACGTTGGTACAGCCGGAAGAAATTCCGCTAAAATAAAAAACCTGTTTTTCCTGCCAATTTCTTCCGGCCCAGGGCGGCATCTGAGGGGCGGAAACACATCCGCCCCCCCATATCCCCAAGAGAAGAAAAAGGACCAGGTGTTTCATTGCGGGACCTCGTCCTTTTCCTGCTGCGCCCAAAAACGGGCTTCCGTTTCCGCCGCCAGCTGTTTGGCGCTCTTGTTGGCGGCTACTTGCGCTTGGGTATCGCTAAAAGCCGCACGGACGAGCTTGTTGTAATCGCTCTGGCTGATAGACGCCAAAACATAAGCGCGGTAATACAGGCGTTCGGCCCGGTCTCCCGTTTCCAGCAGGTGCTGCAGATAAGACTCGCGAATCTGCACGCCACTTAAGGTGATGTTATCCACCGCGGAGAAAAACACGTCTTTCAGGTATCCGCCGGTCGTTTCATCATAAGTGCCCGCTTCCAACGCCCGCGAGAATTCATTTCGCACCACATTTTTTACCTGCTCGGCCAAACTGACCCGCGCCCCGGCTGCCGCCGCGCGTTTGGCGGCTTCCAGGTTGGCAAATCCTTCGGCCGTTCCGCGGTAAAAATACTGGCCGCCTTGTTCCCAAAACTCCCGGGTGCTGTTTACCCAATCGGGAGCGGAAGTAGCGGGGATTGTCTCCACTACTTTTACCTGCAGCTGCGGCGCTTGCAGCACATTTTTAGAGCCGCACGCACTCAGCAGTCCAACGCCTGCTGCCAGCAGGCCCAACATCAGTTCTTTTTTCATAGTCTCTCCTTTAATCCATACCTAATAAATATTTTGCAAACTGCGACTTGCGGATTTTCACGCGGTGCGACAGAAGCGCCAATCCGCTTTCTATGTCTATGACCGTGATATTAATGACCACATCCCGCCGATTAATCCAATAATTGCCGCTGACCAGCAAATCCGCCGAAGCCAATTTGCCAAATTGTTTGCGGTGGCGGCTGTCAAACAAATCGTCCCGCGTAATGCGCAGCTCGCGCAACACCGTATCAATATTGTTTTTGGCGACCACGTGCCCGGGCCGCTTTTCCGTTAAGAACGAGGTTAAATCGTCCTCCAATACACTGCTAAGCGGCAGGCGCGTGCGGCGGGTGCTTTCCACAAACCCCACCACCGCCAAATTGGCTTGGGGCGCGATGCGGGCGCTGCCGCCGATTTTTTCCGCCGCTTCCGTCAGCCCTTCATCCAACGTAAAGTGCTTGGCGGCCTGCGCCGTCGGTGCGAAAGACAACAAGAGCAGCAGACAAATAAACAGTAAACCACGTTTTTTCATAGTTTTCCCCCGTTTGGTGCAGGAGCCCTCGGCCCCTGTTTTTCCATACGATACAACTCCTCTGCGACAGCCTCTTGTCGCGCGGGTTTTCCAAAGGGGCAGGATGAGGTTTTGACCTGCCCCCTTGGGGGCCCGCCCTCACGCGGGCCCTACCTGGGTGTTGCGTTGTCCTTTGGTCCGTTCTGGCGGACAGGATCTATTCGTGTCTGCCCCGTCGGGTGTCCGTATTCGTGTGCCCGCCGCACGTCTTGCTCTGCCTGGGTCCATTGTCCCAGCATCCAATATACCCGCGCCCGCCCATAATAGTACGCGCCGTTATGGGGGTCCAGGTCAATGGCTCGGGTGTAATCCGCCAGGGCCTGCGCGTTTTTTTTAAGCCGGGCATACAACCCCGCCCGGTTGTAATAAACAACGGCTACATCGGGTTGCAGCCGGGCCGCTTGCTCCAAATCGGCCAGGGCGCCGGGAACGTCCTCCTGATAATCCCGCCGGAGCATGCCGCGGTTAAAATAAGCCCGCCAATGGGCTGGGTCTAACGCAAGGGCTTGGTTGTACTCCGCCAGCGCAAACCGGTAACGCTTCTGCTCCTCCCCCACATATCCCATCAGATAGTGTATTTCCGCCTGCTGAAGAGGAAGCACGGTAAGGGCCAAGGCTTGTTGCAAATCGCGAAGGGATTCTTCCTGCTTTTCCAATCCCGCTAAAATACTGCCTCGGGTTAAATACATTTCCGACCGCACTTGTTTATCCGCTGAAGCCGCCAGCCGCAGGGACGCGTCTATGTGTGCCAAGGCTTCGGGCAGCCGCCCCAAGGCAATGCCGCACCGGGCGCAGAAAAAGTGCGCACTCCGGGCCGGCCCGGGAACTTCGGGCTCCAAGCTGAGAAATTTTTTCAAATACGTCCAACTTTCCTGCCATTGCTGTTGGAAATACAGCACACAGCCGCCATTGTAATAATAGCGGGGGCACTGGGGATTGCGCTCTATAGCGGCCTGATAATTTTCCAGCGCGGGAGCCCACTTGCCCATGGCTTGGTACGCTTGCCCGCGCAAAAAATACAAATCCGCATGGGCCGGGCAGAATTGAATAGCTTGGTTCAGCTCCGCCAGTGCTTGCGCAAAATTTCCTTCGTTCAGGGCGCGCTCGGCACGGGCCGCCAACGCTTCTGCGGCCATCGGGTCAAAAGTTACCTCGTTCTTTTTCATAAATTCTTCCCTCCTTTTTCAACGGGCGGCCCGCTTAGGGGTGGCGGCGTTCCCGGGCGTGATCTTGCCGCAGGTGCTGCAGCCAGCGTTTGGCCAGGGGATTGCCCGGCTCTATTTGCAAGACGTCCCGGCAGTCCGCGGCGGCTTGGTCATACGCCTTAAGCTCGCTATGACAGGCGGCGCACAGCAAACTTACGTTGGGCTGCTGCGGTTTAATTAAAAGCGACTTCTTCAAATCCGCCAAGGCTTCTTCGTACTTGTCCAACTGGTAGTTGGCGTGGCCGCGGTTGGCTAAGGCGTCCGCATCAAAAGGGTTGATTTCCAACGCTTTATCCAAATCGGAAACGGCCTGTGGAAGCTGGTTCGTCATCAAGTGAATTTGCCCCTGCGAGGCATACGCTTCTGCCGCCTGCGGCTCCAACGCAAGAGCGTGCTGGACATCGGCCAACGCGTCCGCATAACGCTTGAGGTGAAAATTAGCCTGTCCGCGGCCCAGATATCCGCTGGCCGCCGGGTGCAGGCGAAGGCCTTGGGTGTAATCGGCAACGGCCTGCTTGTAACGCTTGGCGGCCAAGCAGGACTGCCCCCGGTTGTAATAGTGCCCCCCGCAAGACGGGTTCAGTGCGATGGCCTGGCTGAAATCGGAAATCGCCGCTTCATAATGGCCCAAGTAATCCCGCGCAATCCCGCGATTGGCAAAAAAACAATCACTAAAAGAAACTTCTTTGAACCGTTCGTCCGTATCCGGGACAGAAAGGCCTTGGGCTTCCAGTTTCTGTTTCATTACTTCCCGGTGATAATACGTGGCGGCGTGTGTCGGATTCAGCCGAATGGCCTGGTCAAAATCCTCCAAAGCCTGTTGATACTGTCCCAAATCGGCATACATCCGGCCGCGGCTGTAGAAAGCCATGGCATGTTTAGGCTGCAGCGCGAGAGCCTTGGAAAAATCCGCCAAGGCCAAATCATACTGCTGCAATTCCGTATGGGCGTTGACGCGGTTGTTGTAAAAATCCGCATTTTCCGGCGCCAGGGCGATGGCTTGGTCAAAATCCGCCAAGGCTTCTTGGGCACTACCGTCCATGGCTTTGGCAACGCCGCGCATGTCATAGGCGGCAGCGTAGGCCGGGTCCAGCTGCAGGGCCGCATCATAATATTCCACGGCTTGTTCATAATCCGACCAGGTCTGATATTGATCGCCCATTTCTTTATAAGTGGCTGCTTGTTCGTGATTCAAATTCCGCGTGTTTTTCATTTTGTTTCCCCTTTGTCTGTATTCGGTGTAAAATTAGTATAATAAAAACAAAATTGGACTAAGGATTTTCACGACAACTACGTGTCGCAATATATATGAGCTATCGTCAAGCAGACATTAAAAAAATAAAACGGCTAATTATCCTGTTGCTCCGGTTGGATGCGGCCCCGGCAGGCGGCATTAATTTGCAGCACTTTGCGGCGATGGCCAATGTGAACATCCGCACCCTGCAGCGGGACATCAAATTGCTTAACGAGTGCCTGAACCTGACTGAAGAGAAGCAGAAAACCAAAGGGAAAAAGGCCCTGTGCTACATTGAGCGCAAAGGGCACGGCAACTACGGGTTTAAGGAAGGCTACAGCTTGGCCAACGCCCAGCAGGAAAAAATTTTCCACGATACCATAGAGCCGCTGGCGGAAAGTTTGGGGATGTCGCCCGCGGTCTTTCGCGCCTATTGGCGCTTAAGCCCCCAGGACAATCCGCTGTTTATCAAGTTTCCGCAGCAAGCAGAACCGCTGAAACTAATCAGCGGGTTTGAAACCTTGTTGGAAGCCATTCAAAAGAAATACACCGTAACGATTACACGCAAGGACGCCAGCGGCAAAAAGATTGCCTGGAAAGGATTTAAGCCCTTAAAAATTTGTTTTAGTGAGGGGTTTTGGTATGTCATCGGTTATTTTGACCGCCAAATCATCAAATACCGTTTGGAAAGCATTGCCAACGTGCAGCCGGATAAAAAATGCCGCCACTTTGCCTACAACCCGGAGCACGACCCCAAACAAGCCATTGAATACATCCTGCGCCACGCCGTAGGCATGTGGTTTAATTCGGACCATACCACCCAAACGATTAAACTGTTTGTAAAAAAACCGATTGCGTCGTATTTCAAAAAGAAAATTTATTTCCCCCAGCAGCAAATTCTCCAAGAAACGGCGGACGGCTTAATCCTCACGTGCGTCAGCAGCGATGAGGCGGAAATCAAAAACAGCATTTTCCCCACCGTCCAAAAATGGCTGCCGAATATTATAATTTTTTCCCCAAAGAAATTGGCCGCCGATTTTAGAGCGCAACTGCAGCAATATCTGGCGCAAAACAAATAGCCCTCCAGCGGCACATATTGCGGGCCGCCGCGTGAATTTGTACTTGGGAAACATGGGGTGGCAAGGGCTGCAGGCCTTGCGAAGAATAAGGCGGCGGGCATCCCGCACTAACGCGTTTGGCAAAGGTTCCAACGCCCTTTATCAGGCCAAAGCCCTGGCACCGCGGGAAGCTGAAAACGGGTGGTGGATAAAACAAAAAAATCCTCGTCGGAGAACGAGGACTCTAAATGGTGCCCAGTACAGGGATCGAACCTGTGGCCTTTCCCATGTCAAGGGAACGCGCTACCGCTGCGCCAACTGGGCGTAAAGGGGTTACTTCTTTTTTATTATAACAAATATTCCGCCCCTTTGAAAACCGCCCGTCCGTTATGCTTCTTGCGTAAGCGGTTGTTTCTGCTTGGCGCGGGCCAAGTCCAGCTTGTGGTTGCGGATCATCAGCATTAAGTCAATAAACACCATAACGAAGTTGGCCACGTACAGCCAAATCACGACGTCATAATTGTAAAACACCTTATGAATCACACCGCACAAATAGGCTAATTCAATCGTAATCATGAAGGCAAAACTTTTGCCCGCGGCCGTTTTGGTTTTGACGGATTTATAAATATTGCAGGGCCACGCCAAACCAAAGCCCAACATCATCAACGCTTCAAAAATACTCATTTTTTCTCCAAAAAACCCGCTCCGTAGAATCGGTGCGGGGCTAATAAGTATATTATACCTCTTTCCTGGGAACCCGGGGAATGCCTCAACAGAGCCAAAATTTTCCCCCAAGGCGCACATATCGGCAACTTATCAAGTGCCTTTTGCGCTCCATTATTGAAAGCTCCAGGCGTTGCCCATGGTGTTTTCAATGTATTCCAAGAGGCCTTTGTGCAGCAAAATCCGTTTGTTCGTGCGGATGCGGTGTATTTTGCCCGGATTTTCTTTGGAAGGCACTTCCAGCACCACCGTTGTGGTGCCGCGGGTCATATCCAGATAGCTTTTGAGTTTTTGCAAAGCGTTTTTGGGGTAATCCGTCGGGATGCGGATAGTAAATTCTTTGGCGACGTTGGAAATTAAATCCGTTACGCCGTGAGCTTCCTTCAAGTTCAGTTCCATCCGCGCGCTTTCGTCGTCCACGCGGATGTCCCCCACAAAATCCAAAATGGCGTTGGGCCCCAATTTGTGGGACAAATTCCGATACGCCCCCGCAAATGCATTGACCATAATGGAGCCGGTGCAGTCTTCTATGACCATTTGCGCCCACTCTTCCTTCTTTTTATTTTGGCGTTTCTTAAACAAGGTAACAATGCCCAACACGTTGAGCCGCCCGCTGGCGCGTCCTTCCAAAATATCAATAATCGGCGTGCAATGCAGCTGCTGCAAATGCGGCTGGTACTTGGACATGGGGTGCCCGCTGAAAAATAGGCCCAGCACTTCTTTTTCGTAGTTAAGCAATTCACTTTGGGTAAGCGGACGTACCGCTACGGGAGCCTTTTGCTTGATGCTGAGCACGGAGGAAAAATCGTCCCCGAACAAATTGCCGGTGCTCTTTTCCTTCTCTTTGGCCACCAAGTGGGCCGTATCTACGGCATTGTCAATATTGGCCAAAATGTTGGCCCGCGTAATTTTGGGGTCCTGGCCGGGGGCCGTGCTGTCCAGCGCGCCGGCTTTGGTCAGGCTTTCAATGGTTTTTTTGTTGGCCTGGAACAAATCTATCCGGTTGCACAGGTCCTCCAGCGATTTGTACGGGCCGCCTTTTTCGCGTTCGTGCACAATGGAAAGGCAGCCTTCTTCCCCGGCGTTTTTAATAGCTTCCAGCGCGTAGCGGATGTACTCTTTATCGCCAATTTTCTCCACCGCAAACTCCGGCTGGGATTTATTCACGTCCGGCGGCAGCACCTCAAACCCCATGCTGCGCGCTTCTTCCAGGTACGTAACGATTTTATTTTCTTTGTCGTCCGCCCCGATGGCGTTGTGGCCGATTTCGTTGGTCAGCGCCGCGCACATAAATTCAATGGGATAATTGGCCTTCAAATAGGCCGTTTGATACGACACCAGCCCATACGCAAACGAGTGGGATTTGTTAAACCCGTATCCGGCAAAGGCCTTCATCTGTTCGTAAATATGGGTGGCCGTCTTTTCGGAAATGTGATTTTTCAAGCAGCCTTCCACAAATTTTTTGCCGAACTTTTCCATCACGTCCAGCTTCTTTTTCCCCATGGCCTTGCGCAGGGTATCGGCCTCGCCGGGGGTAAAACCGCCCAGCCGTTTGGAAATTTCCATAATTTGCTCCTGATACACCATACAGCCGTAGGTGTCTTTGAGCACTTCTTCCAGCATGGGGGTTTCATAAACGATTTTTTCCTGCCCGTTTTTGCGGCGGACGAACATGTCCATCATGCCCGATTCCATTGGTCCCGGGCGGTACAGCGCCACCAAGGCGGACACGTCGCTAAACTGCGTAGGCTGCAGTTTTTTAATCAAATCCCGCATGCCGCCGCTTTCCAACTGGAAAATCCCCAGCGTTTTGCAGGCGCATAACAAGTCATAGGTTTTTTTGTCGTCCAGCGGGATTTTGTTGATGTCAAAATTCGGGTCGTGGCGGGCTCGAATCATTTTTTCGGCGTTGTCAATGACCGTCAAAGTGCGCAGGCCCAAGAAGTCCATTTTCAGCAACCCCAAGTTGGAGCAGGGTTCCCCTTCAAACTGGGTGGTAATCACGTCCCGCGCGCCGCGGGCCAGCGGCACGTATTCCGACACGGCTTCCTTGGTGATCAGTACGCCTGCCGCGTGAATACCCGTGTGGCGTTTTAACCCTTCAATCTTGCGCGCCATTTCAAACAAACGTTTGCTTTGCGGGTTCTTTTCCACCTCGTTTTTCAGTTCGTTGATTTCCAACGCTTTTTCCAGCGTCATTTTGGGGTCGTTGGGAATCATTTTGGCGATACGGTTTGCCTCCGCCACCGGGATGTCCATCGCGCGGGCCACGTCTTTTAAGGCCAGCTTGGCTTTCATCGTGCCAAACGTGATGATTTGCGATACTTTGTCATGCCCGTACTTGCTGCGCACATAGTCAATCACGCGTTCGCGCCCCGCGTCGGACATATCAATATCCAAATCGGGCATGCTCACGCGGTCCGGGTTCAAAAAGCGTTCAAACAGCAATTTGTTTTGAATCGGGTCCAACCGCGTAATATCCATGCTGTAGGCCACCAGCGAGCCGGCGCCCGACCCGCGGCCGGGCCCTATCGGGATTCCGTTGGCGCGGGCCCAATTGATAAAATCCTGTACGATGAGGAAGTAGCAGTCAAACCCCATGGTAATAATGACGTTAAATTCGTATTCCAGCTGCTTCCAATAATTGTCCGGCACGTGGCCGTTCATTTTTTTCAAAAGGCCCTTGCGGCACAAATCCTTAAAATATTCCGCCGAATTGGGAAACTCGGGCGGGATGTCAAACTTCGGCAAAATAAACCCGTGTTTGGGGAATTCCAAATTGCATTTTTCGGCAATGACCAGGGTGTTGGCGCACGCCTCGGGCGTGTGGGAAAACAAGGCGCACATTTCTTCGGGCGATTTGAAATACAGCTCGTGCGACATCTGCATCCGGCGCGGATCGTTGAGCGTCTTGCCGGTGGCAATACACACGTGCACGTCGTGGGCTTCCCAATCTTCCTTTTTTTCATAGTGGCAGTCGTTGGTGGCCACCACGCCAATTCCCGTCCGTTTGGCCACGTCCTTCAAAAGCGGCAGCGCTTCCACCTCTTCGCGGATGCCGTGGTCCATCAGCTCAATATAATAATTGCCCTTGCCAAAAATGTCCTCGTATTCTTTGGCCAGCTGGCAAGCTTTTTCAAACCCGCCTTCTTCCCGCACGTATTGGGACAAAAAACCTTTCAAACAGCCCGACAGGCACAACAGCCCCCCGCTGTGCTGGGCCAGCAGTTCTTTGTCAATGCGCGGATGACGATAAAATCCGTCCACCCACGCCAACGAGTTCAGCTTCATCAAGTTCAAATACCCTTCGTGATTGCGGACCAAAATGGTCAAATGGCCCGTGCGGGATTTGTCTTTTTCGGTATATTTGCCTTCGGTAATGTAAAATTCACAGCCGACGATGGGCTTAATCCCGGCGGCGCGGGCCGAATCGTAAAAATCCAACGCGCCGTACATATTGCCGTGATCGGTCATGGCCATGGCGGGAATGCCCTGCTGGGCCAACCCCTGCAAAAAGCGGGAAGGCTTGTGATTTTCGGACACGCGGAGCATCCCGTCCAAGAGGGAATATTCCGTGTGATTGTGAAGTTGTACAAACTGAGCCATAAAACTGAAAATCCTTTTCAACAGGCGGGCGGCTTGATTCAGCGTGCGCGCAGGACCGGGACGGTCCAAATGTTATAAGATGTTGATATGAAACATTATAGTAAATTAAAAGAAACAAAAATTTCTTCCAAAACGCTCTACCGCGGCGTATTGGGGGTGAAGTTAGACGAAGTAAAACTTCTTAACGGGCACACCTCTACCCGCCTGTATTTTGACCACCGCGGCGCCAGCGGCATTTTGCCCGTGGAAAACGGTTACGTGTACCTGGTGCAGCAGTACCGCTACCCAATTCGCCAAGCCACGTGGGAAATCCCGGCCGGCAAACGCGAAAAGGGACAAACCTTTTTAACCTGCGCCAAAGCGGAGCTGAAACAAGAAACCGGCCTGACGGCCAAATCCTTAAAAGAAATTATGGTATTTCATCCCTGCAATGCGTTCTCCAACGAAGAACAGCACCTGTATTTGGCCACCGGGCTTACCCGCGGCAAAGACGCCCCGGATGAAGATGAATTTTTGAATTTGAAAAAAATTCATCTCTCCCAGGCGTACCGGATGATAGAAAAAGGCGAAATTACCGACGCCAAAACCATCATTACCCTGCAATGGTATCGGATTCATCGCGATTAAGAACGGCCCGCCCTTTGGTGCGGGCTTTTTTGTGTCCGAAAAGGGTCCATAATTTCATACAATGATAAAGTCGTTTATACGGTCATGTCCCCGGCGGGCCGCTGGGCCCGGGAACGGAAATTTATGCTAAAAACACATAAAAAAGATTTGCTCTGCCTGCTGGCATTATGCTTGTTGGGCGGATTGTACGGCCTGTCCAACGGACAGGATGTGAATTGGGATTTGCTCAATTACCACTTCTACAACCCGTTTGCTTTTTTGCACGGGCGGTTTTATACGGACGTGATGCCCGCGGGCATACACACGTTTCTCAACCCGCTGTTGGATATTCCCTACTATCTGCTGGTGCGCCATTTGAACGACTGGCCCAAACTGATTGCCTTTTTGCAGGGGATACCGGCAGGCGTGTTTTGGTTTGTGGGGTATAAAATCTGCCGCTTGTTTTTGGGCGGAAAAGACGACGTGTTTACCGTAGTGGCCGCGGCCGTAACGGGCTTAAGCGGCAGCATGGTGCTTTCGCAAATTGGGCTGTCCACCAACGAGGTGCCGCTGGCGGCGCTGATGTGCGCGGCGATTTATGGCGTGTTCCGCGTGATTGCCGGCACCCGGCATGCGGCCGCCTGGACGGCGGCCTCCGCTCTAATGGCCGGGGCGGCCGTAGGGCTCAAATACACGGCGGCGCCTTTTGTGCTGGGCTTAAGCGCGGCGTTTTTCCTGTTCGTGCGCCAAACGGACAAACCCCTCCGAAACGCGCTGTGGTTTGCCACGGGCGGGCTGGCCGGATTTCTGCTGGTAAACGGCTATTTTATGGCGCGGCTGTGGGTGGAATACAAAAACCCGGTGTTCCCGTTTTTTAACCAAATTTTTCAATCCCCGTATTTTGACCCCGTTAATTTTGACGAAGTCCGTTTTTATCCGCGCTCTATTGGGCAATGGCTGGCGTATCCGTTTTATTGGGTGCAGGAGCATTATGGCGTCGTAACGGAAATGCCCGTGGCCGACGCCCGCCTGGCGCTGGGATATGTGGGCTTTTTTGTTACGGGGGCGCTCCTGCTGGCCGGCAAATTTACCCAGCCCCGCAAACGCCTCTTGGCGGCCGCCTGGGTGTTTGCGGCGGTGTCGTACGTTTTTTGGCTGCACTTTTACTCCACGCTGCGCTACGCCATCGTGCTGGAGCTGTTTAGTATGATTTTCGTTTTTGCAGCTATACGCGCGCTGACGTCCTACAAAACAACGGCGGTGCTGGGCACGCTTTTGGCGTTGTTTTTATGGCAAACGACGGAAATCCCCAACTGGGGAACGGACGGATTTTCCAAACAAGCCATTGTGTTTACTAATTTTCCCAAAGTAGAAAAAAATACCTTAGTCGTTTATTTTGGAGCGCCGATGGGCTTTTTGTCCCCATTTTTTGAACCGGGCACGCGCTTTGTGGGAGGGATTACGTTCCCGGTAGAAAAATATCCAAAGGCCTATCAAAAACGGGCCAAAAGCCGCAATTCGCTCCCGCCGCAGTATTATGCCTACCGCTTTGACGGACGCATCCGCCAAGCGATTGCCGAGCACGACGGGCCCATTTACATTGTGGCCGTTCCGTGGCCCATGATGCTGGACCCGATTACCCTGGCCCCCTACGGCCTGGAAAAAACGGATGAACCCTGCCAGGAGTTTAACGCCAGCATTAACTTGTATTCCGCCGGGTGGGCTTTGTGTAAAGTAAAGAAAATCGCCCCGGCCTCCGCTTCCTGATTTGAAAGGAAACTCCACAAAAAAACGCCCCGGGAAACCGGGGCGTTTTTAACAAGAAAATACGTTTTTTTATTCCATCGCGCACGCAGACGAAATACAACCGTTCACTCCGCTTGTGCCGGATGCCGTTTTGGCAAAACCGGCATCCTTGCAGTTACCGGCAGTCCCTACGCGGCCATCATAGCAGCGGAAACCCTGTACCCCGCAATACTGGATTTCATACGGAGCGCCGGAGTTGATGCGCACCGCACGCACAGACGGGTACTTGCCGTTCAAATCGCATAAATAATCGTTCAAATAATATGTCCAGTTTTTCGTGCTGAACGAAGCCCCCGTGGCCGTAGAACCGTCCTGATTTGCAAACTGCACGTCCAAATCCTTAAATGAGGAAGGCGATCTGCGGTTGGCTACGCGGTACACTTCTTTGCCGTCCCAAATGGCTTTCATCGTAATTTTGGCTTCGGAAACACGGCTTTTTTCCACCGCGCGGGTATATTGCGGCAACGCAATAGACGACAATATACCAATAATCAATACGACTACCAATAATTCAATCAGCGTAAAACCTCTTTTCATACACACCTCGCTAAAAAACGGATACTTAAGTATAACAAATTTTGCCCCAGCCAAAGAGTTTTTTATCCCGTTTCTGCCGGCAAGAAACGGTTTTCCGCCCGCTCCAAAAGAAGTAAAATATAATAAGAAACAAACGGAACGGTCCGTTGCAAGGAGTCTGTATGAGTATTTTTGAAGCGCTGATGATGCTGGGTTTTGGGCTGGCGTGGCCGTTTAACATCAGCCGTTCGCTGCGCACGAAAACCGCCGCCGGAAAAAGTTTTCTATTTATGATTACCATTGAATTTGCCTACATCTGTGGGATGATTCATAAAATCTTGTACAATTACGATTTGGTGTTCTGGCTTTACGTGCTGAACTTTGTGATGGTGCTGATTGACCTGATTTTGATGATCCGCTACACCAAGCTGGACGTATTTCGCCAGCGCCACGCCAAACTGCGTGCGGAAAGGAGACGCGCCGCGCACCGTGCGTACCCCCCCCTTGCGGGGCAACCCTAAAATTTATACAAAGGATATAGCCGCTGCCGTTTTCGGCATTTTAGAAGAGGCTTTATGATTAGATTTAACTGTGATTACAGCGAAGGCGCCCATCCAGCCGTTTTGGAAAAACTGGCGCTGACTAACTTGGAACAAACGCCCGGCTACGGGCAAGATATTTACTGCCGCCGCGCGGCCGAAATGATTAAATCGCTCTGTCAGACCCCGCAAGCCGAGGTGCATTTTTTAACCGGAGGCACGCAAACCAATTTAACCGTTATTGCGGCCTGCCTGCGGCCTTATCAAGGGGTCATTTCGGCCTCTTCGGGCCACATCAACGTACACGAAACCGGCGCCATTGAAGCCACGGGCCACCGCGTGATTGCCGTGGGCGAGCAAAACGGCAAAATCACGCCGGAACAAATCTCCCGCTATTGCGCCCAGCATTGGCAGGACGACAACCCCGAATTTGCCCCCCAGCCCAAGCTGGTCTATCTTTCCTTCCCTACGGAATACGGCACGCTGTACTCCAAAGCCGAACTGCAGGCAATCCGCCGCGTATGCGACGAGAATAACCTCTATTTGTTTATGGACGGCGCCCGCCTGGGCTACGGGCTGGAAGCCCCCGGAAACGACTTAACCCTGCCGGACATCGCCGCTTGCTGCGACGTATTCTACATCGGCGGGACGAAAATCGGCGCGCTGTTGGGAGAAGCGGTGGTCATCGTCAACCCCAAATTGCAAAAAGATTTCCGTTATTTTATGAAGCAAAAAGGCGCCATGTTGGCCAAAGGCCGCGTGTTGGGGCTGCAATTTTTGGCGCTGTTTGAAAGCGGGCTGTACTTCAAAATTTCCAAACACGCCAACGATATGGCCCAAATCATCCGCCAGGCCTGCCAGGACGCGGGTTACTCGTTCTTATACGATTCGCCCACCAACCAGCAATTTCCCATTATGCCCGAGAAAACCGTCAAACGCCTGGAAGAATTTTACACCTTTGCCCACACCCAACGGCTGGACCGGGGGCAAGTGGCTATCCGCATTTGCACCAGCTGGGCCACCCGCGAGCAGGACGCCCGCCAGCTGGCAAACGACATCCGCAAATACGCGGAGCTGTAATATGTTTTTTATCGGCTGCCATTTATCTTCTTCCAAAGGGTTTGCGGCCATGGGCCGCACGGCGCTGGAAATTGGGGCCAACACGTTCCAGTTTTTCACCCGCAACCCCCGCGGCAGCCAAGCCAAATCCCTGGATTTGCAAGACGTCCAGGCCCTGCGCACATTGCTGAAGGAACATCATTTCGGCCCGCTGATTGCCCACGCCCCCTACACGCTAAATCCCGCCTCGGCCGACCCCAAAACGCGGGACTTTGCGCTTCAAACCCTGGCGGACGACTTACAACGCCTGGAACACTTGCCCGGCAACCTGTACAACTTTCATCCGGGCAGCCATGTCGGCCAAGGGGCTCCAACCGGTATCCGCCTGATTATCCAAGCGCTTAATGAAATATTGACTCCGGGGCTTCACACGACCGTTCTGTTGGAAACCATGGCCGGGAAAGGGAGCGAAATCGGACGCAGCTTTGACGAATTGAAACAAATTTTGGACGGAGTAAGGTTAAACGCGCAGCTGGGCGTATGCCTGGACACCTGCCACGTGCACGATGCCGGCTACTCGCTGGAAGCGCTGGACCAAACCCTCAACGAATTTGACAAACAAATCGGCTTAAAAAAGCTGCGGGCCGTACACTTAAACGACAGCCTAAACCCCCGCGGCGCGCATAAAGACCGCCACGCCCCTATCGGCCAAGGGCACATCGGCACCGATACGCTGGCCCGCGTCATCAATCATCCGGCCTTACAGGGCCTTCCCTTCTGCCTGGAAACCCCCAACGATTTGCCCGGCTACGCGCGGGAAATTGCCTTGCTGCGCAGTTTGTACCACGGAAAATAAAGCCGCCCAACGCGGCGGAACCCCGTTTCTGGCTTTTGCCCGCAAAGGCACTAGTCAAACGGGCTTTTCCTCCCTCTGTAAGCTAGGCCCAAAAATCCTTTTTTTTTGCCGTAAATTCTGTATAATAGGATATATTGCTTTTTTAATTCACACCGGAGGACCCATGAAGCACTTGACTGCAGGGCTTGTTCTTGCTTTTTGTCTTTCTTCCGCGGCCTATGCCCAAACTTCGTATATTCCAATTGAAACGACGGGCACAGTAAACGGAAACACGCTTACCATTAACGCTCCCTTGACTCAAGACGCCACCGACCTGATGATTGCGGGCGGCGCCTCGCTCAATGGTACTGCTACCAACAATACGGTCAATATTTCCACCGATATTACGGAAACAGACACGACGGAGCCGAAAGGGCAGCGCAACCACTACATTGCGGGCGGTGCCGTGTATGCCAATACGGCAGACGGCAACACCGTCAATATTAACGGCGCCACCATATCCGGCCGTGCCGTAGCGGGGGGTTTGTCCCGCGTACAATCGCCGGAAACGGCCGATTTTGACAAATGGAACACCGGTAACGCCACCAATAACACGGTAAACATTACCAATGCCACCATTGACTACAATCCGCAAACGTCCACCAGCATATTTGCCATGGGATCTTCCCCCGTGGCCGTAGCGGGCGGCGCCAGTCAATATTTTGTAAGCAATGCCGCCGGCAACACCGTCAACGTAACGGGTTCCCAAATTACGGGCTCCGTCGTGGGCGGATTGTCTTACGTGCAAACCACCCAGGAAGAAGTGGACGCTCACCCGGATCTCACGGCCGACCGCACCAACAGCCATAACAGCGTGTACCTGACCGATTCCACTGTTACCGGGAACGTATTTGGTTCCTACGGCGGCGTATCGGGCGATTATAACACCGTGGTACTCAACCATGCTACCGTAACCGGCGGCGTGATTGGAGCCCAAAGCGGTTTTACTTTGTACAATGCGGACGCAGCGATGGGGACGTTTAACTACAACCGCTTGGATTTGCTGAACGGTTCCAGCGTATTGTCTGCCGCGGTGGTGGACGCCAACAACAACAACGCCAGCCACAACACGATGAATATTCAAAATTCCACGGTGGGCAACGGCACTTTGTACACGGTTCGGATGTTGCACAGTCTGGAAGACAATTCCAACACCGTTTCCGGCACGACCGATTACAACACCCTTACGTTGACCGATACGCCCCTTACGGCGTATGAAATCGGCGGTGCGATCAACTTTACCGGCAACCCGAGCTACAACACGGTTCAAATTACCAATTCTGACGTTACCTTAAATTACAATGCCTCCACCGCTTTCGGCGGCGTGATGGACCCGGCCAGCCTGACGGCAAAAGGTCTGTTGGGTACCGAAACGAACACGGGCATTACCTTGCCCGCGCTGGAAGGCAATGCCGGTTACATCTTGGGCGGTTTGACGGCGGATTACACCAGCCAAGTCAATGATGCTCCGTCCGAAGAAGCGCCGGAAGAAGTCATTAAAGGGTTTGGTACGTCGGCTAATAACAACACGGTGCTTCTGCAAAACGGCACGTTTAATGCCAACGTCATCGGCGGCTTGGCCGCGTATGTGCGCGAAGTGGACTACACGACCCAAACCACCGACGACCAAGGCCGCGTTACCCAGACGGAAAGCGTCCACAAAAACGGCTTAACCACCACAACGGAAACGACCTCCTATACGTATGACGACGCCGGCACGCCCACGCCTACCACGTCCAGCTCTACCACGACGGCGGACTTAGTGGACACGCAGCTCAGCGCGTCTAACAACACCGTCATTTTGCAAGACGTTACCCTCAACGGCAACGTATTTGGCGGCTATGTGGACGGCGCGGAATTAAAACCGGAAAACATGCTGGCGCAAAACAACACCGTCATGCTGGCCGGCAATACGAAAGTGAACGGCACGATGTACGGCGGGACCAACCCGTATTATGCCGACACGAACCACCTGATTTTCAGCCATATTGCCGATGAGGGCAATTTCATCTCCTACGATATGGCCAACTTCCGCAACTTTAACAAACAAGTCTCTATCGTAGGCGATTTTGACACCCGCCTGCAGTTCACGGGGGAAGACGTCCACGCCACCCTGACGCTGGACTCCTCCGCCATGCAGCAGCATGACGCGACGGAAATCATCCGCACGCCCGGCGAAATTCTGGACGGATACGGCCCCGTGGAATGCAATGGGGACCCCAACTGCATTAAATACACCTCCGATGTAACCCTGGCCAACAACCGCTTGGGTGCTTATACGTTTACCCTCACGCCGGAACTACAGGGCAACGTGCTGGGCTGGACGCTGGCCAACCATAAAGACCAGGCCAACGTGGAAATGTACGGCCAGCTGCCGCTGGTGGGTTTAGCGTTGGTAAGCGACGGGCCGGAAATGCTGAACCAAACGATGAACGATATTTGGCAAAGCGATACCGACCAAAATACGTTCTTAAACGGCGGTTACCACCACACCCGCTACGAAACCGGCAGCGGCTTTGATTTGGACTCTTCGCTGGTGCAGGCTGGGGCGTGGAAGAAATTTACGGACGACTGGGTATTGGGTTTCTTTGCCAAATACGCCAACGGTTCCTACGATACGTTCCCGATTAAAGTGTCCGGTACGGCCAACGCCTTTGCGGGCGGGCTGATGACCTCGCTGCGCTACAGCGAAACCGGCCGCTTGGAAGTGAGCGCGGAAGTGGGCTACTTGGACATGGATTTTGATTCCGACGAGCTGCTCTCTTCCTTTACCAGCAACGGGCTTTACTACGGTGCCACGGCGGGATTCGTGGAAAACCTGATGCAGGATTTGGATTTGTTTGCCAATATCCAATGGCTGCATAAAGAAAAAGACGACATCACCGACAACCTGAATCAAAAAATTCAGTTTGATGCCATGGAAAGCCTGGCCCTGCGCTTTGGCGCGGACTATACCTTCAACTCGCTGAATTTGGGCGGGCTGACCCCGGCTTTGGGCGTAAGCGGTATTTACGAAATGGACGGGGATTCCACCGTCATCGTGGAAGGGATGAAGAACGACGAAGCGTCGCTGAAAGGATTAAGCGGACGCGGGGAATTCTCGCTGGTCTATCACAACCAGGACCTGTTCCTGCCGCTGCATACGGTGCTGACCGTGTTTGGCCAAGTAGGCAAACGCGAAGGCGTAGGCGGCGAAGTGAACATTTCGTTTGAATTCTAATCCGATAAGAAAAGGCCCGCAAGGGCCTTTTCTTTTGGTTGCACTTTTGCAAAAAAACTGTTATAATAAATAAGTAGTCAATAAGGGCCTGTAGCTCAGCTGGGAGAGCGCCTGCATGGCATGCAGGAGGTCGCAAGTTCGATCCTTGTCAGGTCCACCATTTTTTACTTATTACCCGCCGCCAGGCGGGTTTTTTATTGCCCAGCCGTTGGGGTGGGGGACTCCGCACTCATGAAAGGTGGGCATTGAATTAAAAAATCCGCCCTTACTTTAGTGATTCAGGAAATTCCCTCCGTTTTGGGGGCGGCCCCTGCCGCTTTGTATTGACTGCTTTTTACAAAAAACATACAAAGCAAAAGGCCACCAACTTGTATCTAGGTGGCCTCTCAAATAACCAACTATTCATTAATCATTGAATAATCGGGCAACGTATTGATAGTACGAATTTTTCGGTTTTCCTGCTAAATACTTCTGCAAATCCTCCCGGCTGATAAACCCTTTTTGCAGCGCGATTTCTTCCAAACACGCAATTTCTATCCCTTGATTTAATTGCATGCTGTGT
>CASFFX010000010.1 GCA_949294085.1 uncultured bacterium | reverse complement strand
TATGACTTACTTAATGAGCTCTGAACCGTCAAATCCGAAGATTTGTCCTTTTCAGATCGCCCATTCGCACATTGCTGTCAAATTTTCAGAGAACGAAATTTCCTCGTTGCTGTTTTCCTGATTGGAAAAAGCAATCGGAAATTTATTTTAACTTCTTTATCAGCTCTCTCGCTGTAAAGATATTATAACAAAATTTATTTTTGTTTGTCAAGCTTTTTTTGAAAATCTTAATTTTCATTGCCTGACTTTTCTTACTACTCTTTTATTAAAGCATATTTTTTTAAGTTTGTCAAGCGTTTTTTTGTTTCAAACAAGTTTGCCTGCTTTACGGCTCTTTAAGTACAGCTTTGTAAGTCTTTTGTGCACTTCTTGATTGTTCAAGGAAGTCATGGCCGCTTGGGACCGGAGGGATAAGACTTACGGTTAAGTGTTTCTGCAAAGCGCTCATAAAACTAACTTGATCGGCTCGGCTCAGTCCATCGTCTGCCTTTTCTAATATAAGGTGATGTTTCGCTGCCGAAAAGTTTTCTGTTTATAACGCGGTTTACAAAAACGAGTAAGAAGTTTTGTTATTACGTTTACAAAGATCAATTCTGACTACTCATATAGTCTAGCAAAAAAAGACAGAAATGTCAAGACCCATTTTTCTAAATTTTCAAAAATCTGAAAAAGGGTTCTTGAAAACTTCCTGGAAACAAACCTTTTTGTTTCCTTATAAATCTAGTATAGCTAATTTCGCAAGGTTTGTCAACTCTTTTTTCTCCGTCGGGAAACCGGCCATTTGCCGGCAGGCGGACAAACCGCCTTGCGTTTTTTGCTGCTACTGATTACTTAGAAATTATAGTAAATCTTTTTCAAACAGGCAAGCGGCGTCCTCTTTTTTGTTGTTTTCCCGTACGCGCGCGTGTGCGCACATTTATTTGGCTGGCTGGGGCAGGTTTACGCGTTGACCCTTCCAAAAAACAAAGAAGGATGCGCCGAAGCGCAACCCTTCTTCATTTTTTGTTGTACCCGTTTTGTTTTTTCATTGCCGGATGATTCCGGTATTGAAAAGGATTTCTTCCCCAATAAAAAAGCCCCGCTGTTTTCACACAGGCGGGGCTTAAAATACAAAATCAATAAATTACTATGCCAAACGCCCGCGCCCAACAAAATTATCCTTTAGCCAATTATTCGGCGCAAAGGAATAATGATTCGCGCAGTAAATGACGTTCAACATTTTCATACTTAAATTATGCTTTATTTGAAAAAACATGTCAATTATTTTTTACGCCGCAAATTTGCTATCTTATATATATGGACATACAGACGTTGCTCAAAAACACTTCCCGCAGTCTTTATTTAAGTGTGCAAGCGCTGCCCGGCAGCATGCGCCCGGCCTTTGGGATTGCATACCTGCTGTGCCGCTATGCCGACACGATTGCCGACACGTCTATCCTCCCCGCCGAGCGGCGGCTTTATTGGATAGAGCGCTTCCCGCAGATTTTGACGGAGCAGCAACCGGCGGAAATCGCCCAACTGGCAAAGGAAATTTCCGGCTCGTCTGAAAATCCCTATGAAATAGAACTCATCAAAAATCTGCCGCCGTGTTTAAGCCTGTTAAACACCATTTCTCCCAAACAGCGCGAGTTGATTATGGAAGTAGTGCATGCGGTTTGTGAAGGCATGCGCGTGGATTTGACGACTTTCCCGGATGAAAAGGCTCCCGTTCCGCACGCTTTTGAAACCGCGGCCGACTTGGAGCACTACTGCGGGCTGATGGGCGGCGCACCGGGCCGTTTTTGGAGCCGGCTGATTTACCACACGGCCCCCATTGCCTTGCCGGAAGAAGAATTTTGCGATATGGGCCGGCGCATTGGGGACGCCCTGCAAATTGTGAATATCCTGCGCGACCTGCCCAAGGACTTGCGCCTGGGCCGTTGCTATTTCCCGCTGACCGACTTGAAACAAGCCGGGCTCACGCCGGCCGACTTGTTAAACCACGCCTCTTCCCCCCGCTTTGAGCCCGTCAAACGCAAATGGCTGGCTTGGGGTTTGGCCAATCTCCGCCACGGAAAAGCATACTTCCGCCTGCTCCCCAAAACGCAGCCCGGGCAGCGGGCCGCGGTGGCCTGGCCGATTTTGTGGACGGCCGACACCTTTTTTAAGGTCTATCAAACCCCCGATTTGCTGGATCCTGCCAAACGGGTTAAAATCTCCCGCGGGGTCATTTATCGCACAATGCTGTTGACTCCCTTCTTTTTGTTCAGCAATGCCGTTTTTGGCAAATGGCTGGACCATAAACTGCAAAAATTTAACTAGCGCACCTTCTTCTCAAAAAGCTATACTATAAAATGTGTTTTTTGAACACAAACCCCGTTTTGTTATTGTACCCGCAATACCAATACTAAGGAGTTGTAATGACTGATATGCTTACACAGGCCATAACCCTGATTAACGATCATTTTTTGGGTTATGTGCTGATGGCCGCTTTGCTGTTTGCCGGCCTGTATTTTACGATTGCTACGCGGTTTGTCCAGTTTGTCCGCCCCAAGGAAATGCTTCGGCTGATGCTGGGCAAGACCGATAATCCGCACGAAAAGGGGCATATTTCTTCCTTTCAGGCGTTTGCCATCAGCACGGCCTCTCGCGTGGGAACCGGGAACATTGCCGGGGTGGCGCTGGCCATCACGGTGGGCGGCCCGGGCGCTGTTTTTTGGATGTGGCTCATTGCTGTTATCGGGGCGGCTTCTGCCTTTGCCGAAAGCACCTTAGCTCAAGTGTATAAGGTAAAAACTGGGAAACACTTTCGCGGAGGTCCGGCCTATTACATGCAAACGGCGCTGGGCAACCGCAAATTGGGGATGGCTTTTTCCGTCATCATTACGCTGACGTTCGCCTTCGTATTCAATTCCGTCCAGTCCAACACCATTGCCCAGTCGCTTAACACCACCTTTCAGATAGACACCGCTCTAACGGGTATGATTGTGGCCGCGCTGACGGCGGTGATCATCTTTGGCGGGCTAAAAAGAATTGCCCGGTTTTCGGCGGTCATCGTTCCCATTTTTGCGCTGGGATACATTGCCATTACGGTAGTGGTGGTTTTACTGAATTTGGAAAAACTTCCCGGCGTGCTGGAGCTGATTGTGTCGGACGCGTTTAGCCTGCGCAACATCGCGGGCGGCACCTTGGGCGCCACGATTATGACCGGTGCCCGCCGCGGGCTCTTCTCCAACGAAGCCGGTATGGGCAGCGCGCCCAATGCCGCGGCGACGGCCAACATTTCTCACCCCGTCAAGCAAGGCTATGTGCAGGCCTTTAGCGTGTTTATTGACACGCTGGTCATCTGCAGCTGCACGGCGTTTATCGTCATGCTGGCGGACTACCGCGCCTTCCCGGGGCTGGAAGGAATTGCCTTGACGCAAAAAGCGCTCACCCAGGAATTGGGCCCGATAGGGAATTATTTCATCTCCGCCAGCGTGCTTTTGTTTGCCTTCACGTCTATCATCGGCAACTATTATTACGGACAGGCCAACGTGGAATTTTTAACCCGCAAACGCTGGATTATGGCCTTTTTCCGCACGGGCGTAAGCGTTATGGTGCTGTTGGGGGCCGTATTACAGCTTAAATTGGTATGGAATATGGCCGATTTGTTTATGACCGTTATGGCGTTGATGAACATCTACGCAATCCTGCGGTTGCGCCGCCAGGTGTTGGATGTTTTGGCCGACTACCGCCGCCAAAAACAAGTCGGGAAAGACCCCCAGTTTGATCCGTCCAACGTGCCGTCAGTCCAGCACGCAGACGCTTGGGTAAAATAAGCCCGTATTTTTACAGCCCGCGTGCCTGTTGGCCGCGGGCTTTTTTATGGTCAAGTCCCACAAAAAATAGGCCTTGAAAAAACCGCAAACGAGGTTATAGTAATAGTACAAAGTACTTGGGAACAGCCCGATAGTCCTTGGTTGCAGTTGTGAAAGCACGGCGTGTTTTCCTATTGCGTGAAGACCCGGATA
This sequence comes from uncultured bacterium, assembly GCA_949294085.1. Classification (GTDB taxonomy): domain Bacteria; phylum Elusimicrobiota; class Elusimicrobia; order Elusimicrobiales; family Elusimicrobiaceae; genus Avelusimicrobium. The sequence goes on along the minus strand of CASFFX010000010.1, from coordinate 20,307 downwards.
CGGAGCCTCCCTAGGAAAGAGGAACATAAGTCATGATAATGACATTAATGAGCTAAACCCCCGAAATAATACGCGGGGGTTTATTTTTTGGGTAAAAAGTTTTCTAAAACGTGTCCTCTTGCAAGGGCTTTTTCCCTTTCAGCTATTGGGCCGGTTCCCGTTCCTTCTTCTTCATTTCCTTCCAAAGGGCCAGCGCTTCTTCGGGCGTAGCGGCGCGGGCGTGGTCGCCAAACACGTGCGGATGGCGGCGGTGGAGCTTATCATACAAGCCCTGGATGACGTCGTCAATAGTAAATTTGCCTTCCTCGGCAGCAATTTGGCTGTGCATGAGCACCTGCAAAAGTACGTCGCCCAGCTCTTCCTTCATGTTTTCGTCATCTTTTTTTTCAATGGCGTCGATCAATTCCTGGGTTTCATCTTTCAGGCACTTAATCAGCGTTTCATGGGTCTGTTTTTTATCCCACGGGCAGCCGTTGGGGCCGCGCAAAATGGCAAAGGTTTCCACTAAGTCGTTAAAATCGTTTTTTTTCATTGTTCGCTCCCGGGAAAAATGCTATACATTTATTATATGAAAAATAATTTTCTTCGCTGGGTGATGTTGGCTGTATGGGGTCTGTTTCCCGCGCTTCTCGCGGCAGAAGTAACGGTCGTTCGCATAGAAGGCGCTACCGTTTATTTGGACATTTCTTCCGCCAAACAAACCGTACAGCCCGGACAACCGTTTAAGGTCATTTTGTCCGCCGAAAAATTGGTAAACCCCAAAACGGGCAAAAATCTGGGTAACATTTATAAATATTCCGCCCAAGGCGCGCTGACGGAAGTACAACCGCTGTATGCCGTCGGGCAAGTGGAAGGGGAAACGTCCGGTCTGGCCGTCGGGCAGGAAGCCGTGCTGACGCAGGCCGCCGCCCCGGTGCAAACCGTTTCGCCCCAGCCGACGGGCCCGAATTCCCCCTTGGAAAAACGCCGCAAAACCGTGTATGCCCCGGTGGAGCAAACCCTCATCAGCGTAACGGAAGCGGACGTGTCCGCCCCGAACGCACATAATTTGATTACGCTGTCGGAAGAGGGGCAGGTAACCGTTTGGTCCCGCGGGGGAAAAGACACGCTGACAGAAAATTTAACTTACCAGCTTGCTTCTTCGCTTACGCCCATCACGCTTTCTGCCGCTCCGGTAAAAGAGGGGCTTGCACAAATTTTTGTTACGGTGTATTCCCCGTCGCGCAAAGCCATTTCCGCCCTGGTGCTGGAAAATCAAAACGGGAAATTGGAACAAACGGCTTCTCTGCCATATTTTGTGAAAGAAATGGGCTGCGGCCAAGACAAAACCGTTTGGGCACAAAAACCGTTTGTCGCGGGGGCTCAGCCCGCAAACGCGCGGGAACTGCTTTATAAAGACGGCGAATTTACGCCGGCCAAGGCCTCTTTTTCCACCCGCCGCAACTGGCTGTTGGGCCTCACCCGCTACGACCTGGAAAAACCTGGTTCCGACAATCTAATTTACACCGCTTCCAACGGCACGATTAACGTGCGCCTGGCCAACGGCAAACAAGCCCAAAGCGAGGATTTGTTCGCGACGTCTCCAAATCGTGTAAAATATAAGCAGGAGATTTTGAAATTCTATCCTTCCGTACAGGTATTTGGCCCGCAGGGCGGAGCTACCGTGGCCGCCGTGGAAAATGACGCAAAAATCGGGCTGTTGGCCAAAATGTTTGGCCAATACCGCCGCGGAAAAATACATTTTATGACGTTGGAAAAAGGGCGGCTTTCCGTAACCGACACCACCCCGCTGGACGGCGTAGTGTACGACACCGCCTGCTCGGACCGCGCCATTTTGGCGGCCGAAGTGCTGCCGGACGGAACCAGCAGCGTCGTAGAAATTTTCAAATAACGTAGGAGAACATCGTGCAACAATCTAACGAAAAAATCAACGTGCTGGACAAGGGCTTCGTGCGCTTGGTGGATTTTATGGGCGGGGACGACCGCGTCGTGCAAGCGGCCCGCGTTTCTTTTGGGGCCGTTTCCAAAGGGCCGGAGCAGGACAAACGGCTCATCAAGTACCTGATGGAACACGCGCATCACACCCCGTTTGAACATTGCTATTTTCAATTTCATATTTGCTGCCCGATTTACGTGGCGCGCCAATGGATGCGACACCGCTGGGGGTCTTACAACGAAGTAAGCGCCCGCTATACCGAAGTGAAAGACGAATTTTATATTCCTTCCAAATTCCGCGGCCAGGACACCAAGAACAAACAAGGTTCCGTGGCCGACAGCGAATTGGACAACGAAGCCCTGCGCAAAATTTACGAAGACAGCGTGGAAGCTTCCTACGCCGCTTACCACAAACTGCTGGAAGCCGGCGTGGCGCGCGAAATGGCCCGCGGCGTGTTGCCGGTGTGCCAATATACCCAATTTTACTGGAGCGTAAACGCCAGAAGTTTGTTCAACTTTCTCTGCCTGCGCACCGATAAACACGCGCAAAAAGAAATCCGCGATTATGCAGACGAAATTGCCAAAATCGTGGCGGAAAAAATGCCGTGGTCGTGGGAAGCGTTTGAAGCGCTGAACAAACAACTGCCGTTGGGCTCGGAATAAAAACTGTTTATAAGAGGAAACTTATGAGAATACTGGGCATGATTATGGCCGGGGGAAAAGGGGAACGCCTGTATCCGCTTACGAAAGACCGTTCCAAACCCTCCGTTCCCTTCGGCGGAAAATACAGAATCGTGGACTTCGTGCTCTCCAACTTTGTCAACTCGGGGATTTTTTCTTCCTATGTGTTGGTGCAGTATCTGTCCCAAAGTTTAATTGAATACTTGCGCACGACGTGGCGCTCCGAAGGTATCATTTCGGACCATTTCCTTACCTGTGTGCCGCCGCAAATGCGCTTGGGTGAAATTTGGTACCGCGGCACCGCCGATTCCGTCCGCCAGAACATCAACCTGGTCAAGGATTTCGCGCCGGACTTGGTCGCCATTTTCGGGGCGGATCACATCTACCGCATGGACGTGCGCCAGATGATTGATTTCCACCTCAAAAACAAGGCGGACGTTACCGTAGCCGCCAACACCGTGCCGATTGCGGAAGCCTCGGCCTTTGGCGTGTTGGGCACGGACGAAACGGGCCGCATCATCCAATTTGACGAAAAGCCCGCCCAGCCCCGCTGCATCCCCGGCAACCCCAAAGCGGCGTTTGCTTCCATGGGCAACTACATTTTTAATACGGACGTGCTGCTTCAAGTGCTGCAAAAACGCTTTGGCGATGTTCCCGCGCTGGATTTTGGCAAACACATTTTGCCCAAAATTCTGACCGATCACCGCACGTTTGCCTACAATTTCCAAAGCCAAACGCTCCCCGGCGCCAAACCGTACGAAGAACAAGGCTACTGGCGCGACGTGGGAACGATTGAATCCTTTTGGCAAACGAATATGGACCTCTTGGGCCCCAAACCCAAACTGGATTTGAATAACCCCAAATGGCCCATCAACACTACCATCAACCGCGTGCCCCCCACCAAATACTTGGGCGGTACGGTTACCAATTCCATTATTGGGGACGGCTGCATTATCCACTCGAAAGCCAAAATCAAAAACTGCGTCATCAGCGACAGCGTAACCATCGGCGAAGGGGTGGAATTGGAAGGCTGTGTGATTATGGATAACTGCGAAATTAAAGCCGGGGCCAAATTAAAGAAGGTGATTATGGACCGCTTTAACACCATCGCTTCCAAGCAAACCATCGGTCATAATATGGATGCCGACTCGCAGAAATACTACATAGACCCTTCCGGCATTGTAGTGATTCCGCGCGGAAAGAGCAAATTCTAATGCAAAGCGCGGCCCAAAAGCCGCGCTTTTTTGTATATGATTAAAACGTTAAAACTCAAAAATCAGGAAGAAATTTTAATTGCCCTGGGCATACAGGACCGCAAACTCCGCGCGCTGGAAAAAAATTTCAAAGTAACCGTATTCGTCAAATACGACGAGGACGGCAGCGGAGCCTTGCTGTCGGTCAAAGGCACCAATTCCCGGGTGGACAAAGCGCTGGCCAAACTGCAAAAAGACCTGGCCTTAAACGCCGAAAAACGCCCGCTGGACCTGGTAAAAGACACGATTCCTTTTGCCAACAACGTCGTGTTCCGCCCGGAACACGCCCGCCCGGTGGAAGCCCGCAGCGAAAACCAAAAGAAATACATTGAAGCCGTTTTCTCGCACGATTTAGTCATTTTCAGCGGGCCTGCCGGCACGGGCAAAACCTTTCTGGCCTGCGCCTGCGCCCTGCGCTCGCTGGAGCTGGGGCTGACGGAACGCATCGTAGTTACGCGCCCGATTGTGGAAGCCGGCGAAAAGCTGGGCTTCCTGCCGGGCGATATTGAAGAAAAGGTGGACCCGTACCTCCGCCCGATTTACGACGCGTTTTATTCCATGCTGGGCACGGAACGTTTTAATTCGCTCAAATACAACAACATTTTGGAAATCGTCCCGCTGGCGTACATGCGCGGACGCACGCTGGAAAAAGCGTTTATTATTTTGGACGAAGCGCAAAACACGCTGCCGGCCCAAATGAAAATGTTTCTAACGCGTATGGGCGTAGGGTCCAAGATGATTGTAAATGGGGACTTGTCCCAAATAGACTTGCCCGACAAAAAATCCAGCGGCCTTTTGCAGGCGGCGCAAGTGCTGGGCAAGCTCGATCAGGTGGCTTTCATCCAATTTACCGGGGAGGACGTCGTCCGCCACCCGTTGGTAAAAGACATTGTGGCCGCTTACGCTAAATGGGAAAAGAAACACCCGGAGAAAAGCAAATGATTGCCCATATTTTCTATCAAACCGACGTTCCCCGCTACCTGCGCCGCACGGGCCTGTTCAAAAAAGCGCTGGCCAAGGGCCTGAAAAATTTCGCCCGCCAAGACATAGAAGTCAACGTAATCTTCGTGGACGAAAAAGAAATCCGCCGCGTCAATATAGAATTTTTGGACCACCACTACGTAACGGACGTCATTTCCTTCAATAACGAAAAACCGCCTTTTGATACGGGCGAACCTTGGGCCTTTGGGGACATTTTCGTCTGCTATCCGGTAGCGCGGAAAAACGCCAAATCCTTTGGCCACACCATTTTGCAGGAAATGCTGATGTACGTTACGCACGGGGCGCTGCACTTGTCGGGCATGGACGACCACGACCCGCGCGACCGGGCCGAAATGGACCGCCAAGCCGAGCGTATTATCGCCTCGGTGCTGAAAGCGTAAATATAAAACCCGCCTGCCGGCGGGTTTATTTTTCGGAAAGTTTATTGGAAGATTCGGCCGACACCTGACTGCCCACGCCGGTTTGCCCGCCAGGTTGATTGACGGAAATATTCGCGTACAATTTGCGGACGGAAGGATAAATCTTTTTGAAAGCGGCCACCACGTGCGGGTCAAAGGATTTGCCGGACTCGCCCAAAATATAGGCATAGGCCTCATCGGTCGGCCACGCTTTTTTGTACACGCGGAACACGCACAGCGCGTCAAACACGTCCGCCACGGTAATAATGCGCGCCTCTATCGGGATTTCCTCCCCCTTCAAGCCTTTCGGATAGCCGGAGCCGTTCCACTTTTCATGATGATAGCACGCCATTTTGTGAGCCACTTTAAGCACTTTGGAGTGCGCGCCTTCCAAAATGCGCCCGCCGTAAATGGTGTGGGATTTCATAATTTCAAATTCTTCCGGCGTCAGTTTGCCCGGTTTAAGCAAGATGTTATCGGCCAGGGCCACTTTGCCGATGTCGTGCAGCGGGCTGGCGTTTTTGATTAACTCGGAATCTTTTTTATTCATCCCCAGCGCCAACGCCAGCAAGTACGAAATAATGCTGATGTTTTTCAAGTGGGCGCGGGTATCCTGCTGGTCGCGGTATTCGGCGGTTACGGCCAGGCGGTAAATCGTTTCCAGCTGGGCAACGTGCACATCCTGATACAAGCGGGCAATTTCAATGGCGCTCCCGGCAAACGTAGCCAGCAAAAGCAAAATGCCTTCGTCTTTTTTATCAAAGGCGGTTCCGTCGGCCTTATTGGCCACTTGAAATACGCCTAACACTTTTCCGGAATTGTTTTTAAGCGGAATTGCCAACATGGAACGGGTGCGGAAATCCGTTACCATATCCACGTCCATGGAGAAGCGGGGATCTTCGTAGGCGTTGGGAAGGTTGATGGCTTCCCCGGTGCGGGCCACCAGAGAAATTACGCCGTTGCCGTTGAGCGGAACGCGGATTTCGGTATGTTCCAGCCCGCGGCCCTGAGCGATTTTGGACCACAGCTCATTTTTTTCCACATCTTTCAAATAGATGGTGCAGCGGCCCACGTCCAGCATTTTGGTAATTTGTTGGGCGATAATGTCCAACAGTTTATCCAAGCGCAGTTCGCAAGAAATGCGCGCCCCAAATTCTACCAGCAAATTCAGCTTTTCTTCGGCTGACAATTTGCCGCTTTCGGCCCTGAAAGGTTGCATAAGCTCACCCGTTTAAGCGTGCTAAGTGGTCTGCCTTGGCATACGGATACAACTTCCCGAGATAAAAACCCAACTCCAAGGCGGACAGCCCTGACAATGTAAACACAGTCCCTGTCTGTGTTCGGGCGGCGCTTCGTACGGCCTGGGTCCACACATGGGCTGCCAAATTGTACCGCACGAAACTATAACCAAATGCGGGCGCATCAGCGTCCTTATAAAAACACTCTACAAAATTTTTCTTAAAATGTGTGCGTAAAATTTTGCGGGCACTGTCAAACGGTTCCCCTTCCCGCAGGAACAAAGCTCCCGCATCCAGCCGCACGCGGCCAGACACAGGCGCAGCCAATTTTTTAGGAAGCACGTCGGTTACAAAGCGCACCTGCCGGGCAAACGAGTCCGCTTTTTGCTGCCAGTGGGGCCAGCGGTCAAACAGTTGCCCCGCCGCCCGCAGGAACAAATAAACGTCCACGCTGTCCGTCAACAGCGGCAGGCGCCCTTCCTGCTCCCACCGTTTTATCAGCCGCCGCACCTGCCTGCGGCTTTGGCGCAAATCGCCGTACACATATTCAAACAGTCCGCTGGCGGTATTCGTCCACACCCGCACGCGGTGTTTGTTTTGGGCCGTCTGCAACACCGAACACGCCAGCTGCGGCATAAAAAACTCCGCCTCCAGCGAAGGCAAATAAATCATCGTAGGCGTTTGGGGCGTCTGCGCCAAAAACTCTTTCCACCGGGCTTGGGCTTGCCTGTCCCGTTTTCGGGGCAGGATGTCGTCGGCATGATTTATCCAGCGCAAACTTCCCAACCGGGTCAGCCCCAACAGGCGCCCTATTTTTACGGCGCCCCACCGCCGCAAAAAAAGCCCCATCTTGACCCACCGTCCAAACCGAGCGGGGCGGCGGCTTCGCCAAGACAAAAGGGTGTGCAACAAAAACGGCAAGGCCCGCGTGTGCAAGGTGCGCCGCAGCTCCAGCATGTGCTGTGCCGTAGGAATTTTCCCGGCGCAAGCCTGGGTACACCGCCCGCACAGCAGGCAGGAGTTTACCATTTTCTCCAAAAGCTCCCGATTGGCGGACACCGTCAGCTTCCGCTCGGCAATCAGCCGTGCGGCCTGGTTGCGCCCCCGGGGAGAGCAAGGTTCCTGCGCCGTCTGCAAAAACGTGGGGCACGCTTGCTGGCAGCTGCCGCAGCGGTTGCAAAACGAAATGGAATCATACACGCTTCGCGCCCCAAACGGCGTTTGCAGCTGCTGCAAATGGCGGCGGGGGTGCAGCGGGTCCAATTGCGGGGCAGAAAAATTATTCATGGGTTTCTCCTGGCACAGGCGGCAAATGGCCGTGCGGGTCCACCTGCTGTTTTATAGCCCGCCACAACGCATTGCCCTCGGCAGGCGCAAAAGGCTTGCGGGCAGCCGCGGGGACCGGCTGGGCAAAAATTTTGAAAGTCAGCTGCGTTACCAGCCCCAGCGTCCCCTGGGAGCCGGCAAACAGTCTAGTTAAGTGATACCCGGCGGCGTTTTTCATCAGTTTACCGCCGTAGCGCACGCGGGAGCCGTCTGGCAGGAGTGCTTCCAACCCCAACACATGCGGATAGAAATCCGGCACACAGCCGGACGCAAACGCTCCGCCCAGCGTCCCTTCGTCCTTGCGGGGCAAAAGGCAAAAAACATTTTCTTGGGCTAACGCCTCCGCCAATTTGCGCAAAGAAACGCCCGCCTGTACGGTGGCGGTATAATTGGTTTTATCAATTTCCAAAATGCGGTTGAGCCCCAAGCTGCACACCCGGTTGGAAGCCTTTGTTTTTTGGCGGGTATTGGCGCCCACAATCACACACGGGCCCTGCTGTAAAGCGCGGGCCAAGGGCGCTTCCTGCGCCGAAAGGGCAGGCGCCACGCGGGCTTTTTCGGCATAATCCACGGGAATCAGCTTGAGGGGATTGGCTAAATCCTGCGGGTCGGCCGCCTGCTTGATGCGGGCAAACAAATCCAGCGTCGGCTTATCGTACTGATAGGCCATCACGGCGCGTTTTTCTACGCCCACTCCATGCTCGCCCGACACCGTCCCCCCGCAGTCCACACAGGCCTGCAAAATTTCCTTCAGCGCCCGCGTTACGCGCACGGTTTCGGGTTTATTGCGCTCGTCAAAAACAATCTGCGGATGAAAATTTCCGTCCCCCGCGTGAAACAGCAAACTGGCAAAAATGTGATTGTCGTCCAAAATTTTCCGCACTTTGGCCAACGCCCGCGGCAGTTCGCTGCGGGGCACGGTGCCGTCCCCCACCATCACGTTGGGGGCCAGCCGCGCCATTGCGGCATACGCCGCCCGACGGCCGAACCACAATTTCTGGCGTTCGGCTTCCGTTTTGGCAGGGATAAATTTTTGGGCGCCGTTTTGCAGGCAAATGCTTTCCAGGGCTTTTTCCTGGGCGGCAATTTGGGCAGGCGTTCCGTCCAATTCCAAAATCAGCAGGGCCTGGGCATCCAGCGGATAGCCCGCGTGGGCAAATTCTTCCACCGCCCGAGTGGTTACCTGGTCCATGGCTTCCACACAGCGCGGGATAATGCCCTGGGCGGCCAAATCGCTGACGGTTTGCACGCTGGCCGCCAAGGAAGGAAACGTTACCAAAAAAGTTTTAATATGCTTGGCCGCCGGCAGAATTTTTACTTTCAGCTTCGTAATGACGCCCAGCGTCCCCTCGCTCCCGGCCAGCAGCCCGATAAAATCCGGCCCGCCTTGGCTGCGATCCAAATACAGTTCCCGTCCGTCCGGCAGCACCACCTCGGTCCCCAGCACATGGTCAATCGTTCCGCCGTATTTCATGCACCGCGCCCCGCTGGCATTTTGGGCCAGGTTGCCCCCCAGGGTGGAAACGCGCTCGCTGGCGGGATCGGGTGCGTAAAAAAAGCCCAGCGGCGCCAGCCGGTCCTGCAAATCGCCGGTAATCGTGCCTGGTTCGGCCACCGCATAACCCTGGCGGGTATTAATTTGCAAAATTTTGTTCAGCCCCGCCAAATTCAAAATCACGCCTCCGTTCAAAGCGGTGCAGCTTCCGGCGTGGTTGGTGGCGCTGGCGCGCGGCACAAAGGGGATGTGGTGCCGGTACAGAATTTTTAACAGCGGGGCCACGTCCTGCGCGCGGACGACGTTAATCACGGCGTCCGGCCGGGTGCGCGAAAGCGAACAATCGTAGGAATAAAGCGAAAGGGAAACCTCGTCCGCGAGGACATTTTCCTCGCCCGCGGTTTGTTTGAGTTGAGTCCAAACGGAAGCAGGTATTTTCATAAACACACGGAAACGTTGCAAGTCGTACGTTTTTTGTATACTATTATTATATTATTTATGCGTAAGGGACTGCACCCATGCAACCGCAAAAAAACTCCAAAAAATTGTTTGTAATGGGGGACGTGCACGGCCAGTTTGACCCGTTTGTCAAATTGCTGCGCCACGCCGGGCTGGTGGACGAACACCTCAATTGGTGCGGCGGGAGCAACCGGTTGGTGCAAATGGGGGACATTTTTGACCGGGGTCCCGCGTCGCGCAAAGTGGACACGCTGTTAGACACACTGCAAAAACAGGCCGCCGCCCAACAGGGCGAAATTATCCGCCTGGTGGGCAATCACGAGCTGGAACCGCTTTTGTCCAATTTTGTCATCTCCGGCTTCAGCCCCGAAGAAGCCCGCGTCATCCACGACAAACTGACCCGCCAAGTGTTGACCGGCGAACTGCGCGCCGCCTACGCTTACAAAGGCATTTTATTCACGCACGCCGGCGTTACGCGCAAGCTATACAAAATTTTCCAAATGCAACTAGACGACCCTTCCGCCGGCAACATTGCCGCCTTAATTAACCTGATTTTCCGCGAATCCATTAAACACGAATTTTACAAACACCCCATCTTCAACATCAGCATCAGCCGCAAAGGGATGGACCGCTTTGGCGGGATTTTTTGGGAAGATTTGGAGGATTTGGTGGAATCTTATCCCAAAAGCCCCTTGCTGCAAGTGGTGGGCCACACGCAAGTGGACCGCATTATCTGGGACCGCACGGCCAACGTGATTCCGGTGGACGTAGGCATGCACCGCAAACTGCAATATGTGGTGATAGACGAAACCGGCACCCCGCAAATCGTGGACGCCCAGCCCAACGCCTAGCCACTCCCTATCCGAAAATACTACAATACTAATGTCCTTTTGGCTTTCAACCTTAAGTACAATTTAACACGCGAGGTTTTTGATGGAAAAAGAGACTGTACTCATCGGCCTGTCGGGCGGGGTAGATTCCGCCGCCGCGGCCGTACTCCTCAAGCAGCAGGGCTACCGCGTTATCGGGGCTACTATGCTGATTTGGGATCCTTCCCTTCCTGTTCCGGCCGGCCCGTATCAAAAAAACGCCTGCCTCTCCCCGGAAAAAGAAGACATTTCCGAAATAGAGAATTTGGCCCGTAAACTGGGCATTGAATTTTTGGCCGTGGACTGCCGCCGCCAATACCGCGAAACGGTATTGGAAAATTTCCGCCAGGAATACGCCTGCGGGCGCACGCCCAATCCGTGCGTATGGTGCAACAGCCTCATTAAGTTTGGGGTTCTTCCGGCCGCCGCACGACAACAGGGACTCCACTTTGATAAATTTGCCACCGGCCATTACGCCCGGGTGGAAAAAGACCCGCTGAGCGGGAAATATCTGCTCAAACGGGCCAAAGACCTGTCGCGCGACCAAAGCTATTTCTTGCACCGGCTGACGCAGGCCCAGCTTGCGCGCGTGCTTTTCCCGCTGGGCGAAATGACGAAGCCCGAAATCCGCGAAATTGCCCGCCAGGCCGGCCTGCCCGTGGCGGATAAAGAGGACAGCCAAGATTTCTATTGCGGCAATTACAACGACCTGCTCAACTTTCCCAACCGCCCGGGCGACATTGTAACGCTGGACGGCAAAAAAGTAGCTCGCCACAACGGCATTTGGGGCTACACCATCGGCAAGCGCAAGGGGCTGGGCGTCAGCGGGTTCAAAACACCGATGTATGTGGTGCGGATAGACGCCCCCAAAAACGAGGTCATTATCGGCCCCAAGGAAGCGCTCTATTCTTCCACGCTTCGGGCGGACCACCTGTCCTGGGTGGCCGGAGAAGCGCCGGGGGGAACCTTCTCGTGCGATATTAAAATCCGCAATTTGCACCACACGGCGCCCGCCCAGGTGCAGCTGGACGGGGAAACCCTGGAAGCCCGGTTTGACCAACCGCAAATGTCCATTACGGCCGGCCAGTCGGCCGTTCTGTACGAGGGCGACATTGTGCTGGGCGGCGGAATTATTTGCTAATCCCCCATAAAAAAACGGACAGGCAATTGCCTGTCCGTTTGAGTTAATTTATTCTTCCTTACGAAAACAATTCCTTAAAGAAGCTCTTTTTGCCGCCGGTTTCTTTGGCCAGTTCTTCCAGCAATTCTTTTTGGCGGGCGGTCGGTTTTTTTAACACTTCAATTTTTACATTGACGAGCAAATCCCCAAAGCTTTTTTTGCCCAGCCGCGGCATCCCGTTGCCCTGCAGTTTTAAGACCGAGCCAAACTGCGTCCCTTTCGGGATTGTCAGCTCCAGCTCTTTGCCTTCAATGGTCGGCACCTTAATTGTGCCGCCCAAAACAGCCTGCGGATACGTAATCTGGGCGTCAATTACCAAGTCGTCCCCTTGGCGTTTGAAAATTTTGTGTTCCTGCACGTGCACTTCCACATACAAGTCCCCAAATCCACCGCCATTGACGCCAATGTCGCCCCCGTTGGAAACGCGCAGTGTAACGCCGGAACGTACCCCCGAAGGGACTTTGACGGTCAATTTTTCTTTCACGCGTTTGGTTCCGCTGCCGCGGCACTCGGGGCAAGGTTTTTCCACCACGGTTCCTTTGCCGCCGCAGTCCGGGCAGAACTGGCGCATGCTAAAAAATCCCTGGGAATAGGTTACCGTCCCGGTTCCGTTGCAGGAGCGGCAGGTTTTGCGGGCACTGCCGGGAGCGGCGCCGGTGCCGTCGCACGCGGAACAATTATCCATACGGGTATAGTCCACGGGAATTTCCTTGCCGCTGAAAGCTTCTTCCAGCGTCAGGGTAACGTCCAATTTCAAATCTTCTCCGCGCTGCGGGCGGGGAGTTCTGCGGCGGGCGCCGCCAAAGCCGCCTCCAAAAATATCGCCAAACACGGAGCCAAAAATGTCGTTAATGTCGCCAAAGCCGCCGGCATTAAATCCGCCAAAGCCCCCCGCGCCGGACACGCCTTCGTGTCCATACTGGTCATACATCCGTTTTTTCTGCGGGTCGGACAAGACGGAAAACGCCTCGTTGACTTTCTTAAATTGTTCTTCGGCATTTTTATCGCCGGGGTGCAAATCCGGGTGGCATTTCATAGCCGCCCGGCGGAAGGCGGATTTAATTTCCGTCGCGGAAGCGGTGCGTTCTACGCCGAGTATTTGATAATAATCTTCTTTCATGGTTGTAGGCATAATCCTGATCTATACAAACAAATAGTTCCTTACGCATATTTTATTAAATTTACACTCTTGCTGCACGTTTGCTGCTTTTGGCAAAGCCCAGCAACAGCCCGGGAAATTATGTTATAATATATGTACAAATTAAGGGAGAGTAACCCTCTTCCGTCCGGACCGAAAGGAACGGGCGAGGGGTGGTGTCTCTTTATTTGGTATAATAAAATTATGTACGCAATCATTGAAACTGGTGGAAAACAGTACTGGGTAAAACCCGGTCAAAATCTGCAGGTTGAAAAACTGGACGCGGAAGCGGGCGCCAATGTGGAACTGAAAGTTCTCTGGGCCGCCGACGAAGAAGGTACCTCGGCAGATGCCAAAGCCGGTAACACGGCCAAGGTCACCGCTCAAGTGGTCAAACATTTGAGAGGTCCCAAAATCCTCGTTTTCAAAAAGAGACCGAAAAAAGGTTACGAAAGAACCATCGGTCACAGACAGGATTTAACGCAAATCAAAATCACGGATATCCAGTTAGCATAAATTGGGAGACTAAACTATGGCACATACAAAAGCACAAGGTTCTTCCTCCAACGGAAGAGACAGCCACGGCCAGCGTTTAGGTATTAAACGCTATGGCTCCCAGTTTGTAAACGCTGGGGAAATCATCGTGCGCCAACGCGGTACCAAATTCTTGCCCGGTACCAACGTTTCCAGAAGCAGCGATGACAGCCTTTTTGCCCGCGTCGCCGGCATTGTAACCTTTGAATGGGTGAAGAGAGGCAAAAAGCAGATTTCCGTGTACCCGAAAGTTGCGGAAACGAAAGAAGCTAAAAAAGAACCCGCCAAAAAAGCAGCGGCCAAAGCAGCCAAACCGGCTGCCAAAAAACCGGCTGCCAAAAAGGCGCCCGCCAAAGCCAAAAAGGCCGAAGCGGACAAATAAGCTTCACGGTTTAGAAAGCGGCAGGAATTTTCCTGCCGCTTTTTTTATGCAACTGCGCCGGAACAGATTCTTTGTGTGGTACAATTTATGAAGAAAGATGAATTACACGTAAGCCAAGATGAGTGGGCTTATTCCTGCACCCGCACACCGGCGCGCACCAAAGCCAAACGGGCCCGCCAAAAAGCCAAACGCAGCCTGTCCAAAAAGCTGCTGGCCCAAGCGCTAGAGCAGGACGACCCTATTTGATACAATCCGCCGCGCGCACGCGGCAAAGAGGAATTATGCAATCCGGAAGTTTTTTAGACCGTGTGAAAATTTACGTTACCGCCGGCAAAGGCGGGGACGGCTGTTTGTCTTTCCGCCGCGAGAAATTTATTGAATTCGGCGGCCCCAACGGCGGCTGCGGCGGCAAGGGGGGCGACGTAATCCTGCGCGCGGAACCCAACCTCACCACCCTGCTGGAGCTGGCCTACAACCCGCACATTGAAGCCCAAAACGGCGAAAAAGGCGGCACGTACAACAAAACCGGCCGCGCCGGGGAAGACAAGATTGTCCTCGTTCCTTGCGGCACGATTGTGAAACGGGACGGCCAAATCTTGGCCGATTTGACCCAGCCCGGGCAGGAATTTGTGGTAGCCAAAGGGGGCATGGGCGGCCGCGGCAATCAGTCGTTCAAAACGCGCAACAACACCGCCCCGCACATTGCCGAAAACGGACAGCCCGGCGAAGAAGTAACGCTGATTTTGGAGTTAAAAGTCCTGGCCGATTTAGGGCTAGTGGGCTTTCCCAATGCGGGCAAAAGTACCTTTTTAAGCCGCATTTCCGCAGCACGCCCGCGCATTGCGGATTATCCCTTCACTACGCTCAACCCCAACCTGGGCATTACGCTGCACAAAAACGTCAGCTTTGCCACGGCCGATATTCCCGGCATTATTGAAGGCGCCAGCGAAGGCAAGGGCCTGGGGTACCAATTCTTAAAACACATTGAGCGCACCCGCGTGCTATTGCACTTGGTGGACCCGGACGGATTTGACGGGATGGATGCGGAGAAATCCGTCAAAGTGATTGAGAACGAACTGAAAACGTTTGACAAAAAACTGGCGGAAAAACCGCGTATTATTGTGGTCAATAAAATGGATTTGCCTTCGGCCCAGAAAGCTTATGAAACGCTGAAGAAAAAATTCAAAAAACACAAAGTGATGAAGATGTCCGCCGCCACGGGCGAAGGCGTCAGCGCGGTGCTGGACGAAGTGGTAAAAATTCTGGCCGCTACGCCGGTGGAAATGCCCGTTGTGGAAGAAAAAACGGCCGTTACGCACAAAGTGGAACCCATTTTTTCCATTTCCCGCGACGAAGAAGGCATCATCCACATTACCGGAAAAAAAGTGGTGGAATTTATCGCGATGACCAACTTCAACCAACCCGAAGCGGTCAACCGCCTGCGCGGCATTTTTAAGAAAATCGGCCTGGAAAAGGCCCTGCTTAAATTTGGCGTGCAAGATGGCGACACCTTGCTGGTAGGCGGACGCGAATTTGAGTGGAACGGGGATTTTGACAACGAAGCCCCCACCTCCCCCGAACACGCCGGCTACAAGCGGCGCGAAACCAAGCAGGAACGCTTGGAAAAACGCAAAGCCCGCCGGCAAGCCAAGCTGAAGTAATTTGCCAAAATGAAGAAGGGACGCTTTTCAGCGTCCCTTTTTTTATTGGATTGCCCCGTGCTGATCTACCCAGCGCACGGCCTGCACCACGGGGGCAAAATTTTGTTTCGTTTTGCTGACAAAGCTGGGATAGGCGTCCTTCCAATCCAACTTATAATAATCGCTTCCCATGACTTCTTCCATAAACGAGGCAATTTCCCGGTTGAAAACGGGGAACATAAAATACGCCTGCGTTTTGGCGTTCTTTTTATTGGGCCCGCGGATAGAAGTTAAATTGGCGGAAATGATCCCCACCAGCTCGCCCGTATTGGTCATCACGCCGGAGCCGCTCATCCCTTTTCGGATTCCAAAATTGCTCGTATAAGCAAACCCCAATTCCTTTACATAATACACCGGGTACGGATCCGGCTTAATTTCGCGCTTGCCGCCAAAAATAGAAATGACGGACAAACCCCGCTCTATGCGGTAATTGCCGTCGTCAAACAGCACCAGCGGCGGAAAATCCGGGCTGAGGATATGGCGGTATTGGCTGGCGGCTTGGCGGTTTTGGTCCAAAAAGCGGGCAAATTCCGCCCGGCGTATCGCCACGTTGTATTTGCGTTTGCCGGAAGGGCGGCGGTAGTAGGTTTGCGGGGTGCGGTCCAAATCCAAGCGGATGAGGGCAAAATCGTTCTGGACCATTTTCTTTTCCGAGAATTGCGGATGCACAAATACGGCCGGCCGCTTGGCCGAGTGCGTTACGCTGGCAAAAGCCGATACGGGTTGCTCCAGCAAATCCATGCGAATCACGCACCCGTTTTGGCACGCTTTTTTAACGCAATGCGCCGCCGTGGCGAACCACCGCCGGCCAATCCGCGTCGCCTGGCATTTGCCCACCGGTATTTTCCCCTCCGCACCGGGCGGCAAAATATAATACTCAAAAGTATGGTAAAAATCTTCCTTGCGGGTGTGTTTGTCCTCATCGGATACGGACAACACGTTCACCTGCCCCCACGCCGTTCCCAGCGCCAGCAAACAAACGGCCCACACAATTATCTTTCGCATAACGGCTCCTATTTAGAAGAAATCGGGAAAATAAATCCCGCGTCAAACCCGCTGAGAATCCGGTACGCCCCTTTATCCGGCCACGTCAGCACAATCGGGTATGCCCCCTGCTCTGCCCGGGCAAAAGGTTCCGTCTGCATCACGGAGCCAAAAGGCCAGTCCGTCCCCAAATCGCGGGCCAGCAGCTGCACCACGTACATCTGCTCGGACACCGCCGCCAGCGAAAACGGCGCCCGGTAATGCACGTGCATATTGCCCGTGTAAATAAAAAATACCGCATGGGGCTCCCGCCGGCGCACGTCCGCTATAATACGGCGCCAATGCTCGTTACGCACCTTCATTCCATATACCGACTCTACCTGCCGGAAAGCGGGCGTAACCAGCCGCTGGTGGCTGCGGAAAAAGCGTTCGTCCTCTAGGCCGATGACTGCAATCCCCCGCTTGATAAACCGCTCCAAAAAGCGAAAATCCGGGCTAATGCGCCGGTAGCGCAGCCCCCACAGCGAAACGGGCTTCCCCGTATGCTCCGAAAGCGGAAGGGTGCGGTCAAATACAAATTCCGTCAGCACGATAATTTTGCGTTTGGGATATAGCGCCTGGTATTGAAACACCATCTCTTCAAAGGCTTGGCGCAGCGGGGCAAAGCCGTGTTCTTCCCCTACGGCAATGTATTTGGCCTGCGGCGGAATCAAAGCGGCGTAATTGACGGGCGCTTTGGGATAAGACACGTTCAACTGCTGCAGAATTTGCGGTTTGTATTGCCGCAAAAGGGCCAAATCCCGTTCCGACACAGCACGCCACTTTTGGGACAAACGTTCATTTTGCGCGTTAAAACGCAGGTCCTCGGCCGAGAGTTTAAGCGGAATTTTTTCACGTGTACCTGGTTTAGGCGGCAGACATTTTGTCCCCACACAGGCCGGCAAATTGCGCCGAAGTGCTCCCGCCTGCCGCAGTACCTGCCGCTCCAACGCCGGCGCCTGTACGGCCGCCCGCGCGGGTGGTTTGCCCAACCAACGCCGCGCAATTTCCCTAAAACCGCGTGCGCCCGGTTCCGCCTGGGCGGAACCGGCCATAACAAACAGCCATAAAATCAGCATACCATAGCGCATAACGGACTTCTTTTATTGTAACACGAAGCCACGCCCTCGTGCAAACTCTGGGGTGCCTCCACGTCCAAAAGGCGCTGTTCTGCTTTAGCCCGCACCTTCTTCGGCTGCCCATAAAAAAACCCCGCCGGAAAGCGGGGTTTTTATGCAAAAGAGAACAACTATTTAAGGGTAACGAATACACCGGGACCCATGGTAGAGCTCAGCGAAATGCTCTGCACATAGATACCTTTGGAGGTGCTCGGTTTTACGCGAAGGATAGTGTCCATAACGGCTTTTGCGTTTTCCGCCAGTTTGGCCGCGTCAAACGACGCTTTGCCAATAATGGCGTGCACGATACCATACGCATCGGCTTTGAATTCAATGCGGCCGGCTTTCAAGGCTTTGATGGTGTTGGCCAAGTCAAAGGTTACGGTACCGCTCTTCGGGTTCGGCATCAAACCGCGCGGGCCCAAAATTTTGGCGGCTTTGGCCAAGTCTCTCATCGTATCAGGCGTAGCGACGAGCACGTCAAAGTCAATTTTGCCTTTCAGCACTTCATCCACAATGTCTTCGCAGCCTACTCTGTCGGCTCCGGCGGCCTGCGCTTCCTGCGCGTGTTCGCCTTTGGCGATGACGGCAATGCGTTTGGTCTTACCGGTTCCGTGCGGCAAAGCCACGGTGGTGCGAACCTGCTGATCGGCTTTCTTGGTATCAATGCCCAGTTTCACGTGGATTTCAACGGTTTCGTCAAATTTGGCTTTGGCGTTGTCTTTCACAATCTGAGCGCCTTCGGCCAACGTGTAAACTTTGGACTTATCGTAAGCTTTTTGAGCTGCTTCCATTCTTTTTCCCATCTAAATACTCCTTAGGTACAAACGGGCGTTGTCGCCCTCCCTCAGTTAAATTTTATTTTACTACGTCCACACCCATGCTGCGGCAGGTGCCTTTTACCATTTCGGCCGCCTGTTTGATGTCTTTCGTGTTCAAATCGGGCAGTTTTTGAGCCGCGATTTTTTCGCATTGGGCTTGGGTGATCTTGCCGACTTTATCTTTGTGCGGCGCGCCGGAACCTTTTGCAAGGCCCAGTTCCTTGATAATCAGCACAGCCATAGGCGGCATCTTGGTAATGAAGGTGAAAGAGCGGTCTTCATATACGGTAATGATGACCGGGATCTTGATCCCTTTTTCCATTTTCGCCGTCTTGGCGTTGAATTGTTTGCAGAATTCCATGATGTTTACACCATGCTGGCCCAAGGCCGGACCCACAGGCGGGGCCGGGTTGGCGGCACCAGCGGGAATCTGCAGCTTGATGTAACCTTTAATTTTTTTCTCTTTTGCCATTTTGTTGTTACTCCATATTTTTTACTGCTTTACTGCGGTAAAATCTAGTTCTTTTCTACTTGGAGGAAGTCCACTTCTACCGGGGTGGCACGGTCAAACACCGTTACCATCACTTTCAGTTTGTTCTTTTGTTCGTTTACTTCTTCCACCGTACCGATAAAGTGCTTGAACGGGCCTTCCGTAATGCGTACGCTTTCGCCGCGTTCAAATTCCACCACGTGTTTGGGCTTGCCGGAGGTATTATCCGTCAATTCCACGATACCGGCAATTTCTTCTTCCGGCAGCGGCACCGGGTTGGGATCGCCCAAGAATCCGGTTACGCCCGTGATGCTTTTAATAAACCAATACGCTTCGCTGGTCATGTTCATCTGTACCAGCACATAACCAGGGAAAAACTTCCGTTTGCGCAAAATTTTCTTGTTTTGTTTGACTTCTACAACTTCTTCAGTGGGAACTAATACCTGAAAAACGCGATCCCCGAAGCCTTGGATTTCGCTGTTGAGCAGAATTTTTTCTCTTACCTTATCTTCGTGCCCCGTTTGGGTATGCACGACGTACCAAGCTTTCTCTTCAGCCATTAGCGCCCTCCAATTACCAATCCGAGCACTTCGGTGAGGCCCCAGTCAATGACGCTGACATACGCCGACACCAACGCCACAACAATCGCTACCAGAATAGTGGACTGTACCACTTCCTGTCTGGAAAGCCAGGTGGATTTTCTCAGCTCGCCGACGGACTGCTTAAGAAAATTGATTGCTTTATTCATAAATATCCGTTTTCCTTGGTATAAAACCTGGCAGGAGCGGAAGGACTCGAACCTTCAGTCCCGGTTTTGGAGACCGGTGGTTTACCAGTTAACCGACGCTCCCACAAAAATCTTAGGCTTTGCCTTCTTTATGCTTGGTGCTCTTGCCGCATTTTTTGCAGAACTTGTTGAGCTCCAATTTGTATTCTTTCTTTTTGCCGCGCACTTGATAATAGTTTTTATTCTTGCATTCGGTGCAAATCAGCGCGATCGTTAATCTTTCGTTAGCCATCTTTTATATCCTTAAAATAGAGGATCTTCCTCAAAGTTCCGTTCGTTCGCGATATCCGCGGGGGCATTGGTGAAATGCCCCCGCCACAGTGAACTAAACAATTGTACTACTCAATAATTTTGGTTACCACGCCGGCGCCTACCGTATGACCGCCTTCGCGAATTGCAAAGCGCAGCCCTTCTTCCATGGCCACAGGCGTAATCAATTTCACTTCAATTTCCGCGTTATCACCAGGCATAATCATGT
>CASFFX010000009.1 GCA_949294085.1 uncultured bacterium | reverse complement strand
CCGCCACGCTGAAAGAAGACTTGAAAAAAGCCGAATCTTGCATTGACAAGGCCGCCAAAAAGAGCGTTATGCACTGGAAAACGGCCGCCCGCAAGAAATCCCGCTTGGCCAAAGCCGCCAACAAAGCGGCCGCCAAATAAGCCGTTAAGCCTTTTTGAAAACCGCCCTTTACGGGCGGTTTTTTTATGGCTTTTGAATCCCAAAAAAACGGCGCCCCCGTTGCCAAGGGCGCCGTTTGAAACACTTCGCAAAGCTTACGCTTCCGGCACGTGTTTGTACTTGAAGATGAACGCGAACAAAATCGCCACCACCAGCGAGAAGCCGGAGAAAATGAACCACGATTCCGTCCAGCCCGTCATAATGGAGTGCGAAACGTCCGCCGGGTACACCGAGCCCGCCGGCAAAAAGCCGTGCGCCGCGGTGTAGGCGTTGATGTGCACGTTGACCAATTTGTTAATCACCCATTGGGCGCCCAGCGTACCAATCATCGCGCCAAAGCCGTTGGTCATCAGCATAAATACGCCCTGCGCACTGGAGCGGATGGCGGGGTCGGTTTCTTTGTCCACATACAGCGAGCCGGACACGTTGAAGAAGTCAAACGCCACACCGTACACAATCATGGACAAGACCAACAGCACAATCCCCGTTGCGGTAGAGGGGTTGCCAATCCCAAAAAAGCCAAAGCGCAGCACCCAGGCAAACATGCTGATCAGCATCACTTTCTTAATACCAAAGCGTTTTAAGAAGAACGGAATCAGCAAAATGCACAGCGTTTCCGACATTTGGGACAGCGAAATAAGCGCGTTGGCGTTATTGGCCCCCCAAGAACCCGCAAAGCCTTCCAGCGAGTTAAAACCGTTAATAAACGGGTTGGCATACGCATTGGTAATCTGCAAAGACATCCCCAGCAGCATGGAAAAGATGAAGAAAATGGCCATCTTTTTTTCTTTGAACAGCGCAAACGCCTTGAGCCCCAGCGCTTCGGCCAGCGTTTGAGCTTTGGACTCGCAGGTCGGGCAGTTGGGCAGCGTAAAGCAGTAAAAGCCCAACAGCAAGCCTAAAATGCCCGAAAAATACCATTGCATATACGTGTTTTGAAAACCCGTAAAGTTGGAGGTCAACATCGCACAGATAAAGCCCACCGTCCCGAATACGCGAATCGGCGGGAAAGCGGAAACGGTATTAAAATTGTTTTGGCGCAGCACGGTGTAAGCCACCGAGTTGGAAAGGGCAATCGTGGGCATATAGAACGCCACGCTGAACAGATACATGCCAAACACCGCCGCAAAGCTGACCTGCGGCAGCGAACCGAAATACGCCGCCCCGGCCATGCCCACGGCCGCCAGAAAATGGCAGAGGCCCAACAATTTTTGAGCGGGAATCCACCGGTCCGCCACGATGCCGATGATAGCCGGCATAAAGAGCGACACAAATCCCTGCGCCGCATAAAACCAGCCGATTTTTTCCGCCAATCCGGCTCCGGCCAAAAACGTACCCATGGACGTCAGATACGCGCCCCAGATAGCAAACTGGAGAAAGTTCATTACGGTTAAACGAATTTTGATTTTCATAAGCGAAACTCCGCCGGAGAACCCGGCGCCGACGTGCTAGTCAACCTCCCTAGGATAAGGCGGAAAAAATCGGCCGACTGCGGCCCTCTCCGCCGATAAAATCATTGTACAAAAAAAGATATAATATAGGAAATAAATCGGCTCCGGCCGTTTGCGGAGGTTTTTACTATGGCAGATTTTAGCTTTGATATTGTTTCCAAAGTGGATTTGAACGTGATTTCGGAGGCTGTTTCCGCCGCCAATAAAGAAATTACCAACCGCTACGACTTCAAGGGAACCAATTCCAGCATTGAACTGAACCAAAAAGAAAACGAACTGAAGCTCGCTTCCAGCGATGAATACAAGGTAAACACCTTGCGGGACATTATTTTTACCCGGATTGCCAAACGCGGCATTCCGCTTAAAAATATGATGCCGCAGAAGATTGAAGCCGCGCTGGGCGGAAACGCCAAACAGACGGTCAAAATCCAGCAGGGAATTCCGTCCGACAAGGCCAAAGAAATTTCCAAGGCCATTAAGGACGCCAAGCTTAAAGTTTCCGCCTCTATCCAGGGTGACCAGCTGCGCGTTTCGTCCAAATCCAAGGACGAGCTGCAAAACACCATGGCCCTGCTGCGCGGGAAGGACTTTGGCGTAGAACTTCAATTCACCAATTACAGATAAACCCTTTATGCGTAACCTATTATTTGCTTTTGCGGCTCTTATTGTGGCCGCTCCGTGCGTCTGCGCGGCAGACGCCGCCGCTTCGTTGAATTTTTACAAGAAGCAGGCCTTAACTCTTTCGGCTGAACCCAGCCGGGAAGAACGCGCTTTTGCCAAAACATTGGCAAACGGCTTGGGCACCTGGGTCAAACAAAACCCCAAAAATGCCTCCGCGGCCGAAGCGCTCTTGCTGCAAGCCCGCCTGTATGTGCGGGCCGAAGCGTACGAAAATGCGTTGGTAACGCTGTTTATGCTGCGCTACATGTACCCGGAAACGGACCTTGCGCTGCTCAACCCGCTGATGTCCAGCGCGGTAATGGCCGTCCAACCCAAACAGCGCGAACTGGCCACCCATCTCTTTACGATGGCTCTGCCGGCCGAAATCAAAACGCCGGCCCAGCGCCAGGCGCAAGCGCTGTTTGCCCTTTCCAAACTCTCGGGCCGCGAACTCTACGCCCCTTCGGCCCAGGCGTTTGAAGAATTTTTCGCCGTCAATCCCACCTATGAAAACAGCGATTTGGTGGAACTGTGGTACGGGGATTTGCACCGCGTAAACGGCAACTATCTGGCGGCGATTTCGCAATACAAAAAAGCGGGCGAACTGTACCCCAAAACGCCGTACCGCGCGGCCAGCCTGCGCTTAATCGGCGATATTTATGCCGACAATTTGAAAGACACCGCCAACGCCATGGGCACTTACACCCAGGTTTTGCGCGAATTTCCGGGCTCGTCCGAAACGGGCATTGTGTATAAGCACATGGCCATTTTGGACGAAAACAACAAACAGTACGACAGCGCCCTCATCAACTACGATAAAGCCATTGAACTCTTGGGCACGGCACCGACCGCGTACGAAGCTTATCAAGGCAAGGCGGACGTGTACATTAAAACCAAAAACTACACCAGCGCCTATCAAACGTTGCAGCAAACGGCGGCCGCGTTTAGCGCCGATGAGCAAAATTCCACCGACGCGCTGTTGAAAGCGGCGGATTTGGCCCAGAAAAAAATGCGCCAGCCGGCGCTGTACGTGCAAGCGCTGGAAAAAGCACTCTTGATGCACCCGCAAAGCCCCCAGGCGCCGGAACTGATGTACGAGCTGGGGCGCTCTTACGAACAGCAAAAGAACAATGTGCAAGCCATTGCCATTTACAAAAAGCTGATCATCAACCACCCGACGGACAAATGGGCCTCCCGCGCGCAGAACCGCTTGTCCCGCTTGGAAAAATAAGTTTTTTCGTCCACAAAAAACCCCGCCAAACGGCGGGGTTTATTTTTTAGAAGGGATACACTGTTTCGCCCGTACTAAACGAAAAAGGGCTCTGATTGCTTAAGCTTTTACAAAAAGAAAGGCCTTTGTCTGTGAGAGGTTGGCAAAAACGCCCTGCTTTTGCAGTTACCGATACGCCTTGCATGGATTTAGCAGCCTCCAGCAGAGAAGGCGTAATTAAGATAAGGAGATAATCTCCCTGCTTTTCTGACGCAAGAAGCCACGCAAAAAACATATAAGAAAAGTTTTTACTGGAAACCGAGATGCCGCTCTGAGTCAAGTTTTCCAATCCTTCCATTACGACGTCCGAATTGGTACAGGAACTATAAACTCCCCCATTGGCCAACAAACACATATCCACATTGTCCCCCATTTTTTTGAGGATGCCCATCGCCTCCGTTACGCGGGCTTTCTGCACCGCTTTTTCATACTGTGGCAGCGCCACCGCCGCCAGTATGCCAATAATTAACACCACCACAAGAAGCTCTATCAGCGTAAATCCGGCGTTTTTCCCCGCCGGGAAGGTTTTTTGATCATTTTTGCTCATAAGCAAAATTTATCAAAAAAAAAAAACGAATCAAGGCCTCTTTACGGGGCAGACATACTGTTTGGTTTCCTTCCATAAGAGGCTGACTCAAAAGAAGAAGCAAATCAGAAAGGTCCTCTTTTTCGGTACAACTAAAAACGGGCGGACCCGTTTCCCGGGTCCGTCCGTTCAATTCTGCTTGTCAAACGCGTTATTTTCCGGCGCCGCAGCACTTTTTGTATTTCTTGCCGCTGCCGCACGGACACGGGTCGTTACGGCCGATTTTAGGCCCTTCGTGCACCACCGTTTCCACTTTCTGCACGGTGCCGCCCGAAGCTTCGGCCTTCAGTTCCGCTTCGTGCGCCTTCATCCATTTTTTCATTTGGCGGATACTCTTAAAATCCACTCCGTCTTTTTCCATACGTTTGGCAATGTCAATAAAGCGTTTTTTGATGACGGGATCTTTCAGCTTGCCTTTAATCATATCCGGCAAGGAATCAATTTCCCGCTCCAAACGTTCTTCAATAGATTCTTTTTTGGTTTCTTTGGCAGCGTCTTTTTGCTGCGCAGGCTGGGCCGAGGCAACAGCCTCTGCCTGTTTTTTCTTAAACGGATTCCACATAATTTTTACGGCTCCTTCATTATTCGGAAATTAGTTTTTCCACAAAATTTTTGATGATTTCGGCTTTTTCAAAATAATGCTTTTCGCGCGGAACCACCAAGCGGTTGGGATGTTTTTCCCAAATTTTCAAGATTTTATCGTCAATCTCAAACGCCTGCTGCAAGTTTTCGGTGCGGACGTTGGTCGCTTGATAGAAATCTTTCTCCGGCGGCGGCGACAGGTGAATCACCGCGTCGTAGCGGGCCAGTTCCGCCTCCAGGGACGTATGCATAGAAGCAAAGAAATTGTCCGGTCCATACGGCCAATATACGGCGCCGTCAATAGAGCCGCGGTCGCACACCATCACTTTGGCGTTGGACGTAACCTCCGCCAAGTGTTCCAGCTGGTGGACGGTGTAAAAAATAATGTTCTGCGCGTGCTCAATATGGACGGGGCTGTTGTCTTTGCGCGGGAAACCGCCGCTGTAAATCAGCGTGGCGGCTTCCTGCACGAGGGCAATTTTGTTGCCAAACGTTTCTTTCAAAATGGAAAGAGCCGTGGTTTTGCCCCCGCTGGGGCCGCCGGTTAAAACGATTTTTTTCATAAGTTATCCTTTAATAATTTTTCTACAAAATCTTTAATAATTTCCGCTTTTTCAAAGAAATGTTCTTTGCCTCCCACGATTAAGCGGTTGGGGTGTTTCTCCCAAATTTTCATAATTTTACGGTCAATTTCAAACGCCTGCTGCAAATTCTCGGTGCGGACGTGGGTGGATTGGTAAAACGCCGGGTTGGTGGGCGGCGAAAGATGAATGACGGCGTCGTAGCGGGCCAGTTCCGCCTCCAGGGTGGTGTTCATGTGTTTGAAGAAATCGTCCACTCCGCCCGGCCAGTACACGGCGGCGTCCACGGTGCCGCGGTCGCAAACGATCAGCGGCGCGTCCGAAGATTCTTCGGCCAGGCTTTCCATTTCCCGCGTGGCGTAAAAAATAATCTGCTGGGCCGCCTCAATATGCGGGCGGCTGTTGTCCTGCCGCGGAAAACCGCCACTGAAAATCATCGTGGCCGCTTCACGCACCAGTTCCACTTTGGGGCCGAAGGTTTCCTTCAGAACGGAAAGCGCGGTGGTTTTGCCGCTGTTGGGCCCGCCGGTAAGCGCTAATTTTTTATGCTTCATGCTTTTCCTCCGAAGCGGCCGGCTTGGCAAAAGCCGCTTGTTTGGCCGCGTCCAATTCCTTTAAGTATAACACTTTTAGCTCTTCAAATTCCTTCCGTTGGTTTTTGGGTACGTCCCGCACGGCGGAATTGCGGTTTTTCATCTTCAGAAAATCAATAAATTTATTCTTTTCTTTAATACGGAAATCCAAGTGCGGCCCCGTGGAAAGCCCCGTGCTGCCCACGTATCCGATGGTCTGCCCCTGCTTTACCTTGGCCCCGGATTTAATGCCTTTGGCAAAACCTTTCAGGTGGCCGTACGTGGTGGTATAGCTATTGGCGTGGCGAATTTCCACATAGTTGCCAAAGCCGCCTTTTTTGCCGGCGTAACGCACCGTACCGTCCGCCACCGCCTGCACCGGCGTACCGGAAGGGGCGGCGTAATCTATCCCCAAATGCGGGCGGCGCTTTTTCAAAATGGGGTGCATGCGCCCATACGAAAAGCGCGAGGAAATGCGGTAATTGCGAAAGCTGATGGGCGACTTTAAGAACATCTTGCGGCTCATTTTACCGGTTTCATCGTAGAAGTCGCCTTCAAAATAGAAGGCATTTGTCGTAGTGCCCGTTTCAATGCCTTTGTAGGAAGCCGCCAGCAAATCCTGCCCGGTAATTTCCCCCGTTACGGTATAATGTTCCTCCCACAGGGCGGCGTATTCGTCGCCGTTGCGGGTGTCGCTGTTAAAGTCCATCGTCCACGAGAAGGCGTCCGTAAAATCCAAAATAAGCGGCACTTGCAGTCCTTTGGCTAACATGGAGTTAAACAGCGAACCTTCCACCTTCCCGGCGGCCGTTTTCACGCGGGTTTTAATTTCCACATCGCTCACGCCCGCCACCAGCGCACCTTCCACATTGGCCACATAAAAACGTTTGAAGCCTTGCGTCAGCAACAGCATAATAAACCGTTTGTCCGCGTCCACCGATACGGAATACGTATCCTGTTTTTGCAATTTGCGGGTGTCCACCACCGTGCCCAATTTGCTGACGATTTGGGCCACCGTCTGATTATCCAGCCCGGATTCCTGCAAAGCGACATAAATGGGTTTTTCTTTTACCGTGTATTCCACCACCGGTATTTCGCGCTCGTGCATATTTTCGCGCTCCTGTGCGTCTTTAGCGCGGGACACGTGAATTGCCGCCGCCGTGGAAATGACAATCACGCACAGGGTAAGTACGTAAAAAAGGGTATCGTGATAGCGCCGATAATGACGCTGCAATAAAGCTAAAATCTTTTTTCTCATAGACATAGCCAGGGGCGGCCATTGGGCCGCCCCTGCAGGAAGAAGTTATTTTTGATCTTTCAAGTAAGAGCAAAGCGCAATGGCGTTGAGCTTTACTTTGGGGTCATCGGCGCGGGAAGGCAGGATGACCGGAATTTTCGGCCCCACCAGCACCGCGGCGGCTTCCATTTGTTCGCCAAAGAAGGCCAACGCTTTGTAAAGCGGGTTGGCGGCGTCCAAATCGGGCAGCATCAAGATGTCCGCATCGCCGGCAACCGTCTTGCCGCTGATGCCTTTTTCGGCCGCTCTTTCGGGCGACAGGGAAATGTACAAATCGTACGGGCCTTCCACGGTGCAGCCGGTAATTTTGCCTTCCGCGTTCATCTGCGCCAGGGCGGCGGCGTCCACGGTGGAGGGGATTTTTTCGTTTACTTTTTCCACCGGGCACACGCAGGCCACTTTCGGGTGTTCCAAGCCCAGTTTGTGCATGGTGTTCACGGCGTTTTGAATAATTTTGGCTTTTTGTTCCAACGTCGGCGCAATGACCACGGCGGAATCGGTTACCGCGAAGGGCTTTTTGTATTTCGGCGTGCTGAACAGCACAAAGTGGGAGAGCAGCGCCCCTTCCGGCACCAGGTGGGCCTCCTTATTCAAAATGGCCTTCATGTAATATTTCGTATCCACCAGGCCTTTAATCAAGAAATCGCCTTTGCCGGCCAAGATTTGGTCCACGGCCAGTTTGCACATGGTGGGCACGTCTTCGCAGTCAATAAAGTCAAACTTGCTTTCGTCCAGCCCCACCTTGGCCACCATTTCTTTTACGGCCGCCAGCGGCCCGATTAAAATCCCGTGGGAAATAAGACCGTTTTCGTCCGCCATTTTAATTGCCGTAAGCGCTTCTTTGTTGTTAGCGCCCGGCACGACGACACGGTTTGATTTACCTTTCACTTGGTTAATCAAATCGGCAAAACTTTTGAATTTCATACGTTTGTTTCTCCTTAAGTAATGATACAAATCAGCTGTACTTTTTTACGATTTTGGGGTTTTCCAAGGCGCGACGCGCGGCATCGCGCAGGGCGTCTTTTTCTTCGCTGCCCGGGAACACGTACACCGGCGCCAGCCACCCCACATACCGGCTGAGCTCCTGCGGGATGTATTTGCTGTTCATCAGCCCGCCCGTCAGCGCAATAAAATCCACTTTTCCTTCCAGCACCACCGCCATCGCCCCGATATATTTGGCAATTTGGTAAATCATCGCGTCCTCGGCCAGCTTGGCTTCTTCGCGCGTACAGCAAATCAGCGAGCCGGGGCGTTTTTCGCCGGTGCGGATAAATTCTTCCAAATCTTTTACATCGGACGTGCCCGTATAAGCCACCAAACCGCCTTTGCCGCGCAGCTTTAGGCGCATATCCCGCAAAGTATATTTGCCGGAATAGCACATCTGCACCAGCCCGGCGTTGGGCGTTCCGCCGCTGCGCTGGGGCGTCATGGGGCCGTCCCCTTCGTAACCGTTATTGACGTCCACCACTTTCCCCTGACGGTGCGCGCCCACGGTAATGCCTCCGCCGCCATGGCAGACAATGCAGTTTACCTCTTCGTATTTTTTGCCGCGTTTTTCGGCAATCATGCGGGCCACCCGTTTTTGGCTGAGGGCGTGAAAAATGGAAATGCGCGGATTTTCGGGCATGCCCGAATAGCGGGCGATGGGCTGCAGCTCATCTATTACGACGGGGTTGGCAATAAAGCTGGGGCAGCCGGCGTACTGGGCGATTTCTTTGGCTAAAATGCCGCCCAAATTGCTGGGGTGAATCCCGCCGTAGCGGCCGGTTTCCAAGTCGTTGATCATCTGGTCGTTCACGGCGTAAACGCCGCCTTCCAGCGCGCGGATGAACCCGCCGCGGCCGATGACGGCATCAATTTCTTTTAAGGGAACTTTGTGGTCCAGCAGGTAGTCCAAAATCAATTTGCGGCGAAGCGGCAGCTGTTCGGTAACGTTTTTTCCTTCGTACGGTTCCAAATCCGTCAGCGAGTAACGCACCGTTACTTCAAAAACGGGTTTCTCCCCGCGGTAATAACCGATATCGTCCGAGGTGGACCCCGGGTTAATTACCAAAATGTTAAAAGCCGCCATAATGCCCCCTTTTTTTCTCTTATTATATTCTAACAAAATATGCGGGCTTTGGCCGTTGGATTTAGGGCAATTTGGCGGCCAATTTTTCGGCCCATTTTTTAAGGAAAAACAACTGCTCGCGCGACAGGCCCTGCCGTGCCAGCATATGGCGCAAAAGCGTCTTGCGCTGGACGGAGGAAAAATCGGTCTTAAAGCCGGATTTTTCAAACAGGCGGTCCGCCGCTTCAATAAAAATTTCTTTTTGGGCGTCGGTCGGCGCGGGCGGCACCTGGCCCGGCGTGCGCAAAGCGGCAAAATCCGGCCGGCGGGAAAGCTCGTAACACGTCAAAATTACCGCTTGGGCCAAGTTGATAGACGGCTGTTTGGCGCTGGTGGGAATATTGAGCACCGCGCTGCAGCGCTCAATGTCTTCATTGGAAAGCCCGCTTTTTTCGTTGCCAAACACCAACGCCGTCCGCCCCGGCGGATTTTGGGCCAGCCGCTCGTTTAAGTGCGGCAGCGGAATAATTTCCTGCCGGATATCGCGGTTTTTAAGAGCGGTGGAAGCCAACGAAAAATGTACGTCTTGCAGGGCTTCGTCCAGCGTGGCGCATTGGCAGGCCCGCCGCAGGATATCGGGCACGCCCACCGCGCTGACGGCTTCGCGCCAGACGGGGGCATACGGGGCCACCACGCGCAAATCGCTCAGGCCAAAGTTTCCCATGGCCCGCGCACAGGCGCCTATATTGTTGGGGTCCCGCGGGCGCACCAGCACCACGCAAAAATCGTTCATCGGGCGGCCGCCTCTCCCAGCGATTCGGCAAACGTCGGGTGGGCAAAAATGATTTCCTTCCACTGTTCCACCGTCATCCCCGCCGCCAAGGCCACCGCCGCCGTGTGCACCAGTTCCGTAGCCTGGGCCCCGGCCAGCACCGCCCCCAGCAAACGGCCGGTTTGCGCGTGGCTGATGAGTTCATAATACCCTTCGGTCTGCTCCTGCGCTACGGCACGGCCGTTGGCCAGCAGGAACGCTTTGTGGCTTTTGACGGGAATTTGCTGCGCTTCGGCTTGGGCCCGCGTCAGTCCGACGGAGGCAATCTCGGGCGAAGTATAGATGGCCCGCGGGACGCGCTCGTTGTGATACACGGCCGGCACCCCGCACAAATTGCACGCGGCCACCTCGCCTTGGCGGGTGGCGGCATGCGCCAATTGGAACAGGCCGTTCACGTCCCCCACCGCATAAATGGAATTTTTAAGCTGCAGCGTTTCGGGGTGCACGCGCACGCCTTTGCGGGTCCACTCTACGCCGATGTTTTCCATATGCAGGGCGCTTAAATCCACCGTGCGTCCAATGGCGGCCAGCACCGCATCGGCCGACAGCGTCTTGCCGTCCGAAAGCGTCAGCGTAAAGCGGCCGTTCTGCTCTTGCACGTCCGTAGCGGACACGCCGGTGCAAAGCGTTACCCCGCGCTTGGAAAGCGCCTGGGCCAGCACGCGGGCGGCGTTTTCGTCTTCCAACGGCAAAATGCGCGGCTGCATTTCCACCACGGTTACGCCCACCCCCAGCGCACTCATTAAATCCGCAAATTCACATCCGATGACGCCGCCCCCTATAATGACCAGCGTTTTGGGCAGGGCGGGCATGTCAAACACGGTGGAATTATCGTAAATTCTATCTTTAATCCGGTCAAACGGCGGCGGGAAAAACGCCTCCGAGCCGGCCGCCAAGATGACGCCGTCGCAGGCCAAGTCTTTCTGGCTGCCGTCTGCGCCTTTCACCCGCACCGTTTGCTCGTTGACAAACGAAGCCTCCCCGGCCAGCACCTCTACCCCCGCTTTTTTAAGCAGGAACGAAATGCCCTGCGTCAATTTGCGCGTGGCGGCTTGCTGACGGGCCTGGATTTTTTTCCAATCGGCCAAGGCAAACAAAGCGTCGGCCGCGGCTTGGCCGCCGTCGGCACAGAGCGAAGCCAAATTTTTGGCCGTATAAAAACGGTGCGCCGCATCCAACAGCGACTTGGACGGTATGCACCCACAGTTGAGGCACACCCCGCCTATTTTGTTTTTTTCCACCAGCGTTACTTTCGCCCCCAGCGCGGCGGCTTTCAATGCGGCGGGATATCCGCCCGGCCCGCCCCCGATTACTACGATATTTTTCATAAAATTCCCCCGTTCTTACGGCGTTTTGATTATACCTATTGTAGCATTAAAAACAGTATAATAAAAAAACAGGATTTCTATGTCAAACAACAGCAAGCCTTCTTATCTTGGGCATCGCCAGCGCATCCGCGAAAAGTTTGCTTCGTCCGGTCTGGACGCTTTTTTAGACCACGAAACACTAGAACTGTTGCTGACGTACGCCATCGCCCGCAAAGACACCAAACCCATTGCGTGGGCGCTGTTAAAAAAGTTTGGCTCCCTTGCCGCCGTGCTGGACGCCGATTTGACCCAGCTGACCCAAGTGCCCGGCGTGGGAGAAAGCACCGCCCAATTTTTGAAATTAATCCGCGCCGTATTCAAAAAATATTCGCTGGACGAAGTAAAAGACAGCGTTACCATCCGCACCCCGCGGCAAGTGCTGGAATACTGCAAGGCGTCCCTCGCGGGTAAAAAAGAAGAGTGTTTGGAAGTCATCTACCTGTCGGTGCGCAACACGGTAATGGGTACGCAGGTGGTGGCTTCGGGATTAATAGACCGGGTGGCCGTGTCTCCGCGCAAAATTGTGGAATGCGCGCTGGAGGCCAAAGCGTCTGCTTTGATTTTGGTACACAATCACCCGTCGGGCGACGCCACGCCCTCCCAGGAAGACGTGGACCTGACCCGCGACGTCATCCGGGCCGCCTCGCTGTTTGGCATTTCGGTACACGACCACATCATCGTGGGCAAAGGCTCCCATTACAGTTTGAAAGCCAACGGACAAATTTAACCTTTATTCCCGGGCAAACGTATAAGCCAGCACTTTTTTGGCGCCGGCCTTTTTGAGCGCCTGCGCGCACCCTTCCAACGTGGCTCCCGTCGTGGCTACATCGTCCACCAGCAGCACCACTTTGCCGCGCACGGCCTCCGCCTTCACGCAGGCAAACGCCCCGGCCATATTTTCCAATCGGCCCTGCCGGCCCAGCGTCGTCTGGCTGACGGTATCGCGCACCCGCACCAGCACGCCCGTTTCCACCGGCAGCCCCACCGCCAGCGCAAAAAACCGGGCCAACAGTTCACTCTGATTGTACCCGCGCTGACGCATCCGCCGGGGGAACAGCGGCACCGCCAGGACCAGTTCGGCCGCGGCCAATTCGGGATAATGCCCAAACCGGCGCGCCATACACTCGCCCATATACCGGGCCAGATAGTCGGCCCCAGCGTATTTTAAGGCATGCACCAAAGCCCGCGAAGAAGGGTTAAACATCAGCGCCGAACGGATGATTTCGCACTTGTACTGACGGGCCCGGCTGCCCCGGCAAGCGTAACAATGGGCACCGCCGCTGGTTAATACGGCCCCGCAGCGCCGGCAAATCAGCGGGCCGGGTTCTTTTAACCCCGCCAAACACGCCGGGCACAGCGGCTCTTGGGCGTGCCATGCCAAATCGCACCCGCAGCCAAAGCACTCACGCGGGAAAAAGAAATGCAGCACCAACTGCAGGGCAGATTTGTACCAAGGTAGCCGAACCATTAGAATTGCACCGTTACGTTCGCCGCCACATTGTAGGCGGTATAATCTTCGGTTTCCACGTACGCGTGGTTCAACAGCGTAAACCCGCCGCCCAGCGTAAAGCGCAGGTTTTGCGACAGTTCGTAATCCAGCGACGTGCTGAAATCAAATTTTTGGTAGTTTTCCTTCACTTCTACGGGCGAGCGCTTATCCGTGTACGACAGCGTGGTGTTCCAAATTACGCGGTTTGTGGTGTTGTACATTTTATTAATAAACGGCAGCTTAAAACCGCGCGGCATGTTAAAGTCCCACCGCAGGTTCAGGCTGGGGGTGGTCTCCGTACTGCTTTCGCTGATTTGCCCCGCCACCAGCCATTTATCGTGCGACGAATAAAGCAGTTTGGGCGTTACGCGCATGGAACCAATATAAAAGGATGTCTGCGCGGAAACGTCGTTATCTTGCACGCGCTCCAAGCTGGTGCCGGCGCGCAGGTCCGTCTTGTCGGACACTTTGCGGGTATAGTTCAGCACCGTATCAAAAAAGTTAAACAGCATAAAGCGCAGGTCGCCACCGTACTGGGTGGTGTATTGCTCGTCAGTGCCGGGCGTGGTCTGTTCCACCCAGCTGTAGCGCAGTTTTAAGTTGGACGCACTCAGCCAGCGCCCGCCGTAAAAGAATTTTTCCAAATCAGAAATAGAGAACGTCATATCCGGCAGGGTTACGCTGGTGGAATCGTACGCAGTACCCGTCTGGTCGTTGGTTTGGAGCGTTTTGGAAAAGTTGTTAATCAGCGAAATCGTCTTGAGCGGGGCCGCCGCGCCGCCCAAGTTGTATTGGGCAAACGGGCTCCAGCGCTGGGTGGAGGTAAAAGTATCGCGCAACGTTAAGCTTTTGCGGTAGCCGTACTGCCCCACATCGCTAAGCGAGCTGCGAATCCACAATTCTTTGCGGGAATCAAAATCGCTGTCCACATCGTACCAGGAGTCCGCATCCTGGATGCGGTAACTGGAAGAAATAACAAACGTATTAAACAATTTGCTTTTGGGCAAAATTTCGTTGCCGTTCAGCGTCAGCGTAATGCCGCCGTCCGCATTGCGGTTAATGGTTTTCACTTCGCCCACCCCCACTTTTACCTGCTGGCCGGAAGCGGTGAACGTTTTGGCGTTTAAGTTGTTGCTTTCCACGGTGCTGATGTTGTAGCTGACCGAAGGCGCCAGCCACTTGGCAATTTTCCAGGTACTGTTGAAGCCGGTGTTTTGCGTCATGGCTTTGGGGTAGCTGATGTCCTGCGTGGAAGTTTGCTGGAAAGTGGTGCGCTCTTCGCGGCTTTTGGTCAGGTTGTAGTTGGGCGTAAAGTTGAAATTGTTGCTGGGCTGATAGGTAACTTTCATGTTCATTTTTTGGGTGTTTTCGTCGGTATTATAGTACGAGTCCGACTCCAGGTGTTTCTCCCGGTCGTAATTGATGGACGAATCGGTAATATGATACCCGGCGGAAATATTTTTGAAGTCCCCCACCGAGTGGCTCAGCGTGGCGCCGTAGGTGCGGGCGTCGTCCTTGCGTTTCATCGCGTTGTAATCCACGCTGTCCTGGGTGTATTCCAAGCCGATTTGCGGGAAGTTTTCTTTCTTAAAATCCCCGCGGATTACGGCGCTTTGCCGGTCCACCTGCCCTTTATCCAGCAAGCTGATGGTGTTGTAATCGGTCGTATCGGTTACCATAGGCGTAACGGTGGAGGAGCGCTTGAGGTTGGCCTCCATGGGGAATTCTTTAATTTTATCCACTTTCAAGAAATACTCTTCTTCCGTTACTTCCTGATTTTTGGCCACGGCCAGCGGCGTTTCAAAATTGCTGTCTTGGTATTTGTACTTCGCGCCGGCGCTGCCCCACCCGTCCAGCTTCACCTCTACATCGCCTTTGTAGGCCGTCCCTTCCAGCGTAATGGAGTCCGCCAAGTGAATCACGTTCAGCCACACTTCGCCCCGGCTGCCCAGCGGCGTGGTTTGCACCAAGGTAGCGCTGTAAACCTGATCGTCCAGCGTAACCTGGTAGCTTCCGTCCGCCTGTTGCACCGCCGTCTGCACCGTCCCGGCCGAAAGCGTAAAATCTTTGTCTTTATACAATGCCAATCCGTCCTGCAACAGCCCGCGGGCGTACAGCGTTTGCGCCGTGCCCTCGCGGTCAAAGGTGTACTCGTAACTGCTTTCCGCCTGCACCCCGGTTAAAATCAGGCTCACTTCGCGGAAATTCATCAGCCCGCCCACCGTGCGCCGCCGTACCACACGCACGTTGTAGGACGGGTCGGACACGTTTTCAAACGCATCGGGCACGCCGTCGCCGTCCGTATCCACCATTTTCAGCGAAATCAACCGCCAGCCGCTAAAATCCGTCGGCACGATGACTTTATCGTAGTTGGTATCCGTCCCCACTTTTAAGAAAAATTCCGTTCCCGGCTGATTCAGCGGCCGCGCGCCGCCCTGTTCCATGGCGCCATGCAGCAGGAAGCGGAACTCGCGGTGCTGGGTAAAATCCATGGTGCTGAAGTTGCGGTTGGCGTACAGCTCGCCGGCGGGCTGACTGTCGGAAGTGTCATCGGACACGGTGGGAAGGTCCACGGTATTAAATTTAATGTTTAACGCTTGGTCCAGCGCGTTGGTAGATCCGGTGGATTGTTTGTAGTTGGAAAGGGAGCCGTACAAATAGTTAAATACGGTCAAACCGTCGCCGGTGGTGTCGGCAAAAATCGGTTCGTAGTTGGTGTTATCCACGTTGTTGATTCCGGCCACGGAAAATTGGTCCGGGTCCGTCCCGTCCTGCGAGGTCCACGCCGTGCCGGACAGCGACACATTGGCGATTTTAATCTGCCCTTTGAGTTTGCCGGCGCGTCTCATTTCATCGGTCAGCTTGACCGTAATACGCACGTGGCGCACGGACGTCCACTGGGATTTTTCCGTATCCGACAAAAGCAGCGGCATGGTGTAGGTGGTCCACGCCGTGTTGGAAGCCGTATTGTTGACCATCCCATCAATGGCGGCCCCGGCAAAACCGAAGTTCCCCTGCGTAGGAATACTTTCCGCGTCGTACACGCCGTTGCCGTTCAAATCCTGCGTATCAATGCGGCCGTTGGGCTGTGATTCGGGGTTATAGACGTTGTTTACAAACGGGTTATAACGTTCTTCCGTCCCGTCCGGGTTGGTAAACAGCCAGCCGATGTCTTCGTTGGGGGCCAGGGTGTTGCGGCAGTAAATGTCTTCCGTCTTGGGCACGCCCGTGCCGCATTGCGTGTCCATCCCGTTGGACGCGTCGGAATATTCGGAAATGTTACCAAACGTAAAGTTGACTTGCGGGCCGTTTTCTTCCCCCAGCATGGTCAGTTCAAAAGACGTTTTGCTGGACAAATCCATCCCGCTGGTGCTTAGCGGATAAACGATAGACACTTCGTCCCGTCCGACATCGTCCAAAAAGGGCTGCCCGGTGGACGGATTCATCGTGGTGGCCGGGCGGGTAAAGTCGTAATTCAAAATCAGCACTTGCTGTTTGTCGTTGTAATTGGCGATGGAGTGCGGGTTGATTTCCAGCGAAGGCAGGTCCTGCGTGTCCCAATGGATAGAATCCAAAAAGGCGGGCTGCCCGCTGGGGTTGGAAGCAAAAATCCAGTCCCTAAACACCATGGATCCTCCCACCCGTTCCGTCGTTTCGTTCATACTGTCCACCATGGCGTAGCCAAAGAGGTTTTGGTTCTTGGTGCTTTTGGCCACTTCCGCGCTGAAATCCACCGACAGCGGCTCTGCCAGTTTAATGTCTTTGCCGTTGATGTCCGCCCCGTACACCAGCAGATCTTTGGCGTAGTTGCCCACCTGCGGAACGGTGTTGGGTTTGTCGCCGCTTTCCTTCAGCATGGTGGCGCCCATCACAATTTTGTCAAACAGTTTATAGTCCAGCCGTCCCCCCATCACCGAGTTGTTGGAACTGGAGCCGGAGGTGGTGTCGTACGTAATGTCTATCACGGAATTTTCGGTAATTTCATCGCCTTTGTAAAACGTGATGAACCCGGAAGTATAGTCAATGTAATAATCGTTGTTGCGGGTGAGGGTGCGGCCGTTTAATTTAACGGTTTCGGATTCAATGACGATGTTAGACTCAATAAAATAGGTTTTTACCGTGGATTCGTATTGAATTTTGAACGTCAGGTTTTTGGAAGATTTGGGCGTAGCGCCGTACAAACCCGTGTCGTTAATGCGGTAAGACAGGTCAAAAATACCGCTGTCAAAATCCACGTCCACATAGGTTGGATACGTGTAAAACGCGTTGGAAACGGCCTGGCCGTTGGCGTCCTGCAGCTGCAAAATAAAGTTGCCTTTTCCGTTATCCTGCGTGATTTTCTGCGCGCCGATGTTGTAATACGTTTTCAGTTCCAGCTTGTTGGCGGTTTCGGTGGCCATGCCCACGCCGGACACCACGGATTGGTCGTTGGCGGTTTTAATCAGTTTAATGGTGTTGGGGGTGCCCATGGTAGCGCTTAGCTGTTCGCCGCGGGTGTTGCGGTAGTCCACCGCGATAACGCTTTCGGGCGTAATGGAGCGCTTGAACGTAATAATCCCGCTGGCGTAATCTACGGTGTAGTCCACCCCGCGCGTTAAAAGCTGCCATTTGACCGAAAAATCTCCGCCGCCCAGTACATCGGTGGCGGTTTTGTCCACGGGAACATAATCCGACGTTGTGGAAGAATCGTTGCTGTAATAATAAATTTCTTCCGTCCCGGGGGAAATGCTGCCCATCAGCGTGTTCCAATCGCTGTATGCGGTGCGGTCCAGCGGGTAGCGGATGTTGCCGTCGTCGTCAATATAGGGGCGCACGTTGCCGCCAAACGTCAAATCGTAATACGTACGGCGGATGTAAGACGTGTCCGCCAGAGAAATAATTTCCGACACGCTGCTGCCAACGAACTGCTTCTGCTTGCTGGAACCTTTCGTTTGCGAACCGATTAAATAGAGGTTGGCGTTTTTGTGCTGCAAGTGCATTTTGGCCCCGAACAGCTGCTTTTGGTAAGCGATAAATTCGGTTTCCGGCAGGGACAGATTAATATCCCCAAATTCCGCCAACTGCACCAGTTCACCGGGTTTGCCGCGGTAAGCCACGGAAATGGTTTTTTCTTCCTCGCGCTGGTCGTCGTAGTCAATATCCACAAACACGCGCTCCAAAATTTTACCCTGCATCTTCAGCTGCATTTCCTGCTGCATTTCAAAGGTGCTCGTGTTGCGGCTTTCAATATCGTTGTTGGAATCCTGCTTGTACTTTTGGGCCGCCATTTTGAACCCCAGTACGTAACGGCCCGTCAGCGCGATGCTGGTGCCGTACAGCGGCAGCGAAAGGGTGGGGTTCAGCAACGTCAAATCCGGTATGGGTTCGGGGTCTTTGTCCAGTTTATAGGCTCCCTCTACCGATGTAACCGCCTGACGCCAAAATTCGTTGGTAAATTTTAACAGATCCGCGTCGTCCGGCGGGTCCTCCAAGGTTAGTTCCTTTTCCTTTTCGGCTTCCTGTTCCTCTTCAAAAATGGAATACTGGTCCTTATCCACCAGGCTGTAAGGCAGCGTTTCGGCGCCGGCAGGAGGAGCAGCGACGAATTGGAGGATAAGCAGCAAGGCGACAGGCAGCCGCAGTATTTTCATAAAGGGGAAAAATACCTCATTGTTTCATTTTATAATATTTACCCCGTTTATACCGTCTATCTTGCCAAAAAAAAGGCCCCCTTGCGGGAGCCTCTTTCAAAAAACGCTTTTCCTACGATACATTAATAGAAACCGTCCGGTCCACAAACCGGTGTTTTACGACCTCAAACTCCAAAAAATCCCCCGCGTTTACTTTTTCAAACAGCCGCTCGGCGTGTTCCGGGTCAAATTCGCCTTCAAACCGGGGCAAATACACCTCTTGTACCAGCTGTCCGTTGGAATTAAACTGCCGCACCCAGCCCACCGTTTCTTCCGGGCCGACGGTCAACACCGGCTGGCCGTACAGCTTAAAAGACATTTGCATTGGGGTTCCCTGTTCGTACAGGGCAATCAAACTTTGCAGCGCTTTTTGGGCATTGACCGCAAACGCGTGGCCCGTATCGGGGTTGTGCCCGCTGTAAATACCCATCACCTCGCCCCGGTCATTGAGCAAGGGACTGCCGCAAAAGCCGTTAAAATTATCCGAAATTTCTTCGCTTTCCATTACAATTTTAAGCGGCTGCACCAAGGTTACCTTCAGTTCTTCCACCCGGGCAAAGCGGTCCATCACATACGGCCGCCCCCACAGCACCAGCTCGCTCCCTGCCGCGGCCGGCTGCTGCGCCACGGTCAGCGGCTGCACGTGTGCGGCGGCCGCTTCGGGCAAAGCAATAATGGCCGCATCCAGCGCATTGATGCCAAAGGACCCGGCCGCGCTGACTTCCACCTCGTATCGGATTGCTTTTCCGGACGCATCATGCAACCGCACCGCCACCTGATTGCCGGACCGGCCCACCACATGATACGATACCACCGCATACAGCCGGCCGGAAGCCGCACGCACCACAAATCCGCTGCCCATCAATTCGCCGCTGGCCCGGCCTACCACTTCTACAAGCGACTGGCGAATCCGTTTTTCCGTCTCCGCCAAAGAAGTGGCGCGCGAGGGGGCCAACAGCCCCGCCAGTTTTTGGGTTACCGCTCGCTGCAGCCGCTGCCAATGTTCCTGCTGGGGCTGCGCCGCACCGCGGACCGGCGGCGTATGCAGCTGCATACGCGGCGGCACATAACGCAGTTTGGACAGGTTGTCCTGCGGCAAAACGACGCGCCGCACGGACCGCGGCGGTTTTACCGCGCCGTTCAAAATTTTCTGCACGGGCAAATTCTGTGCAAAAAGGGGGCTGCCCACCAGCAAACAAAGGGCCCAAATCCAGGTTCTCATGTTTCTATTATATGTTTCTTCTTTCGTTTCAGCTAGGGTCAAAAGGCCCACAAACCTTCTGGGTCCGCGCGGCGTATTTTCCGCCCCCCGCGGGGCCTGATATTTGTTAGAATAAAAATATATGCGCGTAGGCATTTTTACAAAATACATTGCCAAAAGTCTCCTAACGTTTTTTTTGGGCGTATTGGGAATATTGACGTTCGTCATTTTTATGAACCAGTTTATCCGCATTTTGGATATGGCCATGACGTACGGCACCAGCGCCGGCTGGGTGATTTCCTCCCTGTTAAACGTACTGCCCAACGTGTTTTGCCTCAGCGCACCGATGGCCTTTCAAATTGCCATTTTGCTGACGCTGACCAGCATGAGCGAACACGGCGAGCTGATTGCTTTGCGTGCGGCCGGATTTTCCTTTAAGGAAATTATTCGGCCGCTTTTATTTTGCGCCATTATTCTGACGGTAATCTTGTTTGTCATGCAAAACTGGCTGACGCCGCGCAGCTATAAACGCCTGCTGGACCGCCGCAGCGAAGCCCGCAGCAAAATTACCAAAGTAAACCTGGAACCGAAAACCTTTTTGAACTTGGGCGAGTGGGACTTGTACCTGGAAAGCCTGGACGAAGATACCGACATCGCCCGCCAAATCCACCTGATTAAGCGCGACGATAAAGGCGCGCTGAGCACCAAGGTAAACGCCGCCAGCGGCAAAGTGATTTTGAGCAACACCGCCATCGGCCTGCAGCTGGAAGACGGCCAAATGCAACGCCTGGACGAGAAAGACCCTTCCTCCTTCATTGCGGCCAATTTTGACGAATACATTATGAGCATTTCGCTTTTGAAAGAGCAATACCGCCGCCTGCGCGTGGGAGAAATGTCCACCACCAAATTGCTGCGGCGCATGCGCCAAATGCCGCTGGACGCGGAAACCATTAACGAATACCGCACCGAAATCAGTATGCGCAACGTGCTGGCTTTTTCGCCGCTGGTGCTGCTGTTCGTCAGCTGTCCGATTGGGTTTTCGTTCGGCAAACGCACCAACAAAGGCTGGGGCATGCTGTGCAGCGTAATCATTATTTTCACGTTTTATTTGCTGATGACGCTGGGGCTTTCGCTGGGTAAAAAATACGGCTGGCTGGCCTACCCCGGCCCGTGGATTCCGATTGTGGTGGGGATTTTTGCCGCCAAATACCTGTGGAAAAAGAGGTTGAACATCTGATGCGGATTTATTTCTATATCGCCAAAAAATTTTGGGGACCGTTCTTTTTTGCGCTGGGCGTATTTACGGCGCTGGTGGTGTTGGGCGATACCTTTGAAAAGATGAAAAACCTCGGCAACGGCACGACTACCATGCTGGATTTGCTGTCCTATTCGGTAACCACGTTCCCCAACTGGCTGGCCACCATCATGCCCGTGGCGTGTTTGCTGGGGGCGATTTCCGTCATTTCCGAAATGGTCTCCAACGGCGAGTGGACGGCCTGCGTGGCCAGCGGGTTTGCTCCGCGCCAGCTGTTCAAACCGGTGGTAACGTGCATTTTGCTGGTCGTCGTGCTGACGATGGGCCTGCAGGAATTCGTCATCCCCCCGCTAAACGCCAAATCGGCCGAGATTTACAACACCCGCATTAACCCTTCCACGTCGTTTAACCCGGATACGGAACAGGACGTCATTTTGAAAGTGTCCCCCAACCAAATGCTTTTTGCCAAAGAAGTAAACTTAAAAGACGGCACCATGTCCCGCGTGTCGCTGGACACCTACGACGCCGGGTGGGACATTGCCAACCAAATCGTGGCCGACCAAATGATTTGGGACCCGCAAACCAAAAGCTGGCTGTTTTCCAAGGGGATCCAGCGCACTTTTCTAGACCCGATGGACACGACGGAATCTTCGTTTGAAACGGCCCAATCCCCGGTGAATTTGAAACCGGACGAACTGGCGGTGGACCGCACCGAAAACAAACTCTTAAGCATACGGGAACTGGCCAAACGAATTCAT
This sequence comes from uncultured bacterium, assembly GCA_949294085.1. Taxonomy (GTDB): domain Bacteria; phylum Elusimicrobiota; class Elusimicrobia; order Elusimicrobiales; family Elusimicrobiaceae; genus Avelusimicrobium. Next base: position 65,534 of record CASFFX010000009.1, on the reverse strand, counting down.
TTCTTCAAGCGGAGCGGCCTTGCCTCCTATTCGGCCCAGACGATGCTTCAATCCAAGCTGGCCACGCCGTTTGTTACGCTGATTATGTGCCTGCTGGGGATGCCCTTTGCCATCAGCATGCGCCGCAAAAGCAAAATTTTGAACATTATTGCTTCGCTGGTCATTGCGTTTACGTTTTGGTGGCTGATTTCCATGTTTACGTCTATCGGCGAAAACGGCTACATTAATCCTTTCCTGGCCGGGTGGGGCCCGGTGCTTGTGTTCAGCGTTGTGGTATTTTTTGAATTCAAATGGCTTAAGCTCTAACCGCTTTCCCATACAAAAAACCCGCCCGGCAAAATGCCGGGCGGGTTTTTTAAGGCAAAAACAGTTAATGCGTCAGCCGGTCTATGGCGGAAAGGAGCTCATCGGTATCAAACGGCTTGTACAGCACGCCGTCCGCCCCCAGCCGCTGCGCCTCGGCCAAAATGGTATCCTGGCGAAGGCCGGTTACAATCAGCACTTTTACCTGCGGCATATGTTTTTTGAGCTTAGCCAAAATATCCAAGCCGTTTTCCGTCGGGAAAAAAATGTCCAGCAAAATCAGCCCCACGCCGCTTCCGTCCAGCTTGGAAAACAGCTCGGCCGATCCTCCCGCTTCAAACGCCACTTCAAAACCAGACGATTCCAGCACGTTCTTGATGGCCGAACGCAAAATTATGGAATCATCTACTAATGCTATTTTTAACATGAAAATCCTCTATTTCTGATAAGGGGCCAGTAATTTCTCCCCAAAATCCAACAGGGCCTGCGTGTCTTTTTTGGTGGCCGTTTCGGCATACACGCGCAGCAGCGGCTCCGTGCCCGAGGGGCGCAGCAGCAGCCATTCGTCATTTTCAAAAATAATCTTCAGCCCGTCAAACGTCAACGTTTCGGCAATCCGGCGGCCATTGATTTTTTTGGGCAGTTTTTTGCGCAGTTTTTCGGCCATAACGGCTTTGTCCACCGGTTTGGCAATCGGCAAGTCCCGCCGCATATAGACCGACGCCCCATACTCCTGCGCTACGGCGGCGCACAGCTCGCTGGCTTTTTTGCCGCTGGCTGCCATAATGCCCAAGAACGCCAACGCCACCGTCAGGCCGTCGCGGTCCGGCAGATTTCCTTTCCAGGCAAACCCGCCCGATTCTTCCACGCCGAAAGCCACATCGTCCAAATTCATCCTTTCGGCCACGTTCTTAAATCCTACACCCACTTCTTCAAACAGCATTTCATACTTGCGGGCAATGCGCTTAAGCAAATACCCCATAGAAACGGTCTGCACGATTTTGCCTTTCAGCTTTTTGTATTTCACCAAATAATTGCACAGCACCGCCGCCACCATGCACGGCGTGAGGTAAGTGCCTTTTTCGTCCACCAGGGCCACCCGGTCGCCGTCGCCGTCAAAAGCAATGCCCAAGGCGGCCTTTTTTTCCGTAACGGTTTTTTTCAGCGCGGCCAGGTTCTTTTCCACCGGTTCCGGCTGCCCCGCGCTAAAGGTGGGGTCGTGTTCCGTCCGCAGTGCAATTACCTGTTTGGCGGGAATAAATTTTTCCAAATAGCCGGCCGCCGCGCCGTTCATGTAGTCAATCACCACCTTGGACTTGAACGTTTTCAGCTTGGTGGTGTTTGCGTGTGCGGCAACGTATTTGAAATAAACATCGGTCAAATCTTTCTGTTCGGCTTTTTGCCCATAGAGGAACAAAACGGAATTTTGGTCCAAAAATTCCTCCACTTCTTTCGTTACGCGCGAAGAGGCCGACCCGCCCGCCAGCTTGATTTTGATGCCGTTATAGTGGGCCGGATTGTGGCTGGCGGTTACCATAATGCTCATCCAAAATCGGCTTAAGCTCAGGCACGCCGCCACCGGGGTAGAAATCGGGCACGAGGAAAGCGTAACGTCTATTTTATTGGAGCGGAAAATGCTTGCAATGTCGGCTGCGAACAAATCCGACATAAAACGCCGGTCATAACCGACAAAAATTTTCGGCATTTTGCCGTCCTCTCCGCTCGGAGCGTTTTCGTTGATGTAATCGGCCAGCGCCTGCGCCACGCGACGCACGTTTTCAAAAGTAAAGTCCCACGCAATGATGCCTCTCCAACCGTCGGTTCCGAACTTAATCTCAGCTGCCATACACTCTCCCGTTCCAAAGATAAAATCCGTCTGCCTCGCAATTTCCGTACACTTTGTAACACGGCTTGGGGCGTTTTTATTTCACCCCCCGCGCCAAACTGCCCTATAAAAAAGTGGAGGTGGGGGGATTCGCACCCCCGTCCGAACATCTTCTCCAACCGGGCCCTACAAGTTTAGCTTCGCTGAGTGAACCGCAAGCTAAGCGCGAAGCGGCACGCCTGCGGTTTGGTTCGTGTGTCTTAGGCAAAGCCGGACGAACCGCGCCCGCTTTGCCGCATTCCATATAATAACCGCGGTCCTTTAGCGTATGGAAGACACCAAAGGCGCGGTGGGACTAAGCGTTAGCCCAAGCGACTTGATTGTCGTTAGTTATTTTTTTGGCCCTATTTTAGCCGGCCTGGCCAACCGGCACTTGCTCCCGGGCGGCAACAGATACCCGTCGAATCTATTACACCCCCGTTACATACGGAAATTGTCAAAGAGCGCTTCCTGTAAATTAGCATTATATTGTATCATTTTCTTATAACAATTTTGCGAAGCAAAGGCAATACGATTATGTATCGGACCACCAAACCTACTGTCTATTTAATTGACGGGCTAAACCTGGTGCGGAGTTTTTTGTACGAGTTTGCCCGCTCGGAAGAGGACGTAACGGCGGATTTTCTTGATTTTTTAAGCGAAATCTCGCAAGACGAACACTACGCCATGCACCGCTATGAAGTAATTTTTGACGGCTCCTTCCGCCCCGTCGGCCCGTTGTACCGCGGGGGCGTGCACATTTCGTTCTCGGAAGAGGACTCCGCCGACCAAATTATCTACGAACGCGCCGATTTTTTAAGCCAAAGCGGCACCCGCGTCATTGCCGTAACGGACGACCGCCAACTGCAGCAATCGTTGAAAGAACTGGGGGTAAAAACCCTGTTCTGCCGCAAATTTTACAACGGGTTAAAAACCTTTGACAAATAGCCGCACCGCCCGAAGCAAAATAAAGTGCAAAGGACGCGTTTTTTTGTTAAAATAAATCTATAAGAGGGCTGGTGGCGGAATGGCAGACGCGACAGACTTAAAATCTGTTGACCGCAAGGTCGTGGGGGTTCAAGTCCCCCCCTGCCCACTTATTCCTGCCATTTAATCAAACCCACCAGTATAGAACTATGTTAGAAGACATCAACCGCACACTTTCCAAATGTTTTGATTGGGTGGGCACCGTGTTGCCCTTAGGTCTTAAATTTTTTGCCATCGCGGTAGCCGCGGCGGCGGTGTTTTTGTTTTTTGATTTGCGCACTTTGGGCGTATTGTGCCTGCTGGTCGGCTGTTTTTGCGCGTATTTCTTCCGCGATCCGAAACGCGAAACCGTATTTGCCGACGATGAAATCGCCTGCCCGGCGGACGGTACGGTGCTGTCCATCAAAACCGAAGAGGACCCCAACTCCGTGGTAATCCGCATTTTTCTTTCTATCTTTGACGTGCACATCCAGCGCTCCACCGTCAGCGGCAAAACGGGGGAAATTTTCTACCACAAAGGAACCTTCCTCTTTGCCAACAACCCGGCGGCAGACAAAAACGAACGCAATTTAATTCAGTTATTCAAAAACGGCGACCCCGCCAAATTTGCCCACGTGGAACAAATTACCGGCGCCATCGCCCGCCGCATAGAGTGCTGGGTAAAACCCGGGCAGGAAGTCAAAATCGGCGGACACTTGGGCCTGGTACGTTTCGGTTCGCAAGTGGCGGTGTATCTGCCTAAAAACGCCGTGCGCATTTTGGTAAAAGAAGGCCAAAAAGTGCAAGGCGGAATTACGGTGCTTGGTTTGTGGAAATAGAGGCTCCTATGCAAGAGGAAAACAAAGAAACGAAAGTCGTTGAAAAACTAAAACACACCGGTGCGATGACGGCCCCCTCGTTGTTTACGCTGGGAAATTTGGCGTGCGGATTTTTTTCCATTTTGGCTTCCGCACGCGGAAACTTTGCCCAGGCGGGGTGGTTAATTTTGGCCGCGGCGGTGTTTGATATGTTTGACGGGCGTATTGCCCGCCTGTTGGACGCCGAGAGCGACTTTGGGGTGGAAATGGATTCGCTGGCGGACGCCGTTTCCTTCTGCACGGCCCCGGCATTACTGATGTATTTCTTTGTACTGCATACCCAGCCGCTGTGGGGAGCCACCATCGCGTGCGTGTACACCTGCTTTGGCGTATTGCGCTTGGCCAAATTTAACGCCATGGCCCATGCGGGGGAAGGGTCCAAAAAATATTTCTCCGGACTGCCGGTTCCGGCGCCGGCGGCGTTATTGGCTTCGTTTGCCATTTCGTACAGTATTATGGTGGGCGAAATGGGCGGGCGCAACCTGCGCTTGTTAACGGTGTATTTGCCGCATTTGTATAATTTTGTTTGGTTTGCGATGTTGGTGTTGTCGCTGTTAATGGTGTCCAATATTCCGTATGCCGCCTTCAAAACCAAACGCGAAAAACGCCTAAGCGTATGGACGCTTCTGCTGATTGTATTTTTGGTGGTGATGCTAATTCGCTTTCCGCAGGACGTTATCTTTATTGTATTTTCGCTGTATGTAATTTTCGGGCTGCTGGCGGTGCTGTACCGGGCTTTCCGAGGAATTAAAGTAGAAAAATAAGCCTTTACACTTACCCAAATCCCCGGCCGAACCGCCGGGGATTTTTTATTCTTCCAAATAAAAACGCCGAAGCGGCTGCTTCGGCGTAAGCAAAAAGAAACGGCTTTATTTAGACGACCAATACACCGGCGTGTGCTGAGCGTCCTGCGCCTGGGCAGAGATTTTATACGAGTCGCCCTGAACCCCGATTTTGAATCCTTTGCGATAGAGCGCTTTTTGCGTATCCCGCTGGAACTGTACCGGATCGCCGGACAACAACGACAAACGCAACAAATCGTTGGTATAAGTGCCATACAGCGCGCGGTGGGTTTCTTCCAAAATGGCGATTTTCCCCAAATGTTCATTGGCGCGGCGGACATAAAAATCCCGCGTAATGGACCCGCCGCCAAAAAATTGGGAATAGGCCGTCCACGCAAAAGCCAGCAACAGCACCGTACCCAACAAACGTACGAACAGCCGTTCCCCCCAGCCCCGCTGGCGGATTTGCACAACCACGCTGCCGCCCAAATAATCCTGCAAGGCGCGGCGGCGGTCGTCAAAAAAGGACATCAAAAACCCACACATCAAAATGGCCGCACTAATGTAATATCCAATCGCCCGCAAAAAAGCCCGCGGGAAAGAAAGCGGCCCACTTAAATCTTTTTTGACGACCGCAATCCCCACCAAGGCTTTGCCCAGGGTTACCCGGTCCGAGCACGAAAAAATCGTTTCATACAAAACAAACACCAGGTTAATCCCAGCGAAAACCGCCACAATCTGCCACAGTTCCGTTACGGGGCCGAAAATTTTGAGCAGCAGCCGCGCCACCAACTGCGTCGGGATAAACACGACGCCGTAGTCAATTAATAACGCTACAAACCGTTCCGACACCGACGCATATTCCACCTTCGGCGTTTCCACCGGGGCAGGGGCCGGCGCTTGCGGGGCTTCCATAATGTTAATGCGGTTTTCGTTCATAAAAGGAGTTCCTCCGTTTAGTTATTATAACAAGTTTTTCCCCCTACAAACAAAACAGGCGGGAACAGAATTCCCGCCTGTGAAAAAGAGCCTGCTTCGTTACGCGCCGATTCCCGCCTTGGAAAACAGCACATACAGGCCAAACACGCACAGCACAATCGCCACGCTGACCACGACGCGCAAATTCCACGGGGTGGTATCTACGATGTTCAAATCTTTTCCATCGTCGTAGCGGTTCGGGGCCGGCCACAATTTGCCGGTAATGTACATAAATACCACCGACACCACAAACAAAATGGCCAAGATGTGCAAGAAGTGCAGATCCGTCTTGATGACCCCCAGCTGCGTCAGCCCGTAACCCACCATAAAGAATACGAGCGTAACTTTGGCCGACCACGCCGGCGCGGTTTTGTTAAGCATACCGAAAATAATCAGCGTAAAAATCGGCACGTTGTAAAAACCGTTTACCATCTGCAGGTAGTTAAACAGCCCGGACGGCGCCATCGCAATCAGCGGGGCCACGCACATGGAGAAAATGGCCAGCACAATCCCCACGTATTTGCCTTTGCGCACCAGTTCTTCATCCGTGGCGGTGGGTTTAATTAACGGTTTGTACACGTTCAGCATAAACAGCGTGGAAGACGAGTTCAGCGCCGCATTGAACGAGCTCAAAATAGCACCGAACAGCACCGCCGCAAAGAACCCGATTAAATAGAACGGCAGCACTTTGTTGACGAGCATCGGATACGCCATATCGCCCACTTTCAAGGGGTTATCCTGGAAAATGTGGAACGCCACAATGCCCGGGATGATCAGGTAAATGGGACCAATCAATTTGAAAATAGCCGCCAGGAACAAGCCTTTTTGGCCTTCCTTCAGGTTTTTAGCGGCCAAAGCACGCTGGATAATCGTCTGGTTGCAGCCCCAATAGAACAAGTTGACCAGCAACATCCCCGTAAACATCGTGGTAAAAGGGACCGGATCGGTTGGCCCGCCAATGGCGTTGAATTTTTCGGGGTGGGCCGTAACCACTTCGGTTAAACCGCCCAAAATATCACCGCCGCCCACATACGCCAGGGCAAACAGCGGCACCATCAAGCCGCCGAAGATGAGCCCGATTCCGTTTAAGGTATCGGCAATGGCCATAATGCGAAGGCCGCCAAAAATCGTGTACAAGCACCCCAGCACGCCGATGGCCACAACCACAATGATAATGGCTGTCATTTCGGAAAGGCCAAACGTGTCCATGATGTTAAAAATACCGCCCATACCAATAGCACCCGAATACAGCACCGTGGGCAGCAGGATGAGCACATACCCCGCCAAAAAGAGGAAGTTCACGAATTGCTTGGTGGCAGAATCGTAGCGTTCACCCACAAAGTCCGGGATGGTGGCATACCCTTTTTTCAAATAGCGGGGCAAAAAGAAAAAGGCCACGATAATCAGCGCCAAAGACGCCCCCAATTCGTAGCCAATCCCCGACATATTGAACATATACCCTTGCCCGTTCAATCCCACCATTTGTTCGGTGGACAAGTTGGTCAATAGCAGCGAAGCCGCAATGACCCACCCGGTCAATCCTCTTCCGGCCAAGAAATAGCCTTCCGAGGAGGAAGCATCTTGCTTTCTCGTCAAGTAATACGACAGCCCCAACACCAGCAGCGTAAACCCGACGAAGGAAGTTATCGTCAGTACCATGAACTCCTCCGTTTGAAATAAAGAATATGAAACCCCGGCACCCGCCGGTACGACTTGAGAACCCGTCTAATTAACCCGCCCGGCAGCGGTTCTTGATTTCTTTCGGGTTAATCATTATACTGTGTAGTAGCTGAACCGCTTCTTTCATTGTAATTATAATCGGTCGGTTCGTCAACCGGTACGGAGGCAAATTATGGTCATATGGTTTTTGTTTGGCGCGATGTGCATGCTGGTAATTTTGCTGATGTTGGCTTATGTAAAATTTGTCGCACTCAACAAGGCGGCCGCCCGTGCCTGGCAGCAGCTGGACAATCATATGAAAAACCGGGCGGAATTAATTCCCAGTTTGGCGCTTTCGGCCGCGGCCTTTGCGGAGTTGGAGCGGCCGTTTATTTATGAACTTTCCGCCTTGAAAGACGCCTGCCGCAAAACCACCTCGCTGCAGGAACGCGTAAAATTGGAAAATGAAATTACCCAGAAATTCAAAAAAGTATTCACCGCCGCCATGCACCACCCCGAATTAAAAAACGACGAACATTTCCTCAAACTGCAAAAAAGCATCATCTACGCCGAAGGCAAAGTGCAAAGCTCCAAAAAGAAATACAACAGCGCCGCGCGGGATTTCAACACCATTACCTCCGTCATCCCGCTGAACCTGATTGCCCAAATGTTTGAATTTACGCCCTACGAATATTTTGACTTTGACCCCAGCCTCCCCAAGGTGATGGACTGACAGCTTCCTTGCCAAAAAGCCCCGGTTCCGAAAGGAACCGGGGCTTTTGAAATTCACACCGCCTCAGCGCGGCAATTGGCCGTCCATTTCCTGCAGGGCCGCAATGCGTTTTTCTATCGGAGGGTGCGTGGAGAACATCCCCGAAATCGCCGTAAACAGCGAAGCCTTGGAAAGCGGATTGGCAATGCACATGGCCGCCATGCTGGCATGTTCGTCCAGCACTTCCACCCGCGGGTCCGCGCTGATTTTTTGCAAGGCACGGGCCAAGGCCGCGGGGTGGCGCGTCATCAAAGCGGCCGTCGCGTCGGCCTGGTATTCCCGCGTGCGCGACACCGCCAAGCGAATCAGCGGGGCAATTAAATAACCGTACAACGCAAACAGCATCCCCACGATAAAAAATATGAAAGACGCTTCGCCGCCTTTGCGGCTGCGGCGGCCGGCGCTCAGCCCCAGCCGAAAGCAAATCTCCGCCAGGAACGTAAAGAACGAAATCCCCGCCACCGTAATCAGCATCAGCCGGATATCGCGGTTTTGAATATGGGCCAATTCATGCGCAATAACGCCTTCCAATTCCACGCGGTCCAACTTTTGCACAATCCCTTTGGTCAGCGCGATGGACGCATGCTGCGGGTCCCTTCCGGTGGCAAAGGCGTTTAACGAGGCATCGTTGATGATGTAAATGCGCGGAGTGGGAAGCCCTTGCGAAATGCACAAATTCTCCACCAGATTGTATATTTCGGGTTGGTCCTCGCGGTGGATTTCAATTCCGTGGGCGGCGTGCATCAGCATGCTCCCGCCGCAATAATAGGCAATCACCATCCACAGCAGGGCCGCCAGCCACAAAAAAGGCAGCACCTGCAAGGCCACCCGGTTGGCCTGTTCCGCCGCGGTGGGAACTCCGGGCTGATAGGATTGGTAATACGCGTCCCGCTGGGGATCATAGCGATAGTCGGAGAAAGAGAGTTTTTGAAAACCGTACAAAAACAAATAGCCCAACAGCGCAAAAGTAAGCGGAAACAACAAAACAAGCAGCCAGGTGCGCCGCTTGTTTTGTGCTATATGGTCGTAAACGGTAGCCATAATCCGCTAGAATTGGACTTTTACCGCGTTGCGGGCGTCCTGTTCCCCTTCGGCCAGCTCAAAGAAATCGCGCTTTTCAAAGTGGAACATCCCCGCCACAATGTTGCTGGGGAACATTTCAATTTTGGTGTTCAACGCCAGCACATTGCCGTTGTAAAAACGGCGGGCCGCCTGCAATTTGTCTTCGGTGTCGCGCAATTCGCGCTGCAATTCCATAAAATTGACATTGGCTTTCAAGTCGGGGTAATTTTCAGAAAGCGCAAAAATGGATTTCAGCGCTCCCGAAAGCATATTTTCCGACTGGACCAACTCCTTCACGTTCCCTTGGGCCGCCAGCGCCATATTGCGCGCCTGGATGACCTTTTCCAGCGTACCGCTTTCGTGTTTGGCATAGCCTTTGACGGTTTCCACCAGGTTGGGAATCAGGTCGTAGCGGCGTTTCATCTGCACTTCAATATCGCTCCACGCCTCGGTTACGCGGTTTTTAAGCAACACAAACCCGTTGTACACCGATATGGCATACACGCCAAACCCCACAATCAACAGAACTACAATCCAAAGTCCGTTCATGCGTTTCTCCTATTCATCGCGCTCGTCGCGCTTTTGGTTATGGTAAAACTGATAGCGCGACGTTTCGTACAGCCCCTGCGCTAACTGTTTCATATGCTCAAAACGTTCCGGCTCCTGCTTTGAGATATCCTCATTATAATTATCCGCCGCATACTTGTAAAGGCCTTCCTTCCCGCCTTGGCTGTGATAATAATACTCGCCCTGCACAAACCCAATCGTCGCCGGAGAGGCGGCCCAGCCATACAACAGGGCACCCGGCTCTTTGGAATCGTCGCTCAGCACGTCGCGGCCAATGGCGCGCGTAAAATAACCGCGGCCCAACAGGCCCATGGCCATAGGCAAAATATCCACCTGGCTGGCGGTGCGGTCAATCACCCGCGGCTGGATTGGTTTGCCGGCAACAATCAACGGAATTTGGTGGTCAATCAGGTTCAATTCCACATAGCCGCGCGGCATATTTTCGGACTGCGGAGCCGAAAGGCCGTGATCCCCGAAAATAAAGAATATGGTGTTGTCGTAGTAATCGGATTTTTCGGCCAGTTTGAAAAATTCGTGCAACGCATGGTCCGAAAACCGCAGCGAGTTGTATTCCGCCACGCTGACGAAGCTGCGTCTGTGGGCCAAATCTTCGCCAATGTCCTTGGTAACAAAGCCGGCGTTATCGTCCGGGATCGTATAAGGGCGGTGATAGCCGGCCGTTTGAATAATGGCGAAGAACGGTTTCTTTTCTTTTTGCTGTTCTTCGTTCAAAACGCGGTTGGCTTCGCGGAACAAATCCAAGTCCGAAATGCCCCACACGTCGTTGCGGTGTTCGTGTTGGAAACGCCCTTCCTCATACATATGCACACCGGTCAGGTTATGCTCCAAAATCCCGCGGATGTTGCCCCAGCTGGCACTACCGCCGATAAAGAAGTATTTTTCATAATCGCGCAAGGCGTTTACCACCACGTGCTGGTCCACAATCAGCGGGTTGCGGGAACTGGTTTTGAAGGAGGTTACGTCCGGGATCCCCGTTACCAAGGCAAACACCGCCCGGGCCGTAGCCGAGGTGGGCGCAAAGAAATTGGTAAACAGGATAGACCGGTCCGCCAGCGCCTTTACAAACGGGGTGGGATCAATGTCGGGGTTGTTCATGGAAGTTTTGTTCCACGCCAGCGATTCCATAAAAATGACCACCACGTTGTAATCTTTCTGCTGATCTTTGGGCTTGTCGGGAATTTGCCGTTCAAAATTCAAGGCTTCCTTGTCGGGATGATCCACCCCCAGGTACTGGGCCACCGTGTCGTAATACTGACGCGTTTTTTCCGCATCATAGCTGTCCGCCTTTACGAAGCGGGCCGTGTCGTAAATATTCAGCACCGGGTTCAGCGTCAGGTTGCAGATAAAGTTGTTGGTGGAGTGATAGGCATTGCTCCAGCGCAGCGGGTACTGGCTTAATTGGCCAAACATCAGGGCGCCCGTTAACAGCAGCCCGCCAAAGAACCACCCCAAATTGCCTTTCCAGCGGTACGCGTCGCTCTGGGCGAAAGCCTTTTTTTGCACCCAGTTGGTAAACCACACCCACAGCGCCCCCCATACCAGCAGGGCCAAAACGCCCCAAACGACCGGGTACGTTTCCCACGCCATCTGCAGCGAAATGAGGGCATTTTCGGCGTATTTCACGATGGAATAGTTAATACGCATGGAAATATATGCGTAGTGCCCAAAGTCGGCCATGTAAATCAGCATCACGCAGGCTTCCAGCACGCCGTACAGCGCCGCCATGCCTTTGCGCACAAAACGGGCCTTATGCCAAAACGCACACACCGTAAAATACAGCCCCAGCGGGATCGCCAGCGCACACGCCAAGCGCATATCAAACTTGGCACCTATATAAAAGGTTTTCCACAATTCGGAATACGATTGCGGCACCAACGCCGCATGAAATACCGCCAAAAAGGCGCCACGCATCAGCGTAAAAACCAGCCAGTTGGCCACAATAAAGCCGAAATACGCTTTAATCCAGCCCGGCACGACCATTTTTTTCATAAAGCCTCCAAAATCAGATTACTTATATGATATCAAATCTGAACCTTTTTGCCTTTCTAAAAGACCCATACACCAAGGGGGCCCTTTGGACGGCGTTATCTGGGTCCAATGGCCCTTGTGAGGGAACAAACAGGTTTACTATTCTAGTTACAGAACTATTTTGATTAAAAATAAGGGGTAACTTATGTGTCGTGTAACCAAAACATTAGCCTTGTTCCTCTGCCTGCTTTCTGCCGGCGTTGCAGGGGCCCAAACGGGGAACAAGATTTCTCAACTGTTGAAGACCTCATTTACCGCTCCTAAAATAGTGGAAACGCTCCCTCCCACAGCTCAGTTCAAAGCGCTTTCTTCTACTTTCAAATCGTTGGAAGAAACCCGCCGTGCGCTGGTGCAGTCTCCCACTTGGGGACTGTCGTCCGAATTTGCATCCATTGCCAAACGCTTGCAAGAAATGGAACTTCCTCTTCCGAAACAGCCAAGCAAAAACGCCACCGCGGCCGAAAGAGCCCTGTATCTGAAAGAAGTCAACCGCGTGTTGCTGGCCGAAAGTTCCACGCTGGGTTTAATTACGAATCAAAAACCGCGCCCGGCCGCTTCGGAAAAAGCGCTGCGCTATGACCCCAAAAAGGCCACCCAAGCGCAAACCGAAGAATTTGAAAGCTTGTTCCAACAGCTCTCGCAAGGGGAGGAAACCTTCTCCGTAGGTACGCCCAATTGGAACGAAATTCAAATTTTCCCGAACCCGGCTTTTACCAATCCTTCTTCCGCAGCGTACGTCAATCAAGAAACGTTTGCCCGCTTTTCGGAAACGGCCAAAGTTTCTTTGCCTAGACTCTACGACGCCATTTTGAACGAAACGATGCTGTCCTCGTATCAAAAGCAAGCGCTCATCTGCGCCATTGACGAAGCCGCTTCGCGCTTGTCGCCCCTCTTTGTACGCATGTACATCTTTGGTTTGAACAAAATTCCGTCGGTGCAATACGTCAACGCCGTGCCGCCGGCTGCGGGCAATGCGCTAAAAAAATACGCCGTCGCCGCGCAGATCAATCTGTTGAAACGGCTGGAGAAAAACGGCCAATGGACGGAAGCGGAATTGGACAATTTTGCGGAAGTGTCCGTATTCTTGGAGCCGGCCCGCGCCAAAGCCGTATTGGGTGCCGTAACGTTCCTGGAACCCAAAGCCGCCCAATGGCTGCTGACGCACCCGCTCAACGACCAAAACTCTCAAAAAATCATCACGCTGACGAACATGTTGCGCAATTCCAAAAAGAGCGTCTGGCCCAATGGGAACATTTCCCCCAAAATGCCGGCGCAAATTCCTTTTGACCAGCTGCGCAAAGAACGCGTGAAAGCGTTGAGCGCCCGGGTTGAAATTTTGGAAGGCCGCCTGAAAAAACTGGCTGCCCGCAGAGTTCACACCCAAAATGCCCGGGAATTGCTGGAAGAGAATATCTCCGCCAAATTGCCGACGGCAGGACAGGCTGAAAAAGTTTCTCTTTCCATTACTGCGGCCGCTAAAGAAGCCCGTTTGACGCGGATGATTAACAAAGTGCAAACGGAAATCTTGGACATTTTGAAGGAAATCAACAAACTGTAATTTGGCTTTTGTGCCGACTGAAATCCCGCGCTTTTACCGGCGCGGGATTTTTGATTTGTTTGAGTTTTTCGTTTCCCGTACGCGAAAGGGGTTCTCTTTTGCGGCGGAAAATGCTATGCTGGAATTCACCCCCCTGTAGGGGAAAAGGAGGCAGCATCTATGAGAATGATTGACGTCATCATCAAAAAACGTAACGGCAAAACTTTAACGCAGGACGAATTTGATTTTGTGGCGCAAGGCGCGGCCAAAGGGACCGTGCCGGATTATCAGCTTTCCGCTTTTTTAATGGCGTGTTTTCTGCACCCCCTTTCCGATAAAGAAACCGCCCTGTTTACCAAAGCCATGGCCCACTCGGGCGGGCGGTTGGATTTTTCTTCCGTTAAACTTCCCACGGTGGACAAGCATTCCACCGGCGGCGTAGGGGACGGTATTTCCATGGCGCTGGCGCCGTTGGTGGCGTGCGCGGGCGTAGCGGTGCCCATGATGGCCGGCCGCGGCCTGGGCCATACGGGCGGCACGCTGGACAAGTTGGAATCTATGAAAAATTTTGAAGTGCGCGTCCCGGTAAAACTCATCTACCGCCAAATTCAAAAATTGGGCGTGTGTATGTTTGGCCAAACGAAAGACCTGGCCCCCGCGGACAAAAAACTCTATTCCCTGCGCGACGCTACCGGCACGGTGGAAAGCCGCCCGCTGATTGTGGCCAGCATCCTTTCCAAAAAATACGCCGAAGGGGTGGACAGCCTGCTGATGGACGTGAAATACGGTTCCGGCGCTTTTATGCAAAAGCTGGAGGACAGCCGCAAGCTGGCCCACGCGTTGGTCAAAACGGCCAAATTGCTGGGGCTCAAATGCCGCGCGCTGATTACGTACATGGACCAGCCGCTCGGCCGCGCCATCGGCAACGCCAACGAAATGCTGCAGACGATTCTTATTTTGAAAGGGGACAAAACCCTCGCCCCCGACTTTTACGAATTGCTGCTGGAAGAAGGCGCCAATATGCTTTTGATGAGCGGCAAAGTAAAAGATTTGAAAAAAGCCCGCGCCTTGCTGGAAGAAAAAATTGCCAACGGGGAAGCGGCCGCCAAACTGCGCGAAATGGTCAAATGGCAGGGCGGAAACCCCGAAGCAGTGGATGACCCGGTGAAATACTTCAAAAACGCCAAATTGAAATTGGAATTCAAAGCCCCGACCAACGGCTATGTGGAACACATTGACGCCAAAACGGCCGGCATGGCGGGCGTACTGCTGGGGGCCGGACGCAACACCATGGAAGACCCCATTGACTATGGCGCCGGCATTTGGCTGAACAAAAAAGCGGGCGACGCCGTAAAGAAAGGCGACGTGATTGCCACGCTGTACGCCTCGGATCAGAAGCGCCTGCAGGATGGAGCGGAACTTTTCAAACAAGCGGTAAAAGTAAGCAGGAAAAAACCGGCTCCGTACAAGATTGTAAAAGAAGTCATCAAATAATTCCATCCCCCGGCCCAGCCGGGGGAATTTTTTTGCAAACAAAAATCCCCGGGGTTTCCCGGGGATTTTTGGGTCTAAACGGGTTTAGTCGGCCGCCGGCTGCGTTTGGGCCGCAGGGGCCGAAGCGTCTGGGGCGCTGGGCAAGGTGGGCTGCGCCTCTGCCGGCGCGGCAGGGGCCGGTTCCTCTTTCTTTTTCTTAAACAGGCCAAACAGCCCGCCCAGGCCTTTCTTTACCGAGCGGCTGGCGAAATTGTTGCTGAGCCCCTGCGTAACCATGGACGATACCGACCCCAGCAAATTCATACTGCCTTTCGGTTCGGACACCGTCCCCCCCACCTGCAGCCGCAGCGGCATAATGCCGTCCGCTTCGTGCTTGCCGGGGGCGGCCTGCACGGTCAAGTCCAATTTGCCGGTGTTGAAATCGGTCGTGCCGTCCAGCGTAAAGGAAACCGTGTCCGACACAAACGTTCCGCCGCGCACATCGGCCAAGCCTTGCTTAAAGTTTACGTGGGTGGCAAACTTGTCGTAGGCCATGCTGCCGTCTATTTTCCGTTCGGAATACGGCACCATAATCTGCACCGGCGTTCCGTCCGGCCCGATGACGGTTTGCACCACCAAATCCTCCGGTTCTTCTTCCGGTTTTTCCCCCACCCCTATCATGTTCATCAGCCCGCTGCCCAAGCCGTCCAGTACGGCAAACACGTTCATTGTGTTAAACACTTTGCCCACAATATTGACGGACAAAAACAACACTTTCGTAATGGCGTTGGCATTGGTCAGGCGGTACAAATCGCGGATTTCCCCGCTGCCCATAGACAAACTTAAATCGCCGTGGGTTTGCTTCAAATCGGGGGTAACGCCCGTCAATTCGGAGCGGAACACAATATCCGTGCCGTACACATACGGAGCGTCCAACGAACCGATTTGGATATCCGCCCGCACGTTAATAGGCGGCAGCGGCCAATGGGCCGGCGCGGCTTCCACCAGGCGGGTATCGTCCACAAATTCCTGGGGGGCGGGTTCCTTTGCTTGGGCCGCCGGCGGCAGGGCCATACGTCCGGCATGGAGCATAACATCGGCGTCTATTTTTTGCGGGGTTTGCTGTACGTCCAGCTTCCCTTCAAATTTCTCTCCGTTTAACAGCCCTTTCACGCTTCCTACCGCGCTTCCTTCGTTCATCGCGGCGTTTTCACGGGCGGTAATTTCGGCCGATACGCCCGAAAATTCGCCGGCATAGGCCAGCTTGGCCGCCGCCTGCGCCAGCGTCAGCTGTGCGGTGGCGCCGTCCGGCCCCCAAACGGCTTCGCCTTCTAGTTTTCCTTGCGGGCGGTAGAGTTCCTGCCATTGCGGGAACAATTCCGCCAACTGGCCAAAATCCGCCCGGAACGAAGAGCGGACGTCCAGCGCGGACGGGTTTTCCCCATAGCGTACCGTGCCGGAAAACTGCGTATCCAGCCCCGGCATAGCAAACGAAAAATCTTCCGCCGTAACCGTTTGTTCCGCCAAATGCACTTTAAGTCGGGTTTCCAGCGACGCTTCGGAAAGGGCAAATGCCGGCAGCTGCGGGAAAAAGTCCGCCAAAATGTCGGATGAAATATTTTTCACCAGCAAGGTGGCCTGCACCGAAGGATTGGTAAAATCGTCCGCCCGCAGGCGCAGCCGCACCAGCGCGCCTTGGTATTGGGTGGACAAATCCGTTACTTCCGCATAAGCTTTGCTGAAATCAAAATTTTGGAGCATCACGCGCGCGGCAAAATTGGCCGGCACGGCAAAAACGCGGCCGTCTTTTTCGTACGCCACGTCCGCTTTCAAACGGGCGGTAAATTCCTGCCGGAAGGCAAAACGCCGCACCGACAGCGAAAAATTGGACGCGGAAAATTTGGATTGCGTTTTCTCGTCGTCAAAGGTGAGGTTTACCCGCTGTATGGCCAGTTGCCGCAGGACCAAGTCCCACAGTTTAGATTCCGTTTCTTGCGGTGCGGGTTTTTCGTCGGTTTTTGCGGGGAACATATCGGCCCAGCTAAACGTACCGTCCGCTGCGCGGGACACGTTGATCTCGCCGCCGTTCCACGTCAGCGAGTGAATCCGCACCTGCCCCCGCAGCAAATGCACCAGTCCCCAGCGCAGGCGGATTCGGTCGGCCTTGAGCAAGGTACCCTGTTCAAAACCGCCCGCTTCGGAAATTTCCACCCCGTCTAATTTCAGCCCCATAAAACTGGCGGACATCTTTTTAATGCGCACCGAACGGTGCAGCAAGCCTGCCACTTCCTGCTCCGCCCGCTGGCGCAGCCAATCGGCCGAGGAGATCCATCGCACCGCCAAATCCGCCCCAAAAATCACAATCAGTACGCACGCCGCAGCCGCGGACACGCGTTTAAGCCATTTTTTTGTCACTTTTCCCCCTCATACTGTATTTACAGCCGCAATAATCCTGCTGGTACAAGTGCAGCTCCTGGATGAGCGCCCGGCGCAATTCTTCCAATCCGCCTTTGCGCCAATTTACCGCTACATAGGGCTTGCCGGTATGAATCCACGCCCAGCGGGCCGCTTCGTTAACTTGCTTCAAATCTTTATAACGCGATACGCCCAGCACCGAGGCAAAGGCGTCAAATTTATGTTCCTTGGCGTATTGAGCGGCACGCGTCAGGCGCAGGGCAAAACAGGCCGAACAGCGTTTGCCGCGCTCCGGCTCGTTTTCCAGCCCTTTCACACAGGCGTCCCACACTTCGGGCTCGTAGGGCAATTCGGCAAATTTCACGCCCATTTCCCGGCACACGCGTTTTTGTTCGTCGCGCCGTTTTTCGTACTCGGCCGACGGATAAATATTGGGATTATAAAAAAGCACGGTTACGTCCACCCCGTCCTGCGACAGCTTTTTCATCACCGCGCAGGAGCAAGGCGCACAGCAAGATAACACAAGAAGTTTAGCGGGCAGCTGCATACATAAAGTGTATCAAAGTAGCTTTTGCAAGCCAACTTTTCACTCCTCCAAAAAAGGATTATTTTCTCCTCCGATAAAAAAGAGCGGACGGGCCGCTCTTTTGCAAAAACGCCTGCTTTACCAATTTTTATGCCGCCAGTACATCATCACCAGCCACACCAAAATCAGACAAATTCCAATCAGCATCCAAAAAGCGTCCGGGTGGTCGGAAAGCGGCAGTGCCACGTTCATCCCGTACGCGCTGACCACCAGCGTCGGCACCATCATCCAAATGGTAATGACGTTTAATTTTTTAATCAGCAGGTTCAAATTGTTGTTTACAATGGAAGCGCGCGCATCCAACAGCTGTGCCAAAATGTTGGAATAAATATCCGCCTGGGTTTTGCATTGCATATTTTCCACGATAATATCGTCCAACATTTCTTCATCTTTTTCGTCAAATCCAATCCGCGCCGAAAGCGTGCGCATTTTTTCAAACACAAATCCGTTGGAAGTGATTGCCTCGGCATAATAGACCAAGCTTTTTACCAAGCTAAACAGATTCAGCAGGTACGTATTGTCCATAGACTCGGTAATCTTATCCTCAATTTCTTCCGAAATCATATGAATAATGCGCAGGTGTTCCACATAATGGGAAATGGAATTGTACACCAACTTGAGAAACACCTCTTTAATGGAGGCCACCGTGTGAAACCGCTTGCCCACGAACAGCGGGATGTCTTCGGCCAGCACGACAATCAGTTTTTCTTCAAATAAAAACATCCCCACCGAAGCCACCTTAAACTCCAACTGGTCTTTGCCGGAATAGTTTTTGGGGCGTTTATAAATCATCACGATGTGTTCCGGCTCAAATTCCAAGCGGGGCAATTCATCCGGGTCCAGGGCGGAAGCGAGGGTATGCTCGTCTATCTGGCAGGCTTCCACCAGGTAGCGCTGTTCCTCCACCGACGGGTTGGTATATACAAAAACCTGGGCGGAATCGGCATCGGTTTCCGTCAGTTTTTTATCCAAAATGTTGTATTTTTTAAGCATTTTCCGCCTCTGTTTTCGGCAAGGTATATCTAAATGATACCACCAAACAACGGCCTTGTAAAGTTTTTTGCCGCCTGTATTTAGGCTAGCGCCGGGCGGCGGCCAATTCGCCCGCCAGGTAGGCCTTCGTTTCCGAAAACACATCCTTGCGCAGCAGCCACAAAGCCAAAATATTCGGCACGCACATGACGGCAATGGCGGTGTCCGCCAGTTCCCACACCAGTTTGGGGCTTAAAAACCCGCCCAAGCACATCATGCCCAGCCACACCCCGTACACCGCTTTCTCCACATTGACTCCCAGACAAAACTGGACCGACTTGGCCGTATAATAGCTCCACCCAACCAAGGTGGAAAAAGCAAACAGCGACAGCGACACCAACAAAAAGAACGAGCCGCCCGGCAGCGTGGCGAAGGCGTTCTCGGCCAGTTGGGCCCCAAACAGGCTGCCCCCGCGCCAATCCCCGGCGATGACCACCGTTACGCCTGAGAGCAAACAAATTACCAGCGTGTCCCAAAACACGGTGCTGGCGCTGATGAGCCCCTGACGCACGGAATTGGGCGTTTGCGCGGCCGCGGCCGCAATGGCTCCGCTTCCGCTGCCCGCTTCGTTGGAAAGCACCCCGCGCGACACCCCATAGCGCACCGCTTCTTTTAGCGTAATGCCCACGGCGCCGCCCAGCAAGGCCGTGCCGCTAAACGCACTTTTGAAAATACAGGCAATGGCCCAGGGCAGCCGGTCCACATGCACCACAATCACCGCCGCGCACAGCACGATGTACACCACCGCCATTACCGGCACCAGCACTTTGCAAAATGCGGCAATTTTCCGCACGCCGCCCAAAATAACGGCCGCCGTCAGCACCACCAAAACGCCCGTAGTCAATGCGGCGGGCGTTTTGAAAACGGAATCATAAATGGCAACCAGCGAATTCGTTTGAATTAACGCATCGGCAAACCCCATCAACGCGGTGGCCACGGCAAAAACGGCGGCGGTTTTTTTCATATTCAGCCCGTTTTTCAGCACATACATCGGCCCGCCCACGTATTCGCCCGCGGCATTTTTTTCGCGGTATTTTACCGCCAGGACGGATTCGGCATATTTAGTGGCCATCGCAAAAAAAGCCGAAAGCATCATCCAAAACAGCGCGCCCGGGCCGCCCGTGGAAACAGCCGCCGCCACCCCCACAATGTTGCCCGTGCCCACCATCGCGGCCAACGCAATGACCAACGCGCCAAAACTGCTTACGGCGCCGGCACTGCGGCTTTTTTTAAGAGAAAGCGAAATGGCTTGGAACAAATGTTTTTGGATAAATTTCAATTTCCAAGTAAAATACAGGCTGATGCCCACAATCAGCACCAGCATCGGCGCGCCCCATAAAAAGGCATTGAGCGACACCACCCCCCGCGTAAGGGTTTCCATAAAACTCTGTTCCATTTGTTTCCTTCTTTTTGTATAGTATTAATGTGGCAGAGCCACAACTTGTAAATTTTACCAAATATGACTCTCTTATACCCGAAAAATAAAAAACCTGCTCTTAAAGAAATTTCTACGCCTGCCGGTTACGTACGCCACGTGGCGGCGGGCCTAAAATTGCCTTCCAAGGCCATTTTATGTCCTATTTCGTCGCTGACGCACTATGTGCAGGCGCACGCTCAATATAAAAAATACAACTGCGAGGCCGACATTTACGCCCTTACCGGGGAAGATTTGTGCTTTGTAACGCAGTTTGGCTCCGGGGCGCCCGGGATGACGATGGCGCTGGAAGTACTGCTGGCGCTGGGAGTGAAAAAATGCATTTTCATCGGGCTGGCCGGATCGCTGCAGGAAGAAGTGCAGCCGGCGGACATTGTGCTGTGCCAGCAAGCCCTGTGCGATGACGGCACTTCCCCTTGCTATACGGCCCGGGAAACAAGCTCCCCCAACAAAGCGCTCTTGACCCGGCTGGCCCGCCAGCTGAAAGCCGACGGGAAAAATTTCCATATGGGGCGCAACTGGACGACGGACGCCATCTTCCGCGAAACGAAGCAAGAAGTAAAGCACTATCAAAAGCAGGACGTGCTGACCGTGGAAATGGAAGCCGCCGCATTTTATGCCGTGTGCGCCAAGCGCAAAGCCCAGGCCGCGGCCGCCTTTGTGGTGAGCGATTCGCTCAGCTCCCTTAAATGGGAACCGCACTTTGGCGAAAAGCCCATCTTCCGCGCGCTGGAAGATGTGTACGAAGCCGCCCGAAAAGCACTTCGTTAATTCTTTTGTGTGCCGCCCCGCCCAGTTGGCGGGGCGTTTTTTTATGCCGCCGCGGGGGACCAAGCGCTTTGCTCCTGGTCCGCGCAAAATCACAAAAAAAACGGAGCGATTTTTTTCGCTCCGCTTGGTGGGATAAAAGCCGTTTTAATAATGTGTTTTTTCCAAATCTTCCGGCAGCGGCTCAATGGCTTTTAAGCGGCTCCAGAATTCGTCAATCGTTTGAATTCTTTCCTTTGGATCTTCCTTCAGCGCATCTTCTAACAGCGAATCCACTTCCGGCGGCACATTGGGCGCCAATTTGGAAGCCGGCACAATTTTTTTGTTGGCGATGTCAAAGCCTTTCACCGTCCACGGCACCTGCCCCACCAGCGCTTCATACAAGCACAACGCCAGGGAATACACGTCCGACTGCTTTCGCATAAATCCTTTTTGCTGTTCCGGCGCCATATACGCCGGCGTGCCGGCCACGGTGCGCGCCCCCGTTTGGTGGTCCACCGATTTTTTGGCCACGCCAAAATCCATTACTTTGGCCTTGTCGTCGCCAAAAATCATAATATTGCCGGGTTTTAAGTCGCAATGGATGATATCCTGCGAGTGTGCATACTGCAAACCGCGGCATACGTATTCAAAAATTTTCTTCGCTTTGGAAAACGGCAGCCGGCCGTCTATATCCAAACGGGTTTCCAGCGTTTGGCCATCCACGTATTCAAACACCAAATACAGCGAACTTTCCGATTCAATAACGGTGTAAATTTCCACAATGCACGGGTGGCGCAGCAACGCCACCATGCGCGCTTCGGACAAAAATTGTTCCCGCACGTACGAGCTGCGCACCAGTTCCGGGCGGACGCGCTTGATGGCTACTTTGCGTTTGAGCACTTTATCGTACGCCTCGTACACCTTGCCCATACCGCCTTCGCCGATTTGACGGATAAAATCGTATTGTTCTTTTACTTCCACCTCGCGGCGGGCAAAAGCGTTTTTGGGCTGGCGGAACACGTCCTCATAGCGCCAATACACAAACAAAAGCACCGCCGCAAACACCGCTACAAAATACAAAATCACCCACCGCGGGGCCGATTTTTTCTGCACCGGTTTTTCCGGCTCGCTGGCGGCTTTACCCAGGGTTTTTTCGTCCAGTTCTTCCTGCAGTTTTTGGGCCAAGCGGGACGACGGATTTAACTTTAACGCCGTGTCCACGTCCATACGGGCCCGCTCGTAATTTTGCAAATGCATATAGGCGCCGCCGCGCAAAATATAGGCGCGGGAATCCTGCGGGGCGACAGCAATGGCCTGCCCGGCGGAATAAATGACGTCATCATAGCGGCCCAGCCCGTCGTACGCAATAGCCAACAGCAAATGGAAGCGGTTATCCAAAAAATTCTTGGCGGTCAAATCGTTAATGCGGCGGATGACTTCGGTAAAGCGTTTGTTGCGCAGTTGATTGTTCAAAGAAGCGATTTCGGCATTGCGGGCTTGCTGGTCAAACGAGCGGGTTTGGGCAGGCGTGTTGGCGTGAGAGGAAAAATTGCCCCCCACAATCAGCGGCGTGTTGGAAGCGGCCGGTGCGGCCCACAGCGCCGCGCCGCACAGCAAAACGCCCGCCAGCAAAAGGATCTTCTTTCTAAACATAAGGATATTCTAGCACAAAGAAAGGGTTTTGTTCCAATGAAGAAGAATTACTATAATAAGGATTATGAAAAAACAACCGATCGGCGTTTTTGATTCGGGCCTGGGCGGGCTGACCATTTTGGACGCCCTGCGCCGCGAATTGCCGCGGGAAGATTTGATTTATTTTGGCGACACCGCCAACGTGCCCTACGGTTCCAAATCCAAGGTGGCGGTAACCAAATTTTCGTTGGCGATCGGCCGCTTTTTGCAAAGCCAGGGAGTCAAGCTGATTGTAGTGGCGTGCAACACCGCCTCCGCCCAGGCGCTGCCCCAGCTGCGCCGGCAGCTGTCCGTGCCGGTTATGGGCGTGATTGAACCCGGGGCGGAAAAAGCCGCCCGCACCACCCGCAACGGCCACATTGCCGTATTGGGGACGGAGGGAACCGTAAAAAGCGGGGCTTACGTAAAAGCCCTCTTAAAAAGGAGGCCTCAAGCCCGGGTGTTCCAGCAGGCGTGCCCGCTTTTTGTGCCGCTGGTGGAAGAAAATTGGACCGCCAAACCCGCCGCCGAACTGATTGCGCGGGAATACCTGGCCCCCGTTTGCCAAAGCGGGGCGGACACCGTTATTTTGGGCTGCACGCATTACCCGGTGCTAAAGCCCGTGCTGGCCAAAATTTTGGGGCCCCAAATTACGCTGGTGGACTCGGCCTCCGCCGTGGCCGAAGCCGTTCAACGCTTTTTAACCCGCCGCGGCCAAGCCGCCGCCGGCGGCCGCGGCCGCGTAACCGTTTTTGCCAGCGACGATCCCGCCCGCTTCAAGCGGCTGGCCGCCAGTTTGCTGGCAGAGCAAATTGCCACAGTTAAACTGAAAAAATTGGATTTATGAAAATATACGCAGACAACCGGATGTTAGCTTTGGGCCTGGTAGGCGGCACCGTTTCGCGCCAGGCCGGTAATATGCGGGACCTTTCCGCCCAGCAAGCGCTGTATGACCAATTAAACGTGCCGGCAAAGCAAATCCTGCACTTCCGCCAAACCCACAGCTCCCGCATTATCCGCATTGCCTCCGACGCCGACGCCCTTTCTTTCCAAAATCAGCCCGAACAAGAGGCGGATGCGTGGGTTTTTTCGTGCGGCGGGTGGGGCGGCGCCATTTTAACCGCCGATTGCGTACCGCTTTTTTTGTGGGACGAAACCGCCCGCGTGTTTGCTTTGGCCCATTGCGGCTGGCGCGGCGTAGTGGGGCAGCTGCCCTATCAAACGGCCTTGGCCCTCAAGGAAGCGGGCGCGCAAGGCACGGTGTACGGTTGGCTGGGGCCGCATATTCAAAGTTGCTGTTTTGAAGTACAGCAAGACGTGGCGGCGCAGTTTTCCCCCCAAAGCGTCCTGCAGAAAGACGGAAAACTCTTCGTCAATCTCAATACGGAAATTATTCTCCAGCTGCAGCTGGCCGGCCTGACCGCGGCGGACATCAAAACCCCCTACTACTGCACCTGCGGAGATAAAGAGAATTTTTTCTCCTGGCGCAGGGATCACGTAAAAGACAGTTTGCTGTCCTTTATTTATAAGCCGTAAAAGGCTTGCCTCAACGATTCAAATGACAAAAAAATCCCCGGTTTCCCCGGGGATTTTTGAAATTAAGCTTGGGAAGAGGGCTCCTGCGGGGCCGGCTGAGGCGCCGGTGCGGCTGGTGCTTCGGCATGGCGGTAAAACAACGCTTTTCCCACCCATTTTAAGCCGCCTTTTTCTATGCCAAACGACATCAGGTTGGACAAAACGACACTAAAGAAAATCACCGCATAAATCACGTCCTGGATGACGGCGCCTTCTTCCGGCAGCTGGGAGGCAATCATCGCCGCCAGCACCGCGCTGACCAGCCCGTTGGGGCACATGGCCGTAATGACGGAGCAATCCGTGCGGGTAATGCGGGTGGAAACGCAATAATTGACCACCGGCGCCCGGAAAATCAATTTGGCTAGCGACAGCATCAGCCCAATGGCCAATAAATCAATCCGTCCCAAACGGATGCAAATGCCCATGTAAACGAAAAACAGCGTTTTGAAAATGAATTCTATTTCATCAAAAAAAGCCTTTTCGCCGCCGTTTAACGTCAGCAGGCGCTGGTAATCCAGCTTGGGCAGCCACAGCCGTTTAATCAGCCGCATATTCCCGGCCACCACCCCAAACGCCAGCGTGGCAATGGCGCCGTCCCCGCCGATCAGCCCGCTTACGCTGTACACCAACAGCACAAACGCAAACGTAAGCGAAATGGCGTTTTCCAACCGGCGCACGCGGTTCAAAATGCCCATCCAAAAAAATCCGGCCGCCAATGCAAACGCAATGCCAATACCAAACGATTTGGCCACGTCCGCCGCCAGCATACCGGCGGAAACCGTCCCCCCGCGCGACGCGGCCGACAGCAGCGCCAGCGCCAGCACAATGGAATACACGCCCGTTAAATTGGCTTCCAAAAACAAAATGGTTTTGGTGGTTTTGGCCACCTGCAGTTTGGCTAACATCGGCGTAATAATGGCGGTAGAATTATCGGCCACGATGGCGCCGATAATCAGCGCATAAGTTTGCGAAATTCCCAGCGTCCACTCGGTCAAGCAGGCAATCACGGCCGTCATCAGCACAAAGCAAACGGTGGTAAGCAAAAGCCCTTGGCCCACCGCGCCCCGCAGCGATAAAATGCGGAAATCCAGCCCGCTCTTAAACAGCACCACAATCAAGGCCAGCGTGGTAAAAATCTGTCCGGCCTCGCCAAACGATTCCGGGCGGACCACCTGCAGCACCGGGCCCATCAAAATACCCAAAATCATCAACGGCAATACGTCCGGCAGGCGTGTTTTTTCAAATAAAGACGAAAAAACATGCCCCAAAAACAAGAGTATGCCGATAAAAAGGATGGCGTAAGTCATATAAAAATTATACGAAAAAAGGAACTCTTGCGTGGCAGCGGCATAATTTATTTTAATATCGGTATGGAACACAATGCGAAAATTTTGCTGGCGGACGATTCCCACGCGATCCGTTTTTTAGTGTCCGAAATTTTAACCAACGCCGGGTTTACCGTCATTGAAGCAGAGGACGGCCAGGAAGCCCTGGACAAAACCTATAAAGAAAACCCCGATTTGCTGATTTTGGACTATGAAATGCCCAAAAAGACGGGCTTTGAAGTCGTGCGCGAGGTGCGCAGCCGCACGGGCTACCTGCATACGCCCATTATTATTTTTACGGCGGTGTCGGACAAATCCACCAAGCTGGAAGGCCTGGGCTTGGACATAGACGACTACCTGACCAAACCCGCCGACGAGGACGAAATCGTCGCGCGCGTTAAATTGCTGCTCAAGCGCAACAAACAAAAAATGGATTGCAATCCGCTTACCCGCTTGCCGGGCAACCCTTCCATCCAGGCACGGGTGGAAGCGGAAATTGCCGGCGGACGGCCGTTTGCCGTGCTGTATTGCGACTTAAACAACTTTAAGTCCTTTAACGACAAATACGGCTTTGAAGCGGGCGACCGCGTGCTGAAAACGGAAGCGGAAATCATCGTTCACGCGGCGGAACAGGATCCCACTTCTTTTGTGGGGCATATCGGCGGGGATGATTTTATTGTGGTGTGCGCCTTTGAAAAAGCCGAAGCCATTGCCCGCGAAATTGCCGCCAAGACCGACGAAGTGGCCCCTTCGTTTTACAACGAAGAGGACCGCAAGAACGGGTATATGGTGTCCACCAACCGCAAAGGCGAAACGGAAAAATTCAAATTTCTTTCCATCGGCATCGGCATTGTGCACAATACCAAACGCCCGCTGACGTCGTTTGCCATGGTAAGCAACATTGGCAGCGAGCTCAAGTGCTTGGCCAAAAAGCACGAGGAAGGCAGTTTTTACGTAATGGACCGACGCGCATAAACCTAAAAAACCCCCGCTTTGAAAGCGGGGTTTTTTGTAAAAGGTTTACCAGGCCTGGTGCAGCCGAAACCCGGCCCACACCGCGGCCAAACAAATCATCACATTAAGCAGCACATTGCACGCCGCCAGGAAAAATTCCCGGTTGTGATACAGCGAAAGCGTATCCAGCGAAAAAGAAGAAAACGTCGTAAATCCGCCCAACACGCCCACCACCAAAAACAAGCGGGCCGGATGAGAAGGATTATCAAAAAACGGGGCCAAATACCCGATGGCCAAACTGCCCAGCACGTTCACGGCCAGCGTGGCCCAATGCCCCCGAAAAGCCAGCCAGGCTGCGCCCGCGCTCACGCCGTAGCGCAGCGCCGCCCCCACAAAACCGCCTAATCCCACATACAAGACATTTAACATACCTTTATTGTATCAAAATACCATTTTCCACCGCAGGCACAAAAAAGGGGCGGCACCCAGCCGCCCCCTTTTGCAAGCAAAAACCTCTATTTAGCCAACAGTTGTTTGGCTTGTTCAATCAGCGCGTCCAAGTGTTTGGGGCTGATGAACGTTTCGGCATAGATTTTAAGAATATTCTCCGTGCCAGACGGCCGCACCAAAAACCACGAGCTTTGCAGGTAGATTTTAATGCCGTCCGTATCGCGCACGCGCGTTACCCGTTCGCCGGCCACTTGGTAGAGGCCGTCAAAATCCGACGCTTTGAGCGCTTTGACGCGCTTTTTAGTTTCCTCGTCGGTCGGAACGTCCACGCGGGTATAATACGGCGTGCCGAATTTGGCGGTCAGCTGGTCGTACAAGTCGGCGATGTCGCCTTCCGTGGCCATGATTTCCATCAGCAGGCACACCGCAAAAATACCGTCTTTTTCGGGCGTCCAGCCGCTGACGGACATACCGGCGCTTTCTTCCCCGGCCAACACATATTTGCGTTTTACAATGCCGTCCACAAAATACTTAAAGCCCACGTTCACTTCGTCCAAGCGCAGTTTGTGCGAGTAGGCAATCCGGTCCAGCAGGGACGTCGTGCCCAGCGTGCGGCCAATGGAATACGCATCGCGCACTTTGTGGTGGCGGTACAGATAATCGGCCATGACGCACAGCGCGTGGTTCGGCGGGATAAGCCCGCCCTTTTTGGTGGCGCAGCCAAAGCGGTCGGCATCCGGGTCGCTGGCGCCGGCAAAGTCATACGTGCCGTCCTGCACCAATTTAATCAACGGGGACATCGGATATTTAGACGACGGATCCATCCGGATTTTTCCGTCGTGGTCAATCGGAATAAAGTAGAAGGTGGGATCCTGCACTTTGCTTACGATTTCCACATTTTTGAGCCCGTATTTTTCCTTAATGGCTTCGTAAAAAGCCAAGCTGCTCCCGCCTAGCGGGTGAACCGCAAATTTAAGGGGCGAAGCGGCAATCGCCTTAAAATCAATAAAGCGCGCCAACGCCGTTACATACGGCGAAATCAAATCGGCCGTGCGCAGCAGCCCTTTTTGGCGGGCTTCGTCCAACGAAACGGATTTAATTTGGTCCGGGTGGGCCATGTATTCGTTGGCGTATTTTTCAATTAAAGACGTCAGCGCCGCATCGGCCGGGCCGCCGTTGGAGGGGTTGTATTTCAAGCCCATATCCTGGGGCGGGTTGTGGCTGGCGGTGCCGTTTAAGGACGCGCTGGCACGGCCGTTAATAATTTCAAAAGAAAACACCGGCGTCGGCAGCGGCATATCCGGCAGGATGACGCTTAGCCCGTTGCCGCACAGCACTTCGGCGCACAAGCGCGCCGTATCGGCGGACATCAAGCGCGTATCGCCTCCCACCAAAATCGGGCCCTCAATGTGGTTTTCCAAGTGAATCCGGGCCACGGCCTGCGCAATGGCGCGCGCATGCTGGGCGCAAAAGCCCGTACCCAAGCTGCCGCGGTGGCCGGACGTACCGAATTTAACCGGCACGGGGGTTCCGTTCGGATGAAAAAACTGTTCTCTAAGCGACACAACGTCTATTTTCTGCTTCGTCAGCGTTCCAGCGAGTTCACTTACCATACAAATCTCCTGTACGTATCAAAATATAAATCGGTTTTCCGTCTGGCGGGTTGCGTATCCCCCCGTCTTTTTCTATGATATTATATATCTTACATTTTCGCAACGGAGAACTATGAAAAAACTTTTAGCCGTTTTAGTCAGTTTTTTGTGCTTCGCGGGGGTTGCCTCCGCTTCCAACATTGCAGATGATTTCCGCGCGCATTATTCCGCCGCGTCGGACCTGTCTGCCTACAATAAAGACATCAACGCGTTAATCGGCGTGGCCGATTTCCACACCGGCAAAGGGACGTCCTTCCCCGGGTTTGATATTGGTGCTACGTTAAGCGCGGTAAAACCGTCGGACAAGAACAATATTTCTTCCGACGATTATCTGTACGCCGGCTTCATCACCGCGGAAACCAAAATCCCCGTGCTGAACCTGGGCGTTGTACTGCGCGGGACCGATATGAACGGATTTGAATCGCTGGGCGGCGGCTTAAAATACAATTTTGGCTTGTTTGACACGATTCACGTGTCGCTGGGCGGATTTTACGACCGCGGCTCCACCGATTGGTACACCACCGATCACTACTCTCTCTCGGCCGTAGCCTCTATGAGTGTGCTGTTCCTCACGCCGTATGTGGGCGTCGGGTACGATTACGGCGAACTGGAAACGAAAGATTTGCTGCCTTCCCGTTCCACCTCGGACGGGGACGTGCGCTACACCGCGGGTGTGAACGTCAAGCCGTTCCCGTTTGTGTATTTGTTTGCGGCGTACACCAAAACCTCCTCCAATCACGCCCTGCAAGGAGGGGTTGGGCTGAACTTTTAACCCGAAATACCGCGTATGGACTATAAACAGGAGCTGAAAAATTTCTTTGGCGAACACTGCCTGCTGGACGAACCGATGGCCCAGCACACCACCTACCGCACGGGCGGGCCGGCGGAAGTGTACGTCTATCCCAAAACGCAGGAAGAGTGGAGCTTTGTATTAAAGCTGGCCCAAACGGAACACATTGACTTGCGCATCATCGGGTTCGGCTCCAATATTTTGGTAAGCGGGCGGGGCATTGGCGGCATTGTATGTTCCACCAAGCGGATGAATCACGTAAGCCTAGACGGCGAAACGATCAAGGCGCAAGCCGGCGCCGCGCTGGATAAAGTGTGCGAAATGGCCTGCGAAGCCGGCCTGGCCGGGATGGAAAAGCTTTCCGGTATTCCCGGCAGCGTGGGCGGGGCGGTGTACATGAACGCCGGCGCCTTTGGCCAGGAAACGTTTGACTGCCTGGAATATTTTGACGTCATTGATTTTGAAGGCCGGCCGGCCACGCTGTTAAAAGAAGAAGTCAAACACGCTTACCGCAAGGTGGAAGGCGTGCAGGACTGCATTATTTTATCGGCCGGGTTCAAGCTGACCAAGGGCGATTTTACCCAACTGCTCGCCACGCGCAACACGATTTTGCATAAACGCATGGAAAAACAGCCGCTGGAATATCCTTCCGCCGGCAGCGTATTTAAGCGCCCGGCCAACGACTATGCTTCCCGCCTGATTGACGATACGGGCCTGCGCGGCCTGTCGGTAGGCGGGGCGAAAGTGTCGGAAAAGCACGCCGGGTTTATCGTCAATTTCAATCACGCCACGCCGCAGGACATCAAAACGCTGATGGACCAAGTGCGCCAAAAAGTGAAGGAAAAACACGGCGTGGAGCTGGAATTGGAACAAATTTTATGGGGCAATTTTGATTAATTTCCCTATACAAAAAACGCTCCGCAAAATTTGTTTGACGCGGACGCGCAAATTAAGCTAAAATATATCTGTAGCAAGAAACAAATGGAGCCGTGGTGTAGCCTGGTTAACACGCTGCCCTGTCAAGGCAGAGACCGCGAGTTCGAATCTCGTCGGCTCCGCCATTTGAAAAAAATACCCGCCGAAAGGCGGGATTTTTTTGTCCTTTTGCAAGTAAGCCTTCCGGCCTAATAGCCGCGCTGACCGGATAAAGATTCGTCGTTTTCCACCCAATCCTGCACGTTAATTTCGCGGTAGGTGTCGTGCGTATCGCGCACCACCACTTTTTGGATGCCGGCATTGATGATCATGCGCTTGCACATGGAGCAACTGTTGGAATTTTGGATAAACTCGTCGGTCGCCACTTCCCGCCCGGACAAATACAGCGTGGCTCCCAGCATTTTGTCGCGCGGCGCGCTGATGATGGCGTTGGCCTCGGCATGCACGCTGCGGCATAATTCGTAGCGTTCCCCGCGCGGGATATTTAATTGTTGGCGGATGCAATAGCCCAAATCGCTGCAATTTTTGCGGCCGCGCGGCGCGCCTACGTAGCCGGTGGAAATAACTTCATCGTTTTTCACAATCACGGCCCCGTAGCGGCGGCGCAGGCAGGTCCCCCGTTGGGAAACTACGTCCGCCAAATCCAGGTAATAATTGGTTTTATCGCGTCTTGCCATGGGCTCCTCCCGCCCGCAAACGGGCTCTGTTGAATTAAAGATATTATACCAAACCGTTCGCCCGCGCAACGCCGCGGCCGCAACTAACCCAAAAGCGGCCGACGGGCCCAACGGGCAAAAAGCTATAATAGCTCTATGAAAAAATGGATTTTGCCGCTGTGCTTGCTAAGCGTTTGCCCGGCCACAGCCCAACCGACCGAAGAAACCCCTTTCCCGACGGTGGGCCAAATTCACGCCACCACCACCCGCATGAGCCCGCAAACACTAAAAAAACGTTTTTTGCTTAAACCAAACGACCCTTTTACCGTTCCACTTTACGAAAAAGCCCAGGATGATCTGCACGACTTGCGCGTATTTAAGAAATTGGATTTTTCCATTCAAGACGGCGAAAACGGGCAAAAGGACATTTTTATAGACGCACAAGACGGCTACTATATTTTTCCCCTGGCGTTTGCCGCCGGCGGCAAAAAAAGCGCGGCGGCCCTTTCCTTGGCGGCGGGAAACTTGTTTAAGCAGGGAGAAAGCACCTTTGTATTTGCCGGCGGCAGTTCGGACGGGTTTACCGCCATGGCCGGCGCCAGCGTGGGGAACGATTTCTTTTCGCTGGGATTTACCAAACTGAATTTTGAACAGCGCTTTTACCAAAATGGCTGGAGCAACACGTTTGGCGTATTTTCCACCACCGACGACGAGGATGAATACGCCCCGCAGCTGCGCACCCGCCTGCACACGCGCAAGGACCAGCTGGCTTTTACGTACATGCGGCGTTTTTCGCGCACGGTTCGCGCGTTTATACGGCCCGAATACGTGCGCTACCGCTATTCCCCCCACGCGTTGGATAACGGGTCACACAATCAGGTAACTTTGGGGCTGCGCTTGACGGACGATGTGCGCAAAGGCGCCAACATGGGGGCCCTTTCGGGCTATGGGCTGACGGATAAGAAAAAAAGCCTGCAAAACTTGCCCCGGGCCCGGCAGGGATACGCCGTTAATCTGTTTTATTCGGCCGGCGGCCGTTGGAGCGGCAGCGATTATACGATTTCCAAATTGGGGCTGGAAGCCACGTGGGTGCTGGAGCTGAAGAACCGCCATATGTGGGTGGCGGAAGTCCGCGCGCAGGACGCGTTCCGGGCGCCGTTTAGCGACGGTGTGCTTTCTACGGAATTGTTAAGCGGGGTGGGCCGGTATGACCGGCAGATCCGCGGCACGCGCGGGGCGGGGGCGGCCACTTCGTTCATCTTCTATTTGCTTCGCAACGAAACCGGGCTCCTTTCCCTGGCGCCTTTTTACGAACTGGCCTATGTGTACAACGGGGGCCGCTATCGGCCGCACAGCGGGGCGGGCGCTACGCTGACGTATAAGCTATGGCGTTTTCCGTTCCCGTTCGGGTTAAATTACACCCGCAACCTGCAGGACGGAAGCGACCAAGTGGGCTTTGTGTTCGGCGGGAAATTTTAGGCTAATATTCCGCGGGGAAGGGTTCGTAGGCGCGGCCCTGCTGATACACTTTATCGCCTTGGCGGTGCTGCGGGCGTACCAAGCGGGCTTCGGTATCGTCCCAGCGTTGAAACGGATAGGCGTACAAAAGCGTATTGTCTTTCTTAAACAGCGCCAGCCACTCCTGCCACAAAAGCGGTTTGTCCGATAAAAACCGGTCCAATACCACCGGCGTAAAATGCCCTTGTCGGTTCAGCACAATCAGCACCGCTTCGTGATACGACCAGCCGGGATAAAAGCCCCCCTTCGGATTGCGAAAATACGTTCCGCGGGCCGGTTCCAGCAGGCCGCCGTTTTTGGCCCGCAGCTGCAGCTGGTACAGCCGCACCGCGCGGCCGCGCGGCTGCCGGCACACCTGGCGGCAGGTCAAATACGAGCACGCCGCACACTCTTTGGCGGCGGGGCGGTACAAATACTGCGTTTCCTTAGTCAGCGGGCCGGAATAAGACGGGTCCATCATCGCCAAATCCACGCCGTCCACTTCATACAAAGCAACTTTTTGGGCAATTTCCCGGTTGGAAGCGTGTTGAATTTGCTGCAGCCAGGCCAAATCGGCCGGATCCAGCCGCGCCGTTCCGCGCGGAGTTTCCAGGGCGTAGGCGGCGCGTTCCCCGCCGTACGTACTGGCCGCCAGCGCACGCAAAAAGGCTATTTCCGCCGCGTCGTTGCGCGGGTCTTGGGGAGCATAAACCGCCAAGCGGCTTTGGGCAAAAAATTGCTGCAGCAAGGCTTTTATTTCCGCCTTGTTTTTTTGATAAAACGCTTCGGCCCCGCGCACGTCAAAGCGGTCCTGCAGGCGCTCCAGCGCGTCCAGCGCTCCCAAATAATTGATGTTCAGCCGCCGGGGCATTTCGCCCCCGTACGTCGCCGAAGAAATGTACATCTGATACAAATACACCGCCACGGCGCGCTGTTTATCCGCCGTTAAAAACGAGTGATACAGCCGCGTCAAAAATCCGCGCCGTTGACCGAGGGTTGTCGTAGGGAAATACTGGCGCAGCCAGGCAAACCGGTTTAGAGCGGGATTGGCCTTTACATAGGCGGACCCGGCCATCCGGGCGCGCAGCTGCGCAAAAAAAGGGGCAGGCTTCGCCGGCGCGGCCCCCAACAGCGGCCCCGCGCACACCAATACAGCCACCCACAAAAAACGTCTCCAGCCGAGCATATAAAAAGTATAAGAAACCTTTTTCCTTGCCACAAGGGCCAAAAGTCCCGCCGCCCGCGGACCAAAAGGCCCACTTTTTTGGCAAAATCTCAGCCGGATTTTATTATAATATAGGGGACGTTTTACCATAATAAAAGGAGATTGCCCATGTGGTATGGAATTGCCTCCCTAAGACCCTTTGAGCAATACGCGCTGTTTGGCGTACTGTTTATTGCGGTGTTGGGGCTTTTGTATGCGCTGTTCCTGCGCAAGCAGGTCATCAGCGAAGATGCCGGCACCCCCGAAATGCAAAAAGTATGGGGCGCTATTCGGGAAGGCGCAAACGCCTATCTCAAAAGACAGCTTAAAACCATTTTGCCGTTGATTGGGTTATTAACGGTCTGTCTGTTCCTGTCCGTGTACATCGTACCGGTTTCGCAGGATTCTATGGAACGGTTTGCGGGCCTTTCGGCCGGTACCGTTAAACTCATCGCCGCTTTCGGGCGGGCGGGTGCGTTTGTGCTGGGGGCGGTGTTCTCGCTCTTGGTGGGGCAGCTGGGTATGCGCATTGCGGTAGATGCCAACGTGCGCGTGTCGGCCGCGTCCCGCCGCAGCTTTGGCGAAGCGCTGCGCATTGCCTACCGTGCGGGCACCGTAACGGGTATGCTGACCGACGGCCTGGGCCTGTTGGGCGGTACGGTCATTTTTATCATCTTTGGCATTGCCGCGCCGGACGCGCTGTTGGGGTTTGGTTTCGGCGGCACGCTGTTGGCGCTTTTTATGCGCGTAGGCGGCGGTATCTATACCAAAGCGGCCGATGTGGGCGCCGACTTGGTGGGTAAAGTGGAAGCGGGTATCCCCGAGGACGACCCGCGCAACCCCGCCGTCGTGGCCGACTTGGTGGGCGACAACGTGGGCGACTGCGCCGGTATGGCAGCCGATATTTTTGAATCCTACGAAGTAACCATCGTTTCCGGATTGATTTTGGGGATTGGCTTGTGGAGAATTACCGGCCACCACGAGTGGATTGTGTATCCGCTGTTGGTGCGCGGGATTGGCGTGCTGTGCTCTATCATCGGCACGTACGCGGTGAAGGATTCCAAACGCACCGCCGGCAACGCGATGAAAGCCATTTTTAAGGGCTACAGCATTTCCGCCACGATTTCCGTTATCATCTTTGGCGTGCTGGCCTACTTCTATATGAGCCCCGTTCCGGGCGGCTGGTGGAGACCGTTTGCCGCCACCACCATTGGTATTCTGCTGGCGATTGTCATTGACCGCCTGACCGAATATTTTACAGGTACGGAAAACAAACCCGTGCAGGAAATCAAAAAATCCACCGCCACCGGCTCGGCCACGACCATTTTGTCCGGCATTGCCGTGGGCTTTGAGTCGGCCGTATGGACCACGCTGGTAATTGCGGCGTCCATCTTCTGCTCTGTGGTGATTTTCGGCACGATTGACGGGCTGACTCCGTCCGAAAAGTTCAACTTTATCCTCTACGGCGTAGCGATGACCGGTATCGGCATGCTGACGCTGACCGGCAACAACGTGGCCATGGATTCCTTCGGCCCGATTGCCGATAACGCCAACGGCATTGGCGAAATGGCCTGGCACGGCCAGGACGACGCCGAAACCAAAAAAGCCCGCCAGATTATGGCCGATTTGGACGGCGTGGGCAACACCACCAAAGCCATTACCAAAGGGGTGGCCATCGGTTCGGCCGTGATTGCGGCGGTATCGCTGTTTGCCTCGTATATGGTGGACGTAAGCAACGTGCAGCGGCTGCTAAACGATGCGTGGGCCGCCGCCGGCGAAGACAAAGTGCTTACGCTCTTGTCGCAGGTGGGGATTGTGGTGTCCAACCCGGTGGTGTTTGTGGGGATGCTGATCGGCGGGGCGCTGCCGTGGCTGTTCTCGTCGTTTGCCATTAATGCCGTCAGCCGCGCGGCCGCACTCATCGTGCAGGAAGTACGCCGCCAATTTAAGGGAGGCGTATTGGAAGGCAAAGCCAAGCCCGACTATACCCGCGCCGTAAACATTTCCACCATTGCCGCACAGAAAGAGCTGGTGATTTTGGCCCTGCTGGGGATTGTGTCCCCGGTGGTGGTGGGCCTGGCGTTTGGCGTGGAAGCCTTGGGCGGATTTTTGGCCGGGATTATTGTGTCCGGGCAGCTGTTGGCGGTGTTTATGTCCAACGCCGGCGGCGCTTGGGATAACGCCAAAAAAGTGGTGGAAGATGAACCCACCGACCTGGCCGCCAATACCGGCAAAGGCTCCGAACGCCACAAAGCCAGCGTGGTGGGCGACACCGTGGGCGACCCGTTGAAAGACACGGCCGGCCCGGCAGTCAACCCGCTGATTAAAGTGGTAAACATGGTGGCCGTGATTGTGGCGCCTATCATCGTCAACTATCACAACGATTTTACCCCGCTGGGCAAAATCGGGTGGGTGGTTGTCATCGTTCTGCTGGCGGTACTGAGCTGGGCGATTTTATCCAGCAAAAAACCCGCGCAGGATTTTAACAAATAAATTGCGCTAAACCAAAACCCCCGCTCCTTACGAAGCGGGGGTTTTTTATGGCACTTAAAGATCTACTTTTGTATTTGTAAGCATATTGCACGCTTCAAACCCGCATACACTTTTACACACGCGTTTGCCAAAATCGGTATTGCCCGCACAAATTTGCAAATCGCTTCCGTCCTCCTGCGGAGCCCATCCGATGACATAATCCGCTTGATCAACTATACAAGGTTTTTTAACTACATAAAAACCAACCCAAGTCGGGTCATAGCAAAAATGTTCGCTGGAGGCTCCTCCCGCTCCGCCCAGGCCGCCGGTAGTGTAAATTTCCAACCCAGTATCTTCAAACAAAGCGTCCAAATCCGCATCATTCCCGGCCAGCTGGGCCATTTTGTAATTTTCCCGTATCTTTTTCATCATTACATTTACTTCGCTTAGGCGGCTCTTTTTCACCGCCACTTGATACTTGGGCAGCGCCACCGCCGCCAAAATACCAATGATTAGCACCACTACCAAAAGCTCTATCAGCGTAAATCCGGCGTTTTTTCCAGCCGGGAAGGATTTTTGAATATTTTTCTTCATAAGCAAAATTTATCAAAAAAAAAAACGAATCAAGGCCCATAAAAAAGCTCCCCCGCAGGAGCGCTTTTACTCCTAGGCATTTTTTAGTTTGGGCAAGCGTACACCAAGGCGCCGTAACGCACGTTATTTACGTAAAAAAGCTGGTCGTAATCCGTGTCCACAGAGGGGTTCTGCCAGCTTTTGGTGCGCACCCATACGGTATTGCCGCCCATTTGCCGTGCGCTGGACACCAGCCCTTGGCGAATCGTGTCGTTCAATTCAAACAGCGAGGCCGGCAAGCCGGACACATCGGGGTTTACGTCCCCCATAATTCCGCCCTTAAACTGGCAGTCCGCCGCCGGGGCCTGCACCACCAAGGTTACGCCTTCCACCTGCATGCCGTTCATCGGCACCACCGGGGCTTGGGCTTGCTGCCACAGGCCGCACCCCGCACACGCCGCCACGCCCAACAGCACGCCCGCGGCCCGCATCATTTGATTCATAAAGTTCCCCCTTATTTATACAATGAGTAAATTATAGCAAACTCTTTTTTGCTATGATATGGTATATGAACATACTGCTCATCGTAATTATGGTAGGCTGTGCGGCGGGCCTGGTGATTACCACCCGCAGCCGCTCCGCCCAAATTGCCCGTATGGCCAAAATGAACGGCTGCCGCTTTGACCGCGAAAAAGATTCCGTTACCACCGAACAAACGGCCGGACGGCTGGAGTTTTTTACGCTGTATTTCCACCAGTACCAAAACGTATGCACGTGTTCGGACAAGTTTGCCTTTATCCGCGTGGCGGACGACAATATTTACGTGGACGACAACCCCCACACCAAACCCATCAAATTTACGATTTTTACGGCGGAATTAAAAAAGCGCGAATTTCCGGCCTTAAAAATTGCGCCGATTCACTCGCAGTTTGCCCCCTCACAGTACGCGCTGATGAAAACCAATATCCCGCAGATAGACAGCCGCTACCGCATTCACGCCCCCACCCCGGCCGCGGCCCTGGTGCTTACGCCGTTTATTATCGGCTTGTTAAAAACCCGTTCCAATATTTATATGGAACTGAACGACAACGCCCTGGTCTATCACGAAAACGCCCAAATGCCGCTTTCCGACTTTCAGCAATTCCGCTTCCGCGGGCTGCAAATCCTGCACGAGTTTGAAAACGTCATCGTCCGCCTGGACCAAACGCCCCCTTCCACCACCGCCACCCTGACGCCCAAACCGCAAGACCCGGACGAAGCCCAGGCCGAAGCCATGCTCCAAGCGCTCTGCACGCTTCCGTCCGCTCCCGCCAAGACCAACAGCGGCTGGCGCGGAATATGGATGATTGTGCTGTGGCTGGTGTTGCTGGGCATTTCCCTCTTATCGTGGGTGTTTTTGAATCATTGGATTCGCTAAATCGTCC
This sequence comes from uncultured bacterium, assembly GCA_949294085.1. GTDB lineage: Bacteria > Elusimicrobiota > Elusimicrobia > Elusimicrobiales > Elusimicrobiaceae > Avelusimicrobium. The sequence continues at coordinate 27,247 of CASFFX010000009.1, read as the reverse complement.
GATTACAAAAAATCCGCGCCCGGCTGCCGGACGCGGATTTTTTAGTGCCGAATCGGAATTAGGGGGCCACCCCCAAATCCTTCAAAAACGCACGGTCGTTGTAAGGGCGGCCTAAGAATTTTTCCACCATTTCGTTTTCGTCATACACCGTGCCGGGCGTGTACACATATTGGCGCAGGCGGGCTCCCAGCTCCCGGTTAAAAATGCCCTGCTTTTGGAATTCGCCAAAGATGTCCTGCGCAATTACCAACGACCACGCATACACGTAGTACCCCACGTCGTACGGGTCCGTCAGCGACATAATGTGCCCAAAACTGGCCTGCGGATAGGTGCCCGGCGTCATTGGAATTCCGGTAATGTCCTTCATCATTTGGCCGTACAGGCGGGTGGTGTCCACCCGTTTATCCGCGGCGTGGGCGGCCACGTCAAACTGGCCCAAAAAATTCTGTCTCAAAAAGGCCACCGCTTCTCCCGCGTGTTTGGATTTGACCAACGAAGCAATCATCTCCTGCGGCATCGGCTGCCCCGTTTGATAATGGGCGCTGATTCGCGCCAGCACTTCGGGCTGCCAGGCCCAGTTTTCAAGCAGCTGGGAGTGCGTTTCAATATAGTCCCAGGCTACGTTGTCCCCCGTCAGCGTGGCGTATTTGGACGTTGCCATAGACATTTGCAGCACGTGCCCAAATTCGTGGAACAGCGTTTCCACTTCGCTGTGGTCCAGGAGCGACGGCACCCCGTTGCCCGCCGGCGTAAAGTTGGCGGCGATGACGACGGAAGGCGTTTGATACGTGCCGTCTGGCAATTCAAAGCGGTCCACAAAACTCCAGGTGGCGGCGTGGGTGTATTTGCCGTCGCGCGGGTAAAGGTCCATATAAAAATTGGAAATCAGTTCGCCGCTCTTTTCGTCCTTAATTTGATAGACGATTACGTCCGGGTGCCACACCGGCAAATCGGCCTTTTCAAACGTTACGCCAAACAGCGGTCCAAAAATGCCAAACATCCCCGCAATCACCCGCTCGGCCGGGAAATATTCTTTTATTTTTTCGCTGTCCACCCGGTAGTATTTCTTTTTGTACTCGTTGCTCCAATAAGGAAGTTCCCAGGCGGTCATTTCGTCCGCTTTTTGGCCGGTGGTCTGCGCTTTTAACTGCAAATAAGCCTCCAGCTCCTGCTGGGCCAGCGGCGTAATTTCCTTTTGCAAGTTTTTCAAAAAGCGTTCCAGCGTTTCGTAATTTTGGGCCATGCGCACGGGGAGCACATAGTCCGGATAGCGGTGATACCCCAGCAAAGCCGCCTGTTTGCGGCGCAGTTCCAACGTGTCTTCCAGCAGGGTTACGTTTTCTTTCCCGCCGCGGCGGGCAAATTTTTTCTGCAGGGCTTTGCGCGCTTTTTCGCTTTTGGCCGAAGCCATAAAGGGATTGTAGTCGGGATATTTCAGCGTCAGCACGTACTTTCCGTCGGGCGTGCGCGCCAAGCGGTGGATGAACGTTTCCCCCATCCCGTCCAATTCTTCCCGCGTAACCTGCAGTTCGTCTTTGTAATTGTTCAGGTTCACGTTGTACTGCGTAATTTTATCCAGCCGCTCCGTATTCAGGCGCGCATATTCGGCCGCCGCTTTGTCATCAAGCGCCATGCCGGCCCGTTCGTAACGCTGCAGCCATTTGGCCAGGAGCCGTTCGTCCTCGTGGTTCAGCGCGGGCTTTGTATCCGCATATTCCTTCAAGGCGCGGTACACGTCTTTGCGGGCAAACACGGCGGCCTTGGCCTGGCTGCCCTTGGCTTCCAGCTGGGCCGCGGCTTCGCGCACGGCGGCGTCTTGGTGGAAATACGCCAAAAGCGACAAATTCTTTGGCACGAACCAATACGAAGTGTACGCGCTTTCCAACGCCAGCACCGTATTGTTAAAATCGCGGTCTTGGGTAGGAATATGCACCAAAAAATTCAAATTCACGTCCAGCTCTTTGGCGGCCTGTGCTTCCAAAGAGGTAATTTCCTGCGGCGTATAGTCAAAACGCAAATGGCCGTTTTTGAACATATCGCCGTATGCGCCCGCAAACGCGGCGCAGGGCAGCGCAAGCGCCGCCAAACCGGTCATCATTTTATGCATAGTTAAATTATAGAAAAAAACGCCGCTTTCCACCCGCACGCGCGTACGAATTTTCTATAATATGAGTATGGAAAAAGAACAGGACGTTACCGTTGCCAAAAGCGCGGGTTTTTGCCCGGGCGTAAAACGCGCCATAGACAAAGTGCTGGAGCTGGAAGCCGCCGGCAAAAAGCCCGTCTATACCATCGGTCCCTTGATTCATAACAAGCAAGTAACCGATATGCTGGCCGCCAAACAAATTACGTCCATAGACCGCCCGCAGGACGCCGCCGACAAAAGCGGCGTGCTCGTGATTCGCGCCCACGGGATTACCCCGCAGTTCCAGCAGGAAATTACGGCCTGCGGGATGGAAGTGGTGGACGCTACCTGCCCGCTGGTCAAACACGCCCAAAACATCATTGCCCAATACGCCCAGCAAGGCTATCACACCGTCATCGTGGGGGACGCCGGACACGCCGAGGTCATCGGTCTGTTGGGCTACGCCCAGGGGAAAGGGGTCGTCGTGGCCGGGCCGGAAGAAGCCGCCCGCCTGCCGCATATGAACAAGGTCAACGTCGTCTCCCAAACCACGCAAAAAGAAAGCGTATTCTACGAAACGGCGCAAGAAGTGAAAAAACACGCGGACGTGTGCCAAATTTCCAATACCATTTGCCAGCCCACCAAAGACCGCCAAAAAGAAACGATAGAAAAAGCCCAAAAGGCCGATTTGGTCATCGTCGTAGGCGGGCGCCACAGTGCCAATACGGCCCGGCTGGCCCTGCTGTGCCGAGGGTTGGCTCCGGCGGTACTGCACGTGGAAACCGAAACCGAGCTGGACCCGATGACCGTACAGCGGGCCCATAAAATTTTTATTACGGCCGGTGCCTCCACCCCCAATTGGGTGATTGACCGCGTGGCCGCCCGCGTGCGCGAAATCCGCAAGCCGAAACCGGCGTACGTCTTGTCCGGCTGGCTGGGCAAAGCGTGGCGCTTTTTGGTGCGCAACTGCTTTTATACGGCTTTTGCCGCCGTGGCCTTGGCGTATGTTTGCATGCGGCTGGAAGGCGTGCCGACAGACGGAAAAATTTTGGCGTTTGCCGGGCTGTTCGTGTACGCGCTGACGGCTTTTAACCGCGCGGCCGAAGCCGAACCGGGCCAAAACAAACGCTTTTTAACCGCGGCCAGCTTGCTGGCGGCGGCCGGAGCGGTGGGATGCGCGGCCGGGCTGAGCCGGGGCGCCCTGGGGCTGGGCGTTGTGTTCTTGCTGGCGGGGTTTGCTTATCCATACCGGCATTTGCTTAAACTGCAGTTGCTGTCCCTGCCGGGCACCAAAGACGTGGTAACCGCTTTTGGCTGGGCTTACGCGTGCGCATTTTTGCCGGCCTACAGTTACGGGATGGTGTTAAGAAAGGCGGCCTATTTGGCGGTATTCTATACGGTGCTTTTGGTGTTTATGCGTTCGGTAACGCTGGGGTTTACGTCCGCCAATAAAGATTTAATTATCGGACGGGAAAGTTTTTACAAAGCCTTTGGGATGAAAAAAACCAAATGGGCCGTTACGCTGGTGCTTTTGGCGCTGACGGCCGCGCTGGCCACGTTGCTTTCCCTCACTTGGAAGCCGGCCCTGGTGGGCATGCTGCTCATCGGCCATTTGTACACCATTTTTATTGTAATATATTACTATAGCAAAAGCAGTACCCGCAGCGTAAAAGACGAAACCCTGATTGACGGGCAATTTTTCGTACTGTGGGCGCTGAGTGGCTTAGCCGCTTATTTGTAACCGGAGGGGATATGACCATTAAAAGAATCGGTATTTTGACGGCCGGAGGCGACTGCCCCGGTTTGAACGCCGTGGTAAGAGCCGTCAGCAAAAACGCCTTGCGCCATGGCATTGAAGTATTGGGCTTCAAGAACGGATTTGACGGACTGGTGCGCAACGAATTTCTTACGATTACGGACGATACCGTCTCCGGCATTTTAACGCTGGGCGGCACCATTTTGGGCACCAGCAACATCGCCAACCCGTTCAAATACACGCTGCCGCCCTTCGGCTCGGCGGAAGAACCGCGCGATTTGTCGTCCGTTGCGCTGCACAATTTCAAAGAAAACCAGCTGGACGCGCTGATTACCATCGGCGGGGACGGCACGCTGCATATGTCCCAGCAGTTTGTGGATTTGGGTATGCCGATTGTGGCCGTGCCCAAAACGATTGACAACGACCTCTCCGCTACGGACCAGACTTTTGGGTTTGACTCGGCCCTCGCCGTTGCCACCGAAGCCATTGACCGCCTGCACACCACCGCCCAAAGCCATCACCGCGTGATGATTATTGAAACCATGGGCCGCTATGCGGGCTGGATTGCGCTGCGCTCCGCCATTGCGGGCGGGGGCGACATTGTGTTGATCCCCGAAATTCCGTATAACGAGGACGTCATCGTCAACTACATTTTGGACCGCAAAGCCAAAGGCAAAAACTTTAGTATTGTGGTGGCCGCCGAAGGCGCCAAAAACGAAAAAGGCGAGCAAACCATTGCCCGCACCCTGCCCGGCAGCACGGACCCGATCCGCTTGGGCGGCATTGCTTACAAATTAAGCAATATGATTGAAGACCGCACCAAAATAGAATCCCGCGCCTGCGTGCTGGGCCACACCCAACGCGGCGGCACGCCCACGGCGTTTGACCGCTGGCTTTCCACCCTCTACGGCGCCAAAGCTTTGGACATGGTGCTCAACGGCCAGTTTGGCTATATGGCCGCCTTCCGCGATTTCAAAATTACGGAAGTAAAAATTACGGACGCAATTTCCAAGCTCAAATTGGTGGACCCGCACGGCCCGGAAGTGCAGGCCGCGCTGGAAGTGGGGATGAGCTTTGGTTCGTCTGAAATTGGCTGAGGAGCTGCTATGAACGACAATTTGGACATTATTTACGGAATTCACCCGGTCATGGAGGCGCTGAAAAGCAAAAAGCGCCACGTTACCCAGCTGTACGTGTCGGACAGCAAGGCCGGGCACCGCGCGGTGGAAGAAATTATCCGCCTGGCCAAACGAAACAACGCCCGGATTGACCGCATAGACAACAAAACCCTGGACCGCCTGACCCGCAACGCCAATCACCAGGGCGTCATGGCCAAGGTACAGCCCATTAAACTAATGAAACTCTCCAACGCGCTCTACGAGTCCGACGGCAACAAGCAGGATTTGTGGCTCGCCGTGGACGAAATGACCGACCCGCAAAATTTGGGCGCCATCATCCGCAGTGCGGCGTGCTTGGGCTTTTCCACCATTATTCTGCCCCAGCGGCGCACGGTGGGCATTACGCCGGCCGTGTATAAAGTAGCCTGCGGCGCCATTGAAAGCGTGAATATTGTGGAAGTGGCCAACCTGTCGGCCGCGTTGAACGACCTGAAGGAAGAAGGTTTTTGGGTGTATGGGGCCGATATGGCCGGCAAACCGATTAACACGGTGGATTATGCGTCCCCGGCGGTGCTGGTGATAGGATCGGAAGGTTTTGGCATCCGCGAAAAAACGGCGGAGAATTGCGACGAAATTGTTTCTATTCCGCAGCAAGGCGGAGTGGAAAGCTTGAACGCGTCGGCCGCGGCCAGTATTATTATGTACGACATGATGGCTAAGGTAAAACTGAAGAAATAACCGCCTCCTTTCTCCATGAAAAACGCCCCGGCACACGCTGGGGCGTTTTACGTGGGGCAAACTGTCCTTACAAATAAATTTCTACCATATCCAATTCTTTGCCGGTTTCGCTGTACACTTTCAGCGTCAGCTTGCGGTCCACAATAGACCCCGCCGCATAATGCCGTGCCGCCACAAAACGCGCGGTGGAAGAATCGGAGTGGGCTCTTTTGGTGGGCGTGGGCGCGGCCGTGCCCAGCGTAACGTAGGTAACGCCGCGCGGGTTGGGCTCGCCGCGGTACATGGGGAACGTGCGTTCGTAATCCGCATCGCCGCCCTGCAGCACCAATTTCACGCGGTAATCTTCAAAAATTTTCCGCAGGGTGTCCGCCACCTCGGGCGGAACGCCCTTTTCCCCGGTGGAATAGGCGGGCGCGTTCATTACCACAATTTTCCATTTTTCGCCGGCCCCGGACAGCATGGTTTTCAGCCACTTTATTTGGGCCGAATCCTCCCCCAATTCCGGCGCCCACACGGCGCCTTCGGCAATATTGGTGTCCAAAAAGATAAACCGCGCGTTGGCCGTATCAAACGAATAGTATTTGGGGGTGGCGTTGCTCCACGACATATCGTGAAAACGCGAATAATTGGTGCGCAGGAACGATTTGCTTTCGCGGTTGGCGCGGTCCGGCCCGTATTCGTTGGGCCCCAGCGACACCAACAGCGGGTTGTTGGCCAGCACGTCTTTGAACGGCTCAAAAAATTCCCGGTCGGCATCTTCATTTAGTCCGCTGTGCGTCATGTTGCCGGTGTGAATTAAAAAATCGCTCTTTTCGCCCGCCATTTGCAGGGCCAGCTGGGTGCGGGCGGCGGCGGGTTCGTCCGGCACGGGGGTTCCATCCGGCAGCGGCTGGGGAATATCCGCCCCCGTGGCGCCCAACGCCAAAAAGTTGACTACCTTGCGCTCGGCCGAATACAGCGTGCGGAACGTGCCCGAAATGGGCTCCTGCACGCCGTCCCCGGCGGCATTGTTCACGTACACGCGGTAGCAAAAGTCCTGATTGGGCACCAAACCGTACAAAATCACTTTATGCTGGGTAGCGGCCGGGCTGACGGTCATAATCTGATTGCAGCGCGGCGCAGGGCCATATTCCAGCCAGGCGGGGGTTACTTCGTCCGTCTGAAAGCGCAAAATCATAGTCGTTTGGGTCGGGTCCTCTATATAAGGCCCGCGGATAATCTGCGCGGCCTGGGCGCCGGCGCAAAACACTAAAAGCATTAAAAGCGGAGCAAATTTTTTCATCTTTTCTATTCTACAAAATATCTCGTACTAAAGCACCCGCGGCCGCCCGGCCAAAATACTACCGCAAGCGCTTCAAATTTTGTTAAATGAAAGATATGAAAAAGTTTATTTTATTTTTAACGCTGTTTGCCGTTGCTGTGGGGGCACAAGCCCGCACGGTAGATGTGTCGGCCTCGTATATTGGGGCCTCGCAATTTGACCAGGTTCGTGCCGGGGCCACCATTGCCCCGATGCTGAACTTGCTGGCCGGAGTGGAAGCCAAAATGATTCACGACCGTACTCTCAAGGATCCCGTCTCCGGCAAGCGGGCTTTTGAAAATCCGATTTATTCGGTCAATGTCCCTTTCCGCCTGGATTTTGACTTGCTCAAAGTCAACATTACGCCGTTTTATTATTTCAAAAGCAAAAGCGAAGACCCCCGCTTTCAAGACGCTTCCGCCTTTGGCGTAAGCACCCAGCTGGTGATGGCTTTGCAGGATGACGAAGTAAACGACCTCTATACCCACGCGTTAATCGGCGTGTCGTATGCGCGGCAGGAAGGCACCGTTTTCTACGACGGGGGAGACTTTTCCAACACCTCCTATTCTCAAATGGCGTACACGCTGGAACTGTACAAAAATTTCTTCCGTATGTTTGGCTTTCAAGCCGGGGCCAGCGTGTTCCAATATCCGGACGGCATTACCGGCGTAGCGGGGCTGCGCGGCATCATGGACCAGCAGGAATTGGCCTTTTCCCAAACCTTTGACCTCGTGCACGATTTAACCAAATACACCGTAGGCGCGCGCGTAACGCGCATGTGGCCCGACAATAACGCCACGCTGTACCTGGGTTACCGCTTTGCGGAATATTATACCGCCGATGCGGAACACTCGTTTGTGGTGGGCAACTCGTTTGCGGCCACGCGCTCGGTCAGCGCCGATATCGCCTACAACCACGTGCGCAGTATTCACAACGAAAACAAGCGCGACATCTTTTACGCCCGGTTGGTGTTCTCGTTTTAGGAGCGAATTATGAACGAATCCAAAGACGTCATCGTTACTTCGCGTGCACTCTCGCTGATTTCGCATAAACTCAAAACGCCGCTGTCTATTATCAACGGCTATTCCGAGGCGATTCTTTCCCAAGCCAAAAAGGAAAAATTCTCCCCTTTTACCTCCAAAGCGCTGGAAGAAATCAACAAACAAGGCGGGCGGATGTCGCTGTTGGTGGACAAGCTGATGGCTTTTAATAAAGTAATGGCCGCCCAAACGGAAGGCATTGAAAAACAGCCCGTTTATCTAAAGCCGTTGATTAAAGACTGCGCTTCCAAAGCCATTGCCCAGGAAGAAGAAACGGCCTCGCCGGCTCCGTCCGAGGACGATACGTCCGTCAAACGCGGGACCTTTGTGGAGATTGACTGCCCGGAACATTTAAGCGTAACCGCCAACGAAGAAATGCTGCGCCTGTCCATACGGGAGCTGTTGGCCAATGCCATCAAGTTCAACAATAAAATGGAAAAAATCATCAAAGTACAATGCGCCAACCACGGCGACAGTATTTCCATTTCCGTGCGGGACTACGGCGCCGGCATCCGCCCACAGGACGTAAACCGCATTTTTGAACCTTTCTATCAGGTGGACGATTATTTTACCGGCCAAATCAGCGGCTGGGGGCTGGGCCTGCCGATGGTCAAACGGATTTTGGATTTGCACGACGGGTCTATCAGCGTCGTGTCGGACCGCGGGCTGGGCTCCATTTTTACCATTAATTTTCCTGTCTTATGAATTGTGAAACCTTACTTGAACAAATTTCCGCCCGGTGCGATCAATTCCGGGCCGATTTAACCGCCGCCGCGCAAAATTTGCGCGATTTCAACCGCCGGCTGGAGCAAATACTGCAGCAACTTCACAAAGGAATTGCCGTGCGGGACGAGGCCTTTGCCGCTCAATTCAACCAATACTGCCTGGACTTGCGCCAGCGTTTGGACCAGGACGAACCGTTTTGGACCCAAACCCGGGCCCAAATCCGCGGGTGTAAAGATTCGGATTGGACCGGCGACCTGGCTTTGGCGGCCAAAGGGCTTAACAGCCGGGCGAAAACACTTTCCCGCGCGTGCGACGAGTTTACCACCGCCTACGATGCCTTCTACCGCAATTACTCCGGATTTACGGCGGCAAAACTCAATGTGTGGCTGCTTACTTCTTGCCAAAACGATACGGCTAACTTAACGGGCAAAATTCTCTTTTTGGCACGGGAAATCGCCAAAAAAACTGAACGTAACAGGGGGCCGTATGTTTTCGGATAAACCAACCTACTATTACTTAAAAGCCAGCACCATCTGCCTGACGATTATCGCCGCGGGCGTGGCAACGGCTTTTTTGGTCTATACCAAATCCTTAATGATTCCGCTGGTCATCTCCATTTTTTTCTACACGATTCTCGCCCAGATGACCTTGTACATGAAACAGAAGTTTTCGTTTCCGTCTTGGCTAGCGATGACGATTTCCATCCTGCTGTGCCTGGCGGCGTTTGTGGGCGTCATTTTGTTTACGGCCAATTCGGTGGGTACTTTTTTGAAAGGGGCGGAAGTATATCGCCAAAACTTGATTGACACCATTAACGACCTGGTGCTCCGCCTGCAGCAGCACGGCATTACGCTCAACCAGAATTTTATAGAAACTTACCTGCGCGAGCTGCCGCTTTTTAATTGGCTGCGTAACTTTGGCGGCAAAGTGTTTAACATCGTGTCCGACGCCACGCTGGTCATCTTGTTTATGACGTTCTTCCTCTTTGGCAGCAAAAAAACACCCCCCATCACGAACCCCGCCATTAAAGAAATGCTGGCCAATGTGTCCGTGTATCTGTCGGTCAAGCTGATTGCGTCCATCGCCACCGGGTTGATTGCGGCGGGCATTTTGTTCGGCTTTCAGGTCAAACTGGCCGGTTTGTTTGCGATGTTTGTATTCCTGCTGAACTTTATCCCCAGCGTAGGCTCCATTATTGCGGTTTTGCTGCCGGCGCCGGTGTTGTTCTTGCAATACGGGCTGGGCCCGCAGTTCTTTGTGGTCATTGGGCTGTTGGTCGCTTCCGAATTTACCATCGGCAATTTGTTGGAGCCCCGCTTTTTGGGGGAAGGGATGGATTTGCACCCGGCCGCGGTGGTGGCGTCTTTAATCTTCTGGACGTTGGTATGGGGCGTACCGGGGGCCTTTTTGTCCGTGCCGATTACGGCCTCCATTAAAATCGTGCTCAGCAAAATCAAGCACACCCGCCCGGTGGCCGAATTTTTGGCCGGGCGCCTGCCGCATTGACCTTTGGACCTATCCAAAAATCCCGCCTGTTTTAGAGGCGGGATTTTTTATCTAAACAATTTTTTGTCCGACCCTTGGGCCGCAGAGGGCCCGTTTGAAAAGGCATAAAAAAACCGCCTGTTGCCAGGCGGTTTTGAAGAAGAGAATCATTGAGCGGGAGCGGCCTGCATTTGTTCACTGCGGATTTTGTCAAACAGGTTGCTCTCGGTCGCCCGCTGCAGGAAGGCTTCCCACTCGGGCTGCGTCATTTCAAAATCGTCCATTACAATGTACGAAATTTCCTTGGCGGCGTCCTTCCCCAATGCGTTCTTTTGGGCGTATTCGTTTTCCAATTCCACGTAGCGGCTGGCCACGGCATAATCAATATCTTCCTGCGTATAGGAAGGAAGCTGCGGCTCCTGCTGCAAGGTATTGGTGTCCACCACGCCTTCCACCGGCTGCGGCTGTTGGTTCGGGTCGGCCAAGGGCTGGTCCCCCGCCGGGGTGAACAATTCGCTGTGGTCGGCCGTGTCGTTCGGCACTACCGGTTCCACTTCCATAGAATTCGTTACGCGGCCCATCATCAAATTGGAGCACGCCGAAGGATTGACGATAAAATAAATACTCAAAATAATAAAAACCAAAATGGCGGCTTTAATCAAAATTTTAAGCACGGGCAAACCTCCTGATATTTTATAGAATACAATATTTTCTTTTCTTATTCAGCTTTTTTTGGCGGAACGGCCCCGGCGCCCTGCAATTGCTGGACGCTTTGAATAAACTGCGGATTGGAAAAAATTTGCTGGACCGTTTTGGCAAATTCGGGGTTTTGCATATTCTTTTGCACGATTTCGGCCACTTGAGGGTTTTCCTGCAAAATGCGGCCCAATTCCTTTCCTCCCAGCGCGCCCAAATCGTTCACGCGGCCCTGGGTGGCGGCGGCTAGGTCTTTATTAAATTGCTGAAGGGTGGGATCCTCTTGATAATCCGCCAAAATAGAGGCGATGGTTTCCTGGGCTTGTTGGGTTTGTTTCTCGGGCGAGAGGGGCTGATTTTCCAGATAAACCGGCTGCTGGACGGCTTGAAACTCCACCGGCCGGCTGACCGGCTCCGGCATAGGGGCCGCCAGCGACACCGGTACATTTTGAAACGTAAAAGCAGAACCGTTTGCTTCCGCGGCGGCGGCTTTTTCGGCCGCTTTGCGGGCATAGGCCTGATAGCCGCGGAGCGCGCCCATGTACAAGAGCGCGCCCGCCATAACGACTATCAACAGATAACTGGTTTTGGACATTATTTCCCTTCCGGCAGCAGTTCCACGTCAAACACCAACACGGAATTGGGCGGAATTTGCCCCACCGGCCGGTTGCCGTAGGCCGTATCGGCCGGGCAGACCACTTTGGCCCGGGCGCCGGGTTTCATTTGCTGGAGCGCTTTGGTCCAGCAAGGGATCACGTCGGTCAATTTGGTTTCAAAGGCTTCGCCGCGGTCGCGGGAGCTGTCAAACTTGGTGCCGTCAATCAACGTGCCCGTATAATGCACTTTTACGGTGGCGTCGGCTTTGGGGGCTTTGCCTTTGCCGGCGCGGGTCAGTTTAATCAGCGTGCCGTTATCCAGGGTTTTGACGCCTTTTTCTTTTTTGAAACTTTCCAGGTATTCCTGCTGGGCGGCTTCACGCTTGGCGGAAATGAGGCGGGCGTCGTCCTGATATTTTTTGATAATGGCCGGTTTGTATTGGTCCAAATCCGTTTGGGATTTTTTGTTCAGCAAGCTGTCGCGCATGCCTTGCGAAAGGGCTTTGTAATCGTCCTCATTGTCCAAAATCAACTGGCGTTTGAGGTTGTCCCCCAGCAAAAACCCCAGCGAATACAACATTTTGTTGCGTTCGGCCACGTCCATCACGGGGGCGGCGTCCGCCGCGGCAGGCGTTTGCGGGGCGTCTTGCGCCGCCAGCAAAACCGGCCAGGCCAGTAAGGCAAAAAGTAAAGTCTTTTTCATATTTCGTGTCTCCTATTTTGTTTTCAAATAAGCTTCCAGCCGGGCGGTAATCTGCGCGGAAGCCTGCTCCCCTACGTGCTGCATACTTTTGCGCAGGGAATCTTCCGCACGGGAAGTACCGGCCCGTTCGTGTACGTTAAAGCGGGCAAAAGTAACCCCGCGCGCCACGTCCACCAAGCTGATGGACGCCCCGCTGGAGCACCACACCAACCCTTTTAATTTGTCGGAATTGTATTCGTCCACATCCGTTACAATTTGCACCAAAAGCACTTGGTCCGGGGCGGCGGCGTCCGTTACGCCCAACCCCATGCGGTTTAGTGCGTCCACCACATACGTTACCAGCACTTCGCTCTCCACGCCCTGCACGTCCACCGCCACCAAAACGGCGGCCAATTTTTCCTGCAGCAGCGTTTTGTACGGGTTAAACAGGTCCGGGCGGTAGCTTTGGCGGGAAGCGTCCAAAAATTGGTAAATTTCGTCCAACGCGGAGCGGCGGAAAACCGGCTGCTGCATGGCAAACGCCACTTTCAGGTCCGCCAGCGGATTGGCCGGCGAAGCAAATTGCTCGGAAAGCCCCTTTAGTTTGGCGTCCTCCTGGTCCAAAAGCGGCTCAAGCACCTTGCGGGCTTTGGCGCGGGACAATACGGCCAGCGCATAAAAATGTTTGCCCGAGAAATCCTGATCCCGCCACGCTTTTTCCACCTTGGCATTGGCCATCAAATCGGTTACCACGCCCTGATTGGCGGCCGACGGAGCATTTTGCACCATTTCGCGGCGCATATTTTCCAGCGCATTTTGGGACGCCTCTTCCTTGCTGCGGCCTTCCCCCGCCACCACGTAATATTTGGCGGAATCATACGTATTCATCTGATAATTGACGGTATTTTTGTTTAGGCCGGCACAGGCACACAGCCACAGCGCCGCCGACAGTAAAATGATTTTTTTCATAATCCCTCTTAATATGCCGTCCGCTGGTGCAGGAACACTCTTTTCCCCCGCTCCAAGCGTACTTTTTCAAAAGTATATTCTCCTATTATATTACCATATCCGTCGCGAAACAACAGTTTTATATCCTGCTCGCCCGGAGGCAAAAACAGCCGGGCCATCCGCACTTGGGCCGGCAGTGTGAACCATTGGCGCGTGTCGGCCGTTTCGGACGCGGCTCCCAGCACCCCGACCAACATCCCCGCCAGATTGCCCCAGCTGTCGCTGTTGGCCGCCGAAGCCACCGCATGCCTGGCCTGCACCGCGGCCACCTGTTTGGCAACGGCCCGCGTGGCCGTGCGGAACAAAATGCCCGGCATCCGCTCTTCCAAGTCCCATTGGGCGGCGGCGGCAAAATCGGCCACTTTTTGGGTGGGATATTGCGTTTGCCCTACCTGCACGGTGGAAAAAGCCACCCGGTAGGGCTGAAAAATCCAATCCGGATACGACAGCGTAACCGCCGAACCGAAAATTCCGGCCGTCAGCGCATTTTGCACTTCCGGCGCTACGCCCAAGCTGGTTTCCCGCGGGTCGGACGCCAGCGCCAGCGCTTCGTTCCAAGCCACCTGCAGGGTGCGGGTGCGTTTAAGAGGCATCAGCCCGTTGTAATGAAAAATCAGCACCTCGCACAATTCATCCGCCTGGGCAGGAACCGTAAAATCCGGGGCCGACACCCGCAGTTTGCCGCCCAGCCGCTCATAGGCATTTAGCGCATTGACGCGCGCAATGCGGGCGTCGGAGCGTTGGCCGACCGATTCAAACACCAAACTGGCAAAATATTGCACGAAGGGGTCATCGTTGTACCCGTCCTTTTTGGCGGCGCGGAGGTGGTCCAAAAAGAACACCGCTTTGCGGGCTTCCACCGCGGCGGAGGAAACGTCCCCCTGCTGTAAAAAATTTTGGGCTCGGTAATAATAGGTGAGCGCCCGTTCGTAATTGGGCACGGAATAGGGGGCGGTTAAATCGTTCAGCACCAGCTGCCCCACCGCGCCGGACACGCTTTTGGCGTAGAGGTCGTCTATCTCGGCCTGGGCGGAAGCGAACAGGCGGTCGCTGGCGGAGGGATCTTGCGCGTCGTGCAGCAGGGAGGCCCGGTCCAGGTAGAAGAGGACGTCGTCCTTGCCCGAATACAATTTCTTGCGGTCGGAAACGATTTGCTCTTCGGCCTTGGCAAATTGTCCCGCGGCTTCCAGGCGGCTGATTTGCGCCTTGTAACGCAAAGAAGGCGCCGCACACGCGGAGCATACCAACGCCAGCCCCAACAAGCATATGCGCGCCTTCATAACACAAATCCTACCAGGTTACTTTACTGCGTTTGACGTACTTTTTGATTTGTTTTTGACCGTTCCAAACAATTTGGTTCGTTTCAATGTTAATCAATTTCAAATTGACTTGATAAAACACCACCGCCTTGCTGCCGGCCTGGTCCACCACGGAGTTGAGCACCCCGCTTAACATAAAATCGGCCCCAACTTCCTGGCCAAAAGCCTTGCGGGTCTCTTCCGAAGCGAATTCGTCCTGTTCCAACCGCTCGGTGCGGATTTCGCCCCGTTCCTCGGCAGAGGCCACAAAATCCACCTTGGCAGAATTGATTAACGCCCGCTGCATGGCTTCCACAAACACGTCCGTATTGATGTGTTCCATCGTGTTGTTGGACACCGTGCCCACAATTACGGTGGGCTCTTTGCCGTTGCGGGTCAAAAAGCGGCTGTACCACCCGCTTTGCAAACAGTCGGTAATCATTTCCTGCGCCACCATTTGCGCGTCCGTATCGTTCCAGCCGCCCGATACGTCTTTAATCAAATTCGTTTCCACGCGTTCCACGTGCGGCGCGCAGGCAAACGCCAAAGGCAGCGCCAAAAACACCCATACGAGTTTTTTCATCCTTTTCCTCCGCTATTTTTCTACCGTTTCCGTCAAATCCACATTGGCACAAATATGGCTGCCGGCAATAGACCCTTCTTCGTGCGAACAGTCCACCGAGCCTTTTTCCAGGTCCAGCTCAAACCATTTGGGCAGCCCTTTGTGCTCCACCCGCAGCAGCCCGTTTTCTTCCAGGCGGTACACGTAATGGTCGCACACCATTTCTATTTTATCGCCGCTGCGTTCCACCGGGCAGGGCAGCCGTAAATTTAATTGGGCAAAGTCGGGCGTATAGGTTCCGTGCGCCGCTTTGTAAGTGGCTTCTTCAAACGCCAGGGCCCGCCCCAAATCCAGCGCGTTTTGCGCAATGGAAAGCGTTTGGTGTTTCTTATATTGCGGCCAGCCCAAGGCCAGCCCAAAACCTACCAGCACTACCAATACCAAGACAATCGTGTGAATAGAACCGCGTGGTCCAAAAAACATAGTTTCTCCTTTGATGCGAATTTTTTATATTGTACCAAAAAGCCGTTAATGATACGGCACGATGTTGGGGTGGATTCCTTTGACCTTGGTAATGTACAAAAATTTCCCCGTCCGGTAGCCTTTTTCCAGCGCCGGGGCCAGCACCACCAGCGTTACCGCCAAAATAATCAGCCCCACGCCCCAGGCCGTGGAGCGCGTGAACGGTTCGTGGAACACCAGCACGCCTACCGTCATGGCGGTTAAGGGTTCCATCGCTCCCAGCACGGAAGCAAAGGTGGACCCGATCAGCTTGATGGCCCACACCAGCGTCAGGTTGGAAATCACCGTCGGAATCAACGCCAGCATCGTTAAATTCAAATCGCTCTTCCAGTCCGGCACCGTTTGCAATTTGCCCAAGAACAGCGCCCCCGCCAACAAAAAAAGCGCCGTAAACGAAAACACGTAAAACGTAAGCTTATCGGACGGTAAATCCCGCACCGAAGATTTGTTGACGGCAATAATATAGACGCCGTACGACAGCCCCGACAGCACCGCCAGCACGATTCCCCGCAGGCTTACGCCCCCGGCTTCCCCGTGCCACGACAGCATCCCCACCCCGCTGACGGCCAGCACAATGGCCAGCATCGTCCAAAACGAGTTTTTTTCCTTAAACACGTAAATCATAATCAGGGCCACAAACACCGGATACAAAAACATCATCGTGGTGGCAATCCCGCTGGCCAAATATTGGTACGACCAAAACAAAAATACGGCAGAACCAATGTACAATAAGCTCAGCCCGGCCAGCACCGCCAGTTCCTTGCGCGATACATACAGCGACCGGCGCGTAAAAAAGGCCACCAGGCCCATCATCAACACCGCAATAAAAAACCGATAAAAAAGAATAGACGGGATGTTCATCCCCGCGTGCAGCAACGGCAGCGTGAATAAAGGGATGAGCCCAAACGTAGCGGACGTAATGACCGCATAAAGAAATCCTTTCCAATTGAGCATACTTATATTGTAGCTTACTTAAAAGCCCGCTGTCCGCCCCCGCGCGGACCTACCCAACGGGTCCTTTTCACTAGCCCTACAAAAAAAGCGGGGAGCTTGCGCTCCCCGCCGTATGCAAAACAATCTTTAATGCTGCTGGCCGGTACGGTCCTTCCGGTCGTAGTAGTGCGTATGGAGCAGCTTGTGTGCCAGCGGGCCGCCCACCTTGTCCAAAATACGGCCGTACAAGGCCTGCACCCCGCTGTTATCCTGCGATTTGTAGGCCAATTCCGTATCTTCCTGGTACAGCCCTTCGGCGCGTTTTTTGCGCGGAGCCCAGCCGTCAAACTGCGGCTGGCCGGCCCCGGCCACACAACCGCCTTGGCAAGACATGACTTCAATAAAATCGTAATGGTCTTTGCCGGCTTTGATGTCGTCCAACAGTTTGCGTGCATTTTTCAGCCCGCTGACGACCGCGGTGCGAATTTTAATGTCGCCCACTTCCACGGTTTTTTCCTTAAACACTTTGCCTTCGCGCAGGCTGGAAAACTTGACGCTGCGGGCATTGGCCGGGTCCAGCTCCGCCAAGGCGTAGCGCAGGGCCGCTTCCATCACGCCGCCCGACGCGCCAAAAATCACCCCGGCCCCCGTTTTGGTGCCAAACGGCATATCAAACCACTCGTTTTCCAGGTTGACGAAATCAATGCCGGCTTCTTTAATCATCCGCGCCAAGCCCACGGTCGTTACCACGTAGTCCGTGTCCGGATTGTCGTTGACGTAAAATTCGCCGCGTTTGGCTTCGGTCTTTTTGGCCGAGCAGGGCATGACCGCCACCACCACCAAATCTTCGCGTTTGCCGCCCTTATCTTCGTAATCCGCTTTTAAGATAGGGCCCATCATCTGCATGGGGGAACGCGCGGTGGAAAGGTTCGGGATGAATTCCGGAGCGAACTTTTCCACATAGTTCACCCACGCCGGGCAGCAGCTGGTAAACTGCGGCAGATTGGTGCCTTTTTTGAAACGGTCCAAAAATTCGGTCGCTTCTTCCACAATCGTCAAATCGGCCGCAAAAGCCGTGTCGTACACGTAATCAAACCCCAGCATGCGCAGGGCCGCAGCAATTTTGCCGTCCACGTTCTGCCCCTGCGGCAGGCCAAACATTTCGCCCAGCCCCACCCGCACGGCCGGTGCAATGTGCACGGCAACCTTCTTTTTCGGGTCGTTAATCGCTTTGAACACGTCCTCAATTTCCGAAGAATTCGGCATCAGCGCGCCCGTGGGGCACACGCGGGCGCATTGCCCGCAGGACACGCACTCGTGGCTTTGGCCCAGCTCTTTATTAAAGGCCGTGGCAATTTTGGAGCGGAAACCGCGGAACGCAAAATCAATGGCGCCAATGCCCTGCACTTCGTTGCAGATGCGCACGCAGTTGCCGCACAAAATACATTTGCTGTGGTCGCGCACGAGCGCGGGAGAGGTGGCGTCTTTGTGGCTGTCTAACTTTTTGGACTTAAAGCGGATTTCCGTTACGTCCATGTCTTTGGCCAGTTTCTGCAGTTTGCAGTTGTTGGATTTGCTGCACAGCGTGCAATCGTGGTTGCCCGAAGAAAGCAGCAATTCCAGGTTGATGCGGCGCAAATGGCGGATTTCGTCGCTGTTCACGCGCACTTTCATCCCGTCGCGCGGTTTAACCGTGCAGGAAGCCACAATGCCCATGCCTTCCACTTCCACCAAGCACAGCCGGCACGCGCCGTAGGCGGCCAGCTCCGGGTGGTAGCAGAACGTCATAATGTTGAATTTCGCCTTGCGGATTAATTCCAACAGATTTTTTTCGCCTTCAATCGGTACTCTTTTGCCTTCAATGGTTACAAATTGTTCTTTTTCCATAATTACGCTCCCGTTACCACGGCTCCAAATTTGCAGGTGCTCTTGCACCCGCCGCATTTGATACATTTCTTGGGGTCAATGTGATGCGGTTTGCCCACTTCGCCGCTGATGGCGGAAACGGGGCAGGCGCGTTTGCACATACCGCAGCCTTTGCATTTGCTGGCCACGATTTCAAAACGGGCAAGCGCTTTGCACACGCCGGCCGGACAGCATTTGTCCACCACGTGGGCAAGGTATTCTTCTCTAAAATGTTTCAGCGTGGAAAGCACCGGGTTCGGCGCCGTTTTGCCCAGTGCACACAGGGACGCTTTCTGCACGGCTTTGGCCAAATCTTCCAGGTTTTCCAATGTTTTTAAGGTGGCGCGGCCTTCCACGATGTCGTTTAACATAGAAAGCATCTGCTCCGTCCCTTCGCGGCACGGCACGCACTTGCCGCACGATTCGCGCTGGGTAAATTCCAAAAAGAAGCGCGCCACATTGACCATGCAGGTCTTGTTGTTCATGACCACCAGCCCGCCGGATCCTACCATCGCGCCCACCGATTTAAGCGAGTCAAAATCCAGCGGAACGTCCAAGTGTTCGCGCGTCAGACACCCGCCCGAAGGCCCGCCGATTTGCGCCGCCTTGAACGCGGATTTATTGACGGTTCCGTCGTCGTTGGTGGTTCCGCCGGCCACATCGTCAATCACTTGGCGCAGCGTGGTGCCCATCGGCACTTCCACCAGGCCGGTATTGGCAATGTGCCCCGTAACGGCAAATGTTTTGGTGCCCGGGCTGCCCAGCGTGCCGATTTTGCGGAATTCTTCGGCCCCCATTTCCATAATCTTGGGAACGGTGGCCAGCGTTTCCACGTTGTTAATGACCGTCGGCTTGCCGAACAAACCGCATTGGCTGGGGAAAGGCGGCTTGATTTTGGGCATACCCCGTTTGCCTTCTACGGACGCAATCAGCGCGGTTTCCTCCCCGCAGACAAACGCCCCCGCCCCTTCCATTACGTTAATTTTGAAATTCATGCCGGACCCGAAAATATTTTCGCCCAACAGGCCCAGCGCTTCGGCTTGTTTAATGGCCGTGCGCACGCGCTGGATGGCCAGCGGATATTCCATACGCACGTAAATATAGCCTTCATCGGCGCCAATGGCGCGCGCCGCAATCATCATCCCTTCCAATACGGCGTTGGGATTGCCTTCCATGACGCTGCGGTCCATAAAAGCACCGGGGTCGCCTTCGTCGGCGTTGCAGATAACGTATTTCTTGGGACCCGGTTCCACGCGGGTTAAATCCCATTTTTTGCCGGTGGGGAACCCGCCGCCGCCGCGCCCGCGCAGGCCGGAGGTGATAATCTCTTTGCAGACTTCTTCATCCGTCATTTGCGTATAGGCGCGCTTGGCCTGGGCATAGCCGCCGTGGGCAATGTATTCGTTGATGTCTTCGGGATTAATGCGGCCGCAGTCGTGCAGCAAAATGCGTTCCTGCTTGGCATAAAAAGGAATATCCGCCACGGTGCGGGCTTTTTGGTTGTTGGCCGGATTGTGGTAAAGCAAGCGGTCAATCACTTCGCCCTTCATCAGCGTTTTTTCCACAATTTCGGGCACGTCTTCCGGTTTTACTTTCGTGTAAAAAATGTCCCCCACGCTCACCAGCGGGCCCATCGCGCAGAAGCCGCGGCAGCCGGAAAGGCTTAAATAGTTTTCGTGGCAGTCTTTGGTAATTTGCAGGCAAAAACCGATGTGGTGCTTTTCCATTTCTTTTTGGAAAGCTTCATACACTTTTAAGGAACCGCCGGCAATGCAGCCCGTTCCGCCGCAGATGACCACGCGGCCGGTAATTTTTTTGTAAGCGTCGTTATAATCTTTGGCGATTTGTTCAATATTTTTAGTCGGCATTTTTGGCCTCCGAAGCGATAACGGAATCAATAATTTCTACGGCTTTTGCCGGGGTAATTTGCCCGTGCACAACATCGTCCATCACCATCACGGGGGCCAGCCCGCAGGCGCCCAAGCAAGAAACGCATTCCAGCGTAAACATCATGTCCTCGGTGGTATCCTGGCCGTCTTTTAATTTCAATTTGTCTTTTACCGTATTGATGACGAAAGAAGAACCCTTTACGTGGCAGGCCGTGCCGTTGCAAACTTTGATGATGTGTTTGCCCTTGGGCGTAATGGCAAAATGCGCAAAAAACGTAGCCACGCCAAACACTTTGGCGGGAGAAATGTTCAATTCGTTAGCGATGAAGCGCATGATGTCTTCGGGAAGGAATCTATAGGCGTCCTGCACTTTTTGCAGAATCGGAATCAGCTTGGAACTGTCGTAACCGTGGTCTTTCAGAATTTGTGCGGCGGGGGCGAATCTGTCTGTCATACTTTCTCCTCTCTAAACGATAATAAAACACCCGGCGCACACAAAAGCAAGGCGCCGATACGGCAGATGATACGTGTAATTTGAGGTACTGCAAGCCAGGGACTGCTTTTCCCTATTATAGCTTCATCGGTTCGGTGTGTCAAACAAAATTACGACTATTTTTTCGTCAAAGAAAATAAACGGACAAAAAGAAATCCGGCCCCGAAACAAGTCAGGGGCCGGATTGCCAAAAAGAAGGCCGTATGCCCAAAGCATACGGCCTTTTCAAATCAGCGGGACCAACCGCGCAAGGCTTTGTAGAAGTAGTATTTCTTCACTTGCCCCATCCATTTGACGGAGCCGGCCAATTCTTCAAACATATCGTCGCCGTAGATGTATCCGTCAAAACCTTGGTCAAACATTTTTTGGGCGTTAATTTGATCCCGGGTGTACATGCTGCCACCCAACACCGGAATATCAAGCTGCATATCGCGCACTTGATCCACCAGGAAATAACCGCCGCCGCCCGGAACCGTCAAGTCCGTAATGATCAAATCGTACACATTGCCGGACTGCAGCGAAGTAAGCAAGTCGCGGGTATCGCTAAACGTGGCCACTTTCCAGCCTTTGCCCAAGCGGCCTTCGCGGGCCCAGGCCTGATACATATCCAGCACGTCTTCCTGGTCGTTCAGCACCGCTACCCGGATGTTTTCTGGTACGGCAAATTCATAGGCGGCAGTGCCGTCCGGCAAGTTTTCCTGCGGGTAATCCAGGAAAAATTCGGATTCGTTAAACACGCGCGAATCCAGCCGTCTGTGATTCGTCAGCGTCAGCACATAATAGGGGTTAATCTGCTGCATGGCCGTGTCCGCCCATTTGATAATTTTGGCCAAAGCGGGATCATCCGCAAATACGACGCGGCTCAATTTCGCGGCGCGGGAGCGAATCTCGCCCAATTCCATAATCAAAACACGGCGTTCCTGCGAGGCCATATTCGTCCGATCCGGCGAAGACAATTTGTTATACAACAATTTGGTGTCCACCTCTTTGCGAAGAGACTCAAAATCCTTCATCAGCTGCTGGTACGCATCCACCGCTTGCTTTACTTGCTGCTGCGTGGGGCGGATTAAGCGAACCCGCAGTTTTTCTACCGGGGTGGGAGTAATCGCACGGAAGAAATCCCCGTCGTTGCGAAAATGCGTTTCACGGGAAATCTTCCCTTTCGGCTTTTGGGCTGCTTCCTTTGCCGCTTTGTTGATAGCGGCAGACACCCGGGCAGAGTTTTGCGCAGCTGCACCGGCTTTATACCAAGCGTCCATCGTGTCCAGCGCGGACAGAGGATTTTTTCCCTTAGCCCCTGATTCCAGCCCCTTAGCCCCTAATTTCAGAGCATTGGCTACTTGGTTTCCCGTCTGGGCATAGGCGGCAACACCCAGCGTTAGGGCCAAAGCACACACCAGCCATTTTGCAGATGTACGATTCATAATATTCTCCCTCAAATGTAACTTTCTGTACTTTTAGTATAGGCTTTCTGCGGTTTCTTTGCCAGGGCCTTTAGACCCAGAAAACGGCTAGGCCTATTTGCTGGGTCCTAGCGGCTCCAGCCGTTGGCATCGCGATAATAAAAATAGTTCTGCATTTTTTTCATGATTTCATACGTCCAGCTCCGGCTGATGCTTTCAAAACCCACCGGCAGGGAAATCATCCCGTCAAAACCGCACGAGAACATACGCTCGCCCAGGCTGGCCGATTCTTCGTAAGCCGACAACGCAATAATGACCCCGTTGTATTTTTGGTCGCGCAGGCTGCGGGTCAAGTAATATCCGCCGCCGCCAGGGACGATGATGTCCGTTAAAATTACGTCAAAGTGCTGGCCTTGGCGCATGGCGTTAAGCAAATCTTCCGTATTTTTGAAATAAGACAGCTCCCAATCCGGGAAAAACATCCCTTTTTTGTGATTGATGTGCATCTTGTCCAGCACCGACCAACGATCGTTCAAAATGGCCAGTTTTAAGCCTTTAGGCAACGTGCCGGCCAGCTGCGGGGCCCGCATGGAAAGCGGCAGCAACCCCTTTAAGGCAAATTCTTTATTTGCTTGGGGGGTTTCCAAAAAAAATTCGGATTCGTTAAACTTGCGATCCTTGCGCACCGCATCCTGATAGTTCCCCATCATACCGCGCAGCGTGGGATCCACCGTTTCCGCCGCGTAGGCCACGTATTCGCGGGCGGCTTTGTAGGCGGGGTCGTCCGGTGAAATCAAATTCCGCAGCGAGCGCAGACGCACGTTCATATCGCTGATTTTGCCCAGCCAGTAAGATCTCTCGCTGGCAGCCAGCTGGCGTCTTTCCGAGGGTTTGGATTGGTAGTACAAAAAGCCGTCCATTTCTTGTTTGAACGTCTTAAAATCTTCCATAATTCGGAGATAGGCCATCACCGCCTTTCCCCATTCCGAAGGAGTCGGCTGATAGAGCAAAACCGGGATTTCCCCCACTTGGCTTGTGGCTACCTGCTTAAAAATATACCGGTCCAATTTTTCGTTTAACTTGGAATTTGGGTGTTTGCCGCCCAATAAAATCTTGCCTTGCACTATACGGGCCGAACGAAGCACTTGCGGGTTCACATTGGGCCCCAAAGTTTTCTTGATGGCTTCATATTGTGCTTTGCGCAATACTTTGTTGCTGTTTTTAAGTGTGTTTCTCTTGAAAGCGTTCTTTTGAATCGTGTTTTTCAATCCTCTTAGAATCTGATTTTGTGCCGCGCACGGAAAACTAACCGCCAACGCCAGCACGATGACTAGCCATCTCATAAATTCTCCTTAGGTTCAAACTGCCTAGGCGCCAGGCGCCTTTACTATAAAGATAACAGTTCCCAGGAGTTTCAACAAGAGTCAAAAGGCCCAGCCCGCAGCTGGGTCTGGACCTAGAACCTGGACCTATAACACAATAGATAAGAGGATGAAATAGCCGGCCATTAAGGTCAGCCCGGTAGGTACGGCCACGGAAGCCCACTCGCGGCTTTTAATGCCCAGCTTTTCGGCAGCCACGATGTTGGGCAGGTTGCCCTGCACCAGCATACTGCCAAAAGCCGCCAGCCCGATGACCATATAGATGAGATCTTTTAAGGAGATGGAAGGTACAATTTCAATAGCGGCCAGGGTGGCGTTGTCAATAATAACCGACACCGCATTGGCCAAAAACAGTACTTTCCCGCCCAAATGCGTAATGGTGCTTTGCGCCAGGGGGCGCAGGCCCGTACTAATCAAATTCAGGGCCGCCACAAACATATAGATATGCCACGTGCGGCGAAGCATGGACGCATACGTTTCTTTATCTTCGCGAATATGCATTTGCATCGTGGTTCCTGCCTGGCGGGCCGAATAGCCGGCCGCCAAAGAGAGCAGCAAAATAGCAGGGGCAATCCACCAAAAGAAATGCCGCATTAAAAAGAAAAAGTCCGCATGATGCGGAGCGCCGGCCAGCGCACTGCTGATGGTAAGCCCCAAAGGCTCGGCCAGCGGCGTAAGCACCGCCCCCAGCCCAATGGCATAACAGGCAAATACCGTAATGCGCACGGTAGCCGTCCGCTCCAGACTGACGACTTTTAACACTTCGGCCAGCACCAGGGCCGATACGGTAACGCTGACTAAAGACGAAGTCATCCCCAGCAAAAAAATCAGCAAGGCAAAGCTGTAGCGCGGTTCCAGCGTGCGGAAAAAGGCAAACAATACCCGAAAAATGTAGCGGGAATAATTGTTAAAAATCACGCTGACCACCAGCACGATAAACGCCACATTGACGGGGAAATTCAGCGTTTCGTAGATGAATTCGGTACTCCAGCCGCCGCTTATCGTAACCGCGGCCGCGCCTACCGCCAGCAGGAAAAGCTCCAAATGGCTTTCCACCCAGCGCGACGTAAGCGGCCATACCAGTAAATTGACGGTCACAATCCCTAACAAAATGTTTACCCACAGCGGGGCAGCGGCAACGGTTTCCATACGGTTTATTTTATCAAAAAGTGGAGCGTCCCGTCAGACGGATTTGGGTTAGAAGAAGCGTTGAGCAAGCCCCCAAATTGTAGTAGAATAAAAAGAAAGGATGTTATTTTACGAAAGGAGAAAAAAATGAAAAAAATTATCGTATTGGCTTTTGCCTTAACGATGGCCGCTTCGTGGCCGACTGCGCTTCGCGCCGAAGACAACTGCGGCTGTGCGACGGGGGACGTAACCTGCATTAACAATTGCACGATGTCCAAAATTACCGCTTTGAGACAAAATATCCAAAGCCAAAAAGAAGCCGCCAAGGCTAAAATTCAGGCGCTCAAAGCCAACGTGGCCACCACACAGGCCCAAAATACCGATGCCAAAGCGCAGTTAGAAGCTGCCAAGGCCGATGCCAAAGCCCAAGCTAAAGCGGCTAAGGAAGAAGCCAAGGCTAAAGCTGAACAAGCCAAAAAAGACGCTAAAGCCGCTAAAGAAGAAGCCAAAGCTAAAGCGAAAGCCGCCAAGGCCGAAGCTAAAGCCAAAGCCAAAGAAGCCAAAGAAAACGCTAAAAAAGAAGCCGAAGCCAAAAAAGCTGCGTTGAAACAAGCCAAGGAAGAAGCCAAGGCCAAAGCCAAAGCCCAAAAAGAAGCCAACGAAGCGAAAAAAGCCGAAGCTAAACAGGCCGCCAAAGACGCCAAAGCTGCGTTGAAGGAAGAAGCCGAAGCCTGGAAAGCGCTTTCCAAATAATAGGCTTTTAACCTTTATAAAACCCGCGCTCTAAGAGTGCGGGTTTTTTATGGGCAAAACAACGCTGCAATCCGCGGCCGAGTGGGCCCTGTTTTTTTAAGGCTTCCGCCCCGTTCTGTCCGCGCTCGCGGCAGACACCGGGGAACCCCCTTGCGCAGGGCCGTTTAATAAAGCCGCCCGCGCCCAGGCGCCCCCCGCCAAGTCCGCCATACAGCCCGCTGCGGCCTGGGGAAAGCGTTCCCCCACAGAGAGACCCTGTATGGCGCCGTGCTTGCGTTCCGTCCTCACTTTTTCATATAAAAATCTCCAAGTTAACTCCGAGGACGATTCAAACAAAAACCGGGCGGCTTATTCGGCCGCCCGGTAAACTGGTTGCTCTAGCTAAAGAATTAGCTGGTTAATAAAACTGCGGAGTAACACAACTGTCTCCGACTCCGTCAGTTCTCTTTACGCAGCGATATTTTTGCACTTGCCCAGCCATAATTTGCACTCGGCCCCGATTGATATGCAACGTAAGCCCGTCCGTGGAAGCGTGCTGGTCCCCGCTGGAAATCGTCGCATTAAGCGGGATGTCAAGCGTTTCATTAGAAAGGAACGCTTCGGCAGGGATCCCCGTTGGAATATGGCAGTATCCTTGCGAGTTTTCACCGGAATTCGTTGGGCAGAGCTCTTGTAGCCGAGCCATGGAATCTTTATCCAACGTATACTTCGTTTCCGTCAAAGAAGCCGAACACAAGTTCTCCAGTTTGGAACCCGAGGCACACACTTCTCCCCCCCAATAAATCCGAGGGGCAGCTTCCGTATTAAATCCTTTGCCCGTGTACGAGAAGCCATAGCTATGATCTCCTGCATTGCGAATCAAGTTCAAGATAGAATTCGTGTTATTCAAAACATAACAGGCATCGGCCGCCCCGAGGGTGGGTCCCGTGCTGCCCGTTGAGTCATAGAAGGTGCTCCAGTTGCTAGTTAGCTTGTACACTTCTACATCACAAGTATCCCCGGTGCAGGAAGCACACACATCCTGCGCCCGCGGATTGGCTATATCGGCTACGGAAACAGTCGTTCCGTTGGAGATGGTAAAATCGCAACGGCCGTTTGCGTGCCCATACATCGTGGAAAAGTTTTGACCGTCAGGATAACCCAAGAAGCTGCTTCCGGGCGTTAAAATCGTGGCTTTCTCCGCCGTAGGAGTATATCGGACCACATTATAAGTCGGAGAATTTTCCACCGCCTCCAATTCCCACTCATTTAGTACACAGTTTTTGCCGTCATAAGAACATGAGGTCAAATCGCATTGCGCACAACAATTTCCTACATCCAACGAGTCCGAAGAGTTGGTAAACGGCAACCAGATAGAACCCGGCAAATTAGATTCTATAGGGCCTTGAGCCGCGCAAAAATCTGCCAGCGTGCCCGCTTCATAGGCGGATTTACAAGTTTGTTTTTCGCACTCGCTTACCTCTTTGTCGCACTCGCTCCAATCGCCCGTCGTCCACTCCCCGGTAGTCGTATTGCACGTTACCGTGCGCGTCTGCGTGCCGCACGTGTTGCAGCTTTGCGTTTCCGCGGGCTTCGTCCCCGTGCATTCGCACGTTTCAGACACACTGCACGAGCTCCACGCACTCCACTGCCCCGTCGCCGTATTGCACGTCCTCGTTTGCGTACCCATCCCGTTACAGCCGCAGCTGCGCACAGAATCCCCTACGCAT
>CASFFX010000008.1 GCA_949294085.1 uncultured bacterium | reverse complement strand
CTTATTTGGCGGCCGCTTTGTTGGCGGCTTTGGCCAAGCGGGATTTCTTGCGGGCGGCCGTTTTCCAGTGCATAACGCTCTTTTTGGCGGCCTTGTCAATGCAAGATTCGGCTTTTTTCAAGTCTTCTTTCAGCGTGGCGGCTTTCGTTTTGACGGAAGCTACTACAGCTTTGGTGGCCAAGCGGACCTTTTTCGTGAGGCCCTTGTTAGCGGAAGTTCTTTTTTCGGCTTGGCGCTGCGCTTTGATGGCGCTAGTGTGTCTACCAGTTTTTAATTTTGCCATTTAATAATTCCTCTATAGAAAAATCGGTTATTTATATTTTATCCTATTATTTTGACCGGGTCAACCATTTTTTCGTTTCGCCGCCGCTACGCGGGAAATGTTACAATACAAATATGGATCCCCGTTTAGATATTTTACCAAATAAACCCGGTGTTTACATCATGCGCGCGCGGGAGGGCACCATTTTGTATGTCGGCAAAGCCAAAAATCTTTCCGATCGGGTAAAACAATATTTTCAGGAATCCAACCTCTACTCCCGCGGCTGGAAGCTTCCCAGCCTCCTGCCGCTGATTGCCAAAATAGACTATATCACCACCGCCAGCGAGCGGGACGCCTTGGTGCTGGAAGAAAAACTCATCAAGCAATACCAGCCGTTTTTCAATTCGCTGGGCAAAGACGGCAAAAGTTACCCTTACTTAAAACTGACCCTCAGCGAAGATTTTCCGCGCCTGGTGCTGACGCGCCGCGTCGTCCGCGGGAATAAGGACCTGTATTTCGGCCCCTATCCCAAATCCAGCATGGTAAAGAGTTTAATGCGCTTTTTGTGGAAAAGCAAATATGCCCCGCTGCGCCCGTGCAAGTGGAATTTTTCGCGCGAAAAACCGTTGGACCCGCGCAAAATCAATCTGTGCATTTATTATCACACGGGCCAATGCCCGGCCCCTTGCGCCGGGAAAATTTCCTACGAAGATTACCGTGCCATTGCCCAGCGCATGGCGGATTTTTTGGACGGACACTTTGGCAACATTACCGAAACCCTCACCGCGCTGATGCACCGCCATGCCGAAAAATTGGAATACGAAAAAGCCGCCGTGTACCGCAATTTTTTGTACGCGCTGGACCACATGCGCGAGCGGGTGGTGGTGGGAAGGTTTAAGGACGATTTAATCACCACCGCCATGCAAAATACCGACAAACTAAAACGCCTGGCCCAGGTGATTGGCATGCGCAAACTGCCGGCCCATATAGAAGCGTTTGATAACTCCCACCTTTTTGGACGGGAAGCGGTGGGGTGCATGGTGTGCTATATTAACGGCGAAAAAAATCACGAGCATTACCGCCGGTTTAAGATTCGCTCCAAACTGCCCGAACGGGGCGGCAGCGACTTTACGATGATGGAAGAAAGCGTGTACCGCCGCCTGCGCCAATTAAAGAAAGACCCTTCCCAAATACCCGATTTAATTTTGCTTGACGGTGGGAAAAGCCAAATTACCGCCGCCATGAACGCCTTTGACCGCGCCGGCCTGTACATCCCGTTTATTGCGCTGGCGGAAACGCACGAAGGCATTTATCTGCCCGGGGCGGCCGAAAGCATTAAATTGCCCATCGGAGACCCGGCCCTTAATTTGTTGATGGAAATCCGCGACGAGGTGCACCGCTTTGCCATTACGTATCACCGCAAGCTGCGCGGCAAGGCCGAGCTGACCGGCCACCAAAATCAGGAAGGATTGATAGACGGCAAAGATCCGGCCGGACGGGATTTGTAAATGCGTCAGCCCAAAAAACACCGCCGCAATTTTGTTGCGGCGGTGTTTTTGTATGGAACGAACGGTTATTTGAAATTGGCCGTTCCCAGCTTTTGCTGGAGGTAGGTCTTGAGCCCGGAAGGATCCCCCGTGTGCGACAGGGCTTCCTGGTAGCTGATTTTCTTTTGGATGTACAAATCGCCCAGCGCTTGGTTCATCGTAATCATACCCATCCCCACGTTGGTTTGCATGGTGGAGATGATTTGCTCGGCCTTGCCGTCGCGGATTAAGCTGCGCACGGCGGAGTTGGCCAGCAGCACTTCGCACGCCATGGCGCGCCCGCCGGTAAGGGTGGGAATCAGCTGTTGGGATAAAATGGCTTCCAGCACGAACGAAAGCTGCGTGCGGATTTGCGGCTGTTGGTTGGCCGGGAACACGTCAATAATACGGTTGATGGACTGGATAGCGTCGTTGGTGTGCAGGGTGGCAAACACCAAGTGCCCCGTTTCGGCCAAGGTCAGGCAGGCTTCCATGGTTTCGCGGTCGCGCAATTCGCCCACCAGAATAATATCCGGGTCCTGACGCAAAAAGTGTTTCAGCGCCGCCGCAAAGGACAGCGTGTCCGCCCCTACTTCGCGCTGGTTGACGATACTGCGTTTGTGCGGGTGTACGAATTCGATCGGGTCTTCTACCGTCATAATGTGGTTGCTTTCGTTCATGTTCAGGTAGTTAATCATGCTGGCCAGAGAGGTAGATTTACCCGAACCGGTGCACCCGGTTACCAGCACGAGCCCTTTGTTGAGCTTCATAATGTTGTACACAATGGGCGGAAGGTTGAGTTCTTCAAACGATTTGAAATCGTTTGGAATGGAGCGCAGGGCCGCGGCTACGCAGCCTTTTTGTTTGTACACGTTTACACGAAGACGCCC
Organism: uncultured bacterium; assembly: GCA_949294085.1. GTDB lineage: Bacteria > Elusimicrobiota > Elusimicrobia > Elusimicrobiales > Elusimicrobiaceae > Avelusimicrobium. The sequence continues at coordinate 89,680 of CASFFX010000008.1, read as the reverse complement.
CAGCGATTTGATACCGAAAGAGAAATCCAGCTCCAGGTTTTCTTCAAACTGCTGGCGCTGTTCGTCGGTCATAATGGAATAAATCAGCGTTTGCGCGGTTTCCTTGGTCAGCGATTCAAACTGCGTGGCATACAAACGCCCCTGGATGCGCAGTACGGGCGGCACTCCCACCGTCAGGTGGATATCGGAAGCGTTTTTGGCTTTCATCAGTTTGAACAGATCGTCCATTAATATCATAATCAACCCTCTTTATTCTTGAATTTTGCCAACCAGATCCAGCGTAATGTTGTTTAGGGCTCCGGTCAGCTTGCCTTGGGCGGCGTCCGCCTGAAAGACGTATACAATCGGTTCCGTACGCGTCTTGGTTAGTCTGTATTTTACAATATATGTACTTTTGTGCAAAGGTTCCACGGACCAAGCCCCCGTGTAGCCTTGGGCTTTTTTGGATTGGTAAATCCGGTCCAAATAGGCGGCCACCGTGCCGCGGTTGCCGGAGAGCGGATAGTTTTGCACGACGGAAAGGGCGGTTTCTTTCAAATCGGGTTCCACCGCGGGCTGTGGGACGGGAATCTCCGGCAGCAGTTCGGTAGTGTCGGGTTCTTCCTGCGGTTCGGCCGCCGGCACCGCTTCCTGCACGGCGGAGGGGGCCAACGCGGTGTTGGCCGGCGCTTGCGATAAATGATTGTTCAGATACATCGCCGCCCCTACGGCCAGCAGCGCAATCAGCACCGCCAGGGCCGCCATGGCCTTCTTTTGGGCTTTTTCGCGTTCAATCCGCTCGCTTTTGGTTTGCGTTAAAAATTCTTTAATTTCCGGCGTTTGTTTTAAGTGCGGGCGCACTTGGTTTACTTTGGCTTCCACCGGCACGTTTTTGATGGGTTCCGGAATTTCCGGGCTGAGCTGCACGTTCAGCTTTCCTTCCAAAATATGTTGGACGGTTTTTTCCTTCGGGTCCTCTTGCTCTTGGGTGTGCGGCACCAGCTCTTCCGGCTGGGAAGGGGTGGAAGTGGCGTTTTCTTCGGCCGCGGACCGAGCGGAAGGCGGTTCGGAAACCGGCGCTTGTACGGGCGACGCGGGCGATTCCTTCAAAAGGGGTTCCTGCGGCTTTGGTTGGGAAATTTCTGGGGCAGAAAGAGTATCCTCGGCCGGCGGCTGCGCCGCGGCCAGGGGGACAACGTCCAGCGGTTCCTGCTGCGGCAGGGGCGGAAGCGAAGTTTCCGCCTGTCCCAAAACGGGCAGTTGACACGACGAGGCCTCTTGTTCTTCCTGCGGCTCCTGCAGTTTCTTTTCCTGCGGCGGAACGGACGTTTGCTTGGTTTGGGCAGGCTCGGCCTTGGGGGCGGAATCCGCGGGGGAAGCCGCCTGCGGTTGGGGTGCAGGTTCCTGCGGCGGCACCGGTGTTTGCTTTGCCGGCGGCTGACCGTGCACTGTTAAAATCATTTCTTCTTCCGGCGAGTCGGACATCGGCACCGATTCCGGTTCCGCCGGTTTGGGGGCTTCCGGCACGGGCAGGGGCTTTTCCGGCAGGGCTTCTTCCTGCGGGAAAGGCAACTCTTCCGCTTCCGAAGAATCGGGCGAAGTAAATTCGTCAAACGGATCGTTTTCCAAGGGCTGGACTTCTTTGTCCGGCGGCGGCGTTGTTTTGTTGAATTGCTTTTGCAGGGCGCGGGCCAGGTTCATGTCCGAATTTTCGTTGGGGTCCGGAATTCCCAAAATGTCGCCCAAATCCTCGCCCTTGATGTTGTTGAAATAATCTTCAATCGGGCCGGGTTTGGCCGGCTTTTTGGGCACTTCCAGCGCCGGAGCCTCCACGGAGGGGCCGGCGTCCAAATCGCCCAACGGGGAGCGGGCTTTTAACAAGGTGTCTAGTTCCGCGTCAAAAGAGTCGGTATTTTCGTTTGGCTGGGGTTGTTCTATGTCCGGCAGGTCTTTCGTGCTGAAATGGAAATCGTCAAAGGTGGCGGCCAGTTTCCAGTTGTCCTGGTTTTCGCTGTAATTTTCGGGGCATACCAGGCTGGTGGCGGCGAAGCCGGGCCGGGCCGCAAGTTCTTGCGGCTCAAACGGCCCGACTACGTCATTTCCGTCAAAAAACCAGTACTTCATGGCGGCTCCTTGCCCCAGCGGGCGGAGTTATTTGCAATACTTCAGCGCGTTTTTCAAGCGCGCGAGGACCGTCTCCTTGCCCATGTATTCCAGCATCTTAAACAGCGTCGGCCCATGCGTCCGGCCCGAAACGGCCACGCGGACCGGGTGGAAAATTTGCCCCGCTTTCATGCCGTTTTCTTTGGCATAGGCACGGGCGGCGCTTTCCAGGTTGGCTTCGGTAAAGTCGGTCAACGCGCCGTACACGCCAATCATGCCTTCCAGCACTTGCTTGGCTTCGGGCTTGGCAAAAACTTTGTCAATGGCTTCTTGTTCAAAAACCGGTTCTTCAAAGAAGAAGCGGATTAAATCCGGGATTTCCGTCAGCAGCTTGTATTTTTCCTGTTCCAGGCCGATAATGCCTTCCAGGCGCGCGCGGTCCACCCCCGAGACGTCAATGCCGGCTTTTTCAATAAACGGCATGGCCAAATCCGTCAAGCGGGCAATCGGCGTGGCGCGGATGTATTCCCCGTTCATCCAGTTCAGTTTTTCGGGGTCCATCACCGCCGGGCTGGGCTGGCAGCCGGAAATGTCAAATTTTTCTTCCAGTTCTCCCGGGGCAAACAGCTGTTGGGAATCGGGCGTAGCCCACCCCAGAAGCGCCAGGTAGTTTTTCAGCGCTTCGGGCAGGTAGCCCATATTGCGAAATTCCACCACGTTGGTCGCGCCGTGGCGTTTGGAAAGCTTTTTGCCGTCCGGCCCGTGAATCATGGACAGGTGGGCAAAAATCGGTTCCTTCCAGCCCAGCGCGTGATAAATTTGAATTTGGGCCGGCGTGTTGGAAATGTGGTCGTCCCCGCGGATGACGTGCGTCATGCGCATCAGGTGATCGTCCACCACCACGGCAAAGTTGTACGTGGGGTAGCCGCTTGTTTTTTGGATGACCAGGTCATACAAATCTTTGCTGGCAAATTTTACGTGCCCGCGGATCATATCGTCCCATTCCACATCGCCTTCCTGCGGCATGCGGAAGCGGATGACGTATTTGCGGCCCTGGGCTTCCAGTTCTTTTTGCTGGGCTTCGGTCAGGTGGCTGCATTTGCCGCTGTATTTGGGCGGGCGGTGTTCGGCCAGGCATTTTTGGCGGTTGGCTTCCAGCTCTTCTTCGGTGCAGTAGCATTTGTAGGCTTTGCCTTCGGCGAGCAACTGGTCAATGTATTTTTTATAAATGCCCATATCCGCGCGCTGGGCCTGGTAGTAGGGGGCGTCGGGCCCTTTGCTGGTGCCGTCTGGCATGGGGCCTTCGTCCCAGGTCAGGTTCATCCATTGCATGCCTTCAAAAATGGCGTCGGTGGACGCCTGGGTGGAGCGTTCTTCGTCGGTGTCTTCAATGCGAAGCAAAAAAGTGCCTTTGTTCTTTTTGGCGAAAAGGTAGTTAAAAAGCGCAGTACGAACCCCTCCGATGTGCAAAAATCCGGTCGGAGACGGGGCAAATCTAACTCTTACGGTCATAATAAAGTCGTATCCTCTGTGTTAATAGTGTACGTAATAAATATATTATACTTATTTATGGTAAATTTTTTAAAATATAAAAAGTAAGTTTAGATAACTTTGAGGGGTAATTTGTGAGTCTATTTTTTATCGTGGCTTCTATTGTGCTGTGGCTGATGCAGGTAACGGTGGGGGCATGGCTGTTTTTCGCGTATCCGCAGATCGGATGGAAAATTCCGGTGGCGGTGTTGCCGCTGATGATGACGGGACTGTTTCGCTTTTTTATGGAGTACACCCGCTCCCATTGGGGCACATGGGAAAGCTGGGCCTATTATTTGGCCTATACGTGGGCGGGGTTGGTGTTTTTGGCGTTTTGCATTTGTGCCGTTTGCGCGTTGGTGCAATGGGTGTTGTTCTTTTTTCATCTCAATGCCAAAAATTGGCTGGGCCCGGTGAGCCTGGTGCTGATAGGCGTAACGGCGGTGCTGGCGGTGTACGGCGGGGTAAGCACGCCGCGGATTAAAAAAATTTCCGTCCAAATTCCGGGCGCGCCCACGATGAAGCTGGCCTTGCTGTCCGATATGCACCTGGGAATTGGCGTTTCGCGGGCCCGGCTGGACAAAGCCCTGGCCCGGCTGGAAGCCGAAAAGCCGGACGCCCTGCTGGTATTGGGCGATATTTTTGAATACGGCCCGGGGCGGGACGAGTACGCCCGGCGCCTGGCCCAAATTCAAACGCCGCTGGGAGCTTACGGCGTATTTGGCAATCACGAGTATTATGTGGGGTACGGTGCGTCTAAAGATTTTTTTGAAAAAGCGGGTATTCGCCTGCTGCAAAACGAGCTGACCCAAATGCCCAACGGCGTGCAGGTGGCCGGCGTAAAAGACGTACGTACCGCCCGCGTGAGCCGGCAAGAGGTGGAACAGCTGCTGGCGGGCGCGCAGGAAGGAAAACCGCTTCTCTATTTAAGCCATACCCCGCTGTATGCCGAAGAAGCCGCCCGGGCGGGAGCCGATTTGATGTTCAGCGGGCATACGCATAATGGACAGATTTTTCCGTTTAATTTTTTGGTGCGGCTGCAATTCCCGCGGGTGTACGGATTGTTTGACGTGGAAGGAATGAAATTTTACATTACGTCCGGTATGTTTTATTGGGGAATTCCGCTGCGGTTTTTGGCGCCGGCGGAAATCCCAATTATTGAGGTAAATGCATGAAGCATTGGCTGTGGGCGGTGGCGAGTTTGTTGCTGGCGGGGCCGCTTGGGGCGGCGGCGCCGCAGTTTGACGATTTGTCCTACGAAGAAAAACTGGGGCAAACGCTGGTCGTGTTTGTGGATGTGGACAGCGCCGCCCAGGTGCGCCCGGCCATTGAAGCGGGCAAAATCGGCGGGGTATTGATTCAATGGGGCAACTATTCGCTTCAGCAAACCAAAGAACTGGTGGCAAAATTACAAAGCTGGGCCGCCAAAAGCCCGCATAAAATCCCGCTGTTAATTTCCATTGACTACGAGGGGGGCACCGTCTATACCCCCATTACGCTGGGGTTTGATTACTTGCCGACCAATATGATGCTTTCCGCCGCCCAAGACGAAGAAGGCGCCGCCGCGATTGCCTATTTGGCCGGCTTGGAACTGCGCCGTGCGGGCGTGCATATTAACTTTTCGCCGGTGTTGGACGTCAACAGCAACCCGCACAACCCCATAATTGGCGTGCGGTCTTTCGGGTCGGACCCGGCCAACGTTACCAAAATGGGCATTTCGCTGATGAACGGATTTAAGGCGGCGGGGATTTTAAGCGTTGTGAAACATTTCCCCGGTCATGGCGATACGTCCGTGGATTCCCATTATCAAGTGCCCGTAGTCAAAGCCAGTTATGAACAGCTGGAGCAAATCCACTTGGCCCCGTTTGCCGAAGCGGTGCGCCAGGGCGTGCCCGGCGTGATGACGGGGCACGTGCTGTATCCGGCGTTGGACCGCAACAACGTGGCCACGTTTTCTAAACCGATTCTGCAGGATTTGCTGCGTAAAAAAATGGGGTTTGAAGGGTTCATCGTTACCGACAGTTTGGATATGAAAAGTGCCACTTCATTTTGTACCATCGCCGGATGTGCCGTGCGGGCGCTGGAAAGCGGAGCCGATATGATTTTATTGGGGCGGTACGTCAAACCGCTGACGGTGTTTAAGCAGATTTTGCAGCAAACGCAGCAGCAGGGCCTGCAGGCCCGCGTGGAGGACGCGGCCCGAAGGATTTTTGCGTGGAAGGAAAAATTGGGCCTGCTGGACGGTTCGGCCGAGGTGCCGGCCCCGATTGAGCAGGCTTACAAAGCCGAACTGGAAAAAATAAGCGACGAGTCCGTTACGCTGGTGCGGGACCGCAAAGGCTTGCTGCCGTTTGTGCCGGAGCCTTCCCAAAAGAAACCCACCGTCTGTGCCGTATTTTTTGCCCCGTCTCGCTTTGCCGACCAGCTGATGGGCTTTTCCAAACCGTTTTTGGAAAAGGGGTGGAATATCCGCACGTATAATGCCGCTTTGACGCCCCGCAAGAAGGACAGCCAGCGCGCCGCCGCCTGTGCCAAAGGGGCCGATTTGCTGGTTCTGACCAGCCTGCAATGGGCCGACAAAACCAACATCAACCAGAAAAACGCCATTAACGGGCTGATAAAAGAAAACAAGAATACGGTGTTTATCTCTACCATGAGTCCGTATGACATAAAAAATTACCCGGAGGCGGACGTTGTTCTGGCCACCTACGGGTTAAATAAATATGCGCTTCAAACGGCGGCCAACATCATTTTGGGCAATTTGCCGCCGCGCGGCGTGCTGCCGGTAGATTTGCAGCTTCCGCAGGAAGCTACTTCTGCGGCTGACGATGTGCGTTCCAAAACTCGTACACCGCAGGCAGCAGCGAAATCACGATAATTGCCACCACGACATAGTGAAAGTGATTTTGCACCACGGGCAAATCCGCAAAATAATAGCCGCCCAGCGTGAACGCCAGCACCCACAGCGCCGCACCGATTAAGTTGTAGGAAGCAAAATGAAAGTACGTCATTTTGCCAATGCCCGCCACAAACGGGGCAAAGGTGCGGATAATGGGAATAAAACGCGCCAAAATGATCGTCTTTCCGCCGTATTTTTCGTAAAAAGCGTGGGCTTTGTTCAGATGATCTTTGTTGAGGAAAATACTGTCCTCTTTGGTAAACACTTTGGGCCCCAGCCATTTGCCGATTTCGTAATTGCAAAAATCGCCCAATACCGCCGCAGCAAACACCACGGGAATCAGCCAAAACAAATTGATGGCGCTCCCCTGCGCCGCGGCCAGCGCCCCGCAGGCAAACAGCAGCGAATCCCCCGGCAGAAACGGCGTAACCACCAGGCCCGTTTCACAAAACACCACGACAAAAATCACTACATACAGCCAGACGCCCATCCAGGCCGCCCAGGAATTAAGATGCACGTCCAAGTGCAAAAAAATATCAATTACTTGCGATAACAGTTCCATATATAAATTGTACAAAAATAGCTTTTTCTTCGCCGACAAATAAAAAAATTGGACAAACCCGCGTCATTATGCTAATATTTACTTACCGGTAAGTAAATATCTAAGGAGCCTTTCTATGTATTGGAAAAACAAGTGGTGCGCGGGATTGGCGGTTATGCTTTTGGGGTTGACTGCCGTTCCGGGCGGCGCTTATGAAGCAAACGATAAAATCTTGAGCGTGGGGGCTATTCTTTCTCCGGTGGAATTAGGCAGTGATTGGGGAGAAGTGAACGTGGAAGACATTTCCCGTTACATGGCACACGACGCCAAACTGGGGGAACCTGGCGTAGGATTTGAGGTGCAAGCGTTTTATTTTTTGAATCCGCATGTGGCGGTGGGGGTGGATTTATCCCACGAGTGGTTTTTGAAAGAAGTTTCCAGCGGGTGGTACGTAAACGGCTGGACGCACCAACAGCGTTATATGCTGGCTTCCCGCATTTATGCCAACCCGGAGGCTCCCTACAAAGTATATTTGGCGCTGGGCGGCGGGGTGGCCCTTACCAAAATGACGATGGAATTTACTACGGAAGAAAGTTTCAAAGACACGGGCTTTGGTTATTATGCCGGTTTGGGCGTAGAGAAAAAATGGGGAAAACACTGGGGCCTTGGCCTGGAAGCCCGCTACAACGGCAACGACTTTGATGTTTCCCGCCGGGTTGGCAACAACGATTTGGTGCATATTTACCGGCAAGCCAACTTCCTTTCGGCCGTACTGCAGGTCAATTATCAATTATAAAGGGAAGAACGGGGGGTAAACGGGGAAGCTTTCGGGGGAGGAAGCTTCCCTTCTTATTTGCTAAAAAGCGTAAGCAAAATGCCTTTGAGCGGAATTTTGGGGTCCGACGGGGTGGACGATTTGAAGGCGGCGTCCGCCTCTATAATGCGGTTTAGGGCGTTTAGAAAGTTCTTTTGCGGGGGAAAACTGCGGGCCGCCTGCACCAAGCGGCTTTCCCAAAAAAATAAGCCCGCCGCCCGTAAAATTTCGGCCGGGGCCATACCCGCGTCGCTCAAGCGTTTGATGCGCGCCATTTTAAGAATAGGAAACGTCATCTTGCTTAAAATGGCCACCGGTTCTTCGCCGTCGTCCACCAGTTTGTCCACCAACTGTACGGCGCGGTTTTTGTTGCACGCGGTAATGGCGTTGGAAAGGTCAAACGGGTTTTCCTCTTTGCTAAAACCGATGCAGGCCAGCACGTCCTCTTTGGTCAGGGCTTTGTCGGTCCGGTCGGCCGTGTAGAGGGAAAGCTTTTCTATTTCGTTTTCCAACGCGTTCAATTCGCCGCCAATGCTTTCGCACAGCAAATCTACCGAATCAAAGTCCGGCTTCAGGCCTTTTTCCTGCAGTTTTTGGCGCACCCAGGCGTTCAGTTCGTCTTTTTTCAGCTCTTCAAAATTCACCACCCGCCCCGCGTCGGCGCATACTTCGGCCAGCACTTTTTCCGTTTTCATTTTTTTGGAATCGTTGTGCGTCAGCACCAGCGTAGTGGTGGGGAGGGGATTGTCCAAATAGCGGATGAGCGCTTCTTTGGGTTCTTTGCGCAGTTTTTCAATGCCTTTAAGCACGATGAGGCGGCAGTCCGAAAATACAGGCGACGTGTTGGCCAGCGCCAGCACTTCGCCTAGGTCGGCCTTGTCCGCCTCGCTTTGGTAAAAGTTGAAATCGTCCGGGTGGAGCACTTCGCGGATTTTTTGAATTACCAAATTTTTGCGATAGACGTCTTCCCCCGTCAGCAAATAGACGGGGGAAACGGTATTTTTGGCAAGTTCTGCGTGCAGTTTATCCGCGGAGATTTTGGCCATATTACTGTGTGATGGTGGTGTATTCGGGGTTGTTCATCACTTTCTTTTTGTTTTCACTCATGACCGAGCCAAACCCGTCCACCGTGCGTTTGACGATGTCCTTGGAAAGCTTTTGGAAAATGACGTCGCGCGCCTGCACTTCGGTCATGCCGCCGGGCAGGGTGGAGGCCGCATAAATCTGCGTGCCCAAAAAGGCCGGCTCGCGCCAGACGGGGGCATTGGTCGTTTTGTCCATAAACACCACGTCCAGCCAAATGTCCATGCGGTACACGGTGGGAATCAGCTGGCTGTCATATTGGATCGGCACGTTCAAATAGCGCGAAATGGTGGTTACCACCACGCCTTCCGCCCCGTTGTTTTCCGCCACGATTTGATACGAACCGTTGCGCAAAAATTCGTCGTACAATTCGTTGTAAAATTTATCCTCCAACGCGAACACTTCCGTTTTGTTGAGGATTTGCCGCACGGCGATTTTTTTGATGTGCTGCGGCATAATTTGGGCTTGCGGTTTGTACACGGCCCCTTCGCTGGCGCACGCGGCCAACGCGGCGGCGGCGCATAAAACCGACAGGAATTTTTTCATATACGCTCCATGTTCCGGGCCGCTTGCGCGGCCGGCAGATTATTTTTTGGGGGCGGCCACCAAACTGACCATGCGCCCGGGGACCACAATCACTTTTTTGATTTCCAACCCTTCCAAACTGCGCTGCACTTTGGCGCTGGCGAGGGCGATTTTTTCAATTTCTTCGCGGGAGGCGTTGGTGGGCACGGCAATGCGGTCGCGCACTTTGCCGTTTACCTGTACGCCGATTTCCTGCGTATCGTCCTGCATCAGGGCCGCGTCTGCCGTCGGCCAGGCGGATTTGACTACAAACCCTTCGTAGCCTTTTTCCTGCCAGATTTCCTCCGTCAAATGCGGGGCGAAGGGGTGCAGCAGTTTGATAAACGTTTGGAACATGCCCTGGCTGACTTGCGGCAGCTTGCTGATGTCGTTAAAAAACACCATCAGCGCAGAAATGGCCGTATTAAAGCGGAAGTTTTCGATGTCTTCGTTCACTTTGGCAATCGTTTTGTTCTTCAGAATTTCGCTTTTGCGCGGGTCCGGCTGCTGCGAAAATTTTACGTTTTCGCTCCAGCCTGCCACCCGTTTCAAAAAACGGGAAATGCCTTCAATGCCTTTCATGTCCCAGGGTTTGCTGGCTTCAAACGGGCCCATGAACATTTCGTACATGCGGAACGCATCCGCGCCGTATTGGCAGAGAATGTCGTCCGGATTGATGACGTTCTTTTTGGATTTGGACATCTTTTCCACCATGGGGGAGAGTTCTTCCCCGGTGGTTTTTAAGAAGGCTTTTCCGTCTTTGAAATCAATTTCGTCGTAGCCGTGGTAGTTGCCCATTTTGTCGCGGTACGAAAACGCCAAAATCATCCCCTGGTGGCGCAGTTTTTGGAACGGCTCGGGGTGGCTGACGACGCCCAGATCAAACAGCACATGGTGCCAGAACCGCGCGTACAGCAGGTGCAGTACGGCGTGTTCCGCCCCGCCGATGTAGCAGTCCACCGGGCCGTAGGCTTTTTCAATGGCCGGGTCCACGAGGGCTTTGTCGTTGTGCGGGTCCATATAGCGCAGGTAATACCAGCACGAGCCGGCCCATTGGGGCATGGTGTTGGTTTCGCGTTTGGCCGGGCCGCCGCAATGCGGGCAGGTGGTGTTTACCCAGCTGTCCACCGTGGAAAGCGGCGATTCGCCGGTGCCGGACGGTTCAAATTTTTCCACTTCCGGCAGCGTCAGCGGCAGCTGATCTTCCGGCAGGGGCACTACCCCGCATTTGGGGCAATGCACAATGGGAATCGGTTCCCCCCAATAGCGCTGGCGGGCAAAAACCCAATCGCGCAGTTTATAGGTGGTTTTGGCGTTGCCCAGGCCGCGTTCCGAAAGCCATTTGATCATGGCGGCTTTGGATTCTTTTACGTGCAGGCCGTTTAAGAAGCCGGAGTTGACGAGTTCGCCGTCCCCGGTAAAAGCTTCTTTTTCCACGCCTTGTTCGCTTTTGATGACTTCAATAATGTCCAGCCCGAATTTTTTGGCGAAGGCGTAGTCGCGTTCGTCGTGGGCGGGTACGGCCATAATGGCGCCGGTACCGTAGCCCATCAGCACATAGTCGGACGTCCACACCGGGATTTTTTTGCCGTTCACCGGGTTGATGGCATACGCGCCGGTAAAAACGCCGGTTTTGTCTTTATTTAAGTCGCCGCGTTCCAAGTCGCTCTTTTTGGCGGCTTGCGCCTGGTACTGCTGTACCGCGGCTTTTTGTTCGGGCGTTACAATTTTGTTCAAAATCGGATGTTCCGGCGAAACGACCATGTACGTCGCGCCGAAAAGCGTGTCCGGGCGGGTGGTGAATACGGTTAACACCTCGTCGTGTCCTTCCAGTTTGAATTTCACTTCCGCCCCGTTGGATTTACCAATCCAGTTGCGCTGCATCGTCAGCGTGCTTTCGGGCCAGTCCAGCTGGTCCAGCCCGGCCAGCAGTTTTTCGGCGTAGTTGGTAATGCGCAAAATCCATTGGCGCAGGGCCTTGCGTTCAATTTGGTGGCCGCAGCGTTCGCACTTGCCGTTGAACACTTCTTCGTTGGCTAAGCCCGTTTTGCACGAGGGACACCAGTTAATCGGTACGGTGGATTCATACGCCAGTCCCTTTTTGAAAAGCTGCAGGAAAATCCATTGGGTCCATTTGTAGTATTTGGGGTCGGTGGTGTCAATTTCCCGGCTCCAATCGTACGCCAGACCGATGGATTTGATTTGGCGTTTGAAGTTGGCAATGTTTTTATGAGTGGTAATCCGCGGGTGAATCCCCGTGGCGATGGCATAGTTTTCCGCAGGTAGGCCGAAGGCGTCCCACCCCATGGGGTGCAGTACGTCGTAGCCGTTCATCAGTTTATAGCGTACCAAAATGTCCGAAGCGGTATATCCTTCCGGGTGGCCGACGTGCAGCCCCGCGCCGGAGGGATAAGGGAACATGTCCAAGCAATAAAATTTTTTGCCTTTGGGCATTTTCGGGCTGGCAAAAAGGTTGGCTTTTTCCCAGCGTTCTTGTTGTTTTTTGTCAATCTGCGGAAAATTATCAATACTCATAATACTTTTATTTTAACAATTTTTGACTCTCAAAATCAGCAGGCCTTTGCGCGGCGGGTTAGCTGCGGGGGTGAAATTTTTTGTGTTTGTTTTTCAGGTCGCCCACATCCAAATGGGTATAGATTTGGGTGGTGGTCAAATTGGCATGGCCCAGCATTTCCTGCAGGCTTCTCAGGTCGGCGCCGCCTTGCAGCAGGTGGCTGGCAAACGTATGGCGGAAAAGGTGCGGGTGAAGCGGCTGGGAAATATTGGCTTTGCGGCCCAGGTCGGCCAGGTCTTTCCAAACGGACACGCGGCTGATTTTTTTGCCGTTTTTGTTCAAAAACACTTCGGAGCCGACGTTCTTGCTGGCAAAGTGCGCTTCGCGCACGGCCAAGTATTGCTGCAGCCGTTTGCAGGCCTGCGGGTGAATCGGCACAAAACGCTGTTTGCCGCCCTTGCCAAAGGCCAGCACCCACCCTTCCTGCGTGTTGACGTTTTCCAGGCGCAAATTGATTAATTCGCTTACGCGCAATCCGGCGGCGTAAAGCAGTTCTATAATGGTTACGGTGCGTATTTCCGCCAGGGTTTTGGCCGGATATGAAAGCAGCCGCTCCATTTCTTCCCGGGTAAGCTGGGTGGGAATTTTTTGCGCCAGTTTGGGCGATTTCAAAAAGCGGGTGGGGTCCTCTTTAATTTTTTCTTCAATCAATAGAAATTTATAAAAGCATTTAATCGCTTCCATTTTGCGAAATACGCTGGCCGGGGCCAGTTTTTCCACTTCGCGCAGCTGGTAGTTGTATTGGTCCAAAAAGTCGGGCTCTATTTGAAGGGGATCTTTTTCGTTGGCCAGGCAGTATTCCAAAAAGCTTTCCACGTCCGACCCGTAGGACGCTACCGTATTTTTGGAAAGTTGGCGCTCAAAGGTCAGGTGATTTTTGAAATCTTCCAATAAGAAATTATCCATACTTTAATTATAAGGTTTTTGAAAGGAAAGGGTAAGGCTATGGGGAAAGAATAGAAAGGGGTTTGGCTTATTTTTGGAAGAGTGCAACCGTACAGAAACGGTGTGGCCTAAAGGGCATAGCGTGCCTGACCCCGGCGAGGGGGGTACTTTTTCTGGCGGCAGAAAAAGTGCGAAAGAGACCGCCGCCCCAGTATCCTATAAAAAGCAGGTTTTATCGGGAGATTTTATAACTCGCTGCGCTTAAACAATAAAATTTCTAATCCGCCAAAACCGCTTTTTATCAGCAGGACAAAGGGGCGGATAAACGGCAACCACACCAAGGGAAAAGGCCTTATTACAACGCAACAACGTGGATAAACGGCAACGGCATAAAAAAGAGGGCCTTGCGTTCCTTTTTCTGGAAGTGCTTGATTCGTTTTTTTTTTGATAAATTTTGCGTATGAGCAAAAAACATCAAAAATCCTTGCCGGCGGGGCAAAACGCCGGATTTACAAAGCCGGTTGCCAAAATGAAAGGATAATTATTACACTATTATTACGCCCAAATACGGGCGGAACAGGAGAAAACAATGAAACAGGGTTTTACGTTAATAGAATTATTAGTCGTGGTGTTAATCATCGGCATACTGGCGGCGGTGGCGCTGCCGCAGTATGAAAAAACGGTGCAGAAAGCCCGCGTAACCGAGGCAATGGGAATCCTCAAAAAAATGGCGGACAACGTGGATATGTGTTTGTTGGCCAGTGGAGGAAATTTTAGCCCGTGTGAAAAGCCAGACATTGTGTTTGAAGGCCTGGAGCATTTGGCGGGGAATGACTATGAGTTTGAGACTAAAAATTTTATGTATGGGTGGTATATTGGCCCCATGGCAGTCGATAAACAAGGGAATTACGCACTTGCACTTGTTAGCCATTCTATAGCGTCTTTAGACTGGTTAACCGCGCTTGAAGGACGTTGGTGTATGCCTCAAACGGAAAAAGGCATTTCCTTTTGCAAGAGCCTTAGCAATGGCCAGTCTGTTGTTGATTTGGACGGCGATACAGCATACCCGTTTTAAGAAGATGGATGCTACACAAAAAACCCCGCCGATTGGCGGGGTTTTTTGTGAGTGAAACTATTTTTTGACCGGTTTCTTTTCGGCTTTGGCATTGTCGGCGGGTTTTGCTTCTGCCGGTTTTGCTTCGGCGGGTTCCGCTTTTTTGCCGTTGTAGTGGTGGCCGAGATATTTGACGTAGAGCTTGTCTTCAATTTCGGCGGCCAGTTCCGGGTTGTCCTTCAGGTACTGGCGGGCATTGTCGGCCCCTTGGCCCAATTTTTCCTGGCCATAGATGTACCAGCTGCCGCTCTTTTCAATAAACCCGGCTTCTACGCCTTTGTCAATAATGCAGGCTTCGCGCGAAATACCGTGGCCCAAAATCATCGTAAATTCCGCTTGGCGGTACGGCGGCGCCACCTTGTTTTTGGTTACTTTGGCGCGCACGCGAGTGCCGATGATTTCGTCGCCTTTTTTCAGGTTTTCAATGCGGCGTACGTCAATGCGGACGGACGCGTAAAACTTAAGTGCCAAGCCGCCGGGGGTGGTTTCCGGGTTGCCAAACATGACGCCGATTTTCTGGCGGAGCTGGTTGATGAAAATAATGCTCGTTTTGGTTTTGTTGAGGATGCTGGTCAGCTTGCGCAGCGCCTGGCTCATCAGGCGGGCCTGCAGGCCCACGTGCGCGTCGCCCATTTCGCCTTCAATTTCGGCTTTCGGCACCAGGGCGGCCACCGAGTCCACAATAATCAAATCAATCGCGCCCGAGCGAACCAACTTTTCGGCAATTTCCAGGGCTTGTTCGCCGGAGTCCGGCTGGGACACCAGCAACTCATCCACGTTGACGCCCAGGTTTGCGGCGTACACCGGGTCCAGCGCGTGTTCGGCGTCAATAAACGCCACCGTGCCGCCCAACTTTTGGGTTTGGGCCGCCACATGCAGGGAAAGGGTGGTTTTACCGCCCGCTTCGGGACCGTAAATTTCAATCACGCGCCCGCGCGGCAGGCCGCCCACGCCTAAGGCCAAATCCAAAGACAGGGCGCCCGTGGGGATGGCTTCCACGTTTTTCACGCTTCCGCCGCCTAATTTGCAAATGGCTTCTTTTCCGAAAGCTTTCTCAATTTGGCCCAGGGCCAATTCAAGCGCTTTTTGTTTGTTTGCGTCCATTTAATTACTCCTCCAATCAGGTTAAATCGTAACGGCAGTTTTTTCTGGCACCGCCGCACCGGAAAACGTCAATTTGCCGGCGTTTTTGTCCAAATCCACTACAATTTCGGTATGCGCCGGATACCGGTTGACGAGGATGTTCTCCGCCAGCGGGTCCTCCAGTTCGCGCTGCAGCGTGCGCAGCAGCGGGCGCGCCCCGAATTTCACGTCAAAGCCTTTTTCCACCAAAAAATCTTTGGCGGCGGGGGTCAGCTTGAGGTGCAGCTCTTTGTCGGCCAGTTTGGCGTCCACGTCTTTTAAGGCCAAGTCCAAAATCTGGCCGATGTTTTCCTTGGTCAGCGAGTGGAACACCACAATTTCGTCAATGCGGTTGATGAATTCCGGGTTGAAGGTTTTTTTCACCTCGTCCATCACGTTTTTGCGCATATCCTGGTATTCCTGTTCGGCCGTTTGGCGGGCGGCAAAACCCAGGGCGTTTCCCTTGTTGGTAATTTCGCGCGCGCCTACGTTGGACGTCATAATAATCACGCAGTTTTTGAAGCTGACTTTGTGGCCCAAATTGTCCGACAGGGCCCCCTCGTCCAGCACCTGGAGCAAAATGTTGTAAATGTCCGGGTGGGCTTTTTCCAATTCGTCCAGCACCACCACGCTGTACGGGCGGCGGCGGACGGCTTCCGTCAGTTGGCCGCCCTCTTCATACCCCACGTAGCCGGGCGGCGCGCCGATGAGGCGCGAAACGGCAAATTTTTCCATGTATTCCGACATGTCCAAACGAATCATGGCGTCTTCGTCGCCAAACAGGAACGTCGCCAAACTTTTGGCCAGTTCCGTTTTGCCTACGCCGGTGGGCCCCAGGAACAAAAATCCGCCAATGGGACGGTGCGGGTTGCCCAGGCCGGTGCGGTTGCGGCGAATTGCCAGCGAAACGGCTTTTACCGCGTCGTCCTGCCCGATGATCCGCTCGTGCAGGTGTTCTTCCATGTGCAAAATCTTTTCGGTTTCGCTCTGCGTCAGCCGCGTAACGGGAATCCCCGTCCATTTGGAGGCCACCAGCGCAATGTCTTCTTCGGTTACTTGGGGCACTTCTTTATCGTGCTTTTCGTGCCATTGCTGTTTGAGGTGGTCCACATACGCTTTGAGGCGTTCTTCGGTGTCTTTGGCCGCGGCGGCTTTTTCAAATTCTTTATTGGCCAGGGCGTCTTCTTTTTCCTGTACGGCCTGGTTGTATTCCATTTGCTTTTGCTTGATTTCGGGCGGCATTACCGCATTTTTCAAGCGGGCGCGGGCGCCGGCTTCGTCAAAGAGGTCAATGGCTTTGTCGGGCATGGCGCGGTCGGTGATATAGCGGTCCGCAATGGAAGCGGCGGCGCGGATGGCGTCGTCGGTATATTTTACTTTGTGGTGCTGCTCGTATTTGGAGCGGATGCCTTTTAAGATGGCAATTGTTTCGTCCACGTCCGGCGGGTCGGCCACGACGGGCTGAAAGCGGCGTTCCAGGGCGCTGTCGGCCTCAATGTATTTGCGGTACTCGTCAAAAGTGGTGGCACCGATGCACTGCACTTCGCCGCGGGCCAGGGCGGGCTTTAACATATTGGAAGCGTCTATGGACCCTTCCGCCGCGCCGGCGCCGATGATGGTGTGCAGTTCGTCAATAAAAATGATGGCGTCTTTGGCGGCGGCCAGTTCGTCAATGATGTTTTTTAAGCGCTGTTCAAATTCGCCGCGGTATTTGGTGCCCGCTACCACGGACGCCAAATCCAGCGCCAAAATGCGTTTGTTGCACAATACGTCCGAAATTTCGCCGCGGGCCATTTTTTGCGCCAGCCCTTCCACGATGGCCGTTTTGCCGACACCCGGTTCCCCAATCAGCACGGGGTTGTTTTTGGTGCGGCGGGCCAAAATTTGGACCAGCCGTTCAATCTCTTCTTCGCGCCCGATGACCGGGTCCAGCTGATTTTTGGCCGCCAGTTTCGTCAGGTCGCGGGTGTATTCGTCCAGCGTGGGGGTTTTGGTTTGTTTTTTGCCGGGTTGTTCCCTCTCGCGTTTGGGGATGGAATTCAAATTGATTTCCTGCGGCATGTCGTTTAATTCTTCGGCCATGTCGTCGGCGGAAGCGTCCCCCAAGAAATTTAATACCGCATCGCGTACGGTGTCCAGCTTAACGCCCAAATTTTCCAAAATGCGTCCGGCCATTCCTTCTTCTTCGTGAATCAGCCCCAGCAAAATGTGTTCCGTGCCGATGTGTTCCGTACCCAGCATTTGGGATTCTTCTACCGAAAATTCCAGCACTTTTTTGGCGCGCGGCGTGAACGGAATTTCGCCCAACAGCATAATCGTATCGCCAATGCCCACCATTTTTTCAATTTCCAGGCGCACCTTGCGGAAGGTAACCCCCAGCCCGGTGAGAATGCGGTTAGAGACGGTGCCTTCTATGGCACTAAGCCCCAGCAGGATGTGTTCGGTTCCTACATAATCGTGATTGAGGCGTTTGGCCTCTTCCTGCGCAATCAGAATTACTTTTTGCGCATTTTCGGTAAATCTTTTTGCCATCTTTTTATAACCCCTTTGCTGCAATTACTTTCATTATATAAAAATAAAGCGTTTGCGCGGTGTGTGCTTCCCGGGTTTGGGCCGCTGGCGCCCGGCCGCTTCCAAGCCCAAAGGGCTGCCTGCCAGACCCCGGCGGAACGGGCCTGGCCGCGGGGCTTTTTGGTATAATAGACATATATGCAAGAAGCTATAGAACGGGCCAAAAAAATTAAGGCCATTTTGACCGACGTGGACGGAATTTTAACGGACGGGAAAGTGAATTTCTTCGTGCGGGACGACGGCAAAATAGATGAATTTAAGTCTTTCCATACGCAGGACGGTATTGCCGTCCTGCTCTGCCACAGTGCCCACATTGTGTGCGGCATCATCACCGGCCGCCGCCACCCCACTACGGTGGAACGGGCCAAAAATCTGGGTTTTAAGTACATGTATCAGGGATTTTTGACCAAAATCGGCCCGCTGAACGACATTTTGGAAAAAGAACATCTGACGGCGGACCAAGTGGCCTATATTGGGGACGATATTACCGATATGCCCTTGTTAAAAGAAGTTGGTTTTGCCGCCACCGTGCCCAATGCGCTGGACTGCGTGAAAAAGTGCGCGCATTACATTACCCGGCGCAACGGCGGGGACGGAGCATACCGCGAAATTATTGATTTTATTTTGGACGCACAAGGAAAATTGGACCCCATTTTGAAACAGGTGGAAGCGTCCGCTTGGGTGGCCGGGAAACGCCCGGAAATGGAAGTGATTACCTCGCAGGAAGGATTGGCCTAACCATGCCTCAGAAAGGAAAGTTTATCGTGTTGGAAGGGCCGGACCGCTGCGGCAAATCCACTCAAGCCAAATTGCTTTTGCACCAGCTGATTGCCCGCGGGCAAGAGGCGGTACTCACGCGGGAACCGGGGGGCACCCCCACGGCGGAGCGGATTCGCCAAATCGTTCTGGAGCCGGGGTTGGACGTGCGGCCGCTGGCGGAACTGTTTTTGTACGAAGCTTCCCGCGCCCAGCACACCCAGGAGAAAATCCTCCCCGCCCTGGCGGAAGGCAAAACCGTGCTGTGCGAACGCTATACCATGTCCACCTGTGCGTATCAGGGATACGGGCGCGGCATCCCGCTGGAAACGATTGATTTATTAAATAAGGTAGCAACGCAAAACCTGCAGCCGGATTTGACGTTGGTGTTTTTAATGTCGGACAAGTATTTTACCGAACGCGGCGAATATTTGTTTTCCGATCGGCTGGAACAGGAAGATTTGGCCTTCCGCCAAAAAATGCGGAAAGGATATTTGGAAATGATTGAACGCACGCCAAACGCGTACTTGATTGATGCCGACCAAAATATTGACACTATCCAAGCGCGGGTAATGCAGCTGCTAAAAGAACACCGGATTTTAGATTAATGCCGTTTGCGGACATCCTGGGGCAGGAAAAAGCCTCCTCGTACTTAAAAAAATTGGCCGAAACCCAAAAGGTGCCGGGCGCTTTGTTGTTTTACGGGCCGGACGGCGTGGGCAAGGCCCGCGCGGCGGTGGCTTTTGCCCAGGCCCTTAACTGCCTGGACCCGCAGGCCCGCCAAACGGGCGAAGCGTGCGGGCGGTGTGCGTCTTGCCGGGCGATTGTGCAGGGCACGCACCCGGACGTAACGTTTGTGGATTTTGCCTATCAGGCCCGGCTGGAAGTGAAAAAAGATTTTTCCAGCAAAGGCTACGAAGAGGAATTGGAAAAAGAAATTGCCAAACAACAGCACATTAACGTGGACACCATCCGCGACGTAACGGCCAAATCCCAACAAAAAGCCGTGGGCGGGGGTTGGAAAGTGCTGATTATAGACCAGGCCCAAACCATGCAGGCCGCGGCGGCCAATGCTTTGCTGAAATTTATTGAAGAGCCGCCCCACAAAACAGTTTGGATTTTGATTACCAACAAGCGCGCCACCATGCTTAAAACAATTTTGTCGCGCTGTCAGCCGCTGGCGTTTGCGCCGCTTTCGCAGGAACACGTCAAGCAAATTTTAACTTCCCTCGGCGACGAGGTGCCGGACGTGGATTTGGCGGCCCGCTACAGCGGCGGTTCGGTATCGGGGGCCCAGCGAGCGGCTGAGGCGTTGGCGCTGCTGCGCGAGGGATCTTTCGGCACGGCGCAGGGGCCGGCGGGCGTAGCGGCGGGGCTTTCGCGCACGTTGGTAACCGCCCGGCAGGAGGCGCAGGCGGTGTTGGACGTGCTGATTGCGGTGCTGTACCGCACCTGGACGGAAGAGACAGATTCGCGGCGGCAGCGGGCGCTGTTGGAAGCGCTGAAACGTTTTGAAAATTACAAACGCAGTATCGGGCGCAATGTGTCGCCCGCGTTGGTGCTGGAAACGGCGCTGATGAGTTTGGACGGACTCAACCTGCAGATTTTTTAATGGAGAGCTTATGACCAAGAAATTCTATATCACCACCCCTATTTATTACGTCAACTCGGTGCCGCACATCGGCCACGCCTATACGACGATTGCCCAGGACGTGCTGGCCCGCTACAAACGCCAGAAAGGCTTTGACGTGCGCTTTTTGACCGGGACCGACGAACACGGCGCCAATATTGAAAAATCCGCCGCGGCCGCGGGCGTAACGCCCAAACAATGGGCCGATCAGGTGTCCGCCAAGTACAAAGAACTGTGGAAAACGCTGAACATTTCGTACGATGATTTTATCCGCACCACCGACAAAAAACACGAACAAGTGGTGCAGGCCATTTTTGAAAAGCTCTTAAAAAGCGGCGACATTTACCTGGGCTCCTATTCGGGCAAATACTGCCTTTCCTGCGAACAATATTACAACGAAAGCGAAATTTTGGAAGGGAATTTGTGCCCCGTGCACAAGCGCCCGCTGACCGAAGTGCACGAAGAAACGTATTTTTTCAAGCTCTCCCGCTACGAAAAACCGCTGCTGAAATATTACCAGGAACATCCCGAATTTTTAAGCCCCAAAACCCGCGCCAACGAAATCATCAATTTTGTAAAAAGCGGGCTGCAGGATTTGTCCGTTACGCGCACGAAAGTGGCGTGGGGCATCCCTGTGCCCAGCAATCCGCACCACACCATTTATGTATGGTTTGATGCGCTGATTAACTATATTTCCGCCGCGGGATATGGGACTGTGCTGTGCGAAGATAAAACCCTGCACGAAGCGCAGCTGAAGCAAATCCGCGCCGACAAATTTGAAGATTTGTGGCCGGCGGATTTGCACATGGTGGGGAAGGAAATTTTCCGTTTTCACACCGTTATTTGGCCGGCGGTGCTGATGGCGCTGGGGCTGCCGCTGCCCAAAAAAGTGTTTGCCCACGGCTGGTGGACGGTGGAAGGGGAAAAAATGTCCAAATCGCTGGGCAACATTATTGACCCGGCCGCCGTGGCCGCTAAATACGGGGTGGACCCACTGCGCGCGTTCTTGTTCCGCGAGGTGCCCTTCGGCCAAGACGGGGATTTCTCTATGGAAAGCTTCAAAAACCGCTATAATTCGGACCTGGCCAACAACATTGGCAACCTGCTTTCCCGCACGCTGAATATGGCGGCTAAAAACCTAGGCCAACTGCCCGAGCAAATTGAGGGGGACTATCCGCTGTTGGCCAAATCCGCGCAGGTGGAAGAAGCCATTGATAAAGCCTATGATGAATTGGCCTTTGATAAAGTGCTGGAAAACATCTACGGCTTTGCCAGCGATTTGAACAAACTGGTGGATACGAAGAAACCTTGGGAACTGGCCAAGACCGACCCCGCCGCGGCCCAAGCGGTGCTGCTGGAGCTGGTGGCGTGCCTGCGCAAGGTGGCGGTGTGGATAGAACCGTTTATGCCCACGGTCGCGAAGGAAATGCAAAAGCGTCTGCTGCCGGGCAAAATTGAAAAATATCCGCCGCTTTTCCCGCGGTTGGAAGCCGACAAAAAATAACGCTTTGTGGGTGGAAAAGGCGGACGGGAAAAAATCCCGCCCGCCTTTTTTTCTTGCCAATACCGAGGAAAAAGGTTAAACTAAAAAGATGAAATATTTTGGAATAGTGGCCGTGTGTTTGACTGCTTTTGCGGGAACTACTTGGGGGGCCGATACGGAAGCCTTTTTTGCGGCGGTTCGTGCCGGCCGAAGCGACCGCGTGGAGCAAATGATTGCCAAGGACAAAATGCTGGTGTTTACCACCAACCGGCAGGGGCTGACGCCTTTTTTGATTGCGGTGGAAAACCGCGACGTAAAAATGGCCGCGTTGCTGGCAGATTATTTTGCCCGCCTGAACGATACGGCGGGCCCCGGAAACGCCTTTCATATTGCGGCCGCCAATAACGACGACGCCATGGTGCGGCTGCTGTTGCAGCTGATGAACGAAGAGGACCCGGCCCTTCCGCGCCATATGCTGAATATGCCGCGCCTGCCCACCAATTCCGCCACGAACGACCGCAACACGCCCCTGCATTTGGCGGCCCAAAACTGCAACCGCCCGCTGTACCGGTTGCTGGTGGCCAACGGCGCTCAGCCGGGCTTGCGCAACGCCGCCGGGAAAACCCCAGCCCAACTATTGCAGGCTTGTCCGCCCGAAAAAAAGGCCGCGGCTGCTAAGCCGGCTCCCGCACGAAAACCGGCCGCCAAACCCAAACCGGCCGCGTACGAACCGATAACCTTTCCGATAGAATAATAAAAAAGCGGGCCCGAATAACGGGCCCGCTTTCAAATGGGAAAAGTGTCAGCTTAAATCAATCAAGTGCCAATCGCGCTGGTACAATTCCACCAGCTTTTGCCGAAGCCGCGCATGCTGGGGCAGCGCCAGGGCCGGATCCTGCGATAAAAGTTCGTCGCGGTCCTCAATGGCCCAATAGAGGATGTCTTTATCCTTAAAAATGTCGCCCGCCTTAAATTCCAATTCGCCGCTTTGGCGCGTGCCCAAAATTTCGCCCGGACCTCTTAACTGCATGTCCCGCTCGCCAATTTTGAATCCGTCCCGCGTGGCGCAAATGATGTCCACCCGCTCTTTGGCTACGCTGCCCGCGTGCTGAGGCACTAGAATACAATAACTTTCGTGTTCTCCCCGGCCCACGCGCCCGCGCAGCTGGTGCAGGCTGGCCAGCCCAAAACGTTCGGCATTTTCAATCACCATAACGGTCGCATTTTTGACGTCTATGCCTACTTCTATTACGGGCGTGGCTACCAAAATGTCGGTTTTGTGGGCGGCAAAATCGGTCATCACGCGTTCTTTTTCTTCCTGGCTCATTTGTCCGTGCAAAATGGCCAAACGAAAGTCCGGAAATACTTTTTTGAGTTTTTCAAATTCTTCGGTTACGGCTTTGGCGGATATTTTTTCGCTTTCTTCAATCAAAGGAAAAACAATGTACGCCTGCCGTCCCTTTTTTACCTCTTCACGCACGCGGTCATACGCCAGCTTGGAGGTGGCGGTTTCGGTTTTAATGGGTTGGCGGCCGGGGGGGAGCTCGTTTAAGGTGGAGACTTCCAAATCCCCGTAAAAGGCCAGCGCCAGCGTGCGCGGAATGGGGGTGGCCGTCATCGTCAGCAGGTCCAGTTTGGCCGTTTTTTCCTTCAGGCGGCTGCGCTGTTTCACGCCGAAGCGGTGCTGTTCGTCAATGACGGCCAGGCGCAGATTGTGAAACTGCACCCCTTCTTGAATTACGGCATGCGTGCCTACCAAAATGTCTATTTTCCCTTCGGCCAAGTCTTTAAGCAATTTCTTTTTGGCGGCCGTTTTGGTGCTGGAAGTCAATACCGCCAGCCGTACGTCCAGCCCGGCCAGCAGCCGCTTGAATGTAAGAAAATGCTGTTCGGCCAAAATTTCCGTTGGGGCCATCAAGACTGCTTGATAGCCGTTTTCCACTGCCAGCAGCATGGCGCACAGCGCCACCACCGTTTTGCCGGAGCCCACGTCCCCCTGCAGCAAACGGTTCATCGGGCGGGGGGAACATAAATCCTTAAAAATTTCGTTAATGACTTTCTTTTGGCTGTTGGTAAATTCAAAACCCAGTTGGCGGCGGAACGGGGTAAGCAGGGTTTTTTTGATTTGGTAGGAATAATCCTTGGCTAAAATTTTGGTTTGCGTGCGCTTGATGCCCCAGGCTGTGGCTAACAGCAAAAACTCTTCGTACGCCAAGCGGGTGCGGGCGCTTTCCAATTCGGCCAGCGAGTTGGGAAAATGCACCGCCTTAAGCGCCTGCGGCGCGCTTAAGAGCTTGCGCTTGGAAAGTAACTCCGCCGGCAGGATTTCCTCCTCACGCTCCAGCGAGCCGGACTGCAGCGCTTCAAACACGAACAGGCGGAACTGTTTGTTGGTCAGCCCTTCGGTCAGCGCGTAGATCGGCGTCAGCCGGCCCGCGTGCAGGCGGGTCAGCGCGTCGGCGGCCGGGTAGTGTTCGTCCACCGTGATTTTGTTGCCAAAAAAGTTATTTCTGTCGTCCCGCTTGCCAATCACCCACACTTCGTTGTTCATTTTGAAATCTTTTTTAAGCGTGCCAAACGGGTCAAACCGAAAGCCGCGGTACATCCTTTTTTTGAACCACGTGCACTCAATTTGGGAGCCTTTTTCGTCTTCCAAAAACGCCTTAAAAATCAACACGCTGCGTGCCGGGATTTCCTGCGTGCGCAACACCCGCCCCTTGAACACCACCAGCGCGTCCGAATTGTATTCGTTGGGGGACGCGTTTAGGCGGCGGTCCTGGTAGGTGCGCGGATAGTAGTGCAGCAAATCTTCCACGGTTTGTATGTCCAAGCGTTCAAACAGCTTGGCTTTGGCCGGGCCGATTCCTTTGAGGTATTGAATTTGCGTATCAGACGACATAGGTATATACTTATTTTACAAATAATATTTGCTACAATTAAAAAAAAGGAGGAACATTTTATGGATTTAGAAGCCATTTCCCAGCAAGTAAGCGCTCACCTGCTGCAGGTGGGGCAAAGCAGTTTGAAAGTATTGGCGGGCCTGGTGGCCGCGGTGTTGATTTTGGTGGTGGGGCTGTATGTGTCCCGCTTGGTGGGATCTTACGCCAAAAAGCTGTTAAATAAAATTTCGTTTGACGATAAAACCTCCAAACTGGGCATTAATGAATTGTGCGTGCGCTTTGGGCTGGGCAAATCGCCCACCTACATCATTTCGTTTGTGCTGGCGTGGGCGGTTATTTTTTATGCGGTGGTGTTGGCGGCCGAGGTGCTGCATTTGGACATCATCCGCAATTTGTTCACGCAATTTTTGGAATTTATCCCCACGCTGTTTGTGTCGGTGCTGATTTTGTTTGCGGGGCTGCTGTTCGGCAAGCTGATGGGCAACATCATTGACAACTCGGCCAAAGCCAATAACTTAAAAGGCGGATTCTTTATTTCCAAGGCGGTCAACATTTTTATCGTATTTTTCTGCGCGTTGATTGCGGTGGAAAACTTGGGCTTTGCCAATCAGCTGGTCAACAATGTGGTAATTATTGTGTTGGCTTCGCTGGGGCTGGCGTTTGGCATAGGCGTAGGATTGGGCAGCAAAGAGCTGGTGGCCGACTTCCTGCGGGAGCTGTTCAAAAAAGAAGAAAAATAAAAGATTTTTCTCAACACCCCCTGTTTAGGGGGTGTTTTTTTGCGTATTTTTACTTATATTATTTTTATCCAATACAAAGGAGAGGCCTATGCGCAGCGCATTTTTTAGTTTATGCTTGTTGTTGGCGTGCACAGTGGCTTACGGCGAAGATCCTTGGAGCTCTTTGTTTAACTATGCCGGGCCCGCTTCCGTGGAGGGAAAAACTTTCCCGGGCGGGGGCCGCTATTTGATGCCCAAAATTCTTTCCGGCAGACCGATTAAAATATACGTTACGGGGTACCAAGTAAAGCCGGAAAAATTCCCGCACATACAGGAACAAATTGCCGAAAGTTATAATGACTGGTTTTCGGAAACGGCCGAAATTATCCGCGATTCCGGACGGGAAGCGGAGTTTGCGGATGTGCTTAAAATTTTGGACCGGGGCGTGAAGATAGAATTTTTGGACAAGTCCCAAAGGCCGGAGCGGGATATTGAGATTGTTGTGGAACGCTTGAAGTTTGTGCAAACCGTCTGCGGCGACAATGCGGGAGGGTGTTTTAGAATGCCCCTGAACCCCGCCGGCTTGCCCGAACTGTATCTGCCCACGGATTCTTTTTGATTGGGGCTTTAACCAGTTGGCGCATGTCCACCCGCCAGATTAGGATGCATGAAATCGGCCACTCGCTGGGATTAGACGAGCAATATAAATCAGGGTTGGAAGGCAATGCTTCCAGGCGTTATTCGTCGGCCATCGCCGGCAAAGGGGTGATGAATAAATCCAAATCCATCTCGTGCGATGACGCGGACGGAATCGTCAATTTGATAGACATCGCCTTGGGCAATGCCCGCGGCGGCGATAAAGGGTGGAAAAGCTTGTGTCCCAAGTCGCCGGAGTATTACGTCCGCGGTCAATCGGCGATGCGCGGGCCGTACACGATTACGACCGAAGACGGCTTCCGGTGGAAATTTGAAGTATATGACAAAGGCAAGCAAGTCCACTCCGAAGAAATAGTTTTGGAACAAATGCCCGGCTATTCGTTGTTTACTCCGGTGCCGGAGACGGTATTGCAGCGGGACGCCCTGGGCCGGCCGGTATTGGGCCAAGGCCCGCAAGGGGAACAAATTTACCACTCCTATTTCTATGATCAGCAAATGAAATTGGTGTTCCGGGACGGGAAAGCCATCCGCGGCGAAACTTTTACCGTCAGTTGGGTAAATAACAACAAGAAAACGCGCAAGTTGGGCGTTTATATGAGGAAAGACAACCGGGTGTCTTTGATCGGATTGATTTTGCCAAGCAACGGCAACAGCAAGGCTTTCTATGCCGAACGGTATTCTTCCGGGGCCACTCATCTGGAAATAACTATCAGGTTTAATAAGCGGCATCAGTTGATTTCTGGGGACCGCTTCGGCAACCCTCCGCCGTCCAGCAAGAGCTTGCTGATGGGGAAGGAAGATGCGGCCAGGCTGAAAGCATTGCTCCCCTTGGAAATCAAGCGGCAAGCGGCCCGCCAAGAGTGGGATCAAATAACCGGCTTGTTGATGAAATGGTATTTGGAAGAAGTAAAAAAATAAGCCTGCTTATCATGAAACGGCCCCTGCAAAGGGGCCGTTTATTGCAAAAACGAAGCTTCTAGGTAACCTAAAAACGCCCCGGTAAATCGGGGCGTTTTTGTTAGTTGTCTTGATAATCTTTCAGCATTTTGGTACGGCTGGGGTGGCGCAGTTTGCGGATGGCTTTGGCTTCAATTTGGCGCACGCGTTCGCGCGTAACGTTGAACATTTTGCCCACCTCTTCCAACGTACGGGGGTAGCCCGAGTCTATCCCAAAGCGCAGGCTGATGATTTTGGCTTCCCGTTCCGACAAGGTAGCCAACACATCGGCCACTTCTTGCTTGCGCAGGAAATCCACCGCCGCGCTGGTGGGGTTTGGCCCGTTCTTATCTTCAATAAAGTCTTCCAGGTTGGAATCCTCGTCTTCGCCAATCGGTGTGGAAAGCGAAATGGGATCCTGCATAATT
This sequence comes from uncultured bacterium, assembly GCA_949294085.1. GTDB lineage: Bacteria > Elusimicrobiota > Elusimicrobia > Elusimicrobiales > Elusimicrobiaceae > Avelusimicrobium. The sequence goes on along the minus strand of CASFFX010000008.1, from coordinate 62,391 downwards.
TTCAGCACGCTTTTCACCTTTTCTACCGACAGGCGCAGCGTTTTGGAATAATCTTCCAGCGTGGGTTCGCGGCCGTGTTCCTGGCGGAATTTGTTGGTTACTTTCGTCAGCTTGGAAACCAATTCCTTCATGTGCACCGGGATACGGATGGTGTTGGCCTGGTCCGCAATGGCGCGGTTGATGCTTTGGCGGATCCACCACGTGGCATAGGTGGAAAATTTGAACCCGCGTTTGTATTCAAATTTTTCCACGGCTTTCATCAGCCCCAGCCCGCCTTCCTGGATTAAGTCCGACAGTTCCAAATTGGAATTGACGTGCTTCTTGGCGATAGACACCACCAAGCGCAAGTTGGCTTTGATGAGTTTTAATTTGTCCTGCAAAATCATGTCCTCAAAAAACACGATGCGGTCGTTGAACGAAAGAAATTCTTTTTCGGTCATGGGCAGCGTGTCCACCATTTGGTCGTGGCGGCGGCGGACTTCTTCAATGTTCGTCAGCGCGCGTTCCAGTTCGGGCAGGGTAAACTTGGTGGCTTTTTTGAATTCTTTGTCCGTCATTTTGCCGGCTTTGTAGCGCGTAACCAGTTTTTTGACGTCTTCGTACGGGCCGAAGTATTCGTCAAAACGTTTCATATCGTTGCGGGCTTCGTTCAAGCGGTCGGCCAAGTTTTTGATTTTGTTGGTCAAACGTTTGATTTTATTCTGGTTCAAATTCAGTTTGGTAATGCTGGCCACCACTTCTTTTTGCTTGGCTTCCAGCTTTTCAATGGCGTTGTTGCGTTTCTTTTCGCTCAGGTTGCCTTCGCGCAGTTCCTTCATCAGTTTGGTGATTTCCTGCTCGCGCTTGCCGATAAACTGCGCCGCGTCTTTGAGTTTTTTGCGCATATTGTTCAGCTCGCGCGTGGTGCGTTTGCCGCGGGGCATTAATTCTTTGGTGGTCATTTCTTCCTGGTCCACCAATTCTTCCCAGTTGCAGATTTCGCGCATGGTAATGGGCGATTCCAACACCAATTTGCGCAGTTCTTTTTCGCGTTCGCGGATGTTGCGCGCCAGGGTGATTTCTTCGTCGCGCGACAACAGCGGCACTTTGCCCATTTCGGACAAGTACATACGGATTGAGTTGGAAATATCGGGGCTGGAGGACCAATCTTCGCTTAACGCTTCCTTGTCGGACGAGGAAACCGATTTGAATTTTTTCTGGTCCACTACCTGTATGCCCAAATCGTCCAGCGTTCCCATCACGCCGTCAATGTCTTCCGCGCTCATGTCGGACGCGGCAATGGAGCGGTTCAAGTCTTCCAACGACAGGAAACCGCTTTCTTTTCCTTCTTCCACTAAATCTTTCAGCGCTTTATTTGCCGATGCCATATTTCCCTCAACTGCGATATTTTTTTAATTTGTTCTGCAACTGCATGTATTTTTGAATAACGTCTTGCGGAACGTTTCCCGCACCCAGCTGCTTCATTTGCCGTTTGACGGCTTCCAGCCGTTTGTGCAGCCCGGCGCGTTCCAGCTTGGCCACGCAGGCCGCTATGTCCCGTGCGGGTTCAAAATCTTCCGGCGTTTGCAGCATGGCCAGTTTGACCAGTTCGTTTTTTAATTCCGGCACGTTGGCAGCGGCCAATTCCGCCAGGTCGGCCGCGTGCGGGTTTTGCGCATGGGCCTGCACAATGGCTTGGAATAATTTCCAAGCGGCATTGCCGGAAAAATCTTCCTGCGTCAGCTCGGAGCACAGCACGATGTGTTCCGGGCTTTTTAACAGCCAGGACAGCAAATCCTCTTCCGCCGAAGTGGCCGGCGGCATTTTGGGCGCTGCGGCTGCGGGCGTGCGGCGCACAAAAGCGGGGTTTTGCAGCGCCGGCTTGCGCAAGCGTTCCAGCACCAGCTGCTCGTCCACCCCTACGTGTTCCGCCACGTATTTGGCCCACTCCCGCCGGACGATTTCGTCCGGCTGCTTGGCAATGGTATCCGCCAATTCGGAAATGATGCGCGTTTTGCTTTGCGCGTCCAGCGGCTTGGGGTACAAATCCAGCTGCAGCCGGGTGTGAAACGCAATCAAATCCTGGGCCTGATTCAAAATTTCTTCAAAACGTTCTTTGCCGTATTTGGCGATAAATTCGTCCGGGTCCAGCCCTTCGGGCAGCGACGCCACTTTAACAAACAGGCCCCGTTCAATCAAAATCAGCGCGCCGCGCAGCGCGGCTTTAATGCCGGCCGCGTCCGGGTCAAACAGTACGATGACGTTGTCCGTATAGCGCTTTAGCAGGCGGGCATGGTCCTCGGTTAGGCTGGTGCCCAGCGGCGCCACCGTGTATTCCGCGCCGGCCTGGTGGCAGGCGATCACGTCCATATACCCTTCCAGCAGTACCGCGCGCCCCGCCTTGCGAATGGCCGGGCCTGCAAAATTTAAGCCGTACAGCACATGGCTTTTGGTAAAAAGAACCGTTTCCGGCGAGTTGAGGTATTTCGGCTCGCCTTCCCCCAAAATCCGCCCGCCAAAGCCCACCGTGTCGCTCCGTTGGTTGATGATGGGGAACATCAGGCGGTTGCGGTAATAATCCCGCGGGCCGTAATCCGTCAATACGCACAGGCCGGCGTCTTTCAAATCCCGGTCCGTATAGCCGGCCGCCTTGGCTTCGCGTGCCAGCGCGGTAGGCTCGTTTTTGGCCAGGCCCAATTCAAATTTCTGGCACGTTTCTTTGGTTAAATGGCGTTCCTTCACGTACGCGCGCGCGTGTTCGCCGCCCGCACCCATTAAATTTTTATGATAGAACTCCTTGGCAAAATCCAACAGCCGCCGTACGCCGGCGCGGCGGGCTTCTTCGCCGGTCATGGGTTTTAACGGCTTGTATTCCACGCCGGCCAAATTGGCCAGTTTTTCCAATGCTTCGTTGAAGGAAAGGTTTTCCATCTTCATTAAAAAAGCAAAGATGTCGCCCCCTTCCTGACAGCCGAAACAATAGAACAACCCCTTTTCGCTGCTGCAAGTGAAGGAAGGGGTCTTTTCTTTATGAAAAGGACAGCAGGCCTTGTAGGTTTTACCCGCGCGTTTTAAGTCTGGCACGTATTGCCGGATAAATTCTACAATGTCCAACCTGTCCTTAATTTGCTGTACGATATTGCTGTTCACGCTGTGCCGCCTGTTTTGAATTAAGGCAAAGAAGGCAATAGCCCGATACTTGCGTAAAGGACTATTGCCTGTGGTACTGCTTTCATTAAAAACGTCTGCGTTTGGTGCGGCGGGCGCGGCGTTGAGCTTCCTGCGATTTGAGTTTTCTCTTTACGCTCGGAGGCATGTAAGTTTCGCGTCTTTTGATTTCTTTCAAAATGCCGTTTTTCTCACATTCTCTTTTGAAGCGTTTGAGAGCTTCTTCCAGGTGCTCGGCGTCTCTGACTTTTACAAAAACCATGCTTTTTTCACCACCTTCTACGGTCAATAGACAAAAATAAAAGGGTAATTTTTACCTTATATATATTATAGCTTATTTTTTCTGTTTTGTACGGTTTTTAACCGGCCGGCCACAGAAACCGTCTGCCCGCCATCAGGTGGAAGTGCAGATGATCCACGCTTTGGCCGGCGCCTTTGCCGTTGTTGGTTACCAGGCGGAAGTCTTTCAAATCCAGCTGTTTGGCCAATTTTTTGGCCACCAGCAGAATTTTGCCTAGCAGCAAAGCGTCTTTTTCGTCCGTTTCGGACAGGCGCGCAATGTGCTTGCGCGGGATAATCAACAAGTGGGTAGGCGCTTGCGGATTCAAATCCTTAAACGCTACCACATCCTCGTCTTCATAAATCAGTTGGCTTTTTACGGAGCCGTCGGCAATGCCGCAAAAAATGCAATTCATATAAAGTATTATACATATTTTCCGCCTGGCTGTAGTGGGGGGTTTTTGCTATAATACCGTCAGATGAACTGAAAACGGAGAGAACCATGAAAAAAGAGAAAGGGTTTACCCTAATTGAATTGCTGGTAGTGGTGCTAATCATTGGTATTTTGGCGGCGGTTGCGCTGCCGCAGTATCAAATTGCGGTAGAGAAAAGCCGCACCGCGGAAGCGGTTACTATGCTTAAAAAGATATCAGAGAATGCCCAAATGTGTATCCTAGCGGGAGATTCTCAATTAAACAATTGTGAATTTTTGGAGGACACAGGCCTTCCCGCCAGTGGGGAGGGAAAATATTATACCTTTTATGGAAATACCAGTATTTTTGGAGCGGATAGGGTAAACGGTCCTTTCGTTTACAGACTGGGCTTGGCCCCGGGGTTTTTGAAAGAAATCACGCCTGCCATATCGGACGCTCCCGAACGCTATTGTGCCCCATTGGATGAAAAAAGCCAAAGATTCTGCAAGGCGTTGGGTGGCCAGCCCGGCGTGCGTTTTGAGGTTATGGGAATTACGGTCTATCCTTTTTAACTGATATTTGGGTGATACACAGCCGCTGATGAGTTTTCAAGCCCCCGCCGGACATGCGCGGGGGCTTAAAAATTGGTATTATATATCTATATTGTATTTTGGAGATTCCCAAATATGGCAAAAAACGACCTGACAACCAGAAACCTGATGTTGGACAGTTTGAAGCAATATGCGAAGAACCGGATTTCCTTTAATTTTATCCGGGAGCATGACGCGAAAAACGAAATTCCGTTAGACATTTTGAAAGAGATGTACGACCACAACGTATTGGGCGTACATCTTTTGCTTATTCCCGAAGAATACGGCGGGCTCGGCGGCCAGACCACCGAAATTTACCGCGTGTGCGAGCAGTTGGCCCGCATAGACTTGGGCATCGCCACCGGCGTATTTGCCACCTTCCTGGGCAGCGACCCGATTAACGTAGGCGGTACCCCGGAACAAAAAGCCAAGTGGTTCCAAAAAATTGCCCATGAAAATAAACTCGTGGCCTACGGCGCTACCGAAGCGGACGCCGGGTCCGACTTGGTATCCCTGCGCACCCGCGCCGAACACGTAGTGAAAGACGGCAAAGTGGTGGGGTACAAAATTACCGGCAGCAAAATGTGGATTTCCAACGGCGGCGTGGCGGACATTTACACCGTGCTCGCGTTGGCTCCGGGCGGCCCGAGCTGGTTTATTGTAGAAAGAGGCACCCCCGGATTCACCCAAGACGTACACGAAGACAAGCATGGGATTCGCTTGTCCAACACCGCCGGTTTGGCGTTTGACGACGTGTATGTGCCGGCTGAAAATTTGATTGGTCTGAAGGAAGGCCAAGGCTTCCTGCAAGCGCAGGCGGTGTTTGGCTATACGCGCCTTATGGTAGCGGCGTTTGGTTTGGGCGGCGGCGAAGAAGCGGTGGAAACCGCCTTGCAGTATGCCCAGCAGCGCATCCAGGCGGGCGGCCCGCTGGCCGAAAAACAGGGCTTTATGTTAAAGCTCATCACCCCGCACTACATCCGCTTTGAAGCGGCGCGCGCGTACATTGATTGGACGGCCAAACAGCTGGAAGTGAACAATCACGGCCTGGCCACCGAAGGCGCCATTGCCAAGCTGTATGCCACCGAAACCGGCAACAAAGCGGCCGAAGATTCCATCCAGGCCATGGGCGGTTTTGGTTACACCAAAGAATTCCCGGTGGAAAAAATCAAACGCGACGTTAAAATTACCTGCATTTACGAAGGCACCAGCGAAGTGTTGGAAATGACCATCTTCCGCGGGCGCTGGCAGGAACATTTGAAGAGCCGCGGCCAATACTATTTGAAACAAGCCGACGAGTTTGACGCAATTCACGCGCAGAACCCCGATGTGGGCGCCGACAGCGTGGCCCTGGGCTTTAGAGCGCTGGCCCGCGTGTTGGAAGACTGCCGCGCCAATAAGCTGACCCGCCATCAGTACGTTACCTTTATGCTGGGCGATTTGATCAGCGAAATGGAAGTGGCCGCCGTATTCAGCCGCCAATGCGCCAACAAAGTCATTACCGAAGGCAGCCGCTTTGACTTGACTTCTTTAAGCACGATGGCCCGCGTCAATGCCCGCCAGAGCGCGTTCAAAACCGCCACGGACGGTATGCGCCTGATTTTGGGCACTTGCCCCAACATCAACGCGGCGGACCTGAGCCAAGGCGTACACCTGGTGAGCATTGAAGAAAAAATGCGCGGACTCATTGACGATATGGACGTCGTTTCCGCCAAGTTGAGAGAAGTTTTCAAGAAATAGGATATAACGCATGAATATCATTGTTTGTATTAAACAAGTTCCCGATTCCACCCAAGTAAAGGTGAACCCGAAAACCGGTACGCTCATTCGCGCGGGCGTGCCCAGCATCTTGAACCCGTATGACCATTACGCTTTGGAAAAAGCGCTGGACATTAAAGCCAAAACCGGCGCGAAAGTAACCGTGCTGACCATGGGCCCCGCCCAAGCCAATGCGGTGCTGCGCCTGGCGCTGGCCTTAGGGGCGGACGAAGGCGTCCTGCTGGCGGACCGTGCCCTGGCCGGTTCGGACACGTGGGCCACGTCTTATGCGCTGGCCACGGCGATCCGCAAAATTGGCCAGTACGATTTAATCCTCTGCGGCCAAATGGCCATTGACGGTGATACCGCCCAAACCGGGCCCGGCATTGCGCATCATTTGGGAATTCCCCAAATTACGTTTTGCGAAAGCATTGACGCCAACGGCAATCAGGTCGTCGTGAAAAAACTGATTGAAGGCGGCCACCAAATTTTGGAAGCCGACTTGCCGGTGCTCGTTACGATGACGATGCCGCACGACTATGCGCCGAAATATCCTTCCTTTATGGCGGCCCATAAAGCGCAGGACAAGGTAACCCTTACCTGGTCCGCCGCCGACATTGGGGCCGACCCGCACAAAATCGGGCTGGAAGGTTCGCCTACGCGCGTGGACCGCATCTTCCCGCCGCCGGCCCGCCCGAAAGGGGAAATGTTCACCGGCTCGGCCGTGGAACTGGCGGATAAATTTGTAGAAATTTTGAAAAAGGAGAGTGTAATCAAATGATTCAAGTAGCTTCTAATTGCGTAGGATGCGGCAAATGCGTAAGCACCTGCCCGTTTGGTGCGCTCTCTCTGGTCAACCGCAAAGCGGTGCCCAATGCCAGCTGTACGATGTGCGGCGCGTGCGTGCCGGTCTGCCCGGTGAAGGCGCTGTCGCTTCCGGCTTCCGCGGCGGAAAAGAAAGACCTGTCCGCCTACAAAGGCGTGTGGGTGTTTATTGAAATTTCCGACGACGGAAAAACCCAAAAAGTACGCCCCGTGGGCTTTGAACTTTTGTCCAAAGGGCGCGAACTGGCCAACCAGCTGGGCGAAGAATTGTGCGCCGTGGTCATTGGCGACAATGTGCCCCAGTATTATGCCGAGCTTTCCCAATACGGGACGGACAAAATTTACGCCGTAAACGGGCCGGAATACCACCACTATAACACGTTGGCCTATGCCAATGCGATGGTAACGCTGATTAAAAAATACAGCCCCAGCGTGGTGTTGTTCCCGTCCACCTACATCGGGCGCGATTTGTCCCCGCGCATTTCTTCGGAATTGTTCGTCGGTTTGACGGCGGACTGCACGGGTCTTTCCGTCAAAGACGGGAATTTGATTCAAACCCGCCCCGCGTTTGGCGGCAACATCATGGCCGACATTAAATGCCCGGATTACCGCCCGCAAATGTCCACCGTGCGCCCCAACGTGTTCAAAAAAGTGGTTACCACGCCCGGCAAAATGGCCCAAGTGGTAACGGAAGCGATTGCCGTGCCGGCTCAGGCGGCCAAAGTGCGCATTATCAATACGCACATTGACGAAGTGTCCGCCATGGACAAGCTGGACGAAGCCAGCGTGGTCATCGCCGGCGGACGCGGTATGAAGGACAAAAACGGTTTTGCCTTGCTGGAAGAATTGGCCGGCGAATTGGGCGGTGCCGTGGGCGCCAGCCGTGCGGCCATTGACTTGGGCCTCAAACCCAAAGAAAAGCAAATCGGCCAGAGCGGCGTAACCGTAGCGTCCAAGCTGTATGTGGCGTGCGGCATTTCCGGTGCGGTGCAGCACATCGTCGGTATGGAGCACAGCGACGTAATTATCGGCATTAACAAAGACGCAAACGCGCCGATTTTCAACGTCTGCAAATATGGCTTCGTGGGCGATGCGCATCAAATCCTGCCCCGCATTATAGAGCAGATTAAGAAAACCAAATAACGGTTTTTCCACCCAAAGGACCCACTTTACAGTGGGTCCTTTTTTTGGGGAAGTTAGGGCCAAGGGCCCTTTTTTTTGCCCTCTTAAAATACAAAAATAAAGAGAGGGCGCCTATGAAAAAAATGCTTTTAATGGGGTTGTTGCTGCTGGGAGCTGCTGGCACGCTGCAAGCCCAAATTCCAAATTTGCCTTCCACCCTGGCTAAGGAGCTGATTTTGTCGGCTTCTTCGCGCGCGGCGGCGGCCCGCGTCCGCGGAAAAAACCTGGCCCCTTTAACTTCTAAAATTACCCATTGGCAACAAAACACCAATTTGGACGAGTTGGATTTCATGTTGGGTAACTATTTTCTGCCCAACGGGCAGGCGATTGCTTCGTACAAACTGGAAGAGAATCACATCTTGCAGCGCAAAATGGTGCAGCACTGGCTGGACCAGGAATACGCCGCCGCCCGCCAGGCAGCCGCTTTGCAAAAAAGCGTGCGCAGCCAGGCCGTGCAGGGTAAAATTAATTTTTTGGATTATATTCCGGCACATACCCGGCTGTTGATGCTGGGCGAAGTGCATATGCAGCCCTGGATTGGGTGGCAGGTGCTTAGCGTAATTTTACAAATGCAAAAAGCTTATCCCGAACGGCATATTTATTACGCTTCCGAATTTCTCTACGCCCACCCCGACGAACCCGGCGCCGTTTTGCGCACGGCCGAAGAAGTGGAACGATTTTCGCTGTCCAACGGGTTCTATCAAACCTTTAACCAGCGCGTGCGCCAGACGGGGGTGCGCATGGTGGGGCTGGAAGATCCGACCAAAGGCGAAACCGAAAAATTGAACCGCGAAGGGAAAACATTTTGGAATTCGGGCCGGTCGTGGGAAATGCTGGCGCCGGCCGGCGTGCGGGAGCGAAATCAATTTTGGGCGGAAATCATCCGCACGATTTACGAACAGGACCCGCTGGCGTTGGTCATTGTGCACGCCGGGAACGGGCATACCAGTATGAATCAGTTAAATTCGCTTTCCCGTATGCTCCAGGAGTATAAGCCCTTTGTGGCGGAATTTTCGTTGGCCAAAAGTTCCAATGTGTTTTTGGAAAAATACATGCCCGTTCCGCCGCAAGTACGGGCACAAGGCGCTTTGCTGTTGGCCAAACAACCGTCCAAAGCGGTATATTTGATTCAGCAGTTAAAGAGCCCCAAAGCGGCGTGGATGGCGGGGTGTCATCTGTCGGTAAAGCTGGCGCCTAACGCACGCGGGGAATAAGTTGGCCTATGAAAAAGAACGTGGACAAGACAAAACGCAAAATAGGAATTTTGGCCATCGGTTTCTTGCTGTTGGCGGGGCCGCTGTGTGCCCGAGGAACGTATTTGCCGTCTATGGTGGTCAAACGATTGTTACGTTCATCGGCACGCCTGCAGCAAACGGGCAGAAAGACGCCGGTGCGGGAAGATTTTGCGGCGTATTTGCGGGCGCAGGGAAGGGGAACCTTTGAGGATTTGGATGACATGCTGCAGGATTATTTTTTATTGGATCAGCGCCATGTGTCGTCCGCAGCGCTGAAGCGGAACCGCCAAGAACTGCGCCGGACGGTGCGCAATTGGCTGGAGCGGGACTTTTATGCCGCGGCGTATTTGGAGCCGCTTCGTAAAAACATGGCTATCCAGGCCCTGCAAGGCCCGTTGGATTATGCCCAGCTGATTCCGCGCGGGACGCGGCTTATCCTGCTGGGGGAAGTGCACCAGCACGATTGGATGGTCAACGAAGTGGAGCGCGCCGTTTTGCAGTTGCAGAAAACGTATCCGAATAAGCACGTCTATTATGCGTCGGAATTTGTGGACGCGCCCGCTGCGGGCCGTTTGTACGTACTGCAAGACGCCCGGGACGTGGAGCACTTGGTGCGCAAACGCCCGTATTACCGCCCGCTGACGGAGCGTTTGGTTACGGCCGGCGTGCGGGTGGTGGGGTTGGAAAATCCGGCCCTGTCGGAAGAATTTGTTCAAATGAGGAGCCAACAGCTGGTTTTTCGCCGGACGGCTTTTGCCTGGAAAACGGTGTCCGCTTCCGCGCTTAAGGAGCGGAACCAGTATTGGACCCGGATTATTCGCCAAATTTACCAGCAGGACCCGCAGGCCCTGGTGGTGGTGCATGCCGGCTTAGGGCACACCGATTACAATCACGCCAATTCGCTGCCGTGGATGTTAAAGGAATTTACCCCATTTGTAGTGGAATTTTCTCAGCCGGGGATGGAGGACTTGAATACGCTGTTAAAGCGGCATGTGCCCGTTGACCCACAAACGCGGCAAAAGGTGCAGTCCTGGAAGGAGCAGAATCCTCTTCGGCCCATTTATTTAGTCCGCCAATTCAAAAGCAAGCGCGCGGCGGTAACCGTCGGCTGCGATTTGCACGTAAAAAGACTGCGCGCGGCAGACTGATTCCTACCCTCTTGCAGAAACGGAAAACCCCCGGCTTGTGGCCGGGGGTTTGAACTGTAGGAGGGAGAAAATTACATATATACCGCATAGGCAATTTTGCCGGGCGCGGGGGGCGGAGGAATCCCCAGGCGTCTTTTGCGTTGGGCTTCCTGGCGTTGGGCTCGCAGCAAGCGGCGCGATTCCAAGTCCACAAAGGCGGCTTCCTCGTTGCTCAGATAAATAATACGCTCCTGCACGCGGATTACGCGCATTTCGTTTTGGTGCCAGTCGCAATAAGTTTTGTGCTTAAATGCGCGGCGCATGCGGGCGGCTAGAGAAATCAGCTTTTCAGTCATACTTATACTTTATCGCTTCCGACGGGGTTTCGCCAGGGTCAAAGGGCCCGTCCGGGCGGATAAAAAAGACCCACGGCAAACGGGCGGCCGGGCCCAGCCGCAAGTGGGCCTTTGGGCCCGCCCAAACGGGGGCTTAAGAATTCTGCCGAGGAGCTGTGCGAATTGTTATAATTTATAATAAGGTAGATTATGTCCCTATTTTCTAAACTTTTCAAATTATTCCTGGCCGTAGTACTCATGCCGCTGATTCCCATGCTATTGCTGCTGGCCTATTACCAGGTGCATTTGAAAAACAATATTTTGGAAACGCATGCCAATTTGGCTCAGATTGTTTCTTCGTCTATGAACCAGCACATAGAAGATTTGACCTGGCGCCTGGCGTTTGCCCAACACCTGACGGATGTGCTGAAAAAAGGCGGCAATCCCCAGCCCGTCCTGCAGGAAGCGCTTAACGCAAATCCCGATTTTTTGATGTTGGCGGTGTTGTCCCCCAAAGGCAAAGAGCTGGCCCGCGCGGGGGAAAGCCAAATTCTTAAGCATGTGCCTGCGTTGAATTTGGAGCAGGACCCGTCCCTGCCGCAACTGGCCGAAAAACCGCAGCTGTCCATCAGCAGTTTTGACGTGATGGACGGCCGCCCCATCAGCGAGTTTATTTATCCGCTTTCCAACGGGGATTTTTTATATGGCATTATGAGCTTTTTTGGGTTTCTTTCCCGCGTGCAGGAACAGCGCATCGGCCTGACGGGGCGCATCTATATTGTGGATCAGAACGGCTCCGTTTATGCCAACGATTATCAATATAAACCCGCCTTTGACGCCGAAGCCTTAAAAAACGCCTTTGCTTCCAAGGACCCGCTGATTAAACGCTTAAAAACCCCGCAGGAAACGTATGTGGGTGCGTTTGCGGCGTCGCCCATTTTGGGAGCGTATGTAACGGTTTTGCAGCTTAAGAGCGAAGCCTATCGCAGTATTTACTATACCAACATTATTATTGCCCTCTTTCTGCTTTCCATTGCCACGCTGGCGTATTTCGGCGCGCTGACGTTTGCCGAACGGCTGGGCGAGCCGATTGGCGCGCTGGCCCATGCCGCCCAGGAAGTAAGCGGCGGCAATTTGGACGAAAAGGTGGACGAAGAAATCGGCTGGGGGGAATTCAAACAGCTGATTGCCGCCTTTAACCAGATGACGGCCGATTTGAAAGATTATCAAGTGCTGCAGCTGCAGGCGCAGCTCAGCGAGATGAAGGAGCAAGTCTTTCGCTCCGTGGCGCACGATTTGCGCGCCCCCTTGCTGGGCCTGCAGGGATATTTGTATATTTTGCAGAGCGGCAAAGTAAGCGAAGAAGAACGCAAGCAGTATTTGGAATTGATGAGCCAGGCCGCCAAAAATTTATCGTCCTTGCTGGAGGACGTGCTGGACGTTTCCCGCGTGCAGGCGGGGATGATGACGCCCCATAAAGAAAGCGTGGACGTGGCCGCTATGCTGCAAAACGTGGCCGATACGCTGGCCCCGGCCGCCCGCCAGAAAAACTTGGAACTGACGGTGCAGACCGAGGTTCCGCGTCTGCCGGCCGACCCCAAACTGCTGCAGCGGGTGATGATGAATTTGGTGTCCAATGCCGTTAAGTTTACGGACAAAGGATTCGTGCGGGTGCACGCGTATCAAGACGGACAGGCCTATTATTTGACCGTGCAGGACAGCGGAATCGGCCTTTCCGAGCAGGAGATAAAAGGACTTTTTCAAAAGTATCACCAGGTCCGTTCCGACCGGCCCGGCTACGGGCTGGGGCTGTTTATCAGCCGCCAGATTGTGCAGGCGCACGGGGGAACGCTGGACGTAATTTCAAAACCGGGCGAAGGAAGTACCTTTACCGTTACTTTGCCCAAGGAGCAAAAATGATTGTTTTTTGGCGTTTGTTTTTGGCGTTTTTCTTGACCGATTTTGTCTTTTTCCACAAAACGATTAACCGGATGGAAGAGCAAAATCGGCCGCGGGCCATTGCGCTGCATGCCGGCGTGTTTTTGGCGTGGGCGTTTTTGCTTTGCTATGGCTATTTGACGATGAAATGGCCTTTTTTGGGCGTGTGGCAGATACCGGGCTGGCTGTGCATTTTGCTGTTTTGCGTGTTTTTGGTGTTTACGGACCGCTTTTTCCAATTTGGCGGGAAAATGCGCCATGGCCATGTGGTAACGTTTTTTGTCAAAACGCTGGCCAATTTGTGGTTCCTGTTTTTGTGTGTGCCGTTTCGCGTGTTATATGAAACGGGGAACTTCTTTGCCGAACCGTGGATCATTTTTTGTGTGGGGCTGGTAACGGCCACCCGCGTGCTGGGCTGGTTTATTTTTGCCGTGGAACAGGACCGCTACGGCAGGGATTACCCCACCTTTGACGAACGCTGGCTGCTGACGATGATGTGCGCCATCTTCTTTTTGATTATGCTGCTGCCGGGCTGGCGGTGGGTGGTGCTGTTGGTGGTTTGGTTTTTTGCGTGTGCGTATGCCCGCAAAATCCGCCTGATGGATATTTCCAATATGGCGTTTTATGTAGGGTCGTTCGGAGCGGCGCTGATTGGATTTTTGGTGCGCCTGCGCTTCTATTTGAATTGGTAATTTATGCGGCTGACGGAAATTAAATTTGCGTGTTTGGATACGGAAACGACGGGCCTTTCCCCCGAAGAGGGCGGAAAAATTTGCGAAGTGGCGGTTTCCGTTTCCCGCGGGGGGCGCGTGCTGGAGCAGTATTCCACGCTCGTCAATCCCGGTATGCCCATGCACCCGGACGTGGTGGCTATTCACGGCATTACCAACGAGATGGTGGCTTCGGCGCCCACCTTTGCGGAAATTTTGCCCAAGCTGCTTGCGCTGTTGGACGGGAGTGTGCTGGTGGCGCATAATGCCGATTTTGACGTGGGCTTTTTGAAAAGCGAATTTGCCCAATGCGGTATGCATTTCCCGCCCTATCCGGTGGTGGACACGCTGAAGCTGGCGCGCAAAAGCGGCAAATTCGCCAAAAACAATTTGGGCTGTATTGCGGCCGAATTGGGGATTAACCCCCAAGGCTGGCACCGGGCCATGGCCGATACCAAAATGGCCGAGCAGATCTTCTATTATTTTCTTACAATATTAAGTAAGGAAGGGGTAGAAACGCTGGAACAGCTGGAGCCGTTTCAGCATAAACGCTGGAAAGATTTGATTTGTCGTAAATAAGGAGAAATACGTATGAACAGAGTGGTTTTAATTATTAGAGACGGCTGGGGCGATGCCAAAGCGGGCCCGCACAATGCGGTTACCACCGCCAAAACGCCCAATATGGACAAGTACCTGTCCCAATATCCGCACACGCAGATTGAAGCCTCCGGCGAACAAGTGGGCTTGCCGGCGGGATATATGGGCTCTTCCGAAGTAGGGCACCTGAATATGGGGGCCGGCAGAATCGTTATCCAGGAGCTCAAACGCTTGAAAGACACGATTGAAGACGGCTCTTTGTTTAAGTCGGCCGCGTTTGCCGCGTGCATTGACAACTGCCTGAACAACCATAAACCGCTGCACGTGATGGGTTTGGTGCAGGACGAAGGCGTCCACGCGCACCAAGATCACCTGTTTGCCATTTTGAAGTATGCGGCGGAAAAAGGAATTAAAGAGGTGTACGTGCACTTCTTTTCGGACGGACGCGATACGCCGCCGCAGAGCGCGGTGGGCTTTATCCGCACGCTGGAAGGTAAAATGAAGGAATACGGTGTGGGCAAAATTGCCACGATCCAGGGCCGCTACTACGCCATGGACCGCGGCGAAGATTGGAGCCTGACCGACAAAGCCTATAACCTGATTGTCCGCGCGGAAGGCCTGCACGGAACGACCGCCGAAGAAGTGGTGCTGACCGATTACAAAACGATGAAAACGCCCGACGGCGGCCCGATGGTGGATGAATATATTCCGCCGACCGTGCTGGGCGATTATAAAGGGATGGAGCCCGGTTCCAGCGTGATTTTGTTCAACTTCCGCCAGGACCGCGCCATCCAAATCACGCGTGCGTTTATTGACGACAATTACCCCGGCAAAAACCGCGGGCCGCGCGTGCCTTGCGTGTATTGCGGCTTGACCAAATATTACGATGCGTTCCCGTACAATGCGTTGCCTTCTATGACCGACGGCGGCGGGATGAACAACCTGTTGGGTGAAGTGATTTCCAAGGCGGGCCTCAAACAGCTGCGCTTGGCCGAAACCCAAAAGTTCAAACACGTTACGTCGTTCTTCAACGGCAAGCTCATTAAACCCTACCCCGGCGAAGACCGCATTGAAATCAAAGGCCGCTTTGACCCGGCCACCTTTGCGGAACACCCGGAAATGGAAGCGTATTTCGTCAAAGACGAAGCGCTGAAACAAATCGCTTCCGGCAAGTACGACTTTATCGTCATCAACTTTGCCAACTGCGATATGGTGGGCCACACGGGCAATTTTGATTCCGTCGTGAAAGCGGTGGAAGTGGTGGATGAATGCACCGGCGCCGTAACCGAAGCGGCCTTGGCCAAAGATTACACGG
Organism: uncultured bacterium; assembly: GCA_949294085.1. GTDB lineage: Bacteria > Elusimicrobiota > Elusimicrobia > Elusimicrobiales > Elusimicrobiaceae > Avelusimicrobium. Next base: position 46,940 of record CASFFX010000008.1, on the reverse strand, counting down.
TGTTCATCACCGCCGACCACGGCAACGCCGAAGAAATGTGGGACGATAAAATTAATATGCCCAAAACCGCCCACACCACGAACCTGGTGGACTTTGTGTACGTCAGCAAAGACCACAAAGACGCCCAACTGGCTGCCACCGGCAACCTGGGCGACATCGCGGTAACGGTATTGGACGTGATGGGGCTTAAGAAACCGGCCGATATGACGGCCAAGAGCCTGATTGTCCACAAGTAGTTTTTGCTGGACAGAGAGCGGGGGAGCGGAAAAAGTCCGCCCCCCGCTTTTTTGCGCCGGCCGGCGGGAAAAAGTATAATACGGGTATGGAAAGTTACGTCAAAGTAAAAGTCCACGCCGGCGAAAAGAAGAACCGCCTGGAACAAAAAAGCCCGGACAGCTACGAAATCTGGGTCAAAGCCCCGGCCGAACAAGGCCGCGCCAACGAGGCGGTGCGCACCCTGCTGGCACAGCATTTGGGCGTGGCGGAAAACAAACTTTCCTTAATCAAAGGGGCCACCAGCCCCGCCAAAATTTTTCTGAAAAGGGAGTAAAAACGTCCGTTTTTACTCTATTTTTGTTATAATATCCATAGGGTCAGGATAGCCCCGGCAATAGGTGAGCCAAGCCGAAGATATCTGCCAAACTCTCCGGGCAGCAAAGCCCGCGGGGGCTTTTTGACTCTACAAAACGCAACAAAAAAGAATAATTGGTATATGAGAACTTACGAAAGCGTGATTATTGTTAAACCCCAACTCTCCGACGGAGAAGTGGGCGAATTCGTGACCAAGGCCAAAGACTTGATTGCGAAAAACGGTGGAGAAGTCGTCAGCGAAGAAAAACTGGGCAGAAGAAAATTCACCCACGAAGTAAACCACGTTCGCGACGGTTTTTACCTCTACCTTAAGTTCAAAGCCGAACCCAAATTCGTAAAAGTGTTTGAAGACGCTTTGAAACTTAACGAAAAAGTGCTTCGCTCCATGACGATGACCGCCGTGGAAGTGAAAGTGAAACCGGCTCCTGCCGTTGCAAAATAAGGTCGCTATGTCAGCACAAATCAGATTACCGGAACAAAACCTTGTACTTCTGGTCGGACGGTTAACACGTGACCCTAACGTGTCTTTTACGCAGAAAGGTCAGGCAGTGTGCCGTTGTGATATTGCGGTAAACCGCAGATACTTGGATTCTACCACGAACGAGTGGAAGGACGACACGGTGTTTGTTCCCGTAGTGGTTTGGGGTGCTGCCGCCGAGCGGTGTAAAGACCGGGTGAAAAAAGGGACCCCCATTTTTGTGGAAGGCCGCCTCACCAGCAGCGAATACACCGACAAAAATACCGGACAAACCCGCAAATCCATGCAGGTAACTGCCCGGAGAATCCAAATACTGGAATCCGGCGCCGCGGCTTCGTATAATCAAGACGTTGCCCCGGCCGCCAAGGACGACGTTCCCACCACCGACGTGATGGAAGACGACGTGCCTTTTTAACAGGAACCAAAGAGAGATAAAAAATGTCTGAAGAAATCAAAAACACGCAAGCCCCCGCCGCGGCCCCTGCCGCCGCTGCTCCGGCCGCCCGCTCCGAAAGACCGGCGCGTCCGTTTATGGGCAAAAAGCGCTTTGAAAGCAGAAGAAAAGTCTGCAAAGTCTGCGCTGAAAAAATTGAAAATGTAGATTACAAGAACTTTCAGTTCGTAAAGTCTTTCACGATGGAAAGCGGCAAAATCCTTTCCAGAAGAATTACCGGCACCTGCGCCAAACACCAGCGCCAAATCACCAAAGCGATCAAACGCGACCGCAACTTGGCGATTTTGCCGTATTCGTTGCCCAAGAAATAAGCCGGAGGACCAGGAAATGAAAGTTATTTTGAAACAAAATGTGAAAAACTTGGGTATGGTGGGCACCATTGTAGATGTGAAGCCCGGCTATGCCCGCAACTTCTTGATCCCGCACCGCTTGGCGGAACTCGCCACCGAAGGCGCGATTAAGAACTGGCAGCTTGGCGCCGAAAGACGCGCCAAACGCATTGAAGCGGAACTGGCCGAAGCCCGCGCCATCGCCGAAAAATTGGCGGGTGTGGTTCTTCCGTTCACCAAAACCGTCAACAGCGACGGAGTGGTGTTCGGTTCCGTCAACAAAGCCGATATTTTCAAAGCTTTGACCGCCTTGGGCCACAACATTGCCAAAGACGCCATTGAGCTGAATATGCCGATTAAAGCTTTGGGTGAAACCGAAGTGGGCATTTATTTGAAACCGACCGTTACCGCGATGATCAAGGTGCAAATCAACCCCTTGACCACGGTGGAAGAAAAAGTAGCCGATGCTAAACCGGCCGAAAAAGCCGAAGCTGCGGCCGAAACCAAATAAATCCAACGGTATTGCGTTTTGTAAAACCCTCGCGAAAGCGGGGGTTTTTGCGTATAAACGGGATTGGACCCGGGGCAGAAAATCCGCCCGCTGACGGTAAATGCGCGCACAGAAAGCCCAGCATACAGCCGGGCCGAGTGTTTTGCCCAGGCGGACAAATGACTAGGCCCCCAAGCTGGGGGAGTGCAAAGGAGTAAATAAGAAGGCGGGCTTAAAAAAAGCCCCTTCTAAACGAAGGGGCTTGCAATCGCTTAGTGTATGCCGTGCATCCAGGCTTTGATTTTTTTCATAGAAAGCATCAGCACGCCCGATACGGCCAGCGGAACGAGGACCAGCCACAGGAAGAACTGTTCGTTGCTGATTTTTTGGAAATAGCCCGAATAGACGCCGGCCAGCTTGTTGGCTACCGCGTTGGAGAGGTACCAAATCCCGATCAACAGCGACACATACCGCGCCGGCGCCAGTTTGGTAACCATCGATTTCCCCACCGGCGAAATGCACAGCTCGGAGAAGGTTTGAAACAGGTACGTAAACGCCAAATAGAACAAGCTGATTTTGGCATTGCCCACCAGGGCAAACGCACCCGCCAGCATAATGCCAAACGCCGCCGCAATCAGCCACAGCGAAATCATAAATTTGGCGGGGGTGGAAGGCTCTTTTCCTTTTTTGGCCAGATCAATCCACAGTTTGGAAAACAACGGCGCGAAAATGACCACATACAGCGGGTTTAAGCTTTGGAACCAGTTGGCCGGAATTTCCCACGAGTGCCCAAACAGCGAGATGACCCGGTCCGTATATTCATAGGCAAACAGGTTCAGCGCGGCGCCGGCCTGCTCAAACGCGGCCCAGAAGAAAATGCTGAAAAAGGCCAAAATACCGATTACGGCAATTTGTTGTTTTTCCTGCGTAGTCAGCGGGGCGGTGTTTTGGGTTTTGACCCGTTTTACCTTTTTATTATACAGGTAATACGCCGCCGCTAATACGGCAAACGAAATGTAAGAAGCCGTGTGGTGTCCTTTCATATACAGTGCCACCATCGGAATCGCCAGCACAATGGCCCAGAGGGCGGGATCTTTGTAGAACACGGGTTTTTCGGCCGGGGCGGCTCCTTTGCCGTTTAAGAATTTTTTATAGCCCAGCACAAAGGTCAGCAGTCCGATAATCATCCCCGCACCGGCGATGCCAAACGCCGCCGTATAGTTGCCGGCTTCGGCCAAGTGCCCCACCATCAGCGGGCCGAAAAACGCCCCGATGTTGACGCTCATGTAAAAGATGGTAAATCCGCCATCGCGCCGGGCGTCGTTCTTTTCGTAGAGCTGGCCCACAATCGCCACCACGTTGGGCTTAAAGAACCCGTTGCCCAAAATAATGAGCCCCATGGCAATATACAAAAACGATTCGGTCGGCACACTCATCACAAACATACCGGACGCCAGCATCAGGCCGCCCCAAATGGTGGCCCATTTTTGGCCCAGGTAGCGGTCCGCCAAGAAGCCGCCCAACAGCGTGGAAAGATAGACCAAACTGGTAAACGTGCCGTAAATGTTGGACGCTTGGGTATTGCCCATTTTGAGCAGGTAAATCATATAGAAAATCAAAATACCGCGCATGGCGTAATAGCTGAAGCGTTCCCACATTTCGGTCAAAAACAGCAGCCACAGACCGGTGGGTTGTTTTGTTTTTACAACGGGTTGTTCCATGGAATCCTCCTGATAATATAAAAAGTATAGAACAATACACTTTACAAAATTTGGAGCTTTCCCAGGCGTTTTGGCTGTTGGAGCGCGCGTTTCGCGCGCTTTTCCCCTTTTCGCGTGTTAAATTGCTACAATGAACATATATACGTTTCCGCGCGGACGCGGAAACGCGGTATTTTGCCGATTTTTATTTTTAAGAGGTTTTATGGCGAGTAATTTGTTGGAAGAACGTATTCCCCCGCAGGCCCTGGACGCGGAAATGGCCGTTTTGGGTTCCATGCTGCTGGACGCCGATGCCGTAGTGCAGGCGTTGGAAATTTTGAAGCCGGAGCATTTTTATAAGGAAGCCCACCAAAAGATTTTTGCCGCGATGAAAGCCCTGGCCGAACGCAACCAGGCGGTGGACATCATTACGCTGACGGAAGAATTAAAAAAGAACCACCTGCTTACCCAGCTGGGGGGCGAATTGTATTTAACGCAGCTGGTGGACAAAGTGTCCACCGCGGCCCACGTAAAGCACTATGCGGAAATCGTGTACAAAAAGTTTGTCGTGCGCGATTTAATCCGCACCGCTACGGGCCTGGTGCAGCGCTGTTATAAGGAAGAGGACGACGACCCTCAGGTGCTGATTGACGAAGCGGCCGACCAAATTTACCGCTTAAGCCAGAAGCAAAAACTTTCGGGGTTTATTTCGTCTAAAGATTTGGCGCCCGAAGTGATTGAAATGCTGGAAAAAGCCGTCCGCAACAAAAGCGCCATCCAAGGCGTGCCGACGGGGCTGGACGAATTTGACCGCAAAACCGGCGGGCTGCGCAAGTCGGATTTGATTATTTTGGGGGCGCGCCCCAGCCAGGGGAAAACGGCCCTGGCGCTGAACATTGCCCACCACGCGTGCGTGGAGTGCAAAATTCCGGTGGCTTTTTTCTCGCTGGAAATGGGACGGCACATTATTTTTGAACGTATGCTGGGGGCGGCCGCTATGGTGGAAATTTACAAGCTGCGCACCGGGTATTACGAGCAGAGCAAATGGTCCGATTTGACGCGCGAGCTGGGCCGCCTGGCCGCCGCACCGATGTATATAGACGATACGTCCGGCATTTCCATTACGGAATTGCGCATGCGGGCGCGCCGGTTGGCCACGGAGCTCAAAAAACAGGGCAAGGAACTGGGGCTGATTGTGATTGACTATTTGCAGTTAATCCGCGGCGGGGAACGCCGGACGGAAAGCCGGCAGCAGGAAGTGTCCGAAATTTCCCGCATGCTTAAAGACTTGGCCCGCACGCTCAACGTGCCGGTGCTGGCGCTTTCGCAGCTCAGCCGCAAAAACGAAGATAAAACCCGCGTGGACAACAAACCCCAGCTTTCGGATTTGCGCGAATCCGGCTCTATTGAGCAGGACGCCGACGTGGTGGCTTTGATCCACCGCGAAGCGTATTACAAACGCGACGATGAATCCCTGAAAAACAAGGCCACGCTGATTATCGCCAAACAGCGCAACGGCCCGGTGGGAGACATTGATTTGGCCTTCTTTGGGGAATATGCCTTGTTTACCAACCCGGCCCCCGAACACATGGAAGCGGCCCAGGATATGAACGGAAATACCGCTATGGCCTTGCCGGAGTGAGTATGAGCTTGCCGATTTTACGTCCGACCCTTGCCGAAGTGGATTTGAAAAAACTGGCCCGCAACATGCGCAAAGTGCACGAGCAGGCCGGCCCCGGCGTGAAAGTGCTGACCGTGCTGAAGGCCAACGCCTACGGGCATGGGGCCAAGCGGCTGGGATTGTTTTTACAGCAGCAGCATTTGAGCGATTTTTTTGGTACGGCCTCGGTGGAAGAAGGGATGGAACTGCGCCAGGCGGGGGTTACGCTGCCGATTTTGGTGTTGGGCAGTATTTACCCGTTTGAAGCGTTTGAATACGCCATTAACAATCAGCTGGCCGTTACCGTAGCCAGCTTAGACGCCGCCAAAGCCATCAGCCAAATTGCGGCCAAGCTGGGCAAAAAGGCGCTTTGCCACGTCAAGCAAGATACGGGCATGGGGCGCATCGGCACCCGCCGCGGCGGCGTGTTTAAGGTGATTGAATTTTTGGCTCAGGATCCGCATGTGATTTTGGACGGGCTCTATACGCATTTGTCCAGCGTGGAAACCGACCCCGAATATACCGAAGAACAAATCGGTTACTTTCGCGATACGCTGACCAACGTCAGACTGCACGGGATTCACATCAATCATTGCCATGTGGCGGCTTCTTCGGCCATTGTGGCCCGGCCGGACGCCCATTACGATATGGTTCGTACGGGGCACAGCGCATTTGGGCTGGAGAAGGGGTTTGAACCGATTTTATCGCTCAAAACGCGGGTCGTGTACGTCAAGGACGTCCCCGCCGGAAGCAGCATCAGTTATAACCGCAGTTTTATTGCGCCGCAGCCGATGAAAGTGGCCACGCTGCCTTTGGGGTATGGGGACGGTTATTTGCGGGCGCTTTCCAATAAGGGCGAAATTTTAATCCGCGGGCAGCGCTGCCGGGTGTTGGGCAACGTAACAATGGATATGCTGATGGTGGACATTACCCACGCCGGGCCCGTGGCGGTGGGCGATGAAGCCGTGGCCGTCGGCCGCCAGGGAGACGACGAAATTACGTTTGCCGAACTGGCCGAAAAAGCCGGCACGATTGATTACGAATTATGCACGCTTTTAATGCCGCGCGTGCCAAGGATTTACAAGGAATAATATGTTTACCGCTATCGGAACGTATTTAACGCGTTTGCTGGACCAAGTGGGAGGCGCCGCCCAAATGGTGCGCTCCAGCTTGTTCTGGCTGACGCACGCGCGTTTTGAATTCCGCCAAGCGGTGGACCAAAGCGTAACGATTGGGGTGGAATCCCTGGGTGTTACGGCGCTGACCAGTTTGTTTACGGGCATGGTGCTGGCCCTGCAGGCGGGCAACACGATTGGCAATATTTTTGGGGAACCGATTTTTGTAGGAACGATTGTTACCTTTTCGCTGATTCGCGAATTGGGCCCGGTGCTGACCAGCGTGGTCGTATCCGGCCGGGCGGGGGCGGCGGTAACGGCCCAAATCGGCACGATGGCCGTAACCGAACAGATTGACGCCCTCTATACGCTGGGCACCAACCCCATACGTTATTTGGTAATTCCGCGTATGTTTGGCTTCGTGCTGACGATGCCCATTTTGACCCTGTTTTCCAATTTATTTGGCGTGCTGGGCGGTTATTTGGTGGCCACGTACGCTTTGGGCGTGCCCGGGGAAGTGTATATAACGGATATCACTTCGTTTATGGGCGTGCGCGATTTTATGCACGGGTTTATTAAAACCTTTGTGTTTGCGTTTATGGTCGCCACCGTGTGCTGCTACAAAGGCATCAGCACGCGCGGCGGTGCGGAAGGGGTGGGCAAATCCACCACCGGGGCCGTGGTAACCACCATTGTGCTGATTTTGGTGCTGGATTATTTTCTGACCGCCATTTTGACGGCATTTGGAATTTAATATGATTAACATCATCGGGCTGAAGAAAAATTTTGGAACGAAGCAAGTCCTCAAAAACGTCAACCTGAAAATAGAGGAAGGCAAAACCACCTGTATTTTGGGCGGTTCTGGCTCGGGCAAGAGCACGCTGATTAAGTGCTTAATCGGGCTGGAAGAAGCCTCGGGCGGGCAGATTTTGGTGGACGGAAAGGATATTACCAAAATTCACAGCGAAATTAAGCTCGCCGCGCTTCGCCGGCATTTTGGGTACTTGTTCCAGGAAGGGGCGCTGTTTGACTCCATGACCGTGGGGGAAAACGTGTCCTTTGGCCTGAAATATTTAACCGATACGCCCGAAAAGGATTATCCGGCCGTCATCAAAGAAAAACTGGCGCTGGTGGGCTTGCAGGAGGATGTGGCCAAGCTCAACCCCAGCGAACTTTCCGGCGGGATGAAAAAACGCGTGGCGTTGGCACGGGTGCTGGCGGTGGAACCGCGGGTCATTTTGTACGACGAACCAACCACCGGGCTGGACCCGATTATGTCCGACATCATCAGCGACCTGATTATGGACCTGAAGGCCAAGCTGGGGGTTACGTCGGTCGTCATTACGCACGATATGCGTTCCGCTTTTAAGATAGCGGATTACATCGCTTTTTTGTATGAAGGAAATATTTTAATGTACGGTACGCCGGAGCAATTCCGCCAGACGGATAATCCATACGTCAAACAGTTTGTGGACGGAAGCAGCCACGGACCGATACAAATGAAACTTATGAAAGATTAACGGCCGCGGCGCCGCGTGCGCCCGGGGATTTTAGCAAAAAGGATACAGGTCATGAAACCAGAAACCAAATTGGGTATTTTTACCGTAGTGGGGCTTATTATATTCGGATTTTCGCTTTATTTTTTAGGCGGTTTTTCCGTTACGCGTTCCTACGAAATTAACGTTACGTTTGCCGACGTGTCGGGCCTGCCGGAGAAGGCGCCGGTCAAGCTTTCGGGGGTGGAAGTGGGCCGCGTACGGGCCATTAAGATAGAAAAAGGCCGCGCCGTAGTGGTGGCGGATATTCACGACGATGTAACCATTTTCCGCGACGCACGCTTTACCGTGGTGATGACGGGGATCATCGGCACCAAATATTTGAAAATAGAACAGGGAACGCCTGCTGCCGGCGTGCTGAAGCCGGGGGACTATGTGCACGGGGTGGACGAAATGCCGATGGAAGTGATGATTACCCAAACGATGAGCAGTATTCGGGAATTTGTGGACAGCGTCAACCGCCACGGCGAGTTTGGCGAACAGCTGAACCAAACCATGCACGAGGTGCGGCAGCTGTCGGCCAATTTGAACCAGTTGGTGGCGCAGATGAAGCCGTATTTGTCGCGCTCGGTGAAAAATTTGGACGTTGCTTCCGAACGGCTCAACACGCTGATGGCCAAGGCGGATTCGTTAATGAGCAGCCTGGAACAAGGCGAAGGCGTGATTGGCAGCTTGATTAAAGACCCGCAAATGAAAGAGGACGTGAAAGACAGCGTGAAGGATTTGAAGGAAACAATGGGGGAAGTAAAGACGTTTGTGGGCAAGATGAGCCGCTTCCGCGTGTATTGGGATTACGATTTCTTCTATATGCCTGAGCCGGCGTTGGCCACCAGCGATTTAGCCCTGGAAATCTATCCTTCCAGCGGTTATACGTTCTACCGCGCCGGGATTGCCAACATCGGCAACGAGGACGACACCCTGGATTCCAAAGACTACCTGGAAAAGAACAAGTTTGACGTCCGCTTCGGGCTCTACAACAAGTGGGCGGTACTGTCGGCCGGGTTAATCCGCGGGGCCGGCGGGGTGGCGCTGGAGCTTAAGCCGTTCTATGACAAGGACTTTTTGGACCGCTTTACCTTTACGGGGGAATTCTCCGACTGGGGCCGCGACCGCGTCATCAACGGGCGTTTGTTTAACAAGCCCAACTTAAGCTACGGGGTGGACTTCCGCTTCAACCGCTACTTCTCGGTGGGGGCGTGGGCGCGCGACGCGCTGGAAACCAACAATTTTGCCATCCGGGCCAATGTGTCGTTTAACGATCAGGACATCTCGTCCTTCTTTGGCTTGGCGGCGATGGCGGGCTCGTGAGGAAGAAATGAAATTCAAGACGGTTTTTGTCTGCCAAAAATGCGGGTACGAAACGCCCAAATGGGCGGGCCAATGCCCGGACTGCGGCGCGTGGAATACGCTGGTGGAAGAAGTGAAACAGCAAGAAAGCAAAAAAGCTTCCCAGCGCACGCGGAGCTTTACGGATTTTTCGTCCGAAATCGTTAAACTTTCCGACAGCAAGGCCGTGCAGGAGCCCCGTATTCAAACCCATATTGCCGAATTTGACCGCCTGTTGGGCGGCGGTTTGGTAAAGGGCCAGCTGACGCTGCTGGCCGGCGCCCCGGGGATCGGCAAATCCACGCTGATGCTGCAGGTGGCGGCGGAACTTTCCAAAACAAGCAAGGTGTTGTATATCTCCGGGGAGGAGAGCATCGGGCAGATTTCCGGCCGCGCCCAGCGGCTGGGCGTGCGGGGGGACAATATCTTTTTGCATTGCGAAACCGACATCCAAAAAATTGTGGAATCGGTGGAGCAGGTCAACCCGGACGTGTTGATTTTAGACTCTATCCAAACGGTGTACCACCCGGAGTTTTCTTCTTCGGCCGGCACCGTGGCGCAAGTGCGCGAGTGCACCAGCGAACTGGTGCGCCTGTGCAAACCCAAGGGCATTATCACGTTTGTATTGGGCCACGTAACCAAAGACGGCGAACTGGCCGGCCCCAAAATTTTGGAGCATATGGTGGACTGTGTGCTGTATTTTGACACGGAGAAGGATAACGTCCTGCGGCTGTTGCGCCCGCATAAAAACCGCTTTGGCTCCACCGGGGAAATCGGCCTGTTCAAAATGACGGGGCACGGCTTGGAATCGGTGGAAAACGCCAGCGAATATTTTGCCCAAACCTCGCGCGACCGCGCCCTAAAAGGCCGGGCGTATTCCATCGCGGCGGAAGGTTCCCGCCCGATTTTGACCGAAGTGCAGGCGTTGGTGTCGCCCACGCGGTATCCGTTCCCGCGGCGGGTAGCGACGGGGGTGGATTTGAACCGGTGCCTGATGTTGTTTGCCGCATTGGAAAAGCACATTGGCCTGTCGCTGGACAACAAAGACATTTTCGTCAGCCTGGCGGGGGGCGTAAAGCTGAAGGATCCGGCGCTGGATTTGGCCGTGTGCGCGGCGGTCATCAGCTCGTGCAAGGAGATTCCCATTGCGCCCGACAGCGTGTTTATGGCGGAAGTGGGCATTTTGGGCCAAGTGGCCAAAGTGCCGCAGGCGGACCGCCGCCTGGAAGAAGCCCAGCGGCTGGGATTTAAGAAAGCCTTTTCGGCTCCGGTGGCCAAGAGCGAAAAACAAAAACTCAAAACGCTTGAGCTGGTGGAATTGGCCGATTTGAACGCCCTGGCCTTAAAACTGCGCTGAGCGGGAGCGGCTGTCGTCGGGCCGTCCGCCCAGGAAATCCTGCAAAAAAGCCCGTAAAGTGGTAGAATATAGCTAGTCTTATTTGGGGAGGAATTTCCCCGTATTTTGGAGGGCATATGCCTATTTGGATTTTTCGTATTTCCACGTTGGTGGCGTTTCCTTTTCTTACGTACAATTTTATTGATAAAGAATGGATGAGCCTGCTGGCGGGGCTGCTGTGCGGTGCGCTGGTGGTGGGCGGCGAAGTGCTGTTCAAACGCCTGCGCCTGGTAAAAATTATGATTGCGTGCTCCGGCTTTTTGCTGGGGTACATGCTGTTTGTCTTTTTTGATTACGGCATGATGAACTTCGCCAACGGCGACGTGATGAATTTTTGGGCCGCTTATGGGCGGGACATTGAACTCGCTCTGTTGGCGTTTGGGGTCATTGCCAGTTTGATTAAATCCAACGATTTGGAAGGCCTGTCCTATAAAGGGCACCACCTCAAGGTGGCCGACGTAACGGCCCTGATGGACGGACGCATTGTGGATTTGTGCGAAATCAATTTCCTCTCCGGCATTATTGTACTGCCGGTATTTGTGCTGGACGAATTGAACAAAATGGCCGCTTCCCGCGATCCGCTGGAGCGCGCCAAAGGCCGCCGCGGGCTGGACGTTGCCACCCGCCTGCAGGAATTGACCGAAGTGGCGGTGCGCATTTCGTCCAAAATGCCCAAGGCCGATACGCTGGAAGAACGCGTGGTTAAACTGGCCGAAAGCATGGACGCGGAAGTGGTTACGCTGGATTTTAACGTCAACAAAATTGCGGCGCTGCACGATGTCATCGTGCTGAACATTGCCGATTTGGCCACCGCCTTAAAACCCGTGGTGTTGCCGGGGGAAAGCATGTCGCTGTTTATTATGAAAGACGGCAAAGAAAAAGAACAGGGCATCGGCTACCTGGACGACGGCACGATGGTCGTGGTGGAGGAAGGACGAAAATATATCGGCAAGCGGGCGGAAGTATCGGTGTATTCCATTTTGCAAACGTCGTCCGGCCGGATGATTTTTGCCAAAATTAAATAAGGTTTGTATGAATAAAGAGACGGGTTTTTCGTCGGCGGTAATTGTAGCGGGGGGAAGCGGCACTCGGATGGGCCGGCCCAAGCAAATGTTGCCGCTCGCCGGAAGGCCCGTTCTTGTCCGCACCCTGGAAGCCTGGCGGCAAACGCCCGGCGTGCGGGAAATTGTGGTGGTAACGCCGGAAGAAAACCGCCCGGAGCTGGATAAATATTTCCCCGGTTTAATTTACGCTCAGCCCGGCGCCACGCGGCTGGAATCGGTCAAAAACGGTTTTGCCAAAACGTCCGTGCAGGCGCAAACCGTAGCCGTGCATGACGGAGCCCGGCCGCTGGTCAATCCGGCGGCGGCGCACGCGTGCCTGGCGGCGGCCGCCCAGTATGGGGCGGCGGTGTTGGCCGTGCCGGTAAAAGACACCGTAAAAGTGGGGGCGGAAGGCTTTGTGCAGCAAACGCTGGACCGGGCCTCTTTGTGGGCGGCGCAAACCCCGCAGTGCTACCGCCGCGAAATTTTGGCTGCTGCACTGGAAAAATTTGGGGACGAGAAAGACGCAACCGACGAGTCGCAGTTAGTGGAAAAACTGGGCCTGAAGGTGCGGCTGGTGCCGTCCGATTACAAAAACAACAAAATTACCACGCCGGAAGATTTGGTGTTTGCGGAGGCTCTTTTGGAAGAAAAAACGATTTATCGCACCGGGTTCGGGTTTGATTTGCATCGGCTGGAACCGGGGCGCAAAATGTTTGTGGGCGGGGTGGAAATCCCGTACACGAAAGGATTTTTGGGCCATAGCGACGGGGACTTGGTCCTGCATGCGCTGTGCGACGCTATTTTGGGCGCCTTGTGTGCGGGCGAAATCGGCATTTTGTTCCCGCCGACGGATAATTCCATCAAAGGCATTTCCAGCGTAACGATTGCCAAAAAAGTGCTGGAAATTGTCCGCGCGCACCGGGCGGAAATTGACCATATAGACGCCACCATTATTACCGAAGAACCCAAAATGAAGCCGCATTACGAAGCGGTGCGCCGTTCTTTGGCGGCCATTTTTGAAATGCCGCTGGAACAAGTGAGTTTCAAATCAAAAAGCCACGAGCATGTGGGTGAAATCGGCCGTGCAGAAGCGGCCATGTGCCAGGCCGTGGCTACATTAAAAATAAGGAGCAGCTTATGAAGATTCGTTTCGCGTTTATTTTATTGTTGGCGGGGTTGGCGTGCGCCTGTAGCAGCACGGACTATCGCTCCCGCAAACAAGTTACCCAGGGGATTGACTATTCCCGCTACCCCGGAAACGAAGTGTACTACGAATTTACTTCCGATGTGCCGATGGATCCGTCCGTCCTGACGGAGGGCCAGCTGACGGATCCGCAGGAAAATATCCTGGGAGAGGACGAAGATTTTACTTCCGAAAACATGGCCAGCACCTACGGCAGCTACGGCGACGTGGTGGTCAACGTGGCGGCGCATAAATTCAAATTGGGCTCTTCGGCCTCGCGCAAGGAAATGGGCCTCTTCCAAAAATCGCTGGACAAAGCTTACGCCGTGGCGCTTAAAAAATACCGCCCGGTGGGCTTTACGTACGCCATGAGCAGCGTGGGGGCCGTCAACCCGCTTTCGGACATTGAAGTACGCTGCATGCTCAGCGAACAATCGGCCAACGATGTGGGGCAGTCCACCTGCACGCTGTTTTTTAACACCATTAAATCCACGTATTTGGAATTAACCCAAGAGGCAAAATAAATGCTTTTTCTATACAATACTGCCACCCGGCATAAAGACGAATTCAAACCGCAGAACGAACACCAGGTTACGATGTATTGCTGCGGGCCGACGGTGTACAATTACGCGCACATCGGCAATTTGCGTACGTATATTTTTGAAGATTTGCTTTCGCGCACGATTCGCCTGCGCTACCCGCTTAAGCACGTGATGAACGTAACGGACGTGGGGCATTTGGTGTCCGACGCGGACGACGGCGAGGACAAAATGGAAGTGGCCACCGCCCGCGAAGGCAAAAGCGCGTGGGACATTGCCAAATTTTACGAAACCAAATTCTGGCAGGATTACGATGCCCTGCATTGCACGCGGCCTACCATCATCAGCCGCGCCACGCAGCATATTCCCGAAATGATAGCGCTAGTCAAAACCCTGGAAGAAAAAGGCTATACGTACCGCACGTCGGACGGGATTTATTACGATACGTCCAAGTTTGCCCGTTACGATGCCTTGGTAGGGCATGCGCGCATCAGCGGGCTGCAGGGCGGCGCCCGCGTGGAAATGAGCGACGAAAAACGCAACCCGACGGATTTTGCCCTGTGGAAGTTCTCCCCGAAAGACAAAAAACGCCAAATGGAGTGGGACAGCCCGTGGGGCGTGGGGTTCCCGGGGTGGCATATTGAGTGCTCGGCCATGGCCATGAAGTACTTGGGCCATACGCTGGACATCCATTGCGGCGGGATTGACCACGTAACGATCCACCACACCAACGAAATCGCCCAGAGCGAAGCCGCCACCGGCGAGAAATACGTGAATTATTGGGTGCATGGCGAATTTTTAATTTTGCGCTCGGGCAAAATGTCCAAGTCCGGCGGCACGTTTGTAACGCTGGACGTGCTGAAGGAAAAAGGATACGAGCCGCTGGCGTACCGCTATTTATGCTTGGGGGCGCATTACCGCACCCAGCTGGAATTTTCGTACGAAAGCATGGACAGCGCCGCCAAGAGCTTAAAAAATCTGCGTGCCCTGTGCGTGCAAGCCCAGCAGGCCGCCCAAGGCCAGGCCCAGGAAACCGAAAAATCCCGCGCCTGGAAACAAAAATTTGTAGCCGCGATGGAGGACGACTTGAACGCCCCCAAAGCGCTGGCCGTTACGTGGGAAGCCGTACGCAGTGCGGAATTGACCCCGGCCGAGAAGCTGGATTTTCTGCAATTTGCCGATACGATTTTGGCACTGGATTTGTTTGCCAAATCCGAGCCCGCCGCCCAGCAATTGCCGGCCGAAGTAACGGCCCTGCTGGAAGAACGGGCCCGCGCCCGCGCCGCGAAAGATTGGAAAAAGTCCGACGAACTTCGCGACGCCATTGCCCAAGCGGGATATCTCGTAAAAGACACGCCGCAGGGACAGCAAACGGAGAAAAAATAATATGAAAAGAGTGCCCGCCGAATTCTTAAAACGTATTCCGAAAGCGGATTTGCACGTCCATTTGGACGGTTCGCTTCGCCTTTCCACCTTGATTGAACTGGCCCAAAAGGACGGGGTAGAATTGCCCGCTTACACCGAACGGGGCATGCGCGAATTGGTGTTTAAGGACCAATATTCCTCGCTGGTGGAATACTTGAAAGGCTTTTCGTACACCGATGCCGTCATGCGCAGCGCCGAAAACATTGAACGGATTGCGTACGAATTGGGGCAGGACGCCATTGCCGAAGGCGTGCGCTACCTGGAAGTGCGCTTTGCTCCGCAGCTGCACGCCAGCGAAAACCTGACCGCGCAGGAAGCCGTCCGCGCGGTGGTGCGCGGGTTGGAACGGGCCCAAAAGGAACATAATTCTTCGGCCGCCGTCAAAAAAGAAGACGATTTGGAATTTTATTTTGGAATTATTGCGTGCGCCATGCGCAATTTTAACCAAAATATGTCGCCCTATTACGCTACGCTGATTAAGGCACTTTCTCAGGCGAGCAAGAGCGAAATTGTGTCTATCGCGTCGCTGGAATTGGCCAAGATGGTGGTGAAATTGGCCAAAGAAGAACACTTGCCCGTGGTAGGGTTTGACCTGGCCGGCGAAGAGGCCGGTTACCCCGCGGCGGACCATTTGGCCGCGTACCGCTACGTGCACAAACATTTTATCCGCAAAACCGTTCACTCGGGCGAAGCGTACGGGCCGGAGTCCATTTTTCAGGCCATTACCGATTGCTACGCCAACCGCCTGGGCCACGGCACGCATTTGTTTGCCGCGGATATGATTAAAGACAAAAAAGTCAAAGACAAAGAAGGATACGTCAATTCGCTGGCGGACTATATTGCCAGCGAGCGTATCGGGATAGAAGTCTGCCTGACCAGCAATTTGCAGACGCTGCCGGAAATTAAATCCGTCAAAAATCATCCCATTAAAGAAATGATTAAGCGCGGGCTGCCGGTCAGCATCAATACGGACAACCGCCTGGTATCCAACACCACGGTTACGAAGGAAATGGAACTGCTGGTGCACAACGTGCCGCTGGCGCCGAAAGAGTTGAAAAACATCGTCATCGCCGGTTTTAAGAGCGGGTTTTTCCCAGGCAGCTATGTGGAAAAACGCCGCTTTGTGCGCAAGGTAATTGACCGCTACAATATGCTTGCCAAAGAATACGGCGTCCCGCTGTATTAATCCGCATTTTGACCAAAACCCCGCCGCAAGAAACTGCGGCGGGGTTTTTTATTTTTGGACAAGCTGAAGAAATTATTTGTTTTCTTCGTCAAACCCTTTGGGGTTGGGAATTAAGTGTTTGACCATTTGCTTAAACGCCTGCTTAAACAGCGCTTTGCGGGTAGGAATTTTGGTCGGGTGCAGCGGCTGCCCCTGCGTCAGCGGGGCCGCTTCGTCGTCGCCGGTTTTGCCGCCCTCCAGCGAAATGCGCTGGCTGGGGTAAATGCTCTGCTGGCCCGTTACCAAAAAGCTGATGACGCACGCCACCGTGGCATAGGGGGCGATGGCGGGGCCGAAAAGTTCTATGGCCATAATGCTGGCGGCCAGCGGCGTATTGGCCGTGCCGGCCAGCACCGCCACTAATCCCATGGCGGCCAGGGTGGCGCTGTCCACGCGCAGTACGTCGGCCAGCATGGCGCCGGCTTGAGCCCCCACAAAGAAAATGGGGGTTACAATCCCGCCAATCCCGCCGGCGGCAAATGTAACGGAGGTGGTCAGCATTTTATAAAAAAATCCGAACGGCGAATCGGGCGGATTCCCGCTGAGGACGGATTCTATCCCCGGCATCCCCAGCCCCAAGTACAGCGGGGAAATAAAATATCCCACCGCTACCAAAAATAAACCGCCGATGGCGCACGCCCAAAACAGGCGGGTTTTAAGCGCCAGGTAGCGAAAGACCACCCGTACAAATTTTGTGATTTCAATAAATAGGATAGACACCAGCCCGAAAAACATTCCGGCCACAATCATTTTCAAAAAGAACTGTTCCGAAAATACGGGCACAAAGTGCAGCGGGTGATAAATGTAATCCACCCCCAAAAAAGACGTTACCTGAAACGCCGTAATGCCTGCGACTAACGAGGGGAACATCACTTCGTAAAAAATGTGCCCGGCCCACAGCACTTCCAGCCCGAACAGCGCCCCCGATATCGGCACGCCAAACACGCCGGCAAACCCCGCGCTTACGCCGCAAATCATCATTTTGCGCTGGTCCTGCGGGTTCATGCGCATCAGCCGGGCCAAAATGGAAGAAATACCGGCCCCCACGTCTGCGCAGGGGGCTTCTTTCCCGGCGGAACCGCCCGTTACCATGGTAACAATGGAGAGGGTAAACCCTTTGAAAATAGAAATAAACGAAATGGGTTGGTAGGAATTGATTTTATTGATTACGGCGTCGGTGGAATAATCTTTATGGCGTTTGGCCACTTTGCGCCCCAATACTGCCACGCCGTACAGAACAAACGGAAGCCCCAAATAAAACAGGGGGATCGTGTTGCGCAGGCGGATGGCGTCGTCCAGAATCGTTAGAAACAGCGCGTCCAGCACGCCCACAATGGCCCCAATCACGGTGGCCAGGAAAAACCATTTGATAATGTTTACGACATTGCTTTTGTGTTCTGTAAGCATATTACATATCTTACTAAATTGCCCCCGGCGCTACCAAACCCCGTCAAACGGGCGAAAAGCTTTTTTGCTATACTATAAAGGAAGTCAATCCCCGTAAACGGGAAAATCTCATTTTTTATAGGTGTTTTAAGAAGAAGGAGTCGTTTTTATGGATGAGTTTATATCGTCTGTCATCACGTTGGCGCTGGTTATGGATGGTTTTGGCAACATCCCGCTGTTTATTACGGCGCTTAAAAAAGTTGCTCCGGAACGGCGCAAAATCGTGCTGCTGCGCGAACTGGGCATAGCGCTGTTGATTATGGTGGCGTTTTTATTTTTGGGCAAATGGTTCTTGCATGCGTTTGGAATTCACGAGTATTCGCTGAGCATTGCCGGGGGCATTATCTTGTTTATGATTTCCGTCAAATTGGTGTTTGGCGGCGGGGACGAAGAACCTAAAAACGACCCGAAGGAAGATGAACCTTTTGTCGTGCCGCTGGCGATTCCGCTGGTGGCGGGGCCGGCGGCGCTGTCTATGGTCATGATTACGGCGGCCCAGCAGTCCAACAAGCTTATTACGCTGGGGGCGGTGCTGGTGGCGTCGTTAATCAACTCGGCCATTTTAATGGCGTCTTTTCCGCTGAGCAAATTGTTGGGCAAGCGCGGGTTAATTGCCATTGAACGGCTGACGGGTATGATTTTGATTTTGATGTCGGTGGATATGGTAATGGGCGGCGTTTCGTCTTTTATGAAATTATAAGGGTTCATGCCGCGCACCGCTCATGCAGCATAAACTAAAGCAAGACCCGGGGGAAAACAATGAATAAAAAAGGGTTTACGCTGATGGAACTGATTATCTGTATTGTGATTGCAGCCATTTTGGCCGCGGTGGCTTTGCCGACGTATGAACAATTTGTAGAGCGCATGCGCACGGCGGAAGTAGAGGCCCTGGCGGGTTCCACGCTGTCGGCCCAAGTGCGCGCCAAGCTGCGCACGGGGCGTTTTACGTATTATTGGCACCAGCTGGACACGGCTCCCATGCCTGTGCGTTTGCCTCGGCAACACAACGACTATGCCAACGGCCTTGCCAATACGGTTTTTTACACTCAAGGCGGCATGACCGTGCCGGACGGCCCGCACGCGGGTTTTGCCGTGTGGTTTGCAACGGACGCCGCCGAAAATTGGTTTTTGGTTGCCCAACGGGTGGGAAAAGGAGGCTATACGTACCGCTTGATTCGCCCGTTTGACAGCTCTACCACTTTCTGTATCCCCGGTGAAAACAATCAAAAAGACGTAAAATTCTGCATCAATTATATGGGAGTAGATGACGCTTCCCAGTTGCCGCCCGATCCCATGCAAAAAGAAGTTCCTTCCGAGGACGAAGAATAAAGGAGTTTAGATGATTTGGATTGCCTTGCAATGGGTATTGTTTTTTGCGGGGTTGGCGTTCGTATGCAAAAAACTCAACGACCCCTGTAAACTGCGCAATACGCTTTTTGTGGCGGGGCTGTTTTTACTGCTTCCCAGTCTGTTTCGCGTGGCGTTTTTCTTCTTTCATTGGGCGGAGTGTTCCCAGCTAACGCTGTGGCAAACGGCGCAGGCGTTTTTGTGGGGGCTGAGTTTTGATTTAAGCATCCTGGCCAGTTGGGGCGGAGTGTTTATTTTGTTGCTTAATTTGCCGGTTCGCTCCGTGGGGTGGCAGAAGGGCGTGCTGGCGTGCGCCATGCTGGTGCTGGGCGTGTATGGGCTGCTACTGGTGGGGGATTGGGCGTATTTTGAAACGGTGCATCGCCATACCGGGGTGGATATTTTGAATTTGTTTTCTTCTTTTTCGCTCGTGTGGCTGGTGGCCAAAAATCAATATGCCTGGGCCTTGGCCTGTGTGGCGGCGGGAATTGTGGCACTGGTGGCGGCGGGAATTCAATTTGCCGCCAAATCCGGCCGGCCCACCCCCAGCAAACCGCTTTGGAACCTCTTGTATTTAATCATGTGGGCGTGGCTGCTGTTTTCGTGCTTTTGCGGCAATTATTTGCAACCGCTGCGTTTCAGCCCGCGGTTGGGGTACACGCAAAACTTGTGGCTGGGGCATGTGGCGCAAAACGGCGTGTTTGCCATGCAATACGTGCTGCTGCCTACCGCTAAACGAGAGCGGCACTTTTCCGCTGTTCAGCCCGCCCTTTCGGAAATTACGTTGGACCAAGCCCTGACCACCGTCCGCAAGCTGCTGCTTGCTTCTCCAAGCGAGAAGGCCGTTAGCCCGGAGTATCCGCTCTTGCGCCGCCGAACAAAATTTAATTTGGACGCCCGCGGCCGCAACCTGATTATCTTGGCGTTTGAAAGTTTGGAGTGGGATAAGGTGGACGCGCTGGCCGGCACGCAGCTGGGGGCCACCCCCAACTTGGACCGCCTGATTAAGCGGGGGGTGGTGTTTCCGAATTTTTATTCGTGCGGCAACGGGAACAGTATGTCCGGCCTGGGTACGCTGATGACGGGCGTGTGCCGCATTTCCGGCCTGCCGTATTTTGGGCAGGGGCTGGAAGATTCCGTCGTGTCGCGGTTGGGGGAACTGTTTACGAAGGAAGGGTATGCCGCCTGGTTTGTGCGTCCGTCCAAAGACGGGTGGATGTTTATCAATTCGTTGAGCCGTTTGACGGGGTTTACGTCTTTTGCCGGGGAGGACATGAAACCGCTGTTAAAGTATAAAGAGAAGGGCGTGGTTTCCGATTACGAAGGGTTTATGTTGTTTGCCGACGTGTTGGAAAAATCCCCTCAGCCCTTTTTCGGCTTTTTCTTTACCTTGGGCACGCACGAGCCGTGGGGGACGTTTGTGCCGGAAAGTTTTGGCAGCGGGCTGGAGAAAAAATTTCCGGAGAAATCCTACCTGCGCGGTTTGTATTACAGCGACTGGGCCCTGGGCCAATTTCTGCGCCGCCTTCAACAGGCCGGGCTGTACGAAGACACCATTTTTATCATCGTGGGCGACCACCGCGTTCGTAACAGAGCGCACGCTTCTTTGCAGCAGAGTTTCCACGTGCCGTTTGTAATCGTGGCGCCGGGGCTGTTGGAGCCCGGGGAAAACCTGCGTTTGGGCGGCCAGGCCGACGTACTGCCCACGCTCGTGGATATGTTCCACCTGCATACGCCGTACGCCGCCATGGGCAACAGTTTGTTTGAGCCGGGGGCGGAAGAGTTTGCCTTTATTTGCTACGACTCGGGCGACCATTTTGGCTGGATTGACCGCCGGGGGCTGGTGCTGGAAGCGCCGGCTTTAGTGCCCGGCTTTCAGCAGGATATGCAGCCGGAACGTCAAAAAGCGCTGGCTCTAAACAAAGCCCTCTACGAGCTACTGCAGGACGGCGCTTGGGTGCCGGTGGGGGGGACCTTAAAAAAATAGGTCCAAAAAAGACTTGATTTTTTATTTTTTTACTGATAGACTAGAAAAAGCAGTTGGATAAACTGCTAAACCAACAATAAAACTGTAGGAGGTTTTATGAATAATAAGAAGGGTTTTACCCTGATCGAATTGCTGGTGGTCGTATTGATCCTCGGCATCTTGGCTGCTATGGCTATGCCGCAGTATTTCAAAGCGGTGGAACGCTCCCGCATGACGGAAGCCGTGAACCTGTTGAGCAACATTGCTTCTGCCCAACAGCGCAAATACTTGCAGATTAACAAATATTCTGCCAAGTACAAAGGCTTGGACGTCATCCCGCAAGGCGAATTCAATGGCGACGATGATATTTTCTACACGAAAGGCGCTACTGGCAACGGCTTTGAAATTGAGTTGTCCGATGATACGGGCTATGCGGCTGGCCAAGCCACCGCTACCCGCGTGGCGGGCGGTGCGTCTAATGATGCTGGCTTGAACTATTGGTATAACTTGACCCGCTTCTACGCGAGCGACTTGACCCAGTGCAACGGCACCAACGAAAACGGTCAGGCGCTGTGCGCCGACTTCTGCGGTATTGACACCCCGGCTGCTACTTGCTGCAGCAACGGTGCTTCTACCTGCCCGGCGCCTAACCCGATCAACTAATTTCTCTGGCAACAGAGTAAAACCCGCCGAAAGGCGGGTTTTTTGTTGGGCAAAAAGCCCCTGCGCAAAAATTGGCCGCAGGGGAGGATTTGTGTTACAATGGGTAGTATCCCGGCCGTGTGCGGCCGCGGAGCCAGGAGGAAACGCGTATGGCAGAACGCCGGATGAAACCCGTCAAGCTGGAAAAAGCCCTTACATTTTTGGAACCGGGGCCGCTGTTGTTGGTAACGACGTTTGACGGCAAAAAGAACAATGTAATGACGATTTCCTGGTCCATGCCGCTGGATTTTGACGGGCGGTTTGCGTTGTGTACGGGGCCGTGGAATTATTCGTTTGCTGCGTTGCGCAAACGCAAAGAGTGTGTGCTGTGTGTGCCGGGGGCGAACCTGGCCAAAACCGCCGTGCAAATTGGGATGGTAAGCGGGGCCGATACCGATAAGCTGGCCCGTTTCGGCTTAAAAACGCGGCCCGCCGCTTGTGTGCAAGCGCCGTTGCTGGAGGACTGCGTGGCCTGTGTGGAGTGCCGTGCAGAACGCTTCTTGCCGGCGTACGGATTGTTTATCTTACAAGCCGTCAAAGTGTGGGAAAACCCTTCCTGCCCGGACCCGCGTTTGGTGCATGCGGTGGGCGACGGCACGTTTTATGCCGACGGGGAAAAATTCAATTTCCGCCGCTTGATGCGGGCCAAGCTTCCGCCGGGGCTGTAAGGCCGGCCAGACATTTGGAAAATATTTTCAGGCGGCCAAATCGGTGGATTCGGCCGCTTTTTGCGGGGCTTTGCAGGAAGTGTCCGTTTCGCAATCGGCGGGCGGCACCGGGGCAGGCGAAGGCGCCGCGGGTGGGTCCGCCGGGGTAGGTTGGCCGGCAGACTGGGGTTCTTGGGCCGGTTCCGGCTGCGGTGCGGCGGACGGTTCCGGCTCGTTTTCCGGGCAGACGGTGGGCGTTTGCGGGTCCGGCGGTAAGATAAAGGGGGGCTCTTCTTCGTCAAAAACAATGCCCTTTTCCGGCGCAGGCGCCGCAGGGCTTGGCTGGGGGGCCGCCGTCGGCAGAACAGGCGCCGCAGCCGCGGGTTTGGCGGCCGGGCAGCGGCTGATTACGTCCTGGGCGGATTCTTCAAAAAACAGGCGGCCTTCTTTCCAAGATTCGTACAGCTGACGGTCGGGCGATTCGGGACGGAAAAAATCGCGATGGGTGGTGTGGTCTGCCAAGGCAAAGGCGATCAGGTGCAAAACGGCAATGTCTTTCCCAGTAAAATTTTTGCGCGTTTCGTAGTTGCTCACGCGCGCCAGCACTTTGACGGTGTGCCCCTTTTTAATGCCCGTCATGGCGGGCATGCCCCGCTTGTTAAACGAAACCAACAGCATTTCGTACGAAAAGGCATTTCCTTTGCCGGTGGCGTAGTAATACAAGGGTGCGTCTATTTTCAGCACCAGGCGCAGGCGCAGGGTGTCCTCGGTGATGCCTTTTACCTCCCCGCCAAACGCCACCACCTGCCCGCGGTAAGCGTTGGGGTTTTTCTCAATGCCTTGCAGATAGTCCAAGTTTTGGTCCTTGTAGGGCAATAAGGAACTGCAGGCCGCCGTCCATACGCAACAAAATAAAATCAGCCATTTTTTCATACGATTGGATATATTATAACTTTTCTGCCGCTAAAATACTTTCGCTCTTGACCCGCCCCTGCCAAACGGTTAGGATAAAAAGGGGGGAACCGTATGAAACCGTTAAACGAAGAAGAAAAACGCGTGATTTTACAGCGGGGCACCGAAGCCCCTTTCAGCGGCAAGTATTACCGGCACAAAGCCGCCGGCCGTTACCTGTGCCGCCAATGCGGGGCGCCTTTGTACCGCAGTGAAGATAAATTTAATTCCGGCTGCGGCTGGCCCAGCTTTGACGCCGAAATCCCGGGGGCCGTGCGGCGTTTGCCGGACCCGGACGGCGTGCGGACGGAAATCGTCTGTGCGCGGTGCGGCGGCCATTTGGGCCACGTGTTTGAAGGGGAACAGCTCACAGCCAAAAATGTGCGCCATTGCGTCAATTCGGTTTCGCTGGTGTTCCAGCCCAGCGGGCGGGAAGCCGATGAACCTCGGGGCGAAGTGGCCCTTTTTGCGGGCGGCTGTTTTTGGGGAGTGGAGCATTTGATGAAAAATTTTCCGGGAGTTTTGAAGATAGAGCCGGGCTATACGGGCGGCTATGTGCCAAACCCCACCTACGAACAAGTGTGCGCCAACCTGACCGGCCACGCCGAAGCGGTGCGCATTGTGTTTGATCCGAAGCAGGTGTCTTACGAAACGTTGCTGAAAGGGTTTATGGAAATTCACGACCCCACGCAGCTCAACCGCCAAGGGCCGGACGAGGGAGCGCAGTATCGTTCGGAAATTTTTTACACCACGCCGCAGCAGCGCCAAACGGCCCTGCGGGTAATTGAAGAATTAAAAAGCAAAGGCTATCCCGTTGTTACGAGGGTAACTGCGGCGGGTGATTTTTGGCCGGCGGAAGATTATCATCACCGCTATTATGAGCGGCACGGCACCCAGCCTTACTGCCACCGCCGCGTAAAGCGGTTTTAAGCGGAGCGGGCCGTTCCGTAACGGACAGATACGTCCCCGCCGCCATCAGCACGGCCGCGGCACAAAAGCCGAGGCCCACCCGCTGCCCAATGAGTAAAAACGACAGCCCCACCCCTATAAAAGGAGCCGCCGCGTAGTACAGCCCCGTGCGTGCGGCGCCCAGGGTGCGCTGAGCCAAAATGTAAAAATACACGCTGCAGCCGTATGCTCCCGCACCTAGCAGGAGTCCGCCGGCAACATATCCCGGAGAGGCAAAATTCGTTTGCCCCATACAAGCGGCCGCCGCCAGCGCCAGCGTGCCGGAGCCAAAGCCTTTGACCATAACGGTTTGCAAAGGGTCTTTGGCGGAAAGGACGCGCGTGGTATTGTTTTCAAATCCCCAGCATACGCTGGCCAACAGCGCTAACAGCGCTCCGGAAGAAAAAGCCAGCGTGCGAAAATTTTCCACCGTCAGCAAAATACCCGCGGCCGTCATCAGGCCCACGGCGGCCCACAGCCGCCGGCCCCCGCGTTCGCCAAACAGCCAACAGGCAATCAGCGCCGTAGCCGCAATTTCAAAATTATTCAGCAGCGCCACCGTGGCCGGCGTGGCCGTTTGCAGCCCCCACAACAGCAAAATAGGGGCGGCCGCGTCCAGCAGAACCATGGCAGCCAGGTAAGGAAGATCGCTGCGGGAGAGGGGTTGTTCGCGGCGCAGGGTGTTCAGCCGGGCTTCCGCCGCATAGGCCGCCAGCATGCCCAGCCCTGCCCCCAAGTACAAAAGCGCCGCCAAAAACGTGGGGCTCAGGCGGGCGAGCAACAGTTTGGATAAAGGCGCACTAAAGCCGTAGCACAAGGCGGCGGCTAGGGCATACAGTACGGCACGGGAAGAAACGGTCATAGCTTATTATAGCAAAGGAGAAAAAGACAATAAAAAAGGAAGAGGGATCTCGGCCTCTTCCTGGTAAAACGCCTAACGGCTAAATACAAATAAAAAACGCCCTCTAGGAGAATCGAACTCCTCTTTTCGGATTGAAAATCCGACGTCCTAACCGATAGACGAAGAGGGCATAATGTGCGCCCGGTGAGACTTGAACTCACGGCCCCCCGCTTAAAAGGCGGATGCTCTACCACTGAGCTACGAGCGCTAAAAAAGCAGTCAAAAGAACTGTCCGGGTTTAATCATCGGGTTAAACCCAACATAAATATTATACAACAAATTAAGCTGACACACAAGAAATTTATTTTATTTTTTGCTGCAGCTTTTTTCCGATAATTTATTATAACACTTTTTGGAAAGAGGCGTCAAACCTCTTTTTCTCCGTCGTGATTTCGGCCAAAAGGGTTTGACAACCCCCGCCGTGCTTGCTACCATATAAAAAACGGGTTTTAAGTCCCAAAATTATTTTGCGAGGGTTTTTATGAGAAAAGTGATTAATTCCAACAATGCTCCCAAAGCCATCGGACCGTATTCCCAGGCGATAGAGGAAGGCGGATTTGTGTTTACTTCCGGCGTTTTGCCCATTGACCCCATCACCAGCGAAATTTTCAGCGGGGACGTGCAGGTGCAGACCGAACTGATTTTGAAAAATTTGGAGAACATCCTCAAAGAAGCCGGCTGCACGCTGAAAAACGTGGTCAAAACGACCGTCTATATGACCGATCTGACCAAATTTGCCGAAATGAACGCGGTGTATGCGTCTTTCTTTAAGGAAAATCCGCCTGCGCGCAGCACCGTGCAAGTGGTGGCCTTGCCCAAAGGCAGTGTGGTGGAAATAGAAGCCATCGCCAAAAAATAAGAAGGCCGTATGACGACGATTCAAGACCAAGTGCTTTCCAGCCGCATCAACGGCATTTTGCTGCCCCTGGCCGCGATGAAAACGCAGCACGATTGGGGCGTGGGGGATTTTGCTTCCTTGCGGGAGTGGACGGAGTTTTTTGCTCAGCAAGGGGCCAAAATCGTGCAGATTCTGCCCCTGCAGGAAACCGCCCCCGGCGAAACGTGCCCGTATTCCGCCCTCAGCGCCTTCGCAACGGACCCGGTTTATACCGATATTTCCGACGTGCCGGATATTTCCGCCAGCCCGGAAGCCCGGCAGTATGTGGCTTCGCTTGCGGACAAAATAAGCACGTGGCATCAGGCCAAAAAAGCGCCCTTTTTTGCCGTGAAGCAAGCCAAATTAAAAGCGTTATGGCTGGGCTATCAGCATTTTTTGCAAGCCGAAGCCGCCGCCAATTCGCCCCGCTTTCAAGCGTTTGAAGCGTATTGTGCGGCCCAATCCGGCTGGCTGCGCGGGTATGCGCTGTTCCGCGCGCTGAAGGAATTTTTTAAGTGGCAAACCTGGACCCAATGGCCCGAAGGACTGCGCAATTCTGAGCCGCAGGCCGTGGCCGAGTTTGAAGCCAAGTACCGCGAATACGTGGCCTATTTTTCGTATGTTCAATGGGTGCTGGACCAGCAGCTGCGCCGGGCCAAAGTGTTTGCCCAGCAAAAAGGCGTGTTGATTTTTGGCGACATCCCGTTTGGCACGAATTTGGACAGCGCGGAAGTTTGGTCCGAACGGGCCAATTATCGTTTGGGGTGGGAAATCGGCGCCCCGGCCGATCAATTTTCCAAGGGCGGCCAGCGCTGGGGCCTGCCGGCGTATGACTGGGAATATCAGCACGCCCATAACCTGGATTTGTGGAGGCGCAAGATCCGCCGCGTAACGGAACTGTATGACATTTTCCGCCTGGACCATTTGGTGGGATTCTTCCGCACGTACGTGTTCGCCCCCGGAGACGACGTGGGCGCCTTTGACGTGCAGGGCGAGCAAAACCAAATAGACCGCGGGTACAATTTTTTGCGTATGGTGCTGGACGAAGCCAAAGGCAAACTGCCCGTGGGGGAGGACCTGGGCGTCATCCCCAATTACGTGCGGCGTATGCTGGTGGATTTGCGCATCCCCGGCTATAAAGTGCTGCGGTGGGAACGCGAAGATAACGGGTATTACCGCGAGCCGCGCAACTATCCGCGCGTTTCTTTGGCCACCACTTCCACGCACGATACCGAAACCGTCCGCGGGTGGTGGGAAACCATGGACCCGCACGAACGCGCCAATATCTGGGAAATGATTTCGGCCCAAAAGACGGACGGAAACGTTCCGTTCAACGCCGATACCCAGCGCGCCATTTTGCGCCGCGTTTTGGATTCCAATTCCGCCATTACGCTGTTTTCCTGGCAGGATATTATCGGTACGCTGGACCGGGTGAACACGCCCGGCACGGTGGGCGAAGAAAACTGGACTTACCGCAGCGAATATACGCCCCAGCAGGCGGCCGACGTGTATGCGCCGCAGCTGGAAATGTATCGTCAACTGCTTAAGGAAACGGGACGCCTGTAACGGGCGGAGAAAAAGGCCCGCTGCGGATAAAAAAACCGCGCGGGGCGCGATAAAAATTATTTTTTGGAAGAAGCCTCTGCGGTTTTGGCCGCGGAGGTTTTTTGTTGCGAGTCTGCTTGCGCCGGGGCCGGCTGTTGAGCCGGAGCAGGGGCCTGAGTTCCTGCGGGTGTTTCTTCTTGCGTTTGCGCTTGTTCCGGCGGGGCAGGAGGCAGAGGGAATAACGCATTGGCCAGTTGTTCGGCCGCGGTGCGTGCGGAATTATAGTCCGATACCGACTGGATAAATTGGGAAGTGGGACGGTTTGTATCGGTATTTTTGGCCATTTCCAATTCCATACGCGCCTTTTTGATTTCAAAATCTTCCACCGCCAGCAACAGACGTATTTCATTAATCAAGCGGTCTTTTTCTTCGTTTACCACCACTTGGCAGGATTGCAGGGCCTGGTTGAGCACATCCAAATTTTGTTCGGCCGTTTGGCGGGAAAGATTTTGCAGAGCGGGGTTTTGCGTGTCCAGCGGCGGCACCGATACGGACGCCGCCAGCGTGGCCGCCCGTTGGGGCAGGTACACGTTGCCCACCATCATCCCGCCCACAAACAGCAATGCCATGGTAAACAGATAAAGAATATAGCGCATAGTGAAATCCTTTTTTATATTCTATCAAAAAGCAATGAAAATAAATATAATAAAAATATGTTTATCAACGGCATACATTCCATTTCTTCTTTCTGTTTGGAAAAAATTTCCGCCTTTGCTAGGTTGATTGCGTTCCGCGTACAGGCTGTTGTCGTGGGGACGGTGGCTGCAGGTTTGCTGCTGGGAGGGGGCTTTTCGGCATGGGCGCAAGCCGCGCCGCAGGAAAAAATCCAATCTTTTGACGTAACGGCCCAAGTGAATATGGACGCTTCTGCTTGGATTACGGAGCAAATTACGTTTGACGTAACCGGCGAGCAGATTAAGCGCGGCATTATTCGGGAGTTGCCTTTGCAGGGGGTGGAGTCCTATCAAGTAAAATCCGTTTTGCGCAACGGCCGGCCGGAACCTTATACGGTGGAGGCAAACAGCCGCGGAATAGAGATTATTATCGGCAACAGAAACCGGGTACTTTCTCCGGGACGGCATCAATATGAAATCGTCTATCGGGCGGAACAAGCGGTGCGTTTTCAAAAAGATTTTGATGAACTGTATTGGAACGTAACCGGAAACCGCTGGGCTTTTCCGATAGAGAAAGCTTCGTTTCGGCTGGTACTGCCGCCAGGAGCCCAACTGGTGCCGGGGGGCATTTCACTGTATACCGGAAAATTGGGAGCTCAAGAATCCGACGCAAAGGCGCAGGGCGAGCTTCTCTTTCGCATTACCCGCCCGCTTGCCGTTGGAGAAGGATTTACCGTTTCGGCCGCGTGGAATAAAGGAATCATACAAGAAGGAGCCTTTTGGGTGAAATGGCTGCGCGCAACCGGGCTGCCGTTGCGGCAGGCAAGGCAGATAGGATGGGCATGGCTGGGGTTGCTGTGTTACTATTTGTTCATATGGGGGCTGTTCGGGCGTGATCCCAAGAAAAATGTCTTGCGCCGGTTGGAACCGCCGGAAGGACTTTCTCCGGCTCAGGTGCGGTATTTGCGGCACATGCAATATGACACGGCCATGTTTTCGGTAACGGTAATGTCGCTGGCACAAAAAGGATGCCTGCGGGTAACAGAGAATAAACGGGTATTTTCGCTTCATAAAACGTCTGTCAAACCGCCTGCTCCTTTATCTGCGGAAGAACAGCATTTTTTGGATACGTTATTTGCCGGCAGCCGTACCGTAAGCATTGATTCAGCCTATTTTGACAGAATCCAGCAGGCCCACCAAGAGCTAAAAACAGCGCTGCAGTCGTGGGAGAACGGACGGTATTTTTCCCGCCATAACTGGGCCAATCTTCCCACGTTGTTGTTTATCCTCTGGCTGGGTGGGGTGTTGCTGCGCCAGTCGCGCCTGAGTTCGGAAGATGCAAACCTGCTGATTATGGGTGCTTTTTTTGGCGTGTTTATGTATAGAATCCTGCGTAACTTTTTGCAGACGCTTTGCCCGGCTTTGTTTCAGCCTAAACGATTTTTTGTACTGCTGGTGGTGCTGTTGGTATGGGGGATGTCTGATTGGAAGGTGGCGCTGAGCGTGGGGATCCTTTTGCTGCCGGGCATTGTTTTTGATTCGCTGGTGCGGGCTTATACCGCAAAAGGACGCGAATATATGAATCAAATTGAAGGGTTTGCCCAATATATGCAGATTGCGGAAGAACAGCGCGTGTTTCAATCGGACCCGACGGACGCTTCCCGCATCTATTGCAGCTATTTGCCTTATGCGGCGGCGCTGGATATGCAGAGCCGATGGCGGGCGGCGTTTGAAAATGAATTGGGCGAAGCCGCGGCTCAACAGGCGGAAAACGCCTACGGGCTTTCCTTTTCCAGACAGATTACATGGTTTAACACCGGTGTTGACACTTTGCAAAATTCGTATTCTTCCACAGGCGGAGGAAGCGGGTTTTCCGGTTTTGGCGGGGGCGGCTTTTCCGGCGGCGGGAGCGGAGGAGGCGGCGGCAGAGGCTGGTAAACTGGATGGTTTATTTTTTTTTGAAAGGAAGGAGCATTTATGGCTAAAATTAAATTTGGCAAACAAGGACATTTGGAATTGGAAATTTCTCCGCTGACGATTTGGTCCAACCCCGGAAGCGAAGGGGAATTTATGGAATACCAGCTGGGGTTGTATTGCGAGGGGGAAAGCGTGCTGAACCCGGCGTTGGCGGAAAAATTGGTGGCGCTGAAGGACGAGGAAGGGATTTATCTGTCCGACTTTATTGCCGAAACCTTGGCCGAACACAAAGAAAACAACTGGACGATGCTGGAGCCGAAAGTGTCGCTTTACATGCGGCCGCTTCCGCCGCCGGCGGCGTGTTGCTCCACGTACAATTTGCCGGATAATTTTTTGCTGCAAATTACGTTGGAACAAAATATTTTTGCGGGGGAAGGCAAGGTGTATGGCCCGTATTCCAACACGGGGCTGACCATTAGCTTTGAGGCGCCGGGCAAGGACTGGGCCGAATTTGCCAAACAAATCCGTGCGGAAGAAGAGGATTTTGACGAAGAAGAAACCGCCGAAGAGGACGCCCGCGACCCCTACCGCAGTTAACGCTGTTTTTCAAAAAGCCCCGCCGAAAAGCGGGGCTTTTTTTAGAATAGGCGAAACAAGACAGCCGTTTTATAAAACAATCGTTTCCAAATCGTCCGGCACGTACACCGGGCCGTCAAACGCCTGGCGGGCTTCTTGCGTATAGAGCCGTTTTCGTTCGGGCAGGCAATTATCCTGGGTGTGATAAAGCACCAGATTTTTGGCCCCCAGTTCGCGGGCGGTGCGCGCGGCGTCCAGCGCGGTGCTGTGGTGCTTTTCGTAGGGGTTGAATTGGTCGCGCTCGGCATACAGGCAAAACGCTTCGGCCAGCAGCCAGTCCGGCTGTTGGGCATAGGCCAGGCAGGCGGGATTGTACGGCTCGTCCCCCAGGCACACCAGCGTTTGTCCGTCCGGCAGCACGGCGCGGAAGCCGAATTGCTTGGTCTTGGTGGAGTGAATGTCAAACGCCGTACAGGATAAGCCGGCTGCCGAAAAAGTATCGCCGTCGTTTAGCCGCACGAAACGGATGCCCCGGTCCAGCACGGCTTGGAGTTTGGCAGTCAGCGTCATCCGGCAGAAGGCGCGGATTTTTTCTTCGCACTCATCGTGGCAGAAAAGGGTAAGCCCCGGGTGCTGCCCCCGCGTAAACAGCGAGGCCGCCAGCCGGATGACCCAAATGACGCCTAAAATATGGTCCGTGTGGCCGTGCGTTACAAACAGCGCCCGCACTTGCGGCAGGGCAATGGCGGCTTTTTCCAGCTGGGTCAAAATGCCGTTTCCGCCGCCGGCGTCCGTTAAAAAATACTGCTCGCCGTTTTGCAGGGCAAAACACGTGTTGTAACATTTGGTTACCAGCGCGTTTCCCGTTCCAAGAAAAATCAGTCGGTTGGACATAGTGGTAAATTGTTTGCGGGCAGTGCTTCCCTGCCCAGGAGTTTGGCCGCGTGTGGGCCAAAACCGACGGAGAGGGAGGGATTCGAACCCTCGATACCTTGCGGTATGCCAGTTTTCAAGACTAGTGCCTTAAACCACTCGGCCACCTCTCCTTCCCTTTATTTTATTAATTTTCGTCGTGTTTTGTCCGTTTTTCTAGTCCGCTTTTTCCCGGTTTTGCCCGTGTCAAATTGCTATAATACCAAGTAAGAGGTATTTATGGAAAAACAACAACAGCCGAAAATCGCCTATCGCTTTGGGGACGGCGTCTATTTGAACATCACCAACAGCTGCCCCAACCTGTGTGCTTTTTGCATTAAAACAAAATGGCATATGGATTTTCACGGCAACAACCTGAATTTACAGGGGAACGAGCCCTCCGCCGGCGAAGTAGTGGCCGCCTTGGAAGCGGAATTAAAAAAAGCCCCTTTCAAAGAGGTGGTGTTTTGCGGTTACGGCGAGCCGACCATGCGCTTGGACGTATTGCTTTTTACCGCCCAAACGCTCAAGGGCTGGATGGCCCAGGCCAAATATCCTCCGTTCAAAATCCGCTTAAATACAAACGGCTTGGGAAATTTGATTAATCACAAAGACATCGTGCCCGATTTGCGCCGCGTGGTGGATGTGGTCAACGTAAGCTTAAACGCGCAAAATGAAGAGGTCTGGCGCAAAATTGTGCGTCCGGCCGAGGGGTACGAAAACGGGTACGAAGCCGTAAAGTCTTTCCTGCGGGAGTGCGTACAGGCCGGGTTTGACCGGGTGGTGGCCAGCTGCGTGGATCAAACCGGGGCCGATGCCGAAGCCGTCAAAAAAATTGCCGAAGCGGCTGGAGCCCAATTTTATTTGAGGAGTTTTTTAGATGCCCAAAATTAAAAAGCCGGGTGCTTTGTTTGTGTTGTTTTTGCTGTTGATTGTGATCGTAGTAACGTGGTTTTTTATCGCGTCGGAAGATTATTACGATTATTCGGCCGATACGATTGAAAGCTCCGCTTCGGTGGCGCCGCTGAATAAAGAAAGCCTGCTGGCCCGCATGAAACCGGCCCGCCAAAATTATGACACCGAAGTCAAATACCGCAAATTTTATTTGACGGCCCCCGGCGCCCAAAAAGTGGAACTGCTGGCCGATTTTAACCGCTGGGGAAAGGACCCGATTGTTTTGAAAGCGTATCGGAAAGGGTATTTTGAAACGTCCGTCGCGCTGACGGGCGGCGAATACAAATACGTATTTTCCGTGGACGGCAAAGAAGTGCCCGACCCCACCAACCTGGACCGCCGCGAAATTAACGGGCACGAAATCTGCATTAAAACGGTGAAATGATGAAAGAAGGCGAAATTTTGTCCCACTCGCGCGAAGAAACGCTGGCCTTGGCCGGCCGTTTTGCGCAGGCGCTAAAAGGCGGGGAAATTGTGTTTTTGCGCGGGCCGATTGGCGCGGGGAAAACGGTGTTTGTAAAAGGGGTGGCGGCGGCACTGGGGCTGAAAAGCTCGCCCACCAGCGCCAGCTTTAGCCTGATGAAGGAATACAAAAACAAAAAGCACCGCTTGTTTCATATTGATTTGTTCCGCCTGGAAGAGGGGGAAGTGTTTAACCTGGGCTTTGAAGAAATGCTGGAGGACGACCAAGCCGTTATTTTGGCGGAGTGGCCGGACCCCATCCGCCACATGCTGCCGGCGGACCGGCTGGAAATGGATTTTATCTTAAAAGAAGGCGACGACCGCGTGATTAAACTCAAGTCGTTTGGGCGCGTATCGGACGCGCTGTTGGAGGAATTATGCAAAGCGGCAAAAATGTAATTTTGGCGATGGATACGTCCGCTTCGCCGCTGATGCTGGCCTTGGAAAAGGACGGCAAAATTTATTCCGTTCGCCGCAAAGGCATCAAACAGGAAAAACTTCTTTTTCCGGCGTTGCATGCGCTGTTGGACAAGGCGGGAGCGTCGTTGGAGGACATCGGACGGATTTTTCTAATTCGCGGTCCGGGCCGTTTTACGGGGATTCGCATTTCGCTGACGTTTGCCTCTATGATGAAGTACTTAAATCAGGCCGACGTCCGCGGCGCGACGATGTTTGAAGCCGTTCGCTTTCAAACCCAATCGTCCCGCGCGTTTCAGGCGTTTCGGCGGCAACACCCGCAGGGTGCGCTGGCCGTGGTGCTGCATGCGTTTAGGGAAGAATACTTTTTGCAAATTTTTGACGGGCAAAATGCCGGCCCGGCCTGGCTGTCGCGCGAGGAATTATTGCAGCGCCTGAGCCAATACGGCCAGCCGCTTTTTGTGGCGGGCCTGGATAAAGACGGTACCCCGCTGACCGATCTGCTGGGCGGACGCTATCCGCTGGCGGACATGCGGTTCTGCCGGCTGCAGCCGGCTAACATGCTGGCGATGTCCGCCGATGAATCCTTGCGGGAAAACGCTTTGGAACCGCTGTACCTCAAGCCGGCCCGTTTTGAATTGGTCCAGCCCGTATGAAAATGCGCCCCGCCCGCATGTTGGACGCCGCCCGGCTGGCTTTTATTGAGCAAACCCAGCCGCACAGCGCCCATTGGGGCGAAAAAGGCCTGGCGGGCGAAATTGCCAACGCGTCCGCGCGGGTGTGGTGCTGGGAAGAAGAAGGCGAAGTGTTGGGCTTTTTGGCGTTGCGGCTGGCGGCGGACGTGTGCGAAATTTTGAATTTGGCGGTATTGCCGTCGGCCTGCCGGCGCGGGATTGGGTTCCGGTTGCTGCAGCAGGCGTTGAAAGACGTGCGCGCCCGCGGCGGGAAAACCGTAACGTTGGAAGTCAATGTAACGAACGTGCCGGCGCTTTCCCTCTACACCAAGGCGGGGCTGAAGGAGTGGGGCCGCCGCGAAAAATTTTACGGCGGGAAAGAGGACGCGCTGATTATGGGTATTCGGCTATGAAAAAGTATCTGCTGTGGGCGGTATGTATGTGCTGTACGCCGGTGTTTGCGCTGTCGCTTAACCCAGAGAGCAAGCGTGAGGCGCGTTTATTTAACCAATTTTTGAAAGCCGTTTATGCCCAGCGGGCCGAAGACCCGCGGGCTTTTTCGTATTTGGAGCAGGCCCTGCGGATGGACCCCGAATCCAAATATTTGAAGCGTATGCTGGTGTCGCAGGCATTGGCCGACGGAAACCCCGCTTTGGCCGATGCGTATGCGAACTTTATTTCCCAGGGGGAAAATGACCCCGAAGATTATATGGTGTACGCCGCCTACCAATGGAAAAAAGGCCAATTAAGCCAGGCCGCCCAAACCTACGAACAAGCCTTGCAGCAGGCGCCGGATGATGTCCGCATTTTGTACCAATATGTGCTGTTGCTGTCGGTCATGGATTGGGAAAAAGCCACTCAAAAATTGCTTTCCCTGGCGGAAGAATATCCCGCGCTGGCTTCGGACATCTACACCGAAATAGGCACGCTCTGCCTGCGCAATAAAGACTTGCAGCAAGCCTTGCAGTATTACAATAAAGCCCTGGAGCTGGATCCTTCCAACCCGCAGGCCCGTTTGGGGCGGGGCGAGGTATATGAAAAATCTTCGCAGTATTTTTTAATGCTGCACGAGTTTGAAGAACTGGAAAAAATGGGCTATGCCAATGCGGGCACGCTTTCGCGCATGGGGTCCGTCTTTTTGATGGTAAAAGACGTGCCCAAGGCGGAGGACTATTTTTTGAAAGCCAAGGCCGACGATAATGCAGACGTGCCTTCCGCTTATTTTCTGTCGCTCATTGCGGAACAGCGGGGGGACTATTCCCGGGCGGTGGGCTACTTGCGCGACGCCGCCGATTACGACCGTTCCGCTTCCAAATGGCTGCAGGTCAGCTTTTACCAGCAGCGGCTGAACCAGCCGGAAGAAAGCTTAAAAACGCTGGCTCAGGCCTATAAAAAATTTGAAGGAAATGTGGAAGTGGCCTACTTTTACGCCCTAGCCTTAAACGACCGAAAGTCGTACAAAAAAGCGGCCCGCGTGTTGGAAAAACTGCTGCAGAGCAACCCCTCGTACGACGAGGCCCGCCTGCAATATGCGTTTACGCTGGAAAGTTTGAAGCGTTACAAGGAAATGGAGTTTCAATTAGGCCTCCTGCTGGAGAAAAACCCCCGCAACGGGGCCGCGCTGAATTTGTACGCCTATTCGCTGGCCCAGCGCGGGGAGCGCTTACAAAAAGCGCAGGAATATGCCGCGCGCGCTTTGGCGGTCAATCCGGACGATGCTTCGTTTATAGACACGCAGGCCTGGGTTTTTTTCAAGCAAGGCAAACTGCAGGAAGCGGCCGATTTGCTGGCGTCTATCCCGGCGGAAACGGTGCAGGCCAATGCGGAGATTGCCTACCACTTGGGCGCGGTATTGTGTGCCCAGGGCCGGTGGAGCGAAGCTAGACCGTATTTGGAACAAGCCCGCACGGAACTGAAGGAAGCGGACAAACTGTACCGGAAATTGCCGGCCGATTTTTAACCCGTTTTATTGCAAAAAACCGCGCCGAAAGCGCGGTTTTTTTAGGTCAATTTTCGGTATAGACAAACAGAAACCCGCTGGCAAGTGCTACGGAAAAAGTCTTGCCCAGCGTTTCGTTGCTTAGCGTGCGGCCGGTTCCGCCCAGTTTCAGGCGGGCGTTTTGCAGCGGATACTTAAGCCCTTGTAAGGTTACGCCGCGGCACGCTTTTAACGGAATCAGACTCACGCGCTGCCCCGGCCGGCAGGCAAAGCGGCGGGATTTTTCTACGGGGTAGAGCGTCCAGCCTTCGCCGGCAAAAGCCAAATTCATTTGCCTGGCATACGGAAAAACGGACAGAAAATTGCCAAACGTAAAATCCCACCGTCCGCCCATAAATCCCACCAGCGTGCACGTTTTGCAGCCGTGAGCGGCCAGCCAATCCAACGCTTTTTCCAAATCGGTATTGTTTTGATTGGCTACAAAAATCAAATGCTCGGGGCGAACGCATTGCTTGGCGCGGGCGGAAACGGAATCCAAATCGCCGATGATAGCGTCCGGCGTTACCCCGGCCGCCAGCGCGCGGTCCGCTCCGCCGTCGGCCGCCAGCACCCAGTCTGCCCGGGCGGCCAGCTGCTGCAGAAAATCGCTTTGCGGCGTTTGCCCGTTACCGATAAGTAATGCGTGCGAAATTTTCATTTTTCCTCCGGCGCAATAAAATCAATAAAATCAATCCCGTGGCGACCCCGATGTAGAACGGGTCCAGCGCTTGCAGCATTTCGTGCTTGGGCAGAAACCGCCACGCCGTCATGGCGGCGGCGCTGGCTAAGGAAGAAGCGACAAACAACCCGTCGCTGATGCGCCCGGGGGACAGGTATCCCATTAAAATCGGCACCAGCAAACACGCCGAAAAATACGACCCCAACACCAGCCAAATTTCCTTAAAACTTCCGTGGAACATATACGCCATGCCGATAGACAACAGCCCTACGGCAAAAATGGCAATGCGGTTGGAAAAAACGACGTTTTTGAAGCGCGTGCGCAGCAGGTCAAAGCTCAGCGTATTGGACGCAATAAACAGAAAAGAGTTGAGCGTGGACAGAATAATGGACAGTACGCCCGCTACAAAAAATCCGCGCAAACCGACCGGCAGCAGTTGAATCGCGTAGAAAAAATACGCCTGTCCCGGCTCGGCCTGGGGCAACAGCGCCCGGGCATACAGCGAGCCGGTTGTGGTGCACAGGTCAAAACAAAACCAAATGACCGTGGAAATCAAAACGCCTTTTTTGACGACGGACGGATTTTTGGCCGCAAAACAGCGCTGGTAAAAGCTGGGGTCAATTAACGTGGAGAGCGCAATAAATCCCCAAATCAAGGTGTTGAGCCAGGAATTGCCGCCCGTAATCGTAAAGTGCGAGGCCGGCAAATGGGCCTTCAAAAACCCCCATCCGCCAAACGTACCTACCGAAAACAGCACCACCAGCAACACCGCCCCGCACATTACAAAAAATTGGACCAAATCCGAAAACACGACCGAGCGGAACCCGCCCCATGCCGTGTACAGCCCGGCAAACAGCGTGCCCACCGCCATCCCCGGCAGTACGCCTATGCCAAACACCATATGCAGAAACATCCCCAAACTAAGCACATAGGCTACCGGCGTAATGTAGAAAAAGGTAAACACCGCCGCCACTTTGGCCGCTTTGGGACCGAACATTTGCCCCGTTAAATCCGGCAGGGTCATGGATTTGTAGCGGGCTACTTTGGGCGCAATAAAAAAGGCAAAAATCAAATAGGCAATGTACCAAAAGACCCCTTGGGTTACAAAATTGTAAATGCCGTAGTTAAACGTAATTTCATTGACCCCAAAAATGCCCCCGTACCACGTGGCTACCAGGGTGGCTACAAACAGCGGCAGCGTAAGCTGGCGGCCCATCAGCAAATAGTCCAGCACGCTTTGCGGGTGATTTTTCTGATTTTTTTTGAGGCGTTTATTGCCGTAAACGGCGGCCGCCGCCGTGGCCCCCAGCACGGCAAAGAAAACCAGCCAGTCCGCCCATTGAAAATAGGAAACGGTTTTTAATTCGTTTAACATAAATTTCCGGTTCTAAAAAAGCCCCTTGGCGGGCCAAGGGGCTTATGTTTATTTTACCAAATATAATATGCCGGAATAAGCAGCAGCAGCGAGAGCGCCACCAAAATGATTTCCAATTTGAGAAACCACTTTACCCACGCCGGGTACGAAATGCCCGCCAGCGCCAGCGCCCCCATGGTAACGGGTGCGGTGGGAATAATGGGGTTGCCCCAGCCTTCGCCAAACTGGTAAGCCAAAATGACGGTTTGGCGCGAAACGTTGACCAAGTCCCCCAGCGGGACCATAATGGGCATCGTCAGTACCGCTTGGCCGGAGCCGGACGCGATGAAGAAATTCAAAATCGTCTGAATTACAAACATCGCCTGCGAGGCCAAAATGGGGTGCAAATGCCCCACGCTTTGGGTCATGGCGTGCAGGAACGTGTCCAGGATGTGCCCGTTGGTGGCCACAATCACGATGGAGCGCGCCAGCGCCATTAAAATACACACGCTGATCATGGATTTGGCGCCGTCTATAATGGCGTCGGTCGTTTGGTCCAGCGTCAGTTTGCCAAAGTAGGCGCTGGCAATGGAAACGCCCAAAAATACGGCGGCGATTTCAATCATGTACCATTGGTAGCGTATCACGCCGTAAAACAAAACGAACATGCCCAAAATAAACGAGGCGATGACCAATTTGTGGGCCCGGGTCAGGCGGAAGGATTCGTCCACCACGACGTCGTTGATGATTTTGAG
The DNA here is from genome assembly GCA_949294085.1 of uncultured bacterium. Taxonomy (GTDB): domain Bacteria; phylum Elusimicrobiota; class Elusimicrobia; order Elusimicrobiales; family Elusimicrobiaceae; genus Avelusimicrobium. The sequence goes on along the minus strand of CASFFX010000008.1, from coordinate 7,745 downwards.
TTCGGCGCGTTTTTCCAAATCCATTTTATAGGTTAAGCTTTTGGTGGGGTTTTTGCGCACGCGTTCTCCGTACCAGGTAAAAAAGCCCGCCACGACCGAGGTAAAAATAAACCAAATTACCACGCGGTACTGCCAGCCGGAATACATCGGCAGTTGGGCAATCGTTTGGGCGATACCGACGGTAAACGGGTTGACGAACGCCGAAGAAAACCCGGTAAACGCTCCGATAAACGGAATAGACATCCCAACCACGGTGTCGTACCCCAGCGAAAGGGCCAGCGGAATAAAGATAGGAATAAAAATCAAGGTTTCTTCTTCCATGCCAAACAGCGCCCCGCACAGGGAAAATAAGAACATACACACCGGGATAAACAGCTTCTTATACTTGGGCTTATTGGCAAAGAAGAAGCTGATTTTTTTAATCATCGTATTGATGGCCCCCGTGCGTTCAATAATGGTAAACAGCGCACCGACCACCAAAATAAACGCAATGATTTCCGCGCATTGGGTAAAGCCTTCCACCGGGGCGGAAAGGATATCGCCAATGCCTTGGGGGTTTTTGTCCACCAAATGGTAAGAGCCGGCCACCGCATAGGTGCGGCCGTCCTCTTCCACTCGTTCATACAGGCCGGTCGGGACGATCCACGTCAGCGCGGCCACAAACACCATAATGGAGAACACCAAAAAATAGGTGTTGCACAGCATTTTTTTCATTTAGTTTTGTTTTCCTCTTTATAGGTACGGCATAATTTTTGTTTCACAGCGCAAAAAAACGTCCCGCCGGCTCAAACAAGGGCTTGTTTGCCCAAAAATGCGGCGGGACGCAAAAACTTATTGCCACTTCATAAAATACGGCGGAATCAACAGCAAGAAAGACAGCAAATACATCACTACCAGCAGCGGCAGCATCCATTTAAGCCATTTGGGATACGCAATCCGCGCAAACCCGATGGCCGCAATGGTAACGGGGTCGGTAGGGATGACCATGTTCATCCAGCTTCCGCCCAGTTGGAAGGCGAGCACCATCGTCTGGCGCGTAATGCCGATCAGGTCGGCCAGCGGCGCCAAAATGGGCATGGTCAGCACGGCCTTGCCGGAACCGGAAGGAATAAAGAAATCAATCACCGTTTGCAGCATCATGGCCGCCCACGAGGCGCACACCGGGTGCAGGTGGCTGATGGCGCCGGACATCCAGTTCAGCATCGTGTCCAAAATGCGCCCGTTGTTGGCAATAATCACAATGGCCTGCGCAAAGCACAGCAGCATGGCAATTTCCGCCATTCCCCGCACACCGTCAAAGAAGGCGTCGGTAAATTTTTGCATGCTCATTTTGCCCAAAAAACCGCACAAAAAGCCTACCCCCAAAAACAGCGCCGCAATTTCGGTAATATACCAGCCGGTGGCTTCCAGGTGCAGCATTTCCATCAAGTCCACGCCCCACATGCCTTTAATCATGGCGCACAGCTGCGGCTTCAGCACGCCGGCAATCAGCGTCAGCATACCCAGGCCAAAGGCGATCAACACCCATTTTTGACGGCGGGTAATGCGGGTTTCTTCTTTATTCAGTTTTAATTCTTTGCGTTTTTCAATATCAAATTCGTAGGTTAAGCTTTTGGTGGGATCTTTGCGGATTTTGCGGGCGTACACGCTTAGCCAGCTGATGACCACCGTCGTGCAGATGATCCAGATGATAAAGCGGTAGCCAAACCCGGAATACAGCGGCACCTGCGCAATGCCCTGCGCAATGCCGACGGTAAACGGGTTGGTAAACGCGGCCGCAAAGCCGACCCCCGCTCCGATGAACGGAATTGCGGTGCCGAGGGCGGAGTCGTACCCCAGCGAAAGAGCCAGCGGAATAAAGATGGGGATAAAAATCAGCGCTTCTTCGCACATGCCAAAAGTTGCCCCGCACAAAGAAAACACAATAATACCCAGCGGAATAAACAAAAAGCGCAAATGCGGCTTGCGCTGGAAAAACCCGCTGGCCGCCTGTATGCCGGCGGCAATGGCGCCCGTTTTTTCCACGACGGATAATACGCCTCCAATCACCAGCAGGAACACAATCACTTCCGCCGTGTTGGAAAAACCCGCAATGGGGGCTTTTAATACGTCAAACAAACCTTGGGGGTTGGCCGGAACGGGGTGATACGTCCCGGAGACGACGACCTGGCGGCCGTCCACGTCCATTTTGTCATACGCGCCGCTGGGCACAATCCACGTCAGCGCGGCCACCACCACCACGATGGATAAAATAATGGCGAAGGTGTTTAGTTTTATTTTGGACAGAATTTTAGACATTTCTCGTTTGCATTTCCTTTATGCGTTTGGAATAAACAACAAATTATTATTTTACTAAAAAATGCGCCTGCCCGTTGGGTTTTTTCGGGCCGAACGGCGAAAAAGCTGTTGCCCGGCCTTTCTATTTTATATACTCTTAAATATGCTCTATGTCGTCCCTACGCCGATAGGCAATCTACAGGACATTACCCTGCGCGCTTTGGAAGTGCTCAAAACGGCCGACGCCGTTTTGTGCGAAGATACGCGCCGCACGCAGATTTTGCTTTCCCATTTCGGCATTTCCAAACCCACCTACCGTTATAACGAAAACGACGAACGCTCCGTTGCCCGGTGCCTGGAAGCCCTGCAAAGCGGCAAGACGTGCGCCTTGGTGTCCGACTGCGGCACCCCGTGCATTTCGGACCCGGGGTGGAAACTCGTCCGCCAGGCGGTGGAAGCTGGCATAAAAGTATCGTCTTTGCCGGGGCCCAGCGCGGTGGCCTGTGCGCTGGCGGGGGCAGGCATTACGGGGGGCGCGTTTACCTTTTTGGGATTTTTGCCGCGCAAAGCGGGCAAAGCCGCCAAGCTGATAGCGGCCGCCTACGCCCTGCATCACCCGGTGGTGATTTACGAGTCCCCTTATCGGGTAGTCAAAATGCTGCAGCTGATTGCGGCCACCTTGGGGGCCGATACCCCTGTGGTATTGGCGCGGGAACTTTCCAAGGTGTACGAACAATGGCTGCGCGGCACCGCCGCGGAATTGGCTGCCGAGCTGGGAAAGAAAAACAAAGTACAAGGTGAATTTGTGATGATTATTGACCGTCCGGCCGCGCCGGAACGGGAGGAAGAAAATGAGACGGACCCTTATTTTTAAGACTTTTGAAATGACGCCCGAATACATCCAAATGGCGGCCGGCGCCCTGGACGGCGGCGCGGTGGCCGTTGTGCCTACGGATACGGTGTACGGCATGGGCACGGGCGCGTTTTGCGAGCCGGGCATTGAAAAAATTTATCATTTGAAAAACCGTCCGGCTCAAATGCCGCTGCAGATTTTGACGGGCTCCGTGGCGCAGGCCCGGCAGGTGGCGCAGTTTTCTGCGGAAGCCGAAGCCTTGGCCCAAGCGTATTGGCCCGGCGCGCTGACGATGATTTTGCCGCCCACGGCACAGGGGCAGGCCCTTACCCGCGGGTTTGCGGGGCTGGGGCTGCGCGTGCCCGGCAATCCTTTTTTGGTTCAGTTGCTTTTCCGCATGAAAGCCCCCTTGGCCTGTACCAGCGCCAATTTGCACGGGCAGCCCGTGCTGACGGACGAACAAACCCTGTTGAAAACGTTTGACGGACAGGTGGATTTTATCTTTTTGGGCGGCACGCTGAGCCCGGTGGCTTCCAGCGTGGTGGATTTGACGGGCGAGACCCCGCTTTTATTGCGGGAGGGTGGTGTGTCCAGGGCCGAGCTGGAAAAAACCTTGGGCCGGCCGGTGCAATTAAAATAAGGAGGAATTCCCATGAGTTTAGGGCAAATTTTGGTGTCGTATTCGCTGCTGGTGGCGGCGTCGCTGTCGCTGCTGACGTATTGGATTACCAAAAAGTTCGTGCTGAAAAAAATGAAACGCACCATTATGAAGGCCGAACATAACTACCAACAGCAAATTGCCACGTTGCAAATGCAGCTTTCGGGCAAGGTAAATGTGCTGGAAAGCATGGTGGAAAAATTACGCCTTTCCAACCAGGAACTCAACCGCTTGAACGAAATCCGCGCAAAATTTATGTCTATCGTGGCGCACGATTTGCGCCAGCCGCTTTCTTCCATCCAAGGGTTTACGTCCGTCTTGATGATGGATAACCCGCAGGGCGGCGGCAATAACGATCAGACGGCGCTGAACAATATTCTCAAAGCCACCGACAATATGAATATGCTCATGGCCGATTTGATGGATATTTCCATGATTGAATCCGGCCGCTTTAAGATGGACGCCCAGCCTTTTAATTTTAACGCTTTGCTTAGCGACGTGATTACCTTGCAGGCGGTCAACGCGCAGAAAAAGGGCATTTTCCTGCAAAAATGCGAATATCCGGCCGAGGTAACCGTCGTGGCGGACCGATTCCGCATTTCGCAGGTATTAAACAATTTAATTGGCAATGCGATTAAATTTTCTCCGCAGGGGGGCTGCATAGAAGCGCGGTTTTACGTATTAAACGGCTGGCTGACGTTTAAGGTGGCCGACAACGGGCCCGGCCTGCTGCACAGTGAAAAAGAAAAAATTTTCCAAAAATTTCACCAATCCAACAACGACCGCAACCTCAAAAAACAGGGGTGGGGGTTGGGCTTATCCATCGCGCAGGAAATTATCAATGCGCATGGCGGCCAAATTGGCGTAGAAAGTGCCGGCCTGGGGCAAGGGTCCCTGTTTTGGTTTACGATTCCGCAGCAGCCCAGCGGCTACCACCCCGAAGCGGCCCCTGCCCAGCAGGAGGCTGCCCCGGCGGCCCGTGCCTAACTTGTTGGCCCTTTCATAAAAAACCCCGCCGTTTGGCGGGGTTTTTTGTATATTGCAACGCACCCGGCTGGGGGCTAAAAAGAGAAAAGGGGCAGCCGATACCCCGGATTCTGTCGGCCCTTGCGGGCCGGGATAACCATTACTCTAAGCGGCCTACTTGGTCGCGAACGCGGGCCGCGTGTGGACCGGTTTGGCCTTGCTCCGTGCGGGGTTTGCCTTGCCGCGTTTATTGCTAAACGCGCGGTGCGCTTTTACCGCACCATTTCACCCTTACCCTTGCGGGCGGTATTTTTTCTGTTGCACTTTCCGTCCGGCGGGGTAATCTGGCCCCGTCGTCCCGTCCTTTCAAACGGCGCACTGCCCTATGGAGTCCGGAAGTTCCTCCCCCAAAGCCGGAATTGGCCGGGAGCGGTTATCTGGGCTGCCCGAAATATTGTAGCAAAAAACCGTTACAGGTCGCCGAACAAATCCGGCTGGTGCGGCTTTTTGGAAGGCGCTTTTCGGGGCGTTTGGGGCGCCGCGTTTTGCTCCCGCCGCACCGGTTTTACTTCCACCCCGTTTACGATATGGGCCGAAGCGGCCGGGGGCTCTTCGTCCGGCGGCAGCTGACGGATCGGGTTGAACCCGACGGATTGTTTGGCGTCCATGGCTTTGTTGGCCAGCGCGTCCGGCGCTTTGTTAAGGTGGCGCAGAACGTGTTCCATATGGATGGAAAACCCCGCCGCCAGGCGGCGAATTACCGCCATACGGGCCGCCAAATCGGGGTGTTTAATTTTGTATTCCCCTAAAAATTGCTTTACTAGCAGCAGCGAATCCGACTGGATAAACAGCTCCGTGGCGTTTAGTTCTTTGGCTTTAATCAGCGCCAGCTTCAGGGCGGTGTATTCGGCCTGGTTGTTGGTGCAATGGGGCATAAAGTGCCCTTCCTGCGCCAGCACTTGGCCGTGCATATCGCAAATTACGTAGGCCGCCGCTCCGGGGCCGGGATTGCCGCGGGAGCCGCCGTCAATATTTATTTTTACTTGCATACGGGTATTGTAGCAAAAACGGTGCCGGGGCGGCTGGCACGGCCGAAAAAGGCGGTTTTTCCCGCAAAGGGCCGTCAGGTTTCGTATAATAGAACAGTTGACCCGAAAGAGATGGTTATGCTAAAACTGCGAAAAAGAAAATTACATTTGAAATTAAAATGGGGCCTGCTGCCGGGCGTGGTGTGTGCCATTGCGCTGGGCATTGTGTGCGGGCTGTTCTTCCCCGATTGGCTGGTGCGCGTGGCGCTTACGTTTAACGGCCTTTTCGGCAATTTTTTGGGATTTATAATTCCTCTTCTGATTGTGGGACTGGTGGCCCCCGGCATTGCCGAGCTGGGCCGCAGCGCCGGGAAGTTGCTGTTTATTACCACCGTGCTGGCCTATGGGTTTACGCTGGCGTCCGGATTTTTTAGTTATGCGGTGTCGGAAGCGGCGTTCCCGTATTTGCTGGACGCCGGGGCCAAAACGGCACAGTTTGCGGCCGCGCCCGAATTAAAACCGTATTTTACCGTGGCCATGCCGCCTTTGATGGACGTGATGACGGCGCTGGTGCTGGCGTTTACGCTGGGGCTGGGCATGGCGGTAATTCAGGGCAGCCGTCTTAAAGGCATTATGTGGGATTTCCGCGATATTATAGACCGCGTCATTGCCCGGGTGATTATTCCGCTGCTTCCCTATTACATTTTCGGCATTTTTTTGAATATGACGGTGTCCGGCCAGGTGGTGGCGGTGCTTGGGGTGTTTGCCAAAATCATCGTGCTGATTTTTGCCATTACGGCGGTTATGCTGGTACTGCAATTTACGGTGTCCGGCCTGGTGGCGCGGAAAAATCCGTTTGCTATGCTTAAGACCATGCTGGTAGCGTATATGACGGCGTTGGGGACGCAGTCCTCGGCGGCCACGATTCCCGTTACGCTTAAGCAAACCGTCAAAATCGGCGTACGCGAGGAAGTGGCCGGCTTCGTGGTGCCGCTGTGTGCCACGATTCATCTGTCGGGCAGTACGATGAAAATTGTGGCGTGTGCGCTGGCCATTTTATTTATGAGCGCAACGCCCATGCCCTTTGCCCAATTTGCCGGATTTATTTGCATGCTGGGGGTTACCATGGTGGCGGCCCCCGGGGTGCCGGGCGGCGCTATTATGGCCGCGCTGGGCATTTTGCAGAGCATGCTGGGCTTTGGCGAGGCAGAGCTGGGGCTCATGATTGCCTTGTATATTGCCATGGACAGCTTTGGCACGGCCTGTAACGTAACGGGGGACGGCGCCATTAGCGTGATTGTGGATAAAATTTATTCCCGCCGCCCTGCACAGCCCGCGCCGCGCCCAACGGAGTTGCCGGGTAATCCGCAGGGCATACGGATTGGCTAATAGAGGTTACTCTTTCAAACGGGCTTTCTTTGCAAGGCCCGTTTTTTTGTGCCCAAAATCCATACGGTTTATGCAAAAACGGGGGGAAAATGCTCGCTGAAAAACGGCTGGGGAAAAGGGCGTGTGTTGGGCGGTGGTTGATAAAGGCTGTTTGAATACCGCTTGATTTGTTTTTTTTTTTGATATAGTGGCTCAAACGCGGTGTATGCGGAGGGGTACTGACTCCTTGTAAAAAAACAGCTTCTTGCCTTCGTTTGGTACCGCCAAATTTCTTTCTGTCCCTCCTCACACGTTAGACAGAAAGGGAAGGGCGCTTTTTTATGGCGTCCTTCTAGAATTATCAAAAAATCAAGGAGGAACACACATGGGTTCCCAAAAGAAGAAGAAAGCGTTTACGCTGACGGAACTGTTGGTGGTAGTCATCGTGATAGGCGTATTGTCCGCGGTGGTATTGCCGAAGTTCAATAAAGTGTTGGAAACGCGCAAGACGACGGAAGCGGAAGAGCTGATGGCGGCGGTGCGCACGGAGCAGGAAAAGCGGTGCGCGCTGGACAAGAACTACTTGGCGGATTTG
>CASFFX010000007.1 GCA_949294085.1 uncultured bacterium | reverse complement strand
TTTTGGTTCTTTCATCGTTTTGTGGGTGGGTAGCTCCCATCCCAAATTCCAACTAGGAGGTCACTTTTATGGCCAAATTTTTGGAAGCCCCTTGTATGGGCTAGCGCTATGTAAGGCTGTGCTAGTGCGGCCAAAGGGGGCAAACGCAGGCAAGAAAACTTTGGGGCAATCCTTGCATAAAGTTCTGCAGAACCGTGCCGGGAACCCCAAAAGTGCCGTCCTTACAACGGGCAATGGAGGCCTCTGTCAAAACCAGAGGACAACCCTCCGAGTTTTCACCCAACAGGTCGCACAAACCTGTGCGTTGGGTGCCTGCTCAAAACGATTAAAAGACCTGTTTTTAACAAGGATTTGCGCCTTGCTTAATTAAGTATAGATAAACTTGTACAAGTTTGTCAAGTGCTTAATTGCACATATTTTTTTACGACGAGGAAACAAGAAAGTGAAAACATTAGAAGAGTTATTACAAAAGTGGAATAACGGCATTTTAAGAGGCGCAAGGCGTCGTTTAGCCGAAGAGTTAGGTATAAACGAAGCTACGGTTTCCATGTGGGTCTCTGGCCGAGCAAAGGCAAGTGAAGAAAATATCAACAAAATGGCCAAATTATTCGGCGTTTCTGCCCAAAAAGTTAAATCCGCCTTTGGCATTGAGGATAAAGAATTTTCCCGCTCCCTGCGCGTAACCCCTTTAACGGATAAAAATACCATTTCCCTGCCCATTTTGGCCGATGTACCCGCCGGCCTGCCGGACTTTTCGGACGCCGACGTGGAAACATTTTGGGATATCCCCCGCTGGGTCTTCCCCGGCGCCGATTTTGTAGTAAAGTGCAATGGCGACTCGTTGGAGCCCAAACTCCACCTGGGTGACTATTGCGTAATAAGAAAGACGGAAGAACCTTTGCACGGCCGCGCCATGGTCGTAAAAACCGAGAACGGCGTGTGTATGAAGGTAATTAAGAAGTTAAAGGACGGCACAATTCAACTTTGCTCTACCAACCCGAAATACAAGCCGTTTATACCCGAGGAATTAACCATCGTCGGGCTGATCATCGGCTCGTGGAGCCGCCAAGACAAAGAAAACTGGCTTGGATTAATGGAAACAAAATGAAAAGCAAAATCCTTACAACACTTCTTCTTATATTTTGCACGATACAGGTGTCAGCTTTATACACGGATGATTGGTCTGCAGCCCAAAAGGCTGAGAGGTTGTCCTCGTGCAAATCCTTAAAAGAACAGGGATTATTTTACGACTTAACTTCTGAAGATCGATTGGTTTGCAACGAACTAATTTCTGCTGACCTCATTGCCAATCCGCCGCAAAAGAAAAAGGTTCTGTCTAATGACAATCAAATTCAGCGTCATAAACAGGCGGTGGTACAATACCAAGTTCCACCCAAAAAAATGCCGCCGACTACGGATATTTTAGGAAACAAATTTCCTATTGAAGAAGTAACAAAACGAATAGTTGAATATGCGGTAAAGGAAAATGCCTCTCCCGAGGATATTCAAGCATATGTATTGGCTGCAGGGTACACGATAGATGATGTAAACGCTTATGTGTCCGCTACAAAGAAAAAAAAGGCAGATAAAGAAAAGTGGGATAAAATAACCGGCATTGCCGGACCTATATTCGCCTTGTTGATTTTTCTTTTTGTTGTTTGGCTATTCTTTTTTAAGATAATTCCGCACTTAATTTATGTTATCCGCAAGGCCTGGGTGCAAGCCGCGCAAGACGCAAAACAAAAATAGAAAATACAGATACTAAAGCTTATATTCAAGAGGTTACCAAATGAAAAAAGCTCTTCTTTTATCAATGTTTTTGGGGATGTTTGTATTATTCGCCTGCACTTCAAAGCCCCAAATCCCGTCGGTAACATTAAAATCGGTACGGAATGGGGAAGTTATCACCGTGGCAGAAAATTTTTCTTTCTCCCGCCTTCCGCAAGAAGGGGAGTACATATATATAAACGATTCTTATCTATGGCCACAAGTGTATAAGGTTCGATGGATAAAATCTTGCACGGATTTTGATACAAAAACAATACAAAAGTACGAAATTATGGCCGACTTTATGCCGGAAGAAAAATATCCCGAGTTATATCAGTAAATGTTCCAGGGAATTCTTTTCTTTTTGCTTTTAGTATTTCCTTTTGCACCCGCCCAGGCGCAAAATACCGCCGTGCCCCCGGGAATCAATAGGACATTAAAACAGAGGAGGTTGGATAGTATATGACTACAGAAGAAACTTTGGGTTGTCTGCTAGTAATAGCTCTTACAATAGTAATCTTTGTGTTTATTCCATTTCCATTCTCTTTAATTGTATTTATTTTATGGATTACACGATAAAGCATATATTGTTGTTATTGTTTGTGATAGGAGTAGTTAGCCGAGTTTCTTTTTGCACTCCCCTGCAAAACTTTAACAAAGTCACGCTTTCGTCCGTGTACGACGGGGACACCTTCAAAGTATATTTGTCCTGCCGCTACCCGATTTTTTGCAAAGCCATTCCCGTGCGCGTGCGCGGGGTGGACTGCCCGGAAATGCGCGGCGGCACGGAAGAAACCAAATCCGCAGCCAAAGCTGCTAAACGCTTTACAAAAGATTTCCTAAAAAGCGGTAAAATTCTGCTTCGCAACTGCGGGCGGGACAAATACTTCCGCCTGCTGTGCGATGTTAAGGTAAACGGCAAAAGCCTCGCCGAAGAACTAATAAAAAACGGTCACGCCGTCCCCTACGACGGCGGCCCCAAGGAGAATCTATGAAAACGCTCATTCCAGCCTTTTGCGCCTTTATTCTTTGCGGCTGTGCTATGGGAATTAACCACAACACAACTACCATAAACGGTAAGCCGTATTTAGTGGAAACAAAAACGTATGGTTTTTTGTTTGAAGAGTGGAGCAGCCCCAGCACCCTTATTCCGTTAGAAGAGGAAAAGCCCGTTATGCCGGAAAATTACGAGCCCGGCACCGCCCGGGCCGAACTGGCCAAAATTGCCGATGAATGCAATATCCACTCCATTAAGGCCCAATCCCGGCCCAATTACAAAAAGATGTATAAGTGCATCGTGGACAAACTGGCCGAGCTGGAACAAAATGCAGATTGATTAAAAGTACAAATCCCAATGCCTAAACTACCTTCTGTTTATAAGCGTGCCGGATCCCCAGTATATTGGGGGTCTGTCATGGTCAACGGCAAGCGCCGCCAGTACGCCTTGTGCGAAAACAAGGCGGCGGCCCAGCGCATACTGGCTGACATCAAGGCGGAAAGCAAATCCCGCTCCAAATACGGCACCAGCACATGGGACGCGTTCAAACAGCGGTATTTGGACTGGTCCAGCGCCCACAAAAGCCCCATCACGCTCGGGCACGACCGCCGCGCCCTGAACTATTTTGAAGAATTTGCCTCCCCCAAAACGCTGGAAGAAATAGACGTTTCCCTCGTGGAAAACTTTCAAACCTGGCTCAAAAACACTTCGGAAAAACTGGCCGCCAAATATAACCCCAAAACGGACAAACGCCCCGTCGGCCTTATGTCCAACGAAGGCATAAACCGTATGGTGCGCGCGGTCAAATGCGCGCTTCGCAAAGGGGCGGAGTGGGAACTGCTGCCGGAACTGAAACTCTCCCGCGTGAAAAAGTTCAAAACGCCCAAGGGGCGCGTGGAGTTCTTTACACCGCAGGAGCTGTCCAAGGTGCTAAAGCATTCGGACGAAAAGGCCGAAGAACACGGCGGCTATTGCCCGTACAAAACCGCCACCCTGCTTGGGGCGCGGGCGGGCCTTCGCCGCGGGGAAATGGTGTTTTTGGAATGGTCCGACATCAATTTTGACAAGAAAACCCTCACCGTACAGCCCAAACCCGGCTGGACGCCCAAAACAAACGAGTGCCGGGACATCCCCCTTTCGGCCGATTTGCTTTCCTATCTGCGCGCCCTGCCTCATTCCCCAAAATGTAACCGTGTACTGTACGACTATTACGGCGACCCCTTTACATTGGACGGCATTGTGGCCAAATACCTCAAATTTATTAAAGGCACCCGCTTAAAAGGAAGCCTGCACAAGCTCCGCCACACATTTGCCAGCCACCTGGTGCAAAACGGGGTAGATTTGTACACTGTGTCCAAACTGCTTGGGCACACCAGCATCAAAACCACGGAAATCTACGCGCACTTATCCCCGGTTACATTGGCCAGCGCGGTGGAAAAGCTGCCGGAATTGTAGTAAAAACTGTAGTAAAAAAAATAATAATTTGAATTAATAGGCAGGGAACGGAAAGGAAATTGAAAAGGCCTTTTGTATAGTGAAAAAGGACGCTTTTTATACGCTTACTATACAAAAAATCCGCTTTTCTTTCTCTCCTACTCGGGGAGCCATTTGAAAGGACGCCGAAAGGCGTCCTTTTTTCATATAAATCTGCATTTTCCTGTCAGAAAATTAAACACGTGAAGCGGCCGATAAGTGCGTAAAGTTTCCATTCTCATCAAAAGGCATCAGTTCCCCTCCTGTAAATTTTGTTTGGCAATGTTTCCCTCTGCGCCCAGCGTAAAAGGGCGGCTAAGCAGGATTATCAAATAAGCGCATTTTTAGCAGTCTTGTTTTTGGGACGTTTATAAAGCATAGATACAGCTTCACCGTAACAGTCTTCTTTTGTTACGCGTTTCCTAATAAATAATTTTTGTTGTTCGTATCATTTTTTCTTGAAAGAGACAGCCTTTTTCGCTATACTGTGTATAGACCTAACGGAAAGAGGGAGAAGCCTCTTTTGAAATAAGTGTTCATGCAGCGCCTTACACTTGCCGTTTAGGTCTCTTTTTTGTTTGCAAGGCTGTATTTACTGAGATATTTTCTTTGTTACCTGTGAAATTTTTTCAAAAGAGCTTCTAATCCTTTCTTCACCTATCTCTTGTCCCTTACACAAAACAAATGTTTTCATTTCCTGTTGCTGTGGCCTAGCACGCTATTCTTAAACGAGTTTGCCGCTCTGCACACAAATTAATTGGTTTATGACGAGCAGCCGCTCTTTTGCAGCACGTCCACTGGGCAAGCGCGCTTGGTGCGTATAGAAAACTCGCTTAATATAATTGTTTGTTTATGATGACATTTGTGCGAGTGGTACTCATTGGACTTTATGACAGACAAAATAATGGCCGAGAGAAGCATTTTTTCGTTGCAATAAATCCTCCCTAAAAAGGGTTATAATAATGGCAGGAGCCGCTTATGAAAAAAACAATTTTTATCGTTTTTTGTCTTTTATTCCCATGCCTTTCGTTCTGTGCGGGAAGCTATACGACGTCCTGCTCTTATCGCTCCTCGCTGAAATCAGGAATCTGCTCCGAATACAAAACGATTCAAAAACCGGACGGTGCTTATTTTACTTCTTGCTCCTATTATTCTTCCCTGGAATTAGGACCCTGTTCTGAATATAAAACCATCAAAAAAGCAGACGGCTCTTATTCTACTTTCTGCTCGTATTACTCTTCGCGGGCGTTAGGGCCTTGCTCGGAATACAAAACCATTAAAAATACCGACGGTTCCTACACTACATTCTGCTCCTATCACTCTTCGCTGAAATTAGGAATCTGCTCTGAATATAAAACTATTCAAAACCAGGGCAGATCTTATTCCACTTACTGTTCTTATTATTCTTTCCAAAAATTAGGGCCTTGTTCCGAATACAAAACGGTCCCTAATTAGCCCGCCTGTTTGTTTTTCTTTTGCCTGCACGCTAAGGCCATTTTCATGGGTCCGACAGGGGTTTGGGCTTTGGGCGGTTATTTACTATAATACCTAGTATGGAACCCATTAATTGGCGCCAGGTTTATCTGCGCACGAAAGAATTCATCAAAACTTCACTTAAAAATTATTCCATTTTCCTGCTGCGGCTGACTCCGCACCAAAACATCGCGCAAGCCGTGCTTTCCTACACGCTGTTGGGGTGGATTTTGCTGTCTTTGCCGTTTATGAATTCCACGGACGTGTCTTTTATTGACAATTTATTTACGTCCGCTTCCGCCGTATCCACCACGGGGCTAAACAGCGTAAATTTTGCCGAATCCTACACGTTTTTGGGCAAATTGGTCGTGCTATTGCTGATTCAAATCGGCGGGGTGGGCTATATGACTTTTACCTCCTTCGTTTTCCTTTCCTTTTCCCAGCACCACCGCCTGCGCAAAAGCCAGCAGGAAGCGCTTTCCGCCGAAGTTTCTCTGCCCAACACGTTAAAACTATCCGACTTTTTGTGGGCGGCGTTGGTGTTTACCATCATTGCCGAAAGCATTGGCGCGGTATTTTTATTTAATTATTTTCGGCACCACAATTTTGGCTTGTTTGACGCCGCCTGGTACAGCATTTTTCACAGCGTGTCGGCTTTTTGTACGGCGGGTTTTTCGCTTTGGAGCAACGGGCTGGAAAACTTTGCCGACAGCAAAACCATCAACCTCGTCATTTCGGCTCTTTCGCTGGCGGGCGCCATGGGGTTTATCGTAGCGGCCGACATTTTCAACTTCCTGCGCCGCAAAACAAAACAAATCTCGTTTACGACTAAAATGATTGGGGTCATCACGCTGGTTTTATTGGCTTTTGGCACGTTTACGCTGTTTGTAACTACGCCGGGCATTACGCTGTTGGAAGCGTTTTTCCAGGCCACCGCCGCAATGACGACCGCCGGGTACAACACCGTAAACATTGGCAATTTATCGGCCTGTTCGCTGTTAATTTTGATTTTGCTGATGAGCATTGGCGGTTCCCCCTCCGGCACGGCGGGCGGCATTAAAACCACGGCTTTCGCCAGCGTGTTGGCCATTACCTATAACCGCCTGCGGCTCAACAACCGCGTGGAATTTTTGGGGCGGCGTATTCCGCTGGTGCGGCTGTATGCGGCTACGTCCACGCTGATGATCTATATCGTATCGCTTTTTTTAAGTATTTTTCTGTTGACCTGGACGGAAAACCTGCCCTTTTTGAGTTTAGCGTTTGAGTCGGCCGCGGCGCTGGGCACGGCGGGGCTTTCCACCGGGGTTACGATGGACCTGTCGGTTCTGGGCAAATTAATTATTATTGTTACAATGCTGGTGGGCCGTATTGGCGTGGTAACATTTGGCATGGCCCTATTGGGAACGGACGAGGACGACAACGACGAACCGGACGAAAAACCCGCCGAACGGGAAGACGTGGCCATTTAAGCACGGCCAAAGGAGAACGCAATGAAATTTTATTTAATCAGCTTGGGCTGCCCCAAAAACCTTACCAACAGCGAGGAGTTTTCCGCCCGGCTTTTGGCCAAAGGGCACAAAATGGTCTTTTCGCCCGAAAAAGCGGATGAAATCATCATCAACACCTGCGGGTTTATCGCGTCCGCAGTCAAAGAAGCCAAAGAAGAAATCCGCGCCGCGCTGGAACTGAAAGCGAAAGGAATCGTAAAAAAAGTGGCGGTAACGGGCTGTTTGGTGGAACGCTTTCAAGAGCAGGTGCAAAAAGAATTTCCGCAATTGGATACGGTATTTTCGCTGGCGGCGCAGGACACCGTAGAGGACGCCCTCAAACACCGCGGCAATATTTTGCTACCGCTGCCTAAAACGCTTTCTATTCCCGAATACAAAATGAGCCTTACCGCCCCGCACACCGCGTATCTGAAAGTGGCCGACGGCTGCAACAACCGCTGTGCGTATTGCACGATTCCGTTTATCCGCGGCAATTACCGCTCCAAACCGATGAAGGAAGTGGTGCAGGAAGCCAAACTGATGATTGAAAACGGCGTGAAAGAAATTTCCCTCATCGCGCAGGACACTACTTCCTACGGCATAGACCTTTACGGCAAGCCGCAGTTGCTGGAACTGTTGGAAAAACTGCTCAAGTTAAAAGGGCTGGGCCGCCTGCGCATTATGTACGGCTACCCGCACCGCGTAACGAAGGAAATTGCGCGGCTTATGGCCTCTACTGACAAAATTTTCCATTACATTGACATCCCCCTCCAGCACATTGCCGACCCCGTTTTAACCCGCATGAACCGCCATTGCGACGCGGCCCAAATCCGCCGGACGCTGGACATGCTTAAAACCGAAGTGCCGGATATTTCGCTTCGCACCAATTTCATTGTGGGGTTCCCGGGCGAAACGAAGAAAGATTTCAACGAACTGAAAAAATTCGTGCAGGAATATGAATTTGACAATATGGGCGTGTTTGAATTTTTCCGCGAGAAAGGAACCGCCGCCTACGGGATGAAGCAAATTCCGGCGGCCGTAAAGCACGAACGCGCCCGCGAATTGGAAGAAGTGCAAAGCCGCGTGATAGACAAAATCAACAAACGCCTGGTGGGCACCGTGCTAGAAGCCATTGCCGACGGGCCGGACTTTGGCCGCACCTATAAAGACGCGCCGGACATTGACGGCAAAGTAACGTTCACCCGCCCGGTGGAACCGGGCAGCATTTTCCGGGCGCGCGTGGTGGCGGCACAAGGCTACGAGCGCGAGCTGGAACCGCTGGAAAAATAATTTTCCGAAATAAAAACCCCCGCTTTTTGCGGGGGTTTTTGTATCAAGCAAACTAACTACGGCAGTTGATAAGCAGAAGCGTTCAACGCCACACCGCCCATACTTTTGCACACTTTATGTGCCAGCGGCGTATCGGTTTTAATCATACAGATTCTTTTATCCGGATAGGTTGGATCGTGCTGCAAATATTGGGCATACCCCACCAGCAAGGTCCCATTTTCCCGTACATAACCGACCACCCGGCTTACCGTCGTTGGCGTGTAAGAATCAAAATCGTATAAAATGTCGCCGCAGTCCATTCGGCCGTTTTGTGTGTCCGTACAGCCCGACAAATTAGATACATCCAAGACGGTAATATCGTCATCCGGATATTTGCCGTTGGCCAAATAATACACTTCGGCCGCTTCGGCAATGGTCTTAACCCCGGACATGGCCGACGCCAAGCGGGATTTCATAACCGCTACTTGATACTGTGGCAGCGCGACCGCCGCCAGTATGCCGATAATTAAAACTACCACCAACAACTCTATTAACGTAAAACCCTGTTTCATTGTTTTCTCCTGTTCCGCCCATATTTGGGCGTAATAATAGTGTAATAATTATCCTTTCATTTTGGCAACCGGCTTTGTAAATCCGGCGTTTTCCCCCGCTGGAAAGGATTTTTGATGTTTTTTGCTCATACGCAAAATTTATCAAAAAAAACGAATCAAGGCCTACGGAACCGTGTACCCGCCCCCAGGAGCAGGTTGTTTCCGTTTTTCTGCGTTTTACAGTTGATTGGTCAGCATGGTAACGATTACGGACGTCCAAGCGATGTCCAGCGGTTCCTTGAGCTCCTGCGAGTTGGCAAAGTCTTTTTCAAACAGCCGCGTCTTCAGTTCCTCTACAAAAGCCGGGTCGGAAATGCCCAGGCTCATTTCTTTATTAATATAGAGGCTCATTTTGTCAAAATTGGACGAACCCACCACCGCCCAGCCGTCGTAAATGGCGGCTTTCACGTGGCTCATCCCGTTGTAGAAATACACCCGCACCCCGTTTTTTAAGAGTTTATTGGCCATGGCGCGGTTGTTCACGTCCATAATGCCCACATCGTTTTTGCCGGGCAAAATCACGCGCACGTCCACCCCGCGGCCGCGGGCGTCTATCAGGGCTTTTACGATGCGGTCGTCCGAGAAATACGCATTTTGGATATAGATGCGTTTTTTGGCGCGGCGGATGGCTTCGCGCTGGGCCTCAAAAATTTCGGAATCGTGCGGTTTGGTGTACATCAAACGCACGTCTATCATACCGGGCGCCTCGCGGTTTACGTCGCGGCGGCGTTTGCTGAAAAGTTTGCGGTAGGCGGCCGCATAATCGCCGCCCCAGCCGACAAAGGACCAATTTTCATAAAAATTTTTGACCAGTTTCCCCACCACCGGGCCTTCCAGCGCCACCATCATATCGTGCCACGTGTAGCGGTATTCCTGCCCGATGTTCATTCCGCCCGTATAGGCGATTTTGCGGTCCACAATGTACACTTTGCTGTGGTCAAAGGTGCCCCACGGGTTCAAATGAGTGCGTGCCTTGGCCTTGGAATTCTTGCGCAGGTACGAAGTAATGTACTTGGGCATGATAAACGTTTCGGACGTTTTTAACGCCGGATTTTTGCCCGAATTAAGCACGGTGTTTAATTCGTCCACCACCACGCGCACGTCTATCCCTTCGTTGGCGCGGGCTTTCATCACGTCCGCAATGGACAGGCCGTAGGGATCGGCCATAAAAATATACACCGTTGCAAAAATGCTTTCCTTTGCCCGCTGCATGGCCAACATAAAATGCGGGAAAAATTCCTCGCCGTCAATTAACAGCTGCACAAAAGCCTTGTAGTTTTGCTTGCTGATTTTTTTGTCCAGCCAGCGGTTGAAATCCGCCAAGTCCATTTCTTCTCCCGACGTGGCCAGCGGCGGAATTTCCGCCAAATCCAGCGCCGGGGGCGGGAACGCCGTATAGACCGTGGACGTTCCAAACGCGGCCAAACGGTGCAGCGTAGTAAACGGTGCTTTCACCAACCCGAACAAATGGCTTTTTACAAAAAAAGAATACACAAACGCAGCCGAAAACCCCAGCGAAGTCATCTCCTTTTGCACTTCGTAATAATCGGGCAGCTGGAGCTGCAGGTTCACGTGTTTTTCCGTATCTACATAAATATAGGGAGAGGCGGGCACTCCGTCCAGCCGCAGCAAAAAGCGCGTATAAGGTTCCCCCGCGGCCGATACCATCTTTTTTAATTGTTCGTTGACTAAAATGTCAAATTGCAGGGCTTCAATGTGCCCAACAATTTCCATATCGCCCGGTGCATTTTTCAGTTCCACCAAATCGGGCGTTCCGTCCGCGCGCCGCAGCAGGACCGTTTCATAATTTTGAATAAACAGCAAAATCCCCTGCCCGCTGCGCGGCGGCACCAGCGGTTCAATGGTGCGTTTTAACACTTCGCCCCACTCCCGCCCCACAATCACCACGCGGCGGCTATGATCCAGCTGGGAGGCCTTGCGCACGCGCTGGGGCGTCAGGCGGGCAATACGCACATTGCCTTCCTGCTCCGTTTGCGTCAGCGGCGCCGTAAAGAAAAAAGATTCTCCTTGGTAGTCGTATTGGATATAGAGGTTATTTCCCAGCAAAAACGCGTCCGCCGGTTCCACCTGGTGGGTAGCTACGCGGCGCAGCGATTGCTGTTTTTGAGACGAGTGAGCACAGGCGGCCAGCACCAGCGAAAGCGACAGGCACACCAGCAGACGAAATTTTGGCATAGGGTATTGTATCAAATCCGGGGCGGAGAAATCCGCCCCGGCCTAACGGAAAAATTTCCGCAAGCAAGCTATTTTACGTACGGTTTTATTTTTTGATACACCCGCTTCGCCACGATTTCGTATCCGTCGGCATTGGGGTGTACCCGGTCGGATTTGTATTTGGGTTTATAAAAAATTCCTTTCAAAATTCCGGGGACAAAAACGGCACCTTTTTCGCGGGCCAATTGTTTATAATCCCGCGTATATTTATCCATGCCGGGGCCGCCCGTATCCACCACCACGGCCACCGCGCCCGCCTGTTGGACGGCGTCCACAATCTTTCCTACCGCCGATACCGCGGCGGCTTGGCTCATGCCGCGCAAATGATCATTGGCGCCAAATTCAATCAGCACCATATATGGTTTTTGGGCCAACACTTCCGGCAAACGCGAAGGCGCATGGACTGCCGTCTCGCCGGTCAAGCCCAAATTCACCACGTCGCGCCCCAATTTGCGGGCCAAAAAATCCGGATAGGACGATCCCTTCGGCGCGCCATACCCGGCAGTCAAACTGTCGCCAAAAGCTACAATCGTTTGACCGGGGTTATTGAGATTTTTTATTTCAGGCGTGTCTTTCAGCAGTACGTATCCGCCCACCGCTGCCAACACGCACACAATCAGTAATTTTTTCATAGGTTATTTTATTATAACAAAACTGCCCCCGTACGCGCGTGCGAAAAAAAGGTTGACTTTTCGCTTCTTTATTATAAAAATAAGAGTATATGAAAACACCTTTAACTAAAGACGAAGAGAAAGCTTTGTTGGACGCTGCGCAGCAAGTGCGCGAGCACTCCTATTCGCCCTACTCTAAGTTCAAAGTTGGGGCCGCCGTACTGACGGAAGACGGACGAATTTTTCAAGGAACCAATATTGAAAATTCCTCCTACGGGCTGACCGTCTGCGCCGAGCGGAACGCCATGTTCGCCGCCGTGGGCGCCGGAGCGCGCCGCCTGCGGGCGCTGGCGCTGGTAACGCAAAAAGTGCCCGGTGCGGCTTTTAACTCGCCCTGCGGCGCCTGCCGCCAGGTGATGAGCGAATTTATGCCGCCCAACACGCCTATTCTGATTGCCGTGCTGGATAAGGACAAACGCATTGTGTACCGCAAAACCCTGCGGGATTTAATGCCTTATCCGTTTGACAAATTTTCGGAAAAATAAACGCGCGGCTTTTGCCGCGCATTTTTTGGGGGAGTTATGAAACAAACCGTCTATAAAGGTTTGGCCGCGTGGACGCTGGAAAACGACGCGCTTTGCCTAACCTTTTTGCCCGGCTATGCCTGCAAATTGGCCAGCCTGGTCAGCAAAAAAACCGGCCGAGAGTTTCTGTTCCAGTCGGCCCAATCCGTCTTGCGCGTGCCGGAGTACGGGGCTTCGTTTGCCGAATATGACTCCAGCGGGTTTGACGAAGTGTTCCCTTCCATAGACGCCTGCCCGTATCCGGACGGTTCCTGGCATGGGATGCCCATCCCGGACCACGGCGAAGTATGGGCCATGCCGTGGGAAAGTATCCCGGCGCCCGACGGCACCAGCGCCAAAGCGTTGGTGCGCAGCCAAACGCTCCCCTATGTCCTTTCCAAAAACATTACGCTGAAAGAAAACGAAATTTTATTTGAATACTGCGCCGAAAACACTTCGGACGAAGACTTCAAATTTATCTGGACGCCGCATTGTCTGCTTGCCTGTTCCCCCGCTACGCGGCTGCTGATCCCGGAGGATTTGACCGAAGTGATGACGGTGGAGCACACCACCAAGCGTTTGGGCCCCTGGGGCACGCGGCACACCTACCCGCTGACCACGGACGTACACGGCCTGAAAATGGACTTGGCTGCCACCGAACCGCGCACCGTGCGCAACTGCGAAAAATTCTACTTTACTCAGCCCAACACCGCGGGCTGGTGCGGCATAGAACACACCGACACCGGCGAACAGCTGATCTATACCTACGACGCCGACAAAGTGCCCTATTTGGGCGTGTGGAAAACGCAGGGCGGCTACCGGGGCGACTACAACCTGGCCCTGGAACCCTGCACCGGCGTGTATGACGACTTGTACGTAGCCAGCAAAATCCGCCGGGTGGCCGTCATCGAGCCGAAAGGGCGCTACGAGTGGAAGTTCAAAATGACCGTAAAATAAATTTATTGGGGCCCTGCGGCCCCGCAAGGGGAGAATCCTATGAACCAACTGGCACTAAGAAGCAAATTTAACGAAGTATTCAAAAAAGAAAAGCTGTATTTTTTCGCACCGGGACGGGTGAACCTGATTGGCGAACATACCGACTATAACGGTGGGCACGTATTCCCGTGTGCGCTGTCGTTCGGAACGCATTGCGTATTTTGCAAACGCGACGACCGCAAAATCCGCCTCTACTCGCTCAATTTCCCGCAGCAAGGCATCATAGACGCCGATTTGGACCATATTTCCTATAACAAAAACCAAGACTGGGCCAACTATCCGCTGGGCGTGATTAAAACGCTGCAGGACCGCGGCTACAAAATAGACCAAGGGTTTGAATTGATGTATTGGGGCGATATTCCCAATGGGGCGGGGCTGTCGTCGTCGGCGTCCATCGAATTGGCCACCGCCGTAGCCATGAACACCGTGTTCAAGCTGTATATTCCGCAGGTGGAACTAGTAAAAATCTGCCAGGAAGCGGAAAACAAATTTGTGGGGATGAATTGCGGCATTATGGACCAGTTTGCCATCGGCATGGGCAAAGAAGGCTGCGCCATTTTGCTGGATTGCGATACGCTGGATTACGAATACGCCCCGCTGGACCTGAAAGGCATTTCCATTGTGATTATGAACACCAACAAACGCCGCGAGCTGGCCGATTCCAAATACAACGAACGCCGCGGCGAATGCGAACGGGCCTTAAAAGCCCTGCAAACGCGCCTGCCGATTAAATCGCTGGGAGAACTGAGCATAGAAGAATTTGAAAAGAACAAAGACGTCATCGTCAACCCCGTGGAGCGCAAACGCGCCAAACACGCCGTGTACGAAAACCAACGCACGCTGGAAGCCGTAAAAAAATTGAAGGAAGGCGATTTGGAAACCTTCGGCAAACTGATGAACGAATCGCACATTTCCCTGCGCGACGATTACGAAGTAACCGGCAAAGAGCTAGACGCTCTGGTGGAAGCCGCCTGGCAGCAGAAAGGCGTCTTGGGGGCGCGTATGACGGGGGCCGGCTTTGGCGGCTGCGCCATTGCGCTGGTGAAAGACGAAAACGTAAAAAGTTTTATAGACAACGTGGGCAAAATCTACCGGGAAAAAACCGGCCTGACGGCTGATTTTTACATCGCTTCCGTAGGCGGGCCGGCCCGTCAGGAAGAAAAGCTGTATTAACGCGTTTTCCGGCCCAAGCCGGACAAAATTTGACTAGGGAGATACAACCATGAAAAACATTTTGGTAATTGGCGGGGCGGGCTATATCGGTTCGCACACCGTAAGGATGTTGGCGAACAAAGGGTACAACCCCGTCGTGTTTGACAATTTGTCCAAAGGCCACCGCGAGGCGGTGGCCCAGTATCCGTTTGAACTGGGCGACTTGGGCGATAAAGCCCGCCTGACGGAAGTGTTCAAAAAACACCATATAGACGCCGTCATGCACTTCGCCGCCTTTATTGAAGTGGGCGAAAGCGTCAAAGAGCCCTCCAAATATTATCACAACAACGTGGCCAAGGTGCTCAATTTGCTGGACGCCATGGTGGAAAACAACATTAACTATTTCGTATTTTCTTCCACCGCCGCCACCTTTGGGGAGCCCATCAAACCCAAAATAGACGAAACCCACCCCCAAAACCCCATCAACCCTTACGGCAACACCAAACTGATGGTGGAAAAAATGCTTGCGGATTTTGACACCGCCTACGGCTTAAAAGCCACCGCACTGCGTTATTTCAACGCCAGCGGGGCGGACGATTCGGGCGAAATCGGCGAATCGCACAACCCGGAAACGCACCTGATTCCCATCGTGCTGCAAGCGGCAGCCGGCAAACGGCCTTCTATCAAAATGTTCGGCAACGATTACCCCACCCCGGACGGCACCTGCGTGCGCGATTACGTGCACGTCAACGATTTGGCCCGCGCGCATATTTTAGCCTTGGAAAAAATGTTCAAAGACAACGTAAGCGAACGCTTTAACCTGGGCAGCGGAAACGGCTTCTCCGTAGCGGAGCTCGTGCAAGAAGCCAAACGCATTACGGGAGTGGATTTTAAGGTGGAAGTGGCCCCCCGCCGCCCCGGAGATCCGGCCGTGCTGGTGGCGGACAGCGCCAAAGCCCAAAAAGTGCTGGGCTGGCAGCCCGAATACAATTTGGCGCGCATTATTGAAACCGCGTGGAATTGGGAACAGCACCGCAAATTTTAGGAGAACGTATGGACATCAATCTGCTTATTGACCAATTAGTGGCATTTGCCGTAAACGAAAAACTCCTGCCCGCGCGCGACCGCGTATGGGCGGTAAACCAACTGTTGGACCTATTGCACTTGTCCGACTATACCCCCAGCGGGTTTAAGGGCAAAACGCCGGTTTACCCATGTGAAATCCTCAAACAAATCTGCGATTGGGCCGCCCAACAGGGGCTGATTACGCCCGACACCGTAACCATGCGGGACTTGTTTGACACCAAACTCATGGGCGTATTTGCCCGCCAGCCTTCGGCCGTAACAGACGAATTTTTCGCCCTGTACAAAAAAAGCCCCAAAGCCGCCACGGATAAGTTTTACCACGACGCCCGCGCGCTGGACTACATCCGCACCGCACGCGTGGCCAAAAACCTGGCCTGGAAAGCCCGCACGCCCTACGGAAGCTTGGACATTACAATCAATATGTCCAAGCCGGAAAAAGACCCCAAGGACATCGCCGCCGCGCTGAAGGTAAAAGCGTCGGCCTATCCGCCCTGCCTGCTGTGCAAGGAAAACGAAGGCTACGCGGGCCGCATTAACCACCCGGCGCGCCAAAATTTGCGCTTGGTGCCGCTTGACCTGCTGAAAGACGGCGAACCGTGGTACCTGCAATATTCGCCCTACGTGTATTACAACGAACATTGCATCTTCCTGTCGGACAAGCACGAACCGATGAAGCTGACGAAAAAAAGCTTTGAGCGGCTATTAAACTTTGTGGATTTTCTGCCGCATTATTTCATCGGTTCCAATGCGGATTTGCCGATTGTCGGCGGGTCCATTTTAACGCACGACCATTTCCAGGGCGGGCGGTACGTATTCGCCATGGCAAAAGCCCCGGTGGAAAAAACGTTCAAGCTCGGCAAATTCCCGCGCGTCAAAGCGGGGATCGTCAAATGGCCGATGAGCGTCATCCGCCTAAACGGCGCTAAAAAGGATTTAATAGAGGCCGGAGAATACATCCTAAAAAAATGGCGCACCTACAGCGACCCCAAGGCCGACATCTTGGCCAAAACAGGCGACACGCCGCACAACACGGTTACGCCCATTGCCCGCCGCCGCGGCAAAGCCTTTGAGCTGGACATTGTGCTTCGCAACAACCGCACCACGGAAGAATTCCCGATGGGCATTTTCCACCCGCACGCCGAAGTGCACCACATTAAAAAGGAGAATATCGGCTTAATTGAGGTCATGGGCCTGGCGGTGCTGCCGGCGCGGCTGGCCAAGGAATTGAAGGACCTGGAAGCCCCGCTGATTAAACGGGACCTTGCCGCAATTCAAAAAAGCGAAACGCTGGCCAAGCACGCCCCGTGGGCGGAAGAGTTATTGAAAAAATACACGTTTACCGCCCAAAACGCGGCGGAAATTCTGCGCGCGGAAGTGGGCAAAGTGTTTGCGCGGGTGCTGGAATACGCCGGCGTATATAAGCGTACGCCCGAAGGAAAGGCCGCGTTTGAGCGGTTCCTCAAAAAATTGCAATAAAACACAAAAACCCCGCCGCAAGGCGGGGTTTTTGTTATATAGTTTCCCGGCGGACCGGGGAATTTTTCTTAAAATGGGTAAAGGGCATTTCCCTCCCAATCAGTTGGAGCTTTTCCGCTTAAACTTTTGCAAAATGCCAGTCCTTTTTCTGTTCCTGGCAGGCACCAACGTCCTTCCGGGGCCCCAACTATTTCCTCCATAGTATGGGAAGCCAACGCAAGAGTATAGTTTTGTTGTTTATCCATAGCCAACGCGAAACCATATGTTCCATAATCAAAATTTTTAGTGGAAAGGCCGCCATTGTTGGCAAATTGTTCTAATCCTTCAAAAACTATATCCTCATCGCAATTATCTGTTCCCCCGTTAGCGAGCACACACATATCTATATTATCCACTATTTTTTTAAGGATACCCATTGCCTCCGTTACGCGGGCTTTCTGCACCGCTTTTTCATACTGCGGCAATGCCACCGCCGCCAATATGCCAATAATTAAAACTACTACCAACAATTCAATAAGCGTAAACCCGCCTAATCGGCCCGCTGTAATGTTTTTCATCGTTTGCTCCTTTTTTGATTAAATT
>CASFFX010000006.1 GCA_949294085.1 uncultured bacterium | reverse complement strand
ATCCTCTCTATTTTGTTTTGCCCCATATTCCAGGTACCCCCAATTCGTTCTGGCGCGTTTTTGGCGATTTTAGATGTAAAAATAATTTATATTAAAAAATAAGGATTTTTTATTTTAATATTAAAAATATAGAAATATAAGTTAAACCTAAAAAATTTTGGAAAAAATTAGGGATAGTTTGGGTTTGGTTGATTAAAACAAAATTGCGTCCAAAAAATGGGGGGAGTGAAAAAATAAAAAACAGTCATGCCCTGTTAAAAAAGGCCCTGTTTTTGTAAATTT
This sequence comes from uncultured bacterium, assembly GCA_949294085.1. Taxonomy (GTDB): domain Bacteria; phylum Elusimicrobiota; class Elusimicrobia; order Elusimicrobiales; family Elusimicrobiaceae; genus Avelusimicrobium. The sequence goes on along the minus strand of CASFFX010000006.1, from coordinate 468,696 downwards.
AGTGTTCCAAAAAATGGCAAAGATGATCACAAAAAAGAGCCCAAAAATATTTTTCTGAGAGCAAAAAAATACTCCAATTTGAGCCTTCTCTTCCGCGGTCCAAGTGATAAAAATAAAAACCTAAAATAAATATTATTTCTTATTGAAAATATATTAAAAAACAATAAAAAACAATAAAAAACTAATAAATATTATAGGAGAATAAAAAATGAATTTTTACTTGTTTTAATTAACATAATAAAAATTATCGTTAGTTATGGGAGTCGGACAAATAGCCCCCTTTTTCACAAAAAGGAAGCTATTTAATGTCGCGCCTGTTTATGGTGTTGTTAACAGGTAAAATGGGTCCTAAAATCTTTTTCCTGGAGTGTAATTTGGAAAAACAAATGGGGAAAATTTTGATTTTGCGTGTAAAGTCGTTTGAAAAAGCAAAAAATATATAAAAATAAAAAATACTTAAAATATAATAATAATTTTTTTAGTATAAAAAATTGTATTTTTTAACAATTCACAATCAAAATCGGGGCAAACAGTCGGCCCAAATTTTGAAAATGTGAGATTGCAGGGTAATTTTGGATTCTGCCACCAGTTGAGAGATGAAAGGAAATCCCATAATAAATTTCCCCCACTCCAAGTTGGCGCCGGAAAAGAGCATAGAATCCCAATTTGCGGCCTGCCGGAAGCAGAGCCGTATTGGTTGAGGCCAAAAGCGAACGGGAAATCCTAGGAACAATTTTAGAGCGCTTTTTTGGGTAAAAAGCATGAAGGGGAGTGCACAACAGGGGGCGTGTGGCTGACATGACAAGAGTCTTTTCCCCCCTTTAGCATAAGGGGCGTAGATAAATGCTGCGGCCTTGATTTTGTGAAAGAGGGTATTCCTGTTCGCTGGAGGTAAAATGGGGCCGAGATGAACTGGCCGCCCGGATTTGCTATTACTAGGTGGCCTTTTCTATCGGGGGGCAGGAGGAGCAAAGTCTGTCTTGTTTTTGAGTGAAATGGGACTGCTTCCCTGGGGAAGGACGACAGTTGTGTCATGCTCCTTGGATCTTGTAAATTAAAGCGTTTTTCCTCTTGTAGAAAAAAGGTTGCTGAGTTGGACCACGTGGGTATGCGAGCTGAAATGAGCCTTTTTGGCTCGGTTTTCCGCTTTCTTACGGGGCCCTTCGTTGTGTATTTTGCAGTAAAGGGCTTTTTCGCGGGGGCGTAGGGCCGTTTGCCGCAGGAAAACAGAGTGATTGAAGTAGCGCCGTCCCCCCTGCCGGAACAAAAAGAAAATGCCTTTGGTGTGCCTTTACAGCAATTCGTTGCCCAATTTTTCCGCCAATACATACGCCCTGGCAAAGCCTTCGTTTGTCAGGCGGTAACTGCGGGAGCGTTTGCTTCCGTCGCAGTTCAAGTGGCCGTTTTTTATTTCCTGCGCCAGCAGGCGGTCCAGGCGTCCTTCGGAAAAGCCGGATTTTTTCATGGAGCGGGAGAGATGAAGCGCGGTGTAGGCCGGCTTTTTGAGGAGCACCCGTGCCCCGGCAAGCAGCAATAAAGCCGCTTCCTGCGGGGAAAGCCGCATTTTTTTGCGAAGCAGCACAATATCCCCGTCCTCCTTCAAAAGCCGCTCCCAAAGCCTTAAAGCGGGGAAAGCTTGATCGGCTGGGGTTTCCTCCTGCTGCATGGGCCTATTGTTTACTGCGCGCTGTGCCGGCGGAAGCGGAGAAAGGGGCGGAAGTGCGGCAGGCGCAACGCGGGTGGGCGTAGAGGTGGAAAAAGAACGCAAGGCCGCCGGTTCTATTTTGGATAAATGGGGTGCGGCTCCTGCCTTTTTGCCGATTAAAGACAGAAAATAGTTGCGTTGTTGTTCTATAAATTCGCGGTTTCCCTGTGCTTCAAACTCTTCTCCGCCCGGAAAACGAAAGCGGATTTTGAATAAAGGTTCCGATTCTTCCGCCATAGGTTTACTTATCCCCCGTTAAGTTATCCACCGGAGTTTTCCCCCAGTTATGACATATAATAAACAATTTGATGACATATGTCAATGCTATGTCATTTAATTATATTTTATGTCAAACCTTGTGAACAACCCGATTTCTCAGACGAGAAATCGCTAAAAAACGTGGCAAAACATCATTTCAAATATGAGAAAAAATGACATAAGAAGAACACAAAAAATCTAATATATGTCTTTGACTGAGATTTTTTGAAAAATCTCAGCTTAAAAACCTGTGTTGAAAAAAGCATGAAACAAGAAAATAAACGCTCTTTTTGCGCCCAGCCTTGGCTAAAATCTGAGCACAAAAAAGATGACTTTTTTGCTTTTCCCCCTACTGCTAGTTTTGAAAACTCAAAAACACTAAATATGCCAAAAAAAATAATGTGTATAAAAATTAAAAAAAGAGGCTAAATTTGCAAAAAATACAATTTGCAAAAACGGGGCTAAATTTGCGCCGTTTCAAAAAATGATTTTATGAAACCGCATGGAAAATAAAATTGTAAAATAATGCTATGAAGAGCTTTTCTTCCGTATTATTGGATTGGTATGCGCAGAACAAGCGGGATTTGCCCTGGCGGGGAATCCAGGACCCTTATTTGATTTGGCTGTCTGAAGTCATTTTACAGCAAACCCGGGTAGCCCAAGGCTTGGAATATTATAAAAAGTTTTCGGAGCGGTTCCCCACCCCCCAGGCATTGGCGGACGCGTCGGAAGACGAAGTGCTGAAGTGCTGGCAGGGGCTTGGATATTATTCCCGCGCCCGCAATCTGCATGCCGCCGCCAAAAGCATGCAAGGGGTTTTCCCCTCCACTTACGAAGGCGTGCGCGCGCTGAAAGGCGTGGGCGATTATACGGCGGCCGCCATTTGCTCTATTGCGTATCAAATGCCTTATGCCGTGGTGGACGGAAACGTGTATCGGGTGTTGGCACGGGTGTACGGGATAGATGTGCCGATAGATTCGGCGGACGGGAAAAAGCAATTTGCCGAGCTGGCGCAAAAGTTGCTGGATAAGCAGGCGCCCGGGGATTATAATCAGGCCATTATGGATTTTGGCGCTACGGTATGCACGCCGTCCGCCTCGCAGTGCAGCACATGCCCGTTGGCGGGGCGTTGCGCCGCTTACAAGCAAGGGCGGGTGGACGAACTGCCCGTGAAAGCCCAAAAGACGAAAATTTCAGCCCGCTATTTCCATTATATATATGTAAAGCAAGGGAAAAATACCTGGCTGCATAAACGCGGCCCGGCCGACGTGTGGCAAAACTTGTACGAGCCGCCGCTGGTGGAAACAAAAACCGCCGATGCCCCTTGGCAGCAGGCGGCGGAATACCGGCGTTGGTTTGGAAAGCGAAAGGCGGCGCCCGCGGTGGCGGCGATGAAACATGTGCTGTCGCACCGGGTCATTTTTGCGGATTTAGCGTTTATTACAGTTCCTGCTTCTCTTCCTGTTCCGCCGGAATTTACGGCGGTGAAGGAAACGGAGTTGAAACAGTATGCCGTTTCGCGCCTGGTGCAGAAATTGTTGGAAAAAGCCCAGTTGCTTTAACATAGACCCACATTTTGGAACCCGCGAATACAAAAAAATCCCCGCCAACCGGCGGGGATTTTTGATAAGAGCCGTTTTTTTAGAATTTATAACCGAACGTAAGGGCAAACATATCGCTTTTCCCGTCGGAATATTCCATACGGACGGGCGCTCCCAGCTTTTGGGACATTTGCCCCGAAATGCCGCTTAAGTCTTTAGCAAAGATGTGAGCGTAGGCCAAGTCCAGGCTCCAGGTTTCGGTTTTGTAGCCCACGCCTACGCTGGCGATGTGCCGGTCGTGCACGGGGACCAGCGTGTCCATTTCGTTGGCGTTGATGGGCGATTTGTCGTACACATAGCCCGCCCGCAGGGCCCAGCTGGGGTTCAGCTGGTATTCGGTGCCAAAGTTCAGGCGGTACACGTCTTTGTACTTTTTATGGTTGTAGATGAACGGGTTGGAAGAATTGTCGGTATATTGGATTAAGATTTGGTCGTACGCACTCCAGAAAGTGCCCACGATGCCCGCTTCCAACGTCCAGTCTTCCGTCGGGCGGAACGAAATGCCGGCGGACAGGCTGTCCGGCAGCGAGATGGAGCCTTCGGCGTCTTCGCTGTGGATGTTCAACTCGGGGAACGATTTGCTGCCGGCGTCAATGCGTCCGTTCAGGTTTTGCTTTACTTTGCTGCGGTACATAGCCCCCAAGGACCATTTTTCGGCCCAGGCCGGTCTGTAAATAAACGAGAAGTTTCCCCCCCAGCTTACGCCCGAGCCGCTGATGTCGTAATTGCCGGGATTGGTTGGGTTTGCATTATAAAAGGAACTTTGCGAAAAACCGATGACCATCGCTTCCAGCCCCATCGCCAGCGAGAATTCGTCGTTCGCTTTCACCGCGATCGTAGGCGTGAAGGAAAAAGTTTCCAGTTTTACTTTGTAGGCCAAGTTGCTGCCCGGCCAGGTTTGTACGGGGTCGCTGTATTCGCCGCCCAGGCCGTAGCGGGAAAATCCGCCCAGGCCGACGGACACTTGGTCGCTCCATTTTTGGGTAATGTAAAAGTTGGGCAAATACCACATATCGTGCTTCAGGGTGCGGGCGCTTCCCATGACGGTGGTTTTTGCATCGGCCGTTACGGCGGTTACGCCCAGCTGCAGCTGGGTTCCTTCCAGCTCGGTAATCAAAGCCGGGTTCGTGGCCAGGGAGGCCGGTTCAGCCGCGGAGGCCATTACAGCGCCGCCCATGGCGGTAGCCCGGCCGCTGTATTCGTACAGGCCAAATCCGGCCCCGTAAGAAAGTTGGGCCAGCAGGACGGGCAAAAGTAATACGGCAGTTAGTTTTTTATACATGAATTTCCTCTGTTTTGGAAAATTTTTTGTTTTGGGGTAAAACAAAAAACCCGTCCGAAAATGAAAACCGGACGGGATTTTTTACAGCAAATTATTTTTGAAGTTCGGCCAACTTTTGTTTGGCCATCGTACCGAAATAGGTTTGCGCGTAGGCGTCGCTTAGGTATTTGTAAGCGTTCAGCGCTTCGGTTTTGTTGCCCGCCAGTTCCTGACTCATGGCCAGCGTCAGGTACGCTTGCGGCAAAGCGAAACTGGTGGGATTGTTTTGAATAAACTGATTCATCGCTTCGGCCGAGGCTTTGTAATCTTTTACCGCCTGCTGGGCCGCCGCCATGGAAAGTGCCGCCACCGTGGCGACCGTGGGGTTGTTGGAAGTCAACAGCCCTTTGTACACGTCCACCGCTTGGGCGTAGTTTTCGGCATTGTAAAGGATGTCTCCTTTTAACAGCTGGGCATATTGCGCAGCGGGCGTGGAAGGATAATCCTTGGCCAGCTGATCAATTTGGGCAAAGCCTTGTTCTTCCTCGCCGCTTAAGAGGGCCACCTGGGCCGAATAGTAGGCCGCCCAGGAATTTTGGGTAACCTTGCGGACGTGCGCGGAATAGCAGCCGCCCACTACGGCGGCCAAAATCAAAATGGCCAGCGCCGTCAGCACGCCTTTTTTGTTCTTTTTGCAAAAATCAATGATGCCGATTAAAAACGACACGAGAATATCTTTCTGTTCTGCCGGAGAAGAGGTGGTTTTTTTTGTCATATAGCTCCATTATAGTAAAAATATGGGTTGCTCCGAAACTTTTATTCGTTGGCGGAGATGTCTTTTTCGGTTAATTGGCGGCACTCAATGCCGTTGCGCCCCAGGAACACAATCCCTTCCTGGCTGCGGTCGTACGTATTTTTATAAAACACTTTTTTAATCCCCGCGCTGACGATGACTTTTGCGCAGTGCACACAGGGAGACCACGTTACGTACACCGAAGCTCCTTGCGTGGCAATGCCGTTTTTGGCGGCAAAGGCAATGGCGTTTTGCTCGGCGTGCAGTTCATTTTCAATAGACCACTTGCCGTGCAAATCGTAAAAGGTGCGGCTGGCCACAAAATCCGGGAACGTGGGAAATTTGTCCCGATAGTTTTGCTCGTACACGGTTTTGAAATTTTCGTCGCAATGCAGCTGGCCGGTAGGCGTTCCGTTAAAGCCCATGCTGATCACGCGGTTATCCTTCACCAGTACCGCCCCTACCTGGATGCGGCAGCAGGTGGATTGTTCCGCCACCAGTTCCGCCATTTTAATAAAGAGCCGGTGTTTGTTTTTCATCGTTTTTTACCATTTTTTGAACACAAAAAATACGGCGGCCACCAAACACGCAAAGCCGACGAAGTGGTTCCACTTGAAACTTTCCTTAAAATATACGGCCGAAAAACCCGCAAATACGACCAGCGTGATGACTTCCTGCATTACTTTTAACTGCGTAACGGAAAAGTAATCGCTCCCGATTCGGTTGGCCGGCACTTGCAGGCAGTATTCAAAAAACGCAATGCCCCAGCTGGCCAAAATTACCAGCCACAAGGCGCGGTTTTTGAATTTAAGGTGGCCATACCAGGCCACCGTCATAAATAAGTTAGAAGCGCATAACAGCGCAACGGTTTTCCACATAGCTATTCTTATTATATCTTTTCCTCGGGCGGGAAGCAAAAACCCGCCGCCACTCGGGCGGCGGGTTCATCAACCGGCAAACGGATTATCTAGCAGAAAAACGGCGGTACATTTCTTCAAACGAAACGGGGTTAATGCCCGTTTTTTCCGCGCGGATCCAAGCGCAATACTTGGCATAATCCGGCGATTTAATCAGCTGTTTTTGCAGGAACTCCGTAAACGGCGTTTTGGGCGCGGCGTCCAGCAGGGTGCTCAGTTCAAACAACTGGGCGGAAAATGTTTTGGGCGATTGGGCCATCAGCTGGGTTAAGCGGATAATGTCGCGCGCGGCCGTAAAACTCAAATGCGTGGCTTCGGCCCAATAGTCCGGGTAGTCCAGCGCTTTATACAGGTTGTCGGTCGTTTTTTGCAAATCATCCAGCAGAAATAGCATTACGGCGCGCTGTTTAAGCGGCAGTCTGTTCCATTTGCGGGCGGAGGTTATTTTTCCCAGCGCCGTTACATACGATTGGAACGGCTGGCGGCCGCCTGCCATGGATTCGTGGTTGTTGAAAATAGCGTTTACTTGGGATTGCCAAGGTTCGCTCAAAAAGTTAAATTCGCCGCTTTCCATTAGTCTTTTTCCATAGGCAATCATCGCCGGTTTGGAGTGAACGGCAAGGAGCGGATATTGTTTGGCAATGGCGGCGGAAATTTTGTTAGCAAAAGTGCTGGGAGTGGTGCGCCGCGTTTGTGTGAAAGATCTTGTAAGCAACTGCAGCCGCTCCGTGGGGCGCAGCGGATTTACCAGTTGTTTTTGAATCCGTTGGCGCGACAATTCTCGGGCCGCGGTTTCTTTTTGCATTGCCTTCCACGCCGGTTTAAGAACATCACGTCCTTGGGCAAAGGCCGGGGCGGCCAGGCATAGGGTAAGAACCAACATACAAGTTTTTTTCATAATTCTCCTTGAAGAGGATACTTCCTTCTTTATTTATCTTAAAATTTTCTCCCCCCCGCTCACAAGGGCCAAAAGGCCCAATTGCCCTTGGGACTTTTGGCTGAGGCAAACAAGTGCAATAAAATGGGCGCCCTTGGTGTTCCAATAGAAGCGGCGTGTAAAAACGCCGAGGATTTTTCGTCCAAGAAAAAGGGCAAAATTATATAATATGCTTATGAAACATTTGAAACTTTTTTTAATAGCCGTTTTGCTGTTTGCCGGGATAAACGCCAAAAGCGAAGTGGTGGCTTCGTCGGAAAAAGATGCGCCCGCCGCTTCGGCCCGTGCCACCGCGGCGGATCAGGCCGCGCAGGACGCGGTCCTTCCTCCGGTACAGGAAGCTGCGGCCTCGTCCGGCGAACAAAAAGCCGCCATCCATCCTGCCAAAAACGACAAGCCGGCCCTGGTGCCCCGCGGCGCGGGCGGAAAACCCCTGCCGGACATTAACGGCAAGCTGACGCTGGAGGACTGTATTCAAATTGCGCTGGCCAACAGCCCGCAGGCCGTCAGCGCGCAGCTGAATTTGCAAAATGCCCATGTAAATTTGAATTTGGCCAAATCGGAATTTTTGCCGACGGTGTCCGCCGGCGCTTCGCAAAATTACGCCAACAGCAAGACGGACGGTTCTTCCCGGGCGGATCACGGCTCGTCGGACGTGTATGCCCAGGCGCAGCTTTCGCTCAGCGGGATTACCGATATCGTGCGCAACATTAAAACGCAAAAATTGGCGGTGGAGCAGGCAGAGTTGAATTTAGACAGCGTGGAAAACGACATTGTCCGCACCGTTAAAAAGAATTATTATGCGCTGTTGTCGGCCGTGCGGGCGGTGGCGATTCGCACCCAATCGCGCGATTTGTACAAAGACCAGTACGAACGGGCGGCCGAATATTTCCGCTTGGGGCTGCGCCCGAAAGTGGACGTAACTACGGCGGAAGTCAACTTAAACAACGAAGAACTGAGCCTGATTCGCGCCAAGAACTTGGTCAAAACGGCCTCGGCCCAGCTGGCCAATTCGTTGGGGGTTACCACGCCCAATACCTTGGATATAGAGGACATCGCTTCTTTTGAAAAGTTTGACATGCCCTTTGACCAAGCCGTCCAAACCGCCTATGCCAACCGTCCGGACGTGCTTTCCGCCCAGACGGACGTGCGCATCAGCCAAATCAAGCTGAACCAGGCGAAAGCGGGGTTTTTCCCCACGTTTTCTTTTTCGGCGGGATTTTCCAAAAGCGGGGACGATTTTTCGTTGGATAACGAAGAAACCAAATTGTTGGCCGCCGTGGAAATTCCGATTTTTAGCGCGTTCAAAACGTATAACGGCGTAAAACAAGCCAAAATTTCGCTGGAAAATACGCTCAATTCCAACCGCAGCTTGCTCAACGACGTGTTTTTGGAAGTACAGAGCGCGTATATTAACATGCAGGAAGCTTCGGAAAGTATTCCGATAGCGGAGTTAAATGTGGAAAAGGCCAAGGAAAATTTGGACCTTTCCCGCGGCCGCTATAACGAAGGAATCGGCGACATTATTGAATTAAAAGACGCGGAAGTGGCATATACGGACGCCGAACTGAGCTTACTGACCGCCCGCTATGATTACGCCTCGGCCGTAGCGGATTTGAAACAAGCCATGGGGACCAATTAGATATGAAAAAAGATAATATATTCAAACGTATTCTTAAAAAATTTGCCAAATCGGCGTGGTGGGTAAAAACGCTGATTATCGTGCTGGTGTTGGCGGCGGCGTGGGGCGTAAAGGCGTTCTTCTTTTCCGCTCCGGCGGCGCCCCAGTACAAAACGGCGGTCGTCAAGCGTGGCGATATTGTGGACATTGTGGAAGCCTCCGGCCCGATTAACCCCGTCAATACGACGGAAGTGGGGGCCTTGGTGTCCGGCGAAATTTTGAAAATTTACGTGGACTACAATACCGAGGTAAAAAAAGGCGATTTGATGGCCGTGATTGACCAAACGCAGATTTTGGCCTCGCTGGAAGAAGCCAAAGCCCGCTTGTCCTCGGCGAAGGAAAGTTTGTCGTCGGCCGATGTATCGTACCGGCTGGCCAAAAAGAATTACGAGCGTTACCAGGCGCTGTACGAAAAGGAATACGTGTCCAAGGTCAATTTGGAAGAGTATGAATTGGCGTACGTCAATGCCAAAAGCAGCCTAAATGCCGCGCAAGCCAGCGTGGTGCAGGCGCAGTCCAACCTGGATACGGCCGAGAAGGATTTGTCCAACACGAAAATCGTCTCGCCGATTGACGGGGTCGTGCTGACCAAAAAAGTAAGCGAAGGGCAGACCATTACGGCCGGGTTCTCTACGCCGGAGCTGTTTGTGGTGGCGCAGGATTTGACCAAAATGCAGATAGAAGCCAAAGTGTCCGAGGCGGACATCGTCAAAATTATGCCCGGGCAAAAGGCGGAATTTACGCTGGACGGCTATATGGGCGAAAAATTTAACGGGGTGGTCCGCCAGGTGCGCACGAACTATGTAGATACGTCCGACACCACCACTTCTTCTTCCAGCGGCACGACTTATACCGTAATTATTGACGTGGACAACCAGGATTTGCGCTTAAAACCCGGCATGACCGCTACGCTGACGATTCGCACCCAGGACAAAAAGGACGTCCTTTTGGTGCCCAACGAAGCGCTGCGCTTCTCCCCCTCCACCAACACCAACAAGTATGAAAATACCGGCGTGTGGAAGCTCAATCCGGGCCAGCTGCAGCCGCAGCGGGTGGACGTAACCATCGGCATTATTGCCACCAAACAAACCGAAATTACCGACGGCGACGTGAAAGAAGGCGATGTGGTGATTGTGGGCGAAAACAACCTCAAAGCTACGACCACCAACCAAGCCGGCGGTCCGCCGCGGCCGGGCAGACGCCGCTAGGAGGGCGCTATGGCGTTGATTGATACGCGCGATTTGTACAAAATTTACCAATTGGGCGACGTGGAAGTGCGCGCCTTGAACGGGGTGAGCGTGTCCATTGAAAAGGGCGAATTTGTGGCCGTGATGGGGCCGTCCGGTTCGGGCAAGTCCACGTTTATGAATATTTTGGGCTGTTTGGATAAACCGACCAGCGGCAAATATATTTTGGACGGGATTGACGTAACGGCGACGGATTTGTCCAAGCTGGCCGGCGTGCGCAACCGCAAAATCGGCTTCGTGTTCCAGGGGTTTAACCTGATCAAACGCACGACCGCCGTGGAAAACGTGGAACTGCCGATGATTTACAACCATACTCCGGCCCACCTGCGCCGCCAAAAAGCGATGGAAGCGCTGACGGCCGTGGGATTGGAAAAACGCGCTTTTCACTTGCCCAACCAACTTTCGGGCGGGCAGCAGCAGCGGGTGGCGATTGCGCGCTCGCTCGTGTGCGACGCCCCCATTATCTTTGCCGACGAGCCGACCGGAAACTTGGACACCAAAATGAGTATTGAAGTGATGGACCTGTTTACCCGGCTGAATAAAGAGATGGGCAAAACCATTATTTTGATTACGCACGAGCCGGACATTGCGGAATATGCTTCGCGGTTGATTAAGTTCAAAGACGGCGAAAAGATAAGCGACGAGGTAAAATAACATGTGGGATTCTTTTTACGCTATTTTCAAAATTTCGCTCAAGGCCATTTTTGCCAATAAAATGCGTGCCGCTCTGACGAGCCTGGGGATTGTGATTGGGGTTTCGGCCGTGATTACCATGTTGGCCGTGGGGTCGGGCGCGCAAAAGAGCGTAACCGACAGCGTGGCCCGCTTTGGCACTAATATTTTGTTTTTGCGCCAGCCGTGGGACTTGGACGACAGCATTTCCTCCCCCAAAGACGTAACGATGGACGATGTGCGCGCCATTCGCCGGGTGGACGGTGTGGCCGCGGCCGCCCCGTATATTACCACCAGTTTTGACGTCAAATACAAAAATACCAGCGTTTCTTTGGGCGTGCTGGCCACGGACCCGGACATCTTTTTAACCTACGATTGGCCCATTGAAAGCGGCCGCGAATTTACCGACCGCGAAGTGAACGATTACGCCCAGGTGATTGTGTTGGGCGCCTCGGCGGCGGAGACGATTTTTAGCGATGTGGACCCGCTGAACAAAACCATTGTGTTGGACAATATCCCGTTCAAGGTGGTGGGCGTGGTGAAAAAAACGGGGCAAAGCGGGATGGGCTTTGATATGGACGAAGGAGCCCTCATCCCCTATACCACCGGCAAAGTGAAAATGAACGCCGGGTGGAACAGTTCCGACCGGCGGGCCCTGGACCGCGTGGTAATTAAAGTGGCCGATTTTAACACCATAGAAAATACCAAAGTGGATATTCAAAATACGGTGCGCAATACCCACCGGATTCACCCCCTGGCCAAAGACGATTTCCAGCTGGACGACTTTGCTTCGTTTATTGAACAAGCCAAAACCATGGGCAAAACGATGAGCCTGTTGCTGGGGGCGATTGGGGCGGTGTCGCTGATTGTGGGCGGGATTGGCGTAATGAACATTATGCTCGTGTCCGTTACGGAGCGCACCCGCGAAATCGGGATTCGTATGGCCATTGGCGCCACCAGCTGGGACATCCGCCTGCAGTTTTTGGTGGAATCGGTTACGCTCTCCTGCATTGGCGGGCTGATAGGAATTTTGCTGGGGGTGGCCATTACGCTGATTGTGGCGGCTAATTCCACGATTCCGGCCGAATTAAGCCTGTCGGCGGTGTTGCTGTCGGTAGGGTTCTCGGCGGCGACGGGCGTTTTCTTCGGGTTTTATCCGGCGTATAAAGCTTCCAAACTGACGCCTATTGACGCTCTGCGCTACGAATAATTTAATTCGTGGGGGTAAATAGAAACCGGCCCGTCTAAAAACGGGCCGGTTTTTTTGTGGGCCGCAAATCCCGGTACGAAAGGGCGTATGGCTTATACTGTTTACGGGAGGGGTTGAAAGCGGCTGGCGTGTGAAAGCGGATGAGCCGCAGTTTTAACGGCTCCGGCCGCGTGTGTGGCGCGGCCGGAGGAGTGTACTTAAAGATTAAAAAACCCCGGGGAAACCCGGGGTTTTATTTAATGGGCGGAAGGTTTTTTGCCAAACAGGCTTTTAATCCGTGCAATCAACCGTTGTACCCAGGAAGCCGTTTTGGCGGTTTTTTGGGTGTTCAGCACGGCGTCCGGGCCGTCGGCCGCCGCTTTGGCGTGGGAGCGTTCCAATCGTTTGAACAGCAGCGCGGACAAGGCCGCCAGCAGGGACGGAACCCCAATCAACGCCGCCGCCGTAGCGCCGGAAGTCGTCAAGGCGCCCGTATCTATAAATCCCTGGGCCAGGTGGGTCAGCAACATCGGGCCGAACGCGCAGGAAATGGCGCTGGCAACAATCAAAGAGATAATGCGGTCCTGCGTGCGGCTGTTGGTGGCCGAGCGGGCAAACGCCAGCGTAAACGTAGTGGAAATACCCACTTCCGCGGCGAACAGCGCGGCCGTCAACGCATAGACGTTGGAGGCGAGCGGAAGCGCCGCCAGTCCCCCCGCGGCCGCGATGGACGTGGCCACGGACATATTGTTTTTAGGGAACCATTTCAGAAAATTCCGTGCCAGGTACCGGCCCAACAGGAACGGCGCGGCAAATTGCAGCAGCCCAAACAGGTACTGCGAGGACGGGTCTTTCGTCAACGACGGAAGCAAGAACATAAATCCGTTATTAAACGACATTTCCACCGCGTTCATAATAAACAGCCCCGCCAACAGCGCGGCAACGCCTTTTTCTTCTTTGAACAAGCGCACATAGCTGTTGTTTTGGAGAGAGGACGTCAGCTGATAGGCGCGGCGGTTTCTTTTCCCCTGCACGGCGGCTTCGGCCGGGGCAGCAGCCGGTTTCGGTTCCAAAACCGGTTTGGTATTGGGAATACGGGAAAGGTTAATCCCCAGTGCGGCCGCCGCCACCAGCGGAATCGGAAGCGCAAACGTAAAGCTCCAATCCATGCCCAGTACTTTGGTGGACAGGAACGGGAACGCAAACGACGCCGCCATACCCAGCGCACGGCTCAATTCGGTATTGGCGTTTCTGCGCTGCAGCGACAGTTCGCTCGCTCCCGCGCTTAAATCGGTCATAATCGGCCCCACGGCATTGTGCACAAATACGCCGCCCGTGCTGGCAAGGGTGATACAGGCCAAAATGTTGTAAAAGTGGGCCATCGCGTCCGCTTGCGGCACGAAAGAGCCGTTCAGGCCAAACAGCGTTACCCCCGCCGTAAAAGCGCCGCCCATCAGCGCCAAGCCCAAATTCATAGAGGCTTTGCGTCCGATTTTTTGTTTCAGCCAGTTGGACAGGAACGCCCCCACAGAGTACGGCAGATACGTGGCCACCGCCACCAAAATATTGTCGCTTAACGACAAGCCAAAGCTGGAGCCGAAGTTGGCAATCACGGGCGTGGCTACTTCCAAGCCCATTACCGCAGAGGCCAGGTAGAGGCTGGCGCGCTGCAGCGTGCCTTTCCAGCCGGTGGCCGGCAGAACGGGCTCCGGCGCCGCGGCCGTTTTGGCGGACGCGCGTTTTTTGACGGAAGAAAAAACTTTTTTAAGATTTTTCCACAAAGCCGGCACCGGGATTCCGCCGTATAATACGCCGGAATTATCGGCCGCGGTTGCTTTTGCTTGTGCGGCCTGCGGGTTGGCTTTCTGGAACGCTTTGGCCAAAGCGGTCGGGGCGGCGGTTTGCGCCGCGGTATTTTCTCCCCCCGCAATGGAAAGGGCTTCGGCCTGCAGCGAAGGCGTTGCGGCCAAGCTCACCTGCGGCAGGGCAATATCTCCCGGCCACGGGGCCGTTTTCCCAGCCGGCAGTTTCACCGGCGCAGCTTGCGTGCGGCCCAGCGCCATGTACAAAGAGGTTGCTTCGCGGGAAGGGTCCGCCGCCAGCAGGTTAATTTTGCCAAATTTTTTGAGCGCCGGGCGGAAAACGTCCGCCGCGTGTACCGCGGCAGGCTGTGCTTCGCCCCGATTCAGCGCTACGCCCTGTTTTTCGGCATAGGCGCTCACGCTTTGCCACAGCTCGGCCTGGCTGCCCGATTCCGCCGCCAAAGCGGCTAATTCTTGCTGGGCTCCCAAGCGCAGCAAGGCTCTGGCCGCGGTCGCTTCGGCCAGCGGGGCCAGCGGCGTGCGGGCGGCTTTGCGGTAAAGTTCCAAAATCAGCGCGCCGTCTTGTGCGGAGCCGTACAGCCCCAGCGCGGCGGCATCCGCCAGCGCTTCGTTAGCCGTGGCTACGGCCGCGTTTTTTTGCCGGAAGGCTTCCGTCAGCGTATTCAAATTGCCTTCGGGCAAGGCGTCAAAAGAGGAAAGCGCAGTTTGTAAATCCTGGCGCCAAAATTCCGCCGCTTGAGCGATTTGCTCCGGCGTGGCATGCCCCGCCAACGCCACTTGTACAAATTCGTTGCGCAGCAGCCCTTCGCGCACCGCGGCGTTGGGGTACGCCAAAATCCGTCCGGCAAGTTGGGCCGTTTTGCCGTCGGCCAGGCGCCGTTGGATTTCTTTGAGGCTTAAGGTGTTGGGAAGCGTTGCTTTCAATACGGCTTTGCGCACGCCGCGCTGCAGCTCCTGCTGCGTTTGAGGCGTTACGGGCGTTTTGTGGGCAGGCAGCACCGGCTGCGTGGTGGGCAGACGGCGCACCGCAGGAAGAGACATGTTCGGGCGGTAAGTGAATTTTGTGGGCGTGAACTTTTTGCTTTTGGCCATGGCTTTGAGCCCGCGCAAAACTTTATCCGGGCCTCCAGCCTGAACCGGCACGCAGCTGAATACAAGAATACTGACACTTACCAATGATGCAATGATTTTTCTCATTTTCTTTCTTTTTCCTCTTCCATAAAAAAACCCGCTCCTTTTAATGGGCGGGTTTGTATAAGCAACACAAAATTGAACGTTAAATTATACAAACTCTCCCTGTTCCCTTATGCATAAAGAAGTACCCCATGCGCACAATGGTTAGCATGGAACGTTTAATGTTATAAAAGAAGCAGGAAGAATTTATATTCATAATTATAGATTCTAAAAAACGAATTAAACACAACAGAAAATATTATAGCAATTTTTTGATGAAAAATGTAAAACATTTATATTCTTTCTTTTTCTTATATATATATTATAGCGTTTTTTGAATATAAAAAAACAGTGCAATAAAAAAAGAAGGATTGGGGTTATAAGAATATGGATCCGAAATTGAACGAAAGAACGGACGACGAACTCGTCCAGCTCTTTAAGTCCGGCTCGGGCGAAGCGTTTGAAACGTTGGTGTACCGGTATAAAAATTCGCTGTATCAATACATTATGGCGTTGGTGCAGGACGAAGGAGCCGCCGGAGATTTGTTTCAGGAAGTGTTTATCTCGTTTTTTAAGCATGCGGACAAATATGAACCGCGCGGGAAATTCAAATCGTGGCTGTTTTTGACGGCGAGAAACCGCGTGTTGAATTTCTTTCGGGACCGGGATAAACTTTCCTCGCTGGACCAGACGGACGAAGAAGGGAACGCCTTTTTGCATGACACGCTGCCGGACGGAGCCCCCTCGCTGTTGGAAGGGTTGGCCGGACGCGAAACCGAAGAAGAAATACGCCGGGCCTCTTTGGCTTTGCCGCAGCGTCAGCGCGAGATGATTTATTTGCGCCAGTATTTATCGTTTAAGGAAATTGCCGAATTGTTGGACCGTCCGCTGGGCACCGTACTGGCCGACTGCCACCGGGCGATTAAAAAAATGCAGCAGTTGCTGACGGACGGAAACCGCGCCGCCGCGCACGAGGTGCACTTATGAAGTATTGTGAAGAATTGCCGCTGTATGCGGCCCATGAATTGGAAGAAGCGCGCAAAGCCGCGTTTGAAAAACATCTGGCGCAATGCCCGGCTTGCCAGGCGGAACTGGCGCTGCTGCGCCGGACGGAAGAAGCCTTGCAGGCGCCGGCCGCTCCCGCCCAGGTGGTGGAAGAGTTGTTTTCCAAAACGACGCGCAAGAAATCCTTTTTTGCCGGTTGGAAACCGGCGCTGGCAGGCACCGCTTTATTGGGGGTAGGCCTTTTGATGGTACTGGCCGGCCTGCATCCGGACAAAGCCGCTTTTGACGCGACGGAAGTGATGGCGTACATGAGCGAAAATTTGGACGAAGAATACCTGAGCTTTTCAAACGATTTGGATTTGTTTGAACAGGAGTTCTAGAACGTAGGAGGAGATGAAATATGAAGAAATGGATGATGCTCAGCCTGGCTGCGGCGTTGTGCGTGCCGGCTTTTGCCCAGGGTCCGCGCGATTGCCAGGGCGACAACTGCCCCGCCAAACCGGCCAAAGCGGCCCAGGTGAAACCGGGAAAAGACGGCGCTAAAAAAGACGCCCGTGCGGCCGAATTTAGAAAGGCCCGCAGAGAACACAAAGCCCAAATGAGAGCCACCGAAGAAAAGATGGAAAAATTGGTGGAAGAATACAATAAACTCACTTCGGACAAAAAGAAAGAGGCCAAAAAAGAAGAAATTGCCGAAATGGTGGCCTCCATCCGCGACGAACAGCTGAAGTTCAAAGAAGAACAGCTGGATAAATTCCAGGAACGCTTGGAAACTATGAAAAAAGCGTTGAAGGAAGAAAAATCCGACAAAAAAGCGTGGGTGGAAGAAAAGACCAATGCCGTCATCGCTGAAGAAGGCGATTTGGACGTGCTTTTCGGCCCCGAAATGGGTCCTCGCAAAGACGGCCCTAAAATGGGCGCCCGCAAAGACGGTCCCCGCAGAGGCCGCGGCCCCAAAATGGGTCCTGGTCCGCACGCGGGCCCGGCTCTCCCTCCTGCTCCGGAGGCGGAACCTGCCAAATAAAGCCGTATCGTGTTTTCGTTCCGGCTCCGTAAGGGGCCGGATTTTTATCTAAAAAACCCCGGAACGAAAAGTCCCGGGGTTTTTAATGAATTAGTCAGACTATTTCAACAGTTCAGCCCAGGCGTCTTTTTCCGCTTGGATTTGCGCTTTGGCATCGTCCACTTTTTGCTGCAGCTGTTCTTTGGCTACGTCCGCCGCGGTTTTTTGGCCGCTGGCCACTTCCGCTGCGGATTTGGCGTTTTCATAAGATTGTTTGGCGTCCAACAGTTTCTGGCGCGTTTCGGCCGATTTTTGCAGGGCTTGTTCCAGCGTCATCGGTTGGGTGGCGGTGGAGCTTTGGGTCGTGGCGGTAGAGGCGCAGCCGGCAGCCAGTACGGCGGCGGTTACGGCCAAAAGTAACGTCTTTTTCATAGCATTTCTCCTTAAGTAATAGCTTTTTATATTCTATAACATATTGCCGGGAAAAGGAAAAAGTTTTCCCCTATTTTTTTGAAAATACAAAAAATTTATTCAGCACAAAACTAATCCCCGCCACAATCAGCGAACTAATCAGCCCCGCCGCATACCAGTTGTCCAGGCCCGCCTCCGTCAGCATTTTTAACAAGCCTACATTAATAAAATAACATCCCCCATATACGGCAAAAAAACGAATCAGCCGCCGGTTGTCCGTATTAAAAAACACCCATTTGCCAAACGTTTTGAAACTAAAACAAATCCCGATGAGCGTGGATCCCAGCACCGCCGCCGCATAATGCAGCCCCAAAAAAATAAACAACGCATACAGCCCGTAGGCAAACGCCGTGTTCATCACGCCGACACACAGAAAGCGGATCATTTGCTCGGGAATTTTGGTCAGCGTGGAACATTGTTTGCAAAAAGCCGAAAACATATTTCTCCTGTTATGGGGTGGGAACGAACGGTCAAAAAGGCGTTCCCCGTAAGCGTTCACACACGCCGGGAAAGGTGTTTTTAGATTGTAGCAATTTCACGCTTTTCTGCAAATAGGGTTCTAAAAAAGGGTTAGTTGGAGCGGGTTTGGAAAAAGGTCCTCACAGATAAAAATATCTAATCTAAAAGAACTAATCCTTTTTTGAGCTTGCGAAAGGGCAAAATAGAGTGTTAAGGTAAAACATATTTTATTTTCCCCGCCGTACTTAGGCGGGGCAGCCACAAGGAGAAAAAATGAAATTTTTAGCTACGTTTGCAGCCGTATGGGCCGTGTGGGCTTATATGGCGGTGCCCGCGTGTGAAGCGGCCCCTTTGGCCTCGGCCAAACACGTGCAGCGTTTGGCCGCACGCCAGGCGCTGGACCAACATGAACTCTTCCGTTTGGAACAAGTCTATCAGCAAGCGGAACAACAAATTACGGACAAGCTGGGCCTGCAGGCCGGGCTGGACATTTCCTACACCTTTCAGCGGGTTTCCCCCTCCGGCAAACAAACGGCCGTCCAGGGCATTTATTATCCGTACGTTACGTGGACCCTGTTCCAAGATCGGAAGTTGGGCTCCGGCGAACTGAACGTAAACTACAATTTTATTCACTACTGGGGACAGCAGGCTTCGGTGCTGCAAGACCGGGCCCATTTGGTAACGCCGATTAACGATTATGATGAAAATCAGTATTTTTTCTCGCAGCTTTCCTACACGCATACCCTGCCCGGAAAATGGGACTGGCTGTCCGTTACGGCGGGGCAGTTCCCCCTGTATAACTTTGACGGTACGACCTACACCGATAACCAACAAACCGGCCTAATGAATTTTGCCTTGTCGCAAAATGCGTCGGCGGCGTATCCGCTGGCTTCGCTGGGGGCGTATGTACAGGCGCAAAACGACCGCTGGACCGTGGCCGCCGGATATCAGGACGCCACCAACATTACCGGTGCGCAAATTCACGCCAAAACCGCTTTTGACGGTAAATATACCGGCTTTGCCTCGGTGTTGTGGACGCCTTCGTTTCGCTGGGGCGCGGGGCAGTACAGCTTGTTGTACTATTATCAGCCGGCCGTGGCCGAACAGGACGAAAATGTAAACGGCTGGTCGTTTAATATGCAGCAAAACTGGGGCGATAAAATGGCCCTTTTCGGCCGGGCCAACGGATCTACGGGCGGGGCTGTGCCGATTAAAAACTCGTATGTGCTGGGGGCCGCATGGCTCAACCCGCTGGGGCGCAACCCGCAGGACGCGATTACCTTGGGCGTGGCGTATAACCGCTTGAGTGCCCAGGCGTTGGGGTTTCCCTCCGTGATGCGCCAAAGCGAAACGGTGTTTGAATTGCAATGGGTGTGGGGCATTGGCAAATTTATAACGGTAACTCCGGATTTGCAAATTTATCCGAAGGCCGCTTCCAACCCGGACCAGGGGGTTAGCACTGTGGTCGGGTTGCGCACTACGGTTATGCTGTAGTGAAATACATGCTGGAAAAGGAGAATAGTATGGAAAAAGAATTAATTTTGGGGACCAGATATCCGACGTTGGCGTTTATTTCGGGCGGGGCGGGCCAAGCGGCCGACGGTATTCCGCCGCAGCCGTTTGAAACGTTTTGCTACGATTCGGCGCTGCAGCAGGCTAAAATCCAGGATTTCAACGTCATCCCCTATACTTCCGTGCTTCCGAAAGACCTCTACCGCAATATTTACCCGGTGGAAGCCGTGGCCGATCAGTTTACCCACGGCGCCGTGCTGGAAGTGATTATGGCCGGCAACGGCGCCCGCATAGAGGACCACAAAGCCATTGCCACCGGCGTGGGCGTGTGCTGGGGCAAAGACAAAAAAGGCAACCTGGTGGGCGGCTGGGCCGCGGAATACGTGGAATATTTTGATACGCCCATTGATGACGAAATTGCTTCCGGCCATGCGCATATGTGGCTTAATAAATCGCTGAAACACGAGCTGGAAATCCGCGGGGTGGAAAAACACAGCGAATTTCAAATTTGGCACAACTACATCAACATCACGCAGCCCTTTGCTTACTGCCTGACGGTAATGGGATTTTTGAATTTCAAGTTTGCGCCGGTTGCCGTGCCGCACCAGAAGGCGTTGGATTAAGCGTTCGGGGGATGAGCTATGGCAGATAAAGACAATACGGCAGCAAAGCTGGGCGTAATTGGCCTGGCGTGTATCGTCATCAGCTCCATGGTAGGGGGAGGCGTGTTCTCGCTCCCCCAAAACATGGCGGCCGGGGCCAGCGCGGGAGCGGTGCTTTTGGCGTGGGTGATTACCGGTGTGGGGATGTATTTTATTGCCAATACGTTTAGCATTTTGTCGCGGGTACGGCCGGATTTGACTTCCGGTATCTATATGTATGCGCGCGAAGGGTTCGGCCCGTATGTCGGGTTCACCATTGGCTGGGGATATTGGCTGTGCCAAATTTTTGGCAATGTGGGGTTTGCCGTGATTACGATGGACGCGCTGAATTATTTTTTCCCCCCGTATTTTGCGGGCGGAAATAATTTGCTGTCCATTGCGTGCGGGTCGGTGTTGATATGGGTGTTCAACCTCGTGGTTCTGCGCGGCGTAAAACAGGCGGCGCTGTTAAACGTCATCGGCACGATTGGCAAGCTGGTGCCGCTGTTGTTGTTTATTCTTATTCTGCTGTTTAGTTTCCATTTGGATAAGTTTGACTTCAACTTTTGGGGCCATGTGGCGGAAAACGGCAAAACGCTGGACTCTCTGTCTGCCCAGTTAAAAAGCACCATGCTGGTTACGCTGTGGGCGTTTATCGGCATTGAAGGGGCGGTGGTGTTGTCCAAACGGGCCAAAAGCCAGGCGGCCGTCAGCAAGGCCACTTTTTTGGGCTTTTTGGGGTGTTTGGTCATCTACATCGGGCTTTCCGTATTGCCGTTTGGGTTTTTGACGCAGGAAGAAATTGCCGCCGTGGCCAATCCGTCCACCGCGGGCGTGTTGGAAAAAGTGGTTGGTCCGTGGGGCGCGTGGGTAATGAACATCGGGCTATTGATTGCGGTGCTTTCCTCGTGGCTGGCCTGGACGATGATTGCCGCCGAAATTCCGGCCGCCGCGGCCGAAAACGGCACTTTTCCAAAGCAGTTTGCCCTGCAAAATAAAAACGGCTCGCCGATGGTGTCGCTGTGGGTAACCAGTATCATTATGCAGCTGGCTATCTTTATGGTGTATTTTTCCAACAATGCCTGGAATACCATGCTCTCCATTACGGGGGTGATGGTGCTGCCGGCGTACATCGCCAGTACGGCTTATTTGTGGAAAATGACCGAGGACGGCGATTTTGCCAAACGTTCGCCCAACGGCCGTGCGGCCGCGTTGTTCACGTCCGTCTGCGGGACGGTGTACGGCGGCTGGCTGGTGTATGCGGCGGGGCTGAAATATTTGTTTTTGGCGGTTATTTTCCTGGCGCTAGGGATTCCGGTGTTTGTGTGGGCGCGGCGCCAGCAGAAAGACGGAAAAGCCGTGTTCACCAACGGAGAAATGGCCGTTGCCATCTTGCTGGTGTTGTTTGCTTTGGCGGCCATTTATGTGTTTTCCCGCGGCTTGGTAAGCATTTAAGAAAGCTCTTTGCCAAACGCTCCGGCCTAGTGCGGCCGGAGCGTTTTTTTATACTTGGGGCGGTGTTTGCTTTTTGCGTTCAAATTTTTGGATTTCCTGCACAATTCCCGCCGTCAGCACGGCCGTCGTAATGGCAAAAAGCACCAGCCCCATCGCCACGGTGATGACCGCAATCAGCCGGCCAAACAGCGTGATGGGCACAATGTCGCCATAGCCCAGGGTGGTAAACGTTTCGGCGGACCACCACATGGCGTCTAACATATTGCGGAACACTTCGGGCTGGGCGGCGTGTTCCACGCGAAAAATCATGAAGGCGCTCCACACCCACAGCATCAGCAAAAAGGCTCCGCAAATGGACAGCTCGCTCTTTTTTTCGCTGACGACGTTATTCATCAGCTGGATGGCGTTGGTGTAGCGCATCAGCATTAAAATACGGAACACGCGCAGCATGCGCACCAGGCCGGTGCCTAAAATAAAAAACGGCGAAATGGCGAACAGGTCAATCAGCATAAGCGGCGTGCACATGTATTTCAGGCGGCCCAGAATTGGGCGCTTAAAACGGGGGTCCTCGGTACAGGTGATTACGCGCAGGGCGTATTCCAGCGCAAATACGATACTCATCACCAAATCGGCGTGGTAAATCCAGCGTTTTACGACGGGGCTGACGTCTTTGACGCTTTCCAGCACGTCCACCGGCACGCTGAGCAGAATCAGCGTGATAATCAGCGTATTAAGAAAAGTAGTTACTTTGCTGCGGTTGTTAAACTGCAGCACATTGTACAGATAGCGTTTTGCGTCCGCGGGTGCGGCGGTGTGGGACATAACGGTTTCCTCCAACATTTTTATAGCAAAGCGTTTTTAGCGCAGCAAGCCATATTTTAGGTTAGAATATTATACAATACCCCTATGGACAACGACATCAAAACTGCGGCAAAATGGATCAAAAACGCCTCGTACGGCGTTGTGTTTACCGGGGCGGGCGTGAGCGTGGAAAGCGGCATTGCCCCGTTTACCGGCAAGGGCGGCTTGTGGAATCAATACGACCCGAAATACATAGAAATTAATTTTTTTGCTCAGCACCCGGCCGAATCGTGGAAAGAAATGAAAAAAATTTTCTTTACCGATATGGACCACGCCTCTCCCAACAAAGCGCACGAAGTGATTGCCAAGCTGGAACAAAAGGGCTTTGTAAAAGGCGTGATTACCCAAAATATAGACGGGCTTCATCAGCGGGCCGGCTCTAAAAACGTGCAGGAATTTCACGGCACGATTCACACCCTTTCCTGCACCGTATGCGGGCGCAAGTACCGCCTGGAGGACGTGAATTTGGACGAAGAACCCCCCCGCTGTTTTTGCGGCGGCGTGCTGAAGCCGGATTTTGTGTTTTATGGGGAAGGAATCCCGCCGCGGGCATATGAAAAATCGTTGGAAATGGCGCAAAACGCGGACGTGATGATTATTGTCGGTACGGCGGGGCAGGTAATGCCCGCCTGCAGCCTGCCGCTGACGGCCAAACAGTTTGGCGCCAAAATTGTGGAGGTCAATCCGCTCCCTTCCGCCTTTACCGGCTCGGTAACGGATTTGTACTTTCCCCAAAAAGCGGGCATGTTTTTTGCCGAACTGGAAAAAGAGCTTACACTGTAAACGCGATTGCTTTTTGGGCCGGGAATTATTACACTATAAATAAAGCCTGCAGAAAGAAAGAGGTGTCATGAAACAAGGGTTTACGCTTATAGAAGTGTTGGTGGTAATTTTGATTATCGGCCTGCTTTTTGCCATGGCGCTGCCCCATTACGGCAAAGCCGCCGAACGGGTGCGCATGACGGAAGCGGTGGAAATGCTGGACAGTATTACCCACGCCCAGCGGCGCAAGCAAATGCAAGTCAGTACCTATATGACCGATTTCCGCACGCTGGACGTTTCGCCCAAAGGGGCCACGGGGCAAGTGTTTTATACCCGCGGCAATCCGGTAACCGGCGCAAATTGCAACGGTTTTGAAATTGAGCTGGCGCCCAACGGCAATTTGAACCAAGTGGAGGCGATTCGGGTGGCGCCCAGCGGCAGTTTGGAATATGAATACGGCCTGCGCCGCGAATACCTGCACGACAATACGACTTGTATGGGCTTAAACGAAGCCGGCAAGGCGCTGTGTGCGGATTTTTGTGGGATTGATACTCCCTCCGCCGAGTGCTGCAGCAACGGCGCTTCCGGCGCGTGCAACGGCTGAAGATTTGCAGGAAACGGAAAACCCCGCCGCAGATATCTGCGGCGGGGTTTTTTGATGTGAGTAAGAAGTTAGGCTAACGCGGCGGCTTGCTCCTGTACGGATTTTTCGGTGGCGCGCATGGCGGCCAAGGTTTTTTCAAACAGCGTTTCCAGCGGCCAGCCCAGCATTTCGGCCCCCTGGCGGATGACCTCGCGCGAACAGCCGGCAGCAAATTTTTTGTCTTTGAATTTCTTTTTCAGGCTGGACACTTCCATATCGCACACGCTTTTGGAAGGGCGCATCCGCGCGGCCGCGCCAATCAGTCCGGTCAGCTCATCCGTTGCAAAGAGCACTTTTTCCATTTCGTGTTCGGGTTTTACGTCCGTTACTAAGCCGTAGCCGTGGCTGCATACGGCGTGCACCAGTTCGGCAGGAGCCTGGATTTCTGCCAGCAGCTCGGGTGCTTTTTTGCAGTGCTGCTGCGGAAATTGTTCAAAGTCTATATCGTGCAGCAGGCCGCACATGGCCCAGAAATCGGCTTCCTGTGCGTAGCCCAATTCCTCGGCCAGCTGGCGCATCACGGCTTCCACCGTCAGCGCATGCAGCAAGTGAAAAGGCTCCTTATTGTATTTTTTTAGTAATTCAAGCGCTTGGTCGCGGGTAAAATTGAGTTCCATATTTTTCCTCTCTTTGGGCAAGCGGGCGGCTTACCACGTATATTCATCCAGCATAAAAATCTTGACGGAAGGATCCTCTTCCATATGGTCCACCATAAACGGTTTTTTTAGGCTCGGGCGCACGGTGGACGAATAATAAATGGCTTTGGGCATATTGGGAAAGTACGCCCGCAGATACGGGTATTTTCCAAAACTGGCCGACGCCGCCACCGGCAGATATTCCTGCCACAGCTGCAAAAGTTGCTCGTTTAATTCCTTGCGTTTTTTGGGGTCGCCCTCGTCTTTGTCAAAATTTTCCGGCACTTGCAGCAGCAGCGCAAGTCCGTTCTTTTTAATTAATTTTGCCGTCGGGCCGGGCACGCTTTCCAGCAGCAAGTGTTCGGCCGGAATGCCAAACGCCTTGGCCGTAAGCACAATTTGGTCCAGCTGGGCTTGCGTTAAATCCGTTTTTAAGTCCAGCCAATAACTTTTTTCGGCGGGGTTGTCCACCGCGGCAAAAATTTCGGCCAGTTTTATGCCGTCTGCAATTTCTTCCGGATCGTGCGCGATGACCAAATTTTTTTGGGAATCTTGCTGGATGTCCAGCTCGTAGCCGTCGTAGGAATCGTCTTTGTTTTCGGCGCGGCGGGGTGTGTTTACTTTATGGATGTACAACAAATCGTCGGTGGCGGTCCAGGCGGAGTGGGGTGCCTGCAAGTTAGGCTCCTGCAGTAATTCTACGGGCAAAAACTTCCACTCGGTATATACGTACATAAAAGCCACATAAGCCCCAAACCCAAAGACCACGAGCAAAACGATGTACCATGCAATGCGGGATTTTTTCATAAGTTCTGTTTCAAAACGGCATAAAAAGGCCGCCCCGTTTGCTGCGGGGCGGCGCTAGGCACAAATTAGTTGCCGAAGCGGTTGGCCCCTTCGGTGCTGGGCAGTACCAAAAACACCAGCAAAATCAGCGAGCCGATGAACGGCACCAGGGAAATCAGCACCCACCAGCCGGAAAAGTTGATGTCGTGCAGGCGGCGTACCAAAATGCCCAAAGACGGCAGCACTACTGCCAGCATGCACAGGAAATAGAGCACATTTCCCACATCGCCAAAGAAGCTTAATATCAAGCTCAAGATAAAAAATACGATAAAGTTAAACAAAACAAACAGCCAGTATTTCTTGCGGGTGGCACGGCCCGAGAAATTGACATAATTGTGTCTCAGTACGTCCCAATAGTACGTCATAAATGCTTTCATACGCCCCTCCTAGAATTTTTACTTCTTTTCAAAGAATACAATAAAATTTTGCCCTTGGCAAGGTACGCCCTTTGGCGGGGAACGCCGTCCTTTAGCGGGGGTCTTGCGGCGCCTGGCAGATGGCGTCCCGTTCAGACGGGGTAAAGCCAAAAATTTCCGCCACCACGGCGTCCGCCTGCGCTTGCAGGGGTGTAATGTCGGCTTGCGGACGGGCGGATTTTAATTGGTAAATTTGGCGTGCCAGCGTTTCCAGCTGGCGGGTTTGTTCGGCGCAGGCTAGGGGCACGGGCAACGCTTTTAGCGGCGCGGCGTACAGTTCCAACAGGCGGCCTTTTCGTTTCCCGCGGTAATAAAGCCAGGCAAAATAAGGCGCGGAATTAAACAGCCCCAGCAAATACCACAGCGAAACGCCTTTCGGCTGGGAAATAAAATAGACGTCGGAACTGGCGTACCACGGCCCCGGCGCCAAGGCAAACGTGTTGCGTGCGGCCCGCTGGGGAACGGCTATTTTGTCGGCTTCAAAATCCAGTTTGCGGCGCACGGAGCCAAACCAATAAATTTGGCGTGCCAGCAGCTTGTGGATGCCGTTGTTGTTTTGGCGCCGGGCCAGCAACACCGGGGCAAAACGGGCCAAATGGGCGCGTAAATGCGGGTATTGGGCTAGATCCAGTCCGCGGTCATTGGGATAGAAAAAATCCACCAGCCAGCCGGAAGGCGCGGCGGCGGCGTAATAAGGGTGCAGATCGGAATTTTTGAAGAACGGTTTGAGCTTTGCCTCTTCTGTGGGTGTAAGAGGGAGGGCTCCTTTTTCGGCCGGGCTCAGCACGAATACGCCGTCCCCTTTTTTTACGCCAGGCAGGCGGTGGCGGCGCAGGTGTGCGGCGGAAATTTTGTCGCACCCGGTCATCAGCCCGTTGGACACGTGCGCCACGTCCTGCAGGGTGTGCGGGCAGGCGGCCATTTTGTCCAGCGCGCTTTTTAGCGCGGGCGCGGCGGGGCGGGTAATCAAGTAATGCTCCGGCCCCTGGTATAGGCTGTTTTGGGGCAGTTGGCGGCAGTCCATGAGGCAGGGTGGTTTGGCGGCGGAATCGTTTTTTTCAAACACGCTTAACAAGCTGTGCTGGCCAAGCGCGCGGCGGAAAAGACGTTGTTCTCCAAAATCTTCCAAGTACAAAAAAGCCGCTTGTTCGCGCAGCGTTTGGCGGAGTTTTTGCCCCCCCGCGGCGGAAGCAAAATACGGCGTAGTCAGAAAAGCGCCAATGCCCCCCGGTTTCAGCGTTTTGAGGGCCAAATAAAAAAAGAAGTACAGTAAATCGCTTTTGGGTTCCGCCAGTTTTTCCCATAACGGGTTGTGGCGCAGCGCTTCAAACACGGCGCGGTGATTTTTTTGGCCGATATACGGCGGGTTGGACAAAATGACATCAAAGCCGCCGCGCTGAGAAAATACCGGTTCAAACGCTTTTTCCAGCACGCTTTGGCCGTTTGCCTGGGCCAGCACGTCGCCTTGAAACACCTGTGCAAGCGGCCGGGCGGAAGGGGTGCGGCCGTATTGGGCCAGCACCAGCGCGGCGCGCAGCTGCAAGTCCTCCAGGGCCGGGGCGGAAAGGTCGGCCGCGAAGAGATTTCGGCTTAAAATAAAGGCTAGCAGTTCTCCTTCGTCCCGGTCGGGGCAAAGCGTTTTGCGCAGGCGGCTTAGTTCCAGCGCAAAAGGCACCAGCAGGCCGCCGGCTCCGGCGGCAGGGTCGCAGCAGGTTAAGCGGCTTAACCAATCGTCCGTTTGGCGGGCCAGCGGCTCCGCCGGAGAAGTCCCCTCCAGCAACGCTTGGGCGGTTGCTTCGTCCAGCCCCGCTTGGCGTATCAGCGCGGCATGCAGGGCTTGCCGCGCCAAATGACGCGCCAGCGAAAAGGGCGTGTAAAAAATACCTTTGGCTTTGCCGTTGGCGGCAAAAATTTCGTGCGCCAAGGCCAGCGTTTGCGGCGTAAGTCCGTCCGGCGCACCTTCGGGGCGAACGGACAGCTGGGCCAACAGGGCGTTGGCCTGCCGCTGCAGTTCGGGCGGAAGAACCGGGGCCGAATTGCGGAAGAATAATTTCAGCCACGGGGCTTCCTGCCCGGCCAAACGCTGCACTAGCAGCCGCCGAAACAGGAGGTACGCCACCGCAGAATTGCGGTATTGCGCTTGAAACAGCCGACATAAACGATGCAGCGGGCGCAGAGTCATGGGGGCTCCTGTATAAAATAGGCGAAAGATAAAGAAAAAACGCCCGGGTTCAACAAAGCGTTTTCATACCGCCAAAAAAAGGCGGGCCTTAGCGACCCGCCTTTCTTTGGAAATTATTTTACTTTTTTGCCTTGTTCCAACAGCAAGGTGTAGGTGGTCATGTCCGTAATTTCCGCAGGGCCGAAGTATTGAATCGGGCCGGGGAATACGTACAAGTCCGCTTCCGCCCAGGCATCGCGGTTCTTCAGCAGATGTTTGAACGGTTCGCCTTTCAATTCCACCAACGCTTTTTTGATGACGGGTTTTTCTTTGCCTTTGCGGCGTTCAATGTTCATCATCATCGTCAGCGGAATACCGCCGCATTCCCAATCCTGCGCTTTTTTGGTCAGCTTGCGCACGGAAGAGAGGTAGCCCGAGCATTTGTTCAGCGCCAGCACCGCGGCGTTGTAGCCCAGCGCGTAGGTGTAGTTGGCGTCAAAGGTGGAGGGCACGCCGCAGCGGCCTTCGTAGCCGAAGAAGTGGGTAATCGCGGCAAATTTGCCGTTGTATTTACCGGCTTTTTTCATTTCGGCCAGTTTGGTGCGCAGCATTTCCACCAGCAGTTTTTCGGTTTCAATCAAGGACACCTGTACATTGCCGTGCGGATCGCGGTCCAGCATCAGCTGGCTGGCGATGCCTTCCGGCAGGGATTTCATCAAATCCGCCAGTTTGGCCGGCAGTTTGGAAAGGATAAAAGCTTTCTTCTCGGCCAAGGTGTTCATTTTGGCCAATTCCGCTTCGTTGTCGGCCAGCGAGTCGTTCAGCGCGCTGATGAGTTCCTTCATTTCCGGGATGAATTCAATCAATCCTTCCGGCACCAGCACTACCCCGTAGTTTTTGCCGGCTTTGGCGCGTTTGGCAATCAGCTGGGCCAAATTGTCCACAATTTGGGCCAAAGTCATTTTTTTGGCTAATACTTCTTCGCCAATCAATACGGCGTTGGGGTGAGTTTTGAAGGCCACTTCCAGCGTGATGTGCGAAGCGCTTCTGCCCATCAGGCGGATAAAGTGCCAATACTTGCGCGCGGAGTTGACGTCGCGGCAGATGTTGCCCACGAGTTCGGCGTAAATTTTGGTGGCGGTATCAAAACCGAACGACGTTTCAATTTGTTTGTTTTTCAGGTCGCCGTCAATCGTCTTGGGTACGCCGATGACGCTGATGTCCACCCCTTGTTGTTTGAGGTATTCGGCAATGACGCAGGCGTTGGTGTTGGAATCGTCTCCCCCCACCACGACCAGCGCGTCGAGCTTGTTGGCCAAGAGGTTGTCTTTGGCGGCTTTTAACTGTTCGTCGGTTTCAATTTTGGTGCGGCCGGATTGAATCAAGTCAAACCCGCCGGTATTGCGGTAATCTTTCATCAGCGTGGGCGTAATTTCCACCCATTTGTTGTCCACAATGCCGCTGGGGCCGCCCAAAAATCCAAAGAGTTTGTTCTTGGAATTGGCTTTTTTGAGGCCGTCCAAAAGACCGCCGATGACGTTGTGTCCGCCCGGGGCTTGTCCGCCCGAGAGCACCACCCCCACGCGGACGGCTTTTTTGGCCACGGCGCTGTTGGTGCCTTTGACAAAGGTAACTTCCGGCAAGCCGTAAGTATTGGGGAAAATCCGTTTTACGGCGGCCTGGTCGGCTACGCTTTTGGTGGCTTTGCCAAATTTCGGTTTTACAAAAGCGGGGCCTTTTTTAAGAATAGCGGGCAGCACGGGCTGAAATTTGCAGCGGTGCCGCTGAAGTTGAGAACACTCACATTTCGGTGTGCGTTTAATGGACATTGTCATCTCCTTACAAAAATGAAAATCCTTTATTTATTATACCAAATTCCGCCCGTACGCATAGGGAGCGCCTTAAAAATCAAACCACAACTGGCCGCCGGCGCAGGCGGGGGCGGGCGGATTGGAAAGAGTCAGGCCGATCAGGCGCACTTTTTGGGTGTTGAGATCGGCTTTTTGCAGCAAGTTTTTCCCGGCGGACAGAAATTGCGCTTCGCTTGCCAGCGCGTGTGCAAACGTGTGCGAGCGGGTAATCTGTTTGAAATTGGCGTATTTTAATTTTAACGTAACGGTTCGGCCGCAAAAATGAATTCGCTGGGCGCGAAGCCAGGCTTTGCGGGCGCATGCTTGCAGTTCCCGCGTAAGAAAAGCCGGGTCGGCAGAGTCGGCGGGGAAGGTATTTTCCGCCCCTACGGACAAATGGACGCGGTTGGGCTCTACGGGGCGCAGGTCAATCCCGCGGGCGTAGCCAAAATAACTGCTGCCCGCTTTGCCGAACCAGTGCACCAGTTCGGCCTCGGTTTTTTGGCGCAGGTCCGCCCCGGTATAGAGGTGCAAACGGTGCATTTTTTGGGCGGTTACGTTTCCAATGCCAAAAAATTTTTCAACGGGCAGTTTGGCTACAAACCGCTCCACTTGCTTGGGCGTGATGACGAATAATCCGTCCGGCTTGCGATAGTCGGACGCGATTTTGGCCAGCATTTTGTTTACCGATACGCCCGCCGACGCCGTAAGCCCGGTGGCCTGAAAAATTTTGGCTTTTATTTCTTTGGCGGCCTGTGTGGCGCAAGGCAGGTGGGAAACGTCCAAAAAGGCTTCATCGATGGAAAGCGGTTCCACCAGCGGCGTATAGGAAAGAAAAATTTCGCGTATCTGCCGGGAAACGGATTTGTACACGTCCATACGGGCGGGAATAAAAATCAGTTGGGGGCACAGCCGCTTGGCCCGCGCCGCCGGCAAGGCCGAGCGGACGCCGTATTTTCGTGCTTCGTAACTGGCGGTGGCCACCACGCCGCGCGGGCCGTCGTATCCGACGGCAATGGGCCGGCCGCGCAGGGCCGGATTGTCGCGCTGTTCAATGGACGCGAAAAACGCGTCCATGTCAATATGAATAATTTTTCGTATGGGCACCATAGCAGTTGTGCCTATATTGTAGCACTTTGCTAAAGCCGTTAAAAAAGCATACGGGGCCGGTTTCGCCCCGTATGCTGAAATGGGCAAGATCCGGCCGGCGCATTTTTGAATGGCATCCGTCCGGTACTTGTTATGGAAATTTGGTTTTATTCCATATAGCAAGTTTCTCCACTCAGACACATAGAGTTGGAAGTAACATGGTTCCCTACCAGGGATTTACAAACCGCGTTTCCTTTCTCTCCTAAAATAATTTGAAATTGCAAGAAGGGTTGCAGGAAAAATGGGAGAGGATGTTTGGCGTTGACGTTTGGTGGGGCGGCATGGCCAAATTGTCTTAATTTTTCCCCCACTTTGTGGTTGTGAATTTTGTTCGGTAGAGGAAAGCGCAAAAGGGACTTTGAAAATTTGTCGTAATTATGTAAAATAAAAAAAACGAAGCCCTCTGCGGTGTTAAATACTGCAAAAATTGGCGTTTGTTTTTGTGTTTGCAACGATTTGCCCCCATAGCTCAATGGATAGAGCATCTGCCTTCTAAGCAGGGGATATAGGTTCGATTCCTATTGGGGGTACCATTTAGAAAAGCCCGCTTTGAACAGCGGGCTTTTGCCATATTGGAAGGGACCCAAAAATAAATAGGTCCAAAAGACCAGGCTGTCTAGGTCTTTTTGCCATGGATTTTTTATCGGAAAAATAGTATAGTAAGAAAAATATTAAAGATGAAGAAGAAATAAAACACAAAACAACAAGGAGCATCCTTATGAAAAATGCATTAGTTACGCTGTTAATGCTCTGTTTGTCCGTATCCGGGTTTGCACAGTCTGGAAATGTTGCTAAAATCTTGAATCAAATGTCCAAGCGTGCGGCTGGGGAAATGACCAACATGGCCAAAACACGGGTCCAACATGCGACTGAGCAGGCCAAAAGAGCGGCTGGACGGGCTGGGAAAATGACTAACATGGTCAATCGGACCCAAAAAATGGCTGAGCAGGCTGCAAAAGTGGTCGCCCAGGCTCAACAGTCCAATGTGACCAATCAGGCCAAAAAAGCGGCTGAGCTTGAGCAGACGAAACAGGCTCCAAAAGATCCAGCTCAGAAAGCGCCAGAATCGCGCAACGTGTCCAGCAAAAATTTGGCCAGAGAGCTTGGCTTAAATGAAAACGCTATTAAAATTCTTACTTCCGTGCAGAATCAGCAAATAGCGGCTATTTTGACCAGTGATCAAATTCCAGATGCTCAACGTGCTCAGGTGCTTGAAATCACGAATAAAAAGAATGCGGCTCTTGCAGAAAATTTGCATAAATTACGCAATAAATTGCATGCCCAATGGGCCGAGGCCTTGCTGCGGGAACGCAACCCGAAATTCTTGCCCAAAAAGGATCGCTCCATTCCCGGATTGTTGGCGTTTTCTCCGGATCCGGCCAAACACGCTCACATGACGCCGCGTTTCTTCCGCGAATGGCTTACGACGGTGCCGACGAGTGTGCAGGGTGCTCCGGATGAATTGGGCGGATTGTTGTTCGCTTTGACCAAAAAATTGCATACGCTGGATTTGGCAACCACGCAGGCTGTGCGCTCTTATATGAGAGCTAAAGTGCGCTTGGAACCCGGCAACGAGGTTGTCAACCGTCCGCTGCGCAGACAGATGAGAGAAGCCAACCGCGAATTGCTGAAAATTTCCAAAGAATCCGCGCAGGCCATGTCGGACTTGGTGGATTTGATGAACCTGTATCCGAATACGTTTGGCAACTGGCTGCAGTCTTTGGCCTATACGTTGGATAATTCCATGCAGACGGAGTTTATCAAATATCTGCGGGCTAAAATTAAAGTGGATGTGAAACAAAACATCCAAAACAGAAGAAGAATTGGTTTTACCGAATCTTCGGAACCGGTTGATACGCGGCTGCAAGGAAAAACGTTTGAAGGACTTCCGGTTAAATAAATTCTAAAAATCCCCGCTTCGGCGGGGATTTTTTATGGCGTTTTGGGCGGGCGAAAATGGTAAAATAAACAAGATACTCTACCGGAGTTTTTATATGGCTAAAAATTTATCTTTTTCTTATTCCAAAATGGGCATGTACAAGGAATGTCCCCAAAAATACAAGTTCCGCTACGTGTACCAAATTCCCGAACAGCCAAAATACTATTTTGCCTTCGGTTCGGCCATGCACGAGGTAATGGAATACATCTATAACCCCGCCCAGGCCGCTTTCCCCACCCTGGCGCAGGCGTTGGCCTTTTTTGACAGCCATTGGAGCAAAACCACATTTGAACAAAAAGGCTATGCGTCGGCCGAAAAAGAGCTGGCCGGCTATGCCGAAGGGCGGCGCATTATAGAAGCGTACTACGCCAAAAATGCGGCCGCTTTCTGTCATCCGCTGTCCGTGGAAATGAAGAGCACCCTGGATATAGACGGGCTGAGCTTAATCAGCATTTTGGACCGTATGGACTATTTGGGCGACGGAAAAATTAAAATTTTGGACTACAAAACCGGCAAAACCGTCCAGCGCGAGCCGGACCAGCTGTATATGTACCAAAAAGTGGCCGAAAATTCCCCCGCCGTCAAAGAACTGGTGCAAAAAAAGGACCCGTCCGTCAAAGAAGTGCGGGTGGAACAGCTGAGTTTTTATCACTTGCCCACGTTGCAGGAAATGACGTTTGAACGCGCCCCGGACAAAGAAATTTTTGCCTTTTGGCAGGGCGTATTGCAGGTGGCCGACCGGATCCGCGCGGGCCAGTTTGACCCTACCCCCGGCGAAAATCAATGCCGTTGGTGCGACTATCGCAACCTGTGCCCCGTGTTTACCGGGAAGGATTACAATCCGTCCGCCGCGGCCCCGCTGACGCCCAAACCGCAGCCCCAGCCGCAAAACGAGCAGGACCTGCTAAGCGCCAAAATAGACCGTTGCGGCGCCCTGTTGCAGGAGGCTTCGCAGCTGCAGCAGGAAATTGTTTCCCTGATGCGCAAAAATCATTTTGAGCGCCATTTCGGCAAAGAATTCAAGGCGGAGCTGACCCGCTTGGAAAAAGTGGATTTTACCGACAAGGAAAAAGTGGTGGAACTGCTTCGCTCCCTCAACTTGTTAGCCAAGGTGCTGGTGCCCACGCAAAGCACGGTCCGCGGGCTGCTGACGGATGCGTCCGTGCCGGAGCAGGCCAAAGAAAAATTGCGTGCTTTTGCTAAAAAAACGGAAGAGTGGAAAGTAAAAATTGATCCAGCGGAGTAACCTTATGACAACCTATAAAAAAGACTTTCGTGTGATGCTTTCTGTGGGATTTGTAGTGGCGGCGGTGGCGTTATTTTTTGCGGCGCGGCTGGCGCTGTGGTGGTCCAACGGCGATTATTTTTCCGCGCTGAGCGGGTGGGAGATTGCTTCCGCCTTTTGGAACGGGCTTCGCTTTGATTTATCCGTCATTGCGCTGTTTATGGGCCCGGTCATTTTGATTTTGAACCTGCCCGTAAAATCCCCCCGCTGGGTAAAAATCTGGTCCTCCGTGCTGTTGGCGCAATGCATTGTGCTGGCCGGGTTTTTAATTGGCGATTTGATTTATTTTCCCAAGGTCAACCGCCACATTGCCGAAGAAGTGGTGCAGCTGTCCAACGATTGGGGATTCATTGTTTCCTATATTCTTACCCAAACCTGGCTGCCGCTGGCGGTATTGCTGAGCTGTTTTGCCGGGTTGGTGTGGCTGCTGTGCCGCTATACGGACCGGCATTACGCGCCCCGTGCGTGGGGCTGGCTGAAAAATACGGGTCTGCTAGTGCTGATTTTAGCCCTGGGCGTATTGGCCATCCGCGGGCATTTGGGCGGAGGCAAATCCCTGGGCGTGGCGGACGTGTATAACTATGCTTCCACGCCGGCCGGCGCCGCGCTGACGCTTAACGGCGTGTTTACGGCCTATCAGGTGGGGCGCAAAGGCACCTTGGACGTGGTAAATAATTACCCGGCCGAAAAAGCCATACCGGTGGTGCAAAAGTTATTTATTTCGCCGGATGAAACCGTTTTGCAGCCTTCGTATCCGCTCATGCGGCAACGCCAGAACGTTGCCCCCCAGCCCAAGCACAATGTGCTGATTGTGTTGCTGGAAGGGTGGCACCCGTATTACGTGGACGGGCTGTCCCACAACGGGTTTGGCGCCACGCCTGTGTTTGACCAAATTATTCAAGACGGGGTCGTCTTTTCCAATGCCTATGCCGTGGGCCAGCGCAGTATTTTTGGGTTTGCGGCGGTGTTTGCGGGGCTGCCGTGGGTGCCGGGATTGCCGATGTTTGGCTATGGACTGGAGCTGGCGGCGCTTTCCCCCATGCCCAAGCATTTTTCCGAACAGGGGTATTATACGTTTTTTGCCCAAACCTCCAAGCGCAGTTCGTACCGGCTGTGCGCGCTGGCGTCGTATTTAGGTGCGCAGGAAACGTACGGCTGGGAGGACATGCCCCAGCTGCTGCCTTACGCCAAAGAGGCTCCTTTTGGCTACGATTACGACGCAATGATGTTTGCCGCGGATAAAATCAAAAACCGCAAACAGCCTCACTTTATGGGGATGTTGTTTACGGGCATTACGCACGAACCGTTTACGTCCACCCTGCCGCAGTTTGACAAATACCCCTACGATTCGTGGGAACACGGCTTTTTGAACACGTTGTCGTTTGCCGACTGGTCCATCGGTCAACTGCTGGACCGCGCCAAAAAAGACGGCTGGTTTGACGATACGATTTTTATTTTCGTGGCGGATCACACCAGCGGCGGCCCGACGGACAAATCGCTGCGCAATCATTTCCGTATTCCGCTGGTGATTTATGCCCCCAAAATTTTGAAGCCGCGCCAGCTGGACCACATCGTTACCCAAAACGATTTAATCCCCACCGTGTACCGCCTGACGGGCATGACGCCCGCCTATACGGCCTTTGGCCGTGATATGTTTGACGCTTCGGGCGAACGGGTGGCTTTGGTGTCGGACGGCGTAAACATTGGACTGATTACGAAGGAAGGCGAAATTTTGCACGGCGGCGGAAAAGTGATTGATTCCCAAGCCTATACGCCCGCGTTTGACGTGGACAAAACAGAAGAAAAACTCCTGGCGCTGGACAAAACCGCCCAAACGCTGTTAACCGAAAATTTGTGGTATAACCCTTCGGTGGACACGCAGGAGAAAAAATGATGAACCCGAAACCGCTTATTCTCGCTTTGGACCAAGGCACCTCCGGTTCCCGCGCGTTTGCGGTAGAGCCGAACGGACGGGTGTGCCACCACCAAAGCGCCGTGCTGGCGCCTTTGCGCCCGCAGGAAGGCCTGTCCGAATACGATGCACAGGATTTGCTGCAGAATCAGCTGGACGTGCTGCATGCCTTGCTGGACGAGGTGGATGGGTCGCAGGTGGCGGCGCTGGCGGTTACGTCCCAGCGGTCCACGGTGGTGCTGTGGGACAAAACAACCGGCCGCGCCGTGGCGCCGGTGCTGACGTGGGAGGACGGCCGTGCCGCCCAAGAAGCGGCCGAGGCGGACCTCTCGCAGGAAGAAATTCACTCCATAACGGGTCTTTACAAAACGCCCTATTATTCCGCCCCCAAAATAGCCTGGTGCCTGCGTCATTTGCCTTTGGTCAAAAAAACATTGGAAGCGGGTAATTTGCGGGTGGGGCCGGTGGCGTCTTACCTCATTTGGAGGCTGACGGGCGGTGCCGTGTTTGCGGTGGATCCCACGCTGGCCCAGCGGATGCTGTTGCTGGATGTCCGTACGAAAACGTGGAGCGAAAAGCTCTGCCGCGCGTTTGGCATCCCCCCAAGCTGTTTGCCCGAAATTTTGCCGACGGCGGCCGATTACGGAACGTACGAATACAAAGGCTATTGTTTCCCAATTCGCGTTTGCGCGGGGGACCAGCAAGCGGCGGTGGCCTTCCGCGATTTTTTGCCAGGCCAAACGTGCATTAATTACGGAACGGGCGCTTTTTTGCTGTACAATGCCGGGGCGGAAAAACCCGTTTTTCTGCCCGGAATGCTTACGTCCCTTTCCGTATCCGGTCGGAAAGGCACTTGCGACTTTTTGCTGGAAGGCCCGGTCAATGCGGCCGGAAGCGTGCTGCAATGGCTGCATGCGCAGGGAATGTCGTTTGAAGCGGCCCAGGCGGACGCGCTGTGCCGGGCTTCCAAACATCCGGTGTGGCTGCTGCCTGCCTTGGGCGGGCTGGGGGCGCCGTATTGGGATTTTTCCCTTTCGGCGGTGGCGGCCGGTTTGTCCCCCCGCACCCGCGAGGCCGATTGGGTATGCGGCGCCGTGCGTGCCACGGCGTGCTTGGTGGCGGATATTGCCGCTTATCTGCGGGCCAACGGGTTTGGCGTAAACGGCCCGGTTTATGCCTCGGGCGGACTGTCGCGCGTGGAGTGGCTGGTGCAATATCAGGCCGATTTGCTGCAAACGGAAATGCGGGTGGCGCAGGAAGCCGAAAGCACCGTGCTGGGCGCGGCCCGGCTGGCGGCCCAAAGCGTGGGCTGGCCAATGGCGCAGTGGCAGTACCCGCCGGAGCGGAAGGTGGTCCCGCAAATCTCCGCGGCGCAAGCGGCCGATTTCTATCGCCAATGGCAAAAATTTGTGGCGTGGTGCCGGCAGTATGGGAAATAAGGGAAATTGGTATCATAAAATACCCGCTTTCAACTGAAAGCGGGTTTTTTGTTCAAAGACCAAATTTTATTTTTTAGCCGCGTCCTCTTTTAACACCGAGGGAACGGGTTCTTTGGCCTTGCCCATTTGTTCGGCCACTTGGCGGTCAATTTCTTCCTGCATGGCGGCTTCGCGCTGGGCTTTGGCGGCGTCCAGCTGTTGCTGCAGGCGTACCAGTTCGGGGTCTTCCGCCGATTTGGCCTGGTATTCTGCTTCCAGTTTTTCGCGCAGGGCCGCTTCTTTGGCGGCGGCTTCCTGCTGGGCTTTGGCGGTTTGCTCGTCCTGCAGTTGTTTTACCCGCGCTTCTTCTTCAGCCAGCTGTTGTTCCAAGGCGCGCACTTCGGCCAATTTTTGGGCCTGCACTTGCAGCGCGTCCTGGTACGCTTCGGCTTTCTTGACGGAAAGGACATTGGCCGTCATGGAGTTGGGCAAATATTTTTCCGTCAGCGAAAATACGTTTTCCCCGCTGGCGTTGGCGGCGGTCAGATCAGCCTTTTGCTGGATGAAATACAGCGCCATGCGGTCGTTTTTGGCTTTCACGGCGCTCATCAGCGGCGTATTTAAGGAGCTGTCGCGTACGTTCATATCCGCACCCGCTTTTACAAGCGCCTGAACCGGGGCCAATTCATCTGCGTACACGCTGTAGATGAGGGCGGTGCGGTCTTGAAAATCCTTCAGTTCCAGGTTGATGTCTTTTTGGCTTAGCAGAATTTCTACGCAGTCCTGGCGGCCCTTGGCCGAAGCGCGCATCAGCGCGGTAACGCCGTTGTTATCCTGGGCGTTGACGTCGGCCCCCAGCGAAAACAGCGTCCGCAGCGATTCGGGCTGGTCCTGCTCCACGGCGTAGAAAATGGGCGTGCGGCCGGACAGGTCGGAGATGTTCACGTCCGCTTTGCCCGTGCGGGCCAGCAAGCGGATGGTGTCGGTATGGCCTTCCGCCGCAGCGGCCGCAATGGCCGAAAGCCCGGTGGCCGGGTTGCGGTAGTTGGCTTTGGCGCCGTTGTTCAAGAGCACTTTGATATTGTCGTTCAATCCTTTTTGAGCGGCATAAATCAAGGGCGTGTTGCCGGAGTTATCCGGCAGATTGACGGCGTTTTTGTCCAGCTTAATCAAATTGGTAATCAACTGGGGATTATCGGCCCCGCTGGCGTAAATCAGCGCGGTTTTGCCCAAGTCGTCTTTGGCGGTTACGTCGGCCCCTTTGGTTACTAAATAGTCCACCACTTCGGCATTGCCGGCGGCGGCCGCGGCAATCAGCGGCGTAACGCCGTAGCTGGACGGATCGTTAATTTGGGCTTTTCCGTCTTCCACCAACATCTTGATGATGTTCATATTGCCTTTTTCGGCGGCGATGGTCAGCGGAGTGATGCCGGCGTAGTTCTTTTCGTTCACGTCCACGTTGGCATACATCAGCGTGCGGACGCGGTCCTCGTCGCTTATTTTAACGGCCCGCACCAAAGACGTATCGTACACAAATTTGGTGGTAGGGCGGGGACGGTTGCCCAGCGTGTCGCCTTCGTATTTCTTTTGTTCGGCCCCAAACAGCGTTCCGCGGTAAATGTCCCCCGGAACCTGGGTGGCTTGCTCGGCGATGGCGTCGGTGGCGGAACGCGGGGTGCGTTCTCCCAATACCAGGCCTTCATACCCTGTGTAGTAGTCGTCTTGGCTTTGGGCTTTTTGGGCGCAAAGCGGAGCGACGGCTAATGCAAAAACAAAAATGAGTCCTAGTTTTTTCATGTAGTTTCTCCCTCCGGTTACTATATTATAGCCAATAAGAAGCAAAAATTATAAAAAATTTTTTAATAATTCAAAAAGACTATTTGAAAGTAAACCTTAATTTTTGCGTAAAATACTTGCTTTTTTGGAGCTTAGGTTGTAAGATTAGTTATAGGCTTTTTATACAAGCCACGTTTTTATCCCCCAGAACCTTTCGATTTACCCCCCGAACGGTTCTGAACAAAGAGCCGGGCACATCCCCCGGCTCTTTTTTTGCGCCCCGCCGCCAAGACATAAAAAAACCGCCCCTTGCGGGACGGTTTTTCAAAACGGACGAACGATTACAGAGCAATCGCGCTGGCCGGGCAGGTTCCCGCGCAAGCACCGCATTCAATGCATTTGGTTTCGTCAATTTTTCTTTTTCCTTCCACTTCGCTGATAGCGGATACGGGGCAGGCGGATTCGCAAGCACCGCAGTTAATGCACACATCCGGGTTTACTTTGTAAGCCATAGTTTGAGATCTCCTATTTTGGTAAAAATTGATACTTAAATTATACAAAAAATAAATTCGCTGCGGCGCAACGAAATTTTTCCGTCTAATTAGGGCCCTTGTCAGCAGGCGGGCAGGTGTGGTAAAATATAAAAGTAAGGAAGAGCTAACTTTTATGGAAAAAGAAAATTCCCGATCCCTTCATCAGTTAAAACCGGGCCAGTCGGCCCAGATTAAAGACATTAAAACGGACGCCAAAATGGCCGATAAATTGGCTGCGATGGGCTTGGTCCGCGGGCAGTATATTACCCGCAAGCCCGGTTCCAGCCCGGTTGTGGTGAGCGTGTCCGGCACGGAAGTAGCCATCGGCCGCGAAACCGCCAAGAAGATTTTTGTCAATGCCAAAAAGAACACCTTTCTGCTGGCCGGAAACCCCAACGTGGGCAAGAGCCTGATTTTTTCCCGCTTGACGGGAATTGGCATTATTTCGTCCAACTTTCCGGGCACTACGGTTGGGCTTAACTACGGGCAGACCCAGTTTGACGGCGAAGCCTACGACATTATAGACATCCCCGGCCTCTACCGCTTAGAAGAGGAGTGGGTGATTGAAGGCCGCAAGCACAACCTGTTTAAGGAATTGGAATACGATTTTATCGTATGCGTGGCGGACGCTTCGCACCTGGAACGCAATTTGTACTTTTTGCTGGAAGTCATGCAGCTGAAAAAGCCGGTTATTTTGTTACTTAATAAGTTTGACGAAGCCCAGCGCAAAGGGATTCAAATTGACGTCAAATTGTTAAGCAAACTGCTGGGTATCCCGGTGATTGCCGTGGTGGCTACCACGGGCGAAGGCTTAAAGCAACTGGCGGAGGAAGCCTCGCGCATTTCTTCGCGCAAAACGACGGAAAGCTCCTTTGTCGTTCCCCCCTCGCCCGAGGGCAAATGGCACGCCATTGGGCACATTATCCACAAAGTGCAGACGGTAAAGCACAAACACGCGTCCTTCTGGGAAAAACTCCAGGGCTGGGCGACCACGCCGGCCACCGGGCTGCCGATTGCGCTGTTGGTGCTGGTGCTGTCCTTTTTTGTGGTGCGGTTTGTGGGCGAGAACCTCATCGCCTTGCTGGACCCGCTGTATGAAAATTACTATGTGCCGTTTGTGCAGCATTTGCTGGCGTCCGTCAAAGACAATGCCCTAGGCATGATTTTACTGGGCGACGGCGGCGTGAAATACTTCGGCGTGCTGACCGACGGCTTGCATATTGCGTTGATTGAAGTGATGTCCTATGTGTTGGCCTTTTATGCGCTGTTGGGCTTTTTGGGCGATTTGGGCTATTTGCCGCGCTTGGCGGTGCTGTTGGACAGCTTGCTCCATAAAATCGGCCTGCACGGGTATGGCTCGCTTCCGATTATGC
The DNA here is from genome assembly GCA_949294085.1 of uncultured bacterium. GTDB lineage: Bacteria > Elusimicrobiota > Elusimicrobia > Elusimicrobiales > Elusimicrobiaceae > Avelusimicrobium. Next base: position 427,334 of record CASFFX010000006.1, on the reverse strand, counting down.
TGGGCTTTGGCTGCAAGGTGCCGGCGGTTATGGGCATACGCGTACTGGAAACCCGGCGGGAGCGGATTATTGCGCTGGCGCTGATTTTGATTATGGCGCCGTGTATTTCGCAGACGGCCATGATTATTTCCATTTTGTCCCCGTACGGGCTGAAGTACATGCTGATTGTGTTTTTGACGCTGGTCATCAACGGAATTTTGGCCGGAACGGTGTTAAATAAATTAATGAAGGGCGAAACGCCGGAGCTGTTTATGGAAATCCCTTCGTGGCAGATTCCGCAGCTGCGGCCGCTGCTGCGCAAATTGTGGATCCGCATGAAGGAATATCTGGGCGACGCGCTGCCCCTGATTTTGTGCGGGGTGGTGTTTGTGGATTTGATGCAGCTTTCCGGCGTAACGGATTGGATTGCCAAACTGGCGCGTTACCCCGTGGAACGGATTTTGGGCCTGCCGGCGGAAACGACCCCGCTGTTGATTTTGGGCTTTTTGCGCAAAGACATTTCCATCGCTTTACTGGAGCCTTTTCATTTGGCGCCGCAGGCATTGGTGGTGGCGTGCGTGTTTATGGCGATGTATCTGCCGTGCGTGGCCACGTTCTTTGTCATGCTGCGCGAAAGCGGGTGGAAGGACACGCTGAAGGTGGTGGCGCTGACGCTTTCCCTCTCGCTGGTAACGGCGTTTGTACTGCGGATGATTTTGATGTAGAAACTCTCATACAAAACGCCCCGGCTGTTGCAGCGGCCGGGGCGTTTTTTTGCGGGCGAAAACTTAGTTATAGCTGCCAATGCGGCCAATGTCCACCGGGACGGGAATTTCCGTCCCCAGCGGGCCTTCAAAATACATGGTGCCCGTCAAATGGTAGTCCAGCGTGCCGCTGCCCATGCTGATTAAGCCCAACAGCCGGCTGTTAAAAGTGGCCATCGGCACGATTAAGCGGGCCTTGGCGTTTTTGGTGGAATTGGGCTCTATGCGCAAATCCGCCAAGGTTACATCGGCCATTTTTTCCTCATTGACGGTCAGTTCCCCTTCAAAGCGCTTTAAGGAAGCGGCTTCTTTGCGGTTGTTGTTGGTAATGGCAACGATGACATCAAACCCAAAGGACGTCAAATTGTAATCGGTTAGTTCCACGCTGCGCAGGGCAAAGGTGCAATCGGCCATATTTTGCGTTTCCTGCACGGAAGCACACGCCCCCAGCAACGCGGCGGCGGTAAGAAGCAAAAACAGTTTTTTCATAAAACCTCCGAGAATCAGAATAATAAATTGTATAATAAAATTAGCATTTTATGGAGAAATTATGAACCCTTTACAACAAAAAATATACGATCGTTTCGTTCGTTACGTGTCGATGGATACTACCAGCGATCCTACCAGCACCGTAACCCCCACTACGCTTAGCCAGATGTCGTTTGCCGATACGCTGGCCCGCGAGATGAGAGCCGTCGGTTTTAGCGACGTAGAAGTGGACGAATACGGTTTTGTAACGGGTTTATTGCCGGCCAATACGCAAAAAAAGGCGCCCGTTATCGGTTTTTTTGCGCATATGGACACCGTATGCGACTACAACGGCAAGGATATTCATCCCGTGCTGCACCCTCATTACGACGGCGGTGTTTTGACCATTAACGCCGAAAAAAAGATGTTCCTTTCCCCCCAAACCGCGCCGGACTTGAAATTGTGCATTGGGGACGACATCGTAACGGCGGACGGCAACACGCTGCTGGCGGCGGACGATAAAATAGGGATCGCTATGATTATGACGCTGGCCGAGTATTTTTTGGCCCATCCCGAAATAGAACACGGCCCCCTCAAAGCCGCGTTTACGATTGACGAAGAAACCGGTACGGGCATTGCTTTTTTTGACGTCAAAAAATTCGGGGCCGACTTTGCCTATACCGTGGACGGTGCGACGCTGGGCGAAATTAACTGCGGCAATTTTAATGCCGATACGGTAACCCTCCATATTACCGGCAAAAGCTGTCATCCCGGGTCCGCCAAGGGGTTTATGGCCAATCCCGTGCGCATAGCGGCGGATATTATTTCTTCCTGGCCCGAGGATAAATTGCCCGAAACGACCGACGGCGAAGACGGTTTTGTATTGTTTAAGGACATAGAAGGCGGCTTGGACCACGCCGTCGTGAAAGGCATTGTGCGCGAACACGATTTGAAAAAATTTGAACAATTCAAGCACATGCTGGAAGAATTGGTGGCGCAAAAACGGCAAAAATATCCGGCCGCCAAAATAGAGCTGACGTTCAAAAAGCAATACCGCAATATGCGCGATATTTTGAAAGAACGTCCCCAGGCCATGGAACTGCTGGAAGCGGCCTTGAAGGAAAACGGCGTGCCGTACCACTTAATCCAGGCGCGCGGCGGGACGGACGGAGCGCAGCTTTCTTTGCGCGGCTTGCCAACGCCCAACATTTTTGCCGGCTACGAAAATCCCCACGGCCCGTATGAGTGGCTGAGTATGGGCTGGGCGGAAAAGGCGTTTCGCGTATTGGAAAGCATTGCCCGAAATGCCGTAAAATAATAGGTTTTTTTTCAAAAGGCCGCTCCCCTATAGGGGGCGGCCTTTTTTGCTCCCCCGGCAGAAACAGCCACAAACGAACCGTTTTGACGTGTTTTGACCCTTCTCCGCTTTTTGATTCCCTTTGCCGGGGCAAATTGCCCCGCTGGACCGTTTTATGAGTTAAGCCGTCAAAGTGTGTCCTGCTTGGTAAAAAAAGGAAGCGGAACCCTTGTAGCGGCTATGATTTTAGCCGGAGAATTAGACACAAAAAACCCCGCTATAAAGCGGGGTTGTTGTAGATTTTTGGAATTAGCGCTGCGGAGCGGCCTGTTGAATCGGCTGCGTTTGGGCAACCGGTGCGGCGGGCTGCTGCGGCTGAGCCATAGGCTGCTGTCCTGCGGTGGCCTGCACGGAATCCAACAAGTTTTTGGCGTCCGAGATAGTCGGGTCTAAGGCTTTCGTAACCGTATTGTAGTTAAACCGGTACGAAATTTTGAAGCTTTGCGGATTCTCCGGCGGCACTTTTACCAAGACGGAGTAGTTGTCCGGATCCACAGCGGTGGAAATTTCCCACGTGATTAAACCCTTGGCCGCGGGGTGTTTGGCCTCAATATACTGCTGGAGCGTATAACCGTTGGCCAGCGGGAAGTTTTTTACTTCCGCCAAAGCAGTATCCATCGGGTTGGGCGCGGCCGCCTGCGCGGCTTGTGGCTGAGCGGTGCCCAGCAATTCGCCCAGCGAGGCATTTTGTTCTTCTTCCTGGGCTGCGGCGGCTGTTTTTCCCGAAGACAGCAGGTTAAATTGCGGCGGGATTAATTCCATAAACGCCAACATGACGTAAATTCCGGCCGCCAGCACCAGCGCAATCAAAATACCCATCACCATTTTGGTGGTTTTGACCGGCGCTTTTGCGTCGGCGCTCTTCATATCGTGCTGGGTGTTGATGTCGTCGTCCATATTGTCCAAATGCAGGCGTTCGGACTGGGCCGGTTCCGGCACCATCGGCACGGTTTTGATGTCCAGCGTGGCGCCGCGTTTGGTTTTGATGGTGTTTTCCAAGATAATCTGGGAAACCGTTACGTCTTTGGGTGCGTCCGCTGCCGGCTGGGCTTGTTTTTCCGTTTGTTTGACCGGATCCACCATTTCCTGCATATCAGCCGTTTGCGTACCGGCCGCCTGGTTGGTCTGGTTCAGCTCTTTGGGCAGTTCGTTGCCGTTGGCTTGGGCCGGCGGCACAAAGTCCGAAATCAAATACGTGGAGCCTTCCTTCAGCTCAATTTCCGTCAAATCATTGGGGTTGCCCATCGGCAGGGGTTTGTCGGCCGTTTGGTCGCTAAATTGCGGCAAGGGGCGGTCGTCCGTTTGCGGGGCCGGTTGGGCGGCCACAGGTTCCGCGGTCGCTTCGGGCTGCGCTTGCTCGGCCTGCGGCTGTTGGGCAGGCTCTTCGTTATTTTCGGGCGCCAGGCCAAACATTTGTTCCACCGATTGGGCCGGTTCGGCTTTCCGTTCGTTAAAAGCTTCGTTCAAATCCTCATCGGTAATAATCACGCCTTCCGGTTTTTCCGTTTTGGCGCCGGGGACCAATTCCTGGAAGGTTTCTTCCTTTTCGTCCTGTTCGGCCGCCGCAACGGATTTTTTCTTATTGTCCGCTTCGTCCAGCGAAGGCAGTTCAATATCCGGGTTGTGGTGCGGCTTGTCGGCCGGAGCGGGCTGTACGTCCGCCGGCATTTCGGAAGCAGGTTTTACTTCTTCCTGTTTTTCCGGTTCGTGGCGGTCCGGCGCGATGGAAAGCGACGGCGCATCTTGCGGGTTGGTAAAGTCCAGCGTTTGTTTTTCGGGCACCGGTTCCGCGGAGGCTTCCGCTACGGTTTCAAATCCGGGCGCCGGCTGGGCTTGGTTGGGTTCTTCGTTGAGTTCGTGCAGGCCCACCGCCGCAATTCCGGCCGCGGCACCGGCCGCAGCGGCTTCTTCCAAGCGGCGTGTTTCGGCTTGTTTTTCCGCTTCTTTTTCTTTAATTACCTGGTCCAGCACGTCTTCCTTCGGTTCGGAAGTCAGTTCTTTAAGCAAAGCGTCTTTTTCGGCTTCGTGAGCCGTCGGTTCGGCCGCGGCCGCCGCGTCCTGTTCCTGGACGGCTTTGAGGGCTTCGTCCAGCGTGGGTTTTTTGTCGGCGGATTCTTGGGCTTTATGGGCATCTGCCTGGGCGGCCAGAGCTTCGGCCTGTTTGGGCGTCAGCAAGTCCTGGAAGGTGCTTTCTTTTTCTTCCTGAGATTGGATGGTCTGCGCGTTGTAGAGCGAGTCCAGCGCCGAGCGCAGGACCACTTCTTCTTCGGCTTTGGAGCCCAACGAAACTTCCGTCGGGGTAGAGTCGTTCTTCTTGTCGCCCAAATCAATCGGGCCCAGCATATCCAAGGGTTTTTCTTCTTGATTGGCCGCGGCTACGATATTTTCCGCCTGAGATACCAGGCTGGCCGTGTCGGTAATGGCGGCTTCTTCGTTGACGGGGGCCTCGTTGTGGCGCGTAAGGGTAATGGTGTTATGGGCATCGTCCTGCGGGGGAATATAGGCGGGCACATCCGAGCCGGCTTGGCCTGCGTAGCGGGCGGACGAAATGGCGGTATCCAGTTTTGTTTTCATATCGTCCAGCTTGGCCTGCAGCCCGGAGATTTCGCGGGTTAAAAAGTCAATCTTGTCCAAAAGAACATGGCTCACGTCGCTGTTGACAGCGGACGTGCTGTCGGTGCGCTGCGTGCGGAACACTTCTTCTGCCGGCATCGGCTGTTCGTCCGGCTGTTCCACTTTGTCAAATTCAAAAACGGAGGAAGCTTTCACCCACTCCTGGTTGCCCCCGGCGGGCACTTCTTCGGAGCAAATCAGCGTGTCCGGGGTAAAGCCTTGCAGCGTTACCAGTTTGTCCTCTTCGTAGGGACCCTCTACTTTGTCGTTGATATAGACCCAATATCTCATATATTTCACCCTTGAAAATAAATATAACACGGCACGATAACAGCATAGCAAATTATCGCGAAATTTAACAGCTTTTTTTGCAGGCGGATTTTACGCCTTGGAAGCGGCGCGTGCCTGTTTGTAACGGTCCAGCAATTTTTCCAATTCTTCCGGGCTCGTTTTTTTCTTTTGAATCGTGTCCAGCATGTCCGTCATTACGTTCAAAGAAGAACCGTTTTCCAGCATTTCCAGTACAAACTGCGAAATGCGGCGGTTGTACGTTCCGTTCAGTTCCCCCACCAGCGTGCGAAGCGCAAAGAGGTGTTTTTCCCGGTCGGATTTCCAGAAGGTGTAAGGAGCCAGCGATTCTTCAAAAAATTTCATCAGCTCGTCGGGCGATTTGGTCCCCAGGTAGCTTTTCATCAGCTCCGGCGCCATGCCTTGCGTGATGGTTTTGGCCTTTAAGTCGCGCAGGTATTGCGCTTGTTTGGCGGCTTCTTCCTGGCTTAACGTGCCCAGCAACACTTTGCAGGCCAGTTCTTTGTTGTCTTTTTTGTCGCTGCAGTACGGCAGGGAAGAGAGAATTTCGTCCATTTCCCGCTCCAGCTGAACAAAGGTCTTTTTCCCGCCGAAATGTTCCGCCAGGTCGTATTCGTAACCGCTGTACAAGTCGTTTTTTGAAAGGCTTCTGCGCAGCATTTCGCGATCGCGCAGGACGGACGCTTTTTGACTGGCGTTTTCAAAGCTTTCGGCCGTTCCGTCCAACAGCACCCGCACCGCCAGGCCTAGGTTTTCTTCCGGGCTGGCCACGTGGGGCAGTTTTTTAAGAACGGCGTCAAAAGTGGCGGCAATGTCAGCCGGGGCTTTTACTTTTAAGTACCGGCAGGCAATAATCAGCAAATCTTCTTCTAGCAAGAGCCCTTTTAACAGCTTGGAAAGCAGGGCAATATCCTGCGCGTCTTTGGGCGTGATTTGGCACAGCATCACCCGGGCCGCCAGCGAAGCGCAGAGGTGTTTGTCCGGGTTTTGGGCCAGCAGTTCTTTCATCAAGCGGTCAAATTCGTGCTGGAACACAATGCTGGCCGGCTGCGTGTAAAGCAGTTCCAATTCGGCCGTCAGCTTGACGGACAGGTGATATTTGTCGGCCGTTTTGAAAATGTCCTTTTTGTTTTGCTTGGCAGTTTTGGGAGCGTTGGCCAGGATTTCGTCCGCCTTTTTTAACAGGAGCGACACCGCCTGCAGGGCTTTTTGATCGTCCGTTAAATTTTCGGGAACGGTTTTTAACGCTTCGGCAAATTGTTCGTCAAAATATTTGCGGGAAGAAAAAGAGGCATAGACTTCCAGCAGTTTGGCGGTGTCCGGCGCGGAAATTTCCAATGCGGCACACAGCTCGCTGATGGAAGTGGAGTTATTGTAAATGCGCAGTTGGCGAAGGGCGGCCGGAATCGTGATTTCGTCCAGCAAAATTTTGGCGACGATGGTGTCGGTCATGGGCGAATCCGAACTGAGCTGGGCGGCAATGTCGGCAATGTCCTGCTGCAGCTCGGGCAGGGCTTTTTTGTCCTCCAAGGTATAGACGAGTTTTGCGGCGTAGTCGTCGTCTATTCCGGGCAGCATATTGTAGATGGTGCCCAGCATGCCGCTGCGTTTGTTTGCTTTTTCGCTCATAACCGTTCCCTTTTAGCAGGCCTTTAAGAAGGTGGCAATCTGCTTGTTCAATTCGTTTACCCGGTCCTCGTTTTTGATAAAGGCCAGGTTCGCCCGGATGCTTTCCACCGAGCATTTAATACACGCCTGCAGCAAATGTTTGGCGCAGAAAACGTCCGAAAGGATGACGTCGGCTACGTCGCCTTTTATCTGTTCCACTTCGCGCAGGCAATGCATCGCGGCCGAGGCCGCGTCTGCCGGGACGCCCGCCGCAAACAGCAGGGCATCCTGCACGGCTTTTTCGCGGTCCGGGGAGTCTTTGGGCAATTTTTTGGCCGTCAAATAGGCGGCATACGCTTCGCCGTCTTTTTGAATATAGCCTTTTAATTCCGTCTTAAAAGCGGCCAGCCTTTTTAAGCTTTGCGTCAGCCGCGGGCGCAGTTCTTCGGGGGTGGATTTGCGTTTAAGCGTAGTGCCTACCGCCATCATAGCCAGCCCGCAGCCCATGGCGCCAGCCATCGCCGCCGCCGCGCCCCCTCCCGGGGTCGGGTCCGACGAGGCCAATGCTTCTGCAAAACGTTCCGCAGCGGTGTACCATTCCATAGGGCGCCTCACATAATGGTTCCGGATTCCAAATCCGAATATTTTTTAATGCGCAGCATTTTGAGTCTGTCCTCGTCAATGCCGGTGCGGCTGAAAAATACGTGTTCAATGGCGCTGGCCGGCATAATATAGCTGCCGCGTTTGACGCCTTTGGGGTCGGTTTTTAAGCCCAGCCACACGCAGAAAGTGCCCAAATCGGTAAAATCTTTCGTTTCCAATTCGGCGGCGGCGCGCTGAATTTTTTGCGCTTCGCCAAAGCCGTTGGTCAGCACCGCGCTGTGGAATCCGCAGTTTTTGGCGGCGCAGATGTCGCGGTGCGTGTCGCCGATGACGTACACGTCTTGCGGTTGAATTTTGGTTTTGAATTTCTTTTCCGCGCGTTTGACCGCCGCTTGCAGCATTTCTTCGCGGGTGTGGCCGTCCTCACCGTAACCGCCGACGGAGAAATACCCCCCCAGTTTGCTCGGAGCCAGCTTAATTTTGGCGCCTTCTTCCAGGTTGCCGGTACCCAGGCCCAAAATGACGTCTTTTTCTTTAGAGAGGTGTTTTAAGAATTTTTCCACGCCCGGTACCAAATCGTACTTTTTGCAGCGCACCACCGCGTGCACTTCAATCGGCAGCAGCTCCAGGTATTTGGCTTTCATTTTTTTCATTTCGGCCGCGGTGGGCTTTTTGCCTTTTTTGATTAAAGAATAGACGAGGGAGAAATTGTCCAAATCCGTTCGGCCGGAGATCAGCGAGTGGTCAAATTCCGGCGTTACGCCGTACAGTTCAGCCATCGCTTTTTTCAGCGCGGTCCGGCCGGCCCCCCCGGCATTGACCAACGTTCCGTCCAAATCAAATAAAACGAGCTTTTTCATTTTGTTTCTCCTTGTTTTACCATACTGGTTACAATATAGGCCCCGCCAATGGCGAGTGCCATGCCTAAAATTTTATAAGCGGTAATTTGATCCTGCCCCAGGCAGACCGACAGCACAAACGTCATAACCGGGTACGAAAGAATAATTGCCGTTGCTTTGCTCAGGTCCATATGGCGGATAGCCTGGTACCAAAACGTGTTCCCCAAAAAATAATTGACCACCGCGCACAGCACCAGCATACTCCACAGCGTGGCGTTGCTTTCAAATACCACCGGCTTTCCCCAAACGGCCAATCCGGCCACCAGCACCGCCAAGGCGGGCAGCGCAAACAGCGCCCGGGCGGCCGCAATCAGCTGCGGGGGCATATGGGCGGGCAATTTTTTTGCAAAAATATGGCTCAGCTGGAACATCCACAAACAGCCAATAATCATCAAATCGCCTTTTAGCTGGACGGTCGTTCCGGCCTGCCATAAAAGCAGCCCCACCCCCAGCAAAATGAGCAAAGACCCCCCAATTTGGCCCAGCGTGGGGCGTTCCTTAAGCAAAATGGCCGATAAAATGAGCGAATAAATAATTTCAAATTGATTTAGAATCGCCCCGTTGACCGGTGTGGTGTAATTGAGGGCAATCATAAAAATCGTCATCGGCAGGGCGGTGCCGAACGTGCCCATGGCCAGGCATTGCGGCCATACTTTTTTGTCCAACAGAATTTTCCAGCCGCCGGTTTTGCAGACGTACGGCATAAAACACAGCGCCGCCAAGGCGCAGGCCAGCAAGATAAACAGGGCGGACGTTACATACGGTACGGCAATTTTGCTGATGACCAAATTGGCGGCCGTGGCAAACCAGGCAATCCAAACGGCAAACACCGGCGCAATATTAAACATGCTTTTCTCCTGGATATATTGTACTTAATTACGCGGCGGGATGAAAGATTAATGCCCTTCTTTTTTTACCGTCAGGCTGACCCAATACGCGCCGCCCAGTGTGAGCACCAGCCCCAGCGCCTGGTGGAGCGTAATTTGCTCCAGCCCCAGGGCGGCCGACAGCAACAGCGACAGGACCGGATACGATAAATAAATAGCGGTTACCTTGCTTAAATCCAGCGCCCGTATGGCTTGATACCACACCACCATAGCCAGGCCGTATTTCAAAAAGCCCGTGTACGCCAATACGGAAAACATTTGCCCGTTGAGCTTTAGCACAAACGGCTCGCCGCTCAGGGCCATTATGCCCAACATCAGCACCAGCGCGGGCAGGGCAAACAGGTTGCGCGCCATACCGATTACGCGGTGGTCCAGATGGGACGGAAGTTTTTTGGCCAGGGTGGACCCGGCTTGCAGCATCCAGGTACTGCCTACGATCAGCAAATCCCCGGTCCAGCGCGGGGTATATTGCTCCTTGAGCAAGATAATCAATACGCCCCCCACAATGCAGGCGCTGCCCAGCAGTTGCTGGCGGCTGGGAAATTCCTTCAAAAAAAGGCCTGCAAACAACAGCGAATAGAGCAGTTCCGACTGCTGCAAAATAGCCGCATTGCCGGGCGTAGTGTAGTGAAGCGCAATCAGCGATACCGTAAACGGCAGCGCCGTGCCGAAGGTGCCGATAAATAAAAATTTCCAGCACGTTTCGCGGGCAAACAATTCCCCCCATTTGTGGTGTTTTGTAATCCAGGGCGTAAAATACAATACGCCCAGCAACGTGCCCAAAAATACCAGCAAAGCCGGGCTGATTACGCCCACCGAAAACTTGCCCGCTACGGGCGAAAGACCTACAATGGCCCAGCAAACCCAGGCCGCTAAAAGAGGCGTCATAAAAAGGAAATCTCCGAAGAAGAAATATATAAAATTATACCATTTACGGCTTTTGCCTGCGGCCGCGGGGGAGGCCAGCGCTTGACATAGACCGCTGGAAGCGCCGGGCGAAACGGAGTGCGTGGGGTGCGCCGTAACACGAAGCAATTCCGCCGCAAAATAAAAACACGGCCGCCATAATCCCGCCGCAAAATAACAACACGGCCGACGCTAACGAAGCATACAGAAAAAACGCCGCCGAAAATTCAACAGGAAGGAGCGGCCCCGAAACGGCGCTAAGTCGCGCCAAATCAGCCGCCGCATAGCCAAGAAATTAAAGCAGTTTCGCACCCCAATTTTTAAGTTAAAAAATGAGCCTAAAAAGCCAATAAAAAACCCGGGACTTTGCCCGGGTTAAAAAATGCGCAGAGAGGGCTCTCCTTCCGGTCATTTCCCTGACGGGAAATGCCTGCAGTCCGGGCTCGCGGTACTCGCCTTTCGCTTTGCTCAAACTCGTACAACGCTGCGCCTTTCTCGTCCCTACGCGGGCCAAGCAGTTGGCCCGCTCTCTGCGCGTTGAAAAGCCAATAAAAAACCCGGGACTTTGCCCGGGTTAAAAAATGCGCAGAGAGGGACTCGAACCCTCAAGCCTTGCGGCATGCGCCCCTCAAACGCACGCGTATACCAATTCCGCCACCTGCGCGAAAAACTGTTTACAACGAGGGGATAAAAGAACAACCTTGCTACGGCTATATTCTAGCAAAAAAACACCTGCCGCGCAAGAAAACACGCCCGACGGGGGCAACCCCAATTATTTGCCCGTTTGAGCCGGGGCCGTGGCAGCCGGAATTTGAACGGAGTCCAACACGGATTCAGAAGATTTTTTGTTGGAAGCAATCGTCAAAATAACCGAGGTGCACATCAACACCAGCGCCAGCAAGGCGGTAAATTTGTTGACGGCGTTGAAAGCGGTGGGGCTGGCAAACAAATTGTCCGCGCCCGACGCACCGAAAATACCGGCGGCGGAACCTTTGCCGCTTTGCAACAGGACGAGTAAAATTAAAAGAATGCAAACAATGAAATGCAACGTCAAAATTAAGGTGTACATTTTAGGCAATTCTCCTGTAAAAATAACAATATCATTATACAAATTTTTACGGGGGATGTCGCACCGGGCCGAAAGAAGCGGATATTTCCCCCCCGTTTGGGAAGAACATTTTCAAATAACCGGGCTTCTAGCTGGACCCGGTTTGTGCTAGACAAGAAACTCCCGCCTTATTGGGCCAAGGGCACTAAGCCGGGCCCAAAAATAACCGGGCCCCTCACGAGGCCCGGTTTGTTTTAGAAAAGGGACGAAGAAACTCCCGCTTTATTTGGCCAAGGCCACCAAGCCGGGCAATTCCTTCCCTTCCACAAATTCCATGCTGGCGCCGCCGCCCGTGGAAACGTGGGAGAGTTCCTTTTGATTGAATTTGCCTTTCTTGAGCACGTTTACGCTGTCGCCCCCGCCGATAATCGTGGTGGCGCCGGCTTTCGTGGCGTCAATCATCGCTTGGGCAATGGCAAAGCTGCCTTTGGCAAAATTCGGGAATTCAAACACGCCCATGGGGCCGTTCCAGAAAATCGTTTTGCATTTAAGCAGTTCCGCACGGAACATTTCCGCCGTTTTCGGGCCAATATCCATCCCCATCAAGTCGGCCGGGATGTCAACGGTTTCTACGGCCACGGGTTCCGTGGTTTCGGCGAATTCTTTCCCGCAGATGTGATCCACCGGCAGCAAGATTTTTACGCCTTTTTCCTGCGCTTTGGCGAGGACGGCTTTGGCTTCATTTTCTTTTTCGGCGTCAAACAAGGATTTGCCGATTTCGTGCCCTTGTACCTTCAAGAACGTGTAGGCCATACCGCCGCCAATGACGAGGACGTTTACTTTGTCCATCAAATTGTTAAGCAGCATAATTTTGTCGGACACTTTGGCCCCGCCCACGACGGCTGCAAACGGTCTGGCCGGGTTTTCCAGGGCTTTACCCAAAAATTCTACTTCCTTCTGTACCAAATATCCCGCGCAGGCAGGCAAAAAGTCCGCAATGGCGCTGGTGGAAGCGTGGGCGCGGTGCACCGTACCAAAGGCTTCCTGCACAAAAATTTCACCGTGTTTGGCCAGTTGTTTGGCAAATTCGGCGTCGTTCTTTTCTTCTTCGGGGTGGAAGCGGAGGTTTTCCAGCAAAGCAATTTCGCCATTTTTGGTTTCGGCTACTACTTTATCGGCTTCGGGGCCTACGCAATCCTTGGCAAAATGCACCGGCACGCCAAAGAGTTTTTGCACTTCGGCTGCCACGGGAGCCAAGCTGAATTCCGGGCAAACTTTGCCTTTCGGGCGGCCCAGGTGGGCAATCAGCACGATGCGGCAGTTGTTGTCCAGCAGGTGTTTAATGGTTTTTTCGGTAGCGACGATGCGTTTGTTGTTATCTACTTTCCCGTCTTTGAGCGGTACGTTGTAGTCCACGCGCACCAATACTTTTTTGTTTTTCAAATTAACATCTTGAATTTTTTTAATGCTGTCAAAATTCATAGTTTCTCGACTCCTTTTTGAATTGCGGCGCCGCTTAAGGGCAACGCCTTTCATCTCTTAAATTTTACAAAATTTGGAAGGGTCCGGCACAGGCCTTAGCGGCGCTGCAGTTTGGAAAGCAGTTCCAAAATTTCCACGTACAGCCACACCAGCGTAAACATCAGCCCCACGCTGGCGTACCACTCCATGTATTTGGGGGCCTGATAGTCCGAGGTCATGCTGTCAATAAAATGAAAGTCCAGCAAGAACGAAAACGCCGCCACCCCGCAAATCACTACGCTAATGCCAATGGCCAGCGGCGAGTTGGACGTTAAATAGGCCGTGCTCACGCCAAAGAGCGACAGAATAAAAGAACCGATGTACAGAATCAGAATCGCCGTTACCGCCGAAAAAATACCGACGGCCAACCCCCGCGTAACGCGGATGATGCCCGTGCGGTAAATGAATAACATGGCAAAAAATACCAATACCGTTACCGCCACGGCGTTGAACACGATGCCTTGCAGCTGGGCGTTGTAGGCGGCCGAAACCGAGCCTAAAAACAGCCCTTCAAAAAATGCGTACACCGGGGCCGCAATCGGCGCGGCGGCCGGCTTGAACGAGGCAATCATCCCCGCCACAAACGCAACGAGCGCCGTTACCAGCGCCGTGCCGCCGGAAAAACTTTGCACGTGGGTCCAGGCAATCATCCCGCCCACTACGCAGAGAAACAACAACAAAAACGTTTTGTTGATGGTCCCCTGCAGGGTCATTACGCCGCCGGAGGCGGCTCTTTCTTGCGCCCGCTTAAAAGCGGCTTCGTTTAACATTGGGTTATTCATATTTTCCCCCCTTTATAGAATTACTTTATTATATGAAATTTACAGCCAAAATACGTGCTTTTGGCCACGGCCGAAATTTTGCCGCGGCATAAAAAAACCGGCCGATGAACAATCGGCCGGTTTTTTGCAAAGTTCGTTTATTTGAAATACGGTTTAGCCGTCTGGTTGTAGAACAAGCGCTGTTTAATGCGGTTCCAGTCGCCCGGGCGTTTAGCCAAAACCGTTTTCTTGATGAATTCCAAGTCCTTCAGGTTCAGCGAGAAGTAGTTCTTAGATTTGGCACCGTCAAACGTAAACGGAGCGTCGTTGAGGGTAACCTGCAGTCTGTAATGCAGGATGCCGTCGTTATACCCGGCCAAGAATTCGCGGCCGGACGGCGTAAAGAGGAACAGCGGATCCGTAGCCGTGCCGGACAAATCCGTTACGCCTTCGTCCAATTGAAAGCGGTTTCCCTTAATGGAGTTGGATTTAAGCGTTCTTTCCCGTACCGCATTGGAACCCAAGCGGGCCGTGTTGATCTTAAACGTATTGTTGGCGCTTAAGGCAAACAAGCGCGCCGGCGAGCTGACCGCCAATACGTTGACTTTCGGCAGCGCTCTCAATTCCGCCGCCAAGCCTTTGTTTCCCGTCCACAAGAGCATTACATTTCCGTTGGAGGCATAATGGGTGCTTTCAATGGAAAAACCGTTGACGCGGAACGGAGATTTAATTTCGCGGAACGCGCGTTTGGGGTAGCGAATCCCGTTAATTTCCACCGCATTGGAATCGTAGCGCATGCACGTGCCGGCCAAAATCAGCCAGTTGGAATCCAGCGCATAGGCTTTGCAGGCCAAGTCGGCTTCGTATGGGCCTACTTCCGCCCCTACCACCGAGAGCTCTTCACCGGGATATACCACATCGCCTTCTTCGGGACGTGCTGCATATTCGGTAATGCGGAAGTCCACGCGGAGGTTTTTGTTAATGGCGCCCTTGTTGGAAGCGGCGGCTACTTTTTTATTGACTGCCGCGGCAACGGCGTCCGCTTTGGGTGCGGGCGCTTCGGCGGCAAATAGGGACGTTGCCCCTATCATAAAAATACAAGCAAGCATGAATTTTTTATTCATAATTTCTCCTAAAAGAATACACCTTTCTTTATTTATGATATATAATAAACCCGAAAATTTCCAGGGCCAAAAGTCCTAGATGGGCCTAGGCTCTCCGTCTGTGCGGACATAAAAAATCCGGCCCCTTGCCGGGGCCGGAGGAAACAAAACTTAGTTTGCCGAGAATTGCGACTGCAAGGTCGGCTTTTGCATACGGCTTAAGGTGTTGGCGGCCGTTTCAACGGACACCTTGCCCTGGCGGCTGAAGAACGTTTTCAACGCGTTTTTGACCGTGGAAGAGCGTACCGGCATATTGAACAGATACATGCTGCGCCCGCTTTTGGCTTTTACCAGATGAAAGAGCGGGTTCATGGCTTGGGCCGTTTTGCGCACTTCCATTTCAAAGTAATACGGTTCCCCGCGCAGTTCCCCGGTGGCATAGCGGCCAAATTGGCCCAAGTTTACCGTAAACAAGAACGATTCCGCCCCGCTGTTGTGCAGCACAGAATTAAAGCAGTTCTTATCAAAAGCCACCGTTACGACGCCGGCGTCTTTTTCATCTTTGTAATTGCACAAAATCGCGCTGCAGGACGCCGTATTGAAAGAAGATCCCCCTACGCTGTACCCAAAGGACGAATTATACATCGCTTCATCATAATTGGTCCACTTCACTTGCACGGACGTCTTGGCTTTTTGCGGAACGATTTTGGCTTTTACGCTTTTTTGTACGGCACGGGTTACCTGCGCCGCCAAACGCGGTTGGGACGCCGTTTCCGCCGCGGCCTGCACCGTCCCTAAAGATAACCCCGCTAACAACAGTACTGCATACGTCATCATTTTTTTCATAGAAAAATTTTTCTCCTTGTTACTACATCTTATTTACAGAATACCGCTTTTTGCACGTGCCTCGCCAGGAGCAAAAGCCCTATTTTGCGTTTGTTTTTGGACCTACCCCCCCTTGGGACTTTTTTCCTATTTTGCCGAAAAGGCCGCATCCGCCCGCAAAAAAAAGCCGGCCCTTACGGGGCCGGCTTTCCTGTATGGCAGGTTAAATTACATCATCCCGCCCATGCCGCCCATGCCGGGCATAGCCGGGGCATGCGCATGTTCTTTTTCGGGAGCGTCGGCCACCAAGGCTTCGGTCAAGAGGACCGTGCCCGTGATGGAGGCCGCATTTTCCAAGGCGGTGCGGACCACTTTGGCCGGGTCCACTACGCCGGCTTTTAAGAGGTCGCAGTACGTGTTGGTTTCGGCATCATAGCCTTCCGCCGCGCCCGTCATCTTGAGCACGTTGTCCACCACTACCGCTCCGTCCAAGCCCGCGTTGACGGCAATTTGTTTCAACGGCGCCGTCAAGGCTTTGCGTACAATGTTGATACCGGTGCGGATGTCGTCATTGTCCGTTTTCAGCGCGTCCAGCGCTTTTTGGCTGCGGGCCAACGCTACACCGCCGCCGGGCACGATGCCTTCTTCCACGCCCGCTTTGGTGGCGTTTTTGGCATCTTCCACTTTGGCTTTTTTGGCTTTGAGTTCCGTTTCGGTGGCCGCACCTACGCTGATGACGGCTACGCCGCCGGAAAGCTTGGCCAAGCGTTCCTGCAGTTTTTCTTTATCGTATTCGCTCTTGGAGTTTTCAATCTGTTTGCGGATTTGTTCGGCGCGAGCCGCGATGGCTTCTTTGCTGCCTTTGCCGCTGACGATGGTGGTGTTTTCTTTGTCCACTACCACGCGGGCGCATTGGCCGAGCATGGCCAGTTCGGCTTTGTCCAATTTAATGCCGCGTTCTTCGCTGAGCACTTCGCCGCCCGTCAAGATGGCGATGTCTTCCAGCATTTCTTTGCGTCTGTCGCCAAAGCCCGGGGCTTTTACGGCGCAGCCTTTCAGCGTGCCGCGCAGCTTGTTCACGACCAACGTGGCCAAGGCTTCCCCGTCCACGTCTTCGGCGATGATGAGGAACTGTTTACCGCTCTGTACAATTTTTTCCAGAATCGGCAGCAGGTCGTTCATAGAGGAAATTTTCTTGTCCGTAATGATGATGTACGGGTTTTCCAGCACGCATTCCATTCTTTCGGAATCGGTTACGAAGTAAGGCGAAATGTAGCCGCGGTCAAACTGCATCCCTTCTACGATATCCAGCTGGGTCGTAGCGGTTTTGCCTTCTTCTACCGTGATGACGCCTTCCGCACCCACTTTTTCAATGGCTTCGGCAATCATATTGCCGATTTCGCGGTCGTTGGAAGAAATGGTGGCGATTTGCGCTTTTTCTTCTTTGGTTTTTACCGGTTTGTGCATTTTGGCCAAGGATTCTTTGGTGGCTTCTACGGCCATTTCAATCCCTTTCTTGACCAAGGTCGGGTTGGCCCCGGCGGTAATGTTTTTGATGCCTTCGGTCAGCATGGCGTTGGCCAATACGGTGGCGGTGGTGGTACCGTCGCCCGCGACGTCGTTGGTTTTGGAAGCCACTTCCCGAATCAACTGCGCGCCCATATTTTCAAATTTGTCTTCCAGCTCAATGTCTTTGGCGATGGTTACGCCGTCATCAATGATGAGCGGAGAGCCGAATTTCTTTTCCAAGACTACGCTTCTGCCCTTGGGGCCCAGCGTTACTTTGACTGCGTTTGCAACTTTTTCAATGCCCGATTTCATTTTGGCGCGGGCGTCGTCGCCGTAAATAATTTGTTTAGCCATAATGTTTCACTTCCTTAATCTCTTACCCCAAAATACCCAAGATTTCGTCTTGGTGAATGATTAAATACGTCGTGTCGTCCAGTTTGATTTCCGTTCCGGAGTATTTGCCGTACAGCACGCGGTCGCCTTTTTTGACGTCCATCGGCGAGCGTTCGCCTTTGTCGCCCAGTTTGCCCGGACCTACGGCCAGCACTTCGCCTTCCATCGGTTTTTCTTTGGCGGTATCCGGAATGATGATACCCCCTTTCATCGTTTCTCTTTCAATGGGTTTAACGATTACCCGGTCCCCCAACGGTTTTATTTTTACTTCAGCCATAATTTCATTCACTCCTTGTACGAAAATAGGATTTAAGAAATCGCCTGGCGGTGTTATTAGCACTCGCTTGAGCTTAATGCTAATTTAGCATATCTGATGAAAATTGTCAACCCCTTTCTAAGAGTGCTAAAAAAGAAAGGTCATTTCCCGACGGAGAAGCCGCTTGTTATTTTTTTACAAAAAAGCGTTTCACCCGTTGCGTAAAAGACAATTTTTGAGCCGGAAGAATTTTGATAAGAACGGCCGAAATATTATCTTGGCCGTCGTGATCGTTGGAAATGCGCACCAGCTGTTTGCAGAGTTTGACAATAGGCGTTTGCGCGTTCGTGCGGAGAATTTCCGCCATGTCATTTTCGCTTAAGCCCTTGTAAAGCCCGTCCGAGCACAGCAGGAGGATGTCCCCCGCTTTGACGGGGAATTTGAGCAAGTCAAATTCAATATTTTTTTTGATTCCCATGGCGCGGGTGAGCACGTTTTGAATTTTGGAGTGGTCCGCTTCCGCGCGGGTCAACAATCCACGGCGTACGTGTTCCATCGCCAGTGAGTGATCGGTGGTAATCTGCACCAGTTTATTGTCCCGGAACAGATACAGGCGGGAATCCCCCACGTGCACGGCGGTAACGCTGTCTTTGTCAAACAGCACGCCCGTTAAGGTGGTGCCCATCATGCGGTACACGTCGGAAGATTGCGCCGTGGAATAAATGGCGGCGTTGGCCAAATTGGCGGCCATCAGCAGTTTGCGTTCGGCCGGCTCCAGTTTGGGCAGGAAATTGTCGGGAATTTTCAGCTGATGATTGTTCACTTTGCGTATGGTTTCCGCCAGGACGGACACCGCAATGCTGCTGGCAATTTCGCCGGCGCTGTGCCCCCCCATGCCGTCCGCCACCACGCCTAAGCCCAAGTCCGAAGAAATCAGCACATTGTCTTCGTTCTTTTCGCGAATTTTACCAATATCGGTTACTGCGGCAAATTCTATATCAAAACTGCTCATAATTCCTCGTTGAAGAAAATGGTTCCCGCACAGGTAATGGTGCCAAACACAAACAAAATCGTCAGCAAGAAGAAATACGCGTTGTTATGCTGGGCGTTTTGGTTGAAGTTTTTGATGGGAAAAGTAATGGCGTAATCCCATACGCTCATCTTCATTTTGGTTTCCCCGCCGCGGTAATAATTTAACAGCAAATAGGTAAAGAGCGGAAGCGTTTCTTCATTAAACACTCCCGGCGCGCCCTGGGCAATACGGCCTTTCAGCACATTAAAGGCTTCCTCGCTGGAAAGCATCGTCAGCTCGTTGGTTTTGTCCAGCGTAGAAAAGGCATTTCGGCGGGAATCCAGCCCGACTAATTTCTCCATTTTTTCATTGGATTCCACCGACTCCGTCGTCCGAACGACCACCTTGCGCGACAGCGTGCCGAGCGTGGTATCCAAGTTTCCCACCAAGCCGGAAACGGAATAGGCCCATATGCAAACTACCCCTGCCATCATCATCACAAACGGCAGCAGAATTTTGTCTTTCGTTTTGCGCGACGCCAAATAGTAGATGCCCAGCACCGCGCAGAAGATAGAAACATAAAAAAGTACTTTGGCAAAGACGGAAGCCGGGTCCGGCGGCATCGTTAAGTGGGCCGACAAATACGACAATACCATCATCAGCGCCACCAGCGCCGCCCCCAAAATGCCTTGCGCGGCCGTGCGATTCATCCGCCAGCAAAGCCCAATAGCCCACACCGCGGCAAATACCAAATAGCACAAATAATATTCCGGCGTAAAGATGTAGCTCCCCATGTGGGACAGCTGCATAAAAGGAACCTGCGGCGTGAAAAGCCCCGCCATATACGAAATAAACGCAATAAACAGTAAAAGCGACGTAGAGTGCGAGAAGGCTTTCACCGACGAAGAAGCAAACACAAACACCAGCGCCACGGCCGCTACGCCCATAGCAAGCAGCTGGTTGGGCGCATAGGGAGAGGCAAAAAACGGAGCAACAAGGTTATACAGCAGCCCCGCGTGCGACACTACATGCACGGAGCAGATTTTTCCCAGCGTGTAGAATACGAACGAAACCACCCCCGCAAACACCATAAACAGCGGTACGAATACGAGCAAATTGGTTACCAGCCGTATGGAGTTGCCCACGGGTTCGGCCACTTTTTTGCGCAAATTAAAGGAGTGCGTTTTTTTGGACGGTTGGAATACGTTTACCGGTTTTACCTCATCTGCGGTCATCATTTTAACCGGTTCCTGCGGGCCTTGCGGCGGGCGCGGAGCCGAAGGAGCGGCGTCCGGCACGGCGTCCAGCTGCGGCATAAGCGGCATACGCGAAGAGGCGGTAGTCTGCTGTTTGCGCACGGGGGCTTGCTGAGCACGCTGTTTTTTGATGCTTTCGGTAGGAAGATTTTCTTCCTTCACGATTTTCAGGGGGCCTTCTTCCCCCAAGTCAATGGCGGGGCCGGAATTGCCCATTTTGATGCGCAGCTGGTCTTCGGCGCGCATTTTTTTGAAATAGAGATAGGTTTCCTTGGCGGTTTGAAAGCGGTCGTCCGGGTTTTTGCTCATTAATTTTTGAACCGCCAGCGACAGCCAGCCCGGCATATCCGAGCGGATTTTAGCCGGATCCGGTACGGGGTTATTGATGTGTTTTTGGATAATATCAATGGTATTTTTCCCGTTGTAGGGAAATTGCCCCGTAAGCACATAGTACAAGCTGGCCCCGACGGAGTACAGGTCCGCGCGGGTGTCTATATCCCGGCCCAGGGCCTGTTCCGGCGCAATAAAATACGCGGTGCCGGCCAGTTCGGTGGTTTTGGTGGAGCCTTTTTCTTTATCTACTTTTTTGGCGATACCAAAATCCACCAGCTTGGGCTGGCCTTGCGGCGTGATTAAAATGTTGGAGGGTTTAATGTCGCGGTGAATAATGCCCTTTTCGTGGGCGGCCTGCAGCCCCAAAAGCACTCCTTCAAACAAGTCCAGCACGAGGCCAATGGGCAGAATTTTTTTTCTTTTGAGCAAGGCGGAAAGCGTCTGCCCTTCAATAAAGGACATGACGATAAAATAGTACCCTTTTTCTTTCCCTACGTTATAGACGTTGACGATGTTGGGGTGATCCAGCTCGGCGATGGCGCGGGCCTCGGTTAAGAATAATTCCACCGCTTTTTTATCGTTGGCAAGAGCAGGACTTAAAATTTTTACGCACACAATGCGGTTTAACGCTTTGTGGCGGGCTTTATAGACGGCGCCCATGCCGCCGGCGGCGACTTTGTTCAAAATTTCGCAGCCGGAAATTTCTTGTCCTACCAAGGATAGATTTTCGTTCATATCGTTCTAAATTAATGCCGGAAAATGTTTCTTTTATTATACAAAAACTGCTTGATTTTATCCCGTTCAAACACTAAAATATAACTAAAGCTATCATATCATATTTTGCCGAATATGCAATAGGGGGCCCGCGCGTCGGTTAGCCGCGGGAAGAAAAATGAGTGAAAGCAGCTTTACGTTACTAAGAGATATTGGCAGTTTTTCATTGGAAAACGGCGAAGAGGTGCGCTTTAGCATAGACGCGTACCGCGGATACCGGTATGTATCGGTGCGGCGGTATGTGTCCAGCGATACCTTTGCCGGAGCGACGCGCGACGGAATTACCATGACGCCGGAAATTCTGCGCGTGTTGGAGCCGCTGGTGGCGGCCCTGCCCGATGACCCCGCCGCCGTGAAAGACGGGCCGCTGGGCAAATTTGCCAAACGGCCGGGTATTTGTGTGGTGGCCTCGGTGGGAACCTTTCGGGGCCGGCGCGGGCTGGATTTGCGCCAATGGCAGGAAGATTGCGGTTTTACCAAAAAAGGCATTTGGCTCCCGCTTGAAAAACTGCCCGACATCAAACGGCTGTTTGCAGCAACGAAAGACGCCTTGGACGAAAAGCCGGAGGACATTTTTTAGTCGTTGCGGCTGTGGGCGGCTTGAAGGGGGCTTGTGTTTTTAGTACACTAAATACGATTGCCGCTATGGGGGCGGCCCACAAAGGAGACGGTATGAAAAAATACTTGATTTTATTTTTGTTGGCGTGTTTTTCCTGGCCGGTGCAGGCGGAAGAGGTGTCTTCGGTTTCGTTTAACCCTTCCCGCCTGGGGGAATATACCTATTTGAAGGCGGCCAGTAAAGCGGTGTTGCTGGGAGGCTTAAAAACTCCCAAATTGAATTTAGCTGTCGCTGGTACGTCAACGATTTCAATGAATCTGAATAATACAACAGACGGATTGTATCTCATTGATACGTTGACGGGGCGCGCCGGGTCCTCTTTGTATATGCCCAATACCATTTTTCACGGTATTGGGGACACGAATAAAAACTATAATGCCGAAGATTCTTCGGCTCCGGGAGGGTATCTGGCCCAGGTAACGGCGTCCGGCGGAACGCAACTCTATATGCAAGATTCCTATATCAATACGATTTATGCCCGGGAAAAACTAAAACAAAAAGTAAATACCCTTACAATGACAAATGCGGCCTTGTCTATAACGGGAGATGAAGGACTGTCCGTTAATTTGTACACCAGCGGAACTTCTACATTGGGCTTCCGCTTGGCCGGGAACGATATTCCCGTTCCGCTTGTCTCGCATACCAACACGGGAAAAAAGCTGACCAACTGTTCTTTGGTATGGGAAAAACGCCAGACCAGCACTTCTCCCTCCCAGGAAGTATGGCTGCTTGCCTTGCAAGGCTGTACGGCCAATTAAAAACTTTGCCAAAACCTGATAAAACCGGAGAGAAATTCCTCTCCGGTTTTTATTTATCATCTTGGTTTATTTGCATGTTAAGTGGCGGCGTTTGGGAGGCCGTCAAAAACATTGGCCCCTTTTTCCAAACAAAACCCCCGGTGGAGCCGGGGGTTTTGTAACAATACGCAAAATAATTTTATTTATGCTCCGCCTGCGTTTGCGGCTGCGGCGGCAGGGAGTGGTGTTCCTCCAGCATTTCCTTGGCGTTTTGGAACACACGGTCCGGCAGGATATCCCGCATACACTTAAAGTGTCCCAGCGGGCATTTTCTCCCCCCGTGCAGGGCACAAGGCCGGCAGGGAAGGTCTTTCATCTCAATCACGCGGTGCCCTTCCCCGTACGGGAAGAACCCCAGCTCGCGCGTGGTAGGGCCAAAAATGGCCAGCGTGGGCACGTCAAAAGCGGTGGCAATGTGCATGGGGCCCGAGTCGTTGGTAATGAACAATTTGAAATGTTTCATCAGCGCCATCAGGTCCGCCAGGCTGGTTTTGCCGCACAGGTTGGCGGCGTGGCCTTTGGAAAGCTGGCAGATCTTTTCACCCAAGTCGGCGTCTTTGGCGCCGCCGCCCACCAACACGGCCGTTACGTGCAGTTCGGTCTGCAGGCGGCTGATGAGCTGTACAAAATATTCCATCGGCCAGCATTTGGTCGGCCAGGCGCTTCCGGCGTGAATACCCACCAAGGTTTTGCCTTCCAGGTTAAAGTCTTTCATCAGGCGGGCTACATTTTCTTCGGCCGAGGGCGCATAGCGCATGCTGAGTTTTTCGGCCGTGAATTTTTCCTTTACAATGCCTTGCAGCAAGGAAAGGTTCCTCTCCGCATCGTGAATCATCCAGGAGAAAGGAACCGTTTTGGTGTACAGGAACCACCCTTCGCTGGACGTAAACCCAATGCGCACCGGCACGCGCGAAAGCCAGGCAATCAGCGCGCTTCTGAAACTGCGGTGCGGCACGAGCAAAATGTCAATGCCGGAGGCTTTGATGGCTTTGGCGGTTTTCCATACGCCAAAAATTTTATTCCAGCCTTTTTTGTCGTTCAAAATAATTTCGGACACTTCCTTCATCGGGCGGAAAATGTCCTCCGTCTGCGGGCGGGTGATGACGACGATTTTCGTATCCGGGAACAGCTTGGCCGTTTTTTGAATCAGCGGCGTGGTAAGTACGCTGTCGCCAATAAACGAGGTTTGGAAAATGCCGATTTTATTTACTTTTTTTCCGCTCATATTGGCATGCTGGTAGGCCCAGTCGTCCAGTTTGGGCTCTTTGTATTTAATGTCAATGTCCCAGGCTTTGAGGGCTTCCAAGTATTTATCCAGGGTGTGTTTTTCCAATACCGGGGAGTTTTTGTGGAATTTAACGAACATGCGCCGAGCGATGGAGTTTTTGTCGTAGCGGACGCGGTTTGGAATCCGGCTGAAAAAGCCCATTAAAATACTTTTTAAGGTGGCGTGCAAATCCAAATAGTGGGTGTAATGCCCGGCGCGGATTTGGCGGATATTGGCCCACAGGCCTTTTTTAGCGACCAAAATTTCGTCAATATCCGGGTGTCCGGCCAAGGCCTGCGCAAACTGCGGTTTGACCATCAGCGTAATATGCGCCTGCGGCCATTTGGCCTTGATGTTCTTATATACGGGCGAGGATAACACAATGTCGCCCAGGGAAGAAAGGCGTACGACTAAAATTTTAGGCTGTTTTTCGTTCATAGTTTTGTACCACTTCCATGATTTTGTCGGTTGCTCCTTTGAAACTTAACGCCGCTTTGCGCGCTTTTTCGGACATGTTTTCCAGCTGGGCGGGGTCGGCCAGCAGGCGCAGAACGGTTTGCTTAAAGTTGCTTTCATCCACCAACACGCCCCCGGCACTTTCCAGCAGGGCCTGGGCCGTCAGCGGAGCGTTGTAAAAATACTTGCCAAACAAAACGGTTTTAGACAAAATGGCCGGTTCCAACAGGTTATGCGCGCCGCGCGGTTCTACCGAGCCGCCCACAAACGTCAGTGCCGCACACGCATACAGCGACTGCAGCAGCCCCATCACATCGGCGCAGAGGATATCGGTCCCTTTTTCCAATTTGCCCTGGCTGACGAACGCATAATGCAGCCCGCTTTGGCGCAGGGCAACTTCTATTTCGGCTTTGCGTTCCAGGTGGCGCGGGGCAAAAATAATTTTAATGCCTTTTTTAATCAAGTCCGGCGCGGCCCGCAGCAGCATGGTTTCTTCGGTAGGGTGGGTGCTGCCGCACACTAAAATAGGGCTTCCCCCCCAGCCCAAGTCCGTAAGGATTTGGTTCACTTGCGCCGTGCGGGCAGGGTGGTCGTTTAAGGTGTCGTATTTCACGTTGCCGCACACAAAAATTTTATTTTCGTCTAGTCCCAGCGACGCGTAGCGTGCGGCGGCGTCTTTGGTTTGCAGGGCGGCAAAGCAAAGCGTGCCCAGCACATAGCGAAACAGCGGCCGCACCCAACGGTATGCCCGGGCCGATTTGGCGGAAATGCGCCCGTTAATAAGCGCCGCCGGTACGCCGGCCTGATGGGCCGCCGCCAGCATATTGGGCCAAATTTCGCGTTCTACCACAAACAGGCGGTAGGGCTTGGCCAGGCGGATAAAGCGCTTGCAGGAAGGATAAAAATCCAGCGGAGCCAAAAAAGCTTGGGCAATGTGCGGGTTTTTAAGGGCGGTTTCTTTGCCGGCTTGGGTGGTGGTGGTAACGATGATTTCTTTGTGATAAAACGCCTTAAGCCGGTCAATCATTTCCTTCATGGACATGACTTCCCCCACGCTGGCGCAATGCAGCCAAATGGCGTTTTGCGTGATTTGCCCTTCCCGCTCCAGCCCAAAGCGTTCCTGCAGTTCCTGCAGCAAATGCTTGAGCAGTTTGCGCCGGGGCGAGAGCAGAAAGCCCACCACGACCCCCAACGCGGCAAACGGGAAAATACAATTGGTTAAGAGAAGCAAAAAATGTCCCATATATTTTTTATTATATGATATTTCGGCGTCAGCGTCAGCCGAAAAATACGGGCGCTCCGCCTGGCGTTTGAAACCTGAAAAAGGGCAAAAAAACTCCCCGGTTTTTTAGAACCGGGGAGCCAAAAGAATACGGAGTTATTTGCTTTCGGAAGAATCCGATTTTTTGAATAACCCGCCCAAACCTTTTAAGGCGTCTTTTGCGGCATTGACGGTGCCTTTTACGGTGTCGGTAGCCACGTTGGCGGCGCTTTTGGTAACGTCCACGCCGGTTTTAACCGCGGTGGAAGCTACTTTGCCGGTGGTTTTGACCGCACCGGAAGCCACATTGCCCGCCACATTGGCGGTGCCGCTGACGACTTTGCCGGGGGTTTTGTAATTCAAAATGCCCCCCACCAAAGAGCCCACCGTGCTGACCACGTCCAGCTTGCCGCTGGGGTTGTCCATCGTCCCGCCGATTTTGATGACGACCGGCGTTTGCGACGTAAGCACCGTGGCGGACACTTTCATATCCAGCGCCTGGGTTAAGAAGTTGATGTTCCCGCTGCCGGAAATATCCGTCAAGTTGGAGTTGAAGGTCGTTTTATCCACGTTCATCACGCCGTTTACAAACGTATAGACGCCTTCGGCGCTGTCATACGAAATTTCGCCTTTCTTGGCGTTGTCGGCCGCCGGGAAGAGCTCCACGTTCAGCGCCGCCGCCACTCTGCGCACGATGGAAATCGGCAGCAAGAGAATTTTGACGATTTTGTTTTCTTTGAAAAACGAGTCCAAATCCGTAATGGCGCCCGGCTGGAGAACAAACGTTACCTGGCCGTTGGCTTTGGTCATGGTGTCGGTTACGTCCGTCAGGTTAGCCGAGAGGGTAAACCCGTCCGCCCGGAAATACGGCACGGTAATCGCCCCCACTTTGACGTTGGCCTTAATGTTCATCAGCAGGTTGGACGCCGAGGCCGTTTGAGCCGGCTGCGCTGTCGTTTCAGCGGCCGCTTGGGCGGTTTGGGTAGAAGCCTGGGTGGCCGTGGCGGAGGACGGGAATTCGTCCAGCGTAAACTTCGCCAAGTCCAAGTTGAACACGATGTCCATGACGTCTTTGAGGTTGCGGTAGGAGAAGGAAGAAGTGAATTTTTCTCCGTTCAGCAGCCCCGTCAGCGAATTGCAGGAAATATTGTCCAGCGAAGCCAGGACCACCGTCCCGTTGAGTTGGGACACCGTAAACGGTTCATACATCGCGCTGAGGTTCTTGAACGTAACGGAGCCGCTGACGTCCTGCCCGTTTTGTTTGTCGGTCGCTTTGAACGAGCCGGTGATGATGCCGCCGGGGTTAAAGCCGGCTACGGTGCTGGTCATCTGGACGATTTGCGACAAATCCGTCGTCAGGCTGGCGTTGACGGAATACGTCGGCGCCGGGCCGTTCCAGCCTACGGTGCCGTAGGCCGCCAATTGGCTGTCCATCACCGAGAGCTTCGCCTGCGAAATGGTGGCGGAAGACTTGGCCAAATCGGCCGCCGCTTTCAGGTTCATATTGATGACCGGGAGCGAAAAGTCGGGCAAATTGGGCAAAAAGTCCGCAAATGTGGCGTTATTGATGCCGCTTAACGTGCCGGACAAGTCGGCCTGCGGGGCGGTAAAGTCGCGCACGTCGCCTTTGAGTTGGAATTTGACCGTCTTGTACGAGGCCGAGATATCGTTGGCCGTTACATAGGCGTTTTTCAGGTCCAAATTGGCCAAAAATACCCGCAGGGCAATGTTTACCGGGATAGAAACGGCGGGGCCGTTTTTCTGCTGGTAGGACGAATTGAACGTAATTTTTACGTCAAACGGTTCGGCCAGGTCAAACTGGTTGATTTCCAGGTTCAGCTTGTCAATGGACGCGTCCATCCCCGTCTGCAAGTCTTTATACGAGAAGCTGCAGTTGTTGGCGGCAATTTTGTCGGCCAGCAATACAAAGGCCGAAGGCGCCGCCGCCGTTTGGGTTTCGGTTTCGGCCGGAGCGTTGGGGTCGGAGGCCGGGATCAGCGTGTCAAAATTGAACGTTCCGTCCTGGTTTTTGACCACATTGATATTCAGCCCGTCCAGTTCCACCGTGCCGATTTCCACGCGTTTTTTGAACAAGGGTTTTAAGGCAATCTTAACCACCAGCTTGTCGGCTTTGGCAAAGGTGCCGTTTTGGAAGGAGGTGTTTTCGGAAATGGCAAAATTATCCAGCGTTACCCCCACCAAATTGAGGGAAATATCGTCAAACGTTATTTCCCGCTGCAAATTGTTTTTTGCGTATTCAAGAGCCATACTCTTGAGTTTTTCGGGCGGAAACATCAGCCGCAGCGCGACCAAGGCCGCCACACCCAAAATCACAAGAACAAGCACGATTTTGAGGCAGAGTTTCAGGAATTTTTTCATAGCTATATTGTAGTTTTTTAAGCAGGGGCTAGCAAGCTGAAAAAACGTTATTTGGAGGCGTCTTTTTTAGAAGGGAGAGCAGAAGAATTTTTGCGTGCGGCACGGAAAGCGGCCAAGTCTTTATGCACTAGTGTAAGCACCAGCAGGATAAAGGCGCCGTCGTCCGTAATGCCCAGCAGGGGCAGAACGTCGGGCAGCATGTCTATTGGAGATAGCAGATAAATCACGCACAGCACCGCCCAAAACAACGTATTCCAGGGCATTTTCCAGCGGCCCCGCAAAATGGCCCACGCCATGGGGAAAAAGCTGGTAAAATCCTGGAATACGGTTGTTGGGCTGAACTTCATAAAAGCTCCTAAGCCTGGGGCGGAAGCGCCGGTTCTTGCTGCGCGTCCGACAGCGGGCTGTGGTACACGCGTTCTTCGGCGCGCATACCCAGGATATTTTCGTTTACGCGCATGGCGTAATCACCCATCCTTTCAAAGTTGTTCAAAATATCGGCGTAAGCCGTGATGGAATCGGGCGAGGCTTCCTGCCCGGCGTTGATGCGTTCGCGGCGGTCGCGCAGGAGGCGTTTGCGCAGGGCGTTTAATTGCTCTTCGTCGTGGATTGCTTCGGCAAATGTCTTTTCGGCCTGGGCCTGCCACTGGCGGGTGGGCTGCTGGAAATCCACCAAAATCCGGCGGGTGCGTTTGGTAATTTCTTTGGTCAGTTTGGCAATCACTTCCAAGTCGGCCACGTCCGCCTGGGCAAAGGGCTGTTTGGTGTGGAATTTTTCCAAAATGCGGGCAATTTTTTCGCCGCAGTCGCCCATGCGTTCAATGCTGTTTAGCACGTCAAAAAGCGAGAACGCCTGCGCCACCGCATGGCGCGAGAGGTTGCCGTGAGAAAGCGACGTTAAATACAGGTTGATTTTGTGTTCCAGTACGTCGGTCGTTTTTTCGGCTTCCTTCACGTCCTCTATCAAGCGGGCGAACATTTTTTCGTCGTCCACTTTTACGGCGTGAATCAGTTTGTCCGTCATTTTCGTTACAAAGCTCATCATCCGTTCCACTTCTTTGCGCACGGCAATCAGCGCCAGTTCCGGCGTTTGCGTAAAGCGGGTGGTCAAATAGATAAGCTCGTGTTCTTTTTTGTCCTCGCGTTTGGATTTGGGAATAATCAGATACGTCAGCTTGGCCAATTGGTTAATCAGCGGCAGCATCAGCATCGTGTTGAGCACGTTAAACGTGGTGTGAAACGCCGAAATGTGATACGGCAGCACGGAGGTAAGCACGGAGGTTTCTTTGGTGTAGGGCGTGCCGGGCACCAGCCAATCCACAAAATTCACAAAGTGGTGGAAAATGCACGATACCCAGATGACGCCTATGACGTTAAAGAGAAAATGCCCCAGCGCGGCGCGGCGGGCGTTTTTGCTGGCGCCGATGGCGGCCAGGTTGGCGGTAATGGTGGTGCCGATGTTTTCCCCCAAGACGAGCGCGCAGGAGGTAGGAAAGTCAATAATCCCGGCGGCGGCGCAGGTGAGGGTCATGGCCATTACGGCACTGGAGGACTGCAAAATGACCGTCAAAATCGTACCGCTGAAAATCAACGTCAGCAGGTTGAAAACGTTGTTGGGCTGAAAGCGGGAAATCCATGCAACGACTTGGGGATTTTGGGCAAAGTCGGCGGGGATGGCGTTTTTCATGATGTCCAGCCCCAAGAACAGCAGCCCAAAGCCCACCATCGTTTCGCCAATGCGGCGTACGACCAGAAATTTGGGCGTAAATTGGGCAAAAAAGCCGATGGCAATAACCGGCAGGGCAAAGAGCGAAATTTGCATTTTGAAGCCGAACAAGCTGACGATCCACGCCGTCATGGTGGTGCCGATGTTCGCCCCAAAAATCACCCCCAGGGACTGGTGCAGCGTCAGCAGTCCGGCGCTGGCAAAGCCCACTACCATGACCGTAGTGGCGCTGGAGGATTGAATAATGCTGGTAACCAACGCGCCGCAGGCTGTGGCCGCAAAGCGGTTAGTCGTAGCGATGCCTAAAAGCTGGCGCATTTTTTCGCCGGACACTTTTTGCAGGCCGTCGCTCATAATTTTCATGCCGAACAGAAAGATCGCCAAGCCGCCTAACAAGTTAAGCGTGTTTAGCAGGGTAGACATACAATTTCTCCTTGAGACAATGAATTAAAAAAAGAGAGAGCCCCTTCGCAGGACTCTCTCCGTATCAATACGGCAAAAATTTGTTTTTTGCATTTCGCAGGTGCGCTATGCAAAGGCTTCAGACAAGATATGAAAACGCTGTTTAGTTTCATAGTTATTTGGACATTTTGATACTTTGTCCGTTATCGTCTTCCTTTTTTTGAGCCGTTTCCTTCTTTTTGGCTTCCCACATTTTGCGGTTTTCTTCCATTTGTTTGGCCATATCGTCGTCAAACAAAATGGTGGGCATGCGGTCCTCGTCGGCGTATTGGACGGTATCGTCCGGCCGCGGCGTATAGACCTGTTGCAAATGCTCTTTTAATTCGTGGGAATCTCCCCCCGTTCGCACGGAGGATTTTACCACGCCTAAATTCTTCACGTCCTCTTGGCTGACGGTTTTGCCCACGCCCGGCGGGAGCACGTTGTTGTCCTCGCCAAAAACCTGGGTAGGCTGCTGGACCAGCTGGGCTTCGGCCTTAGACGTAAACGACCCGCGGTTGGCCCCGTAATCGCAGTTTAAGAAAAAAAGCAGAAAGGAGGAGAAACCCGCCACCCATATAAACGAGAGGAACAGCCCAAAGCAAACCAGCGCCACTTTCCATTGGAGCGTCAGATTTACCAGGCTGAAACTATCGGCAAAATAAAGCGGAATAATCAAAAATGCGGCATAAACAAGCGCCCCCGAAAGCAGGGAACAAAACCCAAAACTAAGCAGGCACATACCCAGCGTTTTCCAAAAGTTGCGGCCGGTCAATTCCCAGCTGTATATCAGCGCGCTGACGGGCCCCTGGTCCTTTAGCGCAATGGCCGTTGACGCAAAGGCCAAACGCAAGCCCACAAACGCTGCTCCCAGCAGGACGATAATCCGCAGTGCCCAGGGCAGAAAGACTATCGCCAGCAAGCACAGCAGCCATCCGCCCGCCAGCAACAGCGAAAATATCGCCATATACGCCGCCGGTTTTACCGAAGCGCGCATGGCGTTGGAAATCGACTCGCCAAAATTGTCGGCCTTGGCCGCCAGCAGGCGCCAAATTAATACTAGAGTATATGCGTTGAAGATAAATTTCAGAATTGAAATAAGGAACTTCGGCAAGCCAAAATGGTCAATCGCAAACACAATTCCCAAAAGCACCGCACTTAAGAGAACAAGCGAAATCAGCACGGAGAGCATGGCCCGGTTTGCCAGACGGAAACCTTCAATAAATAAGCGGAAAATGTTTTGGTTTTCTTTCAAATCCATAGTCATCTCCCCCACATTATAGCAAAACGCGCGCGTATGCGCGCGAAAAATTAAAATTGTTCTTCCAACGCTTTGGCCGCCGCATAGGCGCTGCACCAGGCCCAATGCAGGTTAAACCCGCCCAGCCGGCCCGTTACGTCCAATAATTCCCCAATCACATACAGCCCCGGAACGGAGCGGACTTCAAAGGTGGAGGGGTTGATTTGCCGTGTGTCTATGCCGCCGGCGGTTACTTCGGCCCGGGTGTAGCCGCCGGTTCCCGCCGGAACAAAAGTCCACCGATTGAGCCGCCGGGCCGCCTCTTCCAGCGCGGCGCGGGAAGCGTTGGCCAGGTCGTCCCCCAGGCCGGCCAACAGCGTTTTGACCACGCGGTGCGGCAGTTTGCCGTGTAAAGCGGCGGAAAATGTTTTGGCGGTGTTTTTTTGCGCGTGCAGCCACGCCAGCGCGTCTTCCCCCGGCAGAAAATCCACCACGACGGGCGTTTGCGGTGCCCAATACAGCGAGGCCGAAAGTACCGCCGGCCCACTGATCCCGTCGTGCGTAAAAAGCAAATGCCCTTCAAAGCGGTGTTTGCCGCAGGAAACCGCGGCTGGGACGCTGTTACCGGCCAGCGCGCCAAAAGCTTCTTTTACGGGTTTAGGAAAAGACAAGCTGACCAGCGCCGGGCGCTGTTCCACCAGGCGCAGACCCCATTTTTCAGCCATTTTATAGCCAAAGCCGCTGGCTCCCAACGACGGGTACGAAAGCCCCCCGCAGGCCAGCACCACCCGCTGGGCGTGCACGGGCCCGGCCGAAGTTTCAACCGTAAACAAGCCGTTTTCCGCGCGGATATCCAGCGCTTGGGTGCCGCACAGCAATTGGGTGCCGGCTTCTTCGGCGCGGCGCATCAGCATCCGCACCACATTGCGCGCGCCAAACGCAAACAGCTGCCCGTCGGTCCGTTCTTCCCAGGGCAGGTGGTGCTGTTCCATCAGGCGCAAAAAATCCTGCGGTTTGAACGCCGCCAGCGCACTTTTGCAGAAATGTTTATTTTGGCTTTCGTAATCGGAAGCGGAAACAAAACGGTTGGAAAAGTTGCAGTTCCCCCCGCCGGAAACACTCACTTTGGCCCCCGGCTTGGGGTTGCGGTCCAGCAGAATTTTGCGCTGGACAAAAGACCCTGCACACATCAGCCCGGCAGCCCCGGCGCCGATGATAGCGGTATGAAAAACGGTGTTTTTGAGTTCCTCGCGCGTCGTCATCTTACTAATAGAATAGCAAAAAATACCCGCCCGCGGCAGGGAAGAAGCGCTTTGCGCCGTCTTTAGCGTTTGGCGGCCGCTTTGCGGTATTTTTCCCCCCATTGGGCCAGGGCCGCAATCACAGGGGTAAGCGCTTGGCCGATTTTGCTTAACCGGTATTCCACCCGCGGTGGTACTTCGGCATACACTTTGCGCAGCACCAGGCCGTCTTGTTCCATATCGCGCAGGTTTTGCGTCAGCACTTTTTGGCTGATGCCGCTGATGGATTGACGCAGCTGGCCAAAACGGCGGGTGCCGTGGGTTAAATCGCGCACGATTAATAATTTCCATTTATTGCCAATCAGCTCCACCGTCAGCGCTACGGGGCAGAGCGGCATTTCGCGTTTTTTCATCCTGTTTCGTCCTTATAGTTACCAAAAGGTACTTAGATAACAAAAAAGTGCCCTCTTTACAAAAGTGCCTTACAAGTTTTATTATACTGCAGAAAGCAAAATAAAAAAAGGAGGCTTTTATGAGTAAAGAAATTCAAACGGTAGCACAAAACACAAATTTTAAGGCTGTTTGTGTGGGCCCGTGGGCGGAAATTGCGCAGTTTGCCGCCGGGGAAGTGAAAGGCAAAGTATTTTTGAAAGACGCGCTGGGCACAAGCGGGAGCGAACTGTCGGTCGGTGCGTTGCCGGCCCATACGGCCTTGCCGTTTTTCCACGCGCACAAACAGAACGAAGAGGTGTACATTGTCCTGCAAGGCAGCGGAAAAATGCAGGTGGATGAGGACGTGTTTGACTTGAAGGAAGGCTCCGTAGTGCGGGTGAGCCCGAAGGGGTCGCGCAGCTTAAAAAGCGGAGCGGAAGGGTTGATCTATCTATGCCTGCAAACGAAAGCGGGCTCGCTGGAAGAGTGGACGGGAAAAGACGCCGTGTTTACGCAAACTCCGGCCAAGTGGTAATGGCGGCGGACAAAAAAACCAGGCCTTGCGGCCTGGTTTTTTTGTGAAGAGGCGTTAGCGGTAAGCGTCTTTCATAATCTGGGCGGCTTCGGCCTGGGTCAAGCGGTGGGCGTCCAGCTCAAAAAGTCCCCCCATCGTTTCCCGGGCAGTTTGTGCCATGGGACCCATTTCGTCGGCTTTTACGCCGTAGTCGCTCATTTTCAGGTTGTCCACGCCGCAGGCTTTTTGCAATTTTTCCAAAGCCGTAATAAACGCCTGGGCGCGTTTTTCGGCGGGCAGGCCGCGCACGTCTTCGCCCATAGCTTCCGCCATTTTGGCATAGCGTTCGTCGGCCACTTTGCCCAGGAAAAATTTATAATACGGCAGGGAAATCATAATGAGTCCCGCGCCGTGCGGCAATTTGGGATAATACGCGCTCAGCGCGTGTTCCAGCGAGTGCTCGCTCGTGCAGGAAGAAAACGTTTCCACCATGCCGCCCAGCGTGTTGGCCAAGGCCACCTGCGAGCGGGCTTCCAGGTCGTGCCCGTCCTTGACGGCGCGCGGCAGGTATTTGGCAATCAGTTCAATGGCTTTCAAGGCCAGCGCGTCGGAAACGGGGGTAGCAATGTTGGCGATATAGCCTTCCGTACAATGGAAAAGCGTATCAAACCCCTGGTAGGCCGTCAACTGCGGCGGAACGGAGGTCATGATTTCCGGATCCACGATGGAAAGAACCGGGAACGTAAAATCCCACCCCGTGCCGATTTTTTCAGGCCCGTTGGTAATCACCGTCCACGGGTCGGCCTCGGTGCCGGTGCCGGCGGTGGTGGTAATGGCCACAATGGGAAGCGCGCCCTGCTGCGGAAATTGCCCCTTGCCGGAGCCGGCGCGGATGTAATCCCAGTAATTGCCGGGGTTTTTGGCCATTACGGCAATGGCTTTGGCCGAGTCAATGCTGCTTCCTCCGCCCAAGCCGATGACAAAATCGCACCCTTCTTTGCGCGCCAAGGCGGCGCCTTCGGTTACGTGGTCCAAAATCGGATTGGGCAGAATTTTGTCAAACACCACGTTTTGCACTCCTTGCTGGGCCAGCAATTTCTGCACGCGTTCCAAATAGCCGTATTTGCGCATGGACGTTCCGGCCGAAATCACAATCAGCGCCTTTTTGCCCGGCAGTTTGGCGGCGGCCAAATCGTTCAGGCGGCCGGCTCCGAATAAAATCCGGGTAGGCAGATAGCAATCAAATTTCATACGTTCCTCCTTCCTTACTAAACACTATGGTTCTATATTATATAACAAATTCTTCCGCCGGGCTGGCCTGCCGGGTCCATTTATGCTAGGATAAATTCATAAAACACTTGTGTTTTTTGTGCGGAAATATGTTATACTTTATTAAGAATTATTATTAATAACATATGCAATTACACTCACACGAACCCAAGGAAGAATTATCCACACGTCTCGCCCGCTTTGAAGCGCAATGCCGGGAAAAGGGCCTGCGCGTTACCAAACAGCGGCGGGAAATTTTTTGCGCGGTGGCCCAATCCTGCGAGCACCCCAGCGCGGAAAAAGTGTTGGTATCCGTGCGCAAGGCGCTGCCCAATATTTCGCTGGACACGGTGTACCGCACGTTGGCTTCGCTGGAAGAAATGGATTTGTTGATGCGGGTGGGGCTTTCGTCCAAGGCCCGCTTTGACGGGGATTTAAGGCCCCATTGCCACTTTGTCTGCACGGAGTGCGGCGAAGTGTATGATATTTTCCCGCAGGCCGACGAGACGGCTTTCACCTTGCCGCGCGGCGCACGGGAAACGGGCGGAGTGCGGCAGGTCAATCTGCAGCTTCGCGGAATTTGCAAAAAGTGCCAAAAAAAACAGTAGGGCACGACGGGTAAAGAAACATAGGAGAGTATATGGAACTGAAAGGATCTAAAACGGAAAAGAACTTGATGGCCGCTTTTGCGGGGGAATCCCAGGCCACCAATAAATATACGTATTACGCTTCCAAAGCCAAAAAAGAAGGTTTTGTGCAGATCAGCAAAATTTTTGAACAAACGGCCGGCAACGAACGCGAACACGCCAAACTGTGGTTCAAAGCCCTGCACGATAACGATATCCCGACCACGGCCGAAAACTTGCTGGACGCCGCCAACGGCGAAAATTATGAATGGACCGATATGTATGCCACCTTTGCCAAAGAAGCCAAAGAAGAAGGCTTTGACAAATTGGCCTATCTGTTTGAAGCCGTAGGCAAAATTGAAAAAATGCACGAAGAACGCTACCGCAAATTGCTGCACAATGTGGAAGCGCAGGAAGTGTTCAAAAAAGCCGGAATCGTGATGTGGGAATGCGCCAACTGCGGCCACATTCACATCGGCGAAAAAGCCCCCGAAGTGTGCCCCGTGTGCGCCCACCCGCAGGCTTACTTTATGATTCACCCCGAAAACTATTAATTTTTGGGATTTTTTGAAAACCCCGCCTTTGGGCGGGGTTTTTTTGTGGGAGAAAAAGGAAAACGGGGCGGTGCTCTCTTCTTAAAAAAACCCCGGTCTGGGACCGGGGTTTTCAAAATACAGCGGGGTTCAGTCCCTCTTGGCCGACAAAATCCCCCCCGCCACCGCAATCGCGGCTCCAAACCACATGGCGGCCTTGTATCCGTGCAGGAAAGCCGTTTGGGCGTCTGCCCCGGCCGCTACCGCGTGATTTTGTACCGCCGCATATACGGCAACGGAAAGGGCAATCCCCATAATCATCCCGGCGTTGCGCGCCAGCGCGTTGACGCTGGAAACGATGCCCAGCTTGTTTTTGGGCGCCGCACTGATGACGGTGTTGTTGTTGGGCACTTGAAACGTGCCGGAGCCGCAGCCGGCAATCAGCTGGGCCAGCACAATGTAGAAGAACGAGGAGTGGGCGTCCATAAACGAGAACATCATCGCTCCCACGACCACCAATCCCAGCCCCACGGTGGTTACCAGCCGCGCCGGATATTTTTCCGACAGTAGTCCGCTGATAGGCGACGATACCGCCAGCGCCACCGGGAAAGGCATCATCAGCAGGCCCGTTTGTACCGGGTCAATGTGCAAAATATCCGTTGCGTAAAACGGGAAAAGGACCGAATTGGTAAAAACGGCCATAAACCCCAGCACGGCCACGGCGTATCCGTACGAAATGGCCGGCACCCGAAAAATATCCAGCCCGAGAAACGGCGTTTTGGCCACGCGTTCCCGGTAGTAAAATAAACCAAAAAACAGCACCGCCGCGGCAAAAGCGTACAGAATTACAGGGGAACCCCAATGTTTGGACGGCCCTTCGTTGAGCGCGTACAGAAAGGCAAAACACGCCACAATAAAAAAGACCGCCCCCCATACGTCCATATGCATTTTGCTCTTGGGGTTAAACCGCGGAATAATTTGCAGTCCGCGCCAAATGCCAATGGCGCATACCGGCAAATTGACCCAAAACACGCTGGGCCAGCCAAAGTGTTGGATTAAAAATCCCCCCACCGCCGGGCCCGCCAGCGAGCCCAACGCCACCACCGCCCCAATGCCGCCCAGGGCGCGGCCGCGGTCCTTGCCGGAGAAGGCCTTGGCGATAATGGCCTGCGAATTGGCCATCATGGCCGAAGAGCCAAGACCCTGCACGGCGCGGGCAAAAATCATCATGGGCAGGCTGCCCGCCAGCGAACACAGCACGCTCCCCACGCCAAACACAAAAAAACCGCCCAAATAAAGCTTTTTGCGGCTGTACAAGTCCGACAATTTGCCAAACACCGGCAGAAAACAGGTTACCGCCAGCAGGTAAATGCTTACGACCAGCTGGATATTTTCAATATCGGCGTGAAACTGCTGGGCAATCGTCGGCAGGGCGATGTTTACCACGCCGCCGTCCAGCGTGCCCATAAAGGTTCCGGTGGCGGTAACGGTAAAAATCAGCCATTTGCGCGGGAGGTTAAGCAGTCGTTGTTTCATAGAAGCCTTTGGGTTGTTTTTTGCGTTTTTTGCGTTTTTCGCGCGCGGCCGAGAAATAGGCCGCCGCCAGCGCCATTACGATACAAAATACCATAGATGCTTGATACGCGTTCATAAAGGCGTCTTGTTCCGTCATCGCGGCGGCTAAATAGTGGCGTTTGACAGATGAGAAAATTAATACCGACAGCGCAATCCCCATCACCGCCCCCATGTTGCGCGCCAGCGCACTAATGCTGACCACCATGCCCAGCCGGTCGCTAGGAGCGCCGCCGATAATCGTGTTGTTGTTGGGCGCTTGGAACGTGCCGGAACCGGTGCCCATAAGCAGTTGGGCCGTTATGATGTAGGCCACCGACGGGTGCGTGCCAATCCCCACAAACATCGAGGCTCCGATGACGATAAACCCAAATCCCACCGTGGTAATCAAGCGGGCGGAATACCGTTCCGACAGCCACCCCGAAAAAGGCGACGCCACCGCCAACGCCACCGGGAAAGGCATCATCAATAAACTCATTTGCAGCGGCGAAAGGTGCAAAATGTCGGACATGTAAAAGGGAAATAAAATAGAGTTGCAGTTGAGCGCAATAAACCCCAACAGCGACACAATGCACCCGTACGAAATGGCCTGTATCTTAAAAAGCGACAAACCGATAAACGGGTTCTTGGACGTGCGCTCCCGCATATAAAACCCTCCGAAAAACAAAACCGACATCACAAAAGAGCCTATAATGAGGAAGGACGTCCAATGCTGGTTTTCCCCTTCGTCCAGCGCGTACAAAAAGCAAAAACAGAATAAAATAAAGCAAATGGCGCCCAATACGTCCATTTTCACGCGTTCGCGGGCTTTGAACAGCGGGATAATCTGTATGCCGCGCCAAATGCCCAGCGCGCTGATGGGCACGTTAATCCAAAATACGGACTGCCAGCCCCAATGCTGAATCAAAAATCCGCCCACGGCAGGCCCCGCCAAAAAACCGACCGCCACCATCGCCCCAATGCCGCCCAGGGCGCGGCCGCGGTCCTTGCCGCGGAAGGCCTTGGCAATAATGGCCTGGCAGTTGGAAATCATGGCGCTGGCCCCCAACCCCTGCACAATGCGCGAAAAAATCATCCAGCTTAAACTTTCCGAAAAGGCCGCCAACAGCGAGCCCAGCCCAAACAGCAAAAAACCCGTCAAATACAAGTATTTGCGGCTGTACATATCGGACAGTTTGCCAAACACCGGCAGAAAACAAGTGGTCGTAAGCAAATAAATGCTGACCACCCATTGGATTCGCTCCAGCCCGGCATTTAAGTCGTGTGCCATTACGGGCAGCGCAATATTG
The DNA here is from genome assembly GCA_949294085.1 of uncultured bacterium. Taxonomy (GTDB): domain Bacteria; phylum Elusimicrobiota; class Elusimicrobia; order Elusimicrobiales; family Elusimicrobiaceae; genus Avelusimicrobium. The sequence continues at coordinate 388,488 of CASFFX010000006.1, read as the reverse complement.
ACGATTCCCCCGTCCAGCGTGGACATAAAAACCCCGATGGCGGTAACGGAAAAAATCAGCCACTTGTAGGCAATGTGAGGTGCTTTTAATTTCATATTTATTCCTATATATTAGGATAAGCCGCATAGGCGCGGGCGGCGGGCGGCCGATAAAACACGGTAGGAGCGCTGCGGGTGCCTGATTGGGCGCATATTCTTTTATATTTTATTTTATTTGGAGGGTCTTTTCAAATATTCGGCTGGGCTTTTTTGAGGCGTAAAAGCGCCTTAGCCGCGGCACCCAATTTATGCTACAATACCCATAAGAACGACCCTCGTTTCCGCGGCCGTTTTCTGCCGGGAGAACGGGGCCAAAGGTCCCAACGAAAAAATGGGTCTTTTGGCCCTTGCTGTCCGAACGGTTTTGTGTTAGCATAAAAATAGAAGCAGTATTAAATTCCATCATTCCGTGGAGACAAAACTTACTATGAACAAACTGATAGCGGTTGTGCTAAGCATTTCGCTCATCTTCGGAAGTGTTACGCCGTCGCTGGCCCAGGTAGTAAATGACCTGATGAAAAACGGGGTAAAAGCCGTTAAAAACTCGGGTAAAAACATAGGGACCGGTGCGGTGAAGCTTCCTCCAACAGTAACTATGGCAGCTGGCAATGCGGCAGCTAGCAATGCGGCCAAACAGGCGGAGCTGGCCGGTAAAACGAAGACCCGCCCCGTATCGCGTGTCAATTACCGCGCTACTGCCACGCAGGCGAACCGGTTTACAAGACCTACGGCCACGCAGGCGCCCAATTTCAGCGCTCGGCTGCAGGCCAACATTTCGGCTCAGGTACAGGCCAACAAAACGGCTCCCAAATCGCTCAAAGAAATTCGGGCGATGTTGGCGCGTAAGGACTTTTCCCAAAAAGACGCGGAAGCCGTTTACAAACAGATTTTTAACGTGTCTTCCCGCACATCCTCTGCCAAGGAATATTTACTGTTGAACACGTTCCCGGAAGTTGCGGTCAACCGCGGCTTTGCCGTGAGCGCGCAAAACGTTGCCCTGGCCACGGATTTCTATCGCCGCACGCTGCTTTCCAACTTGCAGGGTGCGCCGTCTGCGTCCTTGACGATGGAAGAGATTGTCTCCCTCTCTCCGAAGAGTGCGCAGTTTGCTCCTGTGGACAAATGGGCCAAATCCATGGCGGCCGTAACGGATTTGGGTTTTTACGGTTCTTCTAAAGATATTTCGCTCCTGCTCAAAGCCTATCAATATGCTCCCGAAGCGCTTAAACCCGTAACGGAAGTGGTGGTAGGCCGCGCCTTGCTTAATTTGCAGGCGTATGACGCGTTGAACCAATTTGCCCAGAGTGTTTCTTCCACCAACGAAGTAACGAGTGAATTTTGGCAGGGAGTTTCCGCTTATGCGCAGAAGGAAGGACAGCATGTAGCGGTTCCTGCGGCGGGGCGCACGATTGCTCCGTTTAAGATTCCGCAGCATTTGCAGAACTCGCTGGCCGCTTGGTGTGAACTGAACGTCCGCCATGCGGACCCCTCCGCTGAAGAAACGGCCCGCTGGGCTTCTTTGGCGCAGAAGAAAGGCAAAGTAATTGCGGAGCCGACCGCTCAGCCGGCCGCCGCGGTGCGCCAACCGGCTCAGGCTGCGGCGCAGCCGTTGGCCCCCAAAGTGGAATTGGATTTGAACAATGTACAGTTGGCGGATAATTTGTCCGTCGGCGCGGTACAGGTTCCTGCTTCCGGGGTGGAAGAATCCGCCCCCGCGGCCGTAGAAACGCAGGCCCCGGCCCAAGGTTCGTGGCTCTCGCGCGGATTAAACCGCATTAAAAATTTATTCTCTTCTTCCAAAAAAGCGGAAGTGGCCGAAGCTCCGGCCGCCGCTTCGCTGGATCAAGCGCTCTCCCAAGCGTTGGGCTTGCAGGGCAGCGGCACGCTGTCTGTCAACGGTTTGGGCGGCTTGACCCAAAAGGTCAACAATAAGAAAGTTTTGAAACGCGCCTTAAAAACGCTGGACTTGGCCAAGAATAAAACCGATACGGATTTTATTGCCGCCGCCAAAAAAGCCCAGAGCGAAGGGCGCTCGCTGACCAGCGCTGATTACGATCAGATGCTGTCGGACCATTATGCCGCGGCCGTGGCGGCCGATCCGGTGCTTGCGCCGCACGCGCAGGCCATTACCGCCGCGCTGGAAGAACCCACGCAGGCCCCGGCCAAACGGGAACTTTCCTTCTCCTTAAAGCTGCATGATGAAGAAGGCAAAGTACTGCCGGTTACGTTTGAACTGAACGTGCGCTTGCTGGACAATACGGCCGTCAAACAATTTGAACGCTTGGGGATTACCAACTCCGAAGTGTTTACGTTGATGCGCGCCGTAAAGGACGGCAAACAGACCGGTCCGTTTGAATTGATGCTGGCCACTCCCGGCGGCAGCAAGAGACCGATTTACGAGCCGTTTATTGAAGGCGGCAAAGCCGGTGCGGAAGCGTTGTACTACCGCTTGCTGGGCGATTATCAGGCCGGCAAACTGGCTTCCAAAAAAGTAGATTTGAACTTCTATTCCGACGTGTATGCCGAAAGAGCGACGATGTTCGCCGGTTTGACGGAAGGCTTGGGCGGCTTGCCGCAGGCCACCGTGGCGCCGCAGGCTACCGCGTTGGGTATTTCGGACCCGAAATCCCTGCAGGAAGGGGTGTCTCACTCGCAGTTGGGTAACGTAGCGAGTGTGTTCTTCTCCGGCTTGCAGAAGGAATTTGGTATCAAAAACACGCTGGCCTTGGGCTTGGGTATTGCGTCCGTAGGCTTGGCAATCTGCGGTTTTGGCTTGTCGCTCCCGGCGATGGCCGCCAAAATTGCGATGTTGGGTTTGGGCTCCTTTGTATTGGGCGTCGGCGCGAACGGCGGCGTAAAGTCCACCAACAGTATTTTTGCGAAGGAAATGTCTAACGATAATACCTCCGGTACGGCCAGAATGGGTTTTGTGAACGCCCGGGCGTCCGTAGGTACGATGACGGGGTATTTGTTCTTCCCGGTGTCGGTGTTGTTTGCCTTGTCCGGAGTGGAAGCCTTCCAATGGCTGTACTACGGGGCGATGGCGGTGCCGGCGTATGCGTTGTTTAACCTGCTGAAATCCAAGGTGAAAAACGTGGGCGCCAGCCACTCGACGGGAACGACCCTGTTTGATAAAGTGAAAGTAGCTGCCAATAGCGTCAAAGGCATTTTGAAAAACATTGGCAACAATATTAAATTTGTAGTAACCGGCGGTTATTCGGAACGTGCGGCGGCCCTGCGCGAAAAACGCATCGTCAACCAGCGCGTGAAAGAATACCACGATATGCTGAAGAACGGCGATTTTTCCACCCCGCTGCAAACGACGGAAGATTTGCAGGCTTCCAAGTCGCTGTGGGGCAAAGTGAAGAATTTCTTCTCGGTGAAAGTGCCGGCCGCTACCAGCCAGTATCTGCTGCGCATGATGTTGCTGGTGGGGTTGTATCACTTCGCTGGTATGATGTACAACTCGGGCCCGGGTGCCATTATCGGTAATTTCATCAAATCTCCGGAAGGAGCCGCGATTGTAGATTGGGCGCAGAATTTGCCCATGCCGATTACCGCGCTGTTGGCCGGCGGAGCCGGGTTCGTTCTGAGCAAATTGGGCCAAAAAGTATATAGCAGCCTGCGCAAAAAGATGGCGCGCGGCAGCAGAAACGAAGAATTGGAAGCCGTCCAAGCGACGACGACGGACAAAGTGAAGAACTTTGTACAGAAAAACTTCCCGTATATTGCCGGTGGGTTGACGACTATCGCCACGGCGGTGTCTCCGGAACTGTACGAAGTGGCGCACTCCATCTTCAGCCGCTTTGACCCGACCTCCGTTGCTCAGCTGGCCACGTTCTTCACGGCCTATGTGGGTGTGTGGGCTGGCCGTCAGTATCTGTCTCAGTTTGTAAAATCCGGCAAACTCTCGCCGCAGGGCATCATCGGTGCCTCCGGCGTACTGAGCACGCTGTCCGTAGGATTGGCGTTCCTGCCCTTCCTGCCGTTAGGTGCGAAAGCGGCCTTGTGGGCTGTGGCGGGCTTGGGCTTTGCCAACTTGGCCGGGTTTGAAAACTCGCTGGCGATGGAAAAATATCCGAACCAGAAGCCGGCCGTCAATATGGCTTACACGTTGGCCAGATTGTCCGGTGCGCTGACGGTGCTGTACGGTTCGCTGGCCAATATGTTCAGCAGCATGGGTGTGGCGGATCCGGAAGTGAACGCGTTGGTCCTGCCGGCCGGTGCGTTGGCGTTGGCCACGTTGATTAACGGGAAATACTTTACCCACAACTTTATCCAGGATATTAAACGCTGGAGAGGCCTGCCGCCGACGTTGAACTATAAATTGCTGCGCTCGGAAGCGGATACCTTCTTCAAGAAATATCAGGAAAGCGGCCACTCCGTGCAATACTGGGAGCAGGATGCCAACCGCATTGCCACGGACCTGTTCAATAAGACCAGACACGAACTGACCACGATTGAACGCTTGATGAAACCGCTGAACGAAAAACTGCGCTTGAACCAGCTGCGCTTGGACGTGATTGAAGAACTCAAAAAGCTCTTGAACGGGGCGGCGCAGAACAATATGCCGCTGAGTGCGGAAGAACTGACGTACAAAACCTTCAGAACCCGCGAAATCCAGCCGCTGTTGGTCAACTTGTCGGGCAAACGCCTGACGGCCGAACAGGAAGCCCAGATTGTACGCTCGGTGGCGGAAGTCATCAACAACCGCTACTTCATCACGGCGTCCGAACTGGACGAAATGGCCAACGGGGTGAAGGAACGCAACGAAGGTTTGGACCAGTTCCGCCTGGAAGTGCTGCGCAATATGTATAAGATGCAGTTGACCCGCATCGCCACGGACCGTGTGCAGCGCTACAAAGGCAACCGCCCTTCTTATGACCGCGCCATGGACGAGTTGAAAGATATGGCGAACAAAGTGTTGGGCAGCAAGAACGATTGGCAAGCCCCAGCCTTTGAAGAGTAACAATTTGCAGTAACCGACCCTAAAAGTGGCTTGTGCCGTACGGCAAGCCACTTTTAGTTGGCCCGGCGTACCGAGGGAAAGAAAAATCCCGTCGGAAAAGGGATAAAAAACTTTCCGGAAAACGGTGCGGAAATGTGTTATAATAAAGAAGTAAGGATGTTCGTATTACTTAATTTAAGAATAGGAGACTTGAATGCTACGGAAGTTTATTGATTGGTTTAAGCCGCTGCCCGATGCTGCGGAAAAAATTACCGATCCTCAAGAAGTTGCAAAGCAGTATAAGCGTTGGCGTATTCGCTTATTTATCAGTGCCTATATCGGTTATGCAATGTATTACGTAACCCGCCAAAATCTGAACCCGATTGCCCACGTGTTTAAGGCCGAAACGGGAATTACCAATGACCAGTTTGGTTTGATGGTGTCCATTTCCTTAATTGCGTATGGTATTGGAAAGTTTGTAAGCGGTATGTTGGCTGATAAAAGCAACATCCGCGTTTTTTTGGCTTTTGGTTTGATGGCCTCTTCCGTTATTAACTTGTTTTTCGGGTACCTGCCTTCTTTCTTCCTGTTGGTATTGTTCTGGACGTTGAACCAGGCGTTCCAATCGATGGGATTTCCTCCGATTGCGCGTATTTTTGCGTATTGGTTTTCCCCCAAAGAAAGAGCCAGCAAATGGACCTTGTGGGCTTCTGCCCATACGGTGGGTATTTCCATCGCGGCCATTATTGCGGCGGTGGTGCTTAAACTGATGGATCTGACGCCTTTAATTCACTGGCAGTACGTGTTCGTATTCTCCGGTGTGCTGGGGTTGATTACTTCCTTCTACCTGTTGCGCAACGTAACCGATACGCCCGCCAGCGTGGGGCTTCCTCCGGTGGAAGAATTCACGGGCTGCCACCAGCTGGTAACCAAAGAAGCAACCGAAGGCGAAAGCTATTGGGTGTTGCTGCGCAAATACGTACTTACGAACAAATACATTTGGCTTTTGTCCATTGCTTTCCTGTGTGTCTATTTCGTGCGCTACGTAACGCTGTCTTGGGCGGCAATCTTCTTGGATACGCGCCAACTTTCCAAAGCCAGCATTCCGTTGATTTTCACGCTGAACCCCTTGGTGGGTGCGTTGGGCGGTATTACGGCCGGTATTTTGACTTCCAAAGTATTCGGCGGCCGCTGCACGCCTTCTAACGTGATTTACTTTGTTCTGTTGGCTATTTCCGCTTACGGCTTCTATCTGTTTGCGGGTCCGGACCACTTGTTCCTGACGGGCTTCTTTATTGCCGCGCTCGGGTTCTTTGTAGATGGCCCTCAGAACTTGATCAACGTGCAGATTTCGTTGCTGACCACGAAGGAATCCGTGGCTGCGGCGTGCGGCTTCTGCGGGTTGTTCGGCTATATCGGCGGGTTCTTGGCCGGCAGCGGTGCTTCGTTTATTTTGAATCACTGGGGCTGGGCGGGCGTATTTAATGCCTGCATTGTTTCCTGCGTCATTGGTATTTTGCTGGTTATGACGGCTTGGAAAAAAGAAAACCGCGATATTAGCTCTGCCGCTAAATAACGCTTGAAGATCCTTTACAAAACCCCGCCTTCGGGCGGGGTTTTTTATGGGTAAAAAATCCCCTTGCAACGCGGCGGCCCCCGCTGGGCGAAACCTCGCACAGCCACAAAAAAGCACCGAAAGCAACATCCGGGGCCATAAACGCGCAAAATACGGTCAAATTCGTGTTTTATGGAATTTTCTTAATGTTCGGTGCGACAGCTCCTTTTCGGCCGCGTTTTGCCCGGGCAGTTGTTCCCCCGGGCAAACAAGAGTTTCCCCTCTTGTTTTTTGTAAATTTTCTTTTGGGCGTTTTGGATGATTTTGAACGGTGCGCTTTCAAAATAGCCGTCCGGAAGATGGGAAAGGGCCGCCGCGCGGTAGATCATGCGGAAGGACATTTTTTTGCCGTTTAAGAGTAGGTTGGTAATTTTGACGGGGCGGTTTATGTCAGCTTGGCGGTACAAAAAGCTATCCAACTAAAAGAGTTGTTTTTTCCACGGTGGAAGGCACGTTAGCAGGGGAAAGAAATTGCGCGGTTTAGCCACGAAGTCATGCACACAAAGCCGGTCCGGCAAAATAGGTTGCGCATCATGCCGATCCGTAGGGAAATGGCCTTCTTTGAATTGTGAGTTGAAGATAAGTGCAGCCACTATCGCCCGTTTGGCCTAACCCTTGCAAGAAACAAAAAACCCCCGCCTAAGCGGGGGTTTTTGCAAGCGTTTACGCAATTAGATGTTCATAACGTAAAGCAGGTTGGTGGTACCGGCTTTCCCAAACGGGATACCGGCGGTTACCACGACGTTGTCGCCTTCTTTGGCGAGTTTCTGGTCCAAAACCGCTTTTTTGGCTTCGGCAACCATATCGTCAAAGTTTTTCAGGTTTTCAATCACCAGCGGCGTAACGCCCCACACAACCGTCAGCTGGCGGGCCGTAGTGAGGTTGGGGGTCAGCCCCAAAATCGGCAGGCCACCGGCGCGCTGTTGGGAAGCACGCAGCGTGGTGGAACCGGAATCCGTGAACGTAACGATGACGTTGGCCGTATCCATGTTGGTGGCCACGAGGCCCGCCGCAGAGGTAATAGCTCCTTCTTTGGTGGAATCGTTTTTGCGTTCCAGCGTGGAGAGCCCTTTGCGGTAGCGGTGGTCTTTTTCCACGGTTTCGATGATGCGGCGCATCGTGGCTACGGCTTCATAAGGGTGATCGCCCTGAGCGGTTTCGGCCGAGAGCATGACCGCGTCCACCCCGTCGTACACGGCGGTGGCCACGTCGGAAGCTTCCGCGCGGGTCGGCATGACGTTGTGAATCATGGATTCCAGCATCTGCGTCGCCACGATGACCGGTTTGCCCGCTTTGCGGCAGCCGGAAACGATTTTCTTCTGCAAAACCGGCACCAGTTCGGGGCTGGTTTCTACACCCAGGTCGCCGCGGGCTACCATGATGACGTCCGTCAAATCAATGATTTCGCGCAGGTGTTCAATGGCGGAAGGCTTTTCAATCTTGGCGATGATGTGCGCTTTGGATTTCATCAAGCTGCGCAGTTCAATAATGTCTTCCGGTTCCTGTACGAAGGAAAGGCCGATAAAATCGGCGCCGAGCATTTCGGCAATTTTCAAATCTTCTTTGTCTTTGGCGGTCAGCGCGGAGAGCGGCAATTTTACGCCGGGCACGTTGACGCCTTTTTTGTTGGACAATTCGCCGCCGGCGATGACGGTGCAGTCGGCCGTATCGGCGGTATGAGAGTCCACACGCAGGCGGACGACGCCGTCGTTAAGCAACAGTTCCAGGCCGTCTTTAATCGCGGCAAAAATTTCTTTGTGCGGCAGGCACACGCGGGTATTGTCCCCGGGTTCCGGGTTCATATCCAAGCGGAATTTGTCGCCTTCCTTCAAAGTAATGCGGTAATCTTTGAACGTTCCGATGCGGAGCTTCGGGCCTTGCAAGTCAAATAAAATGCCCAAGGTGCAGTTGTACTTCTTTTCCATCTTGCGGATGTTGGTTACTCTTTCTTGATATTCCGGCAAAGAGCCGTGGCTGCAGTTGCAGCGGAACACGGACACACCCGCCAACACTAATTGTTCAATAGCTTTTTCATTGCTGGTGTCGGGACCGATGGTCGCGACGATTTTACAAAAGTCAGTATTTTTAGGCATAATGTATATATTTTACCTCAATCGTAACTTCTAAAGTAAGGGGACCGTATCCCCTTCTGATATATATTTTATTATTTTTGGAGCGGGTTGTCATCGCTTTATTGGGTCAAAATCCGCAAAATTGAAAAGCGCTTTCAAATCCGATAGAATATACCCATGGCTAACCAAGACTCTTTAGAACCCAAAAAAGATTATTATGCCCCTATGCATACGGCCGAACACATTTTGAACCAGACGATGGTGCGTGTGTTTGGCTGTGCGCGGAGCAAAACAAATCATATTGAAAAAAATAAATCCAAGTGCGATTATTTTTTGCCTTCCGCCCCGACGGCCGAACAGCTGCAGGAAGTGGAAGCCCTGGTAAACGACGTGATTGACCGCCAGCTGCCCGTAACGGCCGAAGAAATGCCCCGCGACGTAGCGGAAAAAAGCGTGGATTTATCCTCCCTCCCGCCGGAAGCGGGCGATACCGTGCGCCTGGTGCGGGTGGGCGAATACGATGTTTGCCCCTGCATTGGCAAACACGTGCAAAACACGCGCGAAATCGGGCGTTTTAAGTTTTGCAGTTGGGATTATCAAAACGGACGCCTGCGCGTGCGCTTTAAGCTGGAGGACAAAAATGCGGCTTAAAAAGTGGCTTCTTGTCGTGTGTATGGCCGGTTGTGCGCTGTCGGTATCGGCGGCCGGAGTAAAACGTGGGTGGGAGGCGGAATTGTCCAAACTGGCGTTTGATTTTAACTCCACCAACGTTGCCAATGCCCAGGATTATCAGGATTTTTCCAACGCGCGCCTGAGTGCGGATTCGCAAACGGCGGTGCGCGGGTCGCTCAATGCGGCGGCCAATTATCACGCCAAATATTATTTGTGGAGCAACACCCTGCTGCTGGATTACGGCCGCACCAAAATCCGCCCGGTGGACGACGAAACCATCGTCAACGAAAATGCGGACCAAATTCTCTTCACGACCGGCTACACCCAGCGGTTGTGGAATATCCCCCATTTCTTGGGCGGATTTGAGTTGGGGCCGTTTGCCAATTTAGGCTACGAAACGGAATTTACCAAACCCGAAGATGCCCCCCGCCGCCGCATTGTGCGCGCTACGGCCGGGGTTAAGTTGTTTGAAGGAAAATATCTGAAGGATTTCTTTGCCGCGGTCGTGGGCGAGCGGGACTATACCTATTCCCCCACCTCCAACAAACTGGCGTGGGAAGTGGGCGTAAAGCTGGAACACCCCGTGCGGGAAGGCGTGCAGGCCAAGTATGCGATGATGTTCCGCGATTATTTAAGCGAGACGGAACAGAACGTAACGGACTTGGATTATGAATTTTCGGCCGATGCCCGGCTGGAAGTGCAGCTGTATAAAAACTTGTATTTGGCGCCTTTTATCAGCTATTACACGGCGCAGGCCAAGTATTTCGGGCCGCGCGGCGAAAACGTGTATGTGGGTGTTTCTCTCTCGTTTAGCCACATCTTCAAGAAGGCGGACGAAGTGTCCGCGGAAGGGTAAAACCAGGCGCTAAATCCGCTTAAAAAAACCCCGGCAAAGGCCGGGGTTTTTTGTGGATATAAAACAAGAAATTTCAGCAAAATTTTTTAGAGCGGCAGACCGGAAAACGCTTCTTTTGGGCCTAAAAAAGCCCGCCTTGTGGGCGGGCTTTTCAAACGTTAGAAGAACATTTTGCTGCCAAACTGATTGACCCAGTGATTGGAGGAAATCTTTCCCTCTTTGGCTTTTTGCAGTACTTTGCTAAGCGATTCCAACCCATATTCTCCCCAGATGGACACGTCCACAATGTCTTCTGCCGGGATGTCCTCGTAAGAGTAGTAAATGGTTTTTGTGGGATTTACTGAGAGGTCCGTTCCCAATTCCATAGCAGGGTTGCGGCGTACCGTAAACAATATGCCAATACCGTCTTTTTTGAACCCGCTCTGGAAAATGTAGTTGGACGCTTCCACCACAGACGAAGAGAGACTGACGGCGCTCAGCCCATCCCGGGTGCCGGTATTCCAGGTAGAATACTTAGGCGAAAAACCTTCTTTCAGCAGTTTGACCAATTCATCCGGCGTAACCAACATTCCGCGGAACAGCACCGTATCGGAATCTTTATCCGGCGTGTAGTCCAGCCTATCGGCGTACGGTTCAATGCGTCTGGCATAGTAGCCGGCGATGTAATCGCGCGTTAAGTGATAGCCTTTCAAAAGTTCACTTTTGTTGGCCGTTACCCCATCCATCAAATCCTGGTGCAGGTTTTTGGCCTGCTGCTGTTTTGCAGCCGCTTCAGCTTGCTTTTTTTCTACGGCAGCTTTGAGTAGTTTGATGCGCTCAGCCGTTTCTTTGACCTGGCTACGGTTTACCTTAATGCCGCTTGCGTTGATTGAAGCATTTGCAGGGATAAAACCGGAATTCTTTCTGCTCCGTACTCCCAAGTCGCTCCTCGTTGCAGCGACTCCGTTTTTAACCGTATTTCCAATAGCCTTTTCCATAGCGCTTTTGGTGCCATTTTTTATAGCGCTTTCGGTGCCTTTTTTCATAGCGCTTTCGGTGCCTTTTACTATGATAGTGCCTTGCGCTTGCACGGCGGCCGCCGTGAGAGTACACGCCAGGATGCCAAGTGCGGCTTTAGTGTATTTGTTCATTTTATTTTCCTCATCATAGACGGATTTACACAGAAGCCCATACAGCGCGCCGTCTTATTTATAAAAGCGTTGGGCAAGGCGCTTCAAATTCCGGTAAACCAACTGTCGGCTTAAGCGGATGATACCAAAACTCCCCGGATTGGTATCCGGGGAGTTCCAGTTTCAAATCTGTCGTTCAAAACGGTTACAACCCCGGACCATACAACCCTTTCATATTCTTAAAACCGGCCGCAAACATCACAAAATGGTAAAAAGCATACGCCAATTTCTCCGCGCAGGGAGCGGCGTAGGACAATTCTTTTCCAAAAATGTTTAGTTTGCGTTTCATACCCCAAATTATAGCTAATTTTTTTCAACGCGACAATTTTTTCTTCCCTTTCACGAGGGAAATGCCGCTTTTCCCCGCGTGCAGTTTAGTACAAAACAATCATCTCCGGCCCCCTACAGAAATTGCTTTCTTAAAGTAACCGGACATACCCCACACCTGCCGCATACAAGCTGTTTTACAATCGTAAAACGCCCCCCACTTCTTAGCTTCGCTTATATGCTACTAATTATTAATATAATAATTTTTTACTCAAAAACAAGGGCTTTTTTCTCCCGCTTTGGAAAAACCCTCAGCGGGATTTCAACATATTTCTTCGGCGCGCTATTTAATTTTATAGGTCAGCGTAACGGCGGATTTGACCGAAATCATCCCCGTAGCCGGTGCAGGCAACAAAGAATCGGCGGCCGAATCCGTCCACACGTTTTGGCTGACGTTGCTGAGCCGCGCCTGCGGAACCGAAGGAACCGAATTCTCGCTTATGTTGACAATTTTGCCCAAGCGCATATCGGCGGCTTCCGCCAGCAAGGCGGCTTTTTCGCGGGCGTATTGGACGGCCAAGCGGCGGGCTTGGTCGCGGTAGTGGCGGATTTGCGTGGAATAGAACGACACGTTTTCAATCCGGTTGATGCCCATATCCAATAACGCATAGAGCACATCTTCGTACTGGGTGGGATCTTCCAGCGTAACGGTAAACGTTTGTGCCAGTTCGTAGTACAGTTTGTCCGTTTCGGTGCGGGTGCCGTTTTTGTCCAGGCGGGTTTGCCGTTCGTACACGGGAAAAATGTGCAGATTGTCGGTTTGGATAAATCGTTCTTCTATGCCGCGGTTGCGCAGGTATTCGGTTACGCGCCGGGAAAGCTGGTTGAGGCGTTCGGCCCCCTGGCGGAGGTTTTCGGTCCGCTCGGAAAGGCCGAAAGTCAGGGCGGCCCGGTCCGGCTTGATGCGTACTTCGGCTTCGGCGCTGACGCGGAAGAGCGGCTGTTCGGCATACGAAAATGCCGGCAGCAGCCCAAGGCAAACAACGGCCAACCATAAGGGATGTTTTGTAAGCATAAGCGTCTCCTGTTTTTTTCGTATTATAAATAATTTGAGGAAAACGGGCAAAAAAAATCGGGCCCCCAAAGGGGCCCGACTGTATAACTGAGTGTGCGTTATTTGTTGACGGAAGCCATGTGGGCGATCAAATCCAGCACTTTGTTGGAGTAGCCGATTTCGTTATCGTACCAAGACACGACTTTCACGAAGGTATCCGTCAAGGCGATACCGGCTTTGGCGTCAAAGATAGACGTAAGCGGGCAGCCCAAGAAGTCGGAAGACACGACGGATTCATCGGTGTAACCCAAAATGCCTTTGAGTTCGCCGTTGGCGGCTTCTTTCATCGCAGCGCAGATTTCTTCGTATTTGGCCGGTTTAGCCAAGTTGACGGTCAAGTCCACCACGGACACGTCCAGCGTAGGTACGCGCATAGACATACCGGTCAGTTTGCCGTTGAGTTCGGGGATTACTTTGCCCACCGCTTTAGCGGCACCCGTAGAAGACGGGATGATGTTGCCGGAAGCAGCGCGGCCGCCTCTCCAGTCTTTCATGGACGGGCCGTCCACGGTTTTCTGGGTAGCGGTGGTGGAGTGCACGGTGGTCATCAAACCTTCTTTAATGCCCCATTTGTCGTTGAGCACTTTGGCGATAGGAGCCAAGCAGTTCGTGGTGCAGGAAGCGTTGGAAACGAACTGAGTGCCTTTGACGTAAGTTTTTTCGTTGACGCCCACTACGAACATCGGGGTAGCGTCTTTAGACGGAGCGGACATAACTACGTATTTGGCGCCGGCTTTGATGTGGGCCTGCGCTTTTTCCTGGGTCAAAAATAAGCCGGTAGATTCAACGACGTATTCAGCGCCCACTTTGTCCCAAGCCAAGTTGGCCGGATCTTTTTCGGCGGTTACGCGGATTTTTTTACCGTTTACAATCAGCTGGCTGTTGGCGACGTCAGCTTCCACGGTGCCGTTGAATTTGCCGTGCATCGTATCGTATTTGAGCATATAAGCCAAATAGTCCACGGGGCACAAATCGTTGATACCGACGATTTCAATGTCTTTGCGTTCTTGCGCCGCGCGGAACACGAAGCGACCGATGCGGCCAAAACCGTTAATACCTACTTTAATCATAGTTGTTACATCCTCCATAGATTTTTTACTTCTGCTATATTTTACAAATTTTTGAGCCGTTCGTATATCTGCTATTTTGCCGGGGCGGCGTTTTCCTGCCAGGCTTTGCACACGTCCACCCATTTTTCCGCCCGGGACGCTTTTTCCAGCTCCGCCAGCGACAGCTTGACCGCCGTATGCCCGCTTCCCCCCGCGGGATAGACCGTTTCAAACCGTTTGAGCGAGGCGTCCAAATACACTTTTACGCCCGCTTGCGCCGCAAACGGGCACACCCCGCCGGGGCGGAACCCGGTCAGCCGTTCCACGTCGTCCGCAGCGGGCATTTTGGGTTTTAGGCCAAACTCCGCTTTGAATTTTTTGTTGTCCACCTTGGCGTCCCCCGCCGCCACCAGCAACAGCGCACCGCCCGGCAGTTCAAAGGCCAAGGTTTTGGCAATCAGCGCTTCGGGGCAGCCCAGCGCCTGGGCCGCCAACGCCACCGTGGCGCTGGAGGCGGACAGCGTAATCAGCCGCTGTTCCAGGCCGTAATCGGCCAAATAACGGGTTACTTTTTCCACACTGTTCATACCGTTATTATAGCTTTTTGGCGCGTAAGACAGGGGGCAAGCTCCCTAAAGATTGCCAGCGAGGGGGCGTTTTTTTTACAATAAACAAAATATACACGAACTAGACCAAACGGAGGAATCCATGCGCATACAAATTGGAATTGTGGGGTACGGGAATTTGGGCCGCGGCGTATTGGCCGCGCTGCGCCAAAACCCTGATATGCAGGCGGCGGCGGTGTTTACGCGGCGGAGGCCGGAAAGCTTGGGACTGGCATCTCAGTCCTTGCCGGTTGTGCCGCTTACCGAAGCGGAAAAATGGAAAGACAAAATAGATGTGATGATTTTGTGCGGCGGCAGCGCCACCGATTTGCCCGTACAGACGCCCGCCCTGGCCCAGCATTTTAACGTGGTGGACAGCTTTGATACCCATGCGCATATTCCCGCCCATTTTGCCGCGGTGGACGAAGCCTGCCGCCAAGCCGGCACGGTGGGGATTATTTCGGTGGGGTGGGACCCCGGGCTCTTTTCGCTCAACCGGCTGTATGCGCAGGCCGTGCTTCCACAGGGTAAGGATTACACGTTTTGGGGCAAAGGCGTCAGCCAAGGGCACTCGGACGCCGTGCGCCGCATCCCCGGCGTAAAAGACGCCCGCCAATATACGATTCCCGTTCCGAAAGCTCTGGAACGCGTGCGGGCGGGCGAAAATCCGGACTTGTCCGCCCGCCAAAAACACACGCGCGTGTGTTTTGTGGTCTTGCAGGACGGGGCCGATGCCGCGGATGTGGAACGGAAAATCAAAACAATGCCCAATTATTTTGCCGAGTACGACACGACCGTCCATTTTATTTCCGAAGCCGAACTAAACGCCCGCCACCGTTCTTTGGCGCACGGCGGGTTTGTGCTGCGAAGCGGGGTAACCGGTGAGGGAAACAAACACCTGATTGAATACCGCTTGAAATTGGATTCCAACCCGGAATTTACGTCCAGCGTGCTGGTGGCTTATGCCCGTGCGGCGCACCGCCTGCTGCTGGAAGGGGCCCGCGGCTGCAAAACGGTGTTTGACGTTCCCCCCGCTTACCTGAGCCCCCGCACCGGCGAAGACCTGCGCGCGGCCTTGCTGTAGCCGTTTGCTAATTGCAAAAAACCCGCCTGAAGGTCAGGCGGGTTTTTTATAAAGTTCCGTACGGGGTCGATTAAATGGCGTTTTCGTCCAGAATTTTTTTCAGCGTATCGGCCGATTTTTTCAGCGCGGCCACTTCCTCGTCATTTAACTGCAAAGGAACGTGGGTTTCCACCCCTTGCTGGTTGACGATGGCCGGCAAGCTTAACGCAACGCCGCTGATGCCGTATTCACCGTTTAACAAGGCCGAAATGGGCAGGATGGATTTTTCATCCCGCACAATGGCTTCGCAAATGCGTTTAACGGACATGGCAATTCCGTAATAAGTGGCTTTTTTGCGCGCGATGATTTCGTAGGCGCTGTTTTTCACTTCTTCGGCAATGCGCTGGGTAGCTTCTTTGTGGTTAAAGAAGCCGCGCATTTCGCAGAATTTGTCCAATTTAATGCCCGACACGTTGGCACAGCTCCACGCGGCAATTTCGCTGTCGCCGTGTTCGCCGATGATGAAAGCGTGCACGCTGCGGCTGTCCACGTTGAGGTGTTGCCCCAGGTTGTATTTCAGGCGGGCCGTATCCAGCACCGTGCCGGAACCGAATACTCGGTTGGGGGCATAGCCGGTCAGTTTAAGAGCGACGGAAGTTAAAATATCCACCGGGTTGGCCACAATCAGCAAAAT
This sequence comes from uncultured bacterium, assembly GCA_949294085.1. GTDB lineage: Bacteria > Elusimicrobiota > Elusimicrobia > Elusimicrobiales > Elusimicrobiaceae > Avelusimicrobium. Next base: position 372,326 of record CASFFX010000006.1, on the reverse strand, counting down.
CCCCTTAAAATCGCGTTTGGTAATTTCGGGAATAATGGATTTGAAGATGGCGATATTCTTTTTGACCAGGTCCAGGCGGGTTTCGCCGGGTTTCTGGTTGGCGCCGGCGGTGATGATAATCAGCCCGGCGTCTTTCAAATCGTCGTAATTGCCGGCATAAATTTCCATTGGCTTAGCAAAAGGAATCCCGTGGCTGATGTCCAATGCTTCGCCTTCGGCGCGGGCTTGGTCGCTGTCTATAAGCACCATTTCCGTAAACAGGCCGCTCTGCATTAAACTAAAGGCCGAGGCAGCCCCCACAAAACCGCAGCCGATAATGCCTACTTTATTAAAATTGATAAATTCTTTTTCCATACAGCCTCCTTTACTTCTTATATATTTTACAAAATATAGACGTCCGCGTATCGCGCGCAAACGGATTAGATGAAACTTCCGCCCGACAGGCGGCAGAATTGCTATAATAAAAGAAAAATACGATAGAAAAGAGGTCTTGATGTTTAGTACAAATTTTAACCCGTGGCACCATGTTTCGCCCGGGGACAAAAAAACCTTGCCGTATGTGGTAAACGGCATTATAGAAATTCCCAAAGGGACGCGCGCCAAATACGAATTGGATAAAGAAAGCGGTTTGCTGCGTTTGGACCGCGTGTTGTATTCTTCCGTGTATTATCCGGCCAACTACGGGTTTATTCCGCGCACGTACGGGGCGGACCGGGACCCGCTGGATATTTTGATTTTGTCGCAGGCGGAAGTGGTGCCGCTGTGCATTGTGCCGGCGCGCATTATTGGCGTTATGCGCATGTTGGACAATGGCGAGGCGGACGATAAAATCATCGGGGTAGCCCAGGGCGATCCCAACGTCAGCCATTATACCGACATTTCCCAACTGCCGGAGCATTTGGTGTCGGAAACGATGAGCTTTTTTGAAGACTACAAAAAGCTGGAAAACAAAAGCGTAGTGGTGGAAAAAATCTTTGACAAAAAAACCGCCATTAAAATCTTGCAGGAAGCGTTTGTAGCCTACGAGGAAAAATTCGTTACTTACAGCAATTTTGCCCCGGTTACGGACAAATGACTTTTGCCCCAAAACTATCAAAATCCCCGGCCAAGCGCCGGGGATTTTTTTGTCGGATTATTCGCGGCGGCGTTCGCCGGTAAAGTCATAGCCGCCTTTGGCGATGGCTTTGGCGGTTTTTTCGTTGATTTTGCTGGGCTGCAGGTCGGCAATGTCTTGGGCCAGTTTGCTAAGGCTTTCTGGCCCGTCGGGGGCCATCAGCGCGGCGGTTTTGCGGTGGGCTTCCAGCGCTTCCTCCAGGCGGCTGCCCACTTTAATCCACAACGCCAAAAAATTGCCGAAGGCCGCAATAAATTTTTCGGCCGCGGTGCGGATTTCCTGGTTTTTTTCTTCATCGCGGAAGTTTAGCCACAGCGCGTCCACCAGCTGCAGCGCGCCCATCAGCGTACTTTGCGACACCAGCACCACATTGTACTCTTTGGCATAGGCCAGCAGGGAGGAATCCCCCTCCAGCGCACAGCTAAGCGCCCCTTCCGGGTGGACGTACATCAGCACCATTTCCACCGGGTCGCCGGATTCTTCTATATTCAGCTTTTTGCAAATTTTGCCGATTGATTTTTGATAGGCTTTTGTCCCCAGGGAGTGAATCGTGTCAAACATCGCCGCCACGTGCGCCTTCAGTTCGGCTTTGCGGGTTTCCTCGCTGGTGGCTTGGATAAAGGCATCGTAGTGGGAAAAAACCGTTTTGGAGTCAATCACAATCAGCTTGTTGTTGGGCAGGCGGACGATAAAGTCCGTGCGTTTGTCGTCCTGCGAGGTTTGCTCAAAATAGGTTACGTCTTTTTGCAGGCCGGAGGACGCCAAAATTTGCCGCAGGGATTCTTCCCCCCACAGGCCGCGCGCATGCGATTGGTTATGAATACTGGAAATAAAACTGCGGGTCATCGTTTCCAACAGTTGGATTTTGCTGTTGAGGTTGGTCTTGTCTTCGCGCTGGTCTTTGGCGTAGGAATCTATTTTGGCCTTAAAGTCGCGCAGCTGCTCTTCCAGCTGGGCTTTTAAGGGCGAAAGCAAGTGCCCCAGCTCTTCCTGATTGCCTTGCTTGAACAGCTGGGTTTGTTTATTCAAAATATCGGTGGCCAAGGTTTCAAACTGGCTTTTGTACGTATCCAGCAGGCGGGCTCTTTCTTCGGCAAGGTTTTTCTTTTCCGTGGCTAAAACGGCCTGCTGGGCTCTTGCCGCCGCCAGCGCTTCCTGCTGTTTTTTCAGTTCGTCCTGCAGGGCGGCTTTTTCCGCCTGAACGGTTTGCAGTTGTTTGCTTAGGGTTTCGTAGGCCCCTTGGCTGGAAGCCCATTGCTGCAGCGCCGTTTGGCAGCGCTGTTCCACGTCCTTTTTTTCCTGCTCCAGCGCGGCTATTTGCTGCAGGGAGGCGCTTTCCTTTTGGCCGCGAGCTTTGCCCAGCCAAAACGCCGCTCCTCCCGCCACCAACGCTACAACGATATAGATTATCCATTGCATAAAAAGCTCCTTATCAAGAACCGCCCGGTACGGCTCATTTTTCTATATTGTACTAAAAAGCCCCTATCGGCCGGAGTTGACTTTGTAATCTGTTTTATTTATGATAAAGGCGAAAACTTTTCTTGTACGGGAGCGAAGATGAATAAACTGGGTATCCTTTTTTTAACGGGGTTCTTGTTGCTGGCGCCTGAATCGGCCCGCTCGGTAACGTATCAGCGCGTTGGCAACACGACTTACGGAAGCGACGGAAGCCGCTACACGCAAATTGGCAATACGACATACGGAAATGACGGAAGCCGCTATACGCGCATTGGCAACACAACGTACGGAAGCGACGGCAGCCGTTACACGCAAATCGGCAATACGACGTACGGCAATGACGGCAGCCGCTACACGCAAATCGGCAATACGACGTACGGAAACGACGGCAGCCGTTACACGCAGATCGGCAATACCACCTACGGCACAGGCCAACTGAAGACGACGTCTTACCCGTCGTCCCTTCCACCCAAAGTGCGTCAGCCGTCTGAGCCGAAATCTCCGCTTTCGCAAGGAGTGCCCCTGACTCCCAACAATACCTATCGGGTGCAAACGGACACGCTGGGTAATACAACTACGTACGGGAGCGACGGCACCATGTACCGCACCACTAAGGACGTGCTGGGCAATACGACCACTTACGGAAGCAACGGCACGATGTACCGTACCACCCAGGACACATTGGGCAATACGACCACCTACGGGAGCGACGGCACGATGTACCGCACCACCAAGGACGTGTTGGGCAATACGACCACCTATGGAAGCAACGGTACGATGTACCGTACCACCCAGGACACATTGGGCAATACGACCACCTACGGGAGCGACGGCACGATGTACCGCACCACCAAGGACGTGTTGGGCAATACGACCACCTATGGAAGCAACGGTACGATGTACCGCACAACGACGGATGTGTTAGGCAATACGACCACGTACGGAAGCGACGGGTCGGTTTATCGGGCTAATACCGACGTGTTGGGCAATACCACCATCCGCTCGCTTCGCTAAGCGTCAGCCGGTGGAAAAGCCTCGGGATTAATCGGCCAAGCTTTGGGCGTAGTCCAGCAATTCCTGGCGCAGGGAACGGTTCAGTTCCGCCGGGGCCAAAATGCGTATATGCGGCAGCCAATGCTTGATTTGCGGCAGAACCTGCATGGCGTGGTCCGTGCGGCAGGAAAGGATTAAATCCCCGTTTTTTTCTTCTTTTTCTATCTTTTGGTGCGGGAAAAATTCCACTTCCTTAAAATAGCGCGCCACGGAAGCGTCTATGCGGCAGGTAATTTGAATCGCGCCCTTTACGTCAAACCAAATGTTGGGCGTTTGCTGCAGTACCGAATCAATATCCACCGCGGAGAACGTTTCCTTCTGCGGGCACACCGCCAAAATTTTACCGACGGAAAACTTCATATACGAATTTTTGTTGTTTAAGCAGATTAAATACCAAAACCCGTCAAAAAGCGCAATTTTTAGCGGCCTTAAACAGTTGCACCACACCCGGCGGGCGGGCGTTTGGTAATGCAGGTTAATCAGCGTATTTTTAAGAATAGCCTGCTCCAGCTGAGTAAGAATCTTTTGGTCCAGGGTGTGCCACATGCGGGGCATTTTGACGAAATAAATTTCTTTTCCCTGCGGGCGGGCCGAGCGCTTAAGTAGGCGTTGGTAGCTGTCTGCCCATTGGGGGCCCAGCGTGTCGGCCAATTGGCCAATCAGCTTGAGCAAGGCTTCATCCCGCGCCGAAAGCGGAAGTTTATTGAGCGAAAACCCTTCCAGCAGCGCATAGCGCCCGGGCGCAATTTGCCGCAGCGGAAAGCCGGCATTTTCTATCTCTTGTATGTCCCTTTCCAGCGTGCGCACGCTGAAACCCAATTCCTTGGATTCCACCATCAGGTTAATTGTGCCGGAATCTAATTTATTCAATAAATTTAAGATACGGGTAAATTTTTTGATATTGGATTCTTTCATATTTCTATCATACCACAAGCAGAAGCGGTTGTGGCAATGTATTTGCCGGAGAACGGCTGTTTCCTGCGCGCGGGCGGCCGCGGCGGGTGTATAATATAGCTATGCTTACTTGTACGATATGGCCGGGCGACATTACCCGGCTGGAGGCGGACGCCATTGTGAACGCGGCCAACCGTTCGCTGTTGGGCGGCGGCGGGGTGGACGGTGCTATCCACCGTGCTGCCGGGCCGCAGCTGCTGGAGGAGTGCCGCACGCTGGGCGGCTGCGAAACGGGCGAAGCCAAAATTACCCGCGGTTACCGCTTGCCTGCCGCATACGTCATCCACACCGTGGGGCCCGTTTGGCACGGGGGCCAATACGGCGAGGCTGAAAAACTGCGTGCCTGCTACGTGCATGCGCTGGAATTGGCCGAGCAGTACCGTTGCGCGCGGGTGGCTTTCCCTGGCATTTCTACGGGAGTGTACGGCTATCCCAAGGCGCAGGCGGCCCAAATTGCCGTTGCGGCCGTGCGGGACATGGCACCCCGGCTGCACCGAGTGAAAGAGGTCATTTTTGTCTGTTTCCCCCCGCAGGACGCCGCCTACTACACGCCGTGCCTGCCTCCCGGCGGACGCTTCTGACAGAGAATCCGCCCGGCGCTTTGGGCCGGACGGACTCCTTATAAAGCCAACTGCTGTTTTTGCTCCGTCCACGTCTTTTTCTGCGAAGTAAGCGCTTCTATTTCGTGCTGCGTTTGTTGCAGCAGCTGCTGTTTGGATTGTTCCGAGCTTAACAGAGCGTCAATTTGCGTGGTAAGCGGGGTCAGCAGTTCCTGGGACAGCGTATCTTGAATTTTCTGCAGAATTTGGGATTTGACGGCAAAAATGGTGTTCAAATAAACTGAGGGATTGAAGCTTGCCTTCAGTTCGTAGAGTTGTTCAATAAGCTGCGTTTTTTTGCTCTTTTCGGAGAGAAATTTATTCAAATAATAGGATGAAGACCCGAGGAACCTCCAACCAATTAAAATAACACTATATTTCTTAAACCAAGTGCTTTGTTGTTCTTGAAAGGAGTGGAAGCTGAAGATCTCTTCATTTTGAATATTCATTTGAATTTGATGTTTTAGCTCAGCAAGCAAGTCTTTCTTGTCCATTTGGTCCTCGGTAAAATCCAGACAGGGCAATAAAATGGTTTCTATTTCTCCCAAAAAGTTATTGACATCCCTCAGCAGCAGATTTTTGGCTTCGTCGCCTAAGTCTTCCACCAAGCGTCTGAGAGTTGTTTTAGTTAAATATTGCAACGAACCGTTAATGTGTATTCTCAGCGACTTGGCAGAGGTAGCCCAACTGGCGGATTCTATGGAGCGGATGGCCTGATTGCAGGTATCGGTCATGGCGTCTTCCAGTTGGCGTTTTCCCTTCTGGATGAGGGTGGACAAATCCTCCTCCAAATCCAGCTCCAGCGTTTGCACTTTCCGCTCAAAGCGGCGTTGGGCCCGTTGCAGATTGGATTTTCTTTCCTCCAGTTCTTCGTTGGGCTGCTGCAAATTGTTCACCTGCGTTTTGGCCAAGAGCAGTTTGGTGTCCAATTCTTGTATTTTGCTGTTGTACAGCGCCGCCAGCCAAGCGGCCGGCTTCTCCAGCAGGATTCTGCCTTTTTCTTTTTGAATTAGGGCCAGCACTTCTTTCGTAAACTCATCCATGCGGCTCCATTTCATCATTTCTTGTTCCCGTTGTTTGGGAACCCCAAAATTTTCGCAATACCGCTCCCACGTTTGTTTTTTGACGGCATCGTGCAGGAGGAGGTCATCCGGCAATTTGGCGTAAAGCGCCATCTCCGCCGAAAAGGCCTTCGGCTTAGCGAAGAGCAAGTCCTGCTCCGAGCAATTGTATTCGCGGCAGGTATTTTGCAGCATTTGCGCCACGTACGTTTCCAACTCTTCGGGCATTTGGGGTTTTTGCGGGTCCGTATAGGGAAGGTCGTATTTATTGATGCCGATTAAAAGGTGTTGTATGCCCGAGGCGGCGCAGGTTTTGAAGATTAAATCCTGATCGTTTTGGCTGCCCAGCTGATTGGCCGGCAGCAGCAAAATGACGGTATCGGCTTTTGCCAAAAAAGCGCGGGTGCGCTCCTCGCGGGACACGACCGGATCGTTAAAACCGGGCGTATCTACGATTTCCACGCCTTTTAAGTAGTCCTTAGGAGAATAAAGCGTGATGCTTTTGGTAATGCAGGCATATTTTCCCCCGGCCGAGGCGTATTGAAACAGCTGGTCCAGCGAATCTTCCTGTTGGGTTCCCAGCAAGCTGGAAAGGCGGTTGCCCAACGGGCGCGCCCCTTGCAGCAGTTCTTGGGCGGCTTGAATACGGCTTTTTTCTTCGTCCGAAAGATTCCCTTGGGACAGGTCCTGCGCGGCCAGCAGCTGCTGGGCTTTCCACTCCTCCGGCGAATAAAATTCCGCCAGGAGCTTTTTCTCGCTGCCGTATTTGATGAGCGTCAACGCGGCCGTGGTAGGCGGCGTGCCAGACGGGAGAATTTCCTCTTCAAACACCCACGCATTAAGAAAAGTGGATTTGCCGCTTTTCATTTGCCCGATGACCCCAATAGTCAGCAGGTCGCTGTCCAATTTTTGTAACACTTCTTGCTTGCGCTGCGGGGAAATCCAGCCAAACGAGGCCGCCTTTTCGTAGAGCGCCTTGAGGTGTTCTTTTTGTTCCTTCCATTGCTGAAATATGTTTGTGGTCATGGTTTTTCTCCTAAGAAATCAAATGCACATCGGGAAGCGCTTGAAACTTCTTTTTCAACAGAATTTTGCATTTCCGGGCGGTGGAATAGTTCTTCAAAATCTCTTTTTTTAGGGTGTATTTTTCCTGCAGCTGTTTGGCCGTTGTGGTTAAGGGCGAGAAGAGCTTTTCAAGTGCGTTGACGTTTTCTTGCACATAGCCCATTTCGTCCTTTATTTTCTTGAAATCCTCCGTAGATAGATTATAGGATTCCGTCCAACGGTAGAATTTTTTGGGAAGATAAGACTCCCGGATGCAAAATCGGGTGCTTTCCAAAGTTCCCTCAATTTGGGAACAAACACGGCGCAGTTCACTTTCCTGCTGGAGCTGCTGGTCTTGGAGGGCGGTTGCTTCTTGCGTGAATTGGGCAATTTGTTCTTTGTAGGATTTAATCATCTGTTCCAGCTTCTCAAACAGGCGCTCCAGGTAAGCGTCTTTTCCTTCTTCTTCAGACGGAAGCTGGAGGACGGTATCAATCAAACGGGAAAGGCTCTCTGGCTGTTTGACCGAAAAACGCAGGATCCCATTGACCGCAATGTGAAACCCTTGAAGTTGCTTGGCAATGTACGTTTCCAGTTTATCCACCTCGCCTTTGGGTTTGGTGTCCACTTTGTTAAGGACGATATACAGCGGTTTGGAGAGATTTTTTTGAAAGGATTCTATGGTTTTTTTGGAAGTTTTTTCCAAACCTTGATTTACGTCCAACACCCAAAAAAGCGCATCGCATTCGTTAATTACGTCCAGGGTGCGCTGGGCGTCTTCGGCGTCGCTGGAACTGAAGCCGGGCGTGTCCAAAATAGTAATTTTCTGCAGGTTGGGGTTGGGGTATTGAATCACGAAATATTTCACCAATTTTTGCAAACCCGGGATTTGCTTCAGCGTTTCTTTCTGCATCATTTCCAGCACTTCCTTCCCCACGGTTTTGTGTTCGTTGCGCGGGGAGACCAGGCGGAAATCGGCCAATTTTCCCACGCTGCCCGAAATGTAGGTGGGAATTGCGGTGGTCGCGCGGACGTCTATGGGCAGCTGGAAGGAGTGCGGGTCGTTTTGGCGCAGCAAGGCGTTGATGATGGACGTTTTGCCGGCCGAGAATTCGCCCAATAAAGCAACGGTAATTTTATCGTGAAGCCACGTTTTTTCGCGGCGGATTTTCCAGCGTTCCAAATCCTTTCCGAAAAGGGTGTTTTTGTAGGAAGCGTCAAATTCCTTTTTGCCGTAAAACATCCGAAACAGCAAAATCAATTCGTCGGTAATGTAGTGGGTCAAGTCCACCACGGCGGCTTTCAGATGCCGGTGGTAGTCGTTTTGAATAGGGGGCGCCATTAAAATTTGCTCAAAGAGGCTGCGCGCTTGCTCAGAAAATTGCAGGTCCTTTTCTGTTTTTTGCAGCGAGCGGTCTTTTTCCGCGAGTTGCCTTTTTTGTTTGGCGCACAGGTCCTGGCAGGCTTCCAGTTCCGTTTTTGTGTCAGCGTGGCGTTTTCGGAGGTTGTTGTAGTCGCTTTGCAGGGCGTCGTAATCGTCTTGCAGGTTATCGTATTGCTGTTTTAAGCGCTTTTCACGCTCTTTCCAGGTTTTGCCATCCGGCGGCTGCCCCGCGGGGTGCGCCGCTGTTTGCTTCGGAGCGGAGGAAATTTCTTTTGGCGTACGGGCGCGCAGGCGGTGCAGAAATTCTTTGTATTTAGCCACAAAGCGTTTCTGCCGCGCGATTTGGCCGTCTTTTTGCAGCCGCTCTTCCTGCAAGTGTTTCAGCTCCTGCAGGTAGCTTTGCACCTCGCGGTCCGAATAGCCAAAAATCTTTCTCCAAATAGACATTTTAACGCTCGTATTTATTCAAACGGTTTTCATAAGATGAGCATAAATCCCTATATTCCTGCAACTGGGTCGCTAATTTTTGATTTTTTGCTCGTTCCGCGGCCAACTTCCGCTTGAGCTCCGCCAAATCATCTTGCAGCAATTCTTTGTGGCTTCCGTCAGTTTGAATCGTACGGTTAAAACGGCGTACCTTCTCTTGCAGGCGTTCCATTTCCGCTTCCAGCTCGCGGTTGCGTTTTTGAAAGCGGGCCAATTGATAAGCGGCTTCGGCCTTCTGGGACGACGGCCCCCTTTGAGAAAAATACACCTTTCCCGTCAGCAAGCCCACTCCCCCACCTATTAACAAACCGAATATGAACTGAATCATTTGGTTTCCTCCAAATACTGTTGCAGGTATTTTTTGTATTCTTTATAAGCCGCCATTTTGGTTTTGAATTCTTCCTCCCGTTGGGTCCGCAGCTGCTGCAATTCTTCAATTTTTTGCGTAATTTGCTGGGTGTCCTCTTGGGCTTCGGCCGTTACGATTTGCTGTGTTTGCAAAATCGTCGCGTGCGAAATTTGATTTAACTGGCGGCGAAAAGAAGGAATCAAATTGTGATCCAGAAAATCGTAAATAATGCGGCGCCGCTGCGGTTTGGCCAGGGCTTTGTCGGTCACCCGCCTGACAAGCGCCAAACAAGCATTATGAAGGACGCCCGATTCCTGAAGTTTTTGCATAAGGTGTACCTCCCGAGAGGGTGTTTCTTCTGCGGGGGCGTTGTCCTTTTCTTTTCCTTCTTGTAAAGAAGTGGACCCTTCTTGCTGCTGCGTGCTAGTTTCGGACGAATCATTGGGCAACATCGCCCCTAGGCTTATTTTAGGCAGTTTCCCTTTTTTAATCAACACCATCAGCGCTATTTTCCCGGCCAATTCCATCGAGCGGGCAATCACTTCGTCGTATTGATGGCCGGTTTGGTCCAACTGAAAGGTATTGTCTATGTGCAGTTGTTGGCTGGTCAAATCTACTTGGGTTAAACTGGCTAAGGAAATATGAAATTCTTCGCTCAAGGTTTTATTGGCATAGTCCAAAAATAATTTTTGAACGGCTTGCTGGTAATTGTGCAACAGCAAGGACGTGGTATTGTTGATGATTTCCGTAGCGCGCAGGTCATAGTCGGTGCGGTAATCCTGGGAAAGGCTTTCAAGCGGCAGGAAAATAGAGCTTTTCAATTCTCTTACCGTGTCATCTTCTATTTTTTGTACTTGGGTTTGCAGGTCGTACACCACCCGCTGCAAGGCGTTGGTAAGCTGCTGCAGGCGCAGTTGTTCTTGCTTCAGCATTTGGGCGGCTTGCACATCGGAGGAGGAAGAATCTATCAACACTTGCAGGCGGTTGTTCATCTGCTGGGCAAGGGCATGCAGACGGGCCGTGTTGACGACTTTTTGGATAGCATTTTTCTCCGTTTGCAGTTTTTTCAGCAAGTCAAAAAATTCATCCATCTGATTTTTGGCGGCGCTAATGCAGAGGATGGAGGCTAAATTGAGGTCTTGGTGGTGCTGCTGGATATAGTGTTTGGAGGTTTCTATATCGGGGGCGGTTTTGGTGTCGCTTTTGGTTAAAATCAGGAAAATCGGCCGTTTGGCGGGCGCCATGCGGCGAATAAATTGAATCGTGGATTTTTGTAATTGCGGATTAATGTCCACAAACAGCAAAATGGCGTCTGCATCGGGGAGGGACTGCACCAGATTTTGCTGGTGTTTGATGTCAGTAGATGACAAACCGGGCGTATCTACAAAAACAATATTGGCGGGAATACGGGTGGACGTGTCATAGACTTGCACGAGCGTAGCGTTTTTGAGCGTGGCATTTTTTACCTGGCTGATGTCCTCTACGGTCGTTTTGCGGCCTGCCTCGTCGGTTACGACCGCATAGCTTTTGGGCGAAGAAAAATGAATTTCATACCGGGTGGCCGTGGTAGGCAGATTGCCCGTTTCCAGGTCTTTGTGGTCCAGCAGTGCATTTAGAAAAGTGGTTTTCCCGGCGTTAAATTCGCCTACTAACGGCAAAATCAACGGTGCGTTGGGATTGTCTTCCCGCAGGCGCAGCATTTCCAGTTCGTCTGCGAGATCGGTAAAATTCAACTGATTGGCAATTTCTAACAGTTTTTGTTCCATAAGGCCTCTTTGCATTACAATAAGCTATTATTCATTTTATCCTATCCGTGCGACAGGGTATTGTCGTGTGTTCGAAAATCTGCAAGAGGGCCGTACGGAGTGAGCAACGATAAGCCCATTTCAAAGAATTGTTCTTTGAAACGGGACGGGTACACACGTCAGCGCTGGCTGAGTCCATTGAATTATATCACATTACTTTGATAAATTCTATAATAATGCTCACACGCTGAGGTGTATCCATTTTTGTTATAGGAGCGTGTTTGAAAATGATTACCCAAGCCGAAATTCAACAATATCAGTCCCCCCGTTTTGAAGCTGCGTTCGCCGATGCCTGCCAAAGCGGCGTTCTGCAGTGGTATCCGTGGGTGGGCAAAGCCTATCCGTCCGCGCCGTGCCGGGTGCTGGTTATTTTGGAGTCGCACTACATTAACTGGGAAAAAAGCAACGCCCAGGCAATCGCCCGGCCTGATTTTACGCGCCGGGTGGTGGCGGAACAGCTGTTTCCGCAGTATTATTGGAAAAGCAATACGTTTACGAATTTGGCGGCGTGTTTAAGCGGGGTCCATTTACCGCCGGAGCAAGCCCACCGCCTGTGGGAAAAAGCGGCGTTGTACAACTTTATTCAACGCCCTATGGAAACCCCCGCAGTACGGCCAACGCCAGACGATTTTATAAACGGGTGGAAAGCGTTTGCCCGCGTGGTGCAGATTTTGAATCCGCAGGTATGCCTGTTTGCCGGATTTTCGGCCCTGTCTCACCTGGATTCGCTGCCGGTCGGCCTGCAAATTAACGGCACAACCCCGTGGGAGCCGGAAAGCGTGAACGGCACGTATCCGCGGCCGTGTTTTACAATTTCGCTTGACGGGCGTGCGTGCAAGGGCGCGGCGATTAAACACCCCGGCAAATTTTTTAGCGTGCCGCAGTGGCGTGCCGTGTTGCTGCGGCAAGTGCCGCAGGCCATGAACGCGTTGGCTTTGTAACAAAAAGCTCCGCCAGCGGGAAACGGTGCGTCTGCTCGCTGGCGTTTTTTAGATAAAAAAAGCCGCAGACGCGGTCTTATTCGGAGAGAAAGGAAACCGAGATGGGCCCGCTCCCCACATGGCGGGCCAGGCCGGAAGGAGCGCTCACACGGCCCAGGCGGGTGTAGCGGTAAGAAGAAGAAAAATCCCGGTAAAACAGCACCAGGCAATTATCTCCAAACAACATCACATCCCCCGTGCGGATAGTGCCTATCTTTTGAGGGTTCGATGGAAGAGGCTGGTCCAAATACACATATTTTTCGTTGCCGTTGAGTTCTGTCATCTCGGCCGAAAACGGCAGGCGTTGGCTAAAAGCGTGGGCGGCGGCGTTGTTTTCCAGTGTTACCGTCCAGGTTTTGTTTCCAATTTGCAGTTGCATATTTTTCCCTTGCTGCGGCCCGTCTGCCGCCGGCATTTCGCAGGCGGCAAACAGGCATAAAGCAGCGATTGCAATCCGTAAAGGCGGTCGTTTCATTATTTCAGATTTTCCTGAAAGAACGCCGTTATTTTATCAAACGGGATTTTTTCCAGGTTGTCGTACAAATCCACATGGGTTGCCCCCGGAATAATAAGCAGTTGCTTGTTGTCCCCCGTTAGTTTTTTGAAAGCGTCCTCGCTGAAATAGCGGCTGTGGGCTTTCTCGCCGTGAATCATCAGCACCGGCGTGCGGATTTCGCCGCTGTAGGCCAAAATAGGCAAGTTCATTAGCGACAGAGACGACGTCATATTCCAATTTCCGTTGGAGTTGATAGAGCGCTTGTGAAACCCGCGTGGCGTTTTGTAATAGTGCCAATAATCCTGCACGAACCACGGTTCTTCGCCGGTCAGTTTTTCGGGCAGGCCGGGCTGAGGGGCATAGGTGCCGGATTGAAAATCTTTCGTGCGTTGGGCGTTGAGTTGTTCTTTTTGGGCGTAACGGGCGTCGGCGTCCATCGCGTCAAAATAACCGCGGGCGGAAACGCGCGTCATATCGTACATGGTGGAGGTTACCGTCGCTTTAATGCGGGTGTCCATGGCGGCGGCGTTTAATGCAAATCCGCCAAAACCGCAAATCCCCAAAATGCCGATTTTGTTGGGGTCCACTTGTTTGTACGTGCTTAAAAAATCCACCGCGGCGCTGAAGTCCTCGGTATTAATGTCGGGCGAGGCCACATTGCGTGCGGAGCCTTTGCTCTGCCCGGTGAAAGACGGATCAAACGCCAAGGTGATGAACCCGCGTTCGGCCAAGGTCTGTGCGTACAGGCCGGAAGCTTGTTCCTTCACCGCACCAAACGGGCCCGAAATGGCGATGGCGGGCAGTTTGGCGTCCTTTTGCAAGGTCTTGGGGGTGTAAAGATCCCCCACTAACGTAATGCCAAAGCGGTTTTTGAATTTTACCTTTTTGACGTTTACTTGTTTGCTTTTCGGAAATGTTTTATCCCATTTTGCGGCATGAACCATGGTGATTCCTCCCCCTACTAAACCGGCGGTTAGTAACGCCGTCAGTAATTTTTTCATAGCAACCTCCTTTGCTATGTATTATTGTACTATCTGGAGTTAACTCCAAGTCAAGCCGAAAAAGACGTTTCTTCATACAGCGGACGGATTGAAAACAATGCTTTTCCCAGGTTGCAGGCCGCATGGAAATGGACCGTGCGAGGATTATTTTCACGCTGGTCATGTATGACGAGCGTTTGAAACCATCTATCCTGGGGCTTTGCCGAAGCCTTCCCCGCTGGCCTGTTCGTTTGGACGAATTTTTTGCTTTTGTTTAGCACGCCCCGATTGCCTTCAAAATGGCAATCATCCCTTCTGCCGCCACGTCGTTGATGATTTTTCCGTCTTCATCAAAATAATAAAAATTCATAAATCGGGCCGAAAAAGATTTATGGGTGGGTTTAATCCCCAAAAATTCCCCGTCGTGTGTACCGGTGCAAATCCAATTTACGGCCACGATGTTGTCTTCTGCCACCAGCGTGTCGGCTTTCCATTGCACGTTAGAAAATCCAGTCCGTAAAAAATGAACGACCGACAAATACCCTTCTCCTCCAATCAACGGTGTGGGAGATACGGGAGTAACAAATTGGGCGGTAGCGCTGATTAATTCGTTGGCTAGCTTCAAATCCGCCGTATTGATCATGGTTTCAAATTTTTTCATGGTAAGTTTGTTCTTTTCAGTATTCATACCTAGCTCCTGTTTGGAAAGGTCGTGTAATCCTTTTTTCCTAAATTTCTATATTTTTTAATATTTTTTTTAATAAATAATCCGCTTGCCTCAATTCCTCTTTCGTAAAGTTTTTATAAAGTTTTTGATTAAGCTCGCGGGATATTTTTTTGAATACGGTTTCAAATTGGCGGCCTTTTTCCGACAAACAAATATAGGTAATTCTGCTGTCGGCGGCCGTTTTTTCCCTTGTTACAAAGCCCATTTTTTCCAATTTGTCAATTAAAACGGTAACGGTGGCTTTGGTCTTAAAAATTTTTTTTGCAATATCTTGCATTGACACTTTTTTGTGCTTATACAAAACAGCCAAAATGTCCCCGTGAGAGGGAGCCAGTTGGGCGCAGTGAAGTGCTTTTAATTGGCTTGCAATGAGCGAATTGCCACGGCTGGATACTTGATTGATGAGAGATAAAATCGGATACATAAGCTCATTATAGTTAGATATCTAACTAATGTCAAGCATCTCGCTTCGTAAGATATTTTTTGTTTTCGCTTGGCGAAAGCTGTTTGACAGAGGGTTCACAGACGGGGTTTTCCCCCGGTACGGAGGATAGATGACGGCGGCGATGCTTTGGTTGGTGTGAGTGGAAAGCGTTTCTTTTGGGGTGTGCTAAACAAGCCCTGCGAGGCCCAAGAGATGATTTCATAAAAAACCCCGCTTGCGCGGGGTATATCCAACGGAGTGTGTAGTTGTGCCAGCAATATGCTGTTAGCTTTTGGTGGCAAATTCCCTGATAAACAGGGAAAATGCAGGGAATTTTTGGGTTTTATGATTATTATTGGCACTTTTTATGCGGTTTTCCCAATACAATAACCTAAAATTCCCTAAAAACAAAACAGGGAATTAATAGAAAATTTAGCCAAAAATTCTTAATTCCAACTCTGTTTTCAAGGATTTATATAACGATCTAAAGAACGCCCACGCACCACAATTTTCCCGTATGTAGGTTCTTGCTTTTGTGGGAGTATCAAAACGACCTACATGTCTGAGGTCCATGCTATTCCCAAACCTATCTTCTGCGTGTACTGTATATGTCCAACTAACGCATTTTAATCCATTTATTTTATCTTCCGGCATACATCCTCTCCTAGCCCTACCCCTAACTTATTTCCATTATCCCAGTCCACCATTATGGTTCCAATATCATCCACAAGTTGTACGATATCCTGTGTCCCTATGGGTGGAGCTTGTCCATCATTCATTTTTACCAACTCCACCCTAGTCCCTTTTGGATAACAAATCCGGAGCCTTCCAACGGTTGTCCGAAGTGCATCTTTCTCTATTTTGTCTGCCATTCTGCTATCTCCTTGTGGAAAAATACATAACCCGATATCGGGTGCTCCGTAATCGCCATGGCCAAACCGGAAAGGGATTTATAGCACTTCCCTTCCCAGTACAAACCATCTTCTTTTACTTCAATTAGCAGGTCCTTGCCCTTAAACTTTTTAATAAAGGTGGTTCCAATTTTCTGCCTAGTACTCTGCCAACCGTTTCAAAAGCAGTTTAGGGATGTATATCAAATACATCTCTCTCATCGTATAGTTCGGATTTCTGCGGTACACAGAGATATTGGCAAATCATTCGAATTTTTGCCCACGAATTAAAAAAGAGCCAAATGCGAGGAAACCCCAGGCCCAAGACCTTAAAACCCGTTTGTGGGCCGATTTCGGGACTCATTTAATGGGTTTTTATTTACTGTTCCTCTTTGGATACCAAACTAAACAAAAACACAAAGCATATTAAAATTACTATAATGAAAAAAAGGAGGGCCCTTTATGGCCTATCTGGATATTATTAATAATTTAATTCAAAACATTAGCCCAACTATTGTTGATTTTCAGAGTGAACGGTTAAAATCGACGCCTCCGACTCAGGTCTCATCGGAGTTCTTAACCAATAAAGAACAAGGAGACTGGGCAGAAAAGACTTTATTAGATGGGATTAATAAGAACTCATCAGCTTATATCGCGGTTAAATATGGGAGAGGAGATAATATTATTGCTGGAGAAGATGGTTTTAAAGAATTTTATGAAAATTATCAAAAGGAATTAGACTCTATAGGGAAGCGCCCTGATATTCTTATTTTTAAAAGGGATGATTTTACCCTTCAGACCACCGATATTAGCAATTTCGGTTTAGATGTTCTTAATAAAATTGTTCCAAAAGCATTGTGCGGAATTGAAGTAAGATCAAGTGCCTTCTTGATTGATAAATATGAACAATACATGAGTAATAGGCAAGCAATGCTAAGGAATAAAGCTTTGTCTATTAAAAATGAGATACTATCTACGCATGGTTCTTTGTTACAGTCAAAAGATTGTGCTCTTTTTGAAATTATACAGTCTGTAAAAGAAGAGAATTTACATGCTTTGTCTTTCCGTTGTCCTTCCTGGAAAAGCACAGAAGAATTACAAAGTTTATCTCATCTTCTAAAAGAACTAAAACAAACAATATCAGAAATTACAAAACGTACATTCTTGTCAATTACTCCAAAAGTTGAGGATTTAAAGGTTGTGTATAATTGGGTTAAAACCTATGGGGTTCCTCATTATTATGTACAAGTATTTTTTGATAAAGCATATGGAGTATCTTACCAGAGAATTTTAGAATTATTGGGAACACCTGCGTTGGAAAACCATGAATATTTTATTGAAAGTGATATAAAAAATCAAAACAAAACTACAATTAAAATTCATGCAACTAATGAACAATTAATTCTGCGGCAAATTGATTTACCAAAACATCATAGTCAAATGAAAGAATTGGGAAGAGGGCGGCTCCTTTTTTATGTTGTTTTTGATAATAGTATTTCGGTTATCGATAAAGAAGGGTTTCATAATTTATTTGGATTTGAATTACAATGAAACAAAAACTGTTGGGACAATTCTTTACTCCGGAGATTCTTTCCGATTTCATGATAAGATTAACTTATTCTAATCATGTTACTTCTTTTTTGGATCCCGCAGTAGGAAAAGGGATTTTCTTAAAGTCTTTAGAAAAACAAAATCCAACTATTACGAAGGTTGCATATGACGTTGACCCTGAAATGATAGCAGCATGTCAACGACAAAGTTTTAGGGTTCAATTATTACAACAGGATTATCTGTTATCTGATTCTATTAGATTATATGACATGATCGTATGCAATCCTCCATATCATAAATTCCAAGAAATAAAAAATCGAAAATTACTGATTGATCGTTTTAAAAAGCTGTACAATGTGTCCTTGAGTGGTTATACGAACTTGTATATCTATTTTCTAATAAAAAGTATTAATGAGTTAACACCTTATGGAAAATGTTGTTATATTGTTCCTGCGGAATTTCTCAATGCGGGGTATGGAAGAAATGTAAAAGAATACTTATTAAAAACGGGAATGTTATCTAAAATTATTCGCTTTGACAATCAACTGAACATATTCGAAGAAGCAATTACAACTTCTTGCATTATCGTATTAGAAAACAAAAGGCATACACACGTTGAATTTCTGAATATTTCTGATATGAATCAATTAGAAAACCCACAAAAATTAAATTGTGTTAATAAAAAGGCCTATTCTGAACTAAACCCAAGAGCTAAATGGTTGCAATATTTCCAGCAAAATAACATTTTGCAATATACAAATCTTATTCCTTTCCATCAAATTGCTCAAGTTAAACGTGGTATAGCTACTGGGAACAATGATTTTTTTGTTTTGAAACAGAAAGACATTTCTCTTCACAATTTAACTAAAGGAGCATGTATTCCATGTGCCTGTAAAGCTTGTGATATCAAAAAACCAATTTTTAATAAAGATTCTTTGCGCGAGTTGATTAATGCTAATAAAAAGATCTTTTTATTTGATGGAACTAAGGCAAAAACAAATTTCGACTATGAATATATCCGCCAGGGAGAAAAAAAAGGATATAACAAAGGATTTCTAACGTCGCACCGATATCCTTGGTATTCTATAGAAAACAAACAGGCTTTCCCTATATGGATTTCTGTCTTCAGCAGAAATGGATTAAAAATCATACGTAATGAATCATTAATCAAAAATTTAACTACATTTCATGGGGTTTCTTTCCATAATTCTTGTTATACACCGGAAGATATCAACGTATTGTTCTCATATCTTTTAACCCCTCTCGCTCAAAAAATTTTGTACATGAATAAACGAGAATATGGTGATGGATTGGATAAGTTTGAACCGAATGATTTAAATGATGCCTTCATTCTTAATATCCAAGTTCTTTCTCAACAAGATCGTCAAAAAGTGCTTACACTTTATAATCGTTTAAACTGTGATGATAGAGAACAATTGATCAAGATGTTAAATGATATTTTTCTTCCTTACGTTATACCCCAAAAAGTTGCCGTTACAAACAAGTTTGCTATTTCGTAAATTGAACCCTTCAAGCATATAAAACGTGTTTAACCTTTTGTTCAGTTAATGATAACAGGACATAAAGAAATAGGTCTCTATTCATATTGGTAAAGCGCCTCTTTAAATTTGGTAACAAAGTGAGTAAAATTCAATCTTAGACAATTAGTTAACCATTGGATAAATTCCTTCACATAGTTTTATTGTGTCCACAAGTATGTAGAATGGGCACTATAAAAATGGCGGTTCGATATTATATTAGGCATAGAACTTTTGTTATAGTGTCCATATTGTGTCCACTGCTTTCATAGTTCTTTTTGCTAATTTTGCTCAACTTTTATAGTTTCTCGTCGAGAACCCCAAAATGTATAAGTTCCTACTTTCCGCATCGAACTTTATATTTTTGCGCTATTTTGTGCCATTATTGTGACCACTTTTTGCTTCCAAAATTATAAATCCTCGTCGAGAAAATGGCAAATTATAGTGTCCAAAATTGAGTGATTTTTCGAGTTTTAGGAAAGTGGGTAAAAATTGGGGATTTGTCGTCGAGAAATGATAAAAAATACCCGCTCTTTTTCAGAACGGGTTTTTGCTTAAAAGTGCGTCCAACAGGAACCGAACTTATGTTTACTTAATATTGTTGTACTTGACTTCTAGATCATAGTAAGCCGTAATGTGTATAGGAGGGGATATGACCGACTATACACATTGTACTGTTCAGCAGTTGCATGCCAAATGGAAAGAAGTAATCAACCGGCCTTTACCGTCAATTCGTCGCAGCTTAATTATTAAATATCTAATTTGGTATGAACAAGCCAAGCGGGAGAAGATTTCTTCCCTTGGCTTTTTTAATGAGGTTAAACAGGCTTCTATGCTGTCCAATAAACACACTGTTATCCTGGAAGCCGGCTCTAAAATCACACGTTCTTATAAGGGCGTTGTCCATACAGTAGAAGTTATCTCTAATGGCTACTTATACAATGGCAAACAATACAAAAGCCTGTCGGGGATTGCCAAGGAGATAACAGGTAAAAGTTGGAACGGCAAAGTGTTCTTTGGGGTGAAAGATGAAAAGTAAAATACGGTGTGCCATCTATACACGCAAGTCTAGTGAGGAAGGCCTAGAACTGGAATTTAACAGTTTGCAGGCCCAGCGGGAAGCGTGCGAAGCCTATATTGCAAGCCAAAAGCAGGAGAATTGGCGTTTAATAAGCAGGCCATATGATGACGGCGGTTATTCCGGCGGAACGCTAAACAGGCCGGCCCTGCAGCGCCTTTTGGCGGATGTAAAAGCGGGGCTGGTGGACATTATAGTGGTGTACAAAATAGACCGTTTAACCCGCAGTTTAATGGATTTCAGCAAGATAGTAGAAGTGCTGGATAAACACCAGGCTTCTTTTGTGTCTATTGCCCAGCATTTTAATACCACGACCAGTATGGGGCGGCTGACCTTGAATATGTTGCTGTCTTTTGCGCAATTTGAGCGGGAAGTAACGGCGGAGCGCATACGGGATAAGTACGCGGCCAGCAAGAAAAAAGGCTTATGGATGGGCGGAATACCCCCTATGGGATACATCCGGCAGGACAAAAAGCTGGTTCCAGATGAAGAACAGGCCCTCAAAGTACAGCGTATTTTTGAAAAATATATTGAACTAAAGAGCATTGGGCTCTTAAAGGCCTGGCTTGATAAAAAAGGCATAGTCAGCCAACGGGGAAGGGCGTTAAGCATCGGGAACCTGAATAAAATCCTGCATAACAGGGCTTACCTGGGAGAAGTGGGTCATAAAGGAACTTGGTATAAAGGCGAACACCCGGGGATAATTAGTGAGGAACTCTTTAATAAAGCGCAAGCCATTATGGCGGAAAATTACCGTATTAGGCGGGAGTATAACCCCAATAAAAGCCTGCTTGCGGGAAAGTTATTTGACGATAAAGGAAACTATATGAGCCCCAGCTGGAGCGGCGGGCGAAAAGGCAAGAAATACCGCTATTATATCAGCCAGGCCGTTATCCGCAAGGAAAAAGAGAAAATAGGGGCTATAACTAAAATATCTCTGCCGGAAATAGAAGGGTTTGTAATGGGCTGGGTAAAAGGGCTTTTGCAAGACCGGACGAAGGTGTATCCCTATTTGCAAACATTACCGATACCAAGGCAAAAAGAGGTGTGTGAAAAACTGCCACTTCTTTCCATTTCCCCAAAATGTGTACAAGTGTTGATTAAGAGGGTAGACGTGTTTAAGGAAGAAATAAAAATAAGTATCTACCCGGAAAAGATAGGAAACATCATAGAAGCCCTATGCGATGGCAAAGAACTGACGATAGATAATGCGCTATTAGAGCGAGTCGTTGAAAGCTACACCGCTCCCTCCCAAATAGCCACCATAGATAATGGCGCTAAAATTATCATAGGAACGGTTCAGCGGCCAGCTGTTCAAGATAAGTCTCTTATACATGTTTTGCAAAAAGCCTATCGATGGCATAAGGATATTTTAACAGGTAAAACAATAAAAGAAATAGCGTTGTGCGAACACCTGTCCGAGCGGTATATATTGCGCATTTTGCAATTGAGTTTTTTGTCCCCTCGTATTACCAGACATATTATAGCGGGTACTCTGCCAAAGGGCGTTACGCTAAAGAGGCTGCTAATGATCAAATCCGGTAATTGGGCAGAGCAGGAACAGCTATTAAATTTGCAGAACGGAACCTCGTTGGAATCAAAGAGAGCATAGAAAACAAAAAAGAGTAACTTTTAATAAAAAGAGCCCCAAACAGAGCAGTGAAAGTTCAGAAACAGCAAAATCCCCGTCGGGCACAAAGCCTAACGGGGATTTTTATAAGAAACTTAAAACTACAATACGGAGAGGGAGGGATTCGAACCCTCGATACGGGAATTAACCCGTATAACGGTTTAGCAAACCGCCGCTTTCGGCCTCTCAGCCACCTCTCCAAAAATGTTTTGCCGGATGATTCGGACAGCTTCTATATTATAACAAAATTTAGAACGCTTGTCCGTTTTCTTCCGTTTTTTCAGACGGGAGCCGGCTAAAAGCTTTTCTTTAAGCCTTCGGCCAGCGGCGTAAATTTTTGGCCCGTCAGTTTCTGCCATTTTTTGCCCGAGCAAATCCAATGCCCGGGGACAGTGGCCTCGGTTACTTTGTCGTAGTTCAAGGCCGGCTGGGCTCCGCTTATTTTGGCCGCCAGTTCATAAATCCACGCCGCCGTGCGCAGCAGCCATTTGGGGGCGTGGGGCATAAACGGTTTATGGCAATTCATCGCGCGGGCCATCGCCCCGATAAAATAATCCCAGGAATAGAAGGCTTCTTCCGTTACGAAATACGTTTCGCCGGCGGTGTCTTGGCGTTCGTAGGCCAGCCACAGCGCCTGCACCAAATCGTCCACGTGCACAAAGCTGAAATAGCCGTTGCCCGACGTATTAACCATAATGCCGCGGCGTACCCAAAGCGCAATTTTGGAAACGCCCGAGTCGTTTTTCCCGTACACGATAGGCGGGCGGATAATGGTCCATTTGACCCCGGGGCGCAGCGTATGCACGGCTTGTTCACCCCCCCATTTGGTAATGCCATAGTCGGACACCGGCTGAGGGGTCATCTCTTCGGTGCGGGGGTGGTCTTTATCGGGGGCAAACCCGCTGGCCGCCAAGCTGGATACGTGCACAAACGTCTTGATTTCCGGTGTTTGGTTGACCGCCTGCACCAGGTTGCGCGTCGCCACGACGTTGGCTTTTTCAAAATCTTCCCGCTTAAAACCAAAAATAGCGGCCGCCAAATGGAATACGCCAATGCAGCCTTTTAAGGCATTTTGAAGGGATTCCACGTCGTTATAATCCGCTTTTACCAGCGTTACGGCCGGGTTGGCCGGCTGAGCTTTGGGCGTGCGGCGGGTAACAATGCGCACATTAAAGCCCTGCTGGAGTAGTTTGTCCGTCAACGCGCGGCCAATGAATCCGTTGCCGCCGGTAATAAGAAGAGTGTTTTTCATAAAGGATTATTCTGCCTCTATTTGGATAGCATCAATTAAATCGTCCGTTTTTTCGGAAACTTGTTTCTTGATGGCTTTTTTTACTTGGTCGCTGTCCAAATCCTGGTTGATAAAGTTTTCTTTTCTGCGTGCATTGCGGCGCACAAAATCAAAATTAAACGTAAACCGTTTCAATCCGCGTTCCACATCGGCCTTGGTGGGGATTTCCCCGTATTTAATTTTATTAATGGGCGTTACGTGGTCTTCCTGCGGGAAATACCACAACAGCGAATACATCATCCCGCACAACAGCACAAAGGAAATCAGTTTGTTGATGGCTTCCAATTTATAGAGCCCAAACAAATTGGAAATGACCGCCAACACGACAATCACCCCCGTCCACATGGCAAATACCATACCCAAAAACGTCCATCCGGCGGGGCCGAAGTCCGGGTACAATACCATTACGGTAAAACAACACAAAATCAGTAAAGCAAAACGCTGCCAACCATTCATTTTACACCTCCTGACGGAACTCCACGCTTACGGTGAGTTCGTCCTTTTCGTAATACATAGGCAGCGGGGCAAAGGGACCGGCATTGATGACGGCCGATGTGGCCGCGAAATCAAAGGTATCGTCCCCGGATTTGCGGGCAATCTGCAAATCCTTTATTTTGCCGTCGCGCGCTATGGCAAACGACACCAACGCCGAAAGTTTCGTCCCGGCGGGGCGTCTTTTTTCCCATTCAATCCACAGCGAGTTGCGCACCTGGGTAATGTACCACGGATACGGAAAGTTTGCAAAATCGGTTTGGATATTCCCCCCCGCAAACTCGCCTTCTTTGGTTCCGGCACCGCCGGCTTGGGCGGTTTTGCCGTCGGATTCATCGTCCAGTACGCTGGGGGCGGCTAACGGAGCCGCCGCTTTTTTGGGCTGGGCTTTTTGGGTTTGTTTTTTGGTGGTAATTTCGGATTTGGAGGCATAGGCCTTTTTGTCCGGTTTTGCGGCGGGTTTGGCTACGGCTTCCTGGGCCGGGGCCGGCGCCTGCACCGCAGCTTTGGGAACCGCCACGGGCGAAGAAGGCGCTTCTTGCCCGGTGGTGGCTACCACCTTGCCGGTGCCGATAAAATCAATGGTGTACGTGGCCGCTTTCTGCTTGGCGGACGGCGCCAACAGAAGAAGCAAGAATAATGCGGCCAACACATGCAGACCGCCGGAAAGGGCCAGGTATCGGTTCATCAGTTTTTAGAAAGCACTCCAATTCCCAGTTTGGCGGCGCCGAGTTTTTTGGCAATGTCAAACACGTCCACCACCTGCTGTATCGGTACGTCTTTATCCGCCTGGACGAGAATCGTTTTCTTGTTGGCTTTTCCCATACGCAGAATCAATTCTCTTTCCAGGTTCCGAAGCGTCAGATTTTTATTCATTACGGAAATGGTTCCGTCTTTGCGCACTTCAATACGGATGACGTCGTCCTCCGCCTGGGTGTTAATGGCATTGGATTTGGGCAAATCCACCGTCAGCTGCATTTGCACCAACAGCGGGCTCATCACCATAAAAATAATGAGCAAAATCAACGTGATGTCTATAAACGGCACCATGTTGATTTCGGCCATAACGGTTCGGTTTTTGTGCGTATTCATAGCTTAAAATTCGCCGGTTTCGTCGCTGGGGCGATAGATAATTTCGTTTGCGGTGTTTTCCAGCTCTTTGGCAAAATAGTTCGTTTTGGAGAGGAAATAGTTGTACGCAATCACGGCCGGAATGGCTACAAACAACCCCGCCGCCGTGTTGATCAGCGCTTCGGCAATCCCCGCCGCCACGACGGACGCTCCAGCCCCGGTGGCCGTGGTGGAAGCCAAGTCCTTAAACGCGTGCATGACCCCAATCACCGTACCAAAAAGCCCGATAAACGGCGTAATGCTGCCCAGCGTTCCCAGCACGGTCAGGCGGCGCTGAAGTTTGGAAATTTCCCAATCAATAATGGAGCCGGCAATTTTTTCCTGCTCGGGCTGGGAGCGGTGGCGCTCCTGCACCAGGCGCGAAATCAACGCCGCGGCCGGCGTGTTTTTTACGATTTCTTTTTGGCAGGCGTCCTCCACTTTTTGGTAATTCTCCGAGCGGAGCGGGTGGCGGCAATAGGCCATCAGCTTGCGCGAAAGCGAAACGGAAGAGCGAAGCTTAAAAAAGCGTTCCAAAATTACCGAAATGGAATAGACGGACAAAAGCAACAGTAAAATTAATACCGGTCCGCCGGCGGCCAGCAGCTCGCGCACGTTCGTCATATTGGAAAAGTCCATACTTTATTGTCTCCTTGGGTTACCCCTTGATGAAAAATATAATAAAAATCTGTATTAAAATATTGGCCATCAGCCCGCCGGCTACATCGTCAAACACCACGCCAAACGCGTTTTCCATACGGTCAAACGTTTTTACCAGCCAAGGCTTTAGCGTGTCAAACACGCGAAACAAAACAAACGCCCCCGCCAAATACGGCCACGTGCGGGGCAGAAACGCCATGGCCGTAATGTAGCCGGCCATTTCGTCTATGATGATTTTGGGGTTGTCGTGCCCGGTGTATCCCTTAAATTGTACTTTTTTGCATACAATTACGGCAAATACCCAAAACGCCAGCATGGCAATCAGGTAGAGCATCGGGTCGGCCGGGAAGAGCAGTACCAGCAACACACCCCACAGCGTGCCCAAAAATCCGGCGCCCGTATTTTTTTTGTACTTAAACACCAGCGGCGGCAAATAGCTGACAAAGAACCCCGTCGCCAGCGCGCGGACGATTACTTGCATACAGGCAAACTCCAGGATTTTTTAAGCAAATCCCAGTTGTTTTTCAGGTACGAAATGGCGCTGATCCACGTAATCACCGCGGCAATGGCGGTAATGGCGTAGGGCACTTTTTGCAGCGTGATAAACGTCATCATGCACACGGTTTTGGCGCTTCCCGTCAGCAAATGGGACAAATGATACACGTCCAGCACGAAAAAAATCGTCCCCACTGCGGACATTTGAATTACGGTTTTGAATTTTCCCCACCGTTCCGCCGCCATCACTTTGCCTTCCAGCGCGGCAATCACGCGCAGGGTGGAAATCATCAGTTCGCGCAGCAGGATAAAAAATACGGCCCAAATTGGGATATCCAATTCTTTAATGCCCACAAAGGCAAAAAAGGCCGCCGCCACCAGGATTTTGTCCACAAACGGGTCCACAATCGCGCCAAACGGCGTGATGGTGTTGGTTTCGCGGGCGATTTTGCCGTCCACCCAATCGGTGCTGGCGGCCACAATAAAAATCAGCGTGGCTACCATGCGTGCCCAGCCGAAAGGCATGAGAATAAACAGAAACATCACAATAGAAAGCGCAGCGCGGGTGAGTGTAATTTTGTTGGCTAACGTCATCATTTTTCAAATCCTCCAAAAACGTCCGCCGGAAGCGGTTGATTTTTACGGGTATTTTTCAAATCGGCCCGCGTTACCATCAGGTCCGACTCAATGGTAATGGTTTGCGGGAAAAAGTCTTTTTTAGACAAAGTTAAATACAGTTTATAAGGTTCCCCCTCTTTTGGGGTCAGCAAAAGTACGGCCGTTTGCGCGTCCTGCTTTTGCAGGGCGGCCTGATGCCGCTCCAGCAGGGCGGTATAGTTGCCAAAGTCAAACAAGGCCTGGTTGGGCTGGCCCTGCTGCCAATCCGCCCACGAAAGCGTGGTAACGTGCTGGTTGTTTTCGTCTAAAATAACGATGTCTTTTTTATCGGTTACGGCCGTTTGTTCCAAAAGCCCTTCGGGGCTTAGCGTATCCAGGCGCAGGCGGTTTTGGGCACGGTCGTAAAATAATTTTCCCTTGGAGCGGCTGACTTCCACCCCGTCGTAAGCGGTGGTTTGGAAAAAATCGGTTTCCAAGGTGGCCAGTTTTTTATCCCAGTCTTTGAGGCGGCGGGTCAGTTCGTCCGCCGTTACGTCCGGCAGCGGGGCCGGCTGGGGCTGAACTTTGGGGGCAGCGGGCTGCGGCTTTGTCGGCTGCGGGGCCGGAGCCGGGGTTTCTGCGGCGGGCTGCGGGGCCGGCTGAGCCGGCTCGTTTGAAGAAGAGGACGAATCCGAGCAGGCGGCCAGCAACAGCGCGGCGCACACGGCCGGGAAAAGTTTACTTATACACGGTTTCATAGGTTTCTTCCTGGTAATTTTTGTCATACGGAAGGGAGTTTAAGTCCTCCAGCGCTTGGTCTATCATTTCGTAGTGAATTTCCCAACGGTTGGAGCCTTCCGGCTTTGAAATAAATCCTTTCATTTCCAGCACGCTTAACATATTGGTGGCGCGGGCGCTGGAACCAAAGTGCGCCTTCAGCAAATCCTGCGATACGCGGCGGCGTTCTTTAATCAGGTTCAAGGCCTGTTTCATTTCTTCGGGGCTGGCCCCCAAGCCGTCTTGCGGGCGCTGGTGCGGGTTTTGCTCGGCCACAATCTGCACGGGATAATCCGGCCCGCCCTGCGCGCGCAGGAAATCGGCCACGGCCTTGATTTCTTTTTCCGACACATAGGCCCCTTGGATGCGAAGCGGGTTCTTGTCCGACGTGCTTTGGAACAGCATGTCCCCCCGGCCCAGCAAGTCCTCGGCGCCGGTAGAGTCCAAAATGACTTTGGAGTCTATGGACGACGCCACCTGCAGCGCAATGCGCGAGGGCAAGTTGGCCTTGATGACGCCCGTAATCACTTTGACGGATGGGCGCTGCGTGCACAAAATCAGGTGAATCCCCAGCGCGCGGCCCATTTGCGCCAAGCGTTGGATAGAGTCTTCAATAGAGGCTTTGGTTTGCAGCATCAAGTCGGCCATTTCGTCAATGACCACAAAGATATAGAACATTTTTTCTTCGTTGTTCTGCTGGGCCCACTGGTTGTAGCCTTCAATATTTTTTACTTTGGCCAGCTGCATGATTTGCAGGCGTTTTTCCATTACCTTTACCAGCATTTGCAGCGATTTGGCCGCGCCCGGCGCGTCGGTTACCACGTCCACATCGTCGCAGGACGTTTTGGGGTCGTACAAATACGGGATTCCTTCGTAAAGGGTCAATTCCACGCGCTTGGGGTCTATCATCAAAAATTTCACTTCGTCCGGGCGGTGCTTGTACAGCAGAGACATGATAATCGTGTGCAGACAAATGGATTTGCCGCTGTTGGTGGCGCCGGCAATCAGAATATGCGGCCATTTTTCGGCGGCGGAACCGGCGGGATTTCCGTCGGCATAGCGGCCCAGGGCAATGGGCAGCACCGCTTTGGACGCGGCATACACCGGCGATTGCAGAATTTCCTTCATCGTTACCATTACCGGGCGTTCGTTGGGAATTTCAAACCCGACGGCATTTTTGCCCGGGATAGGCGCCTGCACGCGGATGGCACGGGCTTCCATACTGGCCTGGATATCCTGCGTGCGGGCCGTGATGGACGCAATCGTTACGCCCGGGTCGGGCTTGATTTCGTAGCGGGTTACCACCGGCCCCGGCGATACGCCGGTTACGCTGGCGCGGATGTCAAAGCTTTTTAGCGTGGCTTCCAGGCGGCGGGTGGCTTGGGCGATTTCGTCATCGGTCGGGCCCACCAGACCGTCCCCGGCCGGATCATTTAACAGGCTCAAAGGCGGAAGCACAAAGGTTTTGGGATCAAATTTTTTTACTTCACCGTTTTCCGCTTCGGCCGGTTCGTCCGTTTGCGGCGCGCGTTGGGCGGCCAGTTCCTCGCGGCTGGGCAGCGTGATTTGTTCGGCCACCGGGCGGCGGATTTCCGGTTTGGCGCGGTGAATTTCGGGCGCTTGGTGGATTTCTTCGGCCACCGGGCGGATCGGTTCTTTGGCTTTTTGTTTCAGCTCGGCCCGTCCTTCGGCCACTTTTTGTTTCAATTCGGCGCGGGCGTCCATCCAGCCGTTAAAATCGTTGCGGATAAATTCCGCCGTTTTTTGTAAAATAACCGACCACGGAATTGCAAACAGCATATGAATCCCCACCAGCGCCATCGCCAGCGAGAACACCGTGGCCCCCACCGTTCCGCTTACGCCTTTTAGCGCGTAAAACAGGGTTTGCCCCACGCGGCCGCCGCTGATAAGCGAGTCGGTAAAAATGAGTTTCAGCAAGGTAAGCAGGCTGGAAAACGCCGCCAGCGTTACCGACGAGCCCAACAGAAAAAATAAGAACGAAGCGCTTTTGTTGCGCACCGTTTGAATCAGCCAATACGCCAAAAACAGCGGAATCAGCCCCGCGCTCTGCCCCAGCAGCTGGTATAGGTCGGACGCGACGGCATCCCCCGCCGGGCCTTTGGAAATATTAAACCACAAAATGCAAAACAGCCACAGGCACAGCGCCCCCGCCAAAATGTAGAGCGTGGTGCGCACCCAGGCAACAGAAGAAGTTTTTTTCGTTTTCTTTTTTGATTTTTTTGCGGCGTAATAATACTTTGGCATATATTAGTTATTTTACATTTTTTTACGAAGCAATGCAGGGAAGAAAAGGGGTGCGGTTTCCCCGGGGGGTAATCGCCGGGACAGGCCCGTGCACAAAATAAAAAACCCCGCCGTTAGGCGGGGTAAAAATTACATGTTTTCAGGCAGGGGAGCCGCCGGCGGTATGGAAGCGGGCTGCTGGCCCCAGGTAACGTTGTAGTTGATTCCGTCCGCCTCCAGGGAGATTTTTCCCTGACTGTAGAGGAACCCCAACGCCAAGTACAACACCGAACTGGACAGGCGAAGCATAATTTTAAGCTGCCAAGAGGACGCTTTTTTATGCTCGGCCAGGTATTCGGCAATGCGGGTAACCGCCAGTTGGATGTTTTCCTGTAAAGGCGTCATGGTTACACCCGTTCAATGGCAAACAGCGCATCGCCTTGTTTAACGGGCTTGCCGTTGTCCACCAAGACTTTTTTGATAATGCACGGAAAATCGGCACGCATTTCGTTGAACACTTTCATCGCTTCAATCAGGCAGATCACGTCGCCTTTTTCCACGCGGGCGCCTTCCTTCACAAACGGCGGGGCCGAGGGAGTGGACCCGCGGAAGAAAATGCCCATTAAAGAGGATTTGATTACTTCTTTGTATTGTTCCTGCACGGGTACGGGCGCACCCGCAGCGGACGAAACGGCCGCCCCGCCTACGTTTACCGGTACCGGCACCACAGCGGGTTTAGCCTTTACCAAGCGCAGGTACAGCCCTTTCTGGTCGTACTCAATGGTGTCCAGGTTGTTGTCCTGCATAAAACCGTAAAGCTGTTTCACTTCCTTCAAAATCGGGGATTCCTTCACGGCGGGCTTCTTTACCGTTTTCTTGGCCGGAGCCGCTTTTTTGGTTGCTGTTTTTTTCATAAAAGAAATAACCTCGTGTTTCTGATTGATACCAAAACTGCTTTTCTTTATTTTACATAATTTTTACGCGCTTGACGCATATCCTCTGCATTTTGCGCGGCGGAGGGTTGGGCTTCCAGCGTGCGGCGGCGGAGTTTTTCCTCGTCTAAAGGCTGGGAAATATCCAGCGTGCGCTGGACTTCGTAGGCCGTAATGGCAAAGTTGATGCCGGAGGCCAGGGCCTTCTTGTAGCCGGAGCTGGCAATGCCCAGCACCTTGCCCGTGGCCCGCGACACCAGCGGCCCGCCGCTGTTGCCGTGATTGATGGCAGCGTCGGTTTGAATTGTATCTACGCCATTGTCGTTTTTAAGGGCGCTGATGATGCCTTCGGATACGCTGAAAAATTCATTTTCCGGGTTGCCCAGCACCAGGACCGAGTCGCCGGTGCGGTAGTGGGAGCGGTCGGGGTCCAATTCAAAATACGGGAAAGTCCCCTCCGCTTTGAGCAGGGCTACGTCGCGGGCTTTGTTGACTTGAATGACCCGCGCGTACCGAAAAGGCGCCAGCTGCGGGCGGGAATCGTCAAAGGGCAAATCCTCGTACAGATAGTAGCGCACGTCGCGGGCGTCCTTTACCACATGGGCATTGGTAAGCAGGTAGCCGTCCGGACTGATAAAGAAGCCGGAGCCGTGCGACGAAGGAAGTGAAATAAAAACCGTTTTTTCCAATAAATGGCGGTAACGGGCGTCGTTGCGGGAAAGCGCGGGTGAAATGCCGGGGCGGAACAACATGCGGTTTTCTTCTATTTGCTGCATAATTTTGCGCAGGCAGGAACGCAGGTCCCGCTCCAGCGTGGTGCGAATACTGTTGCCGGCCGAGGACGTATAGACCGGCGCAATCAGCGGGAACAACAGCGAAAGCGTGGCCCGGTTGAACCAGTACAAGCCGATCGCCGTATTGTTAAATTCCAATTCCGTCGTGCGGTCGGCCGCAAATTGCAGTACGGGGAGTTCCGTCTTGGTGTCGCGCAAGGTCAGCGTAACCGACGTATGAAATTTGGGAACGCGGTACTTTTTCAGCCACAAAAATCCGTCCGCCGGTTCCAGCCGGGTAAAATAATCGCTTTCTTCCGTTACGTTGTAATCCAGTTCGGCGGCATAGTCATATTGGGAACGGTATTTATAGAGGTTTACTTCCACCTCGCTAAACAGTGTGCCCAGCGCGTCGGCCGCGGCCACGGAAGCGCCGTCCCGCGTGCGGATTTGGTACGAATTGACGGGGGTTAGATTATCGTCTTTGAACGAAAAATAAGGTTGGATAAAACGGTCCGCCACCACCATCACGCGGGCTTCAATTTTATCGTCAAAAGAAGGGGTGTTGTAAATGCCGCGTTTCAAACGTCCGTGGTAGTTGCAGCCGCATAAGGGCAACAGACACGCCAAAGCGACCGGCAGCAGCCGGCGCCAGCTTAAACCAAAGCAAACCATATTCCCATTATACCAAACTGGAAGAATCGTCGCTGAAAGCCAAAATTTGCTGACAGCACGTAAGTAAGGTTTTGGCGGCCTCTTCCAAATTGGCTTTTGCGGCGTTTTCCAGCGCGGGCAACAATAAGCTCAAAGGCGGACGGTTCAGTTTTTGAAGCAGTTGGTTTTTACCGGGCAGATATTCCCCCGTTTGCACGAAATGCGCCGCTTGCAGCATAAAGAAGGCCGGCTTGGCCAGCTGCCGCAAAAATTCGGGCGTTAGCGTGCCGTGCACCCACGTATGCACCAGCAGGTGGTACAAGGTGCCAGCCCCCATTTGGGCGGCCAGGCGCGCCTCGCCGCGGGTGGGCGGCGGCACAAGGCCGTCCAGCGTGCCATAGCAAAGCCGGGTGTCCAGCCCAAATTGAAAAAGTTCCGCACGGAACCAATGGCGCAGGTCTTGTGCTCCCCCCAAAAATCCGCACGTCGGATGAGGAGAGGACGGCATTTGGGACAGAATTTGCCGGTAGGCCGTTATGTCTTGCGGGGAAAGCGTATCCAAAATTACTACGGCGTCTATATCACTGTGGGGCGTGGCTTCCCCCCGGGCAAAACTGCCCTGCAAGCCTACGGCTTTTAGGCGCGGGCCAAACGCCGCTTTCAAGCGGTTTGTCAGTTCCTCTAGCCATATGTTTACGTCAAACGTCATATTCCCTCCGACAAATCCATAAAAAATCCCCGGGGCAAACGCTCCGGGGATTAGTTAGCGTGTGAAACTATTTGAGCAAGGCTTTTCTGGACAGTCTCACTTTTCCGTTATTGTCAATTTCCACGCATTTTACTTCTACAATGTCGCCGAGTTTTAACACGTCTTCGACTTTGTTAATGCGGTGTTTTTCAATTTCGGAAATGTGCAAGAGTCCGTCCTTGCCGGGCAAGATTTCCACAAACGCGCCGAAAGGCTGGATGGAGACTACTTTGCCTTTGTAAATTTTGTTTACTTCCGGCTCAGCGGTCATCATTTCAATTTCGGCTTTGGCCTGGTCCAAGCGGTCGCTGTTGGCGGCGGCAATGGTTACAATGCCGTCTTCGGCGATGTCAATCTTGGCTTCGGTCGCTTCGGTAATGCGTTTGATGTTCTTGCCGCCGGGGCCGATCAAGGCGCCGATTTTGTCCACCGGGATTCTCATCTTGTAGATAATCGGAGCGAAGCGGGAAATGTTCTTTCTCGGTTCGGCGATGGTCTTTTCCATGTGATCCATAATGAACATGCGGCCTTTGGTGGCTTGGGAGATGGCTTGGCGCAAAACGTCCAGCGGGATACCCGTTTTGAGTTTTACGTCCATCTGGAAGGCCGTGATCCCTTTGCGGGAACCGGTCAGTTTGAAGTCCATATCGCCCAGGTGATCTTCCAGCCCCATAATATCGGACAGTACGACAAATTTGCCTTCGCCGGAAATGGCGCCCATGGCAATACCGGAGCAGGCCGATTTCATCGGCACGCCCGCGTCAAACAGCGCCAACGATCCGCCGCAGACGCTGGCCATAGAGGAAGAACCGTTGGATTCCATAATGTCGGACACGACGCGAATCGTGTACGGGAATTCTTCTTCGCTGGGGATCAGCGGCATCAAAGCGCGGCGGGCAAGTTCCCCGTGGCCGATTTCGCGGCGGCCCGGAGAGCGGTCCGGTTTGCATTCGCCCGTGGCAAAGCCCGGGAAGTTGTAATGCAGCATAAAGCGTTCGTAGGTGGTTTCGTCCAACCCTTCCACCATTTGCTGGTCGTCCGGCGTGCCCAGCGTGGCTACCGCCAGAGACTGCGTCTGCCCGCGGGTGAACAGCGCCGAACCGTGAGCGCGGGGCAACAGCCCGACCATAGAGCTTAACGGTCTGATTTCGTCGGGTTTGCGTCCGTCCACGCGCACGCCTTCGTGCAGCACCAGGTTGCGGGATTCTTCGTACATGATGTTTTCCAGCGCGATGCCCGCGTACACGGCGGCATTATCGCCATAGTTCGGGGTCAGTTCTTCGGTAAACGAAGCTTTCAGCTGGGCAACCTGCGTATCGCGGGTTTGCTTGTCGTAAAACGCATGCAGAATTTTTTTGGCTTCTTCGCGGAATTTGCCGTTGGCGAGGTCCGCCACTTCCTGCGGCAGTTTTTCCACGACGTATTCAAATTTCGGTTTGCCGGCCATTTCGCGCAGCTTCATTTGCGCCGCGCACATTTTGTCAATTTCCGGCTTGGCAATTTCCATCGCTTTGATGATGGCTTCTTCTTCCACTTCTTTGGCGCCGCCTTCCACCATCAAAAGCCCTTGCGCGGAACCGGCAATTACCAGGTCCATATCGCAGGTTTCTTGTTCAGCCTTGGTGGGGTTGACGATGTACTGCCCGTCTTTGCGGCCAATGCGCACCGCGGCAACGGGTTCGTTGAACGGAATAGAAGAAATGACCAGCGCGGCCGAAGAGGCCAACACGGACAATACGTCGGAATCGTGCTTGTCATCGCTGGAGATAACCATCGCCGTTACGTTGGTTTCGCAGGCGAAACCTTCCGGAAAAATCGGGCGGATGGTGCGGTCAATAATGCGGGAGGACAGCGTTTCCTTCTTGCTGGCGCGGCCTTCGCGTTTGAAAAAACCGCCGGGGATTTTGCCCGCGGCGTAGGTTCTTTCTTTATAATTGACGGTAAGCGGAGTGAAATCGGAAATGCCCGGTTTTTGCTCCTTGGTGGATACGGCGGTGGCGAGCACCATCGTTTCCCCCATCGTGGCCACTACGGCACCGTCGGACTGTTTGGCAATTAAACCGGTTTCCAGTTTAATCGTCTGGTTGCCCACGGTAACTTCCACGTTGTGGATGTCAAATTTATGATTGAAATTTTGCATTAGGGGTTATTTCCTTAATTTAAGTTCTTGGGTGACTTTTTGATATTTTTCAAAGTTGGTTTTCTTCAGGTAGGCCAGCAAGCGTCTTCTTTGGCCGACCAATTTGTTTAAGCCTCTTTCGCCCGCAAAATCTTTCGGGTTGGCTTTGAGGTGGTTGGAAATATACTGAATGCGTTCCGTGATGAGCGCAATCTGCACCGCGGCAGAGCCGGTATCATTAGCGCTGGATTGGAATTTGCTGATGATGTCTTTTCTGTCTTGCATCGAAAGTACCATTGTATTGTACACTTAGATTGTAATCTGCCGACCAAGCATCTCTTATCCCAAGGGATACCGAGCCGGAGGCCAATCTTCTCCTATATTTAATTTATATACTTCGTAAAGTACAAACTTATTATACCAAATAAAAAGGATAAAGAACACACGCGTTCTTTATCCTTGTATAGGTTGCTAAAAGCGGCGAGGTGTCCCCCCGCTTTCAAAAGCAGGTTACTTCTGGATCGTTTTGCGGTGAGCGCTTTCCAAGCTTTTGCGCATGGAAATCCAACGCCCGTTGTTTACGTCCAGTATCAAAATGTCTTTCACCGGGAAAGCGGAACCGGGCGCGTTTTGCACCGCTACGGCGTAAAAACCGACACGGCGTGCGGCGGTGCGTTCCACAATCAGCGAAACGGCATTGCGGGCTTCCATAAAAGCTTCTTTCGGACCATGGTTCCAGATATACATTAAATCGTCAAACGAAGAAACTGTTACAGGGGCAAAACGATATTCTGTTTGCGGGTAGAGCGTATCAAGGCCTTTTTGTACCGAGCGCAAATAGGCAATGGTCTGCGTGTTTACATTAAGGTCGGGGCGGTAATACCCGGGGAAGTAGCTTTTGGCTACCACTTGGCTGAAGAGCTGGCGTTCCAGCGCGGCCATACCTTTGGTGCTTTTAAGGAAGTTTAGGGCGCGTTGTCCAACCGCATCGGACGCAACTACTTTGCTGGATAGCGCCTTGCCCAGAGGAAGAAGGGCATTTTGAGCGTGAGCAGGAAAATCCGCAGCAAACAGGATTCCCATGCCCAGCAGGGTGGCGAAGAGCCGTTTCGTACAGGTTGTCATAGATAATACTCCTCCTTGGCTACATATTATCAAAAATCCGGAAAAAGCGCACGCATTTTTTTTGAAAACAAAAATGCCCGCCCGAAAGGGGCGGGCACAGGGTGTTCTTGTAGGAGGTTTTAGAAACACACTTTAGAAAACAAATCCCAAATGCAGTGCGGCGTAACGTTCCACGTTGTAAATTTCCACATCATCTAGGGTTTCAAAATCTTTGAACTCCCGGCTGATCCAGGCAAATTCCCGGTCCAGGCGCTGTTTTTTTAGCAGCTGGGTGGTTACGGTTTCTTTTAATGCAGTGGTCATAGCAGCGCCTCCTTTTTTATTTCGTTTTGTTATTTATAAGATAGCTGTTTCGTCGGCAAATAAACAGGGTCATTGGACCCAAAACGCCCGGAAATTTGGGCCCAGCTTTTGGGGCGCCTGCGGCCTAAATTTATTCCCCGGCCGGACCCAGGGCTTTTTGGGCCTTTGGGCCCACCCTTTTAATTTGATATACTGCCTATAATGACGACCGCTTCCCTTTTGCAAAAAGCACAAAAGTCTCACTCTCTCGCGCGCGATGAAATTGTTTTCCTATTGTCTCTGCCCGAGCCGGCCCCCCTTTTCCGCGCGGCGGACGAAGTGCGCCGCCAGTTTGTGGGGGACGGCGTGTACCTGCGGGCGCTGGTGGAATTTTCCAACTTTTGCAAAAACGATTGTTTGTACTGCGGCATACGCCGCTCCAATGCGGCGGCGCAGCGCTACCGCATGACGCCGGACGCTATTTTTCAAACGGCCCGCCGGGCCGCCGATTACGGCTACAAAACGGTCGTCCTGCAATCGGGCGAGGACGTGTGGTTTGACGTGCCCCGTATGCGCGAGTTAATCGGGCGGCTCAAACAACTGGGCCTGGCCGTTACGCTTAGCTTGGGCGAAAAAACGCGTGAGGAATACGCCGCCTACCGCCAAGCGGGGGCGGACCGCTATCTGCTTCGCATAGAAACGACCGATAAAGCGCTTTACGAAAAAATGGATCCCGGCATGAGCTGGGAAAACCGCGCCCGCTGTCTGCGGGATTTGAAGGACTTGGGCTACGAAGTCGGCTCCGGCTCGCTGGTGGGCCTGCCCGGCCAAACGGTGGAAAGCCTGGCGGACGATTTGCTGTTTTTCCAAACGCTTCCGGTGGATATGGCGGGCATTGGGCCGTTTATCCCCCACCCGCAAACCCCGCTGGCGGCCGAAACGGTGCAGGGGCATTTTGAACTTTCCCTTAAAATGATGGCCGTCATGCGCCTGTTGCTGCCGGACATCAATATCCCCGCCACCACCGCCATGGAAACGCTCCACCCGCGCGGACGGCTGTTGGCTCTTTCGTGCGGGGCCAACGTGATTATGCCCAACGTAACGGACGAAAACGTTTGCAAAAACTACGAATTGTACCCCGGCAAACCGCACCCCGGCGCCCAAGCGGCGCGCCAATGGGAGGCGCTGCTGCAAAGCATTGGCAGAACGGTGTCGGACGGGTACGGCTTCCACGGGGATTACCTAAAAGGAAAAAAATAAGGGCCTCCTTTTCCGTCTTAAAAAACCGAATCTCAAAAAAATTTCCTTTTCTTTCGGAAATGTATTACAATATAGAGGACCAAACGGACTTTCCGTCCGTTACTCTATATTTTTATATTGGAGAGACGACCGCATATGGTAAAAAAGACCGTTAAGAAAGCGGCAAAAACCGCCGCTAAAAAGGCCGTAAAAAAAGCAGTGAAATACGTTTACTCGTTTGGAGCGGGTAAAGCCGAAGGAAACGGCAAAATGAAAGAGTTGTTGGGCGGCAAAGGCGCCAACCTGGCGGAAATGGCCGGCCAGTTAAAACTCCCCGTCCCCCCCGGATTCACCATTACCACCGAAGTTTGCACCTATTATTGGAATAACAAACGCACGTATCCCAAATCCTTAAAAGCCGATGTAGAAGCCAACCTGAAAAAAATTGAACGCGAAACCAAAAAACAGTTCGGTTCCGAAAAGAACCCGCTGTTGGTGTCCGTTCGTTCGGGCGCGCGTGCTTCCATGCCCGGCATGATGGAAACCATTTTGAACATCGGTCTGACGGAAAAGACGATTCCCGGCATGATTGCCAAAACGGGCGATCCGCGCTTTGTGTACGACGCATACCGCCGCCTGATTATGATGTATTCCGACGTTGTGATGGAAAAAGCCGCCGGCATTGAACCCAAAGACGGCGAAGGAATTCGCAAAATTTTGGACGGTATGCTGGAAGAATTGAAAACCAAGCTGGGCGTGTCGGACGATACGCATATCCCGGCCGAAGAACTCAAAAAGCTGTGCGGCGAATTCAAAGCCACCGTCAAAAAAATCCTCAAAAAAGATTTCCCGGACGACCCGATGGAACAGCTGTGGGGCGCCATTGGCGCGGTGTTTGCTTCGTGGAACGGCAAACGCGCCATTGCGTACCGCAATATTGAAAACATCCCGCACGATTGGGGCACGGCCGTCAACGTGCAGACCATGGTGTTCGGCAATATGGGCGACACCAGCGCCACCGGCGTGGCCTTTACCCGCAACCCCGGCAACGGCGACAGCCATTTCTACGGCGAATATTTAATCAATGCCCAGGGCGAAGACGTGGTGGCCGGTATCCGCACCCCGTCGCCGATGAACAAATGGTCGGCCAATGCGCACTCCAAACACTTGCCCACTTTGGAAAAAGTAATGCCCAAAGTATATAAGGAATTGGACGCTATCCAGAAAAAGCTGGAAAAACACTTCCACGACATGCTGGATCTTGAATTTACCATTGAAGACCAAAAGCTGTGGATGCTGCAGTGCCGCGTAGGCAAGAGAAACGGCACCGCGGCCGTGCAAATGGCGTTGGATATGGTAAAGGAAAGATTGATTTCCAAGGAAGAAGCCGTCCTGCGTGTAACGCCTGCGCAGCTGGGCGAACTGTTGCTGCCGGCCATTGACCCCAAAGCCGAAGCGGGCGTAAAGCCCATTGCGCAAGGGTTGCCGGCGGGCCCGGGCGGTGCGTCGGGCGAAATCGTGTTCAACTCGGCGGACGCCATTAAACTGCAGGAAGCCGGCAAAAACGCCATTTTGGTGCGCGAAGAAACCAACCCCGAAGACATTGAAGGGATGCGCGCGGCGGCGGGTATTTTGACCCAACGCGGCGGGATGACCTCGCACGCGGCGCTGGTAGCGCGCGGTTGGGGCAAATGCTGCATTGTAGGCTGCGGCGAATTGGAAATCAATTTGAACGCCAAAACCGTCAAAATGGGCGGAAAAACCTTTAAGGAAGGCGACTCCTTGACCCTGAACGGGACGAAAGGCTATGTGTATGAAGGCGCGCTGAAAATGTTGGAAGCCGGCGAAGGCAACAAGAACCTGACGGCGTTCCTCGCGCTGTGCGACAAAGTGCGCACGATGAAAGTGCGCGCCAATGCCGATACGGAAGAAGACGCCATTAAAGCCCGCAAATTTGGGGCCGAAGGCATTGGGCTGTTCCGCATTGAACACATGTTCTACGGCAAAAATTCCGACAAACCCCTCTTCATCCTGCGCAAGATGATTCTTTCCGGCAACGAAGCCGAACGCAAAGCGGCCGTGGAAGAACTCTTCCCGTATATGAAGAAGGAAATCAAAGCCACGATGAAGGCCATGGCCGGCTACGGCGTAACGGTGCGCTTGATGGACCCGCCGCTGCACGAATTCGTGCCGACGCTTCCCGAAAAACAGGCCGAACTGGCCAAAGCGCTGGGAATTACGATGGACGTATTTAAGGACCGCGCCGCCGGATTGCACGAAGTCAACCCGATGATGGGACACCGCGGTATCCGCTTGGGCGTAACCTATCCGGAAATTACCACCATGCAGTCCCGCGCCATTTTTGAGTCGGCGGCCGAACTGATTAAAGAAGGCGTAAAAGCCCAGCCCGAAGTGATGATCCCGCTGACCTGCGACGTCAATGAAATCATCAGCCAGAAGAAACTCATCCGCGCCGCGTATGACGAAGTGGTAGCCAAGACGAAAGTCAAAAAGCTCAACTTCTCCGTGGGTACGATGATTGAAATCCCCCGTGCGGCGGTGCTGGCTTATGAAGTGGCGCAAGAAGCGGACTTCTTCTCCTTCGGCACCAACGACTTGACGCAGATGACCTTTGGCTTCTCGCGCGACGATATCGGTTCCTTCCTGCCCGAATACTTAAAAGAAGGCATTTTGGAAGCCGATCCGTTCCAAACGCTGGACCAGCGCGGCGTGGGCATGCTGATTGAGCACGCCGTAGCCGAAGGCCGCGAAGCCAAACCGAACCTCAAAATCGGTATCTGCGGCGAACACGGCGGCGACCCGGCCAGCGTGGAATTCTGCCACCGCGAAGGGTTCACCTACGTGTCCTGCTCGGCGTTCCGCGTGCCGATTGCCCGCTTGGCGGCGGCTCAGGCGGCGGCCAAGGACGTGTTGGCCAAAAAACGCAAATAACCCCCCATATGCAAAATATGCTTTCCCTGGCAACAGGGAAAGCATATTTTTTAAGGAGGAAAAATGAAAGACAAATTACTCCTTTTGTTTTGGGGCCTGGTGGCCGGGGCGGTGTTTGTCGGCGGTATTTTAGGCTTTGGCCGTGCGGTTAATTGGGTTCACGCGCATGATTCGTTGGCGGGATTTCCCTCCCTTGCTTTCAAAGGGGTTTTGTTGGTTGTTATTTGTGCCGTTTTATTTTTGATTGCCAAAGTTTTTTTGTATTTTAATAATCAAGCGGCCCGCAAAGAGGTGGAGGCGGCTTTCCCGCCGGACTTGTGGCCGTTTATTTATCAGGCCCCTTTGGCCCAAGCGGTGGTGGAACGCCGGGAGGACCAAATAGACGGCCTCCGGTTTTTGCCCAAGCAAACCCGGCTGCAATGCGTCAGCGCCCCTATCCACCAAGGGATTACCCCCCTGCATATTGCGGCCGCGCTGGGGCGCACTAAATTTTGCACGCGGCTTCTTGATTATGGAGCCGATTTGCAGGCCCGTGATATTCACGGCCAAACTCCGCTGGATTATGCCACTCGTTTCGGGCAGGAAAAAGTCTGTCGCTTGCTGCAAGACGCTGCCCAAGACGCGCTGAGAAAGCCTTGAACGGGCCCGTGCGGCGGATAACTGAGACGTCTTAGGGAGATTTTATGGGTTGGATGGTCGTTCTTTTAGTGCTGTTAGCGGGGTGGATATTTTATCTGTCCTATCGGCGGGAGCGGGAAATCCGTTTGTACCACGGGGTCAATCCGTCCATCGTGGCTTTTTTGACAACGGAGCTCAAGCGCTTTCCCCTGCATCAGGCGGTATTTCAAAACGATTTTGAAACGGTGGAAAAACTGCTGCAAAGCGGCGCTTCTCTTTCCCAGGAAACCGATGACGGGCAAACCCCCCTGCATATTGCGGCCGAATGCGGGCTGTGTGCCATGTGCCGTTTGCTGCTTAAGCGCGGGGCGGACATACGCACGCTGGATAATTTTGGCGGAACGCCCCTTCACGCGGCGGCGGCCTGCCAAAGCGGGGTCAAAGTCATCAAGCTTTTGCTGCAGCACGGGGTGGACGCGCAGCAGAAGGATTCCGCCGGCATGACGCCGCTTGCCTTGGCCGAAAAATACAAACATTTCAAAATAGCCGCCTATTTAAGGCTTCGCGGCGTCTAGGTCTGTCGGTCCCTGGGGAGGTAGGTCCTTTTTAGGGGCGGGATTGGGTCCAATGACCCTGTTTTTTTTGCGTGCAAATTGCCATACTGTAAATATACAAGGAGGCAATCCAATGCAACTATCCGCCGATAAATTTTTAATTATGAGTATGGAATTTATTGCCGTTTCTTCTCAGGGGTCCCAACGTCCGTTTGTCCTTATTTAGGCGGCCCTTATCCGAAACGGAGCGCGGAAACAACCTCCGTCCCTTTTTGGCGAACCTTCCCCCGCGGAAGGTTCGTTTGGTTTGCGGGCGGCTTTGTCCCTTTACGCCGCCGGGAATATTTACTAAAATATAACAATGAAACCTTTTCCCATCATCGTATCTTCTCCGTCCGGCGCCGGCAAGACGACCATCGTGGACGCGGTGCTGCAGCGTGATCACACCGTTTCGCGCGTGATTACCGCCACCACCCGCGCGCCCCGCACCGGCGAGCAAGACGGCGTGGATTATTTGTTTTGGAGCATTAAACAGTTTGAACAGGCCATTAAAAAAGGCCAAATGCTGGAGTGGGCCCAGGTGCATACGCACTACTACGGAATTCCCAAAAAATCCGTGGACAGCCTAATGAAAAAAGGCATTTGCCCTATTTTGGTGATAGACGTGCAGGGTGCGCGCACCGTAAAAGCGCAATATCCCGATGCCGCCACCGTGTTCATCGTGCCGCCCAGCCTAAAAGAGCTGAAAAAGCGCATTTTGGGCCGCAACGACAATACCCAGGATATTGAACTGCGCCTGGAAACGGCAAAGAAAGAAATGCTGGAGCTGGACCATTACGACTATGCCCTGCTCAACGATGATTTGGGCGAAGCCGTAGAACAAATGGCAGGCATTATAGCGGCGGAACAATGCCGCGTGTGCCGGCAGGATTTGAAAATTAAATACCTGAAGTAAAACGAGGGAGCGAAATATGTCCGTAAAATACGATAAAGAATTTGAGGCCGAATTGATGAACTTTGACGGCGACCGCTATGACGTGGTGGTGTTGGCGTCCATGTGGGCGAAGGAACTGAAGAAAAAAGACGAATACAAAAATCAGC
Organism: uncultured bacterium; assembly: GCA_949294085.1. Taxonomy (GTDB): domain Bacteria; phylum Elusimicrobiota; class Elusimicrobia; order Elusimicrobiales; family Elusimicrobiaceae; genus Avelusimicrobium. Next base: position 329,962 of record CASFFX010000006.1, on the reverse strand, counting down.
CCAATGCGGTAGTCATTAAAGTGGCGCTGGACGATATTTTATCCAAACGCGTTTCCAAAGAAGAAGTGCTCCGCGTCAGCAAAGAAAACCACGAAGCGGAACTGAAAGCGCAGGAAGAAGCTCGCAAAGAAGCCGAACGCAAAGCGAAAGAACCGATGAAACTGTAATTATGGCAAACGATTCGCTGCGCCGGCTGGCTTCGGATTTGAAAAACTTTCTGGCCGCCCAGGACGAAGACGAATTTATAGGGACGGCTGCGCCTTTGCGTGCGGCCGCCTCTGTTTCTGAGCGTCGCACGGCTTCGGCGGCGCTTCCTCCCATGGCGGAAGGCGAAACGCTGACGGTGGAATTTGCCCGTGCCGCCCAGCCCGCGGCGCCTGCTCCGGCGGCGGAACCGGCCCCCAATTCTCCTATGATGACAACTGCCCAAAAAACGGCCGCTTTGGCCGAATTAGCCGAAACGATAAAATCTTGTTCCCGCTGTCCGCTGGGTTCCACCCGCTTAAATGCCGTGCCGGGCGAAGGAAACGTGGACGCCGCGGTGATGTTTGTGGGCGAAGGCCCGGGGTTTGATGAAGACCGCCAGGGGCGGCCTTTTGTGGGCCGTGCCGGCCAATTATTGGACAAGATGATTGTCGCCATGGGGCTTACGCGCGAACAGGTATTTATTGCCAATATTGCCAAATGCCACCCGATGACGGACCCCCTTCACCCCGAAAAACACGGCAACGACCGCGCCCCAAACGCCGAAGAAATTGCCTGCTGCCGCAAATACATTGAACGCCAAATTGCCATTATTTGCCCCAAATACGTAGTCGCGCTGGGCGGCGTGGCGGCCAAAGCGCTGATTGCAGACGCCAAATCCCTGGGCGCTTTGCGCGGCAAATTCTACGACCTGCATTTGGACAGCGTATCGCTGCCCCGGCCGGTTAAAATTTTAGCCACGTTCCACCCGGCGGCGCTTCTGCGCAACCCCGGCTGGAAGAAAGATGCTTGGACGGACCTGCAAATGGTGATGGACGAGCTGGGCTTAAAAGGCGCCCGAAAGTAAGACTTTTTCCCAAAACTATGTACTGCAAAGTAGTGTACGACGTCCCCCTGGACCGCGAGTTTGACTATGCCGTCCCTGCCGAGCTGGAAGGGAAGGTGGTGCCCGGTGTGCGCGTAACGGCGCCGTTTGGCCGCGTGCTGACGGGCGGCATGGTAACGGCCGTCAGCGAAATATGCACGGCGCCCAAAAACGTAAAACTGAAAGAAATTGCTTCCGTGGTGGACAAGCGGCCTCTTTTTGGGTCGGACCTGTTTCCGCTGATGCGGTTTATGAAAGCGCATTGGGGCGGGCCGATTGGGCAAATTTTATTTGCTTTGGTTCCCCCGCAGCCGTATTTTAAGTTGGACAATTCCCCCACGTCCGTACACATAGACGTTAAAACGCCTTCCTTTTCGCTCACGCCTTCCCAGCAAAACGCTTTGCAAACGGTGCGCGCCTTCCCGGCGTACGAATTTCGCCCGGTGCTGTTGAACGGCCCGGCCTATACCGGCAAGACCGAAACGGTGCTCCGGCTGGCAGGCGAGGTGTTGGCCGCCTACGGGCAAACGCTGATTACGGTGCCGGATATTGTGGCCGCGCGCCAGTTTATTGCCGAGGCCGAAGAACGCTTCGGGGCGGACAATGTGTTCTGCTGGCACAGCCGCATGCTTTTAAGCAAAAAGAAAAAATACTTTTCCGCCATTTCCAACGGGCTTCCCTGCGTGGTGATTGCCACCCGTTCCGGGGCGTTGCTTCCGTTCAAAAACCTGCGCCTGGCCGCTATGTTGGACGAAGGGGACGATAATTACAAGCAGGAAGAAAACAAGCCCTATTATCACGCGCGGGAGGTGTTGTTTTTCCGCGCCAAAATGCACGGGGCGGCGTTGTTATTCGTGTCGGCCACGCCCAGCCTGGAGCTTTTGCAACGGGTGCAGCAAGGCACGGTGGCGCAGCTGCCTTTCACGCAGGCGGTGCCGGGGCACGCGTTTACCCCGCAGATTAAGCTGACGGAAAAAAAGAGCGAAAAAAGCCGGTTTTTATCATCCTTTTTGCTGGCCCAACTGGCCGAAAACCTCAAACGCAAAGAAACTTCCCTGCTGATTTTGAACCGCCGCGGCTATTCCAACGCGTATTATTGTTTGAACTGCGGTGTTTACGCCAAGTGCAAAAAATGCGGCGCTATTTTGGCCCGCGAAAACACGCCGGAGCACGGCGACCGGCTGGTGTGCAAAAAATGCGGACACACGGAAACTCTCCAACAACAATGCCCCAAGTGCCATAACCTCATTTTCAAATCCCGCGGCGGCGGTACGCAAAAAGTTGTTACGGAATTGGCCAAGTTTTTCCCCAAAGCGCGGTTGCTGAGGCTGGATTCGGACACGCTGAAAACCAAAGCCGGGCAAGGGTTTGAAGCGCTGGCCGCTTTGAAGAACGGACAGGCGGATATTATCGTGGGCACGCGGCTTGCTTCGGGCGCGCTGCGCGGAGCCAAAGTAACGCTGGCGGCCGTGCTGGACGCGGAGCTGGAATTGGACGGGCCCAATTTCCGCGCCTCGGAAAAATACGGGCAAATGCTTTTTGCCCTGCGGGGCCATTTGTCGGGCGTGGCGGACGGACGGCTGATTATCCAGTCTGCCGACCAAGACGCCTACGATTATTCCCCCCTTTTGGCGGGCGACTATCAAGCCGCGGCGCAAACGGAACTGGCCTTGCGGGAAAGCTTTTTGTATCCTCCGTTTGTGCGTTTGATTAAAGTACTCATTAAAGCCAAAGAGGCCGATTTACTCGCGGCGGAAACGGCGCGCATAAAGCGTTTGGCGGCCCCCAAAGTGCTGGAAACGCTGGGGCCGGTGTGGTGCGCCAAAAAGACGGATGTGCTGAAAAAGCAATACCTGCTGTTTAAGACGGACGAAGAACGGTGGCTGGATTTGCTGGCGGAACTGGACTCCTTTGTGCCAGCCAAAAAAGCTGCGGTAAAAATATCGGCCGATCCCTATGATTTTTATTAAGGAGAAAAAATGAACTGGACCCATTTATTTAAGTTTTCGGGCCGGGCGGGACGAGAAGAATTTGCCGCCGTCAGTCTGTTGATGCAGGCCGTATCGCTGTTGGCCACGCTGGGCGGGCTGTGGGTGGCGTTTGGCGCGGCGGAACGAAACTGGCTGATGATGATTTTGGTGGTGGTGGCGGGGCTGGTGTCCATACCGATATCGCTGGGGCTGTGGTGGATGTCGGCCGCGGTGTTTTTCCGGCGGCTGCACGACTTTAATTGGTCCGGTTGGTGGTACATCGGCTATTTGATTGTTATTACGGCGGGAAACTTTATGCTGCCTAAAATGCGCTGGGTGTTTACGGTGCTGGGGCTTGGGATTATCGTGTTTTTCTCCGTCAAGCGCGCTTCGGCCGCCCCCAACCGTTTTGCTCCGCAGGCGGAGCCGTTTTTCCCTGCGTTCTTTTCAGCCCGCCGATGGGGCCTGGGGCTTCTGGTGGCGGCCACGGTGCTGTTGGCGGTGAGTCCGATGATTGTCCTCTTATTTGTGGCGGAAGAGTTGTTCCCCTTCTAACCTTTTTTCCGCTTTTAGGAAAGGGCGCCGCTGTGCTATACTGTAAAAAAGACAAACAGGGGGTTGTATGACTGGAAGACTGGGACGGATGGGCTATATTATTCGCTTAATACTGACGGGCATTTTGTATGGGCTGGGCGTGCTGTTTATGGCGCTGGGCCGCAACGGCGATAGCTTAAACCCGCTGGCTTTGATATTTTTGTTTTTGGGAAGCGGGGTGTTATTGCTGGCGTTTTTGGCGTGGTGGTTTGCCACGGTGCGGCGGCTGCACGATATGAATTTGTCCGGCTGGTGGTTCTTGCTGGTATGCTTTTTGCCGGTGCTGATGCTGGTGCTGTGCGTATGGCCGGGTTACCGCGGGTACAACCGGTTTGGTATGCCGATGCCTTATTAAAACGTTTTTGGCACAGCCGCCCGCCCCAACACGGCGGGCGGTTTTCGTTTGTATATGATAAAATATAAAAAAGACCCGTTTTTATTGGAGAATAAAATGACCTTGGAAGAACAAATTAAATTTTTAACGCGCGGCTGCGTGGACGTAGTTTCCAAAGCCGATTTGGCAAAGAAATTGGAAAGCGGCAAAAAACTGAAAGTAAAATTGGGGTGCGACCCGACCAGCGCGGACCTGCACCTGGGCCACAGCGTGGCGCTTTCGCTGTTGCGGCGCTTTCAGGATTTGGGCCATACGGCCGTACTGGTAATTGGCGATTTTACCGCCGCCGTGGGCGATCCTTCCGGCCGCGACTCCACCCGCCCCGTTCTGCCGCGGGAGAAAATTTTGGAAAATGCCAAAACGTACACGGAACAAGCTTTCAAGGTATTGGATCCTTCCAAAACGGAAGTTCGTTTTAACAGCGAGTGGCTGGATCCGTTTGTAACGGGCAAAGAATTAATGCAAACCCTGCAAAAAGTAACCGTGGCCCAAGTGTTGGAGCGCGACGATTTCAAAAAACGGATGGCGTCCGGGAACCCCATCAGCCTGCTGGAAGTGCTTTACAGCTTGTTCCAGGGGCAGGATTCCGTAGCGCTGCAAGCCGATGTGGAATTGGGCGGCACGGATCAGATTTTTAACTTACTCGTCGGCCGGCAGCTGCAAAAAAACCACGGCCAGGAACCGCAGGTAGCTATTACGGTCCCGCTGTTGGTGGGGCTGGACGGCGTGAAAAAGATGTCTAAATCCTACGGCAACTATGTGGGATTAAACGACGAGCCGGGCGATATGTTTGGCAAGCTGATGTCCATCCCGGACGAGCTGATGCCGATGTATTACGAATTGCTGACGTCCGAAAATATGGACGAAATCAAAGCCATGCACCCCATGGCCGCCAAGAAAAAACTGGCGGGATTAATGGTAACGCGTTTCCACGGGGCGGAGGCGGCCCGCGCGGCGTTGGAAAATTTTGAAAAAGTATTTTCCAAGAAAGAATTGCCCACGGATATGCCCGAATTTAAGCCCGAAGCGGGGGCGCTGGTGTCTGCCGTAATTTTTGCGGCGGGTGCGGCCCCCAGCAAAAACAAAGCCCGGGCTTTGATTGAACAGGGCGCCGTGCGGCTGAAAGGCGAAAAAATAACGGCGGACGGACCGCTGGCCTTTGAAACGGGCGACGTGCTGCAGATTGGCAAGCGGCACTTTTTCAAATTGGTAAAATAATTGACGAAATGAAAAAGCTGATTTTTTTAGCGTGCCTGATGTTGTGCTTGCTCATTGGCGGTTGCTGGGGCGTGAAGGCGTGTTTCTTTAACAAAGGGCCGCTGGTGGTGGTGAAAATAGAACCGGGCCAGAGCGGCGCTTCCGTGGCGCACATGCTGAAGGAAAAGGGCATTATCAAAAGTGAATTTTTCTTCAAACTGCTGCTGCGGATTACTTCGTCTTCGCGCGACTTGAAGGCCGGCCGTTTTGACTTGCGCAAAAACACGTCCTCTTTTGAAGTGATTAACTGCATTAAAAGCGGCAAATGCACGCACTATGAAAAAGTAACTATTTTAGAAGGCTGGAGAAGCGAAGAAATTGCCGAGCTGCTGGCCGAAAAAGGCGTAACGGACGCGCGGAAATTTTTGGACATCGTGCGCGAGCGGGACTTGGAAGGCTACTTGTTCCCCTCCACATATTTGTTTGCCGAAAATACCCCCGCCCAAAAAGTGGTGGACGAAATGCTGGCCCAATACCGCAAAAATATTGCGCCGCTTTTCAAAAAATACAAAACGGATTTGACCGAAAAACAAGTGCTGACGGTAGCGTCCATTGTGGAGCGCGAAGCCGTGGTGCACGACGAGCGGCCCAAAATCGCCGCGGTGTATTTGAACCGCTACCGCATTGGCAAACGCCTGGAGGCGGACCCTACGGTGCAGTACGCGCTGGGATTTAATATCAAGGAAAACCGCTACTGGAAAAAAGGCCTGACGTATAAGGATTTGAAGGTCAGCTCGCCGTACAACACCTACCGCAACGCGGGCCTGCCGCCGGGACCGATTTGCAACCCGAGCCGGGAATCGGTGCTGGGCGTGCTCAACCCGGAAAAAAATTTTGACGCCCTTTATTTTGTGGCCGATAATACAGGGCGGCACGTGTTTTCCAAAACGTTTGACGAGCACCGCCGTCATATCCGCCGCATACGCGGAAAGTAATTTTGAACATAAAAATCCCGCCGGTTGTCCGGCGGGATTTTTTTATACGTCTTGTTTCGTATTTACTCTTTGAAATAAAGCGGACGAAGCGAGTTGGCCACCGCCAACAGGGACACCCCCACATCGGCAAACACGGCCGTCCACATATTAGCCAGGCCCAATACCCCCAGCACCAGCACCCCGGCTTTTACCGTCAGCGCAAACACCACGTTTTGTTTGACGACCCACAGCGTTTTGCGGGCGATGCGTATGGCCGCGGGGATTTTTTTCAATTCATCGGTCATCAGCACCACGTCGGCGGCTTCAATGGCTGCGTCAGAACCCAGGGCGCCCATTGCCAGGGCCAAATCGGCCCGCGCCAGCACGGGGGCGTCGTTAATGCCGTCCCCCGCAAAGGCGGTGATACTGCCTTTGGGTGCGTCCTCCATTAATTTTTCCAGGCAGGAAACTTTGTCCGCCGGCAGCAGTCCTCCATACGCCTGCGAAATGCCCAATTCTTGGGCCGTTTTTTGAACGGCGGCGGGATTATCCCCGCTCAGCACCACCGTGCGTTTTACCAGGCTTTTCAGTTCTTTTAAGGCCTTGTGGGCGCCTTCTTTGGGTTTATCCCCCAGTTCAATCCGTCCTTTATACACGCCGTCTTGTGCCACATACACGCAGGTTCCCTGCCCCAGCTGCGGAATTTGGATGTGGTGGCCTTCCAACAGGCGGGCATTTCCGGCCAGCAGCAGGCCGTTTCCGCTTTCTATTTCTACCCCTTCGCCGGCCCGTTCCCGCACAAAGGCCTGCGGGTCCGCCGCGGGGATTTCCCCCGCACAGCGGCGCAAAATGGCTTTGGCAATCGGATGATTGGACGCCTGTTCGGCGCGGGCGGCCAGCTGCAGCAGTTCGTCCGGTGCGGTACCCGGCTGCGGGGCGATATGCGTTACTTCAAATACGCCCTGGGTCAGCGTGCCGGTTTTATCAAAAGCCAACGTGTAGATGCGGGCCAGGCGTTCCAAGTAGGATCCTCCCTTGATCAAAATGCCGTTTTTGGCCGCGCCGCCAATGCCGCCGAAGAAACCCAGCGGTACCGAAAGCACCAGCGCGCACGGACAGGAAATCACCAAAAATATCAACGCCCGGTAAAACCAGGTTTTGAACGAAGCGTCCGGCACGATAAACGGCGGCACCAACGCCACCAGCACCGCCACACACACGACAGCCGGCGTGTAAATGCGGGCAAAGCGCGTGATGAATTTTTCGGCGGAGGATTTTTTGTTGGCGGCGGTTTCCGTCAGTTCCAAAATTTTGGCCACGGCCGAAGTGGCGTACGTCTTTTGCGTTCGGATTTGCAGGGCGCCGTCCAAACTGATAAATCCGGCCAGTACTTCTTTGCCGGGTTGGGCGTGTACCGGGCGGGATTCCCCCGTCAAGGCGGAAGTGTCCAAATTGCCTTCCCCGTCCGTAATAATGCCGTCCAGCGCAATGCGTTCCCCGGGCAGCACGCGGGTAATTTCGCCCACCTGCACGTCGCGCGGGTTTATTTTTTCTTCTTGTCCGTTGCGAATAACGCGCGCAAAATCCGGCCGCAAATCCATCAGTTTTACGATGTTGCGGCGGGATTTGCCGGCGGCCATTTCCTGCAGCATTTCCCCCGTTTGGTAAAACAGCATGACGGCCGCCGCTTCGGGATATTCGCCAATGGCAAACGCCCCAAAGGTGGCAATGGCCATTAAAAAGTTTTCATCAAACACTTCCCCCCGGCGGATGTTGCGCACGGATTTGAGCAGCACTTCCGTACCGCACAGCAGGTAGGAAACTATATAGAGCGGCAGTTTCACCGCCACTCCCCCCGGCACTGCCAGCGCGGCCGCAAAGAAAACCGCCGCCCAAATAATTTTGGTCCACGGAGCCTGTTCTTCGGGTGTGTTTTCCCCGTGTGCGCACGAGCAAGCCCGGCAAGACTCACAAGCACTATGCGTATGGTGTGTATGACTCATAACCCCTCCTGAACGTGTTCCAGCCCTTGATTAAAAATGCGTTTTACGTGTTCGTCCGCCAGCGAGTAGAAAACCGTTTTCCCCTCCCGGCGGCTTTTGACTAATTTGTTTTGTTTCAAAAAACGAAGTTGGTGCGAAATGGCGGAGTGGGTCATCCCCAGTTCGCTGGCGATATGTTGGACGCATTGTTCGCAGTCAAACAGCGCACACAAAATGCGCAGGCGGGTGCTGTCCCCAAATACTTTGAACAAGTCGGCCAAATCGTACAAAGTTTCGTCGGGCAGTTGGAGCGACGGTTTACAAACGTGTTTTTTTGCAGTCGTGGGCATAGTTAACATCCTTTTTTAATAAAACGTATGAACATATGTTCATATATTAATATAACAATTATTTTTGTTTTTTTCAAGTATTTTTACGCAGACGGCGGTTGAGCAATTTGCCAAAAATTGTATATACTATGAAGGAAGAAATCTATTTCAAGGAGAAACTATGAATAACCAGGGCTTTACGTTGATTGAATTGTTGATTGTCGTATTGATTATTGGTATTCTGTCCGCCATTGCGCTGCCGCAGTACGAATCGGCGGTGGAAAAATCCCGCATGTCCGAAGCGATGATTAATGCCAAAGCCATTGTGGACGCCAGCCAGCGCTATTTTCAGGCGAACCCCAGCGACACCACCATTACCAATAAAAATCAGATTGCCGATGTGGATTTGAGAGGCGGCAGCTGGAAAACCAATACGCTCTACCGCACGGATTTGTTTATCTATCAGTTGGGCGGCGCCAACGGACGGGTGGACGTGTACCGCACCGATACGGCCGGCAACTCCACCTCCAGCTACATCTACCACCTGTGGCAGAAGCCGGAAATGTCCGAAGGTGAAACGCTGAAAGGCTGCACCGCCGGACAGGAAGATGCCGAAATGGGCGAACAGATGTGCAAATTCTTCTTGGGAGTGTAATCCCCCCAGTTTGAAAAAGCCCCGCGCCAAACGCACGGGGTTTTTTTATGGGATAAAAAACCCCCGCCAGCCGGCGGAGGTTTTGTTTTTATAAATTGCGCAGCCGTTTGACAATGGCTTTGGCGGCGTTCATTGGGTTGGGAATCCGCAGGCGCGCATAGGCCGAGCGCATGACAAACAAATCCTTATTGCGGCCCGTCAGGCGCTGCAACGTGTGCAAAAGGCGGGAAGAAAGTTCTTTGTCCTCCAGCACGATGCGGGCACAGCGCGCTTTTTGCAAAATCAGGGCGTTGTAGTACTGGTGATTGGCCGCCGCATGCGGGAAAGGCACCAAAATCGCCGGCAAACGGCAATACATCAGCTCCGCCAGGGTGCTGGCCCCGCTGCGGCAGAGCACCAAGTCGGCCGTGCGCATCAAGGCGTAAATTTCGTGCGAATACGGCAGCACGGCTACGTTTTTCAACCCGGCATAACTTTCGCGGATGACGCCGTACCAGCGTTCCCCCGTAATGTGGATAAACTGCCAATAGACATTTTTGCGGGCCAGCTGGGTAATGGCCTGGGTGCAGGCTGCATTTAAGCCCTTGGCGCCCTGACTGCCGCCAAAAATAAGTGCGGTGCGTTTTTGCGGGTCCAGGCCCAGTCCTTCCAAAATGGCTTTGCGGTCGGGCACGTCGGCAAATTCCCGGCGGATAGGCGTGCTGGTCAGCACGGCGTTTTTGATACGCTTTCCTACCGGCAGGCCCAGCATAAACAAATCGGCAAATTTTCCGCACACTTTATTGGCCAGCCCCAGGCGGGCGTTGGAATCGTGCACGGCCGTTTTGATGCCCATAAAATGCGCCGTGAAAATGAGCGGAAAGGAAATGTACCCCCCGGTGCCGATGGCAACGTCCGGGCGGAAATCTTTCAAAATGCGGCGCGTTTCATACAGGGATTTGAAAAATTTAATCCAAAAGCGGATATGGCGTATGGGGTTTATGGAACGGGGCAGCCCCATAAAATCAATCTCGCGGTAACGCAGTTTATGCGTGTCCAAAATTTGGGCGGCGGGGTCATTTTTGCGTACCACAAACAGTACGGCAAGGCCTTGGCGCCGCAGTTCTTTGCCCAGGGCCAAGCCCGGATAGAAATGTCCCCCCGTTCCGCCGGAGGCAATAATAAAACGTTTGTTCATAAGTTTATCTGTTCCTGTTTTTGTAATTGGTAATGTCTTCGCGCAGGTTGTTTTGCGTGTGGTCCACCGCCGCCATATTCAGGATAATGCCCATCATCACCAGCGTCATAATGACCGAAGAACCACCGTACGAAAAGAACGGCAGGGCAATCCCTTTGGTCGGCAGCAGGCCGATGGCCATGGCCATATTAAAAAACGCCTGCATGCAAATAGTAATCGTCAGCCCGAAAATTACCAGGCTGTGAAAATGCGTTTTGGCTACGCGGGCCAGGCTGATGCCGCGCACCAAGAGCCAGCAAAAGAAAAGCAGAATAATAACCACCCGCAGCAGGCCCAATTCCTCGCACATAATGGAGAAAATAAAGTCCGTATGCGCGGCCGGCAAGTATTCCAATTTCAGTTCGCTGTTGCCCAGTCCTTTGCCAAACCAGCCGCCCGAACCGACCGCCAAAAACGACTGCACCAGCTGATACCCCGTGCTTCCGGCCGTGGCAAACGGATTTAAGAACGAAAAAATACGTTCCCGCCGGTAGCTTACAAATAACAGCTGATGAATGACCAGCGGCGATATGCAGATGGCCGGTATGGCCAAATGCTTCAGCCGCGCGCCCGCCACCAACAGCATGAACACAAACACCGCGCCCATCAGCGTGGGGGTGCCGATGTCTTTTTCGGCTAAAATCAGGCCCAGCGTAATCCCGGCCACGACCATCGGCCGGATGAGGAGCTTCCAGTTTTTGGCCAGCTTGCCGGACACATTGTTCAAATAGTCCGCCACGTAAATTACCAGCGTTACTTTGGCAATTTCGGAAGGCTGCAGCTTAAAGAACCCAAAGTCTATCCACCTGTGTACGTTGGCCTGGGACCGCGTAAACAACACCACAATCAAAAGTACCCAGGTGGCGTACATCAAATTCATAGGCGAAAACAATTTAATACGCTGCAATTTGTCGTACGTCTGCGACAGGAAAATCGCCGCCGCTACGCCCAGCGTGTCAAAAAGGACCTGGCGGGTAAAGTAGGAGGTAGAGTCAAACGCGCTGGAAGAATAGGTGAAAATCAGCCCAAACAGCACAAACGCCAGCGTGATAAACGAAAGCCGTTTGTCCAGCGGCAAGGGACGCCAGGCCTCGGGTCGGCGTCCGGGCAAAAAAGCGGCGCTGCGGTCCTTATACAGGGCCGGCGCTTTTTTGATGAAATTATTCCGCCGTTTTGGCGCTTTGTTAAACAACTGGACCATAATTACCTAATCTTCAGCGACGCCAACGCCAGCAGCATCAGCATGGCTCCCACAATCCAGAACCGCACAATTACCTTCGGTTCCGGCACGCCCATCAGTTCAAAATGGTGGTGTATTGGGGCCATTTTGAACAAGCGTTTGCCGTGCGTCAGTTTGAAATATCCCATTTGCAGCATGACCGAGAGGGTTTCCAATACAAAAATGCCTCCGGCAATCGGCAGCAGCAACTCTTGCTTTACGCACAGGGCCGCCGTACCAATCACGCCGCCCAAAAAGAGGGAGCTCGTGTCCCCCATGAACACTTGGGCCGGGTAAGAATTGAACCACAGAAATCCCAAACACGCCCCAATCAGCGCACCCATAAATACGGTAATTTCCCCCGCACCGGGCACGTAAATAATTTTTAAGTAATCGGCAAAATTGATGTTGCCCGCCAGATAAGCAAAAATGGCATACGTGGCCGCCGTAAACACCATGCATCCGCTGGCCAGGCCGTCCAAGCCGTCCGTCAGATTGGTGGCGTTGGAAGAGCCCACGATGACCAGCATGGCAAACGCAAAATAGAATACCGACAAATCAATAAACATTTTGCTCATGTACGGGATGATAAGCGACGTCGTGTACTGCCCGTTGGGCGGATTGAGCGCCAGATACCCCACCACAATCACGGCCGTAAACAGCTGGATGGCCAGTTTGATGGAGGACTTCATCCCTTCCGGATTTTTTTTGACGAGCTTGGTGTAATCGTCCATCACGCCGGCTATGCCCAGCGTAATGGTGGAAAACACCAACAGCCAAATGTAGTTGTTGTCCAGCCGGGCCCACAAAAGCACGCTGACAATCAAACTGACAAAAATCAAAATGCCCCCCATCGTAGGCGTGCCGCTTTTGGATAAATGCGACGCCGGGCCGTATTCCCGTTCTATCTGCTGAATCTTGTAGGAACGCAGTTTAGCCACGACTTTGGGCCCGATTAAGAGCGTAAGCAGAAAGGACGTGAAAATAGCCGCGCCCGTACGGAAAGTAATGTAGCTAAAGATGTTTAGAAAACTTAAGTTCTCCGTAAACGACGACAAATAGTAAAACATGCGGGTTAAATCTCCTTGAGGATGTTTTCAAAGTTCATGGAGCGGGACGCTTTAATCAGGCACGTACCGCCTTTTTGAAGGACTTTTTTCAGATTTTTGATCCAGCCCTTCGGCTCCGGCGCGTAAAAGGCTTTTATGCCGGGCACGTCTTTTATCTTTTCATAGGCGTACTTCATTTCCGGCCCGGCCAAAAAGGCATATTCTATCCCGTTCTCCAACAGGTAATGCCCCACCAGGCGGTGATATTCTTTGGACGTTTCCCCCAGTTCCTTCATGTCGCCCAGCACCGCTACGCGCGGTTTGGCCGTTTCGCGGCCCAATATTTCCAGCGCATTTTGCATGCTGGCGGGGTTGGCGTTGTAGCAATCCAAAATAAATTCCACGCCGTTTTTTTGCAGACGTTCCATACGCATCGGCATCGGCGTATAAGAAAGGAGCCCTTTCTTCACGTTGTCCATATACAGCCCCAGCGCAATGGCCGCCGCCGCGGCCGCCGCCGCGTTTAGCTTGTCGTGCCGTTCCAATTTCAAGTCCAGCACGTAGGCTTCGCCTTTGTAGGTAAAAGAAAATTTTTCCGTTTCCAAAATTTGCAAATCCGCCCCCGCCTTAAACCCAAAGCACAGGCTTTTGCCCTTAAATTCAGTTTTCAGGCGGCTTAAAAAGGGATCGTCTGCGTTGTACACCAAGGTTCCGCCAAAATTCAGGCATTTGGCAATTTCCGTTTTGGTTTTGTACACAGTTTCCAAATCATGAAAAAATTCCAAATGAGCGGCCGACACGTTGGTGATAACGGCTACGTCCGGCACCGCCAGCGAGGCGGTTTCTTCAATGTCGCCGGGGTGGGAAGCGCCCAGCTCAAAAATACCGTATTTGTGTTTGGGCTGTATTTCCAAGAGGGAAAACGGCACCCCAAACTGATTGTTAAAATTGCCCATATTGGCAATCGTTTCTCCCGCGGTTTCGCAAATGGCGCGCAGCATTTGTTTGGTGGTGCTTTTGCCGTTGGAGCCGGTAATGGCGGCCACCTTTAAGGTGCTGTTTAAGCGGTGATATTTTGCCAAGGCCTGTAAGGCTTTTAGCGAATCCTCCACCAGCAAAAAGGACGCTTTGCTGTCGGCCGGCAGGGAAAAGCCTTTTTCGGCCAGCACCACACGGGCCCCTTTGGCCAGCACATCGGGGATAAACTGGCGGGCATCGTGATTTTTGCCTTTCAGCGCGATGAACGCGTCCCCGGGGCGAATAACGCGGGAATCCGTTACAAACGACATCACTTTCTCCCGCGGATTGGCAGACACCAACTCCGCTCCGGTAATTTTTGCTATTTTGCTGAGGGTTAAATTAAGCTTCATACATACTCCTTACTGCAAACAAAAGGTTTTGCCCGGCAGGCCGGGGAATTATTCAAAATCCAACTGGTCCGGCGCAACGCCTTTCATGGCCAGCAGCCGTTCCATAATTTCCTTAAACACCGGCGCCGCGGCCGAACTGCCGAAACTGTATTTTTCCGGGTCGTCCAATACCACCAGTACGGTAAACTGCGGGTCAGAAACGGGGGCAAACCCGCAAAACGACACAATATGCTGGCGTTTGGCATATCCGCCTTCTTTGGACAGTTTTTCCGCCGTGCCCGTCTTTCCGGCCACGTTATAGCCTTTAATTTGGGCCCGCCGGCCGGAACCTACTTCCACCACGCTTTGAAGGGCTTTTTTCATCATATCGGTCGTTTCCTTTTTCAGTACGCGGCGAATTTTGACCGGTTTAGACTTGGTTTCCACTTTGCCGCCGGCGTATTCAATGCGGTCCACGATATGGGGCTGCATCAAAATTCCCCCGTTGGCAATGGCGGAATAGGCATTAATCAGCTGAATCGGCGTTACGGCCACGCCGTATCCGTAGCCTTTGGTGGCGGTATCCACTTTGGTCCATTTGGTGTAGGGCTGCACGTTGCCCTTGGACTCTCCGTTAAAATTGATGTCCGTTTTGGTGCCAAAGCCAAAGGCTTTGAGGTAATAAAACAGGTTTTTTGCGCCCAGCTCCAGGGCGATTTTTCCCGCCCCGATGTTGGACGACAGCTGCAAAATTTCCGGGATAGACAAAAATTCTTTGTCGTGCTGATTGTCCCGCACCACCACGCCGCGGGCCACTTCCCACACGCGGCCGCTCATGTCAATACTGTCGGTCATGTGCACGACGCCCGCGTCCAGCGCCGAAGAAATGGCAATGGACTTAAACGTAGATCCCGGTTCGTACGTAAATTGAAACGCCAGCGACTGCCCGTCCTTTACCGGGTAGGAAGCCGCCGCCAAAATTTTGCCCGTTTTCGGGTCCTGCACTACGGCAATGCCGTGCTTGGCGCCAATTTTTTCCACCTCTTTTTTCAGGGAGCTTTCGGCATAGTATTGGGCCACGGCGTCTATCGTCAGATACACGTTCGCCACGGAAAGCTCCTCTTTGAGCTTGCGGTCGTAAATAATTTCCCCGCGGCGGGCTCTTTTGGCGCGTTTTTTGCTGATGTCCTGGCTGAGCTCGCGGTTGTACATTTGTTCAATGCCCGAAAGCCCGTAGTTCTTGGAATTGGACGCCCCAATTAAATCCAAGGCGCTTTCGCCGTACGGGTGGATTCTTTCGTATTCCGGGGTCAGTTCCAGCCCTTGGCCCAGGTTGGTGCGCAGAATTTGGGAAATTTTGATGTACTTGTCCGGCTTGATTTTTTTGGCGACGAAAAAGAAATTGGACGAATGATTCCATTTTTCCAAGATCCGTTTTTTGGGAATTCCCAGCGTTTCGGACAGAAAAGCCACCGTTTTGTTTTTGTCTTTCACGTAGCGTTTGTTGACGCCGCAGGAGTGGGTGCGCACCGATTCGGCCAATTCGCGGCCGTTTACGTCCAAAATTTTGCCGCGCAGGCGGTCCTCGGCCAGGTAGTTATAGATGGCGCGTTCCGCCTTGGAAGAGAACTCTTCATACAAAAACGTCTGCATGTAAAACAAACGTATAAAAATACACAAAGGCGCCAGCAAAATGACCATACCGGCCACGCGCATGCGGCTTTTGACGTTAAAAACAAAAGGGGAAGCAGGCTTATTTCTGAACATAACTATTCTTCTTCCAAGATGACGATTTCGTGCGGTTTGGCCGGCACCATACCCAATTTCTCTTCCGCCAGGCGTATCATGTTGCCCGGGCTGGACAAGCGGGAAATTTCCAGCTGCAGGTATTGGTTGCGCGCTTCTTTAATTTCCACTTCGTTTTGCAATTGGCTGATGGAGCGGCCCGAACGGTTGATTTCGTTGCGCATTACCGCTACGCCAAATAAAAAGACGGCCAGGATGATTAATCCCCAAAAAATTTTCATAACGTAATCCTTTCAATCACGCGCAGTTTGGCGCTTCGCGCCCGCCGGTTCTGGCGGACTTCTTCGTACGGGGCGGCAAGCGCGTGTTTGTTGACCAAGCGCCAGGCGCCGCTTTTGGACAGTTCCTTCAAATGATTTTTTACCAAACGGTCCTCCAGCGAGTGGAACGTCAGCAGCGCCGCCCGGCCGCCGGGTTTTATCAAATCCGCCAGCCCGTTTAGCGCCGTTTGCACCGTTTCCAATTCTTGGTTGCAGGCAATGCGCAGGGCCTGGAAGGTTTGGGTGGCGGGATGGGTTTTGCCCCGTTTGCCGCCATACACGTCCTGCACAATTTGGGCCAGCCGGCCCGTTGTGTGTATGGGCTCCTGGCGGCGGGCCTGCATAATGGCCAAGGCTATTTTGGTATAGTTGCGCTCTTCGCCGTAATCTTTCAAAATTCGTTCCAGCTCCGCCAGCGGCCACGTGTTTACAATCACGTCCGCACTCAGCGGGTTTTTGCGGTCAAAGCGCATGTCCAGCGGTCCGTCGTGCAAAATGCTAAATCCGCGGGCCGGATTATCCAGCTGGTACGAACTGAGCCCCAAGTCAAACAAAGCGCCGTCCGCGCCGCTCAGCCCCAGCCTGTGCAATTCCTGCGGGGCCAGGGTGTAACTTTCGCAAAACGGCAGCAGCCGCGCATCGGCCACGCGCTCCACGGCCATTTGCAGGGCTTCTTCGTCCTTGTCAAACCCTAAAATGCGGGCTTGCGGCCCCAGGCGGCTTAAGAAAAATTTCGTGTGTCCCCCCAGCCCCAGCGTTCCGTCCACATACACGCCCTGCGGGTTCGTCAGCAGCAAATCGGCAATTTGCGGGGCCATAATGGGAATATGCGTCCACTTTTCGTTCATCAGTTAAACCCTCCCTTATAGCCGTTGGTGGGGACCATTTGCAATTTGTTGATTTTGGTCTTTTGCGGGGCCGGTGCTTTTTTGGCGGCCGGCTGCGGCGCCTTTTGCGAAGCTGCCGTTTGCGCTTTGGCCGGGGCGGTGGTTTGTTTTTTAGCCGCGGCGGCCGGCTGCGCGGTCTGTTTTTTGGGTTCGTCCTTCAAAATTTTCCCGTCGCGGTAGGCTTTTTGCAAATCGTGCAGCCACACGTTTTCCAATGCGGTTACTTTGTTAAACGGCATCCCGTAGGCCCGGTAGAGCGCTTGGTGGAGCGGCGTGTTGGCCTTCAGCTCACTGCATAATTTATAAAATTCGTCGCGGGTACGGGTTTGCAGCAGGTATTTTACCACGCTGTAAGCTTGGGTGTACCACAGTTCGGCTTGGGAGGTGGTATAGTTGCTGAGGGTTTCGGTTACCGTCATTTCTTCAAACGGAATGCGTTCCCCGTTCAAAATACGGCGCAGGCTGCGGTCCACCCAGCTGGGTTTTTCCTTGGTGGTGGTGATTTGCATGTACACGGCCATCCCTTCCGAAAGCCACAGCGGCGAAATGGTGGGCAGGAAGTAGCCGTCAAAATACAAATGCGTCAGCTCGTGCACGGAAAGGGGATAAAAGTTATTGCCTTCTATCACGTACATCGTATCGGCCCGCAAGTCGGACGACGCGCCGGACCAGGCCGGCCGCTTGGTAAATTTCATATAGCTGGCTTTTTCGCCAAAGAGCATAACCAAAATTTTATTGGGTTTAATGACAATGGTAAAAGGCGTCAAGTCCAGCATCAGGTTGCCGTGGATGTTATCCAGCACCGTTTTGATGGTGGATGTAACGGGATTGGTTTCCCGGTAGATAAGGTAGTTGAACGTATCCGCCGTTAAAAAGCCGGGCGGCGGCGGCATCCAGCGCACTTTTTGGGCGGCATTTTCCGGGCGGTAGGCCTGAACGGGCAAATCCTCTATCTTTTCTTCCGGTGCCAGTTTGGCGATGTTTTCCAGGCCGGAAATCATTTCGTTAAATTCTTTTTCGTCGGCCGGGTCCATGGGTTTGATTTCGTCCTCCGCCGGGGCCTGCTTCTCCTTGGCGGGCGGCGGGACGGAAATGTCCGGCCGCAGTTCGCGGGCGCGGCCGCGTTCGTCCGACGCAAGCGGCAAATCGGCCACCGGGTCCGGTTTAATCGGTTCCACCACGTCCGCCCGCGGCGTGGAAGAAAACAGATCTTTCACCATTTCCTTGGGCGTCAGCCCCAGCGAGCGTAACAGCGGCGGCGTAACCAGCACCAGCGCCAAAAGCCATAAGAAAAAAACGAGTTTTTTAACCGTATTCATTTTTCTTCGTGTTTGCCAAACAACGCCAAATGGCGTTTTTTATCATCGCACGGAAGCGTATAGCGTTCCACGCCCAGCAGCGCGGCGCCGTATTTGGACGGATCGCACGCCTGCGTTTGCGGGTGTTCCCCCTGAAAGGCCACAAATACGCCCCCCGGTTTTACCGCGTTTAGGCAGAGGGCCAAAATGTCGGGCAGCTGCCCCATGGCCCGTTCGGTTACAAAATCAAAAGCAAAGCGCGTGCCCTGCCCCAGCCGCACATTTTTTACTTTGGCGTTTACCCCTAACTGCAATAGCGCCCAGTTCATAAAAGCACAGCGCTTTTGCAGGCTTTCCACCAGCGTTACCTGAGCCTGCGGCAGCGCCACCGCCAGCGTAATGCCAATGTATCCCGCCCCGCTGCCCATATCGGCCAGCAGCGGCTGCGTCAGGTTCTTTACGTGCGCCATGGCGTTTATTTTGGCGGCCGCGGCCAACCCGTCGCACAAATGGCGGGAGACAATTTCCTCCACCCCGCTGACGCTGGTTAAATTCAGTAAATCCTTCTTCTCCCACACCCGTTGGGCATACTGCACCAGCTTGTCGCTTTGCTGGGGCGTAAGCGGCAGGCCGTGTTCGGCGGCAAAGCTAGCGAGCAGCTTTTGCATTTTTTAGTCTCCTAAACCGTTCAATGTGTACGGCCAAAAGCTGCAAATCCGCCGGCGTTACGCCCGGGATACGGCCGGCCTGCCCCAGCGTAAGCGGTTTGACGGCCGCCAGTTTTTGGGCGCTTTCAAACAACAATCCCCGCACGGCCGACGGGTCAAACCCTTCGGGAATTTTGATGCTGTCCATTTCGGCCAGGCGTTCGGCGTCTTTTTTATTGCGTTCGTAGTAGCCGGCGTATTTTTGGTAAATATCGGCATGGGTGCGGGCTTTTTGCACCGTCCACGGAAACAGCTCCGTTTCGTTTTCGTCCACCGGGGCGTTGGGATGTTGAGTGAGTTTTTGGCACAGCGCACGGTATTTTTCAAACGGGGCTTTGTATTTTTCGTCCAACAGGCCCAGCTTAAAGGCGTGCGGGGTAAGGCGCAGGTCGGCATTGTCGTTACGCAGCAAAATGCGGTATTCCGCCCGAGACGTGAACATGCGGTACGGTTCGTTGACGCCTTTGTTGATTAGATCGTCAATCAATACGCCGATGTACGCTTCGTCGCGCCGCAGGACGAACGGTTCTTTCCCCTGCGTTTTTAAGGCGGCGTTAATGCCGGCCATCAGGCCCTGCCCGCCGGCCTCTTCGTAGCCGGTGGTGCCGTTAATTTGCCCGGCCATAAACAGCCCCGGGATGAGCTTGCTTTCCAGCGAAGCGTACAGGTCCCTCGGGTCGGAAAAATCGTATTCAATGGCGTAGCCGGGGCGGGTGATGGAGGCTTTTTCCATGCCGGGCACGGATTTAATCAGCGCACGCTGGACGTCCTCGGGCATACTGGTAGAGAAGCCCTGGATATAAAATTCTTCGGTATGGAAGCCTTCCGGCTCCAGGAAAAGCGGGTGGCTGGTAACGTCCGGAAATTTTTTGATTTTGTCTTCCACCGACGGGCAATACCGCGGCCCCAGGCCGTGAATATGCCCGCTGTACATGGCGGAACGCTGGAAATTGGCCCGAAGAATTTTGTCCGTTTCCAAGGTAGTGCGGGTGATATAACAGCTTAAAAAGGTGCGTTTGGACTGGGCGGTCCCGTCCGTAAAATGCGAAATGGGCTGCAGCGGATTATCCGACGGCTGGAGCCGGAATTTGGAATAGTCCAGCCCGCGGGCATTAATGCGCATGGGCGTACCGGTTTTAAAACGCATCATATGCAGGTGCAAGTCCTCGCGCAGGTTCTTGGCCAGCCCGTCCGAAGGCATATCGTTGTAGCGCCCGCCGCGGAACATTGCCGTTCCGATGTGAATTGTCCCGGCCAGGAAAGTGCCCGTGGTCAATACGACGGCTTTGGCGTGGTAAAACGTGTTGCGCAGGGTCAGCACGCCGTTGACCGCGCGGTCCGATACGGAAATTTTGACCGCTTCGTCCTGCATAATGTCCAAATTGGGCTGCAGTTCCAGAAAATGTTTGAAGGTAAATTGATAGACTTTTTTGTCGCACTGGACGCGCGGGGAGTGAACGGCCGGGCCTTTGCCGGTGTTGAGCATATGATAGTGCAGGGCGGCATGGTCCGTTACGCGCCCCATGGCGCCGCCTAAAGCGTCAATCTCGCGCACGATTTGCCCTTTGGCAATCCCGCCGATAGACGGGTTGCAGGACATTTGGGCCACCGTGTCCAGGCTTTGGGTCAGCAGCAGGGTTTTGGCGCCCAATTTGGCAGCCGCCAGCGCGGCCTCGCAGCCGGCGTGCCCGCCGCCAATCACAATTACGTCGTAATGCTCTTCACAAACAAACATTTATTTCCCCATACAAAACTTGGAGAAGATAATCCCCAGTACGTCATCGGGGGTTACCTCGCCAATCAAATCTTGCAAATACCGCAGTGCGCCGCGCAGGTGTTCGGCATAAATTTCGCCTCCTGCCTGGGCCTGCAGCCGAATCAGCGCGCTTTCCAGTTCCGTCTGGGCGCGCAGCAGCGCCTCGTAATGGCGCAAATTGGAAATCATCAGCCCGTCCGCCGTTTTGGCTTCCGTTAAATCGGCCGTTAAAAGCTTTTTGAGGGCGTCAAACCCGGCCCCCGTTTTGCACGATACTTCCGCCCGCGCATAGGCTTCTTCGTGTTCCAAGGACGGCCGGGCGGAAGGCAAATCCGTCTTGTTCCACACAATCACCGTCCGTTTGTTTTGGCGGCGGATGTCCTGCCAGAGGGCTTGTTCTTCCGGCGTCAGCGGGCGGGACGCGTCCAACACAAACAAAATCAAATCGGCCGTTTCCATGGCGCGGTGGCTGCGGCGCATGCCTTCTTTTTCGGCCGGGTCCAGCGCGTGGTCGCGAATACCGGCCGTATCGGTCAAGATAATTTTTTGTCCGTTGATTTCCAACGTTTCTTCCACGGTGTCGCGCGTGGTGCCGCTTTGGTCGGACACGATGGCCCGGTCAAACCCCACCAGCGCATTAAGCAGGCTGGATTTGCCGCTGTTGGGCGCGCCAACGATAGCGGTTTTGAGCCCGTCTTTAATGTATTTGCCGACGGAAAAAGTATCCGCCAGTGCTTTGATATGCTCCAGCACCGCGGTAATTTCCTGCCGGATAAACTCGTCCGAAAGCGGCGTCATTTCTTCGTCCACATCGTCCAGCCGCACTTCTATCTGGGCCAGCAATTCACTCAGGCGTTTTTTGATTTCTTCCACCCGGTTGGACAATTTCCCGTCCAGCGAATCCATGGCCAATTTATGCGCCGCTTTGTTGCCCGACGCAATCAAATCACACAGACCCTGCGCTTCCACCAAATCCATTTTCCCGTTCAAAAAAGCCCGCTGGGAAAATTCCCCCCGCTTGGCCGGCGTAGCCCCGTGGGCGCACAAAAGCTCCAACAGCCGCCCTTTGACGTAAGGCGAGGCGTGGAGCGCAAATTCCACCACATCCTCCCCCGTAAAGGAGTGCGGCGCCTGAAAATAGGTTACCAAGCAGCGGTCCAACGGGTCGGCCCCGTCGTAAATGGTGCACAGCGTTTGCTTGCGCGGTTCCGGTGCGGCGCTGCGGCGGGTTAATTGGCACAAAAGGCTGCAGGCCTGCGGGCCGGAAAGCCGCACAATGGCGACTGCCCCGCCTGCTCCCGTAGCCAGTGCGCAGATGGTCTGTTGCATAGGTATATTTTATCACTTTTTGGGGGCGTTTTTGGGAGCTTTTTTCTCCTCGTAAAATCGCGTTCAGAACAAGCGGTTTGCAAGGACGCGCAAAAAAGCTATACTCAAAACAGGGACCCAACGGCTTTTGGGCCGGGTTTCCGCCGCCGGGCCGGCTGGCCGGGCGAATTTTGAAAAAGGGTAGTTTGGGAGAAAAACGCTATGGCAAAAAAAGTTTTGGTGTTGACCGGAAGCCCGCGCCAACTGGGCAACAGCGCCTTGCTGGCGGATGCATTTATCCAAGGGGTCAAAGCCGCCGGACATACGGCGCAAGTGTTTGAAACGGCCTTCCACCCGGTTTTGCCCTGCAAAGCCTGCGACAAATGCTGGACCAACGGCCAGCCGTGCGTGTTTAAGGACGATTTTGAAAAACTGGCCCCTTTGTTGGAGGAGGCCGACGTGCTGGTGCTCTGCACGCCGCTGTACTGGTTTAACATGACGGCCCAGTTAAAGGCGGCCGTGGATAAGCTGTATGCGTATATGAAACCCAACGCACCGCGCAAGCTGAAAATTAAAGAGTGTGTGCTGCTGTCCGCCGCGGAAGGAAACGAAAAAGACGGCGATTACGAAGGCTTAAAAGTCACCTACAAGGCCATAGCCGAATACTTAAAATGGACGGACCGCGGGATGATTCTGGCCGGCGGAACGTGGGACGCGGGCGACGTAATTAAAACCGGAAAGCTTAAAGAAGCGTTGGAATTGGGACGCACCCTTTAGCCAAAGAAACCGAAAGGAACGGACCGCTTTTGGCGGTCCGTTTTTTTGCGTCCGAAAGGACAACTTTTTAAATAAAAAATCCCCGGCGGGTAAGGCCGGGGATTTTATCAAATAAGGTTATTTGCCTTCTTCGTGAGACTGGGGCTGTTCCTGAAACAACGGGCCGCAGTCGCAGGCGGGTTTGGCCGCTTCGGCCGGGGCCGTTTGCGGCACGGCCGGCGTTACGGTAACCGTTTCCTGCACGGTAACCGTTTCCGGCGCGGGCTGTTGGGCGGCAGGAGCCGTTTCGGCCGCGGCCGTGTGGGCCGAAGCTTCGGCTTCCCCGCTGCAGCAGGAGCAGGATTCGTGATATTCGTTTAATTCTTTTTCTTTTTCCGCTTCGGCTACGGCCGCTTGCGCGGGCGTTTGTTCGGGGATATCTTCCCCAATCACGCCGGGCACAAAGTCCGCCGGGGCCGTGTGGGCATGGGCTTCCTGCAGGGCTTTTTCGGTCGGGCGGAGGGTTACCTTGCGCCATTTGCCTTCCCCTTCCGAGGCCGTGCTGACGTATTCGTTGCCTTCCACCGCACGGTGGATATAGCGGCGCAGCTGCGCGCTCATCGGGCGGAAGCGGAACACGCTGTTGCCGCGTTTAATCATTTCAATTCCTTTGGCAATTTCGGCGTCAATTTTGTCCTCGGCCTTTCTCCAATAGTTTTGCGTATCGGTAATGACGGAAATCGGCTTGTCAAAATGGCGGCTTAAAGCCAGCGTGGTCAGATACTGGATAGCTTCCAGCGTTTTGCCTTCTTTGCCAATGACGATGGCCGGGTGATCGCAGTCAAAGGTAAGCAAAATGCGCTGTTGTTTTTCGTCCCACCAAACATGCAGATTTTCCACCTTAATTCCCATTTGCGTAAGCACTTTTTCCAGGTATTCTTTGGCTTCCTGCATGGGCGCTTTGAGATTTTCCGGGATGACGGCGTTGCGAATAGCGTCGCACGGCAGCATTTGCGGCTCGTTGGCTTTGGGCTGTTTTTCGCGTACTTCACGCACTTCGGAGGACACGCGTTCGCTGCGGCGGTTGTTTTTTCGTCCGCCGCGGGATTCGCTCCGTTCTTTGCGGCCGCGCCCGCCCCGAGAGGATTTGGAAGAACGTTTCTTGGGCACGTCCATATAGATTTGGGAATCCAAATCGGCCGTGCTCCAGCGTTTTTGGCGCAATTCCACCACCGCCGGACGGGACCCTATGCCCAAAAAACCTTTTTTGGGGGTTTCCAAGACGGTTACTTCCACTTGATCTCTTCTTAAACCTAATTCTTTGAGCCCTTTGGCAATGGCTTCGGATACTTCTTTGGCTTGTACTTTAATTTTGCTCGGCATAAAATTGCTCCTTGCTTAATTGGCTTTGGCCAGTTTTCTGTTGACGAACGTCTGAATCCCGAAGGTAAGCAGGCTGTTGGTCAGCCAGTACAGAACCAACCCGGACGGGAAATTCATAAACAACAGCGTAAAAATAAGCGGCAGATACTTAAACATAGCGGCTTGCGCCGGATCCGTACCGGCGGGGATGTTGCCTTTCTGTTGGAAAAACATTACCGCGCCCATCAAAATAGGCAGCAGGTAATACGGGTCTTTAGACGACAGGTCCGTAATCCAAAACACGAATTTCGCCCCATGCAAAGACCACGACGTCCGCAGGGCATTGTACAACGCCAGGAAAATAGGCAACTGGATTAACATCGGCAGACAACCGGCCAGCGGATTAATTTTGTATTTGCGGTACAAAGCCAGCGTTTCGCGGTTGAGAGCTTCCGGATTTCCTTTATACTTTTCCTGGATACGTTTCATTTCGGGCTGAACTTTTTTCATCTGAGCGGCCGATTTGAACTGCATCAGCGTAAACTTAAACAAAATCGCCTGCAGCAGAACGGTCATCATAATAATGGCCACGCCGTAGTTGCCCGTCCACCCGTAGAAAGTTTCCAGCACGTTGCGGGCAATTTTGCCCAGCGCGCCAAAGAAACCAAACGCAATGGAGCGGTCCAGATGATAAGGAAGCGCTAAGAACTGCTTGTAATCTTTCGGTCCAAAATAAAAATCCGATTTATATTCTTTCTTGGAATTGGCTTCCACCGTGTCCCCGGGTACGGTAACCGAGAACTGCGGGCCCTTCAAGTCTCCCTCGCCAAACAGGCCCCACACACGTTTTTGTTTGCCAATCACTTCCTGCTCAGCACTTAACGCGCCCGGTTTCCACCCTTGCGGGATTAAGACGGAGAGAAAATACCGGTTTTCCACCCCCGCCCACAGCCAGGGCAGTTCGGGCTGTTTATCCCCTTTGGCGAAGGTTTCCAGGGTGGGTTTTTTCTTCCCTTTTTCCTGCACCAAATAAACGGCTTTGGACTCGCGTTCATTGTCGTTCATTTCGCTTTTGACCGTTGCTAACCCCGGGCCGAAATTCCATTTCCAGTCGGACACCGACAGCGGTTGGGAAGTCTTGTTTTCAAACGTAACGGTAACGTTGTTGATTCCGTTTTCGTTAAAACGGAACGTTTTGTAGATGCTAAAGCCGGGTACGATGTCCCCCACAAAGGTAATGGAATCCTTCGTGCGGGCAAATTCGGCAAAGTCCACCTGCGGCAAGGTGGCAAAATATCCTTCTCCTTTATACGGAGTCAAATCTACGTTTTCTACCACGTCCTTAAACAGGTACGTTTTGATGCCGGCCCCTTTGGACGAAAAAGTAATGTCGGCCTGGGGCAGGTTGAGCGTAAATAATTCTTCGGGTTTGGGAGCGGCGGCAGGTTCTTTGCTAAGGGGAACAGCTTGGGCCAGCACGGCTTGGGCGCCGGTGGCGAGCTGGGCTTGTTGTTCGGCCTTCAATTTGGCTTCGGCCGCTTGCTGCGCCTGACGGGCGCGGGGAAGGGCCACAAACTGATTGTAACCCGTAATTATCAGCAAAAACAACATTGCTGTAATTAGAAACTGTCTGTTCATAAATTTCCTCTTGATATAAGACCGCTGCTTAAACAACGCTGCGGCGTTTAAGAGGAAGCTTTCTTTCCAGTCAGAAAAACGGCATTAAGGCACCGGGTCGTATCCGCCCGGATGAAAAGGATGGCATTTCAGTACCCGCACCAGCGCGAGCCACCCGCCCTTAAACGCGCCGTATTTGATAATCGCTTCTTTTGCGTACTGGCTGCATGTCGGCACAAAGCGGCATACACCCCGGGGGCCCAAAAATGGGCGCACCAGCAACATAAAAATGTTGAGAAGCAAGAGCAATAAATCTTTACACAAAAGCGAAATTCTTTTCATATATCCCTTCAATAATATGCGGTTACGGCTCATTTTCTGAAGAGTTGATTAATACAGCGGCTCTGCCGCATAGTGTCTTGAGCGCTTCCTGCGCTGCGTGCACATTGGTCAATTTTTCGCTTGTCCGGGGGTTGAAAACAAGGTCCGTCCCCGGTTTGATATTTTTTCTGTTCAGTCTGAAAGCTTCTCTTAAAAGTCTTTTGGTACGGTTGCGCACAACCGCCGGGCCCAGCTTCCTGGACACCACTACCGCAAAACGGACCGGCCGGGCTTCTGCCCCGGGGCCGGACCGCCACCACAATACAAGTCCGTTATATTGCAGTTTCCCGCCGCCTTGAATCACCCGCTGAAAATCTCTCTTCAGGTGCAGGCGGCACGCATGCGGCAGACCGTTCAACGGCATATCGCTTAAGCTCTGATCAATTCGTGGCGGCCTTTGGCTCTTCTGGCGCTGAGTACTTTTCTCCCGCCGGCGGTAGCCATTCTGGCTCTGAATCCGATGTGTTTGGCACGTCTTCTTTTGTTAGGTCTGTAGGTCGGTAACATGTTTATCTTATACGTTAATTCTGGCCCGGAATCCGGACTGGAAAAAACGTATCTCCTGTAATTAATATAAATTGGTTTCTGTGTGAAACGTACTGATATTATATCTTTTCTTTGCCGGATTTGCCAATAATTTTGCATTTTCCTGCGTTTCGCCCGCGCCAAATATTCCGGGCAGAGGCGGCCTAAATTTGCTATTCTGTTACTATGATATTTACCGACGCGGGCATCATCCTTTTTCGGCAAGAATTTCGCGAAGCGGACCGCGTGGTTTCCCTTTATACAAGGAACCACGGCCGCCTGAACGTGCGTTTGCCCGGGGTGGCGCGGTCGGCCGGCAAGTTAAAGGCCTTCAGCGAACCCTTTGCCTATGCCGACTACCGCATTTACGTCCGCCGCGGCGGCGTGATGGGCACCGTAACGGGCGGCAAGCTGCACGAAGTTTTCCCCACCATCCGCCGCGACTTAAAACGCCTGACGCTGGCCCTGCATTTTTGCGAGCTCTTCCAGCGTCTTACGCCGCTTCACCAGCCGAGCGAGGACAAATTTGAACTGTTGCTCTCGGCCCTGACGGAACTGGAATATGCCGAACCCAACTCCGCTTTTGCGGCGGCCTTTACGCTGCGGTTGATGACGCTGGCCGGTTTTGGGCTGGACCACCCGGTGCTGAAAATTTCGTACGAATTTTGGCGGCGCATGCACGAGGACAAGCTATCCTCGCTTACGTTTACGCAGGCCGACGATTTGCTTTCCCTGGCCAAATGCAACAGCGTCTGCCGCCGTTTTTTGAACGGGTACCTGGCGTATCCGCTCAACACGCTTAAACACTTTGGGCTGGAAGAAACGGATTCCTTTTCCGTGCCGGACGCGTCGTTTTCCCCTCAAGAGTTGCTGCCGGTATCCGGCAAATAAGCGGGTGGGTCTTTTGGCCTGTTTGCCGGTAGGTCCAAAGTCCCTTATAAGCCGTTTTATTTTTTGAGACAATAAAAGGAAATTTATTTTACGGAGGAAGTATGCAAAACAAAAAAGCTGTACAGATTTTAGCGGTTCTGGCCGCGGCCGTATTCCCGCTGTGCGCGGCGTACGCGGCAGGATTCCCGTCGTGGCAAGACGTGCTTTTTAAGGCCAATCACCAAGTGAAAACGAAAGGTGCCTCCTCGGTATTGGGTGCGCAAGTGGGCGAAGAAGTGCGCCGCATTGCCCTGCACCATGAGGAAAACAAAAAAAGAAACAATTTTTACGCTTCCCTGCGCAAAAAACACACCAACGAAGCGGCCCTGCGCAAATGCCAGGCCAATTACGCGCTGATTCAAAAAGCGGCGGCCTCCAACGAATTGTTTGACCGCTATTTGGTAACGTCGGTTAAGCCGGAACTTTTCTGCCAGCTGACCGGGGAAGAAATGTTTTTTGTGCGCAATTTCCTGCAGGAAAAGCTCGTCCCTGAACAGGCCCGCCAATACAAAGACGCCGTTTTGATTACCTTAACGCCCCGCACGTCCGTTGTATGGCTGTCTATCCGCCCGCAGGACAAGACTATTACTCTGAGCAAAGACTTGGCCTCCCTGGGCCTGGCCCGGGCTTCGTTCAAGCCGTTGGCCGTCAAATAGTTTTCAACGCTCCGCATATATTAAAAAAGCCCCGGTTCTTTGTGAACCGGGGTTTTTGATGGGTTTTCTAGGAAAGCAGCTCGTCCATATCGGGGTAAATATCCAACAGCGATTTATAAATTTTGAAGGCATGTTCCCGCACGTATTGGGTAGGCTGTTTGATTTGCGGCACTACGCAGGTGCGCATTTGGGCCGTAATGGCGGCCGTGGCGCCGGCCACGGAATCTTCAAACACCAAACATTGCGATACGTCCGCCCCCAGCTTTTGGGCCGACTTCAAATAGACTTCCGGGTCCGGCTTGGGGCGGAAAACGTCGTCGGACGTCGTAACGGAAGAAAAATATTTTTTGATGTTCTTCTTTTCCAATAAAAACATCACCCAGCGCGTAATGTTGGAGGACGCCAGCCCCAGCTTCAGCCCCCGGTTGTAAAAAAATTCCACCGCTTCCTTGGCGCCCGGGCGAAAGCGGATTTCCCCGTCCGAAGCCAAATATTCTTCAAAAATTTCCCCCGTCCGCACGTACATTTTTTGGATGTCCGTCTGCGGGCCGAAATGCTGGCGGATAAAGCGGGCGGCATCGTCGCGGCTGATGCCCACACAGGATTCAAAAAGTTCGTAGGTAAAATGCAGGCCGTCTTCTGCGGCGGCTTTTTTGTAACATTCAAAATACAGCAGCTCGGTGTCAAACAGCAAGCCGTCCATATCAAAAATAACGGTCGTAATCATACGCTTATTATAGCAGTTTTTGGGCAGGCGCTCCCTGCGCCGTCCGTCCGTATTTTATATAATGTATGTACTTATGAAATACGGTATGAATTTTCAGGATATGATATCCGCTTTGAATACGTATTGGACCAAACAAGGCTGCGTCCTTGTTCAGCCCTACGACGTGGAAAAAGGGGCCGGCACCTATAACCCGGAAACTTTTTTCGGCTCTTTAACCAAAAAACCCGTCAAACGGGCCTACGTGGAACCCTGCCGCCGCCCGGCCGACGGCCGCTACGGCGAAAACCCGAACCGCTTGGGCAAATACTATCAGTACCAAGTGATTATGAAGCCCGCCCCGGCCAATATCCAGGAAATCTATTTGAATTCCTTAAAGGCCATCGGCCTGGACCCCAAACAGCACGACGTGCGCTGGATTGAGGACGATTGGCAGTCCCCCACGCTGGGCGCCTCGGGCGTCGGGTGGGAAATTTGGCTGGACGGGATGGAAATTACGCAGTTTACGTATTTCCAAAATATGGCCGGCTACGCGCTGAACCCGATTACGGTGGAAATTACCTACGGGCTGGAACGCATTGCCATGTACTGCCAGAAGGTGGACAACGTGTTTGACATCCGCTGGAACGACGAAATCACCTACCGCGACGTACACCACGAAGGCGAACGGCAATTTTCGCATTATTATTTTGAAGAGTCCAACGTGGACCACCTGCGCCGCTATATCCAAGA
Source organism: uncultured bacterium (assembly GCA_949294085.1). GTDB lineage: Bacteria > Elusimicrobiota > Elusimicrobia > Elusimicrobiales > Elusimicrobiaceae > Avelusimicrobium. The sequence continues at coordinate 300,260 of CASFFX010000006.1, read as the reverse complement.
GTGCGAAGAAGAGTGCTTTGCCCTGTGCAAAAAAGGGCTCTATCTGCCTGCCTACGACGATGCCATGAAACTTTCGCACTACTTTAATATGCTGGAAGCGCGGGGTGCGATCTCCGTGTCGGACCGAACCAACAACATTACCAAAATCCGCAATTTGGCCAAAGCCTGCGCCAAAACCTACGTGGAAAGCGTAGAAAAAGCGGAAGAAACCAAAAACGAGGAGGCTGCCAAATGAACGCTTTGCTGGAAATCGGCGTAGAACACTTGCCCGCCCGCTTTATGGCGCCTGCCTTAAAGCAGCTGGAAACTTTAACCGCCCAACTGTTGGACGAAAAACGAATTGCTTATAAATCGGTGGAATCTTTTGGCACGTACCGCCGGCTGGTGGTGGTGATTGAGGACTTGGCCGAAAAATCGGCCGACGTGCAGAAGGAAGTCAAAGGGCCGCCGGCTAAATTGTTAAAAGACGCCAACGGCCATTTTACGCCCCAAAGCGCGGGCTTTGCCCAGAAAAACGGCCTCCCGCCCGAAAAGCTGACCGTTGTAGAAACGGAAAAAGGACCTTTTATCTATGCGCGCGTGAAAATCAAGGGCGAAAAAACCGTCAAACTGCTGCCGGAAATTTTCACCCGTATCGTTACCGGGCTGGAATTTGCCAAAAATATGGTGTGGGAACCCTCCGGCCTGCGCTACGGCCGCCCGATTCGCTCGCTGATTGGGTTATACGGCAGCAAGGTCATTAAATTTTCTGTGGCGGGCGTACAGTCCAACCGCAATACGTATCCGCTTTCTTCGTTTGGGCGCAAACCCATCAAAGTAGCCAAGGCCGACAAAGCCTACTACGTAGATTTGCTTCGCTCCCAGCCGCAGCCGATTTTGGTCCTGCCGCAGGAACGCAAAGAAGCCTTAATCAAAACGGTTTCCAACGAAGCCAAAGTGCGCGGCTACCAGGCCGACCTGGACCCGGCCTTGATTGAAGAAACCGTCTGGTTTACCGAACACCCCGTAGCCGTGGGCGGAGATTTTGAAATTAAATTTTTAACTCTGCCCAAGGAATTGGTAACTACGGTGCTTAAAAAACAAATCAAGATGTTCCCCGTTACCAACGAAAAAGGCGAACTGCAGCCCTATTTTATCGCCGTGCGGGACGGAATTTCCGTCAACCAAAACGAAGTGCGCGACGGGTTCAAAAAAGTCATGTCGGCGCGCTTGTCGGACGCGGTATTCTTCTTTGAAAACGACAAAAAAGAAGGATTGGACCAATTCAAAGAGAAATTGAAAAACGTGCAATTTTTGGAAGGGCTCGGATCCATGTACGAAAAATCCGAACGGACCCAAAAATTGGCCGACTGGCTGTGCGAAAAACTGGGCCAAACCGCCCTGCAGAACACGGTGGATTATGCGGCTGCCCACGCCTATGCGGATTTGGCCAGCCACGTCGTGTACGAATTCCCCGAATTGCAAGGCTATATGGGCGGGCAGTATGCCGCGCTGGAAGGGCACAAAGACGCCGCCAAAGCGCTGGAAGAATTTTATTTCCCGCTCACGTCCTCGTCTGCCCTGCCCTCCACGGAAGAAGGCTGCATCGTTTCCCTGGCCGGCAAGATGGACACGCTGACGGGCAACTTCCTGATTGGGCAGATTCCCACCGGAAGCGAAGACCCCTTCGCCCTGCGCCGCCAGGCGTTTGGCGCGGTGCGCATGATGCTGGAGAAAAAGATGCCGGTCTCGCTGAAAGAATTGGTGGAGAAATCGGCTTCGCTGTATCCGGCCGGCACGCCGGACAAAGGCCTCCGCGAACTGCCCGGCTTTTTATTCCAGCGCTTGGCTGTGGTGCTGGAACAGCGCGGGCACAATGCGTCGGCCCTGCAGGCGGTGCACAATTGGTATGAAATGCCGCTGACGCAGGTGGAAGCGCTGGTGAGCGCGCTGGAAACGGTGAAAACGGGCGACGATTTTGCCCAAATTTTGGAACCGGCCAAACGCGTGTGCAATATCCTTAAAAAAGCCGACGCCGTAACCGAAACGGTGGATGAAAAACTGTTTGAACTCCCGGCGGAAAAGGCCTTGTACGACAAAATCCACGAAGTGGACGCCTCTTTGGGCTGTGCGGTCCATACCGCCCATACGAAGGAAGAATACCTGCGTATTCTCAAAACCTACAGTGCGTTTAGAGAACCGCTGGAAAATTTCTTCAAGGACGTTATGGTCAACGCGCAGGACCCCGCCGTGCGGCAGAACCGCCTGGCGCTGTTGGCCCGGGTGCGACGCTATTTAACGCAAACGGTGGCGGACATTACCCAACTGTAACCCAACGGATTGACACACAAAACCCCGGCGTTTGCGAGCCGGGGTTTTTTATTGCCAAAAGTACATTTACATGCTATACACGTTCCACCCGCTGATCGTTCCTTGACGGGTTCCGCTAAAAAGGCTTTCGCAAAATTGGGCCGAAGCCGCCTCGCCGGACGCGTGCTGCCAACAGTACAATGTGGCCGGCTCTAAATTGGGGTCCGCCGCGTAGTGCGCATACACAAAACCACCGCATTTGTAGGGTCCTTCATTAAAGGCCGCACAGCTTATCTGATAGTTTCCTACCGTCCAAGAATTGATAGACAGCGTCATAAACCCTTTTTCCCGTTTGGTGCCGCCCATGGCACAGGGGTTGGGTTTTGTGGGTGCTGAAAGAGATGAAAAATCTATATCCAAATCATCAAAGCTGGAAGGCCAACTGCCGGTGCTCATGTGAAATAAGTCCTGCGCTTGGCCCAAACTTTTCACGGAGGACATCATTTCCGCCGCGCGGCTTTTCCAAACGGCTCTTTCGTATTGCGGCAGCGCCACGGCTGCCAAAATGCCGATGATTAACACCACCACCAGCAATTCAATAAGGGTAAACCCCTGTTTTGAAAACGAGTGTGTTTTTTTGTCATAGCTCATTATAACAAATATTTCCGGTATTTCCGACGAGAAATCCCGTATCATTTTCCCCCTTGAAATTTTTCGGTTTTGGCCTATACTATCCATACAGGAAGTTAGTCCGTAGGCCCTTGCCGGGGGCTGCCGGTAAAGCGGACAAAAGCGGTAACGTGAGGTAGTGTTGCTGTTGTTGTAAAGGTGCCGAGCTGGAAGATGTGTGCGTGCGTGCTAGGCAAGGCAAGAGTGGTTGGGTTACATAACTGTTCATAGGCTGGTAAGGCGCAGGCGGATGGATCCGGCGGCGGGCGGAGCAGGGCAATTGATGTTGCTTCGTCTGGAAGTACGGCGCCGACGCAGTTGCAGTAAAGCGGTGAAGTGCGGCAAAGAGGGTTGAGGTCGTGCGAAGTCGTAGTTCCCGGCGGTTGATGTAATTGCTTCGGCCGGTTGGGAGCGGTGGCAGCATAAGTCCCGGTAGAGGTTGTGTGGGCCTATCCTGAGAGTAGTAGATAACAGAGTAAGGGAGTCATAATGGAGACGTCAAACTGAACCCCTCGGTTTTGTTAACCGGGGGGTTCACTTTTTGTAATCGTTTTGAAACTGTATGTGCATAAAAAAGCCCGCCAAAAAGCGGGCTTTTTAGGTAAAAGCGTTTACTCCAGCACGCTGGGCGGAGGCAAAAGGCCCGTTTCGGCCGGGGCGCTTTGCGCCGAAGATTCGCCGGAAGCGTTTTCGGTTTCTTCGTCTTGCAAAGGAGTCAAAATCATCTCTTCATAGCTTTCGTCCGGCAGGGGCGCAATGGATTCTTCCTGCGGGATCGGCATTTCTTCCGGGGCTGGCGCGGCAACGGCCGTATTTTGCGCAGGCGCCGGCTGTGCGGACGCCGTACCCGACGAATAAACGTTGCCCGGGTTCCACCAGGCGGGCGGATTGCCCGCACAGGCCGCCGTCAGCACACAACCCAGCAACAAACAAACGATATTTTTCTTCATACTTTTATTATACCAATAAATATCCCGCTTTATTTGGACGCCGCAGCCTGCTGGGCGCGGGCATACAGCGCACCCGCCCGGTAACTGCTGCGCACCAACGGGCCGCTGGCTACGCCTTTGAACCCTAGGGAAAGGGCATATTCTTCCCAGGCGCGGTACTCCTGCGGCAGCGGATAGCGCGCCACCGGATAATGCGCCGCGGAAGGCGCCAAATATTGCCCAATGGTCAGTAAGTCCACCCCCACAGCGCGCAAATCCCGCATTAGGGCTTTGATTTGTTCTTCGGTTTCCCCCAACCCTACCATAAATCCCGTTTTAGTCAAAATATGCGGCGCAATTTTTTTGCTGCGTTCCAACAACGTCAGCGTGCGGCGGTATTCGGCCCCCACACGCACCGCCGAATACAGCTCGGGGACGGTTTCCACATTGTGGGCCAACACGTCCGGCCGGGCTAAGAGCACGGTTTTAAGGGCGTTTTCGTCGCCGCACAAGTCCGAAATCAAGGGTTCCACTTTCACGTCGGGCGTGAGGGTGTGGATGGCCTGGATGACCCGCGCAAAATGGCTGGCGCCGCCGTCCGGCAGATCGTCGCGGGTGGGCATGGTCAGCACGGCATAGCGGATAGCCCACTCTTTGACGGCCTGAGCCACGCGGGCGGGTTCGTTTTCGTCCGGCGGGAGCGGGCGCCCCTTGGTTACCGCGCAAAAGCGGCACCCGCGGGTACAAATGTCGCCCAGCACCATAAAAGTCGCGTCGCCGCAGTTGAAACATTCTCCGCGGTTGGGGCAGCGGGCTTCGTGGCAAACGGTGTGCAGCAGGTGCCGGTCTATGGATTCCTGCGCATGCAGCGCCGTGCAGGAACGAAGGGCCGCTTTGTTGCGGCCGACCATTTCTTTTAACCATTGGGGTATGGGAGTGCTCATGCTGTCTATTATACCAAAACCGACGATACCCCCGCCGGGAACAATATACTATAATAAAAGAAAATTCATCTTTGGAGTATGCCGTGAAACGTTGGATAATGCTGGCGGGGTGTATCGGGCTGTGCTTGAGCGTGCTGAACGCCAAAGAAGCCCCCGAAGAAAACCCGCCCAAAACGGAGGAACAGCGCTTGCAGAAAGCGGGCGACTTGTATTTTGACTACAAACAAGACGACGCGCTGGAAGCCTATATTGCCCTTTCTAAAGACACCGGCAACCGCCAGGCCTTTTTGAACGCGGCCTATATCTCCATGGAGCAAAACGAACCCAAACAAGCGGTGGACATTATTTCGGCCGCCTACCGCCTGTACCCGCAAGACCGGGAAGTGCTGGAAATGGCCGCCGAAGCCTACCTGGCCGACGGGCAATACCGCAGTGCGGAAAAGTTCCTTTCTCTCTTGCCCGAAGACCCCCAGCGGGCCGGTTTTTACCACATCAATTTGGCCCGCGCCCAAATGGGCCTGGGCGAGAAAAAACTGGCGAAATACAACTTGCAAATGGCGGCCCGGGCCGGCACGCACCCGGCGCTGGCCAACTACTTGCTGGGGCTGTTGTACGAAGAAGAAAAAAACTACAAAAAAGCGGCCGACGTTTTTCAAAAAGCCAGCACCTACGACCACCAATTTATAGAAGCCAAAAAACACTATGCCGCCATGCTGGAAAAACTGGGCAATTACAACGAATCCTACCGGCAATACCGGATGATTTATTCGTCGGAAAAAAGCTCCCAGGACGTAAACAACGCGCTGGCCCGCCTTAAGCCGCGCCTCTCCCGTCCGGAAAAAGAAATTACCGGCGGGAAGGAAATTCTCAAGCACACGTTTGTAAAACCGTTGGTCCCACCGGAAAACGTAAAAACGCGCGAAATCAAAATCGGTATCGGCATGCGTCAAAACGGCCGCCCGTCCACGCGGAATACGGTGCATTTTATTCCGTCGCACGATTTCAAAATTACCGACCCGCAAACCGGCAAACTGCTGGCCCGCGGCAAGGCCAAAGAAAGCTGGGTGGCCCAATTAAAAGACGGCGCCACTTTTTTGCTGACGCCGGCCAACAAAAAAATCCCGTTCAAAAAATCGGTGCTGATTTCCCCCTCCTCCAACACGCAAGGCGAAGGCACCACGATTATCGTCAAAAGCGTGATGAGCGGCGCCGGCATGACCTGGGCCAGCGTGGACGACAAAGAATACCGCGGCAAATTGCAAATTACGTACAACGCTTCCCGCAACACGCTGATTCCCATTAACATCGTCAATATAGAAGAATACCTGGAAGGGGTAATCGCCTCGGAAATGCCCACCCAGTTCCCGATGAACGCCCTGCGCGCGCAGGCCGTGCTGGCCCGCACCTACGCGCTGAAACATTTGGGCAAACACAAATATTACGGGTACGATTTGTGCGATACGCAAAACTGCCAGGTGTACGGCGGGGTGCGTTCCGAAAGTGAACGGGGAAATGCGGCGGTAGAGTCCACCATGGGCGAAATTCTGAAGTACAAAAACAAGCCGATTGAAAGCGTTTTTTCGGCCAATTGCGGCGGCATTACGCAAAGCGCCAAAGAAGCCGGCTGGTACGACACGCCGTATTTGAACCCGGTGTCCGATTACAAAGATTTTGATTTTGACCGCCTGCAGCCCTACCACTTCAAAGAACTGCTGCAGTACCCGCACGACGCTTACAGCCGCTATAATAAACACGTCAGCCTGGCGGCTTTCCGTTGGACGCGCGTGGTGGACGTGGAAGATTTAAGCCAGCTGATTAAACGCCAGAAAAAGGACATCGGCCGCGTAACGGCCATTATCCCTTTGCGGCGCGGGCGTTCCGGCTACGTAAGCCGCTTGATTGTAAAGGGGACGAAGGGCTCCGTAACGCTGAATAAAGAAAACGTCATCCGCAATAATTTAAGCTTGGGTATGCTGCGCAGCAGTTACTTTATTGTAGAGCCCAACTACCGCGACCGCGAACTCAAATATTTTGTGTTTTACGGCGGCGGCTGGGGGCATGGCGTAGGGTTTGACCAAACGGGTGCCGCCGGACGGGCCGAAGCAGGCCAAAATTACCGAGAGATTTTACAGCATTATTTCCCGTTGGCGGATTTTTATTCTCCCGCACAGGAAGCAAAAAAATAATTCCTTTTTCAAACGAAAAAGAACCCCGGGGCTGATCCCCGGGGTTCTTTGTAAAACAAGCGGTTATTGACCGGACAATTTGCGCTGGGCCTCTGCCTGCACTTGCTGGAGCCGTTTTTGCTTTTCGGCATCGGGCAAGTCGGACTCGGCAATTTGGTTCACCTGTTCATACATCTCGCGCAAAATCGGGCGGGCCTGCTGTTCCAGTGCGGCCCGTTGTTCGGGCGAAGCTTGCTGGATGCTGGGGTCCTTCATCATTTGTGAGAGCGAACCGTCCACCTGCCGGTTGAGGCGTGCTTCTTTTAACTGCGGGTCGTTTTGCACTTCTTCCAGCTGACGGTTTACGTCCTGGCGCAGCTCCATGGACTGCTGCTGTTTGGTCGTTTTGGAAGAATCGGTATCGGTCCAAATTTTCATGTATTCGTCGTAATATTTTTTGTAAATTTCGTCCATACGGCGCGCGCCTTCTTCCCCGTAAATCTGGCCCGCGGCGCGGAGTTTTTCGTTGCGTTCCTGGGTTAAGGAGTGGTCTATCGCGGCCAATTCTTTTTTGCCCGCTCTGTAGCTGCGGCCCAAGGTTTTGCCTTCTTCTTCATCTTTTAGTTTTTGTTCCACGTCCTTGCGTTCCACTTCGTCCTCGGCGGCCAACAGCCCTTTGGCGGATTTGCCGTTTTTAATTACCAATTCTTCCAAATCTTTGCGGCGCTGGTGCTGGTTGGCCAGCTGTTGCTTGTAGTATTCTTCCGCCGGCAAGCCCTGCAAGGCCAGCTTCATGTCTTTTTCGCGGGCGGCGTCTATGGTCTCGGACGCTTGGGCGGCAATGTTTTCGCCGTATTGTTTTTGGATGGCTTCTTTCAGCAAATTGTCTTTGGCAATGCGTTCTTGTTCAAATTTTTTGAAGCCGTTGTTCTGCGTCATTTTTTGCAGTTTTTGCTGGTATTTTTGCGTAACGGCTTTTACTTTATCCGCAATTTGCTGCGGCGTTTGGTTGGGCGCGGTAACGGCGGAAGTCATTTCGCTTTGAAAGGAATCCATGACTTGTGAAGCCTCTTTGGCGGCCTGCGAGCCAAACGTCTGCCCCATGCTGTTTACCACCCCCGCCTTTTGCGAAGCCACTTGTTCCAGCACCGGGGCAAAAGGCCCCGCCGCAGCCGCTTGAGGCGAAGCATGGCGCTGGAGATATTTTTCAATGTTGGCGTCTTTTTTGCTTTTGGGCAGCAACGCTTTGGCAACGGCGCGGTCAATCCCGCCGGTCAGATTTTTTAATTGGTTTTCCAGCCGCTGCTGCTGTTCTTTGGTCAGCGTATTCATAAACGGGGCAAAAGAACGGTTGCGCTCCGCCTGCATTTGCTCCTGCACCGTGGGGCGATACACCCCAGGCGCCGGCGCCTGGGCCGCCTGAGAAGCGGGCGGCACTCCGCCGCCGGCCACCCCGCCGGAAGAGGACGCGCCATAGTGGCCGTATTTGGCCGGGGAAAGGCCTTGCGGCTGATACGTGCCTCCCTCAGCACCGCCCGTGGAAACGGACGGCAAGGAGGCATACGGGTTTTGCAGGGCAGAAGGGTCCAGCGTATAATCTTGGGCATTGAGCGCCAAATTGGGACGGCGGGAATAGCGCTGCACGGCCAAGGCGCGTTTTTGCGCTTTGCTCCGGGCGGACTCTTCCGGCGGCAAGCCCAAAATTTCCTGGTCTTTCAAATCTTCAATGGACAATTGCTTTTGCCGCTCTTCCTGGCGGATTAATTGCTGTTGGCCTTTTTGCGAGGCCGAGCGCGTATAAGAACCGGTGCGCAGCAACGCCAGTCCCATCGCCAAAAAAACGATAATCAAAAATCCCAGCTGAAACAGTCTTTTATTTTTTTCCATAAATTAATTCCTTGCGGCCGTTAAGGGAAGCCTCCGCATTTGGGCGGCGCGGCGCTCCAGATTGCGGTTTAAGCGCACTTGCAGCTGCGTCATTTCCTGACGGTACAATTCCCCCGCCCGGTTTAATTGCGCCTGCATGCGGCTAAAACGAGCCGGCACGCGGACAATCGCGTCCGCCTGATTTTTATATTTTTCAAAAATATCGCGCGTTTGCAGTACGGCGGATTTGCCGTATAACTTTTGAAAGAGGTTTTCCGTTTCCTGCTGGGCTTCAATCAGCCGCACGCGCAGCGAAGCCGCCTGCTGGGGCGAAAGCGCCAGCAGCGGGTCTTCATATTGGGCTTTTAAGGCGCTGAAAGTGCGGTCCGCCTCGTCCCCCAAGCGGGTCAGGCCGTCTTGCAGCTGCTGGGCATTTTGGGCCGAAGAAAGCACCTGCAAATAATCGTCGGCCGTTTTTTGCAAAAAGGGTTCCGTATGCAAGGCGCACTCGGCCCCATACTCCCGGCCCACGGCTTCGGCCAGGCTTAAAAAGGCCCGTTTCAAACGACGCTGGGAAAAACGGCTTTGCTTCTCGTTAGGCAGCAGCCAGTTTTCCTGCAGTTTTTGATGGGAAAAATCGGATATTTTTTGCGTGTACAGCGCGTTTTTTTCGGTTAACTGCGTTGCCAATTCCTGTGGGGTTTGGGCCTGCAGCGCGCTTTGCACCGCGTCCTGGCGGTATTGGGAAAGCAAGGCGGCGGTTTCATCGGCCGCGCGGCGGGCGGCGGCTTGGCGCACCAGCGCCTGCAGCTGTTGCTGTTGGGCGGCAATTTGAGCCGAAACCCGCGTGTCGGTTTCCCGGGGCAAAAAATCCCGCAGGGTGTTCCGCGGGAGCAGCGGCCCTTGCACCAGCGGCGTGGAACGGGCCTGGGCCAACGCCTGAAAACGATGCGCTTTGGCCAGGTACCGCCGCAAGTTATCGGCCCGTACAGAACGGCGCCGGGGGTGCATTTCTTCTTCGGAAGGCGTACAGCCCGCCACAAAAAACCCCAAACCAACTCCCAAGGCAAGCATTGCGGGAAATGTTTTCATATTTTCATTATACCCCAAAAAGGTCCGTTTGTCATTTCTTTTACGAACGCGCGCGCTCACGCGTTGCATAAAAAAACCCCGCCGAAGCGGGGTTCTTTCATCTAAACGGACTTATTCTTTGGTAATTTGGATGCCCAATTCCTTGAGTTGGATGTCATCTACGGTGTTGGGCGAATCCGTCAGCGGGCAAACCGCCTGCGCCGTTTTGGGGAAAGCAATCACTTCGCGGATGGAATCTTCCCCCGCCAACAGGGCGGTAATGCGGTCCAAGCCCAGGCCAATGCCTCCGTGAGGCGGCGCCCCCGCTTCCAGCGCGTTTAACAACATGCCAAAGCGGCGGGCCGATTCTTCCTTGGAGTATTTCATCAGCGCCAAGATGCGTTCCTGCACTTCGCGGCGGCAGTTGCGCACGGAGCCGGAAGCCAGCTCGTTGCCGTTTAACACCAGGTCAAACTGGTACGAACGGATAGAGGCGGGGTCCTTTTCCAGGTTGGGCAAGTCCTCTTCCACCGGGGCCGTAAAGGGGTTGTGGGCGGCGTCCCAGCGGTTTTCTTCCTCAATGTATTCCAGCAAGGGGAAGTTGGTAATCCACGCAAAAGCCCACTCGCTTTGGCGGGGCAATTCTTTGACCAATTCCTTACGCAGGGCCCCCATAAAAATTTGGCAGGTGTGCAGTTTGGCGTCGCTGCCGATGAAGATGATGTCTCCGTCCTGGGCACCGACGGCTTGTTTAAGCGCGTCCAGCTCCTGCGCGGTAAAGAATTTGGCCGACGGCCCTTCAAACGCGCCGTCTTTTACTTTAATCCACACCAGCCCTTTGGCCCCGTTCTTTTTGACGAGTTCCGTCAGCTTGTCCAAGTGTCCGCGGGAATAGGCGGCGCCTTTTTCGCCGCGGATGGCGCGAATTGCGCCCCCGGCGGCCAAAATGTCCTTAAACACCTTAAAACCCGTGTTTTGGAAAATGGCGTTGACGTTCTTCATTTCCAGCGTATAGCGCAAGTCCGGCTTGTCGGAACCGTATTTTTCCATCGCATCGTGGAAGGAAAGTTTCGGGAAAGGCAGCTTCAGCTCTTTGCCGGCCGTTTTGAAAATTTCCTGCATCAGCCCTTCTACCACTTCGTGGATATCGTCAATCGTTACAAACGACATTTCCATATCAATTTGCGTGTGTTCGGGCTGGCGGTCGGCGCGGAGGTCCTCATCGCGGAAGCAGCGCGCCAATTGGAAATAGCGGTCAATGCCGCTGGCCATCAAAGTTTGCTTGAACATCTGGGGGCTTTGCGGCAAGGCGTAAAATTCGCCGTGGTGCACGCGGGAAGGCACCAGGTAATCCCGCGCCCCTTCGGGCGTAGAACGCGTTAAAATCGGGGTTTCCACTTCCAAAAAGCCGTGCGCGTCCAAATAGCGGCGGGCCGCCTGCATAATGCGGTGGCGCAAAAGCAAGTTGGCAAACATTTTGGGATTGCGCAAATCCAGGTAGCGGTATTTCAAACGAATTTCTTCGGCTACCGAGCGGGATTTTTCCACATCAAACGGCAGCGGAATAGAAGTGTTTAACACCTTAAATTCGTCCGCCACCAGTTCAATTTCGCCGGTTTTCATATTTTTGTTCACGGCACCTTCAATGCGTCTTTTGAGGGTTCCCGTTACTTCCACCACGTATTCGTTGCGTACGGCGGAAGCTTCGGCAAAGAACGGTTTGGAAGGTTCCACCACCACCTGGCACAGGCCGGTGCGGTCCCGCAGGTCAATAAACAAAACGCCGCCGTGGTTGCGGTAGCTGTTTACCCACCCGCAAAGGGTTTGTTTCGTGCCGAGCAGGGAAGCCGTAACGTCCCCGCAGTAATTTGTTCGTTTCATACCAGTTTTTTTACCTCGTTAATTAAATCATCAAACGGAATTTCCCGTTGGGTTCCGGTTTCCAAATCCTTAAAAGTAACCGCCCGCTTGGCCAATTCGTTCCCGCCCAAAATGACGGCATATGCGGCGCCGCAGCGGTTGGCCTGCTTCATTTGGCCTTTGGCGTTTTTGTCAAACAAACCGCCTTCCGTGCGGATAGAAGCCTGGCGAAGCGACTGCATTAAATTAAAAGCCGTTTCGTTGCACTCTTTTTCCAAGGACACCACATACACGCTTTTTTCGCGGGCAAGCGGCGTTTCGCCGCGGGAAAGAATCACGCGTTCGGCGCCCATGGCCCAGCCGATGGCCGGCGTGGCGGGGCCGCCCATATTTTTAATCAGCGTGTCGTAGCGTCCCCCCGCCGCAATGGCGTTTTGGGACGCGTCCCCCGCTTGGAATTCAAATACCGTGCGGGAATAATAATCCAGCCCGCGCACCAGCATCGGGTCCACTTCAAAATCTATTTTTCCTTTCAGCAACGCCTGGACCTCGTCAAAATGGGCTTGGCATTGCGGGCAGAGTTTTAAGGTGGGCACGCGGCCCGCAAAGCGGGCGCCGTCTATTTTGCAGTCCAGCACGCGCAGCGGATTTTTTTCCAGCCGGGTCTGGCAGTTTTCGCAAAGGGAATCTTTTTCTTTGGACAAGAAATCAATCAGCTCCTGCCGATAGACCGGACGGCATTGGTCGCAGCCCAGACTGTTGATTTTGACCTTGTAGTTTTTGGCCCCAAATTTGGCAACGATGTCTTTGAGCATCAAAATCACTTCGGCATCGGCCGACGGAGCCGAATTGCCGATGTATTCCGCCCCGATTTGTTCAAACTCGCGGTAGCGGCCCGCCTGCGGGCGTTCGGCGCGGAACATGTTGCCGATATAATAAAACTTTTGCACCGGCGCATTTTGCGTAAAATTATTTTCCAAATACGCACGCACCACCCCGGGGGTTCCTTCCGGGCGGATTGCCAATTGGCGGTGGCCGGCGTCCTCAAAGGCGTACATTTCCTTCTGTACGATATCGGTCGTTTCGCCGGTGGACTTGACGAACAGCTCTTTCAGCTCTACCGTAGGCAAGCGCAATTCGCCAAATCCGTAAAGGGAAAATACGCTGCGGGCGCAATTTTCCAATTCCGTAAAATTTTTGGATTGGGGTTCAAAGATGTCTCTAAACCCACGTACTAGTTTAGCCATATATTTAATTTTAGCATTTTATCGGGCGGAGTAGTATTTCTGCCAGCCCATAAAAAAAGCCCTTTCGGGGCTTTTCAAAGGGGCGTATCAGCCGTTGGCCGGTTGGCTTTGGCGGCAGGCGCTCAATTTGTAATGGACGGGCATTTGCTCGTTGCGCCGTTTTACTTGGGCATCCTTTTTGAAAAGAGATTTGCCCTGTTTCTGCTTTTGAAAGCTGTCTGCGTCCGTTTTGTGCTAGCGGACAAACACACGGCAGGCACAGTAAAAATTTTTGTGCACGTGGCGGCTGAGTGTAAAAGATCTTTCAATTACTTCCCGCAGATAAAGCACGCCGGTTGGGCCGGCAAAGCCGCGGCAGCTGCCTGCGGGCGGGAGTGAGCCGGCACGGAAGAAAGCGGGTCCGGATTCTGGTTTTTCGTCCGCGTCAAGGGAGCGGGCATTTGCGGCACGCGGGATTGAATAGCCGGGTGCGACATCGTATCGGGTTCGGCATTGTTTTTTACCGGAGCCTGCGGCTGGAAATTCAGCGTGCGAGCGGAGCCCGTTTTTCCGGATTTAGCAGTTTGGTAATCGGCCGCATTGGCGCTTACGGGCGCCTGCGATTGAAATTTAGCCGTTTTCTTTTGGGCGTCCGCACGGCGGGGTTGATAATCCGCCGGGTTCGGCTGCACCGGAGCCTGCGCCTGGAAAACGAGCGCTTTCTTTTTCGTTTTGGGGGCCTGCGTCGTTTGCGGTTCAAACGATTTCACGTCCATCGTTTGAGGCAGAGCGGACGGAATTTGCACTCCCGCCGCGGCGGAAAGGGAAGCCCCGTCCTGTATTTTTTGTAAACGGAGCAAATGGTTCTGAACGGCCCGCTTAATTTGTTTGGCTTCGCTGCGTTCTCCAAGCGGAACGCACACCTGCCGTTTGGCACGCTGGTTGTGATACCAGAGCACACCAACGTCGCCAAGCGCTGCCCGTCCTGCGCGGAAGGCTTGGGCTTGCCGCCGCCAAATTCTACGCTCGGGGCCATAATGGAAGAATCTTCATGGATGTGCGTCAGCCCGAACAAATGGCCCATTTCGTGCGTCATAATTTGCTGGTTATACTGCGCCCACGGGCCCTGCCGATACCAAGTGTCCGCAGGCGACTGGGAGAGAATATCCACGTATTTTTGGGCCTCGGCCGACAAGGTGGCCCGTCCGGCGTTGGCGGCGTCGTACAGTTCGCCCGCCATTTGTGCCGCGGCCGCTTTTTTGTAGTGTTCGGCCGCAGCCGCCTGCGCGGCCGGAGTTGGGGCGTTCAAATAGTCCACCCACTCCTGCTCCATAAAAAATTGAATTAAGCCAAACCCGTCGCCTTTAGTGGTAAAAGCCGAACGGCCCACCCCGCGGATCGGTTCATTCACCCCGCTTAAATAAAAGCCATACTTGCCGGCGGACGCTTCCACCGCCAAGTTCAGGGTGCTTTCGGTCCAGCGCGTTTGTTGGTTGATATCGGTTTTATATCCGTCTTTCAGCGTAAATTTCAGGTCCGGCAGGCGATATTTAGCCGGCAGCCAGGCATTGGCCGCTTGCTGCCAATCACTCCACGCCTGCGTTACATAGAAAAACATTTCCTCTATCGCTTTTTGATAACCCGGATTCTTTTCCAAATAGTCGGACGGAATCGGGTCGGTAAACCTCAAAAAGGAAATAAACAGATAGGCCAGCACGTTGACCTGGCGTTTTTGTTTGGGGAAAATGACGTTGGAAAGCAAAAAATCTTTTCCATTGGCATTGCGCAAACGTTCCACTTGCCGGGTGCCCGCGCGCAAGATGTCGTACGAAGATTCCGCAGCCGGGGACCCCCACGACAGAGCGCCAAGCAAACAAACCGTCAGCGCAACAATTAATTTCTTCATAGTTTACTTCTAGTAAAGGGATATTAAAGGATAGGTTGAAAACCCACTTTTCAATATAGGGTATCAAAAGGGAAAACAGAATACGAGGGCCTTTGGACCTAGACGTTCTAGGTCCTTTTGTGCTAAAAATAAATAATGGGCAAAAAGCAGGACGCGGAAAACATAAGGCCGGTACGCCCATGAAGCGGCAAACACGATGAACCGACAGTTTCTTTCGCGCACGTCGGAAGCGAAACGCGCCTCTTGGCAATAAAAAACCACGCTTTCGCGTGGTGTAAAATGGTGGACGTGATCGGGACCCGCCCGACGGCTTCCTCCGCTCCCGTCGGAAGCGAAACGCGCCTCTTGGCAATAAAAAACCACGCTTTCGCGTGGTGTAAAATGGTGGACGTGATCGGGATCGAACCGACGGCTTCCTCCGCGCCCGTCGGAAGCGAAACGCGCCTCTTGGCAATAAAAAACCACGCTTTCGCGTGGTGTAAAATGGTGGACGTGATCGGGACCCGCCCGACGGCTTCCTCCGCGCCCGTCGGAAGCGAAACGCGCCTCTTGGCAATAAAAAACCACGCTTTCGCGTGGTGTAAAATGGGGAACGGAATTGGGACCCGCCCGACGGCTTCCTCCGCGCCCGTCGGAAGCGAAACGCGCCTCTTGGCAATAAAAAACCACGCTTTCGCGTGGTGTAAAATGGTGGACGTGATCGGGATCGAACCGACGACCTCCTCGTTGCGAACGAGGCGCTCTCCCAGCTGAGCTACACGCCCAAATAAATCGTTTTTGACGTCTGGGTTATTTCCGACCTATTTATTATAGCATATCCAAAACGAAAAAGAAAAAATTTTTTCGTTTTCTCCGTCGGTAAAATACCCCTTGCCAAAAAATTTTACGCCACCCCGTCGCGCCGGCGGTTTCTTTTCTCTCTGTAAAAAGATACAATATACATATAGTAGTTATCACTTTTTACAGAGGGAAGATATGTCTAGCAAATATCGCGTCAAAGACGTGGGCCAGTATCTAGGCCAAGAGATTACCTTAAAAGGCTGGTTGTACAACAAACGTTCCAGCGGCAAACTGCACTTTTTGCAATTGCGCGACGGGAGCGGCATTATCCAATGCGTTATGTTCAAGGGCGATGTGTCCCCCGAACAGTTTGAACTGGGCGACAAAGTAACCCAGGAATCCTCTATCATCATTACCGGTACCGTGCGGGAAGACAAACGCTCCCCTCTGGGCTTTGAATTGGGCGTAAAGAATTTGGAAGTCGTGCAAATGGCCAAAGATTACCCCATTTCCCCCAAAGAACACGGCCCCGAATTTTTGATGCATTACCGCCACTTGTGGCTGCGCTCGGCCAAGCAAACGGCCATTTTGCGCATCCGCGACGAAATCATCTTTGCCATCCGCGAATATTTTCATAAAAACGGCTTTGTGTTGGCCGACTCCCCGATTTTGACTCCCGCCGCCTGCGAAGGCACCAGCACCCTGTTTGAAACCGATTATTTCGGCGAGAAGGCGTTCCTCTCCCAAAGCGGGCAGCTGTATGCGGAAGCTTCGGCCATGGCGCTGGGCCGCACGTATTGCTTTGGCCCCACGTTCCGCGCCGAAAAGAGCAAAACCCGCCGTCATTTGACTGAATTTTGGATGGTGGAACCCGAAGTGGCCTATAACGATTTGGACGACAATATGGACCTGGCGGAAGATTTTATCAAATACATTGTGAGCCAAGTGCTTAAGAACCGCGCCGCGGACCTGAAAACGTTGGGGCGCGATACGTCCAAGCTCCAAGCCACCGTGGAGAAAAAATTCCCCCGGATTGACTATACCGACGCCATTGAAATCTTGCACAAAAAAGGCAACACCACCCCCTGGGGCGGCGACATCGGTGGCGACGAAGAAACCCTCTTGGGCGAAGATTACGACACGCCCATTATGATTCACCGCTATCCGGCCGCCATCAAGGCGTTCTATATGAAACGCGACCCCAAAAACCCCAAAGTGGTGTTGGCGGTGGACGTGATTGGCCCCGAAGGCGCGGGTGAAATCATCGGCGGAAGCGAAAGAGAGGCCGATTACGACGCCCTGCTGACCCGCATTAAAGAACAGGGGCTGGACCCCAAAGGGTACGATTGGTACCTGGATTTGCGCCGCTACGGCAGCGTGCCGCATGCCGGGTTTGGCATGGGGATTGAACGCATGGTCCGCTGGGTGTGCGGCCTGCAGCACGTGCGCGAAACGATTCCGTTCCCGCGCATGATGGACAAAATTCATCCGTAACGTTTGCTTTCAATCAACACCCCGCGGCTCCATACGGCCGCGGGGTTTTTTATGGCCTTGCCGGCTAAATAGGAAAATCACCCGGCCTTGGAAATCCTCTCAGCGCGAGCATGTGCGTTGCGTGCTCAACAAAAAATCCCCGGTTTAATAACCGAGGATTTGAAAAAGACAAAGGATTGTTTATTATTTACTGCGGCGCACCGCTTTGCGCGTAAACGTTTTGGCTTGAGCCGGCTTGGCCTTGCACTCCTGCATCAAGTCCGCCGGGGTTTTGTAGCCCAAGAGATTGGGCGTTTTGGAAAGGCCGCCCGTCTTGGCGCCGACGGAGACCAAGTAATTATACATTTCTTCGTTGCACAGCTGGGCGGCGTAGCCAAGCGGCGTCATAGACTGTCCGTTTTTCTGCAGGGCCACGCGGAACTCCAGCATGTTGGCCAGCTGGCCTTCCTGGCGGGCCAGTTTTACCAGCAGCTTAAGCATATCCAAATTTTGGGTGTTCACCGCTACGTGCAGCACATTGCCTTTGGGCGACGTTTCAAACAAGCGCGCCATGTTGTTGACCAAATACGTTACCATTTCCGTCTGTCCGTTTTCCACCGCCACAAACAAAGGCGTTAAACCGGCTTGATTCTTTGTGAATACCGCCGCTTTGTTGGACGCAATCACTTTTTTGGCCAATTCCATATCGCCCGTCTGGGCCGCCGTGAACAAATCGTCCTCGGTTACCGGCTTTTGCTGTTGGGCCGCGGCGTTGGGCTGCAGCTTTGGTATTTCGCGCCCTTCCGCTTTGGCCTGGGCAATCAGGGCGGCGTTGTCCTCTTCTATCACGCTGCTTTTAACCGCGGTTAAATCTTTATTGAACCACTCCAGCACCTGGCCGCGGTTGTTTTTGCGGGCTGCCATATAGGGGATGAGCCCGTCGTTAGCGGCGATGGTCGGGTCGGCGTCGGCCGCCAGCAAGCGGCGCACCACGTCCACATAGCCTTTTGCCGCGCCCCAATACAAAGCCGTTTGACCCTTTTTATTCTGCATATTGACGTCCAAGGGGGCTTGCATGGTTTGCGGTTTTAACAATTCGCGGATAATTTCCGGGTGATTGTAGCGCGCGGCGTAAATCAAGGCGGTATTGCCGTCGTTATTGGCGGCGTTTACGTCCGCCCGATACGCCATGAGCGATTGGACGCTTTCCACGTCCCCCAGCGAGGCGGAAATAATAAGCGGCGTGTTGCCTTTTTCGTTCTTTACGTTGGGATCTACCCCCCCTTTCAGCATGGCCAACACGCCCATCGGGTTCTTTTGGGCGCAGGCGCGGAAGAGATAGTCCGAGTTTAAGCCTTCCCGCACGCCGCTGGTAAGGAACAAATCAATAAATTCGGCTTTTTTCTTTTCCAGCGCCAAATACATGGGAGAGTGATTGTAATTGTTTTTGGCGTTAATATCCGCCCCGGAATACACCAGCAGGCGGGTAATCTCCGGAAAGTTGCCGTACAAGCTGCGCAGCAAGGCGGTGTCTTTGCTAAAGGCGTTTACCTTGTTCACGTCCGCCCCGTTCAAAATAAGCTGCTGCACGGCTTCCAAATTGCCCATGGTGGCAGCCGCCACAATCAGCGGGTCCCCTTTGCTGTTGACGATATTGGGATCGTTTTTGGTTTGATTGTTCAAAATATCCAGGAAGGTTTGGGTGTCTTTTTTTTGCAAAGCGGCGGTGGCGTCGTCGGCAATTTCGGTGGGCGTTTTAACGACGACGATTTTTTCCAAATCTCCGCCTTTTTTGGACGGCGTGTACCCGCTTTTGAACGTAAAAGCCAGCATCACGACAATCGGCAGCGCCGCAATGACCGCCAGCGTTACCAGCGGCTTTCGGACCAGGACGGAAAACGCTTGCGGCAATTTCCGTTCCGTCGGAACACTGACTTTCGTAGAGTCCTTCTTGTTCGGAAACATCGTTTTCCACCCCCTTATTATTTTTTCAACCGTTCCAAGGCCACTTGCGCGGCGGCTTGTTCGGCCAGTTTTTTATTGCGGCCTTTGCCTATGCCCAGTTCCTTGTCGCCCAAGCTCACGCGCACGGTAAACGTTTTGTCGTGCTCCGGGCCGACGGTTTGTATCACTTCATACACGGGCGTATGCTGCCCGCGCTTTTGCAAAAACTCCTGCAGCACGCTCTTGAAATCCTGCGCATCCTGCGTAAGCGCCTGGGTTTTGACCCAAGGCAAAATGACGGACTCCGCCGCCGGGTAGCCGCCGTCTATATAAACGGCGCCGATAACGGCTTCCACCGCGTTGGAGATAATGCTGTCGCGCTCCCGTCCGCCGGTGGCCAGTTCGCCGTGGCCCAGGCTCATAAAGCGGCCCAGGTCCATCTGTTTGCCCCAAAGATAAAGGTTGCGTCTGGAAACTAAGTTGGACTTAATTTTAGAAAGCACTCCCTCTTCTACATGAGGGCATTGATTGTAGATGTAATCCGCAACAATGGCACCTAATATACTGTCCCCCAGGAATTCCAAGCGTTCATTATGCTTCACGCTGCGGTGTTCCCCGGCGAAGGACTTGTGAGTGAGTGCTTCCCGTAAAACGGCCTTATCCTTAAAGCTATATCCAATGATATGCTCTATATCCGTAAACACAATTATTTCTTGGCGTTTTGTTCAATGTACTCAATGGCTTCGCCGACCGTTTTGATTTTTTCGGCTTTTTCATCCGGAATTTCAATATCAAATTCTTCTTCCAGCGCCATGATGAGCTCTACCGTATCCAAGGAATCCGCGCCCAAATCATTGACGAACTGAGCTTCGGGTTTCACCTGATCGGCTTCCACACCCAACTGTTCCACGATGATGTTTTTTACTCTTTCTTGCACGTTTTCTACAGACATTTTAGTCCTCCGATAATTAAAAGGGGCTTCCCCTTGTACGTATTTAATTAAATATAAAGCCCGCCATTGACGGCGAGGATGTGCCCCGTGATGTACGAGGCATCTTCGCTGGCCAAAAACATTACTGCTTTGGCGATGTCCTGCGTCGTAGCAAATCGTTTCAGCGGCACGGCGTCCAGCGCCTTTGCCTTTACGTCCTCGGGCAGAGCGTCGGTCATTGCGGTTTGCACGAAACCGGGCGCCACTGCGTTCACGCGCACGTTGCGCGAGCCAAATTCCTTGGCAAACGTTTTGGTCAGCCCGATAATGCCCGCCTTGCTGGCCACATAGTTGGCCTGGCCGGCGTTGCCCATTTCCCCCACTACGGAAGAAATGTTTACAATATTGCCGCTTCGCTTCTTAAACATCACTTTCAAAGCGGCTTTGGACATCAAAAATGTCCCCTTCAAATTGACGGCGATTACATCGTCCCAGTCCTGTTCGCTCATGCGCACGGTCAGGTTGTCTTTGGTAATGCCCGCATTGTTGACCAACACGTCCAGCGAGCCCAATTCCTTTACCGCGCCCTGCACGAACGCTTCGCACTGGTCCGCCCGGGCCACGTTGACCACCTGGGTATATACCTTCCCCCCGTACGCACCCAACGTTTGGGCCGCCTGGGCAAGCGCCTCTTCGTGCGTGCCGCAAATGGCCAGGTTGGCCCCGGCTTTGGCAAAAGCCTCGGCAATGGCCAGGCCAATGCCGCGCGTAGCGCCGGTTACCATCACGTTTTTACCCGTAAAATCCGCCATTAGGCTTCCTCCTGATGAATTTCTTTTTCAATGGTTTCAAACGTAGGTTTCAAAGCGGCCATTTTGGCGGCAATGTCGCCGATAAAATCTTTTTCCACCAACCGAGCCGCCGTTTTGATGGCGTTATAAATGGCAATCTCGTTGGATTTGCCGTGCGAAATAATGGCCACGCCGTTTACCCCCACCAGCGGAGCACCGCCGTAACAATCGGGGTTGGTGTGGTCTTTGACGGCCTTGAAGGCCCCGCGCGAAAGCAACGCGCCCAACATGGCCAGCGGACGTTTCTTGATTTCGCGCTTAATCATGTTAATCATCGTTTTGGCTAGTCCTTCCGCCATTTTCAACACGATGTTGCCCACAAATCCGTCGCACACAATCACGTCCGTATCGCCGGTGTTCACGTCGCGGCCTTCTACGGTTCCTTTGAAATTCACGCCAATCTCGCGCATATGCGGGATGGTGTGTTTGACCAAAAAGTTTCCTTTGGTTTCCTCTTCCCCGATGGACAAAATGCCCACGGACGGGGCCGGAATATCAAAAACTTTTTGCATATAGGCAGACCCCATCACCGCAAACTGCAGCAGGTGAATCGGTTTGCAGTCGGCGTTAGCGCCGCCGTCCAACAACAAGCTCACGCCTTTGTACGTAGGCATCGGCGTGGCAATAGCCGGCCGCTGGACGCCTTTAATGCGGCCCATGCCAAACAGCGCCGCCACCATGGCCGCGCCGGAGTGCCCGGCGGAAACAAAAGCGTCCGCCTGCCCGCGGCGTACCAAATTGGCACACACCACGATGCTGGCGTCTTTTTTGCTGCGGCATTCTTTGGCGGGTTCGGCACCCATGTCTATAGTTCGGGGAGCGTGGACGATGGATATGTTTTTGGGCACATCCGCGTAGCCCAACGCTCTGAGTTCACGGCGCAATACCACTTCGTCCCCCACCAAGATTACCTCTACATCCAGGTTCTTGACGGCTTTCAAAGCACCCAACACGTTGGGTTTTGCGCCGAAATCTCCGCCTAATGCGTCCAGGGCTATTTTCATCATAAACCGTTATTTGGCTTCTTCAGTCGGTTCAGCTTTGGTTTTTTGGGCCACGACCACTCTGTCTTTATAGAACCCGCAAGTCGGGCAGACGTTGTGCGGCAGTCTGGGAGAGTGGCAATTCGGGCAGGCCACGAGCTGCGGCAATTCTACTCCGGAATTGTGAGATCTTCTCATGTCCCGGCGGGAACGAGTGTGTTTTTTCTTTGGATTCGGCATTGGTCTAACTCCTGTTTTACTCTAGTAAAATTCTAGTGAATTCTTACTTAAATTTTCCTTTCAGCATAGCGAAAGGGGACAAATTCACCGGCTTGCAACTGCACGGTGCGACGTTCAAGTCCTGCCCGCACAGAGGGCACAGCCCCTTGCAATCGGGCTTGCATAGAAAACGGATTTCCTCCGTTAAAGCCAGCGTTTGTCTTACCAGTAACATTATATCAATTATTTCTAATTTGTTGCTATATGTTTCCAAAAATTCTTCCGCAAAGTTCTGCTCGGTCATCTTCAGGCAGCGGGCGCACTGCACCAGGCGTTTGCCGGCAATTTTGCCACGCACCAAAATTTCGGCCGAAGCCACCGAAAAGGAAAGCGATACCGTTACCTGGGTGATTTTGTTTGGCTGGGCGAAAACGTCCTCAAAATATTTGGGACTCAGCTGGGCCGTGCAGTCCAGCCCGCCCATGCGGATGATGTCGGCCGTTTTGAACTGCAAATCCGGCGGGACGTCGTAATCTCTGTAAAATGAATTTTCGCTCATAGGTATATTTTAGCAAAATAAAGTCCGCTGCGTCAGACGTGGCGGTGCGTAAAGCTTTTGTTTTCCCACTTGCGGCTTTTCCAGCGGCGTTCAAACACAACGGCACGGATGTTTTCGTCCAGCGTCATCGCCAGCCAGATGCCGTTGAGCCCCCACCCCCACCAAATGCCCAGCACATAGGCCAGCAGCGTGGCGACCCCCCACATCACAATCACGCCCGTAATGAACGGGTACATCACGTCCCCCGCCGCATTGAGCGAGTTGACCGACGTAATATTCACCGCGCGGCCGATTTCCAGCAGTACATCAATATACAACACCGTAGCGCCCAGGGAAATCACTTCCGGGTTGGACGAAAGCAGCTTAAAAATGTCCGTCCCCACCAGCGCCGTCAGCACCGAAATACACACGCTGACCAACATCGCCAGCTTGATGGAATACTTTTCCACCGAGAACGCGGCATTTTCCCGCTCCTCGCCAATCAAATGGCCGATGGAAATGGCCGCCCCCTGCCCAATGGCCATGGCAAACACGTACGAAAACATCACAATACTCATCGCGTAGGTGCGGGCCGTCAGCGCGGCGGTGCCCAGCATCACGGAAAAATACGTAATCAACACCTGCGACAAGTTGTACGACACCTGTTCCCCCGCCGCCGGCAGGCCGATTGTCAGCAAGTTTTTAATTTTATCCCACGGGAACGGCTTAAACAGCTTCCGTTCCGGCACCGGCGTAACTTTGGTAAACAAAATGTACGCCAGCAGCCCCACCGCCAACAGCCGGCTGGCCGAGGTGGAAATGCCGGCCCCGGTAATGCCCAGCCGGGGCGCGCCGAAATTTCCGAAAATCAGCAAATAGTTGCCTATCACGTTGACCACGTTGATAAATAGCGTAACGAACATCGGATAGTAGGCTTTGTTGTGGCTGCGCAAAATGGCGGAAAGCGTCATGGAAAGCGCCTGCAAAAATGAAAATCCGCCCACAATTTTCATATACGAAACCCCGTAACCAATCAGGCTGTCGTCCAGCCCCATCAGCTTAAGCGACGGATAGGCAAACAAAAACAGCCCCGCGCTGACCAACAGCCCCATCCCCAAATTGGCCAACAGCGACACACCAATCACCTGCGCCACGTTCTTTTTTTGCCGCGCCCCCAAATATTGCGAGCACAGCACCGAGGTCCCCAGCGTGGTAATGCCGTATAGAATAAACACCAGGTTGAGCAATTGGTTGACCACGCCGCCCGCGGCGACGGTTTCGTCCGAATAGCGGCTGAGCATAAACACGTCCACCGCGCCGGTGGTCATGATCAGCAGCGTTTCCACAAAAATCGGGCTGGTCAAGCGAAAGAGTTTTTGACGGATAATTTTACGAGGTTTTTTGGCAGTTAAAGCAGTCATTTTATTTCACGAATTGTTTTTCCAGCAGGCGCACGTCAATCAGGCCGTTACCTTGGGCAATATCGGGCAGGCCCGGTATTTTGACGGCCGCTTTTTTTAAGGCGTCTTTTACTTCTTCCGCCGTCGGATAGCGGCCCAGTTGTTTTTGCAATCCTTCCACGGCCAAAGCGGCCGCCGCGCTGACAAACGCCGCCGCGGCGGAAGTGCCGCTCATCAGCGTATAATCCCCGTCGGCCGACGCCGTATAGACGCGGTCCCCCGGGGCAATAAAATCCACTTCCGGCCCGTACGAGGACCCGGGATAGAGGGATTTGCCGTCCGCCGCCAGCGCGCTTACCGCAAGGACGGTGGACAAATTGGCCGGATAAAAAACTCCCGGAAATCCGTAATTGCCGGCGGGAGAAACCACGGTAACGCCGGAATCGTGCGCCCGGTTGACGGCTTGGGTCAGCGCCGCATAGCCGCCGCCGGACACGCCATAGCTCAAATTCAGCACCGTGATTTTGCGGGTGGGGTTTTGCTCGTTGTAGTTTAACAGCGTATTAACGGCCGCCGCGGCCGCCTGCGGGCCAATCAGCCGGCTGCCGTCATCTATTTTATAAATCAACAAAGAAGCCGAAGGCGCCACCCCCGTGAACCGCACGCCGCGCGCCCCGATAATGCCGGCCAGCCCCGTGCCGTGATTTTTTACGTCGGTCAACGCGCCGGAGAGGGTAAAATCCTGCCCCATAATGTGCTTGCCGTTAAATTCCGTGTGCGAGGTAATCCCGCTGTCCGCCACGGCCACATTGACGCCCAGCCCCGTCAGCTTCTTTTCCAACGGATATTTCCGGTACGCCCACAGGTTGTCAAACTCTTCCGGTTTCGGGGTCATATCCACCCACGAAAATTCCCCCTCCTCGCTCACGCGCAGGTTGGTGGGGCCCAGAAAGAGGGTGTCCTTTCCATAGACGCTCAAACAGAGGAAAAGCCCGACCACAGCCGCCCAAATTCGCCGCATATTACAGGTGTACCTTTTTAATAATCGGCCGCAGCACAGACGCAAACGGATGCGCGCTTACCTGCAGTGCAGGCGCCGTTTGGCGGCGTTTCAAATCGGCCTGGTTGACGCGGGTCAACACGTCGGTTACCACGGCGGCTTTCAAGCGGAGTTTTTTGGCAATTTCGTCCGCCGATTTGCCTTCTTCCAAATACGCCTGCAAAATTTTGTCCAGCACGCCATAGGGCGGCAGCAAATCTTCGTCTTTTTGGTTGGGACTCAATTCGGAGGTGGGAGCCCGCTCAATAATGCCGCGCGGAATCAGCTCCCCTTTCTTATTAAGGTACTCGGCCAGTTCGTAAATTTCGCTTTTGTACAAATCCCCCAGCGGCTGCAAGCTTCCGCCCGCATCGCCATACAACACAAACGACCCTACCGCGCACTCGCTTTTGTCGTCGGTGGAAATCAGCATAGCTTTGTATTCGCTGGCAAGCGCGCCCAAAATGGTGGTGCGCAAGCGGGACTGCAGTTCCTGCTCCGTCGTGTCTTTGGGGTGAGACACGATATGCGCCATGGCCTCCTTCACGCTGGCCAACGCCGGCACCACGCCCACTTCTTCCAAATTCACCCCCAGCGTGCGGGCCAGCTGGCCGGCCAGGGTTTTGCTTAAATCGCTGGTGCAGTAGGACGGGAGCGACACGCAATACACACTTTCTCCGCCCAACGCACGCGCCGCCAACACGGCAGTAAAGGCGGAATCTATGCCGCCGCTGATGCCAAAGACCACTTTGTCCATCCCGCTTTTGTGCACATAATCGCGCAGGCCAAACGACAGCGCGTTGAGCAATTCTTCCTGCGGCGCGGTTTGATAAGAAACGGGCGTATGTTTGGCTTGCGTATCCAAAGTGAGCACTTGCCCGCGAAAAGGTTCCCCCAGCAAGACGAGGTTGCCTTTTTTGTCGGCGGCAGCCACCTGCCCGTCAAAAATCATCCCGTCCCCGCCGCCCAGCAAATTGCACACGAGCGCACACACGGCGTGTTTTTTGGCAAATTTTTTCAGCGCGTCCAGCCGGGGCGCAAAAGTTCCTTTCAGATAGGGAACCGCCGTCAGAAATACCACCGCATCGGCATCCGGGTCGCAGGCGGTGTCCTGCGGCTGGCCCAGCACCAGCTGGATTTTTTCGCCTTTAAGGACAACGGTTTCCGTGTCAAAAATTTTGGTAATCTTTCCCTTATATATATACGCCGCGGCCGTAACCGATTGGCCGTTTTGGCGGTCCGCATAGCCCAGCACCACGGCGGTCTCCTTGGTTTCTTTGGCAATTTCTTTTAATGCGGCCGCATTTTGCGCCAGCAGGCGTTTATCGTCAAACAAATCAAACAGCGGGCAGCCGCAAAGGGCCGCCTCCGGAAATACCACCAAATCGCCTTTGGGTGCGGGAGCCCGCAAAATGTCCGTCAAGCGGGAAGCGTTGCCGGCGACATCAGCCGCCAGCGGATTGAAAGAAACCAAGTTTATGTTCATAATTACCTCTTTTAGTATTTTACCACTTTCTAATCTTGTTTTCTGTTAAAAAATTCATTAAAAAGTGCTACAATAAAAACGGTAAGAAACATCTCTACCAAAACGGAGGAAATAAACACACATGAAGAAATTGGCTTTACTTGTGGCGGTTTTCATGGCCGCCGTATTGCCCGCCGCCGCGGAAACGGGAGCGTTGAAACTCTCCCTCTGGGACGAAATTGCCGTAGCCGTTCCGAACAACATCCACGACGTTCAAGGGGTAGATTTGGGTATCGCTTCCAAAACCGCTACCGTAACCGGCGTACAGTTTGACTTTCTGTTTGCCCAAACCGAATACGATTTGACCGGCGCCAGCATGAGCTGGATCGTCAACTTGGCCAACCAGGTCAAAGGGGCGCAGTTCGGTCTGCTGACGAAAAACGACACCATTATGGGGGCCCAGTTCGGTGTGGTCAACCTGTCTATGAACAGCACCACCGGGCTGCAATGGGGCTTCTTTAACCAAGCCGAATACATGAAAGGCTTGCAGTTGGGCTTCGTCAACTACGCCAAAAACATTAACGGCCTGCAAATCGGGCTGCTCAACATTGCCGAAAACGGTTGGTTCCCGGCGATGGTAATTGTAAACGGCCGCTTCTAATACGGAACGTTTTAACCAAAACCGCGGGGCTTTTAGGTCCCGCGGTTTTTTTGCGCCCGGAAGCGCCCTCAAATAAAGTATAATCAAAGTGCCTCGTTTTTCCCCCCAATCGGGGCCCTGTTGGCTTGCCGGGGCTTTTATGCTATAATAGTTACAAGGTGTAATATGAGCGGGATAGCGAAAAAAGTTTGTAAATCAAAGCCAGTCCCGACGACACCCCAGGCCAAAACCACCGGGGAATCCCCTTCCCTAATTTAGGTTGCGGCCACAGGAGAAAAACATGAGCAACGTATCTATGAAAGCCATGCTGGAAGCCGGTGTGCACTTTGGGCACCAAACTTCCCGCTGGAACCCCAAAATGGGCCGCTTTATCTTTGGAGAAAGAAACGGCGTCCATATCTTAGACTTACAAAAAACCGCCAAAGAACTGAAAAAAGCCTGCGCTTTTATTAAAGAAGAAAGTAAAAAAGGCGCCAAATTTTTGTTCGTCGGTACCAAAAAACAAGCCCAGGAAGCCATCCAGGCCGAAGCCGCCCGCTGCGGTGCTTTTTGCATCCACGAAAAATGGCTCGGCGGTACGCTGACCAACTTCCAAACCGTTAAAAAATCGGTAGAAAGACTCAACGAATTGGAAAAATGGGAATCTTCGGGCGTGTTCAAAGCCATCTCCAAAAAAGAAGCCAGCCGCTTGACCAAAGAAATGGTCCGCTTGCAGAAACTGCTGGGCGGCATCCGCGATATGAAAGTATTGCCGGACGTCGTATTCGTCATTGACCCGGTGGACACCGCCGGCGCCGTGCGCGAATCCCACGCGTTGGGTATTCCGGTGGTAGCCGTGTGCGACACCAACGCCGATCCCGATATGATCAGCCTGCCGATCCCCGGTAACGACGATGCGGCCCGCTCCATCAAATTGTTCTGCAGCGCGATTGCGGACTCTATTTTGGAAGGCAAAGCCGAACTGGAAGCCGTAAAAGCTGCCGAAAACAAACCGGCCGAAAACCCGGTGATGGCGCAAGCTTTTGAATCTGCCATGCTCGCGGCCGAAAAAGCCGAAGCCGCCGCTCCCGCCGCTGCCGAAGTGGTAGTGGAAGAAACGGTGAAAGTGGAAGAACCTGCCAAAGAAGAAGCCAAAGCGGAAGCCCCGGCCGAAGAAGTAAAAGAAGCCAAAGAAGCCGAAAAACCGGCCGCCAAAAAGAAAACGGCCGCCAAAAAACCGGCTGCTTCCAAAGCCAAAAAAACCGTAAAAGCCAAAGCGAAAGCCGAAGGCGAAGCGGAACCGAAAGCCGAAGCGAAGGAAGAAAAAGCTCCGGCCGAAGAAGCCAAATAAGATTGCTCACGAAAGTTCCCGGCCAGGCCGGGAACTTTCGCTCAGATTTAACCCCTATTAACAGGAGAACAAAATGTCTTTAGCCGAAAACATTAAAATCCTTAGAGAAAAAACCGGCGCTGGCTTGATGGATTGCAAAAAAGCCCTGGTGGAATGCAAAGACGATATGGAACAAGCCATCGTGTTTTTGCGCAAGAAAGGCTTGGCGGATATGGCCAAACGCTCCGACCGCGAAACCAAAGAAGGCCGGGTATCCATCAAAACCGACGGTAAAAATTTTGCCATGGTCTATCTGGGCTGCGAAACGGACTTTGTTGCCAAAACGGACGCCTTTATTAAATTGGCCGATGATTTGGCCCAATACGTTTTGGAACACCCCGGGTTGGACTATGCCAACGACGAACACATCAAAGCCATGATTAACGAACAAGCGCCGAAATTTGGCGAGAACACCACCTTCAAAGGCGGCTACAACTGGACGCCCGCCGAAGGCAGCGTGATGGCTTACTATGTGCACTCCGACAACAAAAAAGCTTCCATTTTGGAATTGGCCGTCATCGGCAATTGCAAAGATATGGAAAAAGCCAAAGAAATTGCCCGCGGGCTGGCGATGCACACCGTAGGGATGCAGAGCGGCTGGGTAGATGCGAAAGACATCCCGCAAGCCGTCATTGACCGCGAGCTGGACATCTACAAAACCCAGGCGATTAACGAAGGCAAACCTGCCGCCACCATTGAAAAAATGCTGCCCGGCAAAGTGAAAAAGTTTGCCAAAGAAAACTGCCTCTTGGAACAGCCGACCATTAAAGACAACAAAAAAACCGTTGCCGATTACCTGGCCGAAGAATCCAAGAATTTGGGTTGTGAACTGAAAGTCGTTCGTTTCGTTCGCTTCTAATCTAAAGCCCCTCCCTGTGAGGGGCTTCTTTTTATGCCGAAGGGGTTTCCGTCCGGCAGAAGAAGAAGCCCGGTCCCGTAGCGTGGGCTGCGGTTTTGTGGTACAATACTAAAAATAAAATTGCGAGAGGATATCCTTATGGAAACGTGCTGCCATCCCAAAAAAAGAGTGTTGCTCAAATTGTCCGGTGAGGCCTTGATTAACGAAGGGCACCGCGGCATCAATCCGCAGGCGCTGAAAGAAATTGCCCTGGAAATTGCCGATGCTTACCGCTGCGGCAACTGCGAGCTGACCATCGTGCTGGGCGGCGGAAACATTTGGCGCGGCGTGCGCGACGGGGGCGGCGTGATTGACCGCGTTAATTCCGACAATATGGGTATGCTGGCCACGGTCATCAATGCGCTGGCGCTGCAGTCCGCCCTGGAAGAAGCCGGCGTTCCCACCCGGGTACTTACCTCCATCAACATTTACCAACTGGCCGAACCGTTTGTGCGCCGCAAAGCGCTGCGCCACCTGGAAAAGGGCCGCATCGTCATTTTTGCGGGCGGCACCGGCAACCCCTTCTTTACGACCGACAGCGCCGCGGCGCTGCGGGCGTCGGAAATTAATGCGGACGTCCTGCTGAAAGCCACCCAGGTGGACGGCGTGTACGACAGCGACCCCAAGAAAAACCCCAACGCCAAACTGATTCATAAAATTACTTACAAAGACGCCATCGCCCAACAGCTGCAATTTATGGATACGGCCGCCCTGGCCCTGTGCCTGGAGAACAAAGTGCCCGTGCAAGTGTTCAACCTGCACAAAAAAGGCAACATCAAAAAAGCGCTCTGCGGCGAAGACGTCGGCACGATTATTTATTAACCCAACGGGCGGGCCTGTTGGAGCGCCGCCCCGCGCAAACCGCGCTAGAATTGCTATAATAAAGTAACATTTTACGATACGAGGAATGAATTATGGAAGGCATTAGCACCCTTTTGAACAAAACTAAAACCAATATGGCCGAGCACGTTACCCGCTTGGAACGCGATTTGGCCACCATCCGCACCGGCCGCGCCAGCGCGGGACTGCTGGAAAATATCCGTGTAGATTACTACGGTACGCCCACCCCGATTAAGCAAATGGCCATCATCAACGTACTGGACGCCAAAACCCTGGAAATTCAACCCTGGGACCTCGGCTCCCTCAACGATATTGACAAAGCCCTCCAAAAGGCCGACCTGGGCGCCAGCCCCGTAAACGACGGGAAAGTCATCCGCATTACGCTGCCTTCCATGACGGAAGACCGCCGCAAACAACTGGCCAAAAACATTTCCAAAATGAGCGAAGATTTCAAAGTGGCCGTGCGCAACGAACGCCGCGACGTGATTGAAAAGCTCAAAAAAGCCCAAAAAGCTTCCGAAATTACCGAGGACGATTTGAAACGCTACGAAGCCGACGTACAAAAAGCGACCGACGCCAACATCGCCAAAATTGACCAGGTAATCAAAAACAAAGAAGCCGAAATTATGAAAATCTAATTTCCGTTTCCGCTATACAATCCCGCCTCTTCCCGGGGCGGGATTTTTTTGGCCGTTTTTCCCCTTTCTCGTTCCAAAACATTTCTGCAGGGTGCGTTCAAAAAAGCTAAAATAGAAATATGTCCGAAACACCCGTTAATTCCGTACCCCGGCACGTGGCCATTATTATGGACGGCAACGGCCGCTGGGCGCAAGAACGCAGACTGCCCCGTCTGGCGGGGCACAAAGCCGGCGCCAAAGCGGTGGAACGCACGCTGAAGGCGGCCCAACAAGCGGGAGTGCGGTATTTGACGTTGTACGCCTTTTCTACGGAAAACTGGTCCCGCCCGCAAGAGGAAATTGACGGTTTGTTCCGCCTGCTCGCGCAAACCTTGGACCAATACACCCAAAACGCCGCCAAGCACGGCCTGCGCCTGTGGGTAAGCGGGGCGCGCGAACCCCTGCCTGCCGCCATTTTGGACAAGATAGACTATGCCGTCCGCTCTACCGCAAAAAATACCGGCTTAACCCTCAATTTGGCGTTGAATTACGGCGCCCGGCAAGAAATTGTGCACGCCGTCAACGCGCTTTTGGCGGAAGGGAAAACGCACATTACCCCCCAGGATTTGGCCCAACACCTCTACCAACCCAACCTGCCGGACCCGGATTTGATTATCCGCACGTCGGGCGAGGAAAGATTGTCCAATTTTCTGCTGTGGCAGGCGGCCTACAGCGAATTTTATTTTACGCCCGTTTTATGGCCCGATTTTAACGAAGCCGAGTTTGAAAAAGCCCTCGCGTCCTATCGGGCGCGCAAACGCCGCTTTGGAGGATTATGATTTCACCTTTAACCCGCTCCCGCGCGGAAGAAATGCTGCGCCGCATCAAGCGTTTTTCTTCCCCCGCTTTCAAAAAACAAATGAGCGAACGCTTTGGCATCCAAACCGACAAAGCCGTCGGCACGTCTGTTACCACCCTGCGGCTGTTGGTCAAAGGCCTGCCGCGGCCGGACCAGGAACTGGCCGAAGCGCTGTGGGGCACGGGCGTGCACGAAGCGCGGATGATGGCCTCCATGCTGGCGGACCCCCAGCAAATGACGCGCGAAAAGCTGGACGCGTGGGTCCGGGAGCTCAATTCGTGGGATATTTGCGATTTGTGCTGTGCCAACCTGTTTGCCAAAGTAAAAAATCCCCTCAAACTGGCCGAGCGCTGGATTCGGCGGGAAGAAGAATTTGTCCGCCGGGCCGGGTTTGCCACGCTGTGCGTGCTGGCGGCGCCGCGGGCCAAAACCAAGGACGAGGAACTGATTAAAATGCTGCCGCTGGTCAAAAATCACGCCTGCGACCCGCGCCCCATGGTGTATAAAGCGGTCAACTGGGCGCTGCGCAACATCGGCAAAAAAAATCCCCGCCTTACGCCCAAAGCCATCGCCTGCGCCGAAGAAATTTTGGACTTGTATTCCGACAATAAATCCGCCCGCTGGGTGGCCAATAATGCCTTGTGGGAGCTCAAAAGCCCCAAAATTAAAGCCATGGTGGCCAAACGAAAATGAACACACCGCTTATACGCCCCGCCTTACTGACCGATTTGCCCCGCATACGGCAAATTATCCGCGCGGCCAAGGAACTTCTTAAAAGCCGCCGGGTGGACCAATGGCAGGACGGATACCCCAACGTGGCTATTTTGCAGGACGATGTCTCCCGCGGGAAAGGATATGTGCTGGAAGTGCAAAATGAGGTTCACGGCTATTTTGCTTTATCGTTTGAGGACGAAGAACCCTACCGCCGCATAGACCAAGGCGCTTGGCTTAGCAGCGGGCCCTATTGCGTGCTGCACCGGTTTGCCCTGTCGCAGCGGCTGCGCGGGACGGGAGCCTCCCGCCGCGTGTTGGAATTTTGGCAGCAGCAAACCCAGGCCCGCGGCGTTGCCTCGCTGCGGGCGGACACACACCCCCACAACGAACCGATGAAGCACTTGCTGGCACGCTACGGGTTTACCGACTGCGGTATTATTTACGTGCGGGCCAAGCAGGCGCGCCATGCGTTTGAAAAAATGATTCTCCTCTGATTTTTTCGCGCTAGCCCGGCGAGATAAAACCCCGCAAATATAGTAAAATAAAGATATGCTATTACCCAGAATTTTAACCGCCCTTGTGGGGATTCCCGTTATTTTAGCCGCTATTCACTTTGGCGGCGTGATTTACATGGTCTTTGTAGGCTGTGTAATTTTGCTGTGCCTGTACGAGTACGGCCTGGTGCTTACCGCCGGCAAAAAACCCGTGCATATGCCCAGTTTATTGCTCTTTGGCCTGCTGATGGCCGCCGTGGCCATTTTGGGCCGCGCCCCGGCGGACATGATTGACCTGCCGGATAACCTGTATCCGTTTTCCGTCAGCGTAGTCATTTTTGGCGTATTGCTGTTTGAAGTGCTCACGCCCAAACGCTCGTGGGACCGCGTGTGCAATACCTTTACGGGCGTGTTTTTGATTCCGTGGTCGTTGGCGCACCTGGTGAATTTGCGCGATATTGCCACCTATGGCGAGTATTTAACGCTGTTTATGATTATTACCGTTTGGATTTGCGATACGGGCGCGTACTTCAGCGGACGCTTTTTTGGGCGGCATAAACTTAATGTGGAAGTAAGCCCCAAAAAAACGTGGGAAGGCGCCGTAGGCGGCACATTGCTGGCCGTGGGCGGCGCGGTGCTGATGCGCCATTTGTTTTTGTCCACGCTGTTTAGCGTGAAAGAAGCCGTCCTGCTGGGGCTTTTGATTGCGGTGGTGGGGCAAGTGTCCGACCTGGCCGAATCCGTCATCAAACGTTCCACGGGCGTAAAGGATTCTTCCAACCTGCTGCCCGGCCACGGCGGATTTTTGGACCGGTTTGACTCGTACCTGCTGTTGGCGCCGCTGTTTTACTACGTGGTACTCTATACGTTATGAAAAACATCGTCATCCTGGGTTCTACGGGGTCTATCGGCACCTCCGCGCTGGACGTGATTGCCCGCTTGGGCGAAGGGTACCGCGTGATGGCGCTGTCGGCCAACAACAATACCGATTTATTCCTTAAACAGCTCCACTCGTTTAAGCCTCGCTTTGCGGCCGTATTAAACCCCGCCAGCTACGAAAAGATCAAAGACCAAATCCCGGCCGGCACCCGCCTGTTGCCCCCGGAAATAGAAAGCCTTATGTTTATGGCTTCGCTGCCCAGCGCCAACCTGGTGCTCAGCGGGGTGGTGGGCGCGGTAGGTTTTCAGCCGCTGGTAAGCGCCATTAAAGCAGGCAAAACCATTGCGCTGGCCAACAAAGAACCCATGGTCATGGCCGGCAAAACTCTGATGAAAGAGTGCGAACGCTGGGAAGCCGCCATTTTGCCGGTGGACAGCGAACCTTCGGCCATTTTCCAATGCTTAAGCGGCATGGCCGACGAGCACGACTATTCCAAATTGGAGCCGCAAATTTCCCGCGTTTTTCTTACCGCGTCCGGCGGGCCGTTTGCCAAGCGAAAGGGCGCCTTGTCCACGGTTACGCCCGGCGAAGCGCTCAATCACCCGCGCTGGCGGATGGGCAAAAAAATTACCATTGATTCCGCCACGCTGATGAACAAAGGCTTTGAATCCATTGAAATTATGAATTTGTTTGGCCTGCCCGAAGAAAAAGTGCAAATTGTAATTCATCCGCAGTCTATCGTGCACTCGGCGGTGGAATTTAACGACGGGGCCATTTTGGCCCAACTGGGCGAGCCGGATATGCGCGTGCCGATTCAATACGCCATCACCTATCCGCACCGTGCGCCGGGCCCGGTGAAGAAACTGGATTTGTTTGAAACCGCCAAACTGGAATTTTTCAAGCCGGATTTGGAACGCTTCCCCTGCCTGGATTTGGCCTTGGCCGCCGCCCGCAAAGGCGGCATTGCGCCGGCCGTACTCAGCGCGGCGGACGAAGTGGCGGTAGAGGCGTTTTTGGACGAACAAATTAAATTTACGGATATTCCCAAATTAATCTACACGGTCTTGAAAGCCGCCCCCCACACGTACGGGGACGCTACCCTCAACCAAGCGCAGGAAGCCGACCAATGGGCCCGCGAAGCGGCCCGCGTGTGCCTGCAGGAAAAGGCGTACAAAAAAGCCGTGATTTAGGAGAGGAACAAAATGCTTTTATCCATTGTGGCCGTTATCATTGTGCTAAGCCCGATTGTCATCATACACGAGTTTGGCCATTATATAGCCTGCCACCTGACCGGAATCCGCGTGAACGAATTTTCGTTTGGGTTTGGCAAAATTTTATGGCATAAAAAAGTGGGCGATACGGACTATCAAATCCGCGCCATACCGTTTGGCGGTTTTGTGGAGCCGGCCGGGCCGATGTTCCACCCGCAAAACGCAACCGAACCGCCCAAGCCCTACGAATTTGCCGCCAAAAAATGGTATGCCAAATTTTTTATGGTCATTAACGGGGCGCTGTTTAACTATGTGCTGGCGGCGCTTATCTTTGGCGTGCTGATTTACCTTAAAGGAATGCCGGAGACGGACCCCGTCAAGCTGCCGGCCGCCGTGGGCACCGTGGCGGAAGGCTACCCCGCCGCTAAACTGAATTTGAAAGAGGGCGACGTAATCCGCCAAATTAACGGACGGGAAATTGCCAACTGGAAAGACTTAACCCTGGCCATGGCCGAACGCAAAGGGGACGTGAAACTGACCTACGAACGCGACGGCCAAACCCAAACGGTTACGGCCCGGGCCGCCGACTTTAAGGCCGACGCCCCCACCGTGCTGGGCATTACGGTCAACCCGGTGTTCAAGCCGGTTTCGTGGTGGAAAGCCGCCGGGCTGGGGGTATATCAATGCTATTATTGGACCAAATTCTCCCTCGCCTCGCTGGCGCAAAGCTTCACCCAGAAAAAAGCCCCCGAACTGGCCGGGCCGATTGGCATTGTCAACATTATTCATCAATCGGTGCACCGCAGTTTGTTTGACTTTGTGTTTTTAATTGCGATGCTGTCGCTGGCGGTGGGGATGTTTAACTTGTTCCCGATCCCGATATTGGACGGCGGTTACGCATTGGTATTTTTGTGGGAAGGGCTGACTCAAAAACTCCCGACCGAAAAAATGCTCAACCGCGCGGCCAATGTGGGGCTGTATATTTTGCTTTTATTAGTGGTGTATGCGTCCTATTCGGACATTAAACGCATTTTCTTCAAACCCAAGGCCGCCGTTAC
This sequence comes from uncultured bacterium, assembly GCA_949294085.1. Lineage (GTDB taxonomy): Bacteria > Elusimicrobiota > Elusimicrobia > Elusimicrobiales > Elusimicrobiaceae > Avelusimicrobium. The sequence continues at coordinate 264,111 of CASFFX010000006.1, read as the reverse complement.
GGCTACCCAAACCCAAAGCGACCCATCCCCCGCGGAGGCGGAACATGTACAAGACTAGAGAAGTAAAAGTAGGGCCCTATATTTTAGGCACCGGCCACCCCGTGCGCGTGCAGAGTATGTGCAATACCGATACGCGCGACCCGCTGGCCACCGCCGCACAAATCAACCTGCTGGAGGACGCCGGCTGCGAAATTAACCGCGTGGCCGTGCCGGATATGCAGGCGGCGCAAGCCATTGGCGAAATCAAAAAGCGGATTCACTCCCCCCTGGTGGCGGATATTCATTTTGACTACAAACTCGCCCTGGAAGCCATTAAACAAGGGGTGGACAAGGTGCGCATTAACCCGGGCAATATCGGCTCGGTAGAAAACACCAAAGAAGTAGTCAAAGCCGCCAAAGACGCCGGCGTGGCGATTCGCATCGGCGTAAACGCAGGCAGCGTGAAACACTTAAAAAGCGTTCAGGGCAAAATGGATTTGTCCGACGAAAAGTGGGCCGAAGTCATGGTGAACGAAGCCCTGGAACAGGCCAATATTTTGGAGCAGTTAAATTTCAAAGATGTGGTGGTGTCGCTAAAGTCGGACAATTTCAAACGCACCGTTTTGGCCAACGAACGTTTTGCCGCCCAAAGCGATATTCCGCTGCATATCGGTCTGACCGAAGCGGGCAGTTTTTTAAGCGGCACCGTTAAAAGTGCGGTGGCGCTGGGAACGCTTTTGCAAAAGGGTATCGGCGCGACGATACGCGTCTCGCTGACGGAGGACCCGCGTATGCAAGTGCGGGCCGCGTATGAAATCTTAAAAGCGCTTGGCCTGCGGGAATACGGCCCCAATTTGATTTCCTGTCCCACCTGCGGCCGCACGCAAGTGGACGTAACGGGCACGGTACATGCGCTGGAAGAAAAAATTTATTCCGACAAAGCCCTCTTGCAAAAAGCCACCGGGCTTAAAATTGCCGTCATGGGCTGCATTGTAAACGGGCCCGGCGAAGCGCGCGATGCGGATTTTGGCATTGCCGGCGGCAAAGGCGAAGGTCTGTATTTTGAACACGGGCAGACCATGTTCAAGCTTCCCCAGGAAAAATGGGTGGATTTTTTAATTCAAAAAATTAAAGATTGGAAAAAATAACAAGGATATCAAAATGAAACTCTCAAATTACTATTTGCCTACCTTAAAAGAAGCGCCCAAAGACGCCGATACGCTTTCGGCCAAGCTGATGATCCGCGCGGGGCTGATCCGCAAAGTAGCCAGCGGGCTGTACGAGTGGCTGCCCTTGGGGCTGCGCGTACTTAAAAAAGTGGAAAACATCGTGCGCGAAGAAATGGACCGCGCCGGCGCGTGCGAAGTGTGGCTGCCGCTGGTGCAGCCCAAAGAACTGTGGGAAGAAAGCGGCCGCTGGACGTACTACGGCAAGGAACTCTTGCGCTTTGCCGACCGCAAAGAAGCCGAATTCTGCTTTGCCCCCACCGCCGAAGAAGTGATGACGGACCTGGTAAAAAAAGACACCACTTCCTACAAGCAGCTCCCGTTCTGTCTCTACCAGTTCGGCACGAAATTCCGCGACGAAATCCGCCCCCGCTTTGGCGTAATGCGCGCCCGCGAATTCTATATGAAGGACGCCTATTCCTTTGCCGCCAACGACCAAGACGCCAACCAATGGTACCAGAAAATGTACGACGCCTATCAGCGCATTTTCAAACGCTGCGGCTTCCAGTTCAAAGCCGTAGAAGCCGACACCGGTTCCATCGGCGGGAATTTTTCGCATGAATTTATGGTGCTGGCTTCCACCGGCGAGGACGCCATTGCCGACTGCACCGGCTGCGGCTATGCCGCCAATACGGAAAAAGCCGAAATTCAGGCGCCGGCCGAAATTGCGATTAACGAAGCCGAGCTCAAGCCGATGGAAAAGCGCGCCACCCCCAAAGCCTATACCATTGACGACGTAGCCAATATGCTGCATGTGCCGGCTTCGCAACTGATTAAACTGTTGGTCTTTACGGCCGACGGTAAACCGGTGGTGGCCTTGGTGCGCGGCGACCACGAGCTTAACGAATTCAAATTCAAGGCGCTACTCAAATGCAACGAGCTGGAAAAAGCGTCCGAAGAAGTCTATACCCAAGTAACGGGGTCGTTTGTGGGCTTTGCCGGCGCGCAAGGGCTGAAGGAAAAAAATCCCTCCCTGATGATTTACGCCGATAACTACGTAAAAAACATCGTAAACGGCGTGTCCGGCGGCAACGAAAAAGACGTGCATATGATTAACGTTACCCCCCGCCGCGACATTAAGGTGGATGTGTATGCCGACCTGAAAATGGCTTCCGCCGGCGACAAATGCGCCCGCTGCGGCAAAGAATTTACCTTTACCCGCGGCATTGAAGCGGGACACGTGTTCAAACTGGGCACCAAGTACTCCGCCGCCATGGGGGCCAATTTCTTGGACGAAAACCAAACCTCCAAACCGATGATTATGGGTTGCTACGGCATTGGCATCAGCCGCGTGGTGGCGGCCGCGATTGAACAGTCTCACGACGATAACGGCATCATTTGGCCCGCGCCTTTGGCGCCGTTTGACGTGGCCCTCGTCGCCATAGACTACGCTTCTAACCCCGACGTAAAAAAACACGCGGACGAAATTGCCGCCCAGTTGGAAGCGGCGGGCTTGTCCGTCCTGCTGGACGACCGCGACGAACGCGCCGGCATCAAGTTCAAAGACATGGACCTGATCGGCCTGCCTTACCGCCTGGTGGTCAGCAGCCGCACGGTGAAAGACGGCCAATGCGAATACAAAAAACGCACCGAGAAGGACGCCGTCCGCTGGAACTTGGACGAAGCCGTCCAGAAACTGTTGGAAGCCGCCGGAAAATAAGCTCCGCTCAATTCCCGGTTTATCGGCCCCCGGATTTTGCCGGGGGCTTTTTTTCAAAGGGCATAGGCAAACGCCCTCCAAAAAGTTACAATAACCATATGCTAGAACAAACTTTTCACGTACGATTAGACGAGCTGGACCCCAGCGGGAACATCCCCGCCGTTACTTTTTTGAAATATTTTCAGCAAGCCGCCGCGCTGGACAGCGCCCAGCTGGGCTTTGGCTGGAAGGATTTGTATAAAGACAACCTGGCCTGGATTCTTACCCATTTGCAGGCCCGCGCGCTGCAAACGGCCATTGCCCTGCAAGACGTAAAACTAAAAACCTGGCATGCCTATTCCAACCGGCTGTTAAGCCGCCGCCAGTTTACCGTGTACGGACAGGACGGAACCCCGCTGTTTGAAGGGTCCTCCTGGTGGGCCATTATGGACATCCAAAAACGCCGCCTGACGCGCACGCCCCAGCGGCTGTTGGAAGAAAATTTATCGCTGCCGGACGAATTGGAACCCGAAGAAAACTTCAAGGCGCCCCTGCCGGCCCCCCTGCCGTCCAGCACGCTGCAAGTCATCACGCGCGAAGAAGATTTGGACCTAAACGCCCACGTCAACAATACCCACTACACCGCCTGGGCCATACAAAGCGTTCCCCCGCAGGTGCGCGACGGAAAACGCCTGGGCCGCCTGCTGGTCTCGTTCAAAAGCGAGTGCCGTGCGGGAGAAGCGCTGTCCGTCCAAGTCTATCCCTGCGACGGGCAAAACTTTTGGCACGTGATTACGCGCCAATCCGACGGCAAGGAAGCAGCCCGCGTATTTACCCGCTGGGTTTCGTAAACAGGGTGAGCGTTGCCCGCCAACCCGTTTTTATAAACGCAAAAAAGGGGACCCGATACCGGGCCCCCTTTCGGTTTATCGTAAGCCGTATGCTTAAAACCGCATCCCTACGCGCAGGAAGGCGGAGTGGTATTGCAAGTCTTTATCGCGGCCGTAGGACGAAAGGTCTTTATCGCTGATAAACGCGTACGTATAGCGGTATTCCAGCCCGGCAAACAAACGCGCGGTAATATCGTACTGCACGCCCAAGCCGGCATAGAAACCGGTGCCCCATTTATCGTGGCTGGCGCGGGCCGCGCCCGACTGGGTTTTCATGCGGGCGTTCATCATGCCCCATCCCATGGGGATATAGACCCGCAGGTTGTTCCAGGCGTTCAGCGTGTATTTGCCGCCCAATGAAACGGCATGCAAATAAATGTCGTCGTAGTTGCGGGATTCTGCGCCGCGGGTATAGGTTTTGGAGCTGGGGTGCAGCGCCATGTAATCCACCCCCAACGCAAAATGGGGCGACGTATGCCACAGCATATTCACGTTTCCGGCTAATCCGTTGGAACCGTAGCGATCACTGCGGTTGTCTTTATTGTAGCTGTACGTTTCCCCCACCGCTACCGACAATTCCATCCGGTTCTCGTTGGTCCGGGCCGCTTTGCTGGGCGTAAAACTTTCGTACACGTCTCCGTCCGTGGTGGTTTGGCCTTGGGCGTTGGTAACGCTTTGTTCCACAATCACGGAATCGGTCGTCCCTTTTTTGTTGCGCACGGACGTATCATACACGCTGGTAGTAGTGGTCGTGGTGTTCACCCTCAGCTTGGGTGTTCCTTGCTTGAGCGTGGCTTCATTGGCCCGTTGCGTGGCGGCGGCACCCGCTCTTTGCTGATACGAGGCCGAACGGGTGCCCTGTTGGGCAAAAGCGGTCTGGGCGGCCAAGAGCGCGCCTACCGCAAATACTAACAGTTTTTTCATTGCTTCCCCCTTTGGATAGTTGTGTTCCACCCCAAAAGCGCGGATGGACCTAATCATTTTAGATAAGGTTGTATTGGCGTGCAAGGCAGAAAAAGGATTAGTTCCCAAGCGGCGGGGCGAACGCTTAAATCTGTCCGTAAAACTCTTTCCCACCGGTTTTGAAGTCCATTTTCCGTTCAATCGGGCGGAAACCTGCCCGCGAGAAACAATCAAGAAAGGCCGCCCCGGGGCCTGCAGCGCTTGATTACAGGGGGTTGACAAACCTTTATTTTTACTATACAATATGACTGACAATCAGTCATTTTACTCTAACAAGAGGTTCAATGGACACCCAAAAGAAACTGGTCTGTGCTGCCTTGGCAGTATTTAAGAAAAAAGGCTTAGAAAAAACAAAAGTTTCCGATATTGTGAAACAAGCCGGCGTCGCGCAAGGGACTTTTTACCTATATTTCCCTTCCAAATTAGCCGTTATGCCCGCCATTGCCCAGTGCATGGTGGAAAAAATGGAAGCACGCTTAAAAGCCACGGTAAATCCCGCGGCTCCTTTGCCCGAACAACTGGCCCAGATAGTAGAAAGCATTTTTGACACCGTACAAAAACACCGGGATATACTGGCTTTTCTCTATACAGGGCTGTCGCAAAGCGCCGACATTACCAAATGGGAACGCTTATATGCGCCCCTATATACATGGCTGAAAGAATTCCTTACGCGCAACCGCCCTCTGTTGCGCAACGGGTTGGATACGTCCTACACCGCACGCATTATGATTGGGTGTATAGAACAAGCGGCCGAGCAGGTTTTTCTGTTTAACAAAATAGACGAACAGGAAACCGCCCGCCAAAAGGAGGAAACGTTCGTATTCATTGAACACGCTCTTGGAGTCCGATGACGAGGCTGAAAGAGGTGTTTTATGAAGCAGTTAAATCCTTGGATCTATGTAGTACTTACTTGCTTGTTTGAGCTGTTGTGGGTGTATGGGTTCAACACCGCAAGCAAGCCCTGGCATTGGGGATTGGTCATTGGAGGGATTGCGTTGGATTTTTACTTTCTCTTCAAAGCCTGCCGCTCTTTGCCCACCGGAACGGTTTACGCCGTGTTTGCCGCAGTAGGTTCCGCCGGAACAGCCTTGATGAGCCGGTTTCTGTTCCACGAAGCGCTTTCCTGGGGCCAAATTTTCTTTATGGCCATACTGGTAAGCGGGGTGGTCTTATTAAAATTGTCAGACGATACAAATCCGTCGGGAGATTCCTTATGAAGTGGTTATGGGTACTGGCGGCGGCCGCAGCCGAAATTTGCGGGGTGGTGGGGCTGAAGCAATTTAGCACCACCCGGCACCTGCGCCATTTGGGGCCTTTTATCGGCGGATTTGGGCTTTCGTTCCTGGCGCTCTATACTTCGTTTAAGTATTTGCCCATCAGTTCCGCTTACGCGGTGTGGATTGGGCTGGGAACGGCCGGAGCGGTGGTGGTCAATATGATTTTCTTTCACGAAAAGAGAAACCCCGGCCGCGTTATGGGGATGGTGCTAATTGTCATTGGAGCCATGGGCGTAAAATGGCTTTCCTAAGGCCGGTCCCTCCCGACTGGTTGACAAACGGTCCTCGTAATGGTAAGATATATGTGTTCTAGAAAGAGCGACTTGGCAACAAGTCGCTCTTTGCTTAAATAAGGCATATTTTTAAGGAGCAGCCATGAGAGACCCCAAAACCATAGAAGAAACCGTGGCCAAGGCCCTGGAAAGCCAAAACATTGAACTAGTGGATTTGGTCATCCAGCATCAAGGCAAAAAGAAACTTTTACAGTTTTTTATAGACAAAGTCGGCGGCATTACGCTGGACGACTGCGGCGAACTGACCGATAAAATTGACTCCATTTTGGAAATGGAAAATTTGATTGACGGCGCTTATATTTTGGAAGTATCTTCCCCCGGCGTACAGCGCGTGCTGAAAAAGCCGGCCCATTTTAAGCGCTTTGTCGGCCAGCGCGCCAAAATTGCATTAAAAGTACCGCTGGAAGGACGCGGCTCTTTTACCGGCGTAATCGCTTCGGCCGATGACGACGCTTTCGTACTGGACGACGGAACCAATCAATTTCGCTTTTCATACGACAACATCAAGAAGGCCAACCTGGACCCCGTTCTTGAATTTTAACCTGCCGCGGCTGCCTGCCGGGCAAAAAGGAGAATAACAAAATGGAAGGAACTGCTAAAGATTTAGTTTTGGCGTTGGAAGGACTGGAAAGAGAAAAAAACATCAAACGCGAAGATATCTTAAAAACGATTGAGGACGCGCTTGTTTCCGCCCTGCGCAAAAACCTGGGCAAAACGGCCCAAATCAGCGCCAAGATTGACGTGGAAAACGGCTCCATCAAGGCGTTTCAAACCTTAAACGTGGTGGAAGAAGTTACCAACCCGGAAATGGAAATTGACGTGGAAGGCGCCAAAAAATACCTCAAAGACCCCAAAGTGGGCGACGTGGTAACCATTACGCTGGAAGTGGACGATTTTTCCCGCATTGCGGCGCAAATTGCCAAACAAGTGCTGATTCAAAAAGTGCGCGGCATTGAACGCGACAATTTTTACAAAGAATTCAAACCCCGCGAAGGCGAAGTGGTAACGGGTTCCGTGCGCCGCTTTTCCGACCGGGATATCATCGTGGATTTGGGCAAAGTGGAAGCGATTCTCCCCTACTGCGAACAAATTAAAAAAGAACGCTACGTTCCCGGTTCGCGCGTCAAAGCCATCATCGCCAAAGTGATGAACCAGAACGACCTGGCCGCCGCCGGGGATGACCCCGTGCTCTCCCGCTACAAATCCGCCGCGTTCAAGATGGACAAAGGCCAACGCGGGCCGTATGTGTTTTTGTCCCGCGCCAACGGCAAATTTTTGGAAGAACTTTTTAAGGTGGAAGTGCCCGAAATTAACGAAGGCATTGTGGAAATCAAAAACGTCCAGCGCGACCCCGGCTTCCGCGCCAAGGTGATGGTGGCCAGCATTGACAGCAAAATTGACCCCATCGGCACGTGCGTGGGCATGCGCGGGATTCGTATCCGCGCCGTCATGAACGAACTGTCCGGCGAACGCATTGACCTGATTAACTATTCCGACGATATTTCCACCGTCATTATGAACTCGCTGGCCCCGGCCAAAGCCGACTTTGTAAAGATTGACAGCTTGACGGAAAAGAAAGCCACCGTCATCGTGCCGGATGATCAGCTGGCCATTGCCATCGGCAAAGATTGGCAGAATATTAAGCTGGCTTCCAAATTGACGGGCTGGAACCTGGAAGTGAAGAGCGAATCCCAAAAAGCGCAGGAAGGCAAAGAAGCTTCCGACGCCGTACAGGCGGCGCTGGCGGATGTGGAAGGCATTGGCCCCAAAATGGCGGAAGTGCTGCAAAAATCCGGTTTTACCAGCGTAGAGCAAATTGCCGAATTGGATGTGGAACACCTGTCCACGGTGCAGGGCATTGGCGAAAAAACGGCTGCCAAGATTATTGAAGGAGCCAAAAAATATTTGGCGCAAAAGCAGGCCGAACCGAAGCAGGAGGAAGTAAATGACGACAAAGAAAACAACTAATACCGAAGAGGAATCCTCCGCCAAGAAAAAAACTGCGGCCAAAAAAACCGCTTCCAAAACGGCAACCGCCAAAAAAACAACGGCTAAAAAGACCGCTTCCAAAACCGCCGCCGCCAAAAAAACGACGGCTAAAAAGCCGGCCGCCAAAAGAACGACGGCCCGCAAAACAACGGCCAAAAAAGCGGCGGGAGAAGAAGTTCTGAAAGAAGAAGCCGCAGCCACGGCACAAAAAGCCGAAGAAACGGCGGCTCCCGCTCAGCCCAAGCCCGCTCCCGTACAGGCGGCTCCCGCTCAGCCCAAGCCTGCCCCCGTACAGGCGGCTCCCGCTCAGCCTAAGCCTGCCCCCGTACAGGCGGCTCCCGCTCAGCCCAAGCCTCAGCCAACGCAGCCGCAGCATGCCCGCCCGCAAGGGCCGCGGCATGGACATCACCACGGTGAAAATCAGGCTCCTAAACAGCCGGAGCAAGACCCCAAATGTATTCACATTGTAGGGTTGCCGACGGTGAAAGAACTGGCTGAGAAAATGAATTTTAAGACCAACGACTTCATCAAAAAACTGATGACGATGGGCATTTTTGCCACGATCAACCAACGGTTGGAAAAAGACATGATTGAGCTGATTGTGGACGAATGCGGGTTCAAGGTAAAAATGGAAGATGAAGATTTGGCCAAAGAAACCGTGGCGCTGATGGAAACGCCGGACGATCCCGCTTCCTTAAAACCCAGAAGCCCCGTCATCACCATTATGGGCCACGTGGACCACGGCAAGACCAGCTTGCTGGACGCTATCCGCAAATCCAACGTCGTCGCGGGAGAAGCGGGCGCCATTACACAGCACATCGGCGCTTACCGCGTTACTACGCCGCGCGGCACGCTGACGTTTTTGGATACGCCCGGCCACGAAGCTTTTACCGCCATGCGCGCCCGCGGCGCTCAAGCCACGGATATTGTGGTGCTGGTGGTGTCCGCCACGGACGGCATTATGCCCCAGACCATTGAAGCCATGGAGCACGCCAAAGCCGCCGGTGCGCCGATTATTGTGGCCATCAACAAGATAGACCTCCCCGGCGCCAACCCGGAACGCGTAAAGCAGGACCTGGCCGCCCGCGGCCTCGTGCCCGAAGAGTGGCAGGGTTCTACCATTTACGTAGAAATTTCGGCCAAGAAACACATCAATATTGATAAACTGCTGGAAATGATTTCCCTGCAGGCGGAAATGATGGAACTCAAGGCCAATCCGGACCGCCCGGGCGTTGGCGTCATTTTGGAAAGCAAGCGCGACAGCAAACGCGGCGTAGTCGCCACGGTGCTGGTGCAAAAAGGCACGATGAAAGTGGGCGACCCTTTCCTGGTGGGCACCAACTATGGCCGCATCCGCGCGCTGATTGACGAAAATTCCCAGCGCTACCAAAAAATCGGCCCCAGCGTGCCGGCTGAAATTTTGGGTATCAACGGTGAACCGCCTCAAGTGGGCGACACGCTCTACATCATGCCCAGCGAAAAAGAAGCCCGCTACGCCGCCGAAAAGCGCAAATTGGCCCAGAAAGAGGACTCGCAGGCCCACCGCAAGCAGGTATCGCTGATGAGCTTGGGCAAAAACGACGAAAACGGAAACCGCGTCAAAAAGCTGCAGCTTATTTTGAAAGCGGACGTGCAGGGCTCTATTGAAGCCATCAAAGACGCCCTGCTGCGTATTCCGTCTGACGAAGTGGAACTGGACATCATCCTTTCCGCTCCGGGCAACATCAACGAGTCCGATATTCTGCTGGCCAAAGCCAGCAACGCCGTCGTGATTGGCTTCCACGTGGACGTGGAGAACAAAGCCCAGGCCGAAGCCGAACGCGAAGGCATTGAAATCCGCCGCTACACGATTATCTTTGAACTGTTGGAAGACATCAAAGCCGCTATGGAAGGCTTGTTGGAGCCGGACGTGGTGGAAACGGTTGTGGGCACGGCCACCATCAAGAAAGTGATGAAATTAAGCTCCGGCTTGATTTCCGGTTCGCTGGTGGACAGCGGAACGATTATCCGCGGCTATGAAGTGCGCGTAAAACGCAACGACCAGGAAATCGGACACGGCAAAATTGCCGGCCTGAAACGCTTCAAAGACGATGTAAAAGAAGTGGAAAAAGGCTATGAGTGCGGAATCCTGATTGAAGGCTTCAAAGGCGTGGCCGAAGGCGACGTGATTGAGTGCTTCCGCAAGGACAACGTAACGCGAAGAATTAAGATGTAATTTCCTTCGTCTGTTTATTCAAAGCCCCGCGTTTGGCGCGGGGCTTTTTCATCTTTTCCGGTTACCGTTAGCCCCGCCCATACAAAGGGGCCCCTTCCTGAGGGACGATTTTCCCCCTTGCCGTCCGGCAGGGCGTCCACCGCTTATAACCCTTCACGAACCGCAACAAGGCGCCTTTTTGGGGCTCTGTTCTCCCTCTGTTTGCAGGGCCGCCCTTGAGGAATCTGTTTCCGACTGCTAAAGACGAGCGAATGAACAAAATTGCAGTCTGATACGCTTAAAAACAGCGCCTATTTTGAAGCATAAAAAAACCGGGATTCTCCAAAGAGAACCCCGGTAAAATTTCAACCCAAGCTTATTTAATCATACCGCCCGCGTTCCCGTTTGCAATGGATTTGCAAATGGAAGAAGCGCCGGTGGTTTTATCCGCAGTCAGTACGGCCGTGGGAGCATTGGTTTCGCACCAGCGGCGGATGACACCGTTGGAATCAATGGAAGCATTGATGGTGTATTTCGTATCCGTGGTAGAAGCCGCCGTAAACGAAGTGCCGCTCGTGGTACCGCGTTGGACCACAGCCAAAAAGGTCGTGCCCGTCGCCACGGGAATCGTCAGCTTGAAGTTTTTCGTCAAGGCAGTACTCGTACCGTTGATGCCCGGCATTTCCAAATCAAGCACAGTCAAATCGTTCGTGTAAGAGCCGGTGCTCATTTTATAAATTTGCTCGGCATTTAATAAATTGCCCAGCAAAGTTACCGCTTCCGTCGCGCGGGATTTTTCCACCGCTTTGGTGTACTGCGGCAACGCCACGGCGGACAGAATACCGATGATCAGCACGACCACCAGCAATTCAATTAAGGTAAAACCTTTTTTCATATATATTCTCCTATAGTGTGATTGGACGCACCCAAATCGCATCCATCATATATAGTGTAAATATATTTCACGGGTTTTTCAAGCATTTTTTACCCGCCAACCCAAAATGCTATAATAACAATATGATTGACAGAATTAAACGGTTGGAAACCCTTTTCCTGGAAGAAATTAATACGTTAATTACCAAAATGGCCGCCAACGGCGATTTTGGCGGATTTGTTACCATTACGGCGGTGCGCCTGTCTAAGGATTTGGCCAACGCCAAGGTGTTTTTCTCGGTGTTTGGCAGCCCCGAGGACAAGAAAAAAACGCAGGATGCCCTTTCCCTGCTGCGCAAGGAAATCGGCGCCAAGCTGCGCGGCCGCCTGCACCTGAAGCGGATTCCGTCCTTTAGCTTTGAATTTGACGATACGCCCGAAAGAGCGTCGCGCGTGGAATCTATTTTCCAAATTATTGAAAAGGAAAAACACGATGGAAAATAGAGAAGAAAGCCTGCGGAAAATTTGGGAAGCGATTGGCAAAGGGAAAAAATTTTTTATCGCCGGGCACTTGAACCCGGACGGCGATTCGCTGGGCTGTACGCTGACGATGACCTCGCTGTTGGAACGCCTGGGCAAAACGGTGTATGCCTATGCGGCGCCGGCGGTGGGAAATGATTTGAAATTTCTGCCCGGACTTTCTAAAATTCACGTGGGCGTACTGCCCGAAAAGCCGGATTTTGACACCGTGCTCCTGCTGGAATGTTCCGACCGCAAACGCGGGGGCGACCTGGAAAGTGTGCTCTCCCAAGCCAAAACGCTGATTAATATAGACCACCACCTCGTAAGCGATGACTACGGGGACGTCAATCACATTGATTCCAAAGCCTCTTCCACGGCGGAAATCATCTTCCAACTGTTTGAAGCGTCGGGCGACGAGCACCTGCTCCCCACGCCGGACGAGGCCACCTGCCTCTACACCGGCCTGGTAACGGATACCGGACGGTTTGTTCACTCCAACACGACGGCCGAGGCCCTGCGGGTGGGTTCCGCGCTGGTGGCCTTGGGCGCCAATGTGGACAAAATCAACCAAGTCATCTATTTCACCAAATCGTATATTGAATTAAAACTGCTGGGCCGCGCCTTGGAAAAAATGGAAATGCGCTTTGCCAATAAATACAGCCAAATCATTTTAACCCGCCGCGACTTTGAAACCTTTGGCGCTACGCCGGCCCAAACGCAGGGCATTGTCAGCCAGCCCACGATGATTCCGGGGGTGGAAGTGTCTGCCCTGATTAAAGAAGAGCCGGACAAAATATCCGTCAATTTGCGTTCCCGCGGCGGGGTGGACGTCAGCCGGATTGCCCAAACGTTCGGCGGCGGCGGGCATGCGCGGGCCTCCGGCTTTAAGCTGACGGGCAAAGCGGTGGACGAAGTGGCCGACGCCTTGGCCCAAGTGGTGTACGATGTCGTCAAAGATATCGCCTGAAAATCAGCCGCCCTGCGGGCTTTTGCTGATAGACAAACCCAGCGGGTTTTCTTCGCACGACGTGATTGCCATTGCGCGGCGGGCGCTTAAAACCAAAAAAATAGGCCACAGCGGCACCCTGGACCCAATGGCCACCGGATTACTGATTTTATTGATAGGCCGGGAAGCTACCCGCCAGCAAGCCCGTTTTTTATCGCTGGGCAAAACCTACACCGCCCGTTTGAAACTGGGGGCGGAAACGGATTCCTGGGACGCCTGCGGAAACATCATCCGCCAAACGCCGGTGCCGCCGCTTACGCAGCAGGCGGTCCTGCAGGCCGCCCGCACGCTGGAAGGAAAGGTGAGGCAGCCGATTCCGTTCTTTAGCGCCAAACGCATTAACGGGCAGCATATGTACGACCTCGCCCGCAAAGGGGCGGAAATGGAACGGCGCTATAACGAGGTAACCGTGCACTGGGAGGACGTACGCCTGGTGTGTGCGGACGAAATAGAATTTACGCTGCAGGGTTCCTGCGGAACCTATGTACGGTCGCTGGGGTATTTGCTGGCCAAAAAACTGGGCTGCGGCGGCCATTTAACGGAACTTCGGCGGCTGAAAATCGGTCCGTTTGACGTAAAAAATGCGTTGGACGGCCGTTTATTAAAAACCGGCCCGTGCGATACACTCCGCGCGCAGATACGGCCCTTGGACTTATGACACAGAAAAATTTTATCACGATTGGCACTTTTGACGGCGTCCACATTGGCCACCGCTATTTATTTGGTCGGCTGGAATCGCTTTCCGTACGCCACTTGCAAAAACCGCTTGTTTTGTACTTTCCCCTCCCCCCCAAAACCTTACTGGGCGAGCACCCCGAAATGACGGTGCTTTCCACTCCCGAAGAAAAACATCGCTTGTTGAAAGATTTGGGCCTGCAAGCCCACGCGCTGGATTTTGCCCAATGCCGCAATTTGGAACCGGAAGATTTTTTTAACCGCGTGCTATTGCAAACCTATCAAATGGGCGGTTTGCTCGTCGGGCAGGATTTTGCGTTTGGCAAAGACCGCCGCGGCGATGTTTCTTTTTTGCGGGAGGCCTGCGCCAAACACCAAATTCCGTTTGAAGTGGCTTCGTTTTATCAGATAAACGGCAAAAAAGTTTCTTCTTCGCTGATTCGCAAAGCGCTGGCCTTGGGCGATATTGAAACCGCCAACGATTTGTTAAACCGCCCATACGAGCTGACGGGAACCGTCATCAAAGGGCACAAGCTGGGGCGCAAGCTGGGGTTTCCGACGGCTAACCTGGATACCGGACTCTACAAAATTCTGCCGCTGGGCGTATTTGCCGTCAAAGTACGCGTCGGGCGGCGCTATTACGACGGGTTTTGCAACATCGGTTTCCGCCCGACCGTCAACACGATTCACTCCTGTTTGCCGCTGGTGGAAGTGAATATTTTTGATTTTCATCAAAGCATTTACGGACGGAAAATTACCATTTGGTTCGCCGGCAAACTGCGCGACGAAACCAAATTCAACGGGTTGGATGCGCTGGTGGCCCAACTGAAAAAAGACCGCCAAACCGCCCGGGAAATGCTGGCCCAAAATCCGCTGATGTAGCAGTCTATCTCGGCAGGAAATCTCCCGCTGCTTACTTTTCTGACACAAAAAAAGAGCCCCTTTTGGGGGCTCTTTTTTGCAGGCGTTCAAATTTACTCTTCTTCGCCGTAGTAATCACGCACAAACAGCACGATGTACGTCAGCCACGAGGCGCCGAAGAAAATCAAAAAGCAGTACGAAAACCACCACAATTTATTAAGCGGATTGTAGTCCGTGCGCAGGGAGTCAATAAACAGCGACCCCAAAATGATGACAACATACACCCATACCGCCAGCGCCAAGAGCCGGAGCACTAAGTCAAACGTTCCGACGAAAACCCCTTTTTCGGCATACGGCTTTTTCAGATAAGCGATTAAAGTTTGCATAAAATTATTTTATTCTCCCTGGGTTAGTTTGTCAAGCCGTTTTGCACCGGGGCCGCCTCGTACTGCGGGGCAACGGTGCCCGTTTGCGGCTGCGCGTACGGATTTTGTTGTGCAGACGAATCTGCGGCCGCATACGGATACGCCGCCGACGGATTTTGATAGGCCGCTTGGTCCGTGGTAACGGCCGCCGGGTCATACGCCGCGGCCGGATCCGCCGCTACGCCGTAATCGGCCGGAGTCGGTGCAGACTCTTTCATAAAGCGCTGCGGTTTTTTAGAACGGTCTGCCACGCCTTGGGCCGTTTCCTGCCCGGCGTTTTCCTCCGTCAATACGGAAGGCGCTCCCAGCGAAATGGGGGCGGAAGGCGTTTGCGGGGCCGACGTATTTTGGGCAGAAGCCACCGCCGCCGGACGAGCCGCTACGGAAGGCACCGCCGCCGAAGCTTCCAGTTTATCCTGGCAGCATTGCGTGGCTTTGGCCGCTTCTTCCCGGCCCAACTCTTCCATCGCCAGGCGGTCTTGCACGCTTAAGCGGTCGTTTTCAAAGGCGGGAAAATTTTTCGTATCTTGAAAATTCTGATTCACGGCCACGCCGTCTTTGTCAAAATAGACGGGTTCCTTCGGTTGGGTTTCTTCCTCTTCCGTTGGCTGGGGCCGATTGTCGGTTACGGAATAAAACACCACTTGCGGGCCGGCCGGCTGAGGGGCGGCCTCTTCGGGCGTAAGGCAATAGGCCACGCGCTGTTTGGTGGTGGCGTCGGGGTGGCTGTCCACGCGGGTTTCACAGGTGGACTGGGCCGCGGCCGTAACCACGGCCGCAAAGAATACAAAAATGGAAGCGAAGGTTTTTTTCATAAGATCTCCGTAATTTTATCATAGTACATTTTGGCGGGATTTTCCAGGGAAGCACTCAAAAAGGCATAAAAAAGCCCTTCCGAAGAAGGGCTTAAAAGTGTCACCGGGTGGGATCGAACCACCGACCTAGCGCTTATGAAACGCTCGCTCTAACCAGCTGAGCTACGGTGACGTAAATCGCGTATATTTATTATACAAAAGAACGCGGCGCCGTGCAAATGTTTTCTTGCTCCGACGGAAAAACGCCTAATCAATCATAGAATATACGTTTAATTTGGAAGGCACCCGGCCGGATTTGGCCATATCAAAATCCTTTTGGGCCAAGTCCGTTTTTCCCATGCGTTCGTACACGGCCCCGCGGGCGTTGTACACGTCGGCCGCGGGCTTCAAATTAATAACGGACGTATAATCCGTAAGAGCTTCGTCCAACCGGTCCAGCATAAAGTACACCCCCGCCCGCGAAAAGAAAATTTCCGGTTTGCTGGGGTTCAGCTGCAAGGCCACATTTAGCAAAACCAGCGCATTTTCGTAATCGCCCTGGGCCGCCAACGCGCTGGCGTAGGCGGTGTAAGCGTCCACCTGGTACGGATTTTTGTTCAGCACAAACACAAAATCTTCCGCCGCGCGGGCGTAATCTCCGGTAAAAAAGTACACCGCCCCGCGCGAAGCGTGCCCTTCCAAATTGTCGGGATTCAGTTCCAGCGCGCGGTTGTAGGCCTGCAGGGCTTTTTCGGGTTTTCCGTCCTGAAAATACCCGTCCCCCCGCAGCAAATACTCGGCCGAGGTAGGCAGCGTGGTGCACGCCCACAAAAGACACGGCAACAGCAATAAATACGCTTTTTTCATAGTCAGCCCCCTTCTTACGGTAAGACCCAAAAATTATATCACATTAGACCTATTTTTTCCTAGGCACTTTTTCTGAACGAAATGGGTCCAATGGCCCTGTTTGTTTTTGGCAAAGAAGTGTTATATTAAATATATAGAAAACATTTACATTTCATCCAAACCGCTGTAGTCCCAAACCCTGCTACAGCGGTTCCCCTTTTTATATGCGCTTTGTTTTCTCCCCCCGAAATGGTACAATACCCTTATGAAAACCCCGCGAATTTCCCTTTTTATCATTGCCCACAACGAGGAATCCAAAATTGCCAAATGCATTTTGAGCGCCAAAGGCCTCGTGCACGAAGTGGTGGTCGTAAACGGCCAGTCCAAAGACAAAACGGCCGACATCTGCCGCGAACTGGGCGCCCAAGTGTTTGACCGCCCCTTTGACGGATTTACCAATCAAAAGAATTTTGCGCTTTCCAAAGTAACGTCGCCCTGGGCGCTGAACCTGGACGCCGACGAAACCCTCTCGCCCGAGCTGAAGGAAGAAATCGCCCGCGTGCTGCAAAACACCTCCTGCGACGGGTTTGAAATTCCGTTTTGCAACTATTTCTTGGGCAAAAAAATGCGCTTTAGCGGGCTGAATAAAGAAACCCACCTGCGCCTGGTGCGCACCCAAAACGCCAAATACACCGGCGGGCTGGTGCACGAAGGGCTGAACGTGCGGGGCCAAATTGGGCGGCTAAAGCATCCCATTAATCACTTTTCATACGACACGATAGAAACCTATTTCCGCAAATTTAACAAATATACGTCGCTGGCGGCGGCACAGCTGTATGCCAACGGGCGGCGCTTTTCGCTGTTGTTTGTGCTGGTAACGATTCCGTTTGAATTCGTAAAACGTTACTTGCTGAAACTGGGGATCTTGGACGGCCTGCGCGGCCTGCTGTGGGCGTCTTTTTCCGCCTTTTACGTCTATGTAAAATACGCCAAACTGTGGCAATTGCAGGAGCAAAACGAAAAATGACGGTATGTTGGATTGCGCTGGCGGCGCTGGTAATTTATTTGTTTTGGCGGTTTCCGCAGCTGCGGAAAACCTGGTATCTGCCCAAACGGCACGGGTTTGTGGCGTTGATGTACCACCACGTGGGCGTTCTGCAGGATCCGCAGGAAGAACAATTCCCGTTTACCGTGCGGCCGGAAATGCTGGAGCGGCAGATTTTGTTTCTCAAAGCCAACGGGTATTATCCCCTTTCGCTGGCGGAATTGGAAAATGCCCGCAAAACGGGCAAATCCACCGTGCAAAAACCGGTCATGCTGACGTTTGACGACGGCTACGAGGACAATTACACGGCGCTTTTCCCGCTGGTGCAAAAATACCAAATTCCCGTCTTGATTTTTTTAATCACGGACCGTATCGGCACCCCCGGTTATTTAACCTGGGATCAAATCCTCCACATGCAGGCCAGCGGGCTGGTGGCCTTTGGGTCCCACTCGTGCTCGCACCGCCGCCTGCGCAGTTTAAGCGACGAAGAAATCGCGCAAGAAATTACCCGCAGCAAACAGATTTTGGAAGAACGCCTGGGCCACGCCGTAACGGCTTTCTGCTATCCGTTCGGCGCCGGCGGGTTTGACAAACGCGTCCGCCCGCAGGTGTTCAAAGCCGGCTATTTGCTGGACTTTAGCACCAAAAAAGGCGTCAACCCCTGGCCTTGGAAAGGCAAATCCACCTTGCGCCGCGCCTTCCCGCGCGGGGGCGAAACGCTGTTTGACTACCACCTGCAGCTTACCCGCGGCATGAGCAAATTATAATGACCCTTTACTTATTGACTGCTTTGGTTGTTGTGTTGGCAGGAATTGGCGGATACTTTATCCTGCGCCGCCGCCCGCATGCGCTGTTGGTGCTGGCGTACGAAAAAGCGGGGATCCCCCCCAAAACTTCCCGGTTCAAAACGTCTTGGATTTCGGCCCAGCGCTTTGAAAAGCAAGTGCAGTTCTTGCGCCGGCACGGTTTTACGCCCGTACCGCTGGGCACGCTGCAGCCGGGGGCCAAACGTCCGTCCAAACCGGTTTTATTGGCTTTTTTGGGCGGATATCAAAATTTTTATTCCGAAATTTTCCCTGTTTTGGAAAAATACAAAATTCCCGCCGCGCTTTTTATGCCGCCTTCCCTGGCGGGCAGCTATAATGCCTGGCAAAACCCGCACGAGGAACCGTGGCAAAACCTGCTGACGGAAACGGAGCTGAAAAATTTGAAGAAAAGCGGGCTGATTTCGTTTGGCGCGTTGGCCCCGCTGGGGCAGGACGTAACCCAACTGCCGGGCGAACAAGCCGCCGCCCAACTGCAGGAAGGGCTTTTTCGCACCGAACGCCAGCTGGGCTTAAAAGCGGAAGGCTTTGCCTTTTATCCCGCCAAAAACTGGGACGAACAAAAAGCCGCCCGCTTGCTGCCGGACGGCTTCAGCCTGCCTCTTATCACACTTCAAAACGGGATCAATCCGCGGACGGGGAAAAGCCTGTTCTTCCGCACCCTGCAACCGGGCATGCACCCACTTTTAACCCGCTATATGTTGTGGAAACACCGCTGATTACGGCATTTTGAATACGTTTACGCCGCCTGCCTTTTTGACAAAAGACGCTTGGAACAATTTGGTGCAGTAATCACCCTGGTTTTTGCCAAATGTTACGCCCGTGGTCAGCCTTTCCAAACAATAAATTTTAGAATTGTCCAACCCGTAGCCATTGAGGGTAAACCACGCAAATCCGCCGCCTTGGTATTCGCCGCTCAAACGGCCCATGTAGATGCCGCTTGTGGACCCTTCGCTGATGATTTGCAGGGACCAGTCCCCGTTGGAGCGCGTATCGGTGGCGCCGGTGTACCAGGGGGTGTTTCCCGTCCAATCCAAAGCTACGTCCATTTCGTCAAACTCGGTGGGATAGGAGCCGCTGGCAAAGTGGGCCACGTCGCCCGCTTGGCCGACGGACTTAAGCGTGCTCAGCGCTTGGGCCGCGCGGGATTTTTCCACCGCTTTGGTGTACTGCGGCAGCGCCACCGCTGCCAATATGCCGATAATCAGCACCACCACCAGGAGCTCTATCAGCGTAAAACCCGCTCCGCGTTGCGTGTTCATAGCGTTTTCTTATTTGTGGTGAATTTTGGAAAATTTCGGATATAGTACGTCCGTAAATTTATTAAATTCCGTTTCGCCGCCGCGGATTTTCAAATTGACCGACAGCACATACACTTCCCGGGTCAAAATATCGCGCCAGTTGTTGGGGAATTTAACAAAATCCTTAAACGTGGTAACCAACGGCAAATCGCCGCGGGTTTCCTCAAAAGTGCGCAGGTTTTCTTCGGTATAGTGCTGATGATCCGGAAAACGCCACTTTTGTTTTAATTCCAAGCCCAAATTTTCCAGCGTATTTTCAAACGTTTCGGGGTTTCCCAGCGCGCAAAAGCAGGCCGCCGGCCCTTTTACCGCGCTTAAATCCACTTTTTGGGACTTGCAAATATCAAAATAGTATTCCGGTTCGTGCACGCTTTCCAAAATTTCCACCGTATCGTTATACAGGCGGATTTGGTCGCGTACGTCCTCCAGCTGGCGGGCGGAAACCTGGTCGCAATGCGTCAGCACCACCAGCGAGGCCCGCTTCAGCGCGCTCATCGGTTCGCGCAAAATGCCATACGGCAGCAAATGCTTATTGCCAAAGGGGTTTTGGGCGTCCACCAAAATAATGTTGGCGTCGCGGCGCAGGCGATGGTGCTGCAGGCCGTCGTCCAGCAGGATAATTTGGCTCTTAAAGCGGCGCAGCGCTTCGGTGGCGGCCGCGGCCCGATCCGGGCAGATGACGATAGGCACTTTATACTGGCTGAGCACGCGGCTCATCATAAAAGGTTCGTCGCCGGCGGAGCGCCAATCGGCGTCCGGATTGTCAAAGAGGACTACCGGTCCGTCCGTTTTTTCCTGGCGTTTGTACCCGCGCGACACAATGGCCACGCGTATGCCTTCTTGGGCCAGCGTGGTGGCCGCCAGCAGGACGGCCGTCGTTTTGCCGGTGCCGCCCGCCGTAATGTTGCCAATGCACACCACGCGGGAATTGACGCTTTTGGAAGTTTTCCAACCGTTTTCGTAGGACACGCGGTCCAGCCAGGCGCCCAATTCATAAATTTTAGAAGCAGCCAGCAAAAACCCGCGGCCCAACGAAGTTTCTTCCAATTTTTCTTTTAGCTTTAATAAATCCATAAACTCCTCAAAAACTGTTTTTTATATTTTACCATTTCCCGCGCACTTTCAAAACCGGGTGGGCGGAAAGCCAAAACTTGCTATAATAGGAATATATGGCAAATGACCGCTTCAAAAAAACCCCTTTGCATTTTATTCAATACGCGGCGCTCAAAATTTTTTGTGCGCTGTTTGGGCTTCTCCCCTATCAAACAGCCGTTTGGCTGGGGCGCAAAGCCACCGGTGCGGTGCGTTTTGTGATGAAAAAACGCTTCAACCGCTCGGTCTATGACATCCGCCGCGCTTTCCCGGACATGAGCCCCTCCCAAGCCCATGACGTGGCGTTGGAATCCTGGCGCAACATGGGCGGCATCTTGGCGGAATTTATCAAACTGACCCGCATGTCCCCCGAAGAATTCAAAAAACATTGCCGCATTATCGGCGCGGAAAAAATGCTCAACGCCCAAAACCATACGGGCGGCATTATCCACATTGGGCACTTTACCAACTGGGAAGCCTTTGGCCTGGCGGGGGCGGTGTACGGGGTGGACAAAGCCGTGCTGGCCCAGCGTGTGGACAACCCGTATGTGGACGAGGAAACCAACCGCCTGCGCAATATTTTTACCGGAAGAACCTTTTACAGCAACTATGAGGACAAACCCTTTTTTGCCTGTATGCGCTGGCTGAAAAAGAAAAAAATGCTGGGCATTTTGATTGACCAAAACGCCGGCTCCAGCGAAGTGTGGATTCCTTTTATGGGCCGGATGGCGGCGTTTTCGCCCATTACGGCGCTGTTGTCTATCAAAATGCAGGTGCCGGTGTTCCCGGTGCGCGTGTGGAGAGAGAAGGACGGCACAATCGTTTCCGAAGTGATGGACCCGGTTCTCCCCCCCAAAGAATACAGCATGGACAACGTCCGCAAATTTACCAAAACCCTCGTAGGGTATTACGAAGATTGGCTGCGCCAAAATCCGGCTTCCTGGCTGTGGGCGCACAACCGCTGGAAACGCGAAGCCGAAGGCGAGGCCTATCTGAAGCAACACCCGGAGGAACGCGTATGATCAAAGCCGTGTTTTTGGACCGGGACGGCACCGTCATCCACGAAAAACCGGGCACTTACCTCAGCGATCCGGCCAAGGTGAAGCCCTACCAAAGCGCGGCGGCCGCGTTTAAGCTGCTCAAAAAATGCGGTTTTAAGTTATTCATCGTTTCCAATCAGTCCGGCATCGGGCGCGGCTATTTTACCGAAAAAGAAGTCCATGCCGTTCACGCCCGCCTGTTAAAACTGCTAAAACCGGCCGTCATAGAAGAAATCGTTTTCTGTCCGCACGCCCCCGAACAAAATTGCAATTGCCGCAAACCCAAACCCGAACTGGGGCTGAAATTAATCCGCAAATATCACATCAATCCCGCCCAATCGTATATGATTGGCGACAAAAAGGCCGACGTGGAATTCGGCCACGCGCTGGGGTTCAAATCCGTCCTGGTTACTACCGCCAACGGCAAAATTCATCTCAAAAAATATCCCGATATGCAGCCCGAAAAAATAGCATCCAACCTGCTGAATGCGGCGCGTTTTATCGCAAAAGACAGCGGAGCCGCCCATGAAGCTTAAGCTCGCGGTGGCAGTTTTTTTGTGCGGCGTTTGCCTGGCGGCCTGTGCGGCCCACCGGCAGACGGTTTCCGCCCAGCAGGAGCTGCCTGCGCCGCAAGAGCAAGTTCCTACGCCGGAGTTTGCTGCGCCGCAAGCGCCGGCCGCTGTTTCCCCCTCCGCCGCGCCTTCCCAAGCGGTCTCCCAGCCTAGTTCCGCTAAAACGCAGACCGTTTCCGCGGTCAATGCCGCGCCCGCACCGCAAGGCCCCACGCCCCAAGAATTGGTGCAAGCGGCCCGCGAAGGCCAAACGCTCCACGTCCCCCCGGCGGACGAGGCGTCTTTTGAAGGCGAAGACCTTATTCCCTTGGACGGGCGCCGCCTAAGCCCCATGGCGTACGAACCCGTTTCTTCCCAACCGACCAGCGCCCCCTGGAGCGGCGAAGAATTAAAGTATGGCATTTACTACTCTTTTATCAAAGCCGGGACGGCCTACATCAAAAACCGCGGGCTGACCACCGTCAACGGCCGGCCGGCCTACCTGTTGCAAACGACGGCTTTTTCCGCCACGGTGATTGACGCATTCTTCAAAGTGCGCGACGTAAACTATTCCTGGCTGGACGCCGAAACCTTTTATTCCCTGGGCTACCTGCAAAGCGTGCGCGAAGGCGGATACAAACGCGACGAGTGGCTGATTTTTGACTATCCGCGCCAGCTGTTTTACGGCGAAATACAAAAGAAAGAAGAACCGCGCATTATATCGGGCGAGCTGCCTATGAAGGTGCTGGATATGCTGTCGTCGCTGTATTTTGTGCGGGCGCAAAAATTGGAGCCCGGCCAAGACATCGTGTTTGACATCATCAACCGCGAACACCAATACCCGCTGATTGTGAAAGTGTTGGGGAAAGAAACGATTAAAACCGACGCCGGCGAATTTGACTGCGTGGTGGTGGAACCGCAGTTCCGGGGCGAAGGAATTTTTGTAAGCAAAGGCAAAAGCCTAAAAGTGTGGCTGACGGACGACGCCTATAAAATGCCCGTTAAAATGAAGGCGGAAGTGTTTATTGGCAGTGTGTCGGCCGAGCTACTGGAATACAAACGAAATTAAAGATATAATGGTGTAATAATACTGCAGGAGAAACTATGCATTCTATACCGACCAAACGTTTGAAAGAGATTTTGAAACACTTTGAAGGGCAGGAAATTATCGTCGTGGGCGATATTATGCTGGACCATTTCATCAAAGGGACGGTCAGCCGCATTTCGCCGGAAGCGCCGGTGCCGGTGGTGGACGTGAAAAAAGAATTTTTCGTAGCCGGCGGCGCGGGCAACGTGGCCGTAAACCTGGCGGCGCTGGGCGCACGGCCGGTGATGATTTCCGTTGTGGGGCAGGATTTGGGCGGCGAAATGCTCAAAGGGTTCCTGCGCGACCGCCACGTAAACATCTACGGCGTGGCCGAAGACCCGGACCGCCCTACCACCCAAAAAATCCGCGTGATGGCGGAACAGCAGCAAATCGTCCGTTTTGACCGCGAAAGCAAAAAAGCCATTTCGCCCTCGGTTTCCACCCTGTGCATGAAAAGCTTTGAACTGGCTGTAAAAACGGCCAAAGGGGTCATCCTTTCCGATTATGGAAAAGGGATGCTGAGCGACCATAACATCCAAACCATCATTGAAACGTGCCGCAAACACAAGATTCCCGTGTGCGTGGACCCCAAAATTGACAATTTCAAAAAATACAAAAACATTACGTGCATGACGCCCAACACCAAGGAAGCCTGGGAAGGCGTGGGCGAATCCCCCAAACCCGGCGAAGAAGCCATTGAGGCGCTGGGCAATAAAATTTTGAAAATGCTGGACGCCGACTCTATCTTAATTACGCGCGGGGCGGACGGGATGAGCTTGTTTGAAAAAGGAGTTTCCAAGCCCATCACGGTCAAAGCCACGGCGCGGGAAGTGTACGACGTTACCGGCGCAGGCGATACGGTAATTTCCGTACTGACGCTGGCGCTGGCTTCGGGTGCCACGCTGCAGGAAGCGGCGGTACTTTCCAACTATGCGGCCGGAATCGTAGTAGAAAAATCCGGCACCGCCACAGCCACCCGCGAAGAGGTGGAAGGAGTTTTGCCGTGAGTGATATTTTAATTGCGATTCCCGCGCGGTACGGGTCGTCCCGCCTGCCGGGTAAAATTCTGAAAGATTTGAACGGGAAACCCGTCATCCAGCACGTGTACGAAGCGTGCAAGCGCACCGGCCTAGGCGATGTGATTATCGCCACCGAATCGCCGCTGGTGGTGGAAGCCGTGGCCAAATTTGGCGCGCAGGCGGTGCTGACCAGCGAATCGTGCCAAAGCGGCACGGACCGCATTTTTGAAGCGGCCCAAAACCGTCCGGAACAATTTATTATTAACGTCCAGGGGGACGAACCTTTTATCAGTACGGAAACCGTAAAAGCGGTGGCGGAACTGCTCAAAAGCGACCCCTCGTGCGATATTGCCACCGCCGTCTTTGCTACGTTGGACGACGCGAAAATTGACAATCCCAACTGCGTAAAAGCCGTCATTGCCAAAGACGGGCGCGCCCTGTATTTTTCGCGTTCGCGCGTGCCTTACAAACGCGAACTGACCGAAGAAAACAAAAAGGCCCCCTATTGGCAGCATTGCGGCATTTACGGCTACCGCCGCGAAGCGCTGGCGCGCTTTGTAGCGCTGCCGCCCAGCCCGCTGGAGCAGCTGGAGCGGCTGGAACAGCTGCGCGCGCTGGAAGAAGGGTTAACCATCAAATGCGTGGAAACCCACCCCACCGGCCCCGCCATTGACACCGCGGCCGACTTGGAAGCCGCCGAAAAGTATTCCAAAGAACATCATTAACGAAGAGCTCCCGCTTCGGCGGGAGCTCCTCTTTTTTAGGGTAAAATTTTATCACAGGAGCCAGTATTATGTCTAAATTCATCATCATCACGGGCGGCGTAGTCAGCTCGCTGGGCAAAGGCATTTCCGGGGCCAGCATTGGCAAGCTTTTGCAATTAAACGGTCTGCGCGTCAATATGATTAAGTGCGATCCGTACATCAACGTGGACCCCGGCACCATGAGCCCGTACCAGCACGGCGAAGTGTTCGTAACCGTGGACGGCGCCGAAGCCGACCTGGATTTGGGCCATTATGAACGCTTTTTGGACGTGAACATGACCCGCGCCAACACCAACACCGCCGGCAGCATTTACCAAACCGTCATTGACAAAGAACGCCGCGGCGAATACCTGGGCGCCACCGTGCAGGTCATCCCGCACATTACCAATGAAATCAAAAAACGTTTTACCGCGTTTGAAAACGACACCGATGTTTCCATCATTGAAATTGGCGGCACCGTGGGCGACATTGAATCCCTGCCGTTTCTGGAAGCGGCCCGCCAGCTGCGCCTGGAAAAAGGCCCGCAGAACGTCATCTGCGTGCACGTAACGCTGATTCCCTACATTGCCGTAGCGCAGGAACTGAAAACGAAACCCACGCAGCACTCCGTCAACAAACTGCGCGAAGTGGGCATAGAACCCAGCATGCTGATTTGCCGCACGGAAAAACCCCTCTCCCAGCATTTGAAGGAGAAACTCTCCCTCTTCTGCAGCGTGCCGGCCAAGGCCGTCATAGAGTGCGCGGACGCCAAGTCCATTTACCACGTACCGGAAATGTTTTACAAACAAGAAGTGGACAAACAAATCATCGCCATGCTGGGCCTCAAACCCACCCAGGAAGTGGACCCGAAATGGTTTGAATTTTTTGACAAAGCCCTCCACCCCTCCAAAACCGTCAAAATTGCCATCGCCGGCAAGTATGCCGAATTTCAAGAAGCGTACAAATCCGTGCACGAAGCGCTTCGCCACGCGGGGATGAACAACGACGCTAAGGTGGAAGTCCTTTACGTCAACACCGAAAAAGACAATATTGAAGAAAAATTAAAAGGGGTGGACGGAATTTTGATTCCCGGCGGCTTTGGCGGCCGCGGTATAGAGGGCAAAATTGCCACCGTCAAATACGCCCGCGAACACAAAGTGCCTTTTTTGGGCATTTGCCTGGGCATGCAGTGCACCGTGATAGAAGCCGCCCGCAACTTGTGCGGCCTGCACGACGCCAATTCCACCGAGTTTGACCCCACCACCCAAGACCCAGTAGTGGATTTGACCCCCCAGCAAAAAAACGTGGTGTACAAAGGCGGCACCATGCGCCTGGGCAATTACACCGCCGACTTGAAGGAAGGCTCGCTGGCGCGCCGTTTGTACGGCAAAGACCAGATTGTGGAACGCCACCGCCACCGCTACGAATTCAACCCCACGTACGTAAAATTGTTAAGCGATGCGGGGTTGAAAGTATCGGCCTGGCACGAAGGCGTGTTGCCCGAAATTGTGGAACGGGAGGATCACCCTTACTTTATTGCGGCCCAATTCCACCCGGAATTCGGTTCCCGCCCCCTTCGCCCGCACCCGCTGTTTGACGGGCTGATAAAAGCCAGCTTAAAACAACGGGAAAATAAAAAATCTTCCCACGCTTAAAAAAATCCCCGGGTTTTCCCCGGGGATTTTTTAAGTAACTTTGCGCCCAACGGCCTGTACGCAAAAAGCAACCTTCCCGCGCGGGGGTCCGTTTTTCGGGCGAAAAAAAAACGCCGAGGCTTTGCCCCGGCGTTTTGTATGGTGCGTGTAATTACGCTTTTTTCTCGTCCGACAAATAGTGGCATCCCACCGAGTGGCGGTTCTTCAGTGCCGCGTAGGTGATTAACAGCGCCGTTTGGGTTCCGTTGCGCAGGTCCAAGAGTTCCTGGCACAGCGCCGCCCCTTTGTAAAAAGCGTCAATTTCGTTGTGCAAATGCCGCAGGATTTTCTCCGCACGGTCCAAGTGTTTTTGGCTGCGGATTAACCCCACATAATTCCACATCGTATTGCGCAGGGTGGCCAAATCCTGTTTGATCAAGTTCAAATCCGGCTTTTCTTCCGGCACCACCCACGGCTTGGGCTCCGGAATATGGAAGGAACCTTCCGCGATGTCTTTTGCGTCGGCTTCGGCGCACAGATAGCCCATGGCCACCGCCTCCAGCAACGAAGTGCTGGCCAAGCGGTTCGCCCCGTGGTAACCGGTGCAGGCCGTTTCGCCAATGGCGTTTAAGTTGACGATGTTGGTGCGTCCCTGCGGGGTGGCATATACGCCGCCGCAGAAATAGTGCGCCGCCGGCACCACCGGCACGGGCACTTTGGTCATATCAAAGCCTTCTTCCAGGCATTTTTTGTAAATGGCCGGGAAGCGTTCCTTGGTTTCTTCCGCCGGGTTGGCGGTAATGTCCAAGTACACGCAGTCGTGCGACGTTTTCAGACGTTCTTCTTCAATGGCGCGCGCCACGATGTCGCGCGGAGCTAAATCTTTCAAGGGGTGGTATTTGGGCATAAAAGCCTCGCCGTTGCAATTGCGCAAAATAGCGCCTTCGCCGCGCAGCGCCTCGGAGAGCAGGAAGCTTTTCCCTTTGGCAAATACCGTCGGGTGGAATTGGACAAACTCCATATTCATCACACGGGCCCCCACCCGGTACGCCATGGCCACCCCGTGGCCGTAGGCGTGTTCGGCATTGGTTGTATGGCGATAGACTTGCCCCACGCCGCCGGTGGCCAAAACGGTTTTTTTGGCGGTAATGGCGTACACTTCGCCGGTTTTATTATCCAGCACGTACGCGCCAAATACCGTCAGCGGATAGTAGCGGTCCATCAGGTCGGGCGAGCTGTGGGAAAGGGTCAGCAAATCAATAGCCGAAGAGAATTCTTTAATCGTAATCAGCGGGTTTTTGCGGACGGCGGCCTGTATGGCGCTAAGCATCGCATGGCCGGTGGTGTCTTTGGAATAGATAATGCGGTTTTTGCGGTGGGCGCCTTCGCGCGTAAAGCGCAGGTTATGGTGCTCGTCCCGGTCAAAATTGACGGACAAATCCGTTAAAAAAACTTCCTGCACCGCTTTGCACCCAGCCGCGGAAAGTTCCTTCACGGCGGCAGCATTGCACATGCCGGCCGTTGCCATTTTTACGTCGGCCAGCAGGTCGTCCATATTCAAGTGGGGTTCGTACACAATGCCCCCTTGGGCCAAGTCGCTATTGGCTTGGGGCATTTCGCCGCAGCACAAAAGCATGGTTTTGAGGCCTTTTTTGGCGGCTTGGTGTGCATATACGCAGCCGGCAATGCCGCTGCCTATGACTAAACAATCGGTATGGAGTACTTTCATAATATTTATATTATATAAAAAGCTCGGGCGGGGCCGCTGGCCCAAAAGCCAAAAATTTCTTGCATATTATTTTTTTATTTGTTATTATATATACCCTTGATTTACAAGCATAGTAAAAATTGGTATAATATTTTAGGAAAGATAAGAAGGGTTCTCCTTATCAAAGATTTTTACAGGAGAAAAAAAATGACGAAGTTACTTGAAAAAGTTGCTGAAGCGTTGACGAAAGTCGGCGAAAATGTCAGCGGCGCTCATTACATGATTTGCAAGAAATAATGGGCGTTGGGTTTACGAAAAACCCGAAAGTTAGCAGTTTGAAGCCGGCCATGTCGTTCGCCGGCGGACAGGGGAAGAATCTTCTTCCGCCTGTCCAAAACGGCTCAAAGACAAGCGGACCATAAAGCCAAAAGCTTTGTGGTTTTTTTATGCACAAAAAAGCGCCCGCCCACAAAGCAGGCGGACGCCCCCAAAAATTTGTACCTCTTTACGGCTTAACGCACGTTAACGCACGCCCCGTACCCGTGCAGGACGTATATCCCATCCCTTTGCACAAATCTCCGCCCACCAAGCTGGAAGTGAGACAGGCGTCTTTATTGCCCGAATTGGGCCCCACTTTGGAATATAATTTGAAATAATAATCTTTGCGCGTTCTATTTTGCACGCGGTACACTTGTACGCCCCAGTTGTAAATCATAATTTCAAAATATTTGGTTTTTACACAATGGCCCGGCACGTTGGACAGCACACAGGTGCCCGTATTGCTCAGTTCCACGTCCAACTCATCCAAATCGGGGGTCAAACGGTCCGATTCGGGCAAGTCCGGGTTGTCGTAATAAAACCGTTCCATGGACTCCAAAATCGTCGTTCCGGCCACCAGCCCTTCCGTAAAGTGGCTCCGCTCTATGGATTTTTTATACGAGCCCAAACCAATCCCCGCCAAAATGGCTACAATCACCACCACGGCCATCAGCTCGGTTAACGTAAATCCCAACGTGTTCTTTTGTGTAATCATAAAGTCCCCTTTCTAAAAAATGCTCTATTTTATTATAGCCTTTTTTCCGTCGCTTGCAAGCGGATTTTTTCCAAACGCCCTTATTGAAAAAACCGCCAAAAACCGATATACTGTACACAATACGGGAGATTTTTTATGAATAAACACAAATCCGGTTTTACCTTGATAGAACTTTTGGCGGTGGTAATGATTATCGCCATTTTAACCTCCATTGCCCTGCCGCAGTACCGCCGTTCCACCCAGCGGGCCGAAGCCATGGAAGCGCTGATCAACCTCAAAACGCTGTTTGACTCCGCCCGCCGCTACCGCTCCGCCAATTCCGAAGCTCCTACCAAGCTGACGGGGCTGGACGTATCTTTCTTTGACGCCGACACACCCAATCTGTCGTACTTTAACATCGGCTCCTATCACTATACGTTTAGCGATGACGGCGTTTCCGCCTGCCGCTTGAGCGGTTCCGGCACCTACAGCGACACGTATTGCCTGAAAATTTACTACACCTACCAGGTGGGCACCACCAAGTATAAGGACCTTATGACCTGTACCAGCAACAGCCCCAAATACACCTGGCTCTGCCAAGCCTTTGAAACCGACCGGCTGGACAACGGAACCATTGTGGTAGGTACGGAGCTGTAACGAATATTTAACGCAAAAAGGGACCTCCCCGAGGTCCCTTTTTTTATGGGCAAATGCGTTTAACGGCGGCGTTTTGATTTGGAAAATTTAGGCTTAAAACCACCCGTTTTTTTCGTTGGGGTGCGGGCCTGGCGTTCTGCCAACGCTTGGCGGCGCTGGAGTGCTTTTTTGCTGGCCCCCACTTTTACTTTGCGAAAAGAAACGTCCGGTTCCGGCGCCAGCACAGCCTCGGCCGCCGCGGCTTTGCGGAAGGTTTTCGGTTTTTTGTCCGCCGGTTTAGGCAAGGACGCCCCTTTGGAATCCGGCACGTGTTTTGAATCCGCGGCCGGCAGCGGTTGTTTGCCCTCTGCCGCCAAAGCCGCCCGTTCGGGCCTGTCCCCGCGCAAAACGGTTTTTTTGCGGCGGTTTTTGCTGTGGGCCGCCCCTTCCTCCTGCGCCACAAACTTAGGGGCCGGCAGGGGTTCTATGGTCTTTTGAATCGTTTTAACCGGCAGCGAAAAACGGGTTACTTTGCAAATATCGTTCCATTTGTCGGCGTCGTCCGATATCAGCGACAAGGCCGCCCCCACCGAGCCCGCCCGACCCGTACGGCCAATGCGGTGGATGTAATCTTCGGGGCATTGGGGCAAATCGTAATTAATCACGTGGGCGATGTGCGGCACGTCAATCCCGCGGGCGGCCACGTCCGTAGCCACCAAAATACGCACGGTGCCGTTTCGGAAGAATTCCAGCACCTGCCGGCGGCGGTTTTGCCGCAAATCCCCGTGCAGGGCATTGGCCTTTTGACCATACATTTTAAGCTGTTTGGCCAGGCGCTCCGCCCCGTGTTTGGTGCGGGTAAAAATGAGCACGGAGCCCTGCCGCGTTTTCAATTCGTGCAGCAGCTGAGGCAATTTTTCGCGCACGTTTACGTGCACAATTTCCTGCAGCACCAAATCCGCCGGGCGCACCGTAGAACCAATCTGCACGCGCACCGGATCGTGCAAAAATTTCTGGGCCAAATTTTGTATTTCATCCGGCAGGGTGGCCGAAAACAACATCGTTTGCCGCGGCGCGGGCAGGGAGGAAACAATCTGGCGCATGTCGTCTATAAATCCCATATCCAGCATGCGGTCGGTTTCGTCCAACACCAGGCAATGCGTGTTTTTCAAATTCACGCTTTTGCGGCGGATGTGATCTATCAGCCGGCCGGGCGTAGCGATGATGACGCGCGGTTTATCGCGCAAATCGGCGTATTGTTTATGGATGTTGTCCCCGCCGATAATCAGGGCAGTTGGAAACGAAAATTCTTCCGAAAAAAGTTTTTTAAGTTCTTCCTGGGTTTGCTGGGCCAATTCGCGCGTAGGCGACAAAATCAGCGCGTTTTCCGCCTGGTTTTGGAACAAGCGCACCGCCAGCGGCAGCAAAAAGGCAAACGTTTTGCCCGTTCCCGTCTGCGCGGTGGCCAGCACGTCCCGCCCGGCCAACGCCGGGGGCAGCGCGCCCTGCTGAACGGGGGTTG
Organism: uncultured bacterium; assembly: GCA_949294085.1. Lineage (GTDB taxonomy): Bacteria > Elusimicrobiota > Elusimicrobia > Elusimicrobiales > Elusimicrobiaceae > Avelusimicrobium. The sequence goes on along the minus strand of CASFFX010000006.1, from coordinate 232,445 downwards.
GGTCCACAATATCCAGGCGCCGCAGCGCCGCTTGCAAAAAAGGAGGAAGCATCAAAAAAGCGTTTTTCATAAATGCGGTTATTGGGCGGAGGCCTTTTCGTATTCTTCGCTTAGGCGCATCCACTCGTCCTCGGCGTTTTTCAGCTGGTCATTTAACAGGGCCAGCTCGATACTGACATCGGCCGAATACTGCGCCACCAGTTGCTCTTCCAGCGATTTTTTGCGCGCATGCAGTTTTTCTATTTTTTCGTCCAGCACGCGGATTTCTTTTTTAAGCGGAGCCATCCGCGCCCGCCGTTCGGCCGCCGCTTTGCGCTGGGCTTCTTTGGTGGTCATTTTGTCGCTGGCCAAATCGTTGCGGTCGTTGTTTTTAAGAAGTTGCGCCTTGTAATCTTCCAAGTCGCCGCTAAAGGTGCGGCACGTGCCGTGGCGCACAATCCACAAGGTATCGCAGGTATATTCTATCACGTGCAGGTCGTGCGTAATCAGCACGACGGCCCCTTCATAGTCGTTCAGCGCTTCCAGCAACGCCTGGCGGGACTGGATGTCCAAATGGTTGGTGGGCTCGTCCAAAATCAGCAGGTGCGGCGCGTCCTTGGTAATAAGCGCCAACAGCAGGCGGGATTTTTCCCCCCCGGACAATTTGCCGATTTCCGTGTCCGACTTGGCTTTGTTGAGCCCAAACGCCCCCAGCTGCGCGCGGATTTGCGTTTCCGTCGCCAGCGGCATTACCGCAGAAAGCTGTTCATAGGGCGTTTTTTCCACGTCCAGCTCTTCGGTTTGGTGCTGGGAAAAATAGGCGATTTTCATTTTTTTGGCCATCGTCATCTTGCCCGACATCAGCAACAGCCGGTGCGACAAAATCTTGGCCAGCGTGGATTTGCCGTTCCCGTTGGCCCCCAGCAGGGCGATGCGGTCATCGGGCTCTATGCGCAAATTCAAATCCGACAAAACGGGTTTATCGTCGTAACCGGCCACGCCGTTTTCTATGGTAATCAGCGAGTTCTGCAGCCGCTCCGGCGAAGGAAATTGAAAATGGACTTCCGGATCTTTGGGAATAGCGGGGGCATCGCCCAATTTCTCAATCATTTTGATACGGCTTTGGGCTTGCTTGGCTTTGGTGGCTTTGTAGCGGAAGCGGTCAACAAACGACTGCAAATGCGCCACCACGCGCTCGTGCTTGGCCGCGGCCAGGCGGGCGCCTTCTATGGCGGCGGCGCGGGTGCGTTCATACACATCGTAGTTGCCGTTGTACAGTTTTAACTGGGCGTCCTCTACATGGATGATTTTGTCGCAAATGCGGTTCAAAATGTGCCGGTCGTGGCTGATGATAAAAACGGTTTTGTCCAACCGAACCAAATAATTTTCCAGCCACATGGCGGTTTCCAAATCCAGGTGGTTGGTGGGTTCGTCCAGCAATAAGCAGTTGGACGGCGCAAACAAACACGCCGCCACATTGGCACGCACTTGCCAGCCGCCGGAAAATTCTTTCAACGGGCGGTGGAAATCTTCGTTCACAAATCCCAGCCCGCTCAAAATGGCGCTGGCGCGCGCTTCGGCACTGTGAGCACCCAAAAATTCCAGTCGGTCAAACACTTCCGCCATGCGCTCGCCGGAAATGTTGGGGTTTTCCAATTCTTTTTGCAGAGCGGAGAGTTCTTTGTCGCTGGCCAGCACATAGTCCAGCAGTTTTACGGAAGGGTCGGCAATGTCCTGCGCGACGGACGCAATTTTCGTGCCGCGCGAAATTTCTATCTTGCCGCCGTCCGGCGAGAACTTGCCTTCTATCAGCTTAAAAAGCGTACTTTTGCCGCAGCCGTTGGGGCCCACCAGGCCCACCTTCTGCCCGTCTTGAATCATCACGGAGGCATCTTCAAACAAGGTGCGCAGGCCAAAGTGGAAGGAAAGGTCTTTAATGTCTATCATAGAATATATATATTTTACTAAATTAATCCCGCCGGGAAATGAAGGAAGGCCTCCGTCGGACCGACGGAACGGGATTTTTGGCATTTCTCCGACGGAGAAATTTTTTCCTCCGCGGTCGGATTTTTTCCGTCCCCTCTACAAATTGACAAATTGCCAAATTTGATAAAATAGGGATAGGATTTAGCCCTATGAACCGCAATATTTTATCGCTTGATTTCTACGGCGGCGAAATTACAGCCGCCCTGGCCGCCCAAGACGACGAAACCGACACCCTGCGCATCCGCCATATTCTGCGCCGCCCGTGCCGGTCGTTTTCGGGGGCGTTTGTGCGCGATATGCAGGGCGCCCAGGAAGAACTGGGCAAAGTGTTTGCGGAAGTGGCGGAATATGTGTCGTTTAATCCGTCCGTAGTGGTAGGGCTGCGCGGCAGTTTTCTGTCTTTCAAGCGGGAGAGCGGCTTTCAATCCGTAGAATCGCGCAACCATGTAATCGGCGAGCGCGAAATAGAAGCCGCCGCCAAAAACTCCGTGCCCGTCAATTTAAGCGACACGCTGGAAGTGGTGGACATCCTGCCCCAATCCTATACGATAGACGGCAATTTTGGCATTACGAACCCCAAGGGGATGTACGGAAGCACGCTGGAGGTGGAAACGTTCCTTTCCTTTGCGCTGGCTTCGCACTTAAACAACTTAAACAGCGTACTGGCCGCCTGTGAATGCCCGGACTATCAGGTGCTGCCTTCCTCGGTAGCGATTGCCGAAACGCTGTTAACCCCCGATGAAAAACAAGCCGGTACCCTCATGCTGGACGTAAGCGGCAATTTATCCTCGGCCCTGTGGTATTACAAAGGAACGCTGATGGACGGGCTGGAAATTTCGTTCGGTACCGACAAACTGGCCGAAGCCGTGGGCGATTTGCTGCAGAACGATACGGAAACCGCACGCGAAATTTTGCGCGAGTACGAACCAGGGGACGACCCGATTATGGACGACGTGCTGGAAGACGCCGAAACCCGGCTGGCAGACGCGCTGGTAAAGGAATTGTGCCAATCGCTTTTCTTCTTAAAATATCCCCCCGTACGCTTGGTGCTGTGCGGGCCGGGAGCCAACAAAATTTTGCTCAAAACACTCAAAAAATCCCTCGGCCTGCGCAAAGCGCGCATCGGAGCATTTGAAAATTTAATTGCCGACTGCCCGGCCGATAACCCGGCCTACTGTGGGGCGCTGGCGCTGATTCGCCACGCGCTGGACCGCGAAAACCAGCAAATGGGCGTGGCCAAAGCCAAAGAGCCCAGCCTGCTGGACGGGATTTTGGATAAACTGGGCTTAAGCGAATTGTTTTAGAAGCTCCGCCGGAAGGTTAATAGTCGGACACGTCAAAACGTTTTTTGCGGAAATAGAAGGGCCGGTCCTCTTCGGTAATCGGGCGCAGCACACGGCACGGATTTCCCACCGCAACTACGCCGGACGGAATGTCTTTCACCACCACACTGCCGGCGCCAATCACACTGCCATCACCAATAGACACCCCGGGCGCAACCACCACATTGGCCCCCAGCCACACATCCCTGCCAATGCAAATGGGAGAGCCGTATTCGTAGCCGCTGCGGCGGGAAAGCGGATGAATCGGATGGCCCGCCGCCGCCAAACACACATTGGGGCCAAACAACGTATTGGCACCAATTTGCACCCGGCAAACGTCCAAAATCACGCAGTTATAATTGATAAACACGTTGTCGCCCACTTCAATTTGTTTGCCATAATCGCAATGAAAAGGCGGCAAAATCGTAACATTTTCCCCGCATTTACCCAAGATAGGCAACAACAAACGGCGCATTTTTTCCGCTTCGTTGGGCAAGCATTGATTATAAGCATAAATTTTTTGCTTATTTTCTATTTGCTCCTGCGGCAAACCGTCTTGGCTGGCCCGGTACGGAAGGCCTGCCAACATACGTTCTTTTTGATTCATAGTGCTTTTCGTATATCAAAAAATTGTGGGGGCGGCCCCATACGGAGCCCCCAACGCCTTAGGCTTCTTCTTCCTCGGCCATTTCGGCGGCACGTTCCGTGCGCTTTCTTAACAGGTGCGACAGAATTTTCTTGCGCAGCCGCAGCGAAGTGGGCGTAATTTCCACCAGTTCGTCCGGCGCGATGTATTCCACCGCCTGTTCCAAACTCATCACGCGCGGCGGAGTGAGCACGTAGGATTCGTCGCTGGCTTTGCTGCGCATATTGCTTAAGTGTTTGGCTTTGCAGGGGTTGACGACCAAATCGTTGGAGCGGGAGTTTTGCCCCACAATTTCCCCGGCATACACCTTTACGCCCGGCCCCAAAAAGAGTTCGCCGTTGTTTTCCAGCGCAAACAGGGCATAGGGCGTCGTTTCGCCGTCCTCTTTGGCAATCAGCACGCCGTTGCGGCGCAAATCGGGCAGGTTCACTTTGGGATAATAGCCCTTAAAGCTGTGGTGCATAATCCCCGTGCCGCGGGTGTTGGTCAAAAATTCGTTTTTGAAACCAATCAGCGCGCGCGAAGCAATCAGGTATTCCAAGCGCAGGCGGTCCTCCCCTTCGGACACCATATTTTCCAACTTGGCGGCGCGGGTGCCCAGCATCGTAAACACCGGGCCCTGGAATTCGGACTTGATGTCCAAAATCAGGTATTCCATCGGTTCCAAAATTTGGCCGTTTTCTTCTTTATAAATTACTTCCGGGGACGATACGGCCAACTCAAATCCTTCGCGGCGCATATTTTCAATCAAAATGGTCAAATGCAGTTCGCCGCGGCCATACACCTTAAATTTGCCTTCGCCTTCCAATTGTTCCACCCGCAGGCCCACGTTGGTTTGGGCTTCTTTTTCCAGGCGGTTTTTCAAGTGGCGGCTGGTAACAAATTTGCCTTCACGGCCGGAGAAGGGGCTGTCGTTGACCATAAAATCCATAGACATCGTCGGCGCGTCAATGGCCAGGGGCGGCAGCGGTTTTAAGGCGTCGGGGTGGCAGAGGGTGTCCCCCACGTCCACGCCTTCCAATCCGGCAATGGAAACGATGTCCCCCGCCGTGGCGCTTTCCACTTCCACTTTTCCCAACCCCAAAAAGCGTTCAATTTTAACGGCTTTGGCGTTGGTGGTGGTGCCGTCCGGGTGAATCAGCGTAACCGGCTGCCCTTTTTTAATGCTGCCCGCCAAAATGCGTCCAATCCCTACATGGCCCAAAAAGTTATTGTAATCCAGCATGGTAACCTGCATTTGCAGCGGCGCATCGGGCATGGCCTGCGGCGCGGGAACGTGCGAAAGAATCGTATCCAAAATGGGGGCAATGTCTTTGCCTTTTTCTTCCATTTTCAGGCTGGCCCAACCGGCGCGGCCGGAAGCGTAAATAATCGGGAAATCCAGCTGTTCGTCGGTAGCGCCCAATTCCATAAACAGGTTGAATACTTCGTCCACCACTTCGCTGGGGCGCACGTGGTCGCGGTCCATTTTGTTAATGACTACAATCGGCCGCAAGCCAAGCGCCAGGGCTTTTCTTAACACAAAGCGGGTTTGCGGCATGGGGCCTTCCACGGCGTCCACCATCAAAATGGCGCCGTCCACCATGCGCAGCACGCGTTCCACTTCGCTGCCAAAATCGGCATGGCCGGGAGTATCTACAATGTTAATCGTGTGGCCTTTGTAGCTGATAGAAGTGCATTTGGACAAAATGGTAATGCCCCTTTCTCTTTCCAAGGGGTTGGAGTCTAAAACGGTGTCTTGCGCCTGATCCTCTTTTACTTTGAATTCCCCGGCAAATTTAAGAAGGGAATCCACGATAGTGGTCTTGCCATGATCTACGTGGGCGATAATGGCTACGTTGCGTACGTCCTCGCGGGTATTGTTCATATAAGTCTGTATTCCTAATTAATTTCCACAAAAATACCCCAACAAACGGCTGCGGGGTATTTTATAAAGGCAAATGCCTTTGATTAAATTCCTTTTTGCAGATACATATATTTTAGTATTTTTTGAAGTATTCTGCTTGGAAAATACGGGACCCAGAGCCTTCTGGGCCAAAAGGCCCTGGAACGACAAGGGAAACGTTTGTTAAAATTAAAAAATGATGAAAAAATTATTACTTTTTACCTTGTGCTTCTTCTTCATCTCTTCGGCCCAGGCTGCCCCGGCGGACGATGGAATCCTGCGCTGGATTTTTAACGCCTATCGCAAAACACAGGCCGAAATCGCCCGCCGCCCGCATTACCAATGGCAACAATTTTTGAAACGCCAAACCGTAACGCCGGCGTTGATTAAAGTGCGGGAAAATTTGTCCGAACATCTTTTGGCGCGGTTGCAAAGCCGCCGCAAGCTGGAAAAGCTGGTCCCCGTTTCCAAACAGACCGCCCACTTGCTGCGTATGGAACGCAATTTGGAACCGTTCCCTAAAGGGCTCTCGCTGGCCGAAAAAATTGCCCTTTACCAGCGGGCGCGCAACACCCGTATTCAAGTGCAAAATAAACTGCTGGGACGCTATAAACAACTGCAAAACTGCTTAAACAACCAGCCCCAGCTCAAAACCTTCGCGCTGAATCCGGAAGCGTCGGTATTTTTCGCCCCCGAAAAATACGCCTCGCCCAAAGGCACCGTAAGTGCGTACCAATTGGCCCAGCAGCTCTTTTGCGATCCCGATTTTGGCGAAACGATTCCCAAGCGCCATTTGCAAATGAACCTGCAGCCCGCGTCGCTTTCGGTGCGGTTTCCCGCCGTCAACAATTCGCACAAATGGCTGGAATTTTTCTTTTCCGATACGCAGCACATGGTGTATTTCCGCCGGATCAAAAAATAAAGGATGTACCCGCATAGCGGCTGGCCCGCAAAATTATTATAATAGCGGTATGGAAAGATTACTCCAAATGCTGGGCATTGTGGCGGTGCTGTATGCCGCTTATGCCCTGAGCCTGAAAAGATGGGACTACGATACCGAAGCCAAACGTAATGCCCGCCGCGCCCGCTGGAAAGAACAGGGGCTGACCAATACTTTTTATTTTATTCACGCCGGCACGTTGTTTTGCCTGAACCTGGCCAGCGGCGGCCTGTTCACGTTTTACTGGCTCTTTCGCCAATGGCAGGCCGTTGCGCACGGATTTAGGAGGCTGGACGGAAAACCGCTGCGCGGCGGAGCGTGGGTTCGCGCGCTGGGCGGATTTATTTCCTTCTTCCCGCTGAACGCGTTAATTTGCCGCACCTGCGCCTATTTGCGCCACACGGCCCCTCTGCCGCCCTGGGTGTGGGGCACGCTGTGGCTGGGCGGCTTAGCCGGCACGCTAGCCAGCCCGTCCGCCGCCGGACGCATAATAGGCTATTTGTTTTTTTGCGGGGCACCGGCCGTGCTGCAGCGGCGGTTAAATGCGCTGCCCAATCAACCCATTTCCGCATCCCCCCGCCCGCGGGAAATTTTGGCCGCCCTTGGCGCGCTGGCCTGCGCGGCGGCCCTTGCAGCCGCCATCCGCGTGTGGATGTAACTTTTTAACCGTAAAAAAACGGGACGAAGTTTACCGCTTCGTCCCGTTTTTGTCAGATTACTTTTGTTGACTGAACTGCTGCCGGACTGCACGCTTCACCGCCTCGGCTGATTTGCGCTGCATATTGTATTGCTGTGCCCGGCCGACGGCCTGCTGCAGCGCCGGCTGCGAAAGAGCCAGCATGTCCTGCACCGTTTGGAACATCCCGTTGATGCCGGCCATTTCCGGCGGGGCCTCGCGCAAAGCCTGTTTGAGGGACGAATCCTTCACCCGCTGCATCAGGCTCATCTCCTTATGAGACTGCACGGCCGCCGCCAGCAACACCGCCAACTTGCGCTCCCGCGGATACTGCTGATACACCAGCACCGTTGTACCCACGATGTGGGCATCCTCGTTTTGTACGGCTAACAACAGCGCCAAACTTAAATCTTTTCCGCCCGCCTGGTCCACCCGTTCCCGAAGCAAATCCAACTTGGCGGGCATTTGACGGCGAAGCACTTCAAAAGCAGACTGTTCCGCCGCCACCGGGGCCGAGCCCAACAACATCAACGCGCCCGCCGCCGTCAGTAACGCCAACACCCAGCCATATCTTCCTGCCAGCTTCTTCATAATGCCACCTCCTGCCCGTCCTTACTTTAAGTGTACACATAAACGGCGTTTTTTCAAGCCGGGAAATGGAGAAAAAATATTTATTTTTTAAGTGTTTTTTAAGTCGCATTGCACTTTTCCGCACTCCGCGGGCGCCGCACACAGCTCACCCCAAAAAGCGGATTTTTTCCCGTGGAAAATTTCTCTTTCTTTTGTGCCAGGAGCCCAGTCCTTGCAAACGGAAACAAAAAAAGCCGCCCCCTTGCGGGAGCGGCTTAAGACCGTCAAAACAACGTTTATTTGGCTTCGGCTACGGCCACCGCAACGGCTACCGTCGCGCCGACCATCGGGTTGTTGCCCATACCGATTAAGCCCATCATTTCCACGTGCGCAGGCACGGAGGAAGAACCGGCAAACTGCGCATCGCTGTGCATGCGGCCCATGGTGTCGGTCATACCGTAAGAGGCAGGACCGGCGGCCATATTGTCCGGGTGCAGGGTGCGGCCGGTGCCGCCGCCGGAAGCCACGGAGAAATATTTCTTGCCGTGTTCGGTCGCCCATTTTTTATAGGTGCCGGCTACCGGGTGCTGGAAGCGAGTGGGGTTGGTGGAGTTACCGGTGATGGACACGTCCACCCCTTCGTGGCGCATAATGGCAACGCCTTCGTTTACATCGTCGGCGCCGTAGCATTTCACTTTGGCGCGGTCGCCATTGGAGAACGCTCTTTCGCTCACGATTTTCAGTTCGCCCGTTTTATAGTTGTATTCCGTTTCCACGGAGGTAAAACCGTTGATGCGGGAGATGATGTAGGCGGCGTCTTTACCCAAGCCGTTCAAAATAACGCGAAGCGGCGTTTTACGCACTTTGTTGGCGGTGCGGGCAATGCCGATGGCGCCTTCCGCCGCGGCAAAGCTTTCATGCCCGGCCAAGAAGCAGAAGCATTTGGTGTTTTCGGACAAGAGCATCGCGCCCAAATTGCCGTGGCCCAAGCCTACGGCGCGCTGGTCGGCTACGGAGCCGGGGATGCAGAAGCTCTGCAAGCCCACGCCGATTTTTTCGGCCGCTTCCGCCGCGGTTTTTACGCCGGATTTAATGGCGATAGCCGCCCCGACGGTGTACGCCCACACCGCGTTGTCAAACGCGATGGGCTGAATTCCGCGGACGATCTTTTCCACATCAATGCCTTTTTTGGTGCAAATTTCTTTGGCTTCTTCCAAAGAGGCGATGCCGTTTTCTTTCAAAACGGAGTTGATTTTATCAATTCTTCTTTCGTATCCTTCAAACGTAATCATATTCATTTTCTCCTGGGCTTACTCTTTGCGGGGGTCAAGGGTCTTGACGGCTTCGTCAAAGCGGCCGTATTTGCTGACGTTCTTTTCAAACGCGGCCTTCGGGTCTTCGCCTTTCTTGATGGCATCCATCATTTTGCCCAGGTTGACGAATTTATAACCGATGATTTCGTTGTTTTTGTCCAAGCCGATTTCCAACACATACCCTTCGGCCATTTCCAGGTAGCGGGCGCCTTTGGCTTCGGTGCCGTACATGGTGCCGATTTGAGAGCGGTGTCCTTTGCCCAAGTCTTCCATGCCGGCGCCAATCGGCAAGCCGTCATCGGAAAACGCGCTCTGCGTGCGGCCGTACACGATTTGCAGGAACAATTCGCGCATAGCGGTGTTGATAGCGTCGCACACGAGGTCGGAGTTCAAGGCTTCCAAAATGGTTTTGCCGGGCAGAATTTCGGCGGCCATAGCGGCGGAGTGCGTCATGCCGGAGCAACCCAGGGTTTCCACCAACGCTTCTTTAATTACGCCGTTTTTGACGTTCAGCGTCAGTTTGCAGGCGCCCTGTTGCGGGGCACACCAGCCGACACCGTGGGTAAGACCGCTGATATCGGTAATTTGTTTGGCTTTGACCCATTTGCCTTCTTCAGGAATCGGGGCCGGATCGTGCTTGGCGCCTTTGCGGACGCAGCACATATTCATCACTTCAGGGGTGCATTTTTCGCAGCTCATGAGAGTCTCCTATATAAAAGTAAATCTTTCACTATATTTTACAAAATTTCTCCTCCCGCATAGCAAACCCGCTGGCGCCCCTGCATAAAGTCCCCGGGCAAACAGCCCCACACCGGCTGTTGCTTGCCCCATTCAACCCAAAAAGAATCCCCCTTTGCAGGGGGATTTCAATATCTTTATTGAAATTTATATTCTACGTAAATACCTTCTGCCGTTGCGGAAGGAGTTGTTGTATTGGTTAAGGATTTGCAGAGGTTGTGCAAATAGCTGTCGCTGGAAGCGCCGCGCACGCGGCAGAAGCGGCTGCCCGCCTGATAACCCACATGGTGCTCAAAATACACCACATGTTCCAGCCCCAAATCCCGGTTTGTAACCGTTACCGCCGCATGACCCCTATCCTCATGAACCGCCAAATCTAAAGCAAATTTGCCCTCCGGCATGCTAACGTCTAACTCTTCCGAGTCCGCCGTATATCTGCCGTTTGCCATATAAAACATTTCCTCTGCCCGGGCCATAGCGTCGCCGGCCGTCATCAGTTGCACATAACGCGATTTGGCCACCGCCACCCTGTATTGAGGCAAAGTAATCGCCGCCAAAATGCCAATAATTAATACCACCACTAACAGTTCCAAAAGAGTAAACCCCTGCCGATTTCTTTTCCATTTTACGTTTGCTTGGTTAATCATAGCCCCAATTTATCAAATAACCCAAGCAGCGTCAAGATTTTTCATCAATTTTCTTCATTTATTTTTTCGTTGTATATAGGTTTGCCCCTTCCGAAGAAAAAAATGCGTTTCATTTCCTGCAAACTTTTGTAAAATGATTAAATTATTAGACGAAGAGAATTACGACGTATAAGGAGACACAACCATGAGTATTCAATTAGATGCGAGCAAGCTGCCCGCCTCCACCTTCACCTGCGGGCCCAGCCAAGGGCATCCCGTCATCCGTCAGACGCCCGTCTGCCAAACCAAATTTGAACGCAGCCACCGCGCCAAAGACATTTCCACCGACGGCTTGTATAAAGAAGCCACCGAAAATTTACGCCACTTATTATCCTTGCCGGCCGATTACACCGTGATCTTCTTTCTGGGCGGCGCCACGCCGGCGATGGACGCCATTATCTGGAATTTGACCAAAAATTCGCTGTCCGGTCTGTCGTTTGGGGCGTTTTCCAAACTGTGGTCCAAAAAAATCGCCTCCCGGCTGGAACCCAACGTGCTGCGCACCATCCGCGAAGCCGGCGAAGGGGAATTCTTCCCCCGCGAAAAACCGGACTACAACGCCAGCTTGGTAATTTTGACGCCCAACGAAACGTCCACCGGCACGCAAATTCCCAACGAGTACCTGGAAGAAGCCTGGAAATCCAAAGGGCCCGACACGCTGATCGCCTGGGACTGCACGTCCTGCGCCGGCGGCCGCGACTTGCCAAAAAATCAATTTGATGTTATGGTGTTTTCCATGCAAAAATGCTTTGGTGTGGGCGGCGGCTCCAGCGTAATTATTTTAAGCCCGGCCGCGGTAAAACGCTTGGAAGAAGTAAAAAAATACCGCACCGTGCCCTATGCGCTGGACTTGACTGAAGCCGTTGTCAAAGCGCAGGAAAAATGCCAAACCGTCAACACGCCTTCCACCACCAACCTGTGGATGTTTAACGAAGCGTGCAAATGGATGAACGAAAACGGCGGCTTAAAAGCCATGGACGCCCTGTGCCGCAAACACGCCCAGTATTTGCTGGACTGGGCCGCCAAAACCGATTATCTAGCCCCGCTGATTAAGGACGAAAAATTCCGCTCCTACACCACGCTTACGCTGGAAGTAACCGACCCCAATCTCAAAGACGCCGATATTTCCGCCGCCTTAAAAGCCACCGGCCTGCCCAACCTGGCCGATGGAATTAAAAAATATTCTTCCGTCAAACAAAATTCGCTGCGCATTGCCTGCTTCCCGTTTGTGGACATCCAGGGCACGGGCGAATACGAAAAACTCGCCGCCGCGGTGGACGAAATCGTCCGCCAGCTGCGCCAGGAGGCCGCTAAATGAAAATTTTAATTGCAGATAAATTCCCCGCTCATTGGAAGGAAGTACTCGCCCAGCAAGGGCACCAAATTACCGACAATCCCGCCCTGGACGAAACCACTCTCCCGGCCGCCATTGCCGATCAGGACATCCTAATTGTGCGCAGCACCAAGGTTCCCGCCGCCGTGATTGACGCGGGCAAAAACCTCAAGCTCATTATCCGCGCCGGGGCCGGCTACGACACGATAGACATTGCCCACGCCGCGCAAAAGGGCGTGGCCGTGTGCAACTGCCCGGGCACGAATTCCATCGCCGTGGCGGAACTGGCCATGGGACTGATGTTGGCGCTGGACCGGCGGCTGTTTCATAACACGCGGGACTTGCGCGCCGGCGTATGGAATAAATCCGAATACAGCAAAGCCAAAGGAATTTTTGGGCGGATGCTGGGCATTATCGGCCTGGGAAACATCGGCAAAGAAGTGGCCAAACGCGCCAAAGCTTTTGGGATGAAAGTGGTGGCGTATGACCCGTATGACAAGCCGGAGCTTTTCCGCCAATTAGACATTACGCCCGAACCGGACATTTACACGCTGGCCGCCCTGTGCGACGTGATTACCGTCCACCTGCCGGACACGCCCGAAACACACGGCCTGTTTAACAAAAAATTCTTTGACGCAATGAAAGACGGCGCCACCTTCATCAACACCGCCCGCGGCGGGCTGGTGGTTACGAAAGACTTGGTGGACGCCATGAAGAACAAACACATCCGCGCCGCGCTGGACGTGTACGAAAAAGAACCCAAAGCCAACGACAAAACGTTTGACTATTCCCCCTTTGAAGGTGCGGATAATTTTTACGGCACGCACCACATTGGGGCCAGCACCGAGCAAGCCCAAGACGCGGTGGCCCAGCGCGCGGTAGAAATTATTGACCAATACGCCGCCACGGGCAAATTTTTATTTCGGGTGAACTAAATGGCTACGATTAAACCTTTCCGGGGGTTTCGCCCCAGCGGACATGCCGACAAAATCGCCTGCCCGCCGTATGACGTGATTAACTCGGCCGAAGCGCGCCAAATGGCCGAAGGGAACCCGTATTCGTTTCTGCATGTGGACAAGCCGGAAATAGACTTGCCGCCCGAAACGGATTTGTACGCGCCCGAAGTGTACCAAAAAGCCAAGGAAAATTTGGAGCACTTTATTCAAACGGGCGTGTTGAAACAGGACGAAAAGCCGTGTTTCTACCTCTATGCCCAAACGATGGACGGCCGCACCCAATACGGGCTGGTGGCGGCGGCCTCCTGCGAAGAGTACGACAAGGGAATCGTCCGCCGGCACGAACTGACCCGCAAAGACAAAGAGGACGACCGCACCCGCCACGTGGCCGCGCTTTCCGCCACCACGGGCCCCGTGTTTTTGACTTATCCCGACCGCGACGAAATCAACGCCAAAATCGCCGAGATTGCGGCGGAGTTCCCGGTGTACGATTTTACGGCGGACGACGGGATTAAACACACGTTTTGGGTGATTGACGCGCCGCAGGACATTAAATTTTTGATGGACGCCTTTGCCCAAGTGCCTACGCTCTATATTGCCGACGGACACCACCGCTCCGCCGCCGCGGCCAACGTGGCCCGCCAGCGCAAGGCGCATAACCCCAAACATACGGGCACGGAAAATTACAATTTCTTTTTAAGCGTTATTTTCCCGGCCAATCAATTGTATGTAATGGATTACAACCGCTTGGTAAAGGACTTGAACGGCCTGTCCAAAGCGGAATTTTTGGACAAAGTCTCCCAAAAGTTTGACGTGGCCGAAACCGGCCTTGAAAAACCGCAAAAACGCCACGAATTCGGCATGTATTTGGACGGAAAATGGTACACGCTGAAAGCGAAGACGGGCTCGTTTGACGAGGCGGACCCCGTAGCCGCGCTGGACGTGAGCATCCTGCAGGAAAACCTGCTGGGGCCCATTTTGGGCATTGGGGACCCGCGTACCGACAAACGCATTGATTTTGTGGGCGGGATACGCGGCATTGGCGAACTGAAAAAACGGGTGGACGGAGGCAAGTGGAAGGTGGCTTTTTCCATGTATCCGACGTCTATGCAAGAGCTGATGAAGGTGGCCGACGCGCATAAAATTATGCCGCCCAAATCCACCTGGTTTGAACCCAAGTTACGAAGCGGGCTCGTCATCTACAAATACGAAAACAAATAACAAAAACCCCCGGTTTTGCCGGGGGTTTTTATTAGAAGGGGTAAACCGTCATTCCGTTCATTGTAGTAGAAGGCTGGCCGCTTAAACTTTTACAGAAAGAATTTCCTTTGTCCGTCGCAGGCTCACACCAACGCCCCGCCGACCAATCAATCTCATGCAGGACAGCTTCTTCTAATGGCTTTGAAACCAATACCAAGGCATAATCTTCTTGCTTATCCATTGCAATTGGAGCAAGAGTCCATAGATAATTAAAATTTTTGGTAGAAAAGGAATAACCGGAATTTCCCGGTAAATGTTCCAACCCTTCAAATACAATGTCCGGATCCGTACAATCCTCTACTCCAGCTAACAAACACATATCCACATTGTCGGACATCTTTTTGAGGATCCCCATCGCCTCGGTTACGCGGGCTTTCTGCACCGCTTTTTCATACTGCGGCAGCGCCACCGCCGCCAGTATGCCGATGATTAACACCACGACTAATAATTCTATTAACGTAAAACCCTGTTTCATCGTTTTCTCCTGTTCCGCCCGTATTTGGGCGTAATAATAGTGTAATAATTATCCTTTCATTTTGGCAACCGGCTTTGTAAATCCGGCGTTTTTCCCCGCCGGGAAGGATTTTTGATGTTTTTTGCTCATACGCAAAATTTATCAAAAAAAAAAAACGAATCAAGCCCCCCTTGGTCGCCCACTTTGTCCGATTGACCAAACTGCTTGTTTGAAAAATACGGCGCGGCCGCCCGGCGTTTGCCCCCTTTGTAATCAAAAAGCCCCCGCCTAAAGCGGGGGCTTGCTTTCTTTTGACACACAAAATACGGTTATTGCTCGTCGCGCACGATGTAGCCGAACTCTTCCAGCATTTTGGTATCGTTGCGCCAATTGGGCGATACCACCACATTGAGCTCCAGGCGGTATTTGCGGCCCAAAAATTCTTCAATGCGTTTTTGGGCGCGCTTTCTCAGCTCGGCAATGGCACTGCCGCCTTTGCCGATGATAATGGGTTTTTGGCTTTCGCGCTCTACGTGGATATTGGCCCGGATGTAATTTTTGGGGCCCAAATCTTCGGTAAATTTTTCAATTTCCACATACGTGCTGTACGGAATTTCTTTTTTGTACAGCAGGAAAATTTGTTCGCGGATAAATTCCCCCACGTAAAAGCGTTCCCAGCGGTCGGTCCACTGGCCGTGCGGGAAATAGGCCGGGCTGTAGGGCATGGCCTCTATGACGGCCTGTTTTAATGCGTCCGTCCCCGTCCCGTTGGCGGCGCTGATGCGGAACACCTGCTCCACTTTCAAATCGGCCTTCACGCGCGCTTCCAGCGCGTCCAAAACGGCAGAATCTTTAATTAAATCGATTTTGTTAATGGCCAAAAATATCGGACAATACACGGTTTTCAGTTTTTCCACCAATTTTGCGTTCAGCGCGTAATCGGCGGTTGCGTCCACCAAAAACACCACCACGTCCGCGTCCTCGCGCACGGCCCGGTCCACACAGCCCACCATGGTCTGCTGCAATTTGTACTGCGCCGTCAAAAAGCCGGGCGTGTCCACAAAGACGACTTGGTAGTGGTCTCCCTCGGCGATGGCCAAAATATTTTGGCGCGTGGTCTGCGGCTTGTACGTAACGGCGGAAAGCAACCCGCCCGCCAAATTGTTCAGCAGCGTGGACTTGCCCGCATTGGGCAAGCCGGCCAGCACGGCAAAACCGCTTTTGAAATTTTTATCGTCCATAGAAGTATTGTACTTATTTTTTGCTGCTTCGCCAATGCGTAAACTGCTATACTACCCGTATGAAACATACCCGCTGGCGCTTGGTGTGCGCCGCCCTTTTGCTGGCCGCAGGGCCGGGCTGGGCCGCCCCCGAACTAAAAAACGTAGCCGACGAAAAAGACTTACAGGTTTTCGTCCGCCTGCGCTATGCCACCCCGCGCAATTTTACGGGCAAAACGATATACGATTTTTCCCAGTGCTACCTGCACCCGGAAGTTATCTCCGCCCTTAAAAAAGCCGTCCGGCTGGCTGCCCGGCAAAAAGAACCTTTTACCTTTTGCCTGTGGGATTGCTACCGCCCGCCGTACGCCCAGCAGAAGCTGTGGCAGGCCGTCCCCAACCCCAGCTATGTGGCCCCGCCTAAAAAGGGCTCCCGCCACACCCGCGCCATGGCGGTGGATTTAACTCCGTGCGACTTTCAAGGCAATCCCCTGCCCATGCCAACGGATTTTGACGACTTTTCCCCCCGTGCCCATATGGATTTTTACGATTTGCCCCCGGCCATTTTGGAGCGGCGGGAAGCCCTTAAAAAAATTATGACCGCCGCCGGCTTTACCTACACCCGCACCGAGTGGTGGCACTTTGACAAAACCGGCTGGAAGGAAAAACCCCTGCTGGATTTTATCCCGCCAAAAAGCCTCCCCTCGGAAAAGAGAGGAGGCCGTCCAAAACAACCGCAAAAGAAGCACGCTACTCGGTAATGTAGCTGTCCAAAATTTCGCCGAAATAGAACACGTGGTAATCTTCCGGTTCTTTGTTGTACCACAGTTCGTCCAGCGCTTTGTTGAGATTCTCCTTTCCCATCAGGCGGGCGTACACGACGGAACACTCAAAGTGCATACCGGGCAAATCCAGCACCGGGGTGGCAATTTTGTGGCTTTTGAGGGTTTTTAATCCGCAGGCGGCCAGCTTGTCCATATTCCGCCCGGACTTGCCGCCGCACACCGGAATCAAATGTTCCACATTGCCGTAGGGAATCGTTACGGTAAACTCGTGCGATTTTTCCAAAAGTTCGTGCGTAAAGCGGTTCTCGCGCACCATAACGCTAAACACCGGCAGCCGCCACATCACGCCCAGGCTGCCCCACCCAATGACCATCGTGTTGATTTTATTGCCGGACTTCGTCGTCAAAAAAGCGTTCTTGGCAAGAATTTCCAAATTTTTTTGTGCATTAAAATTATACGGTACTCTTTGCATACAATTCCCCCTTTTTTTTTATTATAACTTCCCGTAAAGCCCGTTTCAAGGGGACAAAAAACCCCGGTCCCGCACGGAACCGGGGTACGGAAGGCAAAAACCTCAGCGGTGCAAATTCACAAACGCCGCCGCTTCAATCCCGGCTTTGGCGCCCGACCCGGCCGCAATAATGGCCTGGCGGTAGTGTTTGTCCGCACAGTCGCCCGCGGCAAACACGCCTTCCACCGTGGTGTGGGTGCGGTCGTCCGCCAGCACCAGGCCGTTGTCGGCCAAGGCCACCAGCGAATCCTTCAAAAATTCCGTCTGAGGAATTGCCCCCACCGCCACAAACAGGCCCGAGCAGGCAATATCGGTTGTTTCGTTGGTTTTTACGTTCTTCACGCGCACGCCTTCCACGGCGTCCGTACCCAAAATTTCCACCGGCACGCTGTTGAGCACCAGGTGAATATGAGGCGTATTTTTTACTTTTTCTACGGTTACTTGGTCCGCCCGGAACGCATCGCGGCGGTGAATCAAATACACCTGCGGGCAGAATTGGGACAGGAACAGCGCGTCCTCAAACGCGGTATTGCCGCCGCCCACAATGCACACCGTTTTGCCGCGCATAAAAAAACCGTCGCACGTGGCACAGGCGGAAAGACCATGCCCCTTAAATTTTTCTTCCTCGGGCAGCCCCAGCCACCGCGCCTTGGCGCCGGTAGCCACAATCACGCTGGCCGCGCGGTATTGTTTCCCGTCGGCACAGGTAACGGTAAAGGGCGTTCTTTCCCCTTCCAGTTTCACCACTTCGTCCGACGTAAATTCCACGCCCAGCCGTTTGCATTGCTTGTGCATATTGTCCATCAGTTCAAACCCGCCCACCGGATCCACAAACCCGGCATAATTTTCAATATCGCTGGTTTGCAGCAGCTGCCCGCCTGGAACGGCGCCCCCGGCCATCACCGTTTTAATGCCGGCACGCACCGCATAAATAGCCGCGCTGCAGCCCGCCGGGCCCGCGCCGATAATCAGCAAATCCGTTTCTGTCATAACGCTAAAAACTCCTTAAATAATTTTTGAAAAAATTCCACCGGAAACCCCACTACATTGGTGCGGCTTCCCACAATCCGTTCAATAAAGTGGTCGTCGCGGTCCTGCACGGCGTAAGCGCCGGCTTTGTCCATGTGTTTGCCCGCCATATGCTGCAGTTCTTCGTCAGAGAGGCGGCGCGCTTTGCATTTAGACACATCGTGTCCAAACAGCATTTTCTGCTCTTCCAAATTCATCACGCACACCCCGGTATAGACGGACTGCCACGCCCCGTTGAGCTTGCGCAAAATGCGCAGCGCGTCGGCCCGGTCCTTGGGTTTGCCGATAATTTCCCCTTTGCAATACACCAGCGTATCCGCGCCAATCACTACCGCGGCCGGATACTTGCGTGCCACGTCAAACGCTTTTTGAATAGCCAATTCCTTCACGCGGGCGGCGGGGCGTTTTTTGTCGCTTTTTTCGGGCGATTGCGAAGGGATAATTTCAAACGGGAGCCCCAGTTCTTTCAGCAGGGCAATCCGCCGGGGAGATTTGGAAGCCAAAATCAGCCGCATATTATTTCCGCACAAATTTAGAAATGATGATGTACCCAATCACCAACCCCAACGCCCCGCAAATGCTGACGTGCAGAGAAAGGGGATGAATTCCAATGCCGTACACCCGGGTGAGGGCTTGGTCCAGCTGGACGGGCAGGAAGGAAGCGATTTTTTCCAACCCCAATCCAATCAACGCGCCGCAAACGAGCGTCAGTACGGCAAAAATAATTCCTCTCATGGTAAAAGACTCCTCCAATTAGTTTAAGGTTATTGTATCTTTTTTAATAGGAACGGGCACATTGGTTTTGCCGTCCTCGGCGTCCGAAAGGCTGTGGCGCATGCGCCAAAACCCCCACCCCGCCAACAGTGCGGCCGCGCCCACAATCAGCCACGGGCCGGGCAGGTAGTGCGGGGCGATGTAATCGCTCAGCACCCCGGCGCCAAAGAAGCCCGCCGCCGAACCCAAATTATAAAACACCATCAGCATCCCCAGGTAGCGCCCGCGCGTTTCGCGCGAAGCAATGTTGGACACCAACGTCTGCTCCCCGGGCGAAACAATCAGTTCCCCCAGCCCCGCCAAAAACACGCCCAGCGCAATCAGGGTAAAACCGTCAAAAAACCCCACCGACCCAAACCCCACCGCATACAGCGCACACCCGATAAACATAGCCGTGGACAGGCGGATTTTGGACATCAGTTTCGTGGCCCAGTACTGCAAAAACACCACCACCAATCCGTTGATGGTAAAAAACCAGCCGATGTAATATTCCGGCATATGCAAATACTGCTTGCAATGGATAGAAAGCCCCACCACCAACTGCGAATTGACGGCCGTAATGACCACCACGTAAAAACAAATTTTGGCCAAACGGGTGTCTTTTAAGGAAAGCAGGGCCGACACAAAACTGGGCTTGCGGGATTTGCACGGCAGGTGATTATCCTGCACCTGGCGGGAGAGATACAAAATGGTTACCGCGTACAACAGCGCCGTAAAGAAAAAGGCCATGCTGTAGGAATACCGCACCAAAAAGCCTCCCGCGGCCGGCCCCAGCGCCCAGCCGATGTTGAGCCCGATGCGAATAATGCCAAACGCTTCCACCCGGTCTTTGGGGGTGGTGTTGTCGGTTACCCAGGCATTGGAGGCCGGGCGGAAAAACGCCCCCAAAAACGTCGTTAAAAAATAACACGTCAGCATCCAGCCCACCTGGACCTTAAATTCTATACACAGCCCCAGCGCAAACATCGCCACAATCTGCGAAAAAAGCCCCCACATCATCACGGTTTTCCGGCCGAAGGCGTCGGCCAATTCGCCGCTGATGGCGCTGGACACACAGCGGGAAAGCCCCGCCAGCGCAATGACCAGCCCGGCCATGGCCGAGCTCAGGCCGCGCTGCGAAATCAGATAAATGGTAAAAAACGGGAGGGACAATCCGTAGCCAAACAGCAACAGCCCGTTGGCCAGGGCGATGATGATCATCCCGCGTCTGGTTTGTGCTTGCATATGCGTATATTGTATTAAATCTGTACGCGCGGCGGAAGCGTCAGGCGGAGCCCCGACGGAATAAAACGGAAAAAAATTGGTCAATTAAAGTATATTTTGGTATAATATGTCAAGGGAAATTTTATGAACAGGGAAGAAGCGCTCGTAAACAACTTTCAAACCGTTCAGGCCGCCCTGGCGGCCGCGTGCCAAAGAAGCGGGCGCCGCTTGCAGGATATTACCCTGTTGGCCGTAACCAAATACGCCCAAGATCAAGACGTTTTGACGCTGCTGGAAAAAGGTTTAATCCGCCACGTGGGGGAATCCCGCGTGCAGCAGGCCCTGTCCCGGTGGACCCGCCCCGATTTCGCTCGTTTTGACACCGTAAAACACTTCATCGGGCATTTGCAAAAAAACAAAGCCGCCAAAGCGGCCCAACTGTTTGATTTTGTGGACTCGCTGGACTGCCCCGAAACAGCCCACGCGCTGGAACGGGCCCTGCCGCCTGGCAAAACCCTGCGCGCGCTGGTGCAGGTGAAGCTGACGGATAAAGACACCCAATCCGGCCTGGCGCTGCCGCAGGCGCGGCCCTTGGCCCGGGAACTGAAAAAAACGCTTTCCGGCGTGCGGGTGTGCGGGTACATGGCCATTGCGCCGCAGGGAGCGGCACAGGAAGAATTGCGGGCGTTGTTCCGCAGCGTAAAACAGGCGTTTGACGAAGATTTTCCCGCCGGAGAGGAAAGATACCTCTCGCTGGGAATGAGCCAAGATTTTGAAACGGCGGTGGAAGAAGGGTCTTCCCTGCCCAGAATAGGCAGCAAATTGTTTGCCGAAAATTTGGAGGGTTTATGATTATAAAAGTCCGTTTAATCCCGACCGCAGGCCGCAACGAAGTCATCAGCCGCATTGGCAGCGTGTTGCGCGTCAAGATTAAAAACAAAAAAGTGGACGATGACGCCGCCAACGCCATCATGAGAACCTTCCTGGCGGACTTTTTCAACGTGCACGAAGAAAGCATTATCATCGTCAAAGGCGCCAAGGGAAAAGAAAAAACCGTAGAAGTGCGGGACAAAAGCGAAGAAGAACTTCGCAAAATTATGGATTCTATTCCGTAAAAATTTGGACGTCTGTCAAAAAACCCCGGTTCCAACGAACCGGGGTTTTTTTGTAATGCGCCGCAAGTTATTTGAGTTCAATGGGCAAACGCCCTTTGGCCTGCGCCTGGCCCAAAAGAATTTGGGCCGCCGTTTGGGCGGTGTACTCCGTCGGGCCATACAGGGCCAGCACCGTTTTGGCTTGCGGATAAAGCGGAATTTCATACGGATTTAGCAGCGAAATCAAAACCGCCGGCTGCCCATTTTGTACGGCCTGGGCCAGCAGCTGCTGTACCAATTCGTATTGCTTTTGATTCATCGCGCTGGTGCGGGACGTGCCCAACACCACCGCATCGGCCCCCTGCATACAGGCTTGCGCCTGGGCGGCGGTTTGCTCGGCCGGGGTAAGCGGCGCAAAGACGGAGCGGACCGTTTTCCCCCCTTGGGCCAGCGTGTCGGTAAACGCTTTTAACTGCAGGCTGAAAATCCCGTCTGCAAAAAACACGGCGCACACCGTTTGGCGCTCTGTACCCAGCGGGACTAATTTTTGTTCGTCGCGCACCAGGGTTACGCCCGCTTCGGCCGCCCGTTGGGAAGCTTCGTCAAAGCCCGTATCGGCCTGCGGGGCGGCGGCCGGGCCAAACAGCCCCAGCTTGGCCTTCAAATCCAATACTTTTTGGGCCGATTCGCGGATGTGCTGCGCCGATACGGCCGGCTGGGCTTCCGCCTGCGCCTGCACCACATAATCGGCCGCGCGTTTGGGATAGGTGCGGGCGGTTTTTACGTCGCGCACCTCCCCGCTTAACAGCAAAATATTGTTGCCCGCGGCATACGTGCGGCGCACGATTTCTTCCACGCTCACGCCTTTCACCGCTCCCATATCCAGCCCGTCGGTGGCAATCTGCCCCTTAAAGCCCATTTTGCCGCGCAGGAGTTCCTTCAAAATTTTAGGCGAGAACAGGGCCGAATTTTCCGCGTCCAGCGCCGGATACACCACATGGGCACTCATCACGCCCGTTACGCCCGCGTCCACCGGCACCTGAAAAGCAGAAATGTGGGTTTTCCACAACTGGTCCGCCGGCAAGGACGTAACCGGCTGTTCGTAGTGCGAATCTACCGACGTATCCCCATGCCCCGGAAAATGCTTTACAAAGGCCGGCACGCCGTTTTGTTCCAAGGCGCGCACCGCCGCGGCGGAAAACTTGCCAACTTGGGCGGCGTTGTCGCCAAACGAGCGGGTTTGAATAATGGGGTTGGCCGGATTGGAATTGACGTCCGTTACCGGGCCCAGGGCGGTATTGGCGCCGGAAAGCAAAATTTCGCGGGCCTGCGCCGCGTACATATCCGAAACGATTTTTTCGTCGCCCGAGGCGGCCAGCAGCATATTGGACGGCATTTGTTTCAGCCCCAAAAACATGGGCGACGTAACGGTGCCGCCTTCATAGTCTATGCTTAACAACAGCGGGATTTTATGCGGGCTTTTGGCCGCCCACTTTTGCAAATCGCGAATTGTTTTCAACAATTTTTTGCGCTGTTTGGCCACAAAGCGCGCCTGGTTTTTGGCATTTAATTTCGGCTGCACCAGCAAGCCTTCCTTGGCCTTGATAAAAAACCCGGTTACTTCGCCGTTGAGCACGGCTTTCTTAAACTGTTTCTGCTCCCCAATCATCACGCGGGGCATAATGGTTTGGCCCACCTGTTCCCGCAGGGAGAGCTGGTCCGCCGTTACGGGCGCCTGCGCCCAAAGCGAAACCGTCCCCACTAACCCTACCGCCAACAACATCAGTTTTTTCATGCATATCCTCTCTTTGTTACGGCCTGCTTTTAGTATATAAAAAAATGGCCCCGCGTTGGGCGCGGGGCCGGGAAAAACCACTGATTTATTTCAGCAAGTTGGTCAAACTAAACGAAGCGACTTCTTCCTTCATTTTGGCAATCACCTCGTCCACCGGCAAAGCGGCCGTATTTTCGCCGCCTTTCAAGCGAATTGTCAGCTTGCCTTCGGCGGCTTCTTTGGCGCCGATGATGGCCGTGTACGGAATACGCTGCATATGCGCTTCGCGGATTTTCAGACCCAGTTTTTCGGGTCTTACGTCCAGTTCGGGGCGCAGGCCGGCTTCGCGCATTTTGGCATACACCTCTTTGGCAAACGGAATTTGGTCGTCCGTCAGCGTCAAGAGTTTAATCTGCACCGGGGCCAGCCACAGCGGGAACCACCCCGCGTAATGCTCAATAATCAAGCCCGTAAAGCGCTCCAGCGAGCCAAACATCGCGCGGTGCACCATAATGGGGCGCTTGCGCCCTTCGGGAGCCACGTATTCCAGGTTAAAGCGCTGGGGCAGGTTGAAGTCAAACTGGATGGTGGACAGCTGCCACAGGCGGCCGATAGCGTCCATCACCTTGATATCAATTTTCGGCCCGTAGAAGGCGGCTTCGCCCGCGTGCGTGGTGTAGGGAATGTGATTGGTCTCCAACACGTGGCGCAAGGCGTTTTCGGCCCGTTCCCAGTCCTTCACGTCGCCGGTAAAATGTTCCGGGTGTTCGGGGTCGCGGGTGGAAAGTTCCACGGCGTATTTTTCAAAGCCGAAGGTTTTGAAAATGTGCATGGCAAATTCAAAACATTGTTTCACTTCGTCTTCCACTTGTTCGGGCGTGCAGAAGATGTGGGCATCGTCCTGCGTGAACCCGCGCACGCGCAGCAAGCCGTGCAACGCGCCGGAGCGTTCGTAGCGGTACACCGTGCCCAGTTCGGACAGGCGCAGCGGCAAATCGCGGTAGCTTCTTAAGTGGGTTTTGTAAATTTCCACGTGGAAGGGGCAGTTCATCGGTTTGATTTGGTATTTTTCGCCGTCCACTTCCATCGGGTGGAACATACTGTCGGAATAAAAACCCGCGTGGCCGCTGATTTCAAACAAGTGCAGCCGCGCAATATGCGGGCTGACCACCAAATCGTAGCCACGTTTTAAGTTTTGGTCTTTAATCCAATCTTCCAAAATTTTGCGCAGCATACCGCCTTTGGGGTGCATTAAAATCAACCCGGGACCAATGTTTTCGTTGATGCTGAAAAGGTCCAGTTCCGGGCCGAGCTTGCGGTGGTCGCGCTTGGCGGCTTCTTCCTGCTGCTTGATATAGGCGTTCAGCTCGTCTTTGGTATCAAAGCACAGGCCGTAAATGCGCTGGAGCATGGGGCGTTTTTCGTCCCCGCGCCAATACGCGCCGGCGATGGCAGTCAGCTTAAAACTGTTTACTTTGCCCGTGTGTTCCACGTGCGGGCCGCGGCAGAGGTCGGCATAGTCGCCGTTCATATAGACGGTAATCGTTCCGTCCTGCAATTCGTCCAACAATTCCAACTTGTACGTTTCGCCGCGTTTGGTGAAAAATTCTTTGGCTTCGGCTTTGCTCATCTCCTTGCGTTCAAAAGGCTGGCGGGCCTTGATGATTTCCTTCATCTTGGCTTCAATCGCCTTCAAATCTTCGGGAGTGAATTGGTGGGGGCAATCAAAATCGTAATAAAAGCCGTTTTCAATGGCCGGACCGATACCGAGTTTCGTACCGGGGAACAACTGCTGCACCGCCTGCGCCATAATATGCGCGCACGAGTGGCGCTTTGTTTCTAATTCCTTATTTTCCATGTGGGTTTGCGCTATGATCCTGCCGGCCACAACGACCGGGCCAGGAGTCAAAGGTCCTTAATTAAGATATAATATTATATCAAATTGACACGGACTGGAACGCTTGGATGACCTTCATAAAGAAATACATTTTGACTCCTTTTAAGAACGATTGGAAATTGCTGGCGGTGCTGTCGGTCCCGGCGTTGTTGCTGGGGCTGTTTGGTTTAAGCCAGCTGGGCCGGCTGACGGCCGTCAATTTTTTGGCGGCGGAAAGCACGAAACTCGTGTGTGAATTTTTATTTTTGGGAGCGCTCCTTTCGCTCTTAAACCTGGCCGGCATTAAAAACAAGTGGCTGGTGGGCGCGCTGGCTTTTATCTATTACCTTACCCTCACGGCCGATTTGGTGCTGTTGTGGTACTTCAAGGAACGCTTCGGCGCCAAATACCTGGATACGATGGAAGGAGGCGACTACGCCTTTCTGACCGATTGGCGGGTGCTTTCGTACTTTGCGGTATTGGCGCTTTTCTGCGGGATTGCGGTGCGGCGCTATTTTGTGCCGGCCGCGCGCAAAACCGCTCTGCACCGCGGGGCCGTGTGTGTGGCGGGGCTTGCGGTATTATACGTGTGCAATCCGCTGCAGCTGCTGCCCGCACCCAACGATTTTTACACTTCTTATTTAATTCCCCCTTCCCCCGTTTACACCCTAAACGCCTTGCTGGCCAAGCACCCCCAAGCGCAGCTGAATAAAACGCTGTCGCCCGAGGAAGAACAGCTGGCCCGCCGCTACAACGTGTTTTCCGCCCGCAATACGGGCGTAGGCAAAAAATACACGCGCGTGATTTTGGTGGCGTCCGAGTCGCTTTCCAACAAATATCTCCACCGCTTTAACCCCCGTATTTCCCCGCAGGCCAGCCGCCCGCTGGACGAATTAATGGACCGATATCCTTCCGCTTCGCTCCAGCACGTAACGCTTTCCACGCTGTATGGGCTGACGGTCATTTTTTCTTCCCACCCGTATGCGGAACTGTCGTTTGAAAACGGCTACCCCGTGTCCTTTGTAAAAGAACTGAAAAAGCACGGCTTCAAAACGGTGTTCCTGCGCGGGGCCGATGAAACGTACATGGACGAAAACCTGCTGTTTAAGCAGGCGGGGTTTGACGAAGTCATCGGGGCAACCCGCTTTGCCCAGCTGCCCGAATACAAGGACTACATAGACTGGTGGGGCCTGACGGACCAAAAATTGTTCCAATACGCCGCGCAATACGTGGCCCAACACGCCCAGGAACCGCTGTTCCTTACTTTGCTGACGGTGGACTCGCACGTGCCGCTGGGGCGCCTGGATTACCTGGGCCAGCCTTACGAAGAAATTGACGCCGAATTTTACGACGTGCCCACCTTGCCGCGCGCCTTCGCCCGCTTCGGGCAGGACCTGCGGCGATTTCTGAAAGAGTTGGACGAAAAAGGCCTGTTTGACGAAAACACCCTGATTATCGTAACGGCGGACCACCCGTCCTACTCCAACACGCCCACCAACAAACTCTTTAAGCCCTACCGGCCGGAATACGACAATTTGCCGTTCCTGCTCATCACCCGCACGCCGATTGAAAAACCCCTGGCCCAAAACGCGCTGGTTTCGCAGCTGGACATCGCCCCCACGGTGATGGATTTGCTCAACCTGCCGCAGCCCAAAGCGTTCTTTGGGCACAGTCTGTTTGACCGGGACGCCCGGCGCAGCGTGTTTGACATCAAGGAAGATTATGCCGTCGTTACCACGAAGGACGAAACCCGCGTGCTGAAGCTGAATTCTTCCAACCCGCAGGACAAGGCCCTGATTGGGCTGATGACGTCCTTCCCGCGCTAGGTGTGTTTGCGGTTGGCTGCATATTGTGGTGTTTGAACCGGCCGCCCCAAACGGCCGGTTTTTTTGCGTTTTGCCAAACGGCGCGGGACCGCGGGGCAAACGCCCGTCCGAAACGACGGGAAATATGCTAAAATAACTTTGTGTATTTTTATTCTTAACCGGAGGATTTAACCTATGGAAACGACAGCCCAAGGAGGAGGAATGTTCTTCTGGCTGCTTTTGCTCGTATTTGCGTTCGTGGTGATTTTTCTGCCCGCGCGCAGCCAAAAAAAACGCGAGCAGGAGCTGATGGCGAAAGTCAACGCGCTCCAAAAAGGCGACCAGGTTATCATTCCCGGCGGGATTATTGGCACCGTGGCCGGTTTCAAAGGCAACGCGATTGAAGTGAAAATCGCCGAGAACGTGAAACTGACCGTGCTGAAAACCGCCATCGTCGGGTTTCCTGCCGACATGCAACCCGCAGCCCAAGAAGGAGGCGCCAAGTAATGTCTAACAAGTTAGCCGTAAAATGGGGACTCATCATCGCCATTTTGCTGGGGTCTTTGTATTTAATTTACCCCAACTACAAGTGGTATTCCAAGCCGCTCGCCGAACGTGAAAAATTGGACACGCTGGGCGAACGCCCCAAAAGAATGCTCAATTTGGGCTTGGATTTAAGAGGCGGTTCCAGCCTGCTGTTGGAGCTGGACGTTTCCAAATTAAGCGCCAAAGAGCCGCTTAACGAAGCGATGGCCCGCGCGGTGGAAATCATCCGCAACCGCATTGACCAATACGGTCTGGCCGAAACGCAAATCACCCGCCAGGGCGACAAATGGATTATGGTCCAGCTGCCCGGCGTTTCCAACCCGCAGCGCGCGGAAGAACTGATTGGCAAAACGGCCATGTTGGAATTCCGCATCGTCAAGAACGACACCACCGCCGCTCAAAAAGCGTTGGAAAAAATTGAAACGACCGAAAAACCGTTTGACGATAACGGCCTGTTAATCCCCGAAATTGCCAAACTGGTGCCGGAAGGTTACCAAATTATGCGCAATAAGGACGGCGGCTACAGCGTAGTAACGGCCGAGGCCCCCGTAACCGGTGCCGATTTGGAAAACGCCCGCGTCGTGATGATGGGCGAAAACGGCTACCCCGAAGTGTCCTTCAGCTTTAACGCCGAAGGCAGCCGCAAGTTCGGCCAGCTGACGGGTGCCAACATCGGCAAACAACTGGCCATCGTGCTGGACAATACGGTCCAGTCCGCCCCGGTTGTACAGTCCCGCATTACGAAAGACGGCCGCATCTCCGGTACGTTTACCCCCGAAGAAGCCCGCTCCCTTTCCATCGTACTCAAAGCCGGTGCGCTGCCCGCGCCGGTGCGCGTGATTGAAAAGAAAACCATCGGCCCCACCTTGGGTGAAGACTCCATTAAATCGGGTCTTTCGGCCTCGTTCTATGCGTTGGTAATCATCTTGCTGTTTATGATGATTTACTACAAGGCCGCCGGTTTCATCGCCGACATTGCCCTCTTGCTCAACTTTGTGTTTACGGTCGCCATTATGAGCTATTTCTCCGCCACGCTGACGCTGCCCGGTATCGCGGGTATGATTCTGTCCTTGGCGATGGCGATTGACGCCAACGTGCTGATTATTGAACGTATGCGCGAAGAAAAACTGCTGGGCAAACCCGTGTACGAAATCATCAACCTGGGCTACGATAAAGCCTGGTCCGCCATTTTTGACTCCAACATCACCACCATCATCGTGGGTGCGTGCTTGCTGCAATTTGGCACCGGCCCGGTTAAGGGCTTTGCCGTAACGTTGATTATCGGCCTGACGGTCAGCTTGTTCACCGCCGTGTTTGTAACGCGTGCCATCTACGAGTTGATCCTTACTTCCAACACCAAGGAGATCAGTTTATGATGTTAAAGCTACTTCCCAAAACAAACATTGATTTCCTTAAATACAGAAAAGCTTATTACATCCTGTTTGCGCTGGTGCTCATCGGCGGCGTAATTTGCTTTTTTACCAAAGGATTCAACATGGGCATTGATTTTACCGGCGGCACCATGGTGCAGGTAAAATTTGACGCCCCCGTAGAAATGAGCGAAATTCGCGATGCGCTTTCCGCTACCGGCGCAGAATCCGAACTGCAGTCGTTCGGGGATAATTCCTTCGCCATCAGCGAAAAAAGTACCTCCAGCGAAGTAGGCGTGGTGCAGGCCCGCATTGAAAAAGCGTTGGATACGCTCAACGTGCCCTACACCGTGCTGATGACCAACTCCGTAGGCCCGGCCGTCGGCGAAAATATGACGGAAAGAGCCTTGTGGTCTATCTTGCTGTCGCTGGTGTTCATCATCATCTACGTAGCGTTTCGCTTCAGCAACATTTTGTGGGGCGTATCGGGCGTAATCGCCTTGTTCCACGATTTGTTTGCCATGCTGTTTGCGTTCTCGCTTACGCAGCGCGAAATTGACCTGGTCGTTGTAGCCGCCTTCCTGACGGTGGCCGGCTTCTCCATCAACGACACCATCGTCATTTTTGACCGCATGCGCGAAAACAGACACCTGCACCCCAAAATGAAATTTGGGGAGCTGATCAACCTCTCCATCAACGAAACCCTCTCCCGCACCATCATTACCACCCTTACGGTAATTTTTGCGGTATTGGTGTTGTATATGTTTGGCGGAGAAGTGATTAACTCGTTTGCGTTTGCCATGTTGGTGGGCTGCATTTCCGGTGTGTACAGCACCATTGCCCTCACCACCCCGCTGGTGTACACGTGGAGCCACGGCGAAATGAACGACGGGAGCGAATTGAACAAACCCGCCGCCAAACTTTCGGTGGCCGTGAAACGCGAAGAAGCCGCGGCGGAAGGTTACGCCCCCAAAAAGACCGTAACCAAAATTAAACGCACGCGCAGAAACAGAAAATAAGTTTTACCCACAGCGGGGCCTTTCCGAAAGGAAAGGTCCCGCCAGGCGTTTTACGCGGCAGCCCCGAAGCGGGACTCCTGCGCAAACCGTTTGAAAGGACCCCTGCATGAGAAAAATTAAACGCTTCAAAATTCCGTCCCGCCAACGCGAAATTCTGCGCAAACTGCTGCGCGAACTGCCGCTGTTGCGCCGTGCCGGATTTGCCAGCGAAGCGGAAGTAACGGCCTTTATTTTAAGCATTTTCAAACTGCTGGACCCGGGCGTGGTGTACGAATTTAACCAAGACGCCCATTGGGAGCTGGACGACCAAAACGTACTGTATAAAGAAATGTTCAGCGCCTGCGCGGTAACGTTGGGCGAACAGCTGGAGCCCTTTTTGCAAACCCTCACTAACGAGGACCGCAAAACCGCCGCGATGATTGTGATTTTGGAATTTTTGCGAAGCGCCGTTACTTTTGTGGCCGAACTAGTCAAAGAGCAGGCCGAAAAAGAAGAGTGCGAAACGCTGGATTTGCAGTTTGTTTTTATTCCCCCTTTCGGTGCGGCAATTGCCCCCAAACTGCTGCGGGAAGCCGTACGGCTGGAGCCCGCGCTGGCGGCCAAGGCGCTGCCGGTGATTTTGGAAAAATTAAACGCCGAAAAGATTTCGCTTTCTTTAGGGGACGACGGCACCCTGCGCCCGCACATCAGTACGGTATTTTTGATTCCGTGGCAAAAAACCCGGAAAAAAGGAAGAAAATAATGTTTAGACCCACCTCGCTGGAAAAGAAAAAGATTTCCTGGAAGCACGTCATCGGCTCCACGCTGGCGTACTGGTACACGCTCTTTTTGGGCTGGACGACCCGCATCTACTGGTTCAAAACGCAAGAAGCTCTGCAATTTGAAAAAGAAGGGAAGAACTACATTTTTGCCGTATGGCACAACCAACAGCTGTTTTTGCTCTACCCGTACCGCGGGCAGAAAATCTGCGCGTTAATCAGCCTGAGCGACGACGGGGAATACATTGCCCGCTGTCTGCCCAAGTTTGGGATGAAGGCCGTGCGCGGCAGCACCACCCGCGGCGGCGTGCGCGCTTTAATCAAGCTGAAAAACATCGCCGAAGCCGGCTACTGCCCCATGCTCACGCCGGACGGTCCGCGCGGCCCCATTTACAAAGTACAGCACGGCATTTTGTTTTTAGCGCTTAAAACGGGCCTGCCCATTATCCCGGTGGGAACGGCGTTGAGCCACAAAATAAAGGTGGGCTCGTGGGACAAAATGCGCGTGCCGCTGCCGTTTGGCAAAACGGCCCTGACGTACGGAAAGGCCGTGTATGTAAAGTCGGACGCCGATATGGAAAAAGCCGCCGTAGAGTTGGAAGAACAGCTCAACTGGGCCACCGACCAATCGGAAATGTTTATCAATAAAAAACATTTTGACAATACCAAAGCCTAATTTCACCCCGGCCCGGCGCCGGGGTTTTTGATGTCTTTCCGCGCCCCCCGGGGCTCCAGGTTTCCATCGGCCTCCCCCGCCGCGGTGTTTCCACTTTCCGGGCTGCTTGCTTGCCAGATTCTTAATCGCGCTGCCTGCCGCGCTTTCTCCCCCTGCCTAACGCGCCAATTTAGCTATCCTTCCCCGTTATTTTGAACCTTGGCCCCGCAGGGCATTTGGCTTTTCTCTTCGGCCGGGTGCCACCCTCCGTTTCCATTTTTCAGTTCAAACGCGCCCGCAACAGGAATTTCTCACCCGAGCGGTTGTTCCCGGTTTTTTCTCCCGGCAAGCTTGCTTTGGGGCCGATTGAACGGCAAAAAAAGCCCCGGGCATTTCACCCGGGGCTTTTGACGGCTTCATATTTTATTTGCGTTTGGCCGTTTTTTTCGCCTTGTTTCTGCGGCTGTTAACCGCCTTTTTAGCAGTTTTGGCGGCTGGCTTGGCCGTCTTTACGCGGTGCGCGGCACGCACGGTTTTAGACGGCTTTTTAGCCGCGGCCGTTTTGGCCGCTTTTTTGTGCGTTTTGGAAGCCTTTTTGTGTTTGGCTTTCTTTTGCAGTTTGGCTTCAAACTCTTTCCAGCCTTCCAACGCCAGCGGCAGGACTTCGTCCATGTGTTTGACGGGGATTAACGTCATCTCTTTGCGCACGCGTTCCGGCACTTCGGAAACGTCTTTCTCGTTGGTGTGCGGATAGAGGATGGTTTTGACCCCTTCGCGGTATGCGGCCAGGAATTTTTCCTTAATGCCGCCCACCGGCAACACGCGGCCCGTAATGGTAACTTCGCCCGTCATCGCCAGGTGCTTTTTAACCGGCAGCCCCGTCAGCAAGCTGATTAAGGCCGTGGTAATTACGCTGCCCGCGGAAGGGCCGTCTTTCGGTACGGCGCCTTCGGGGAAGTGGACGTGGAAGTCCGTCTTGTCAAAGTCAATGCCTTCGCCATAGCCGTGGCTGCGAGCATAGGTCAGCGCGGCGCGGACGGATTCCTTCATCACGTTGCCCAGCATACCCGTCAAAATCAGCTGGCCTTTGCCGGGCAGTTTGGTGGCTTCTATGGACAGGGTTTCCCCTCCCACGCTCGTCCAGGCCAAGCCCGTGGCAATGCCTACGCCGTTTTCTTCGGTGGCAAAGTTGGAATATTTCGGCACGCCCAAAAAGTCATGCAGGTTTTCGCGCGTAACGGTTACTTTTTGCGCTCCGTCCACAATCATTTTGGCCGCTTTGCGGCACAAGGAACCGATTTCCCGCTCCAAGTTGCGCACGCCCGCCTCGCGCACGTAGTCGCGCATCAAGAGGGCCACGGCATCGTGGGTTACTTCCAGCTGGCCTTCCTTCAGCCCGTGCATTTTCATCTGTTTGGGCAGGAGGTATTTATCCACAATGTCGTGTTTTTCATACTCGGTGTACCCGTCAAAATCAATGATTTCCAACCGGTCCCGCAGCGTGCTGGGAATATTGGCCAGCGAGTTGGCCGTCGTGATAAACATCACTTTGGACACGTCAAACGGCACGTCCAAAAAGTGGTCGGTAAACTCTTTATTCTGTTCCGGGTCCAGC
The DNA here is from genome assembly GCA_949294085.1 of uncultured bacterium. Taxonomy (GTDB): domain Bacteria; phylum Elusimicrobiota; class Elusimicrobia; order Elusimicrobiales; family Elusimicrobiaceae; genus Avelusimicrobium. The sequence goes on along the minus strand of CASFFX010000006.1, from coordinate 199,667 downwards.
AGTTCCAGCAAAGCGGCGGCCGGATCCCCGCGCCAGTCGGAACCCATTTTGTCTATTTCGTCCAACAAGAACACCGGGTTGGAGCTTTTGGCTTTGCTGATACCCTGGATAATGCGCCCCGGCATGGAACCGATGTACGTTCTGCGGTGGCCGCGGATTTCGCTTTCATCCCGCACGCCGCCCAACGACATGCGCACAAACTTGCGCCCTATCGCCCGCGCAATGGACTTGGCCAGCGACGTTTTCCCCACGCCCGGCGCCCCCGCAAAACACAGCACGGGCCCCCGCAGCGAGTTGGTCAGTTTATTGACGGCCAAATATTCCAAAATGCGCTCTTTGGGTTTTTCCAGGCCGAAGTGGTCCTCGTCCAAAATGCGCTTGGCTTCCTTCAAATCCAGCACGTCCTCGGTGGTTTTGTTCCACGGCATATTGACGAGCCAATCCAAATACGTGCGCGAAACCGTCGCTTCCGGCGAGAACGGAGCCATCTTGGCCAAGCGGTCCAATTCTTTTTCGGCCGCTTCTTTGGCGTGCGGCGGCAGGCCGTTCTTTTTAATTTTGGCGCGCAGCGCGTCCAATTCCTTCTGGAAATCGTCCTTTTGGCTCAGCTCCTTTTGGATGGCCTTCATCTGCTCGTTAAGATAGTATTCTTTTTGATTTTTTTCTATCTGAGCGCGCACTTTGGAGTGGATTTTTTCTTCCAATCCCAAAATTTCCACTTCGCTGGTGATGAGCTTCAGGATTTTTTCCAGGCGGTCTTTAATGTGCACCGCTTCCAAAATTTCCTGCCGCTGGGAAGCCTTTACCAACATATTGGAAGCCACCGTATCGGCCAGCTTGGACGGATCGTTAATCTGCCGCAGGAACGACACTCCTTCCACCGCAATCCGGTGCGACACGCGGGCATAGTGGTCAAACTCGTCTAGCACTTTGCGCATCAGCGCCTGCACCACGGGGGAATCGTCCTCCTCTTCCTCTATGTATTCCACCGAGGCAAACCACGAACCGGCCACATGGTTCATTTCCAGTTTGGTTACGCGGGCGCGGGCCAACCCTTGCAGGAAAATTTTCATTGAGCCGTCGGGCATTTTCAAATTCTGGGTAATTTGGGCAATCACGCCAAAATGATAAATGTCGGATTCTTTGGGATCTTCAATCTCCGCATTTTTTTGCGAAACGGCCAAAATGTACTTTTCAGGCGTGTTGAGCGCCAGCTCCACCGCCGCGATGGATTTTTCGCGGTCCACCGAAAGCGGAAGCGACATCCCCGGAAACATCACCACATCCCGTATGGCGACTGCCGGCACTACCGTCGGTAACGAAAGCGTTGTTTTTTTAATTTCTTCCATAGTTTCTCCCTTACCAAGTGGGTAAATCTTTTTTCCAGAAGCGTTTTTATCAGGTCCCCTGCCTCTGGTTTTATAGATTGTAGCAAATTGGATTAAAATTAGCAAATGTTTTGTTTGTCTGCTAGTTTTGAAGCAGAAGTCCCGGCATTTTTCGCGTCGCACCCGGCCGGAAAGGCAAAAAAATCCCGGCCTTTGTGGACCGGAATTTCAAAAGCCCTGCGTTATTTTTTCAGTTCCAGCACTTCATCAATTAATCCGTATTCTTTGGCTTCCTGGGCCGACATATAGTAGTTGCGTTCGCTGTCGCGGCGGATTTTTTCTTTATCCTGCCCCGTATGTTTGGCCAAAATATCCAGCAAATGCTCCTTATTGTCGCGCAGTTCGCGGGCTTCAATTTCAATATCCGTTACCTGCCCGGAAATGCCGCCGCCCCAAATCAAGGGTTGGTGGATCATAATGCGCGCATGCGGCAGCGCATAGCGTTTGCCCTTGGAACCGGCCGCCAGCAACACGGCGCCAAAGCTCATGGCCTGACCCATGCAAATGGTGGTGATAGGCGCTTTGATAAACTGCATGGTGTCGTAAATGGCCAAGCCGGCCGTTACCAAGCCGCCGGGCGAATTGATGTAGAGGTTAATTTCCCGGGTGGGGTCGTCCGCGTCCAAGTACAAGAGCTGGGCGATAATCATATTCGCGCTGGCGGTATCCACTTCGCCTTCGCGCCCGCCTACAAAGATAATGCGGTCTTTAAGCAAGCGGGAAAAAATGTCGTAACCGACGTTCTTTTCAATAATAGTAGGTATAATCATATTTTACATTGTAGTATATTTTGCCGGGCGGCGGCTGTGCAAGACCCAAATTTTTTGGGTCCTGGCAAATAGGTCCTCTGGGTCCAAAAGCCCCTGGTTTTTTGAACGGCTATTTATTAAGATATATTAGGAAAGAAGGAACTTGCATCTTGGAGGGCTGTATGAAATTCAAAAAGCTTTTTGCGTTGTTTGCCGTTCTAGCCGTTTCTACCGCCGCTTTTGCCGGCAATTCGTCCAGCAACAGTGCGCTTATTGAAGAATCGGTTTCTACCGCGGCTTCCGCCGTGAACGAAGAGGACATTGACCCGCAGGTGCTGAAAAACACCCAGCAGGCACTTACCATGGGGCTCATGGTGTTTGACGCGCACCGCGATTTGAAATCCATGACGGACACGGATAAAGAAATTGAACAGCTGCTGGAAAGCAAAATCCCGGCGATTTTGAACAAAATTCAAAAAACGTCCGACGAAGTGTACGAAGAGCTGACGCCGCAACTGTCCAACTTGACCAAGCTGCTGCTTAAGAATCAGACCGTTTATCCGGCTTCGTCCGTGGACGAAGAAACCGGCGTCTATATGACGATGATTTCCGCCGTAGTCTATGCCCAGGGCAAAGGGTTGCTGTTGGGCAGAGTAACGGAAATTTTGAATACGGAAATTCAATCCGCCATGATGCAATAAAATATTCCTTAAAACAGCAAAAAGGCCCAGGCATAACCTAGGTCTTTTTTTGAGGAAAATATAGGTCTTAAGGCCCTTTTTCTTGCCCCGGAAAAGATTTACAGTATGGGTAAGAAGCAGTAAATAGACGTAAAAGCTGTCAAATTCTAAGGAGATTTATGAAAAACACCACGAAGGTTATACTCGCCGTACTGACTTTGGTCTTGTCGTTCCCGGCGTTTGCTCAGCAAGAGGCAAATGCCGCTCAAAAAACAAAAATTTTGCAGGCTAAAATAGAACGCGCTGCCGTCCGCGCCCAACAAGCGCACCGCCGCGGCCAAACCTGTGCCCGCTGCGGCAACCCCATTACCGATAAAAACGCCAAATGCCCGGCCGATTTGGACACCCATTGCTACGCCGCGCCTGCCACAGATAAACCCGTATGCGCCCGCTGCGGCAATCCCATTACCGACAAAAATGCCAAATGCCCGGCCGATTTGGACACCCATTGCTACGCCGCCGCACAAACGCCGGTGTGCGTGCGCTGCGGAAAGGAAGTTTTCCCCGGCCAGCATTGCCAAGCGGCCGACTATGCGGCCCTCTGCACCGTGGTCAAAGAAACCCCGAAAACGGAAGTTGCTGTTAATTCCTATTTCAAAGGCGGGGATCCGCACAACGCCGCCAATTATCAAACCTGCGCCCGCTGCGGCAACCCTATTACCGATGAAAACGCCAAATGCCCGGCCGATTTGGACACCCATTGCTATGCCGCTCCCGCCACAGGTAAACCCGTATGCGCCCGCTGCGGCAACCCCATTACCGATAAAAACGCCAAATGCCCGGCCGATTTGGACACCCATTGCTACGCCGCGCCCATCTCCCAAGCGCCCACTTGCTACCGCTGCGGGAAAAGCTTTGTAGCCGGCCAGCATTGCCAAGCGGCCGACTATACGGCCCCCTGTGCCGCCACGCCCGCCCAAGAGCAAGCCATTAAAAAAGCCGAAGCTGCCCGCGCCGAGCAAGCGGCCAAAGCCTCCTTTTGCCCGAACTGCGGCCACCAATACACGACGGACGAAAAATATCACGGCGCCACGCACAATTGCACGCACCGCTAAGCCTTTTGCAAAGCCCCCGTTTCGCGGGGGCTTTGCCGGATATAAAAGGCCCATTTTTGATTTAGGTCCTTTTCCCGCTTACGCCTAGGCCCAAAGGCCCTTTGCAAAAAAGCGAAATTTATTTAGACTAGTTGTAAGGAAAGAAACTAATTTGCCGTACCAAAACTATTGGAGGAAAAATGAAAACGATTACCCGTATGTTAGCCATACTAACCGCCGTAGCTTTTACCGCTCCGGCCTTTGCCCAAGCAGACACCCACGCCAGAGACCAAAAGGCAAGCAAACAAATTTCTGCCGCCATTGAACGCGGCGTAAAGCGCGCCGTAAAACGCGCCGTAACCCCCAAATACGATCCGGCCTTGCTCACGCAAGCGGAAGTGCTGCTCCAGCAAGACAGAGACGCCCACAGAGGGTACGCTCAGCACGATTTAGCTTACTACTACAAATTGCTCAAAAACAAAGCGCAAGATCCTTCTTGGCCCAAATGCACCCGCTGCGGCCAAGCCATTGAGGGCAACGGTCAGCATTGCCCGGCCGCGCATTATACGGGGCTTTGCACCAGCCACCAAGTGCAACCGGCTAAACAACAAGACGAAACGTTTCCTTCTCACTGCCCGAAATGCGGCCACGCCTACACGACGGATGAACGCTACCACGGCGCCACGCACGAGTGCAAAGTAGAAGAAGAAACCAAATATTGCATTTACTGCGGGGAAGCTATTGTGGAGAACAACCAAAAATGCTCCGCCGTACAAGGGGCTGACTGCACCGTAAACTGCCCGGACTGCGGCAAAAACCTGCGCGATGAAAAGAATTTGATTAACGGCGAACACCGCTGCAAATTCAAATCCCGCCTGACGCCGGTACCGGCCAAAAAAGTGCAAAAATAACATCTCGTAACGTTTTCAATTCCCCCGCTTGGAACCCCAAGCGGGGGTTTTTTGTGCAAAAACGGACTGAAAAATTTTTACCGCATACAGCAAAAAAATGTAAAATAAAAACTTGTTGCCCGAATTGTACCCAATTTAAGCGGGCACCAAAAGAGGAAAAGATGATCCAAAGAAATGCTGAAGAAAAAGAAAAAATCAAAGAGATTCTGGCCGCGGCCGAACGGAATAATATTCAAATTATTAAATTGTGGTTTGTAGATATTTTGGGAAATCTAAAATCACTCTCCCTTTCGTATCGGGAATTTGAATACGCCATGAACGAAGGGATGGGGTTTGACGGTTCTTCCGTGGAAGGGTTTGCCCGGCTGTATGAATCGGATTTGGTGGCCCTGCCGGATTTGGATACGTTCCAGATGTTCCCGGCCGAATTTACCGGCGCGCCGATTGCCCGCTTTTTTTGCGACATCAAAACGACCGACGGAAAACAGTTTGAAGGAGACCCCCGCTATATCTTGAAGAAAAACCTGGCCGAAATGAAAAAAGCCGGGTTTGATCAATTTATGGTAGGGCCGGAACTGGAATACTTCTACTTCAAAGACAACAAACATCCCGAAACGCTGGACTGCGGCGGTTATTTTGACACGATTCCGCTGGATTCTTCCTACGCTATCCGCCGCGAAACGATGCAAATGCTGGAAAAACTGGGCATTCACGTGGAATATTCTCACCACGAAGTGGCCCCTTCCCAGCACGAAATTGACCTGCGCTACGACGAAGCAATGAAAATGGCCGACCAGGTAATCACCTATCGCACCGTGGTCAAGCAGGTAGCCGCCTCGCACGGCATTTACGCTACCTTTATGCCCAAGCCCATTGCCGGCATCAACGGCAGCGGTATGCACGTGCACCAATCGCTGTTTGCCAACGGCTCCAACGCGTTTTTTGACGCCAAAGATCCGCTGTATCTCTCGCAGACGGCACGCCACTACATTGCCGGTATTTTGGCCAACGTCAAAGAAATTTGCTCGGTTACGGACCAGTGGGTCAACTCCTACAAGCGCTTGGTGCCCGGCTACGAAGCCCCGGCCTACATTGCCTGGGGCCGCAAAAACCGCAGCGCGCTGGTACGTATTCCGCAAGCCAAACAGGGCAAACCCAATGCCACCCGCATTGAGTGCCGCTTCCCGGATCCGGCCTGCAACCCCTACTTGGCCTTTGCCGTCATGTTGGGCGCCGGGTTGGACGGAGTCAAACGCAAACTGCAAGTGCCGCCGATTACCGAAGAGAACATCTTCCAAATGACGCCGGAAGAACGCCGCAACCGCGGCATTGACACGCTGCCGGCCTATTTGTACGAAGCCGTCAACTGCACGCGTCATTCCAAACTGGTGCGCCAAGTATTGGGCGACCATACGTTTGAAAAATTCATTGCCAATAAAGACATTGAATGGGATAATTACCGCACGCACGTTTCCAGCTATGAACTGGAAAAATACCTGTCCGTGCTGTAATGGGCCCTTTTGCTCCAAAACGCCCCGTTCCAACGGGGCGTTTTTTTATTCCCAAAAAAATTATTTCACCCTCGGTTTTGTTTACCGTCCAAAAGTACCCATACATTTCCTCACACAACGTTAAAAATCTTCGCTAGATTCTTCCAGCGGCTTTTTCTCCCGTTTGCTATACGGTTTGCCCTCATTGGAACGCATTTTAGGGCATTTTGGCCCGTTTTTGAGGCTTTTTAGCCTCCGTTTGCTGGTTTTCTATTGAGTACACGCCGGTCTTACCGCGGTTTTCCAAACACAAAAAACCCCGCTTGAATCAAGCGGGGTTTCGTCAAAACCAGCTTAGCCTATTGGTCGGTCCAACGCCAGAAATTGTCTTCAAAATTGGCGATGGTATTATAACGGTACGCGCGGCCCAGCGCTTTTTCCACTGAATAGGGCTGATAAACCGTTTTGCCGCGGGCGTCTTTTACCAAAAACCCGGTAGAAGGGTTGCGCACGGCTTCGCCCTGGGCCAACAGCCGGGTGAATTGCTCAAACTGCATCCGATTGGAAGGAGAGGCTCCCCCCGCCGGGTTCAGCAAAAAGCGCACCATTACATAAGCCTGGAAATACCAATCCTGCGTTTTGCCGCGGCCTTCCGCCGCCGCCAGGGAGCCTTCTTCCATAAACTCGGCAAAGGGCTGCAAATAAATCGGCTTGCCGCGGCGGGAGGACGTAAATTTTTTGGCGGATCCAAACATAGCAGACGAGCCAAACGTCGCCACCGTGCTGGAAGGATCACGCTGGAAATTCAGCGTCTTAAAGTCGTTATTCCACGGGCCTCCGTTTAGGCCGTTGTAGGCCTGGTCCTCCAAGAGTACGGCCAAGCCCTCGTCCAGCCAGGTGGGCGTCATGATACGGCCGGTGTCGTGGCTGTCAAAAAACTTCTGGGTAAAAATGTGCGTCAGCTCGTGCGTAAAAACTTCCTTCAATTCCTGCGTTTTGCCCGGCTCGTCATACACCACAATCTCCCCCCGCGTCGGATACGCCAGGGCGCGGGTCCAGGCTTTGGCATTGGGTTCGTGGCGCAAATACGATTGGTAATCCTGATACACAAACACGCGCACCCGGTCGGACATCATCCATGGGATAAACCGCCGCAGCGTTTGGTAGGCGGACTCAAACGTCATGGCCATATTGGAAGAGCTGATACCCGACGAGCGCTTTTGGGTATAGATGTCAAAATGCGTGCTTTTGGACGGCACCCACGTTACGCCGGGACGGTAGGCATTGGGATTAAATTTTTTGTTGGGAGCCGGCACCGTTTTCGGCCGGTTCTGCGCGGCAGAAGGAGGAATTTTGCGGCCGGAGCTTTGCAGGGCTTCCTTGGATTTTTCCATCATTTTGACGGCGTATTCCAATTCCGCATCGGCGGCTGCATCCGCGGCCGAGGTTTCCTCTTGCGCCGCTTTTGCTTCCGCCGCGGCCCGCTGCGCTTTGGGCAGCAGGGCATTGGATTTTTCAATGTCTTTTTCCAGCGGGGTGGGCGTCGGCGCGGCCTGTTTTACCGGGGCGACCTTGGTTTGCACACTCTGCACCGTGCCCCCCATTTCAAGCGGCATATCCAGCGTATCGGCCGCAACGGGTGTCGTTTTTTGAGTTGCAGAAACAGCCGGCTCCGGCGCCGGAATAGAAAGGGAAGCCGCCGTCCCCGCTACCGGGGACGACTTTTGCAACGATTGTTTTAATAAATCAATATTGGATTGAGGCGTTTCAACCGCTGTGGATACCTGAATAGAAGAGGACACGCCTTTGCTGTCCGTCTGCCCCCAGGCAGCCGCACCCAGCAGCAACAAAAGTACCCCGAGCAGACTCTTTTTCATAATGCCCTCTACAATGTATCGTTATCGGAAGTAATGGTATAGACCAGTTTGCACTTGGTACTGCTGTCCTCGGTGGGAGAAGTCGTCGTAAATTCCGCCAACACCTTATACGTTTCGCCGTTCAAATCATACGAGCACTCATGCGTCCGGACCGAGTTGGCGGCCGGGCAGGTGGAAGTAACATCCGAGGAATCGCAGTACATAAGGCATTGTCTGAGATCCCGTGCAAAAGTTTCCGTTGATTTAAGCGACCACAGCGTATTCACTTCCGCCATGCACGACTGGACCAACAGCTGGGCCGAAACCGTACGGCGTGTTTTGCGTGCAGCCGTCGTGCGCGACAGGCTGGCCCGCAGCAACATCGTAGCCATACCGGCCAAAATGGCGGTAACCAGCAACACTTGCAATAAGGCGGCCCCTTTTTTGTTCTTCCACATACTAAATCCCCTTATATTTCTACCCAAAAACCGTTGGGCAGCACAAAAGTTTCTTCTACTACATCATTGACAATCGGCTTGCTGTTCAGTTCCGTAATCAAATTTACCCGCAGCACGCTGCCCAGGTCTTTGTGGCGGTCGTAATAGGCTGAATCGTCTTTGTCGCTATACACGCCCGTCAACCCAGGCAGGCGGAACAAGGGCACCGGATAATACGTAGAATAGCCGGAAACTCCATTGGGCGGAATAAATTTAACGTTATGCAAAAATACTTCAAAAGTTGAATCGGACGAAGGCACTCCGCACGCAGGCGTCGTAGAATTCCAGCTAGGGGCAGAATAACTTTCACGGCGGTAAATCGTCCCGCCGGAGAGCGCCCCCGAAGGCGTAGCCGTCGTAGAGCCCGCTTCAAAACAATAGGTAATATACTGAATATTGATAGAGCTTCGGTATTTATTACCGTCCACATCCATATTTTTGACCAACACCAGCAACGGCGTAACAGCCCCTGGAGAAATAGAGTCTATCACCCCGCGTACATACAGAACTCGGGAAGAAGTGTGGATGTCTTCCCGCAGCTGACGCATGGCTAACGAAAGATTATTGCGCAAGATGACTTTACTGCGGCCTACCCCCGATTCGCGCGAAGCGGCCGTCGTCAGAGACGCAAGCGCCACCCCAATGATGCCTACAATCATCACCGCCAGCAAAATCTCTGTTAACGTAAAACCTTTTTTATTTCTCATAGCGTAAACCCATTGCACGTGATAGAAAATTTAACGCTTCGCACCGTTGCGTTGGAAGCGGAGCCCCAATCTGTTACCATACCGTTAACGCCATACTTGGCCACAAACGGAATATTCACACTCGTTTGATCCGTCCCCGTGGTATAAGAAAAGCTGGAAGTGGCTTTATCACAAATCGGCGGGAGCAGGCAATTAATCATATGCGTCTGCCCGGTGGCCAGCGGCGAAGAATCCCCCCCGCACAAACCGTATTGAAAATCCGACGGGATATTCGGGTTGTTGACCGAGGTCAAATCCGGCGTGTACATTTGCAGCTGTTCATACGCGCGTTCCACCGCCAAGACCATGGATTCCCGCAAATCCGGGCTGCTGGCCTTGCGGGACACCGAAAGCAGCACGCCAAACGTCGCTGCCGCTACCATGGCCAATAGCCCCATCGAAATCAATCCTTCCAAAATGGTTACACCCGCTTTTTGCCTTAAAATACGTTTCATAGCTACACCCCTATTCGGCCGTGTCTTGTGCCACCATGCTTTGATCCACATAAATATGATAAGAAGCTTTGGTAAATTGACTACCGGCCCCGCTTACCCCGCGCAGCACCACAAACGGCGTATTCGTACCCGTGGCTTCGGAAATTTGGCATTGGGTAGGCTGGGCCCCTCCCGCTATGGGGTTACAGGTACAAAATTCATACGGAATTCCTAAAAAATCCCGCGAGGACAAATACCCGCATGCAAACAACTGCCCCACCGAGGGGCGGGAAGCATTGGTTACGCTGGTGTTTTGGTAGGGAATTCCATCCGATGTGGGAGACGCGCAATTCGAAGCCGCCGTCAAAACCAAGCTCTTCCCCGAGCTGGTGGTGGGCGAAAAACACTCTTGCTTCACCCCTAACCCGCGGCTTACTTGATAATAGGAACGCATGGCTTCGGCCAATTTGCGGGCCGCCGTTTTGGCTTGGCTGTTTTTTACCTCATAGCGTACCGTGCGGAAAACCGGCACCGCCATAGATACCACCACCGCAATCAGCAAAATAACCGCCAGCATTTCCATCAGCGTAAACCCTTTCTTCATACTCGTTTACTCCGCACCCATATTTTCACGAATTGTTCCGTTTGCGTTCACGCAATAAAAATAACCGTTGCTTTTATTGTACCGACCCGGGAGTTTGGCACTATCACCCGTCATACACGCCAGCGCACTCGTCGGGCAGGTGTAGCTTGAACTGGGGTTCCCGGCACAAATATAGAACACAAAATGCTGGTCTGCGTTAAACCAGGTACCTTCTTCCAAAAAGCCGCAATTAATCAAACCGGAAATAGTCAATACGCTGGAAGAATTCAGGGAGGGGCAGGCCGCCGGATCCAACTGATACTTTTGCACCGCACCGGCCAGCATTTCCAATTTAGCCTTAGCCCCAGCCAAACGCGTATCCGCCGCACCGTTGCGATAGGCAATGGTGGCAAATACCGCCAAAATGCCAATAATGGTAGCGGCAATCAGCAATTCCAACAACGTAAAGCCTTTCCGATTGTTCTTCATAACAAGTATTCCTTCTTTACAGTATTGCGCTATTTTGGGGCTTTGTCAAGCAAAAACTATTTACTGACACGCTGTACGGTTCCGTCGGTCAAATAGACGGCGCCATAGTATTGTCCCTTCGTGGCGCGGGAAGCATATTCCGAATCATACATACAGGCGACTACATCCGAGTTGCTTTGGCAGCACCCGGTGGAAGAAGCCGTTTTTTCCGGGCATAAGTAGTAGTGATACCCTTTGTAGGAATTGGCGTAGTCAAACGGAATCGGGGACATATATTTCCGCGCAAACAACGCGGCATTGGCATTGGTGGAGGTAATATCGGCGTCCTGCGTCATCGTCAATGTCTGCCAAGAAGCCTGGACCAATTTGGCTTCGGTGGGATAATTGAAGTTAAGATCCGCGCGCAAGGAGCGCAAGCCGCTTCCCAAGTCCATCAGCACCCCTTGGGCCGCCATAAAGCGGTTGCGGTCCTGCGTTTTTTTATAAGCCGGCACCGAAAACGCCATTACCGACACCGCAATCACCACCACAATCAACACTTCTAGTAAGGTAAACCCCTTTTTTGTTTGCATAGGCACTCCCGCTCAGCTTCCGCCAATCTGCGAAAGTTTGAAAATCGGCAAGAAAATGGACGCCACAATAATACCAATCAGCGCACCTACACCGCAGATAAGAATCGGGTCAATTACCGCCGAAAAACGGGCGATAAACTGGTCCACGTTATCCGAATAGAATTTAGACAGCGTAGCAATAATGCCCGGCAGCTTACCAGATTCTTCCCCCATCAGCATCATTTCCGTCATCAGCCCGGGGAACACCCCCGTGGAACGGAACGATTCCGAAATGGATTTCCCGGCCGCTACCTCCGTACGGACGTGCTTCAGTGCGTTTTGAATAATCACGTTGCCGTCAAACGATTCTTCCAACACCAAAATGGCGTTCAAAATCGTTACACCGCTTCTAAGCAGGGTAGAAAGCGTGGAAAGCATGCGGTCGTAATAAATGTTTTTGAGGAAATTGCCAAAAATCGGCATGGTCAGCAAAAACGAGTGCCAGCGTTTTCTTCCGTCCGTCGTCTTGATGTAGTAGCGAAACGCCACAAACAGGAAAATCGCCGTAACGATAATCAGCACCCCGTTGTTAATCAGCAAGCTGGATACGTTCAATACCACCACGGTAATCATCGGCAAATCAATGTTGAAATCTTTGAAGATTTGCGCAAACGTCGGCACGATGCCCAAAATAAAGTAAATCAATACGCCCACCGAAGCAAACGCCAAAATGGCCGGGTACGTAATGGCCGTGATGATTTTGCTTTTCATGGATTCCTGCGTTTTGGTGTACAGAGCCACCTGCATCAACGTATCAGCCAATTGGCCGCCCACTTCCCCGGCTTGCACCAGCGAAATCCAAATATGGCTAAACGTCTTGGGGTGATGCGCCAGCGCCGCATGCAGCGACTGACCGCCCGCAATGTCTTTAGCCACCTGCGTAAGCACGTAGCCCAACGTCGGGTTGGAAGAATATTCCCCCAACAGCGACACGGCACGCACCAGCGGTACACCGCCGGCAATCAGCGTGGAAAGCTGTTCGGCGAAGAAGGCCAGCACGTGGCCAGGCACTTTGCCGCCTTTTTTGTGGGAAGCTTTTGCCCCGCCAAAAAGGCCTCCGGTGCCTTCCTTCACTTCCAGCACCAAATAACCCTTGTTTTGCAAAGCCAAAATGACTTTTTCTCTGTTATCGGACGACACGGACCCACGTAAGGTTTTCCCGTTAGAATCCTTAACTATATACGTATATTTTTGCATAAACCCTCTTTCGGTACGCGGCGCGTTATTCGTCCGCCGTCGTAATGCTCAGAATTTCATCTACTGTCGTCAGCCCGCGGATCACTTTGTGCCAGCCGTTGGCGCGCAAGTTCAGTACACCGGACCGTTCACCCGCCCGTTTCAGTTCCACCAAATCCTGCGTTTTATAAATAATATTACGCATTTCTTCCGTTATGCGGTACACTTCGTAAATAGCCCGCCGGCCCATAAAGCCCGTTCCAAAACACTTCGGGCAGCCGACTGACTTAAAAAACGTCCACGAGTTTTGATCGCGCAAATTCAAATGCCCTTCCTTGGCAATTTGCGCCAAGACCGCCTGGTCCGGAATATGCGGCACCTTGCAGTACGGGCACAAGATACGCACCAAGCGCTGGGCCGCTACCAACGCCAACGAACTGGCCAACAAACACGGCTCCATCCCCATGTCAATCAAACGGGGAACGGCGCCCAACGCGTCGTTGGTGTGCAAGGTGGAAAGCACCAGGTGGCCGGTCAAGGCCGCTTTCAAGCAGGCTTCAGCCGTTTCGTTATCGCGCACTTCCCCCACCAGAATTACGTCCGGGTCCTGACGCAAGAACGAGCGCAACCCCGCCGCAAACGTAAGCCCGATGGATGGTTTTACCTGCACCTGGCTGATACCCGCCAGTTTGTATTCCACCGGGTCTTCCAACGTCATAAAGTTGAGTTCCGGCGTACGAATCGTGGTCAGCACCGCGTTTAACGTGGTGGATTTACCCGAACCGGTAGGCCCCGTCAAGAAAATCAAACCGTGCGGCAGATTGGCTGCTTCCAAGAAGGCTTTTTTCTGGTCCGGCTCAAACCCCAGTTTATCAATGTTCATTTCGCCGGTGCCTTTATCCAAAATACGAAGCACGAGCTTTTCCCCATATACGGCCGGGCACACAGACACACGGACTTCAATGGAGCGGTTCTGGTAGTGAATCGTAAAGCTGCCGTCCTGCGGCAGACGCTTTTCGGCAATGTCCAATTTGGACAAAATTTTAATACGGGAAATAATGGCGTTTACGGATTCCTTGGCCGGGGCCGTACGTTCGTACAGCGAACCGTCAATACGGAAACGCAAGCTGACGCGTTCGTCAAACATTTCCAAGTGAATATCGGAGGTGCGCTCCGCAATGGCTTGGCGCAAAATGGCGTTTACCTGTTTGACGTACTGGGAGGAATTCGGCGAGATTTTATCCAAATCCAAATAGCCGGAAACATCCACATCTTCGTCGCTTTCCGCATTGGCCGCTTCCGGGTGTTTGGCGGCTTCGGTCATTACCTCTTCCAGCAAGTTTTTGTTGGAATAAAAAGAATCAATTACCCGCAGCAGCTGGCTTTTGCTGGCAATAAACGGCTGCACCTGCTTGCCGGACATCATTTTGATGTTTTCCAGCAAAAACAGGTTCGTCGGGTCCAGCACGGCAACGGCCAATTCGTCGTCTTCTACAAACAACGGAACGACCATATTCTCGCGGGCAAATTTTTCGGGAATAATTTCCTGTAAGTTCTGCTCTCTTTCCGGCACCAAAATGCCGTTTTCCTTAGAAGCGTAGGGAACGGAAAAATGTTTGGAGAGGGCCGCCGTTACTTGTTCTTCGGTGGCAAAGCCAAACTTTACAATCGCCTCCGACAGCGGCACATTGTTCTGCTTGGCATAGAGTTGGGCCCGTTTTACCTGATCTTCCTTCAGCGTGCCTTGTTCTACCAAAATCTCACTTAACTGTTTTGCCATTTCCTAATCCTCTTTCTAAACCCTGTTTTGTCCTGCTTCCTGCTACTATATTCCTGCCCCCGAAAATTCGGGGGCAGGTTCAAACGGTTGTCTGTTATTCCGCCAAGATGGTCGGGGTGATAAAGATGACCAAGTCGGTGGTCGTTTTGGATTTGGTCTTGCTGGTAAACAGCCAGCCCAATATCGGGATATCACCCAACAGCGGTACTTTGCGGGTCTGGTCGGTTTCGCGCGAGGTCAACAACCCGCCGATAACCACCGTCTGCCCGTTTTTCACACGCACCAGCGTAGAAGCGGCGCGGGTGGTGGTGTCTTTGGAGAAGTCAAACCCAGAGCTCACCACGTCCGAGTACGAAGGCTGCACGTACAGCGTTACATAGCCTTCGCGGTTTACCTGCGGCGTTACCTGCAAGGTCAAACCGACTCTCTTTCTTTCGGCCGAGGTGGTGGTCATCCCTTCCCCGGATCCGCTGCCGGACTGGCTCATCGTCTGACCGACGGTAGCGTCCGTAGAGGTGGTGATGGTGGCCGTTTTGTTGTTCAAGGTTACCACTTTCGGTTTACCCAAATACTTGGCTTCCCCGCGGGTCAGCAAGCTTTTCAGCACAATGTTAAACGCCGAGAAATCCAACAAGCCGCCTTCATCGCTCTGGTCGGAATCCGAGCTGGACGAAGAAGAGCTGCCGCTACCGCTGCCGCTGCCGGATTCGCTGGAATCGCTGTTCATCTGTTCTTTGGTCGGGAAGATGAAGTTCCAGCCTTTGACGCCGTTGCCTTTAATGTAGTCAAAATCCACCACACGGCTCGGCCCCGTCATAGAGACCAGCGTTCCGCCGTCTCCGCCGTATTCAAAGCCCAAGTTCAAACCGCTGGTCTTGCTGACTTCCACGATTTGCGCTTCAATCAAAATCTGCGGAGGTTTGATGTCCAATTCCGCCAAGATGTTTTCTACCTGCGGGAATACTTCGGCCACGTCGGTAATAATCAGTTTGTTGGTGCGGGGGTCCACCGCAATTTTACCCACAGGAGACAGCATGCTCTTTACAATCGCGGTAATTTCCGCGCCGCCGCTGTACGAATCCGAAGAGCCGCCGCCCATGCTGATTCCGCTGTCCATAGAGGAATCGGAAGAACCGCCGGTGGATACGTCCTGCGGCATAATGCTGTTAAGCTCGCTCTGCGCGGAGCCGATGCCCTGCAGCGAAATATAGCTTAACGTATAGATTTTGGTAATCGTATCCGGCGCGTCGTTGGAGCGTTTGGTAACGACGTAGCTGTCGCTCTTGCCGATGCGCTGATAGGTCAGCCCATGCACGCGCAGCAACGTGTCCAACGCTTCTCTTACCGTTACGCGGGTCAACGAAGCGGTTACTTTCTTATTCGCGAATTCTTCGCTCATAATAAAGTTAATTTTGGCTTGCGTGGTAATGCTGTTCAAAAACGCCGATATCGGTACGTTAGAAACGCGAATGGACACTTTGCGGTCCAAAGGCGAAGAAACTTCGGTTTCCTTGTACAAATCGGATTCGCCCGTCAGCTTTACCGTGGTGCTCTCCGTCACGGCGATGGTATTGTCGCTGGGAAGGGTTTGCTGAGCCGAAGCCGCCCCCCCAAGACCCAAGGCGGCAACACACGCCAGCACAACTGCTAAACGATTGGTCATCTGTCCTCCTGTAATTTATTGCTAAATGCGTTTTAATTCAACTGAACTTTCCGTACAAATTTGTGCCCTTTATAAGAGAATACCACTTCTTCGGGCCGTACTTCCACTATGCGGGCACCGTAAATACTGTTGCCGATAGTGTAGATTTTGCTGCCAATAAAAATTTCGTTGCCGATGATCCCCGTTACCCGAATTTTATTGCGCACTTCGCGGGTCGGGTCTTTGATGCGGGCCAATTCCAGCTGGCGCTGGCGTTCCGCTTCTTCCCGGCGGCGTCTTTCTTCGGCCAGTTTGCGCTGGCGTTCGGCTTCCAACGCGGCCAGACGCTGCTGTTCCCGGTATTGCAGCAACAGGAAATCGTCCGGAGAGAGCGTCGGATCGCGGCGGTTTTTGGGATTAAACGTTACTTTAGGCGCTTCGGCTTCCTGCGGTGCTTCGGGCAGTTCTTCCCGCGCCGCCACAAAACCTTCCCCTTCCTTGGCTTCAGGCAAAGCCGCTTGGCCTTCCGCAGCAGCCTGCGGGGCTGTTCCTTCGGCAGAAGCCGCACCCGCTTCAGAGGCAGGAGCACCCGTTTCCGTTGTTCCCGCGGCGGCTTGTGCCGGGGCAGCCGCTTCCTTCGGGGCTTCTACCGCTTCCACCGATACGTCCGCCTGAGCCGCCAGCGTTTCCTTCACGCCGGGGGCCGTTTTCCCCACCAAATTTTCATTATTGGCCGAAGCCTGCTGCGCTTGCGCCAAAGGCAGCGCCGCTACGCCAAGCAGGGCAAAAAGCGTCCAAACTTTCTTGTTCATTTATTTACCCTCCTGGGCGGCCGCTTGTTGCTTTTTGGCTTGGGCGGCGGCCTTTTGTTCCTTGATTATTTTATCATAATCTTTGAACAAGGATTTAGCAATTTTCTCTTTCGGGAAAATCGTGTTGAAACGAAGCGAAATTTTGTTGGAACCCAATTTGTCGGACTCGGTAGATTTAATCACCGAAATTTCCGACACTTTTACAAAAGCTTTTCGGTTCTCCACGCTGGCCAAGAAATCCGCAAATTGCAGGAAATTCATCTCCGTGTTGACTTTCAAGGAGGCCGCCACGTAAGACGAATTGGAAGAATCTTCCGACTGCGTCCCTTCTATCTGCGGCGTCAAATTGGCTCCCTTAAAAATACCCAAAATTTGGCTCAGCAGCCACTCGTTTTTGGAATCGGCGTCCGGAAAGCGCGGTTCCAGCGAAATCAATTCCCTTTTGTTGGCCTCGTATTCCCGTTCACTCGTTTGCTGCACGCGGATAGCGTCCATTTGGCCCACATAGTTGGAAATCTTTGCGTCAAACTTTCCGCCCAAATACCGGAACAGCAAAAAGACCAATAACACGGCAATGAACTGCTTGAGGAACAATTTGAAATTGCCTTCCTGGGCTACCGTTTGGATATCCTGAAAGCCTTTTTTCAAATCTTCCACGTATTTGTTGGTTTTCAAATTGACAGCCATATTAACGCCCCCTCGCTGTGGTGCCGCATTTCAGCACGAAACTGGTTTCCTGCCCGGCGCTGGAGCTTCCGCCAGAACCGACGGTAGAGTTAGTGTTTGCCTTTCCCGTACCGGCCACATTTACATACTGGATATTAGCGGAATCGCCGCAAATCTTCTTAAAATTAGGCTGCTGTACCAATGCGTCTTTGAATTGGTTTCCCAAGGCCAAATCCGCACGGCCGTCGCGGCCAGTTTTAATGGTGCCTTCTATGGTAAGGGTAGGAACACTGCTGCTTTTGGCCGGAAACGGCGCCGCATATTCCAATTTGTTAATCCAAATTTCCTGCGGAATCGTATCCACCAATTCCACCAACAGCGGCGTAATGTATTCCCCGCCTTGCTCCAGCAAAGCGCGCAGATTGGTATTCTGCGTTTTCATCTTGCTTAAATTGCTTTGAATTTTGCTGGCGGTCAGTCCTTCAAAATCCGCAATTTTCATTTTATTGGACGCTTTGGCCTTAGCCAATTCGTCCGCTTTGCTTTGCACGCCCAGCCAGCCTTTGCCAATCAAAAGCAACAAAATCACAATCAGCACCGCGGCCACTTTCCACGCGGTTACACTGGCGTTAAATTCATAATCGCTTAAACGCGTGCCTTTGGCAAAGTCCAAATCCGGGGTTTTATGGTCGTAGAATTTGATGCTGGCGCCAATGGCCGCAATCTCACCCACGGATTTGGTTTCAATACCATACACTTCGTGCAAATCCCATTTGCGCACCGGCTTTTTGGAATCCGCTTCCAGGGCGGGAATCCATTGCTCGGTATCGTGCCCCACAATGACGGCCTCTTCAAACGGGTCTTTTTCCAGCTGTTTGGCAATAAATTCCGTGCAGTTGGTAATTTCAAAGCGGCGGCGTTCGGCGGGAAGAGAACCCGAAATTTCCACGTCCCGCAGCAACACGGGGGCGTTTTCGTTCAAAAACACAAAGCTGGCCAAATCTTTGCCGAAGAAAGAATAAATTCTCCCCCCGTTGCCGATGGCTTCCTTGTCGCTGTCGTTAAACGCACGGCCCAAAGACAGGCTGGACGGTTCCACCGACACCAATTCCAATCCAACCGATTTGAGCCCTTTTTGCAAACGCTCAATAATCAGTTTGGTGGTCATGGCGAACACGACACCCAAACGTTTTTGTTTGGTAGCGGCCGTTTCAAATTCATACACGTGGTAAGCGTATTCCGCTTTTTCAAACGGGAAATGGATGTATTTGCGCGCTTGAAGCGGGATGGAGCTCTTCCACATTTTGCGTTCAATGGCGGCCGGAATTACAAAGTGGCGCAGCAGACAAAAGGCCGGCGCCAAACTGACGACGACGCGGTTGGTTTTCCATTTTTTCTTGGAAGTTACCTTGCCCAGCGCTTCCAGCCAGTTGTTCATAGAAAAAAACGTTTCGTTCAAATCCAAAGGTTTCAACGCCGTTTTATCCACGGAATTAATCGGCACGCGCACCAGCGATTCCAACACGGTGCCGCTGTCTTTTTTGGAGCTTTGGGCCACGTACATTTCGTCAATGCCAATATAGATACCCAGGCAGTCCGGGTGCGCATTCATATTTTTGCCGATTAACGTTTCAGAAAGACTCATATTTACCTCGGATTAGTTCCCGTATTGTTCATACGGCATATCGTAGGGATTGTTTACCGGTAATTCGGCCGGTGCGGTGGAAGGCTGCACCGTACTTCCCTGCGGGGCGGCGTACGGATTGGTGTCCGGCAGCGGAGCGTAGGCGCCGTCGGTCGTGCCCAAGGTATCGGGCATTGTATCCGTCGTCATATCGGGCGTCGTGCTCACGCCGTAGGTATCCGCTGCGGGAGCGGCCGCTTCCTGCGTTTGAGCCGCCGCTTTCATAAAGCGGGCGGGTTTTGTCCACAAGCGCTGCGTTTTGTAATTGCAGTTGGGGCAATATTCATCACCCGCCGCAGCCTGGCACGTACCGGACGTGCACGCAGAAGACGTTTTTTGTTCGGAGCATTTCACAATCACGCGGCGGCGCAGCGTTTGTTTTTGGCCTTTCAAATCGGTCGCCGTCAAGACCAGCGTGTATTTGCCGCAAGGCAGTTCCGGCCCGATAATTCCTTTGCGGCCGTTCCACAGGAACTGATGATACACGGGCGTAAAGCCTTCCAGCTGGCGCACCACGTAGAATTTGCCGTCGCGCCCATGCTGGACCACTTGCAGCACCCAGTTGTCCACCGGGTTGACCGTTTCCAACACGGAGAAATCAATCGCATAGGCTTCGCCCAGAGCGCGGTCAATGGCGTGGCACTGGGGCACAATGGCCATGCTCAACAGCGGGGCTTTTTGGTTGCCTTCATTCTTTTCCATGCGGGTAGGAAGCTGGGCCGTATAGTCAAACACGATAGACAGCCCGTTCAAATTGGCAAACCGGGCCGGCGGTTCCTGATCCACCAACCCCATATTGTAGTGCAGTTTGCCCTGCGAAATACCGCGGTTGACAAAATAGGAGTTGAGCGCCATCGCCTGGCGAATACCGGACAGGGTTACATCATCGGTATAAGAACCGGGCGGCAAAATAACGTACGCCGCATTTTGCGTCAGCGCCATCAAATCGTAAATGTTATCCAGCAAAGCCAAAGCTTCCGGGCGGAATTTGTTGCCCTGGAAAATCACGTCCGCATCCATATCCAACGCGTCGGGCAAACCGTCGCGGAAATACAAATGCACGCCTTTGACCGCGGAAATTTTATCCACGGCGGCAGCCGTCATGCTGTCCAGTTTTTGCTGGGTATAGATTTCGCGCGCTTCCAGCGCTTCGGGAGAAGTCAAATCCGTAAAGGTAGAAGAGGACGGTTCCGAGGTGGAGCTAAGGACTTCTTCGGAGCGGGGTTCCTCCTGCGGCTGCTCCATGCTGGCGGCTTGATCAGCCGCGGCCAGTTCCGCCTGCGTTTGGGCATTGATGGCGGCTTGGTCGGCCTGATCGGTTGCGGTCAATCCAGGCTCCGTTACCGTAGCGGCTACAGTAGAAGATTCCAGCGCCGCTTCGTTGGAAACGGCCGCCTGCTGGGCCATATCTTCGCGGTACTGATCGGCGCGTTCTTGGGCGGCCAAGCGATTGGCTTCAATGCGTTCCGTCAGCGCTTGTTGTTGAGCTTCCACTTCGGCCAAGGCGTTTTGTTTGGCGGCCTCCGCCTGGGCTTGCGCTTCGGCTTTGGCGGCTTCGGCCTTGGCTTGCGCCTCGGCCGCTTGGGCTTGAGCCTGCTGCTGCGCGGCAAGCACCGCGGCATCGGTTACGTCGTCCAGGCTTTTTACTTCGCCTTCCTTAAAATTGATGTCCACTTCTACCGGCGTTTGAATTCCGCCGATCCGGTTGTGGATCTTTTCCACGTACTTATTGGCTTCGGCAATTTGTTCTTTGTTGCCGGAAAGCATAACATCAACGAAGTAGTCCAAGGCTTCTTCGTCTTTATTGTCTTCATAAAGCGCGATGCCTCGGGCCAGCTGTTTGGCCGGAGAAGCCGCGAAAACGACGCTTCCGCTCGTCAGAGAAAAGCAGAAAACGGAAACTATCAGATAGTATAAGAATTTATTCGTTTTTATCATCTCGGTATTCCTGTCCCTTGCGATATATCGTCTATACCCTGCAACACACAGATACTAGAATTATAGCAATTTCGCGCGGTTTGTAAAGTCAAATTTTGCATTTGTTTTTTTACGTCCCGTCCAACTGCCGCTATTTTCCTTTTTCGGAAATTATTCCAACGCCTTCAAACGCGCCGTGGCCAACGCATTTTGCGGGTAATAAAACAGCGCGTCCTGCAAGCATTGTTTGGCTTTTTGTACGTCCTCCGCCTTGTAGTAGAGCGTGGAAAGCGCCAAATTGGCCCACAAATCGTCGGGGAATTCCTTCAGCACGCCTTCCAGCACTTCTTCGGCCTTGATGTCGTTGCCCGCCAACGAAAGCACCCGCGCCAGCAAAATGCGGCCGTTGGTGTCGTCGGGATAATCTTTGATGTAGGCCTCTATATCCCGGCGAAGGCGCTGTTGGTAATAAGGCGACATTTTGTTGAATTTATCCGCCTTGTCCTGGTAGCGCTGCAAACGCTGGGCCTGGGCAATCACCCCCGGCCGGTCGGCCGACTGGGCCGGATACAGCGCGCTCAGCCGGCGCAGCAGTTCGCGGTCCAGCGTGTCCACGGTCAAGCCGCGTTTATACGTGTTTTTGGCGTATTCGGTATCGCCCAGTTTTTGATAAATTTCCCCCGCCATGCGCCACAGGCTGGTTTCGTACGGGAAAAGCGTCAGCCCCCGTTCCATCAGCGACAGGGCCGACTCGTCGGCATAAATCACGTCCTCGTCCAATAGCTGCGACAGCATCACATACGCCTGCAAATTGTACGGGTGCAAACGCAAATTGTCCATCAGATAATGCACGGCTTTTTTCGGCTCGTTGGCGCCCAAAGCGGCCAAAGCGGCGTGGAAATACACTTCTTCGTAATACGAAGCGGCGGACATCGTTTTTTCAAACGCGGCCAGCGCTTCTTTGTATTTTCCCTGCGCCAACAGCACGTTGCCCAGCCGAAAGCCGGCCTCGGTATTGGCCGGATAAAGCGACAGCGCCGCCGACAGATTGGCCACCGCCGCGTCGTATTTCTTTTCGGCAATGTCCTTTTGCCCCAAGAACGAACGGTATTCGCTCGTCAGCCACAGGCTCTGCCACACCAAAATCGCCGCGCTGGCGCCCACAATCATCAGCGCCACCGTTTTGGTAACGGGGTTGGCGGTAATGGCAATACGGCGTTCTTCCTTCCCCACGCCGCTTACTTCCGCCCCGACAATCCACCAAAAAATGAACGCCGGCACCACCGCATGCAGGGAAATGTTGAGCATATTGTCCACCAGCATACCCAAAATCCCGCAGAAAAGCGCCTGCAAAAGCTGTTTTTTATCGCCTTCTTTTTTATGGGCGGCAAAATCGCGCACTTCCAAAAACAGCACCATGAACATAAACAGAAACAGCCCCAGCCCTACAATGCCCCCTTGCGCCAGCTGGAAGAACAGCTCGTTATGCGGGGCCGGCGTGATGGTTTTCAGTTCGCGCAAATTGGGGTAGCGCAGCAGGGTTTTGGGTTGGTTCTGTTCAAAAGCCATTTGAAAATTTCCCAACCCGCTGCCCAATACGGGGCGCTCCAAAAAGATTTCTTTGGCCACGTCCCACATAAACAAACGTTGATGAAGCGATTGAAAAATTTTGTTGCGGTCCACTTTCAGCGTGATATTGGAAGGCGTTACCTGCGTCAGCTCGGCGGCGCGTTTGGCTACGGGGCTTACTTTGTCCTCCCCGTCCACGTACACGGACCCCCAGCCCACGCCCACCGCCAGCAACGCCAGCAAAAACACCCGGCCCTTGCGTTTCCAAATCAGCGCTCGCAGCGTGCCGAACATCCACATCATAATCAGCCCGCACGCCGCCCCCAGCCAGCAGGAACGCGCCAACCCAAACGATAAAAACAAAATATATACGAGCACCAACAGCCCGTACACCACAAAATCTTTTTTGCTGTCGGTGCGCATAAAATACACCAACAGCGCCGGCAGCAGCATCACCACGGCAGACGACAAAAAGTTCGGATTGCCGAAGGTGGAAAAAGCCTTGGTGGCAAACTGATTGATTTCAAACGGCCACAAAAATTCCAGCCCCAACGCTTGCAGCACCCCATAACAGCAAGCCAAAAACACCGCCACAAACATCAGCACCAAAATATTTTCCTGCGTCAGCTTGCGCAGCACCCGCACACCCAGCCATACGCCCACCCCCCACAACAGCAGGGCGTACCAGTCAAACATATGCGCCAGCATATTTTGGGAAGAAACCGTGGTCTTTAACAGCGGCAGCAGGCACCACGCCGCGCCCCACGCCAAAAACAGCAAAATGTAATTGGTTTTGCTTTCTATCGTGCCCGAAAACACCACGTTTTTGCTGATCATATACGCCCCCAGCGACACAATCAGCAACAAACTGCCGTAGTTAAGCAACCCGTAAAACAACGTCTGGCGCAAGGCTTGCGGCGCCGACGACACCGCCGACAGCCACCCCACCACGCAGGAAATGACGTACACAAAAAACGCCAAATCAAAAAACGTTTTGGTAAAGTCTATGTCTTTAGAACGCAGAAACTTGACGGCCAGCGTCCCGAAGATTAAGGCCAGCAGCATATACAGCAGCGTGTTTTGCACAAAAAACGGGTTTGCCGTTAAATCGGTAAAAAACACCAGCGGCACGACGAGAAAACACATCGCCAGCAACACCCGCAAAATTTTCATATAGACGGTTTCTTTGGCAGATTTGGTTAAATTAAGCATAAAATCCCCACTACAATAAACTGGTTATATTGTAGTTTTTTAGAAGAGATAGGAAAAGGAAAATTTTGAAATTTCCGCACCAGGCGCGGCACTAATCGGCCAGGCGGCGCCAGAACGGCTTTTTTTCATCTGCCGGGAGCGCCGTTTTGGCCAACACGCCCAGCAAAATGTGTTTTTCGTCGGTTACGGGCAGGACGTCCGCTTCCTCTTTCAAGAAAGTCTGCCGGGCGGTTTGCGCGTCCGTCTGCGGCAAGAGAGAGGCTGTCGGATTCATGACCGACCCGCACACGGACTGCGGCGCATAAAACGCCAGTTCCGCCGTGCGTATGGCGCCCTTCAGTTCGCCGTCTTTGCCCGTTACAAAACACACCAACGGCAATTTTTTGCGCGGCAAGGCTTTCAAGCGCTCAATCAACGCGGCCAATTTGCTCTCCGTCCGCACCGCAATCACATCGGTATTCATCAGCAGGCCCACGCTGCCCGCCGCATACGCGCCGGCCTGTTCCAGCACCCGCACAAAAGCTGGCTCCAGCACCGCGGCAATCCGCTCCCGGTACGGGGCGGAAAATTCCTTCATCAGCCGCGCCGCCTGCGGTACTTCCAGCCGGGCCAGCACGTACGACGCCTGCCGCAACGGCAGCCGCCGCAGCACCGCCGCCGCTTTGGCGGGGTTCATCGGGTTCAGGCACGCCACCAGCGTTTGGGCTTTCAGCGAGCCCACCAGCAGGAGCACTTCGTGGGTGGCCAGCGTTTCCAAGGCGCGGGCAGCGGCGGCGGGATCCGCCGCGATAAATTTTTCGGTAATTACGCCCGCCAGCGCATGCATGGGAGAATTCATAAAATAGTCCTTGAAAGTTTCCGTTTAAGGAAGCATAATTTTATTATAATAAATTTATTAATCAAAACGCCTTCCGGCCCGCAAACGAGGTGCAGCTATGTTTTTTGACAAGCCCTTAAACGACCTTACTTTTCACGACGTGGTGCAGTTTTGCCGACGGGAATTGCCCGAAGGCAAGCAGCTGGACTACAAATACATGCTGCCCAAAAACCACGAAAAATTTGCCAAGACCATCGCTTCCTTTGCCAACGCGATGGGCGGCACCATCATCATCGGCGTGCAGGACGACAAGAACGACAAACCCCGTCCGCCTTTTTTGGGAATTCCCTACCACGAAAAAATCCGCAATTCCATAGAAGACATTATCCAAGTGTATATAGACCCGATTGTCTTTGTGGACATTAACGTCTGCGTCAACGACCGCGGGGACCGGATGTTTATCGTCATCAATATTCCGCAAAGCAACTTGACCCCGCATTTGGTGGGCAAGTCCAAGCGGGCCTACATCCGCACCGGGCAAAGCAGCCGGCCGGAAGCGATTGTCCACCCGGAAAAACTGCCCTGGCTGCTGGACCACCGCCGCAAATCCGAACGGCTCCGCCATATTTTGTACGACAAAGCCGAAAGCCATTTTGACAATTACCTCAAGACGATGAACCTTTCGTCCGACGGGCAAACCGTATGCGCCGTGTCCGTCATGCCGCTCTATCCGCAGGAACCGCTGACGGATTACAAACAGCTCCCGGGGCTGATTCACGCGGCTTGCTCCCGCGCGCCGTACGGCATCCTGGCGGACCCGCAATTTCCGCTCCAGCCCGTGCAGGACGGGGCCGCCGTCATCTCCAACAAGCGGGGCTTATACCGCATGACGGAATTTAACGCCTACGGCCTGGTGATGAGCAAGCAAATCATCACGCAGGAAGAAATCGTCAACGGGCACGCCGCCAAAACCGTGCGCATTGAACAGCTGGCCCAAAATCTGACGCTTTTTATGCTCACGGCCCGTAAATTTTTGACCCAGCTTTCGTTTGGCGGGCCGCTGTACTTCCGCTTTAAGATGAACAACACCCGCGCCCTGCGCGCGCTGTTGGGCCGCAGCCAAGCCACCGTGCTGGAAGACTACTTGCGGATGGACCGCAACCTATCGCTGACGGAAATGGAAGCGCATTTGCCCGAAATTTTGGAAAATATTCTGCACGAGGCCGCCTGGTCCCTGGGGCTGCAGCCGCAGGAAGCGGACATAAAAGCCCTGGTCCAAACGTGCCTGACGGAGGCCCGCTGATGAGCGAAATTTTCTTCTCCACGGATCCGGCCTTCTGCCCGCATTGCAGGCATATTCCCTGCATTTGCAATCAACTGGGCTCGGCCAAAAAGCAAACGGAACCCGTGCGGGTGCGGTTTGTGAAAAACGCCAAAGGCAGCGGGATGACCGTTGTGGAGCGGCTGCCCCTGCACC
The DNA here is from genome assembly GCA_949294085.1 of uncultured bacterium. Lineage (GTDB taxonomy): Bacteria > Elusimicrobiota > Elusimicrobia > Elusimicrobiales > Elusimicrobiaceae > Avelusimicrobium. Next base: position 173,387 of record CASFFX010000006.1, on the reverse strand, counting down.
CGGAAGGGAAGGAAACGTTGCTTAAAAAGCTAAAAAAATCGCTGGGGTGCGGCGGCACGCTTAAAGAAGGACGGCTGGAACTGCAGGGCGATAAAAAAATGCCCGCGGCGGCCGCGCTGGAAAAAGAAGGGTACAAGGTGCGCATTTTATGAAAATACCGTCCGGCATTTTACTGATTGCGACGCTGGGGTGCGGGCTAGGGGTGATTTGGCTGTTTCAGTCCCGCCCGTCCCAGGAGTGGCCCATACTTTTGCTGTTAGTGATACTGGGCGGCTGGCTGGCCCCCAAACCCAAAGCATAGAGGATTACATATGAAAGGATTTACCTTGATAGAAATTTTGGTCGTAATACTGATTATCGGCATTTTGGCGGCGATTGCCGTGCCGTCCTATTTCAACGCGGTGGAAAGCGCCCGGATGACGGAGGTGGTGCTGCTGTGGGGCCGGCAGAAAAACTTTGCCACCGGCCGATTTATGACCCAGTCCCAAGCCGACCGGATGACGGCCAGTCTGCAAAAAGCAAAGCTCAAAGATTTTACGGGCCAAGTGATTTGCCGCCCCGGGGCAGACGCCAGCAAACCCTGCTGGGAAATTTTGTTCACGCAAACCGACGCTTCCCCCCACATCGCTTATAAACTGACCACGACGGACAACTTTATGCGCCTGGCCTGCATTGGCGTAAACAACGCCGGGAAAGATTTTTGCCAAAGCCAATCGGGCGAAGATTCCCCGGTGGAATTAGACGGCGAAGAAGCCTATCTGATACGCTAATCCCTTGCTGGCCGGTAAGATTCCTTTTGCAAAACACCCCGGAAATTCCGGGGTGTTTGGCAATAATGTTTCCAGCTTTCATCCAGACGGAAATTGCATCAAAAAAATAAACCCCGTTTTTAGAAACGGGGTTTTGTATTACTATCAAATTTTCACTAGGGAACCGTATAATAGGAAAAACCACCTTTGTCATACATTTTTTGGCCACGAAAGGTAGCACACGCCTGCACGGCTTTGGTCCCCGTAGGCGCGAGGCAATACATCTTTTTGGAAGGCCAACTCAATTCCAAGGCCAACCCATCATTTCCAGCTCGGTATTGGCAATAGGTGGTACCACAATGCAAGTGCCCTTTCTGCTTGGAAACATCCAGCGTTAAAGAATCCAAATTATCCACATCCGTCAAATCAACATAGCTTCCGTTAGCCAAATAATACTCTTCTTGGGCTTTCTCCAAGGCCTTTAGAATCGTAAAACCTTCTGTGGCCCGTGCCTTCATAACCGCTTTTTCATACTGCGGCAGCGCCACCGCCGCCAGTATGCCAATAATTAACACCACCACCAAAAGCTCAATCAGCGTAAATCCGGTCTTTGTCCCTGCCGGAAAGAGGGTTTGTGTGTTTTGGTTCATACCAAAATTGTACCAAAAAAAAGCGGACAAGCTTTTGCTTGTCCGCCCTTTTATATATGCCAGATTATTTCAGCGCTTCCAGCATAGCGGGAATTACGTCGTACAAGTCGCCCTGCACGGCATAGTTGGCCACTTTCATCATGGGGGCTTCCGGGTCCTTGTTAATGGCTACAATCACGTCGGAGCCGCTCATACCGGCCATATGCTGGATTTGGCCCGAAATACCGCACGCGATATACAATTTCGGTTTTACGGTGCGGCCCGTCAGGCCGATTTGGTAGCGGTAGTCAATCCACCCGCTGTCCACCGGCGCGCGGGACGCCGCCACCGCACCGCCCAAGCGGTCGGCCAATTTGTGCAGCAGGGCAAATCCTTCCGCCTTGCCCACGCCGCGCCCGCCGGCCACGATAATTTCCGCTTCCGACAGGTCCATCCCGTCGCCTTTGCTTTTGATAAATTCCAAAAATTTCGCCAGCGTGGTGTGTTTGGCCGGGTTGAACGGAAATTGGACCGTTTCCCTGCTCCGTCCCGCCTGCAAGGGCGCTTTTTCGTACGACATCGGCCGCAGGGAGCACATCTCCGGCCGCGTGTGCGTGCAGGTGATGGTGGCCATCAGGTTGCCGCCAAAGGTCGGGCGCGTGGCATGCAGCTGGCCGTCCTCTTTGTTAATGATGACTTCCGTGGCGTCGGCCGTCAGCCCCGTGCCGACAAAAATGGCCGTCTTGGCCGAGAGCGAGCGGCCCAAGTTGGTGGCCGGAAGCAAAAATTTATTGGGCTTATACTCCGCCACCATATCCGCCAGCACTTTGGCGTACACGTCGTCCAAATAGTTTTCCAGGGCTTTATCGTCGCACACGTACACCACGTCCGCCCCGTGTTCAAACAAATCTTTGGCAAACTGTTTTACCTGATAACCCAGCAATACGGCGCAGAGCTTCTCGCCCAAATCGTCGGCCAGCCGGCGGCCTGCGGTTAAAAGTTCCAAGGCAGTGGGGCTTAATTTGCCGCGCTGTACCTCGGCGAAGATCCAAACGTTTTTACAATCTTTCATTTCTCTATCCTTAAATGTATTTGCCGTCTTTTAACAGACGCACCAAATTGGCGGCTTTTTCTTTGCCGTTGGCGCCTTCTACGGCTACGGCGCACACTTCGCGTTTGGGCACGAAGGATTTGACCACGTGCGTGGGGCAATTTTTCACGCCCAGCATGGTTTTGTCCGCGCCGATATCGTCGGCGGTCCATTTGGTTACCACGGCGCGCTTGGCCGCCATGCGGCCTTTTACGCTGCGCACGCGCGGGCTGTTAATTTCCTTTACCACCGAAATCACGCACGGAAACGGCAGTTCCAGCACTTCGCTTCCGTCCTCGGTCAGGCGTTCCACCACGATGGATTTTTCCTTCACTTCCACCACTTTCTTCACAAATGCCGCATTGGGCATTTTCAGCCAAGCGGAAATTTGCGGACCGATGTGGCCGGTGTCGCTGTCGTTGGTCTGCTTGCCGCAGATGATTAAATCCACGGGGCAAATAGAATTGATTTTTTCAATCCCCTTGGAAAGCGCATAACTGGTGGACCAAGTGTCCGACCCGGCAAACGCCATATCACCCAATTGATACACGGCGTCCGCCCCGCGGGCAATGCTGTCGCGCAGGACGGCTTCGGCCTGCGGCGGGCCCATGGTAATTACAGACACCGTACCGCCTTGCTGTTCCTTGAGCGTAACGGCTTCTTCCAGGGCGTATTCGTCAAAAGGGTTCATGGCACTCGCCGCACCGGAGCGAATCAGACAGCCGGTGGCGGGGTCTATCTTCACATTATCCGATTTGGGGGTTTGCTTCACGCAAGCTACAATATGCATAAAAATTACTCCTCGTCGCCTTTTGCGGCGTATTCTTTGATAAGAGCCGTGATGATTTCGTTCTTTTGAATATGCACGGTTCCTTCGTAAATCTGGGTGATTTTGGCATCCCGCATGTATTTTTCCAGCGGGAAATCGCGCATATAGGCAATCCCGCCGCACAGCGTAACGCACTCGTCGGCCACTTCCATCGCCACATTGGAGCAGAACAGCTTGGCTTCGGCGCTGTACTTGGTCCAGCGTTGGCCTTTGAGTTTTTTCAGCTCGTCATGCACGGTGGTACCGTTGGCCAGCGCGTTTTTGACCGCGGGCAGGTACTCCAGGTCCATGCGGTGCGTGAGGCTGTACACCAGCGCGCGGCCGGCTTCCGTCTTGGCGGCCAATTCGGCCACTTTGTGCCCCAGCGCCTGGAACGTAATAATCGGCTGGCCAAACTGTTTGCGCGTGCGCAGGTAGGGAATCGTCTCGTCCAGCGCGCCTTGCGCAATCCCCACGGCCTGGGCCGCCACGCCGGGGCGGGAATAATCCAGGGTTTCCTGCAAATACAACAGCCCGCGCCCCTCACTGCCGAGCAGATTTTCCTTCGGTACGCGGACGTTTTCAAAAATCAATTCATACGTCGGGTTGGAGCGAATCCCCATTTTTTCTTCCTTTTTGCCAAAGGAAAAACCGGGCGTTCCTTTTTCAATTACCAACAGCGAAATGCCGCGCGCACCGCGGGCCGGATTGGTGTTGACGGCCACGGTGTAGAAATCGGATTCCTTGCCGGTAGAAATAAAATGTTTCGTACCGTTTACCACGTAAAAATCGCCGTCTTTAATGGCGGTCGTTTTGAGGGAGGTCGCGTCCGACCCGGCTTCGGGCTCCGTTAAGGCAAAGGCCCACAGCTTTTTGCCGCTGGCCAAATCGGGGCACCAGCGTTCGCGCTGTTCCTTCGTGGCCGCCAAAAACATCGGGATTCCCCCCAGCGCACTCGTGCCGGGCGTAAGCGCCAAGCCCGCACACACGCGGGAAAGTTCTTCAAAAGCCATAGCCAGGCAGGTAATCCCCCCGCCCAAGCCGCCGTATTCTTCGGGCAGCCACAGGCCCATCATGCCGGATTTGCGGTATTCTTCCAACATCTCTTTGGAAAATTGTTCTTTGGCGTCCATTTCCGCGCGCAGCGGTTTGAGCTTTTTTTGGGCAAATTCCCGCGTCGCGTTTAGGACTTCCTGCTCCATTTCGTTAATCGCGTAATCCATTATTTTTCTCCAGGGTTAAATTTTTTGAAATGTCTGCGTCTTCTAAAAAAGCGTCTTTTCCCGCCGTTCTTTTTGGTGGGCGGCACCAAGCTTCTGTACAGGCGTTCCTGTTTTTTGACCATGGTGGACGCCGTAAATTCCGAAAAATCGCGGTGGTCTATGGCGGCTTCAAACCGTTCCCGCAGCGCCGTGTGGCGCAGCAGCACTTTTAATTTATCGGCAAACGTATTAATGTCGTTGGGCGCCACCAAAAAGCCCGTTTTGTTGTTGGTTACCACTTCGCCAATGCCGTCCACGTCATAACACACGGCCGGCACCCGCATAGACATCGCTTCCAAAAGCGACATCGGCAGCCCTTCCCGCAGCGAAACGCTGGCATATACATCGCTGATGGCCAACAATTCCAGCGGGTCATTGCGCCACCCCGGGAAGAGGACCTGTTTTTCAATGCTCAAATTTTTAGCCAGGTTTTCCGCCGTTTCCTTCAGCGGGCCTTCCCCCGTGAAAATGAAATACACGTTTTTCATTTGGCTCAGCACCTTGTAGGCCGCCAGCACAAAGTGAATTGGGTTCTTAAGCGGTTTGAAATTGGCCAAAGCCAGCACCACTTTGGCGTTGGCCGGAATTTTCAGGGAAGCTTTCTTGGCAACGGGGTCAAACTTAAGCGGTAAAATGGGATTGAAATTGACCCCCGCGCGAATCAGCTCCGTACGGACGCCTTTGCCAATGCCCAGCTGTTTGGCTTCGGCCGCGTTGCGGCGGGAAACAAACACCAGCACATCGGTAAATTTGGCGCAGAACTTTTCCACCGCCACAAAAAATTTGAATTGTTTTTCGCCGTGTTCTTTGGCAAATCCCAGCCCGTGGAACGTGTGCACCACTTTGGCCTTGCGCCAAAAAATCCGCGCCGCCAGGCGCCCCAGCACCCCGGCTTTGGGAGCGTTGGTATGCACGATATCGGGCTTGACGCGGCGCAGCACGCGGCCCATTTGCACCAGGGCCACCAAATCGTGAAAGAAATATTTCGGGCGAATATCATGGCGCAAAGCGGAAATAAAAAACACGTTGCGCGAATCGTTTTTCAGCCGTCCGTCCAAGCGGCCGCCGGGGCCGGTGGCCAGGTAGGTTTCAAACTGCTGTTTGTTGATGGTCTTTATCGTCATCAGCACGCTGGCTTGCGCGCCGCCCTGATCCATACGGGTAATGAAATAAAGTATTTTTGTCTTTTCCATTTAGTTAATCGTTCCTGTGGTAGTATTGAGGATGCGGGCTTGCGGGAAATAATACTTGATAATAGCCATATAGTCCGCCCCCTTCTTGGCCAAACCGTCCGCCCCCTGCAGGCAAAGCCCGTAGCCCAGCCCCGTGTCATACCCGCGCACCAAGACGCTTTTGATATTTTTCCCTTTGTACAAAGGCACGATATCAAACAGGTTGGAGCGCATTGTGCCCGCGCTTAAAATAAACGCGGCCTCCTGCGGGGTTTTGGCTTCGTACGAACCTTTGCTGCCTTCAAACCGTATGGACAAAATGCGCCCCTGCGGCGTGAACGAAGTGGGCATAATGGCACGCAGTTTGCCGATGTCTTGTTTGTAGGCGATGCGGTCCTCTATCTCTTTCCCATCGTACAGATAAATCCACTTAATGCCGGCCCAGCGGGTCGGGTCCTGCGGGCGGGAGTACAAATCCGCCGGCGGATTGGAAAGGATGTATTTGCTTACGTTGGCGGGCGAGAATACATAACCCGGTTTGTGCGCGGTATTTTCCAACGAATCCGCCGTCAGCACGCCGCAGTTGGCATAGGCGCCGGCTTGGGCTTCGGTCAGGCGGATTTTGGAAGATTCTTTAGACGCGTCCAAAAGCTTCTTAAAAATCAGGTTGATTCCTTTGAATTTGAAATGTTCGTCGTTATCCGTAATGTGGTACGGCTGGTCTTGTCGGTCGGTTACCGCAGCCAGCAGGGCCGAGCGGAACACCACCGCCAGCGCCTCCAGGGCGGAGTCGTGCGTAATGTCCTGCACTTGGGTAGCCAGCAGGGCGGGAATCAAATCCTCGGCATACACTTCGTTGACCAGCTTAATCCCCTGCGGGGTTGGAATCACAATCAGCGCGCCTTTGAGCTCTTTGTCGCTCAAATCGGCCGCGAAAATATTGGCCGCCCGCGGATTGCGCACCAACAGCGTTTTGTTGGCGTTTTCCAGCGAGACGGTAAACGGACGCTTGGCCGAAAATTCCACATGGCCTTTGTCGTTGGTAAAATCCACGCCGCCCGTTTCGGGGTTAAAAACGATGTGCTTTTCTATATACGAAGGCGAACGCAGCACCGTGCCCAGTTTTTCGTCGTCCACGCGCATCGTGCCGGAAGGCATCAGCGACAAAGACTGCAGCACCTGCGGCACCTGCTCGCGGTTGGCGTACAGGGCCATTTTCACTTTTTCCGACGGGGTGGAAACCATTTCGTGCACGATGGGCTGTTCCAAACGCAGGTAAAATAAATAGTCTATGCTTTTGTCGCCCAGTTTTTTGGCGTATTTGTCTATTTTTTTGGCCAGGGTTTTATTGTCCGGGTCCAGGCTGTAAAGCGTGGAATAATACTGCCAAGCGCGAAGCGGGTCTTTGTCTTTTTCGGCAAGTTTAGCAAACAATTCCACCGCGGCGTAGTTGCGTTCGTCGTGCGTAAGCGCCTGCTGCAAAAACACCGGGGCCAGCTTGCGCGAGGACTTCATTTCCGACGAAATCCGCCCCAGCATATACGACACAAACGAAATGGCATACGGGTTGGAGGTGTAGAGGTATTGCAATTCCGTGGCGGCTTTTTCTTTGTCCCCGTCCAGATACCACGCCAGCGCCGTGCCCAGCTTGGCAGACGAGACATATTCAAAATCCGCCGTCAAATAAAGTAAATTTTGGAAAGACTGCCGCGCTTTTTTGTACTTCCCGGCCGATACGAGCATCCACCCGCGCGTCAGTTCGGCAAACGGGTCGTCCGGGTTCAGCTGGCAGGTGCGGTCTATGTAAGTAAGGGCTTGTTTTACCAATCCCCGCTGCAGCGAAAGCACCGCCAATTCCAAATTGGCCGCCGCCGCTACCTGCGGGTCCGACGCGTTTTCAAACGTCTTGAAAGAAAAATAGCACGCGTCCGTGTCGCCTTCCACGCATTTGTGGGCCACGTCCTGGATTTCCTGCGGGAGGGAATAGTCCAGCACGGTGGTATGCAAAACGGTTTCGTTGAGTTTGCTGTCCACCCGCGTGGCCGCCAGGGTGGATTTGCTGACCGTTTGCACGGCCTCGGCGGAGGCGTCCGTTTTGGGCTGCGCTTCGGGCGCGCCCAACGCGGTGCACGGCACCCACAGCGCCGCCAACAAAACAAAGGGCTTAAGCAAACATTTCTTCATATACAAATTATACCAAATTGGGCTCTTAAAATTTCCGCTTCCGCTCGCCCCTTGCACCGCCGCACGCTTACGCAGAGGAACCCCACTTGCGCTGCGGAATCCCATAAAAAAGGAGCGGACCGAAATCCGCTCCCTGAGGTTAAAACCGTTTGTCCAGGCCATATGCCGTGTATTCATACGACTTGGAAAACGGCCCGTGCGGGGACGAAATGCCCCGCCCTTTTTGCGGGGCGGGGTTCTTCGTTCCGGCAAATTATTTGTATTTGGCCTGTTCTTTAAGGAAGTCAAATACTTTGCGTTCGCTAAGCGTAGCCAAAATGTGCGCTTTGCGTTCGTCAAAGAAGGCTTTAATTTTCTTTTCGTCTTCTTTGCTGTTGGAATTGGCGGCCAGGCTCTTGTCCAATTCCGCTTTCCAGTCGGCCTCGGTGGCTTCCAGGTTTTCCTTTTTGGCAATGGCGTGCACGATGTAGCCGATGCGCAAATCCTTCTCCACGCTGGGGCGGATGCGTTCTTCAAACGCTTTTTTCTGGTCCGCGCTGAGCTGTTCGGGCTTCAGCTGGGTCATGCTGCGCACAAAATTGTTGAGGGAAGATTCGGTATATTCTTCCACCAAGCTTTGGGGCAAATCAAACTGGTTCGTTTTGACCAAGTGATTTTCAATCTGGGCCACTTCGTCGCGGCGGGCCGTTTGCTTGGCTTCTTCGTCCAGGCTTTCCTTCACTTTGGCTTTCAGCGCGTCCAGCGTGTCAAAACCCATGTCTTTGGCGAAAGAATCGTCCAACGCGGGCACAATTTTGTTTTTGATGTCGTCCACCGTTACGTGGTAAGAAAGGGTGTCGTTGCCGTCTTTGGCTTCCACGTCTTTTACGTCGCCTTTTTTGAGGCCTTTTAACGCTTCGGCCAGGCCGGGCATCGTTTGCGGGGCGCTCATATCCACCAGTTCGCTGTCGGCGCTCAGTTTATAGTCGTCCTTGCCGTTGCGTTTGCCCGTGTAGTGAATTACGGCATAGCACTTATCGTCAATCACGGCGCCTTCGGCCGCGCTTTCCAAGCGGGCATTGGCGTCCAGCACGCGGTTCAAATTGTCGGTTACGTCCTGTTCGGTGGCGGTTTCGGGCTTTTTGGCAATTTCAATGCCTTTGTAGTCTTTGACTTCAAATTCGGGGGCCACGTCCACCGCGATTTCAAAGCTGAACGGTTTGCCGTCGGCAAAACTCATAAAATCGGCCTTCGTAAGGGTGGGAACGGCTACGGCATCCAGCTTGGCGTCCGCCAGGGCGGCGCTGATGGCAGATTTCAACATTAAATCCAGGGCCCGTTCCTTGATATGTCCGGCAAAATTTTGTTTCACCAAATCCAGCGGTACTTTGCCGGCGCGGAAACCTTGCATCTGCGCGCGGGACTGCACCTGCACGGCGGCATTTTGAAAGCTTTTGGTAACCAGTTCCGGGGCAGCTTCCACGGACAACGTAACGCGGCAGCCTTCTTTTTTAAGCTGTTGGGTTTTTACTTCCCCGTTCTGGGCGGTTTTGAAAATGGACATACTTAACTCACTCCTATTACTATCGGCAGCGCCGAAAATCTGGACGGAGAGGGACTTGAACCCTCACGGATTGCTCCATACGCTCCTAAGGCGTACGCGTCTACCAATTCCGCCATCCGTCCTTACTTATTCTTATGTCAGAAAAACAAAGTGGGCCATGTGAGGCTCGAACTCACGACCTTACGCTTAAGAGGCGTCTGCTCTACCAACTGAGCTAATGGCCCGAAAGGGTTTACGATTAGATTATAGCAAAATCAGAGAAACGGGTAAACGGCTTGCGCACCGTTTGAGGCAACAGCCCCGTTTTTGAAGATAAGTTATTATAACAATTTTTTTGCTTTTCGTGCAAACGTTCCGCATTTGACAATCCGCCCCGGCAAACAATAAAATAAGAATAGCGCGCTAACGCCGCCCTATTTTTCCGATTCGCGCCGTACGCAAACCGCTTTTGCCGCCGCACGAACCAACAAGGATATTTTTCATGAAGATGACACCACTTGCCGTATGCCTGCTGGGCCTGGGGCTTTGTTTCCCGCCGGCCGCGGCAGCCCAAGACGCTTTTGACTTTGAAAAAATTGATACGCTTTTGGAAGACAATGTCCTTACCGACGCCGCCAACCGCTATGCGTCGGTGATGTTGTCTTTCTTTCCCGAACAGGCCACCCGGCTGGGGTTCACGTCGGCCAATTCCCAGTTAAACGACCGCTCCTCCGTGCACGACGCACAAGCCCTCAACGCGCTGCGCTCGGTGCAGCAAACGGTGTCGGACATAGACGGCAAACAGCTTTCCCCGGCCAAACAGGCGGATTTAGCCCTCCTGCAGTACGCGCTGGATGAAAACATCAGCGAACTGGAACAAAACCGTATTGAAACCGATCCCCTGTATTACACCCACGCGTTTGATGCGCTCTACGACGTCTTGCTCAAACCGGCTTCTTCCGCCGTGGAACAGCGCCAGGCGCTTCATGCCCGCATCAACAGCCTGCCCGCATTGGCCCAACAAGCGCAAAAAAACCTCGTCCAGCCGCCGGCGTATCTGTCGCAGCTGGCGATGGAACGGGCCTATTATGCGTATTTGTCCTTTGACGAAATTACCGACTTTTTGCTCCAAGGCGTAGAGGACGAGGTGTCCATTGCACAAATCAAGCGGGACAGCCAAAAATCCAAACGCGCCATTAAACAAATGTTTGATTTATTCAAAGCGCTCTCGCAGGAGAAAGATTCGCAGGATTTCCGCCTGGGCGACGACCGCTATCAAAGCGTCTTAAAAAACCGCTACCAAATAACCGACAAACCTTCCAAATTGGAAAAGCGGCTGAAAAAGAATTTTCTGGCGGCACAAAAAGAATTGGCCCTGGCGCTGGAGCCCTTTATGCTGGAAACGGCAGAAGAAGAGGTAACCGTGGTGGACGGCTTAAACGAAACGCCCACCGTACAGCCCACGGCGGCCAAAAAAGTAAAAAAAGGCAAATTTGTGCCCCCGGCCGCCCAAGATTTTTACCGGGTGGCCCAGCGCGTTAATGCCGCTCCCGTCAGCGGGGATGTAACGGCCGGATTTATGCAGGACGCCAAAGCCTTGGCGGATTTCTTTGCCAAAGACGGCACGCTTCCCACCGGCACCATGCGTTTTTCCGTCAAGCCGATGCCCGCTTTCTACGCCTACGAGCGCGCATACTTGTTTATGGCTCCCTTTGGCGACCAAATCAACCCGTCCACGGACTTGTTTTTGCGCCTGCCGTCCGGCAATCGGCTGGCCCGCCAGGAACAGCTGAAAAAAGATTTTAACCTTCCGGTGCGCAAACTGCTTTTAAGCGGGGAGCTCGTCCCCGGGCGCTACTATCAAACGGTGGCGGGCAAAAATTTGTCGTCTATTCGGCGGATGTATCCGTCGGCCAGTTTGGCTAACGGCTGGAGCCTCTACGCCCAACGCCTGGCCCAGGAACGCGGCTACCTCAACACGCCGGAGGACTCCCTCTTCCTGTCCTTTGCCCAATTCCGCCGGGCGGCCGCCGCGCTGGCGGACGTACGCCTGCAAACCAAGCAGTATTCGTATGCGGACGCGATAGCATTTTTGGTAACGGAAAACGGATTTTCGCAGGAAGAAGCGACCCAAATTCTGCGGGAAATCACCGCCCGCCCCGGCGAAGCCGCCAGCTATTTTTACGGCTTGGACGCGGTGGAAAAAGCCCGTGCCAAATACGCCAAAAAATACGGGAAAGAATTTAACTTGGCCGACTTCCACGCCAAACTGCTTTCCGTGGGCAATGTACCGCCCGACCAGCTGGAAAAAGAACTGGCCCGCGTGTATAAAAAAGAAGCCGAACAAGCCAAACGCAAAAATTTATTTTAGTTTTTCCTTCCCGCCCCACCGGGCGGGATTTTTTTGCCGCTTTTGCAGAAATCCTGCAGGTCTCAACCGCCAGGGCCGGTTTGGCTGCGGGTCCGGGCGTTGCAATTTGGCATTTTCCTATCTGTTGGGCACAAAAAAGGACCGCCCGAAAGCGGTCCTTTTTTTCAGCTAAATGAAATTACAGCGTGCACCAGGCCGTCCCGCTGGAGCTCATACCGTACAACTCGCAGCTGCCGCCGGAAGTACCGTTATTGCACAGGGTTTTGTCCCGCGTGGAATTGGTTTCCAGTTCGCCCAAATACAACAGCACCACGCCGGCATTGTCCCCTTTGCGGCGTACGGCACACACGGCATTGGCCACATTGGCGGCGGAACCGGACACCGTGCCCGCCGGACGCAAGGAATACTTAAAATCTTTTGTATAAAGGGTTTCCCCCGTACAGCGGCTTTTTTTGGCCCCGGTAGTGGGGTCCACGCACGGCACCGAAATATCCAATAATTCAAACCCAAACGCGCCCGAAGTATAAGTTTCCAAATCCAGGCTGTCCATCGTGCGCAGTTTGGCTTCCAAAATTTTCTTCATCATGGTTCTGGCTTCCGCCAACCGAGCTTTTTCAATAGTCTTATCATACATAGGCACCGCCATCGTAACCAGCAGGCCCACGATCATCACCGCCACCAAAATTTCCACCAGCGTAAAACCTTTGTTCATAATCTCTCCTTAAAAAGCCACTCCGCTTACGGTGTCCATGCCAAACACATCGCAGGCGTCCGTATCGCCCGCCGGGTTTTGGCAGTAGAGCTGCTGGTCGCTGCGGCTAAAAACAATCAGGGTGTTTTGGTAGGGGTTTTTCAGTTTTTTGGCCGCCACATAATACTTTCCGCCGGCATAGACCAACGGTTTATAGGAAAAATTTTCGCACGTCAACAGGTTATACCGGTCCAGCTGACAGCCGGCAGGCAAATTTTCCACGTCAAACATATCCATACGGGCAAAGGAATAATTGGGCTCTCCTTTGTAGTGCGCCATATCGGCGTAGGATTTATACCCGAACTCACCCGCCAGCCGTTCGCTGGAGTCGTAAATCGTACGCAGTATGGACTGCGCTTCCGTTACGTGGGCTTTTTCCACCACTTTGCGGTACTGCGGCAGGGCAATGCCAGACAAAATGGCCACAATCAGCACCACCGCCAGCAATTCTATCAACGTAAAACCGTTCTTCATACGAGGCTAGCACTCTCCTTGCGTCAAATTTAACCGGCTGCACGAATCGCTGGGAGCCGCATTGGGGCAGCACAAAAAGGCGCCGCCTTTGTAATAAATGGTAGTTCCTTTATAGGTCCCTTTTTGCAGGGTGCCGGACACCCAAGGTTCGTCCACTACGCATGTGCGGCCCGCACAGCGCTCCACCAATTGATACAGGAAATTGCCGGTATCCAACATGACTCCGCTGGACTGACGGCCTTTCATGTCAATATCCAGCTTGGCAAAAGACACCGCCGGCGTGCTTCCGCCGTACCACGTCCAGTCGTTTTCGGTTACCAGCCGTTCGCGCGCGTCATAAATGGCCGGAAGCAACTGCAGCGCTTCGGCCACACGGGTGCGTTCCAAGCTGCGGCGGTACTGCGGCAGGGCAATGGCGGTCAACACGGCCAAAATCAGCACCACCGCCAGCAATTCAATCATGGTAAACCCTTTCTTCATAAAATCTCCATTATCAAAAGTATAGCTTTTTGGTTGCAAATTGCAATACTCATTATAACTAAAATTTTGGGCTTCTGCCAAATACGCCGCCGCCAAACGCCGCGGCAAATTTTGTATGATATAAGACGGTTTGGGCCCCGTTAAGCGGCCCGCAAGAAGGAGAAATTTATGAGAATTTACGACGATATTCAGTTGGACTACTGCGACGTACTGCTCCGCCCCAAACGCTCCACGCTGGCTTCCCGCTCGGAAGTGGTGGTGGAACGGGAATACGCCTTTAAGTGGTGCCCGCGCAAGTTAAACGCCACCGGCATCGTGGCCGCCAATATGGCCACCACCGGCACGTTTGAAATTGCCCGCGAAATGCAAAAACAGCATTTGATGAGCGCCCTGCACAAACATTACAGCGCGCAGGAATTATTGGCCTTCTTGCAGGAAAACGCCCGCGCCTTCGGCAGCAACGACCTGTTGTTTGTCAGCTCCGGCGTGTCCGATGCCGATTTTGAAAAACTCAGCCAGGTAATGGCGTCCGGCCTAATTGCCAACATCTGCGTGGACGTGGCCAACGGCTACTCGCCCTATTTAATCAACTACATCCGCAAGGTGCGCAAAGCCTGGCCGCAGGCGTTGATTATGGCCGGCAACGTGGTTACCGGCGACATGTGCGAAGATTTAATCCTCAACGGGGCCGACATTGTCAAAGTGGGGATTGGCCCGGGCTCGGTCTGCACGACGCGCAAACTGACCGGGGTGGGCCGGCCGCAGTTTTCTACGGTTATTGAATGCGCCGACGCCGCACACGGCGTAGGCGGTATGATTTGTGCCGACGGCGGCTGCACGGTGCCCGGCGACATTTGCAAAAGCCTCTGCGCGGGAGCGGATTTCGTGATGTTGGGCGGCATGCTGGCCGGCCACGCGGAAAGCGGCGGCGACATGTGCACCAAAGCCTTTCAAACGGGCGAAGTGCAGATGATTGACGACAAAACCTGCGCGCTGCGCATTGAAGAAAAACAATACAAAAAATTTTACGGCATGAGCTCCGAATACGCGCAGGACAAGCACTACGGCGGTATGAAAAAATACCGCGCCAGCGAGGGAAAAGTGGTGGAAATTCCGTTCCGCGGGCCGATTGAACACACCTTGTTGGCCATTTTGGGCGGAATCCGCAGCTGCATGACGTACATCGGCGCCAAACGCTTGAAAGACATGCCCAAGTGTGCCACGTTCTACCGGGTCAACCGGCAGTTAAACACCATTTTCGGCAACGAATAACCGCCCGTTGAAGCGCCGCCGTTTTCGTACGGGCGGCCGGGCCCGCTGGTTAGCGTGCCTTGCAAAAAACTGTTACAATATAGCCAAAAACAAACACTCGCCCAGCAAGCCTGCGGCAAAAGGAGAAAAAAATGATTAAAGAAGGTTCCAAAGTCAAATTTGACTACACCCTCACGGTGGACGGCAAAAAGGCCGACACTTCCGCTGGCCGCGGCCCGCTGGAATACGTGCACGGCGCGGGGCACATTATCCCCGGGCTGGAAGAAGAACTGACCGGCATGAACGTGGGCGACAAAAAGACGGTCAAAGTATCGCCCGAAAAAGGCTACGGCAAAGTGCTGCCGGAAGCCATCCGCCGCGTGCCCAAAGAAGCCATCGGCGGGGCCGAAAACCTCAAAGTGGGCGATATGGTGGGCGCCAGCAATGCGGGGCACACCTTCCGCGCGGTGGTAAAAGAAATTACCGACAAAGAAGTGGTGCTGGATTTCAACCACCCGCTGGCCGGCAAAGAACTAACCTTTGACGTGGAAATCAAAGAAATCAACTAACGGGCTGGTCCGTTCGTTCGTTTTGACCCCGCTTGCGCGCAAGCGGGGTTTTTTCGGGCCGTTTGGCCGGGGGCGGTTCGTATATAGAAAACGGACGAAAATTTGCTATGATATGTATATGCAGAAAATCATCAAAATAGGCAATTATAAGATTTCAAATAAACTTCCGTTGGCGTTTATGGCGGGCACGTGTGTGATTGAAAGCGAAAAACACTACATAGACACCGCCAAAAAACTGAAAACCATTTTGGGCAAAACCAAACACCCTTTTATTCTAAAAGCGTCGTTTGACAAAGCCAACCGGACCTCGGTGGAGGCTTACCGCGGGCCCGGGCTGGCCAAAGGGCTGGAAATTCTCACCCGGGCCAAAGCCGTTACCGGGCTGCCGCTGGTGGTGGACGTGCACGAACCGTGGCAGGCCGAAGAAGTAGCCCAGGTGGCCGATATTTTGCAAATTCCCGCCTTCCTGTGCCGCCAGACGGACCTGGTGCTCGCCTGTGCCGATACGGGGCGGGCCGTCAACGTCAAAAAAGGCCAATTTTTGGCCCCCGGCGCGATGGAACAAGTGATTAAAAAAATAGAATCGCGCGGCAACCACAACATTTTACTCACGGAACGCGGCGCCTGCTTCGGCTATGGCGACCTGGTGGTGGATATGCGCTCGCTGGAAATTATGAAACAGTTTGGCTATCCCGTAATTTTTGACGCCACCCACTCCGTGCAAAAACCCGGTGCCCTGGGCACCGCCACCGGCGGCAACCGCCAGCTGGCGCCCGTATTGGCCAAAGCGGCCACGGCGCTGGGCATTGCGGGCGTATTTTTTGAAGCCCACCCGGACCCGGACCACGCCTTGTCGGACGGGCCCAACTCGCTGGATTTGACCATGACCGCCAAAATGGCGCGGGAATTGTGCGCCATTGACCAGGTGGTCAAAAAGTTTAAGGCATGACCCAACCCCCCGTCTGGAAACCGACCCTTGGGTGGCACGTCAGAATAGTGGCGGTGCTGCTGGCGGTTTGCACGGCGGCTTATTTTGTATTGGCTTTCGTGACGGACAAATTGCCCGCCCCGTACCAAAAGCGCCACCCCGCCCCCGAAGCGACGCCGTGGCTGAACAGGTAATTTATGACGAAAACGACAACAACTTATTCCCCCGCGGCCATCAAACAAATCGCGCGCCGCGTGATGGAAGTGGAACACCAAGCGCTGGAACTGAGCAAAAAGAGCATTGACGAAAATTTCTTAAAAGCGGTGGACGTAATGGCCAAAACCAAGGGGCGCGTGGTTGTGCTGGGCATTGGCAAAAGCGGCATTATCGGCCGCAAAATTTCGGCCACGCTGGCCTCCACGGGCACGCCTTCCTTTTTTGTGCACCCGGTGGAAGCCCTCCACGGCGACTTGGGCATGATTACCCCCGGCGACGTCATTTTGGCCATTTCGTTTTCGGGCCAAACCGAAGAAATCAACAAAATTCTCCCCTCGCTGGAACGCCGCAAATTGACCGTAATTTCCATGACCGGGCACGCGCACTCCAAGCTGGCCTTGATGTCCGATATTCACATCACCATCTACATTGAACGCGAAGCCTGCCCCTACAATTTGGCGCCTACCGCCTCCACCACGGCCACGCTGGCCGTGGGCGACGCATTGGCCATTTGCCTGATGAAGATTAAACATTTTGAAAAGCGCGATTTCGCCGTTTTTCACCCGGGCGGATCGCTGGGCAAATTGCTGACGCAGCGAGTAAAAGACCTCATGCGCAAAGGCAAAAACAACCCCACCGTGCGCGAAAGCGCCAGCGTGCAGGACGCCCTGTTTGTAATGACCCAAACGGGGGCCGCCGGCGCCACGAGCGTGGTGGACAAAAAAGGCCACCTGCTGGGCTATTTTACGGACGGCGATTTGCGCCGTATCCTGCAAAAAGGAACGGATGTGCTGCATAAAAACATTACCGAAGTGATGACCCGCAATCCGCACCATATTTTGGATACGCTTCCCGCCATTGAAGCCGCCAAAATGATTCACGCAACCCACGTGGACAACCTGCCCGTGCTGGACAAAACGGGCAAAGTGGTGGGCATTATTGACGAAAAAGATTTAATTGAATTTTTGGCTTTTTTGGATAAAAAATGAAAAAAACGCTTCTGCTTCTTTTGGCCGCGGGCCTGCTGGGCGCTTGCTCTTCCGGGGACGAGTTTTCCCCCGCCGAGGACGCCGGCATGCAGCTGGCCAATCAAGTGTCTATTTTTGAATCCAAAAGCAACCAAAAAACCTGGGTGCTCCGCGCCGAAGCGGTGGATTTTTCGGCCCTGCAAAGCGCCACCCTGAAAAACCCGGACTTACTGCTGAAAGAAAACGGGAAAGACAGCGCCTCCGTAACCGGCCAAACCGGAACTTTTGACTATCCCAAAAAGCTGGTGTCCATAGAAGGAAACGCCAAAATTCAATCGTTTACCGAAAATTTAGTGATTACCGCGGACCGTTTTTTCTACGATGTGGACAAAGACCGCATCTGGTCCACCGATAAAACCGTCATCACCCGCGCCGGCACCAAGGTAACGGCCCGCGGCGGCGTGGAGACGGACTCTAAATTAAGCAAAATTGAACTTAAACAGCAAACCACCCGCCTGCCTCAGGATATGCGGGAATTGAAAGGCGAAACGCTATGAAAAAGATTTTAACGTTTGTGTGCACGGGCCTGTTGGCCGGCGTTTTAAGCGGGTGCAAAACCGTCCGCATACAAGGGCCGGAAGTTTCCGTCCCGCCGGCTAAACCGCGGGTGGAACAGGCCAAGCAATCATTAAAAGACAAAAAAAATGCCGCGGCCGCCCTGCCCCCCGTGCTGGGCGGGCTGGTGTCCAGCGACAGCTGGGTCATTTACAAAGACAAACAACAGGAAGAATTCAAAGGGCATGTTTCCTACGATAACGACGTATATTCCTTCCGCGCCGATTATGCCCTGTCCGAACGGGCTAAAAACCGTTTTTCGGCCCGCGGCAATGTGTACGTAAAACAAGCCGAGCCCGGCGCCCCGGTGTACGAAGCATATGCCGATTCCGCCCGCTATAATTACCAAACCGAAAAGGGCTCCCTGGCGGCGGCCAAGGGCAAATCCCTGCGATTGATTTACACGGACGGCCAGGAACCGCCCGTAACGGCCTACGCCCAGCAGGCAGCCTTTGATGTGCAAAACGGCGTGTTTGAGCTTTCCGGCAACGTGCGGGTGGAACGGCCCGACCCGTCCGGCCTGCAAACCTTGCGCGCGCAAAAAGCCGTCTATCTGCAGCCGCAGAACCACCTAACGCTGCAGGGCGGGGCGCAGCTGTCGGACCCGCAGCGCACCCTGCAGGCCCAAACCATTATTTATGACGGGGCCAAAAACTATTCCTATGCCTACGGCTCGCGCCCGCTGTTACGCGGCCAAAGCGAAATGGGCACATTTGCTATAATAGCGGATAAGGTGCAGGCCGACAACGCCGGCAACCAAGTGGTGCTGGACGGAAAAGTGCAGGGGTGGCTGGTCTCCCCGCAGATTAACGACGCCGCCGTCAACGACAAATTTTAGAGGTTTTGAAATATGCAGCTTCGCAGCGAACAAATCGTAAAAGTATATAAGGACCGTATGGTCGTAAAGGGCGTGGACATCCACGTAAAATCCGGCGAAATTGTCGGGCTGTTGGGGCCCAACGGCGCGGGGAAAACGACTTCGTTTTACATGATGGTAGGTTTCATCAGCCCCACGAAAGGGCGCGTATTTATTGACGGGGACGACGTAACCGCCCTGCCCATGTACGAGCGGGCCCGCCACGGCCTGGGCTATCTGGCCCAGGAGCCGACCATTTTCAAAGGGCTGACGGTGGAAGAAAACCTGCTGGCGGTGCTGGAACGCATCCTGGACGACAAACAGGAACAAAAGCGCCGCGTGGACGCCTTGCTGAACGAATTTGGACTGACCAAGCTGGCCAAACAAAAAGCCTGGACGCTTTCCGGCGGCGAAAAACGCCGTATGGAAATTGCCCGCTGCATGATCAGCAACCCCAAAATTATTCTGCTGGACGAACCGTTCGTCGGGATTGACCCGATTACCGTGTCCGACCTGCGCCATATGATTTTTAAGCTCAAAGACAAAGGCATCGGCGTCCTGATTACCGACCACAACGTCCGCGAGACGCTCCCCCTCACCGAACGCGCCTACTTGATATACGACGGGAAAATCCTGGTAGAGGGCGACCAAAACACCCTGCTCAACGACCCGAACGCCAGACGGCTTTACCTGGGCGAAGATTTCAAAATGTGAGGCACCCGTGAGCGACTTATTTTCCCAGACCGAAGACGAGCTGAAACGTACTTTTGACGCAAACTTCTTTCAAAAAGCCAAGTTTATTCCTTCCGCGCGCAAGACGGTGGCCATTTTCTGCGCGCTGAAAGATTTTTTGTACCAGTACCCGCTGGAATCCAGACGGGAAAACCAGCCGTTTACGCTGGAAAGCCTGGCCGCCCGGCTGGAAGAACAAATCAAACGCTCGCTGTGCTTTTTGTGCAAAGAAAAAGCGGACTGCGCCCGCTGCGAACAACACGCCAAAGACCTCACGCGCGAATTTATTTTGGCCCTGCCCGATATCCAGCGCTTGCTGATCAGCGACGTAAACGCCGCCTACGAGGGCGACCCTGCCGCCATCAGCCCCGTGGAACCGCTGCTGTGCTATCCGGGCGTAACCGCCGTTACGCTGCAGCGCATGGCCCATTTTTTGCACGAACGGGGCGTACGCCTGATTCCGCGCATCGTTACCGAATACGCCCATAACCTGACCGGGATAGACATCCACCCCGGCGCGTCCATCGGCCCCGGATTTTTTATTGACCACGGGACCGGCGTCGTGATTGGGGAAACGTGCGTCATCGGCGCCAACGTCAAGCTGTACCAGGGCGTTACGCTGGGGGCCAAAAGCTTCCCGCTGGACGAACACGGCAACCCCGTCAAAGGCATTAAACGCCACCCCAATATTGAGGACGACGTCATCATCTACGCCGAGACAACCGTTCTAGGCAACATTACCATTGGCCGCGGCAGCGTCATCGGCGCCAATAAATGGATTACCCAAGACGTTCCCCCCCACAGCAAAATCAATTAGCTTTTCCGTCCCATAAAAAAATCCCGGGTTTTTAGAACCCGGGATTTTTGTATTTCCTTACGGATTACGTATAACTTTCCAAATACGTATGCAAGCCTTCCGCCCGCGCCTGCGAAACGCCGGCGTCGTAGAGTTCTTCGGCCTCCTGGGTTTGCCCCAAAGCATAGAGCACCTGCGCCAAGGAAAGCTTGGTTAAAATCTGGCCGCGGATTTCGTCGGAATTATCAAACAGCACCCGCGCTTCCTGCAAGTCCTTCAGGGCGGCCTGCATTTTGTTTTTGCGTTTCAAAATGTCGGCCCGTCCCCATTTTACAAAGCCCAAATCCACCGTGTCGTGAATTGCGGAGTAGAGCTTGTCGGCCACGTTGTAATGGCGCAGGGCCAGGTCGTACTTGCCTTGCTGGCGCAGGCCGTTGGCCATGCCGCAGTTGGTATAGGCTTTGCCAAACAAATCTTCGCTCTTGCGGAAAATCTTTTCGGCCCGCTGATAATTTTTTACGCAGTCGTCAATTTTCCCGCAAATGCGGCTGATGCCGGCCAAACCGCAATAACCGTAGGCCAGGCTGATATCGTCGCCCGCTTTTTTGGCCAAGGCAATGGCCTGCTTGAACTGGGCAATGCCTTCCGCAAAATGCCCCTGCAAACGGAAAATACCGCCCTTGGCCCAATGGATAAAGCTCATGCCGGCGTAGTCTTTCAGCTGGGTATAGGCGGACAAAACGGCGTCCAGCAAGTCCAATGCTTCTTCCAACCGGCCCCACGCGCGCAGCGCCATGCCCATTTCCTGCATGGCCCGCACCACAAATTCGTCGTATTCCAATTCCTGCGCCATGGAAAGCGCTTCCTGCGCCAATTCGTACGCCGCGGCCGAATGCCCCAGTGTGCGGTAGCAGGCCGCCATGGCCAAAAGCACGTCCATGCGGGTTTCGGCCTGGTCGGCCAGGCGCAGCGCCTGGGCGTAGCTTTTCAACGCGTCCTCAAACGACCCCAGCTGGCGCTGGGCTTCGCCGGTTAAAAACCAGGCGGCCGCGTCTTTATTGCGGGCGGAAACCAGTTTTTCCAGCGCCTCAGACGGGCGGTTTTCTTCCAGTAATTCTTCCAACGCGGCCAAATCCAGCTGGGCGGCGCGCCGGGCAGTTTTCTTTTTTGTTACGGGCATATTTCTTCCTCTGTCCAATCCCGCCGGGGGATAGGGTTACAGTTTCAACAATTTTTTAATCTCTTTCAGCGTATCCGCCAAATCATACGGTTTGGGGATAAAATAATCGGCCCCGGCTTCCGTTGCGCGGTCGCGCGATTCCGGGTCCGACAGGGTGGACATCACCACCACCGGAATACGCCAGGTGGCGTTGTCGGTCTTGAGCATTTTGCACACGTCAAAACCGCTGAGTTTGGGCAGCATTAAATCCAGCAAAATCAAGTCGGGCTTTATCTGCTTGGCGGTTTGCACGCCCGCCACGCCGTTTTCGGCCCAATGGGCTTCTATGCCTTCCACCTTCAGCGCTCCCACCAGCGCATTGCCCAATACTTTGGAATCTTCTATCAGCACCACTTTTTTCATCGTTAAATCTCTTCGCAATGGTCTTTATACGTCAAAATGGCTTGGGCATATTCGCGGGCATTGCGCATAATGGCGTTCACTTCGTCCTCTTCCAGTTTGCGCACGATTTTGGCCGGCACCCCCATTAGGAGCGACCCGGCAGGAATATTCTTCCCGGCCGGCACCACCGCCCCCGCCCCGATAATGCAGTTCGGGCCGATTTCGCTTTCCATCACCACCGCGTTCATCCCAATCAGGCAATTATCCCCAATTTGGCTGCCGTGCACCACCGCGCCGTGGCCCACGCTCACGCCGCGGCCAATGTGGCAAGGAGCGTCGTAATTAACGTGGATACAGGCATTTTCCTGGATATTGGAATTGTCCCCCACCGAAATGGCGGCAATGTCCCCCCGCAGCACGGCACAGGGCCAAACGGATACATTTTCGCCCAATGTTACGTCCCCCATCAACACGGCGGTTTTATGCACGTAACAGCTGGGGCGGACGTGGGGCACTTGTTCGTTAATGCGTTCTTTCATGCGCAAGCTCCTTGGGTGATTTGTTTTTGCGGGGAGCCGGCGAAGAAAGCTGCAGCCCCCAATAAATAAAAATGCTCACAATGCCGGGAATCACGTAATACACCACGCGGTAAATGAGCGTAGCCATCAGGGCAGAGTCCCAGTTAATGCCCATCTGGGAATAGACGGCCGTCATGGCCAGCTCCATGGCGCCCAGCCCGCCCGGCAGCAGCGGAATCAGCGTGGTTACCATCCCCACCGCAAACCCGGCCACCAGCACGCCGGCCGTAATGTGTATGCCCACGGCGCGGAACGCGAAATAAAGCACCAAAATCGTAAACAGCCAGTCCGCACACACGTACACAATGGTGCGGGTCAGTTTGTTTTTCTTTTGGTGGATCAGGTCTATGCCTTCGTCCAGCTGGTCCATAAACGCGTCGTACTTGCCTTTGGGAATCAGCGCGCGGAACACGTGGTAGAGCACTTTGTTGACCATGCGGAAGATTTTGCGCAGCCATTTGGAGCGCCACTCGTTGTTAAACAAAAAGGCCGTAATCACCACGCACACGGCGCACATCACGACAATCAGCGAAAAATTCTTAACGATTTGCATCGTCGTAGCGGACGAGTTAAACAACATCAGCACCGAGCCTTGCAAAATAATGACCGCCAACACAAAATACAGCAGTACCGTAATGACGATACTGGCCGTTACGCACATGCCAAAGGGCACGCGGCGGCGGTTGAGCAAGTGGGCCCGCAGGGCAAACCCGCTCACCCCCAGCGAGGACACCACATAGTTGACCGTGGTGGACACCAGCGCAATGCCGATGGCCGCACTTTTGCTGACGCGGCGCCCCATAATGCGGAGCACTTCGTAGAGGCTAAGGCCCATGGAAATGTAGATTAACACCGAGGACAACAGCGATAAGAACAAATAGCGGGTGCTGACGCCCTGCCAAATCTTCACAAAACTGTCGCGCGTCTGGTACACCATAAAAGCGATGATACCGACGGAAAGGATAACGCCGAGAGTATAAAACAAAAATTTAAGCGGTTTTTTCACGCGCGCGCTCCGGGAAAAGGGATGTATAAATTATATAATTTATTTAGAGGAAAAAGACAGCTAAAACGACGCTCTTTTCCCATTTAATTTTTGTTTCATTTCCAAAGGATTTTCCATATGAAAAGCATTAAAGTAATCGGCGCAAAAGGCCACAACCTCAAAAACGTAACGGTGGAACTGCCCAAAGACAAAATGGTCGTTGTAACCGGGCTTTCGGGCTCGGGCAAAAGCTCGCTGGCGTTTGACACCATTTATGCCGAAGGCCAACGCCGCTATGTGGAAAGCATGTCCGCCTATGCCCGGCAGTTTTTGGAACTGATGGAAAAGCCGGACGTGGAGCACATTGAAGGCCTTTCCCCGGCCATTTCCATTGAACAGCGCAATCCGTCCAAAAATCCGCGCTCCACGGTGGCCACGGTAACCGAAATTTACGATTACCTGCGCTTGCTGTTTGCCCGCGTGGGGCACCGGTTTTGCCCTCAATGCGGAAGGGAAGTGCAATCCTGGAGCGTGCAGGGCATTGCGCAGGACATTTTGAAAAAATTCAACGAAAAAACCGTTTTTATTCTTTCCCCCGTCATCCGGGGCCGCGCGGGCACGTACGAAGAGTTGTTCGCCAAATTCAAAAAAGAGGGCTACGTAAAAGCCCGCGTAAACGGAACCGTCATCACGCTGGACCACACCCCCACGCTGGAACGCTATAAAAAGCACACCATTGAACTGGTGGTGGACGAAATTTTTGTGGAAGAATTGGAACGCGAACGCCTGGTGGAAAGCTTGGAAGCGGCCTTGAAATACGCCAAAGGGCTGGTGCACGTGCTGGAGGCGGAAGGCGAAAAACCGCGCGAGTTTACCTACAGCGAAGAAAACGCCTGCGCGCATTGCGGCATTGGATTTTCGGAGCTGGAACCGCGGCTGTTTTCGTTCAACTCCCCGTATGGGGCCTGCCCGGACTGCAATGGCTTGGGGCTTAAAATTGAAGTGGACGAAAGCCTCGTGGTGCCGGATCCGTCTTTATCCATCAACGAGGGCGCCATCGCCGCGTGGGACAACCCCGTTACCACCCGCACCCACCGGTGGAAAAACTCCTGGAGCGGGTATTATTATGACATTTTGAAACAAGTCTGCCGGCAAAATCACATCAACATGAACACGCCCTGGAACAAACTTTCCAAAGCCCAGCGCGACTTGCTGTTGTACGGAACGGGCGGGGCGAGCTACACGTCGCTCATCTCTGGCGGAGAACAGGATTTTGAAGGCGTGATTACCAACTTAAAGCGCCGCTACCAGGAAAGCGAAAGCGATTTCGTAAAAGAAGAAGTCTATACCCGCTTTATGCGCGAAGTTACCTGCCCCACCTGCCACGGCAAACGCCTAAAACCCGAAGCCCTGGCCGTGCGCGTGGACGGGAAAAACATCCAGGAAATTACCGCCATGCAGGTATCGGCCGCCAAGGCATTTTTTGACCAGATACACCTTTCGGACAAAGAAAAAATCATCGCCAAAGACGTGCTGAAGGAAATCCGCTCGCGCCTGGACTTTTTGGACAGCGTAGGCCTTTCCTACCTGACGCTGGAACGCAAAAGCCAAACGCTTTCGGGCGGCGAAGCCCAGCGGATTCATTTGGCCACGCAAATCGGCTCGGGCCTGACGGGCGTTTTGTACGTGCTGGACGAACCGACCATCGGCCTGCACTCGCGCGACAACGACCGCTTGATTGAAACTCTGAAAAACCTGCGCGATTTGGACAATACGCTCATCATCGTGGAACACGACAAAGACACGATTTTAGCGTCGGACTATGTGGTGGAGCTCGGCCCCGCCGCGGGCGAAAACGGCGGCCAAATCGTGGCGGCGGAACCGACGGCGGACTTCCTGCGCGACGAAAAATCCCTCACCGCTTCGTACTTAAACGGACGCCGTATGATTTTGCCGCGCGAAGAACTGCGCAAGGGAAACGGCAAATTTTTGGAAATTGCAGGCGCCAAACAGTTTAACTTAAAAAACATTGACGTCAAATTCCCCTTGGGCAAATTCATTTGCGTAACCGGGGTGTCGGGCTCGGGCAAGAGCACGCTGATTCATCAAATTTTGTACAAAGCCCTCGCCCAAAAATTCTACGGCGCCAAGGACGCACCCGGCGCCCACAAAGCCATCAAAGGGTTGGAAAATATAGACAAAGTCATCATCGTGGATCAGAGCCCCATCGGCAAAACGCCGCGCAGCAACCCGGCCACGTACACGGGCGTGTTTTCGCACATCCGCGACCTGTTTGCCGAAATGCCCGAAGCCAAACGCCGCGGCTACAAACCGGGACGGTTTTCCTTCAACGTCAAGGGCGGCCGCTGTGAAAAATGCCAGGGCGACGGCATTTTGAAAATTCAAATGCAGTTCCTGCCCGACATTTACGTAAAATGCGAAGAATGCGGCGGCAAACGATTTAATGAAGACACTCTGCAAGTCAAATTCAAAGGCAAAAACATTGCCGAAGTGCTGGATATGAGCGTATCGCAGGCGTTGGAATTTTTTGACAGTATTCCCAAAATCAAACGCTGCTTAAAAACGTTGAACGACGTGGGCCTGGGCTACATCAAGCTGGGCCAGGCGGCCACCACGCTTTCGGGCGGCGAAGCCCAACGCGTAAAACTGGCGGACGAACTTTCCCGCAAGGGTACGGGCAACACGCTCTATATTTTGGACGAGCCCACCACCGGGCTGCACTTTGCCGACATTGACAAACTGCTTCAGGTGCTGCACGGCCTGGCGGACAAAGGCAACACCGTGCTGATTATTGAGCACAATTTGGACGTCATCAAAACGGCGGACTGGATTATTGACCTGGGCCCCGAAGGCGGCGACAAAGGCGGCCAAATCGTCGTGGAGGGAACGCCGCGGCAGGTGGCAGCGTGCGAAAAATCCTACACGGGCAAATACTTAAAGCCGGAGCTGGACGCGGTGGATAAGTTCCTGGCCGAACACCCGGACCAAAAACGCCACGCCCCGGCAACGGACAAAAAGAAGCCCGCCCCTAAGGCCGCTGGCGCAAAAAAAACGGCCAAAAAACGCTGAACCTTTGCAGCGCGCATACAAAAAAACCCCGCCGAAAAGCGGGGTTTTTGTATGGAAATAGTTAGGCTTAAAAAGGATATCCGGCCGCACCGTCATCGTCAACAAAGGGCTGTCCATTGCTAAGGCTTTTGCAAAAGGCAGTGCCTTTATCCGTTTTCGGCACACACCAACGCCCGGGAGGGATTTCTGCCTCAAAAATTTTAACCAAGGAAGGAGAAAGATACTCTAACATATAATTTCCTTGCTTGTCAGTAGCAACAGGAACAACAAACCACTCATAATCAAAGTTTTTAGTGGAAAAACCGTTATTGTCTCCCGTCAAATGTTCCAGTCCTTCAAACACAATGTCTAAATCTGCACAATCGGCTAGGTCCCCGCCGTTAGCCAACATACACATCTCCACATTGTCGGACATCTTTTTGAGGATTCCCATCGCCTCCGTTACGCGGGCTTTCTGCACCGCTTTTTCATACTGCGGCAGCGCCACCGCCGCCAGTATGCCGATGATTAAAACTACTACCAACAATTCTATTAACGTAAAACCCTGTTTCATCGTTTTCTCCTGTTCCGCCCGTATTTGGGCGCAATAATAGTGTAATAATTATCCTTTCATTTTGGCAACCGGCTTTGTAAATCCGGCGTTTTGCCCCGCCGGGAAGGATTTTTGATGTTTTTTGCTCATAAGCAAAATTTATCAAAAAAAAAACGAATCAAGCCCTTTTGCCCATCCAGGGCGGAGGGCCGTTCCACACACCAATCCGCACGGCGGACGGCCCCGCGGGCGGGCTAGCCCGTTTTTCTCTTTCTCCGCCAAAAATTCTATAATCTATACAACCCGTTATGAAAAACAAAATTCACAAAACAAACGCCGCCCGCCACCTGGACGAAATGGGCATTTCGTACGAGCTGATTCCGTACGAAGTGGACGAAGAAAA
This sequence comes from uncultured bacterium, assembly GCA_949294085.1. Lineage (GTDB taxonomy): Bacteria > Elusimicrobiota > Elusimicrobia > Elusimicrobiales > Elusimicrobiaceae > Avelusimicrobium. The sequence continues at coordinate 145,815 of CASFFX010000006.1, read as the reverse complement.
TTTAAGCGCCGTGCACGTGGCCCAAACGTTGGGGCAGAATATAGACCAAGTGTACAAAACCTTGGTTTTGCGCGGGGACAAAACGGGATTCTTTGTGTGTGTAATCCCCGGCGGGGCGGAGCTGGACATGAAAGCCGCCGCCCGCGCCAGCGGCAATAAATCGTGCGAAATGCTGCACGTAAAAGAATTGGTGCCCGTAACGGGCTACATGCGCGGCGGGTGCAGCCCGCTGGGCATGAAGAAGCACTTTCCCACCTTTATCCACGAAGACTGCATTTTGTGGGATTTTATTTTCGTCAGCGCGGGCCTGCGCGGACTGCAAATAAAAATCAATCCCTACGACCTCTTAAAAGCGGCACAAGCCACCGAAGCCAAACTCTGCTAGCGTTCCCCTTGCGAAAAACGCCTAAATCCCTATACTATCAGTAAGTCCGTACGGGAGGTGTTTTATATGTACGCAAGCGTGTGGAAACGTTTTTTTGCCTTTTTGATTGACGCGGTGGTGTTCGTCATTTTATTTTGGGTGCTGGCCCAGCTGATGGACAATGCCTCCGTTTCCCTGGTGTTGCTCGTCATTATTTGGCTGTATTATGCCTTGCTGGAAAGTTCCCCCCTGCAGGCCAGTTTGGGCAAAATCATCATGGGAATTAAAGTGGTGGACCGCCGCGGCCGCCGCCTAAGCTTTTGGCAGGCGACGGAACGCATTTTCTCCAAGCTGGTTACCAACGTTACTTTTTATTTTGGTTTTTTTATCGCCGCGTTTGACAAGAAAAAGCGCACCCTGCACGACCGTATCAGCCACAGCGCGGTAGTTTCCAAGCGGGTTGAATTTGACCCCGACGATTACGAAGAGGAAGAAGAAGCCTCCTTCACCTTCATTACCGTCGTATCGGTCTTGCTGGCGTTGGTATTTGTGGCGTTGGTGGTGCTGGCCGTGGCTTTGCCGCAGTATCAAAAAACGGAACGCCAGGTGCAGCTTTCCCGCGTGCTGACGGCGCTGGACTATGCCGCGCGCACCCAGCTGAAGGATTCCCAAACCCCGGGGGCGGACCCGCGCATTTGGCTAAGGAAATACAAAAATTGCCAAAAAATCAGCCCGGAAAAACTGTCCTGCAGCGGGTTTGAACTGGTGCTGGAGCCGGGCGGCGTAAAGGCCCACGCGCGCAACCACGCGATGGACATCCTCTATACGCTTTATTATCCGTTTGACGGCGGCCCCGTGGAGTGCACGGCGCTTAGCAGCCAAGGCGCGGAAATTTGCGCCACGCTTAACAATTAATTTTTCTGCCGAAATGGAGCCTTTCGGCATGCAAAAACCCCGCCAATCGGCGGGGTTTTGTATAGCAAAGATTTAGAAGGGATAATAGTCAAATCCGTCTGCCTGGGTTGGGGCCTGTCCATTACTCAGGCTTTTACAAAAGGCTGTCCCTTTATCCGTTAAGGGCCGGCACCAACGGCCAGGAGGTAAATAGTTATAAGAAGCATTTTTCAGCATGGGGGTAACCAAATACAATCCATAATTTCCTTGTTTCTCGGCAGCCATAGGAATAGTTAACCACGCATACAAAAAATTTTTAGTAGAAAATGCATAGCTTGAATCGCCCGCCAAATGTTCCAACCCCTCACGCCAAATGGAGGGATCTATACAACCAGCAATATTTTCCCCATTGGACAGCAGACACATATCCACGTTGTCCGCCATTTTTTTGAGGATTCCCATCGCCTCCGTTACGCGGGCTTTCTGCACCGCTTTTTCATACTGCGGCAACGCCACCGCCGCCAGTATGCCAATAATTAACACCACCACAAGAAGCTCTATAAGCGTAAATCCGGCATTTTGCCCTGCCGGGAAGGGTTTTTGATGTTTTTTGCTCATACGCAAAATTTATCAAAAAAAAAAAACGAATCAAGCCCTTTTGCCCATCCAGGGCGGCGGGCCGTTCCATACACCAATCCGCACGGCGGCCCGGCCGCGCCTGCTGGCCAAATTTGTTATGATTAATATATGCCCGCAAAAAAGAAAATTCAACGCAAACCTGTTTCTCAGCCGGCCGATATAAACCCCGTGGCGGCTTTTTTGCGAAAAGCCTTGCCGCAGGTAACGGGGTGGCTGTGCCTGCTGGTCAGCATTTCCTTTTGGACCGCCACCTACGACACCGCCCAGGTAAAACTGACGCTGCTGCATTGCGGGGCGGTCATCCTGCTGGCGTTGTGGACGGCGCTAAAACTGGCGGAGCGAAAAAGTCCGTTCACCCGCGAAAACCTGCCGTTTCTGCTGCCGCTGTTTGCGTACTTGGGCTGGAATATTCTTTCCTTTTTATTCCTGCCGTATAAAATGGAAGCGGCCGAAGAATTTGTGCGCCTGCTGATGTACGGCGCATTGACGCTGATGATTGCGTGCGAGTTTTCGCGCGAAGACGTAAAAACCGTTACCAAATTCATTTTGGCGGCGGCGGGAATTTCGTTTTTCTATGCCGTCGTGCAAATCGCGGACGGATTCTTCCCGGGGCTGGACATTATGCCGTGGCGGGGCTTCTTTACGCGGCGGGTATTTTCCACCCATGCCAATCCGAACTTTTTTGGAGCGTTCGTCATTTTTGCGTCCTGCATTGCGGGGGCGCAATACCTGCTGACCCGCAAAAAAAGCCTGCTTCTTTTGCTGGGGGCCGGGCTGGCGGGGCTGGTGTTTACCGAAAGCAAAGGCGCCTGGCTGGCGTACGCGGCGGCCCTGGTGTGCTTTGCGAGCCTATTTACCAATTTCTTCGTAAAAGGCGCCGCCAAAAAGCACTTAAAGAAAATCAACATTGCCGCCGTCTGCGTGCTGATTGTGGCCTTGGCCGGGGCGGGATATTACGCTTCCAAACGGTTTCAATCGGTCAGCTTCCGCGCGTTTACCTGGCTGTCCACCTGGGAAATGGTGCAGGACGCCCCCGTCCTGGGCACGGGCCCCGGCAGTTTTAAGATTATCTATCCGGCCTACCGCCGCCCGCAAATTTTTTATATAGAAAACGCCCACAATACCGAAACCCAGCACGCCGAAAACGAATACCTGGAACAATGGGCCACCACGGGAACGGTGGGACTGGCCATTTTTCTGTGGTGGATTGGATTTGTGTTCTTCTGCGCGCTCGTCAACTTGAAACGCGAAGAGGACGCCCCCGAAACGCCCGCCCTGCGCGAAAAAAAGATTTATCTGTTGGGCTACGCCAGCGCATTTTTTGGTTTAATGACGCACGCCTTTGTGGATATTAGCCTCCGCTTCGCTTCCAGCGGGTTGTTTTTGGCCGTTTTTTGCGGCGTGATTTTGGCGCTGAGTAATGAACGTCCGTCCGCGGCCGCCCCGGCGGAAGGAAAGCCCGCCCCCGCCTGGCTTTTGTATGGGGCCCGCGGGCTGTTGGCGGTGCTGCTGCTGGCCGGGGGAGGCTGGGTGCTGTGCCAATTTCACGAGATTACCCAAGCCCTGCAAGCCCGCACGCTGGGCAACGCGCTTTTATTGGGGATTTCTTGGGCCGCCTTTTTATTCTGCCTGGGCGCCACGGTGTGGCTGTACCTGCGGGCGGCTTTGTTAAGCCGTCAGGCGCGCACCAGCCTGGTGCTGGCCGTATCGGTACCGTTTTTGTGTGTGTTTTACGGTTTTTTCCAGGCGAATCACTACTACGGTCTGGGAGCCACGTTTGTTGCCCGCGGCAATGCCGAAGGCGCCTTGGGCTATTTTACCAAAGCAATCCAGCTGAACCCGTTTTTGGCCGAATACCGTCAATTTCGCGCCAATACGTTGGCCACCACGCTGAACCTGACCCAATCCTTTTCCCCCCAGCGCGGCGATACGGACGAGCCGTCCGACGATTACACCCGCGCCCTGCGCGATTATGCCCTGGTGCTAAAACGCGCGCCGAACCACTCGCTCTTGCACCAAAGCATTGGCCAGCTGTACTACGCCATGGCCGTGCGCCAGGCCCAAAGCGCCAGCAAAGCCGCCACCGCCCAGGAATACCAAACGCTCAGCCGCTATGCGCGCGAGAATATGGCCCAAGCCCAGCGCGCGTTTGAACGCTCCTTAAAAGTGGACCCGGTCAACGAAGCCACCTACCGTTTTTTAACCAGCATTGCCCTGATGGAGCGCAACCCCGATAAAGCCCAAGCCTGGATTGACGCCTACCGCCGCGGGCCGGAAGGCGTAACGGAACTAGAATTTTTGGAAAAAAACCGCACCAATCCGCTGTTTGACGGGCTGCAGCAACAAGTGAATTTGCTGAGGGCCTCCGTCGGGAAACGCCCTTCGTAAAAGAGAAAAGTGCAAAAACTGCATTTTTTTTGTAGAATATATCTATAACAAGTTCCGATTTGATGCCAAGATAGCTCAGCTGGTAGAGCAACCGCTTCGTAAGCGGTAGGTCGGGGGTTCGATCCCCCCTCTTGGCTTTTCTTTATGCCCTCCGCCGGAGGGTTTTTTTGTGCCTAACCCATGTTTAATCCTTTGCTTCGGCCATAAAACAGCCCCGCCCCAAAGTGCCCTTGCGCCAGAATCAACCAGGCAAAAGATTTTTCCTTTTCCTTCGCGGGCCGCTGTTTTCGGGGCACGCCCCTTTGCCCGGCAACAACCCCTTTTTAAGCCGCCGCACACTCCCTGAGGGAGAAGCCGAAGGGATTGCTTTCCGACTTTTTTTTGCTATACTATCTTGTAAGCGCACTTGCGCATTTTTGAATCAGGGAGACAGATATGAAACAAGGTTTTACGTTAATTGAACTGTTGGTGGTGGTGCTGATTATCGGTATTTTGTCCGCCGTAGCGCTGCCCCAATACACCACGGCCGTAGAAAAAGCCCGCGCCACCGAAGCCCTCACGCTGATGAGCTCTATCCGCTACGCGGCGGAAAGATATCAGCTGCAAAAAGATGCCTGGCCTACCACCAACAATTTTGCCGTATTGGATATTGAAGTGCCCAAAGTGCCGGGAAGCACCACCAGCTACGGCGGTAAAAACTTTGTGATGACGATGGGCCCCAGCGGCGCCAACTTTGTGATTGTGGCCACGCGCAGCAACATTGCCAAAGGCCAGTACGCCCTGAAAACGGTGCTGACGGTAGAAACGGACGGGACGATTTCCGCCAAACGCTTCTGCGGAACGAACACGGGGATTAACACCACGTACACCGCGCCGACGGGCGATGCCGAAAAATTCTGCAGCGCCATCAGCAGCGGCCACAACGACAATTTCTAACCGCTGTTCCAATCAAAAAATCCCCGGGCTAACCCGGGGATTTTTTATGGCAAAATTTTCGTAATGGACTTTGCCACCTCTCATCCGTTCTGCAAAATATACCGCAAATCTTTCCTGTCCGCCGCCAACACCATACCGCGGTACATTTTGTTGTCCTTCGGTTCAAACGGTAACGGCAGCAGCTGATTGGGCAAAAGGAGCTGGGCCCGCGCCGGCGCAAAAGCCGCCAGCGAAGCCATGCGCAGCCGGCCGTTTGTTTGAATTGTGGCGCGGAACAGCCGCGGCAGCGCCGTCGCCCGCCGCACGGCCGCTTCCGTTTGCCGGCGAAGAGAATAAACGGCAATTTTTACTTTGGGCGTCAAGAAAGCTTGCTGGAGGGTTCTCCCATTTTTTGCCTAAACGGACGGAACGATTTCCCACAAACAAAACGCCAGCACAAGCAGTATTTTCTTCTTCACATTTATACAAGACGGCTTTTGGGAAGCCAAAACATGGGCCTTTGGGCCCACGGTGCCTTGTTTGTGGCCCCAGCCGCTAACGGCAGGGGGCCCCGTCTATACACAGGCAGTAATGCACCAATAAAGCCCGGGCGTTTTGCTCGTTTACGCCCGGGTCCCGGTAGTCAAAATCCACGCGGCAGGCCGGAGCCTTACTTGCGGGGAAGGTGCTGCAGCCGGCGGCGCACATCATCCACAGCCAGCTGATGAACATGATTTTGAACGGCATAAAGGTTCTCCCACTCTTGGGCGGCCTTTTCGGCGGCGTTTTTTAGGGCTTCCAGCTGGGCGGCCTTTTTGCCGCTGGCCTTGGCCAGCCAAACGACCGCCCACAGCATGAGTCCAAATCCGGCCGTTACGCCCAGGACCGTGCCCATACTATTTGCTCTTTCCCACGACGGAACCGTCGGGGTTGACCAAAGACAGCGCCGCCAGTACGGACAAAATTTTTGCCCATACCGTGTCGTCCTTTTCCGTAGCGGTTAATTTGACCACCGTAGAAACTACCACCACAATTCCGCCAATAATGGCCAGTACATCGTTCCAATGCGTCGTAATCCATTGCATATTATTTCTCCTTTATTTCAATGTGCGGGTAATCTGGAAGAGCATGCCACTCTCCCCCCCACTCAAATTCGCTTTCAATTTCGCCGCGCGCGCGCAGCAGTTTGGCTATGGCGTCAAAGCGGTGCCACATCTCGCGAAAGCGCGCCCGATTTTCCCAATCAATCGGGTACGGGGCGATGTCCACGGCGTGGCTGGGCGTTTTATTATGCGCGCTTTGGGGATACGCCAGGCGGCTGGTGCCGGCCGCAAAGGCCTTATTTTGCTCCGTCCGTCCCCGGTGTCCGCACAGTACGGCGAAATCGTACTGCTGGATCAGCGCTTGGCAAACAGCCACAATATCCGGATGACAGGTGTTCAGCCGGGATTTGCTTACGTCGGATAATACAGGCATTACGGATTCCTCCCGTGAAAATCCAAAATATGGTTTTTGATGGTTTTCACGTCGTCTAAAATAATGTCTATCTTCACGGTGCTTTCGGCCAATTTTCTATCATGCTCGCGCACCCGCTCTTCCAATTTGTCCACCCGCGGCGGCAGGCCGTACATCGTAAAACACCAAAACAACACCCCGCACGCCACCCCAACGAGATAAATCCAATGATGGATTTTTTCCGTATTCATACCTCACTCCCGCAGCACGGCCGCCAAGGCTTCTATTTCCTGGGCTCGTTGGCGGACGTACTCACTCGCGCCGGAATTTTCCGCCAGCACCAGCTCGCGCACCGCCCGCGTAAGGCCCGTTTGTGCTTCCTTGGCTTGCACTTGTTCTTCTACGGTTGGTTCCGCCGGGGCCGGATTGGCGGCAATCACATAGCCGCCGTTTTGCTGTTCAATATGCGCGCCGTTTTGGTTGCACCAAATAGCGGCTTGCGTGTAATTTTCTTGTGTTACTTTTTGCCCGATTTCAAACATAATTAAGCTCCTTGTCCGCAGGCATACCAGCTGGAAGGATAGCTGTATACCGTTTGGTATGTAATGGCATAAGTGGTTGCTTTCGTGTGAAAAAATACCGCACTAAAACTGATAGTGTTACCCGTATTGTACGGAATCGCCTTAAAAATACAGTAATTTAAGTTGCTAAAAGGCTTTAAGAAGTTAACCGTAATGTCAACGTTTTCTTTAGACAAGACTCCCCCCTGCTCTATCCAGCCGCTCTTATACTTGCGATACCAGTTGCCGGAAGTGTCGGAATAACTTTCCACCACATAGTCCATAGCGCTGGGCATCATCGCGTTGACGGTAGTTTGCGTGGCACGGGAAACATTGCTTAAATCCCGGTTTAGTTTGCCGCTTAGCGACCCCGTAAATTCAGCCGCCTGCGCCGTGGAGGCGGGAACCGCATTGTTATATGCGCACACCCACGGAAATAATGTGGTATAGGACAGCGTACTTCCGCTGCCTGCGGCTAGATTGTTTTTTGCTTGGGTAATTCCGCTGGAAGCCGAAGCGTTTTTTACGTAGTTGGCCAGCTTGGGCAGCCGCAGCGAGCCGCCGGTTTCATCGGCCACGTAGAACGGACATTCCCCATAAGAAGCCAGGGCCGCGTCATACTGTTGTTTGGTTTTGCACAATTCGGGGTGGGATTTGACCCAGGCGTAAAAATCGGGATAGAGCGTTTGGGCATTGGCATAAAACTCGCCCGTCCACAAAGGAAGCGAGCCTGGATTGTCCGCCGCGGCGTTGCTTTGGGAAAAATACACTTCCCCCACGCATTTGCCGATAGAGTGTTCGGCGTAATACTGGGCTTGCTGGGCGCTGGTTTGGGCGGCCTGCGCGGAGGATTGGGCCTGATTGCAAAATTGCTGGCCTTGCGTCTGCAACGAAGAGGAAACTTCTTCCATGGCGCTGTCTATGTTTTCCAGGGCGGTCTGGGCCGTTTGGCTGGCGTTTTCGGCGCTTTTTTGGGCCTGCTGGGAAGCCAAGGCCGCTTGCGACGAAGCGGTGATGGCGTCCTCTTTGGCGGCCAAAATATTTGGCAAAAAGCGATCGGCTTCCAAGTCGCTTTCCTGAGAAGAAACGGGATATTTGATACTGCGGCCGACTTTTTCGTTTAATTCCTGCACCAGCAAAGTCAGCTTGTCATACCCTTGTTCCAGCACTTCGGCGTCCAATTCGCCTTGCCGAAGCAGGTCTATCTCCTGCGTAAGGGGCGTAGCACGAAGGACGGTTAACTTCCACCCGTCGGCCAGCGGCGCTTTGCCGCTTTCGTCGGTCGGATACGTGAGGGTATGTGTGAGCAGGTCCACGGAATATCCGTCAAAAATTTCCTCTTCTACTCCCTGCGGCGACGTAAGATAAACACTCACATCATCCGCCGATATCAGCGGGAAATCTATGTCCCATTGGCGGGTAACGCCGTTTCCTTGGTAAATACGTTTGGTAATTTGCATTGAAACAGTCATAATGTCTCCTAAAGATTAAACAACGCCTTGGCTTGTTTCCAAGCTTCCCGGCGTTCTTCCGCACCGCCGGAAACCGAAAGCACCGCGTATTGAACGGCTTGCGCCTGCTGGGGCGAGAGCCCTTTTTTTTGCTGCCAATAGTCCATACTTTGGCACAAAAGGCGCGTTTCGCGTTCGTCCTGCCCGGCGGCGCGTTCGTGCCGCACCGCCTGCAAAAGGCAATAGTCCCGGGCGGAAAGCTGGCCTTTTTCAAAGGCGCGGGACAGCTCTTTCTCCGACTCTGAAAAATACAGCTGGTTAAATTTTTCCGCATCGGAACAGGCCCTTCTTTCCTGCACGGCCCGCCGTGCCTGGGCCGTTTGCGAGGCGTCCAGTACGTCCTGCCCGTCCAGCAGGTTTTGCGCCTCTTGGGCATTGGGCGCCGCCGCCAAAGCACGGTACAGCTGGGCCTGGCGCGTATTGAGTTCCGCTTCGGCTTCGGCCCGCAGCGAAGCAAGCGCCTGCCCGGCCGTGGTTTTTAGCTCCGTATTTTTTTCTTCGGACAGTTGTTCTTCGGCCCAGCGGCCGCGCGCCTGCGGGGTGCCGTCCGTTTCGGTTAAAGACGCGTTCCACAAGCGTTGGGCGCGCTCCGCTCCCGCGGAAAAACGGATTTTTTCCGCACAGGCGTTCCGTTGGCGCTCGCTCCATTGAGCTTCGTATTTGGAAAATACCTCCGCCGCGGCCGCGGGCTGGCGGTTCAAAAGAGCCTGACGCACGCATTGGGCCGCCGTTTGAGCCTGCAGACGCGCCGTCTGCTTGCGCAGAGCTTCCCCTTCTACGCCGGCGGCTTGCAGCCGACTTTGAACGGAAGGCATTTGCGCGGAAAGATATTCTTCCAGCGCGGCGGCGGACGGCGCCAGCGCACCAATCCCGCTCACCCATTTTTCTTCCGTTTGCGCCTGCTCCCATTTTTCCTGCCGCTGGGCGGTTTGGCGGTCAGCCTGGGCGGCGGCGCGCAGCATCACGTAATCGCGGACGGCGGGCGTTTCCGTCCCGTCCGCCGGAAAATGGGCGGCGGCAAATTCGTCCAATTCTTCCGGCCGTACGGACCCGTTTTCCGCCATTTTTTGCCGAACGGTTTGCAGCAGCTGGGCCCGAAGCAACCCGTCTTGCTCTTGCGCCGGATTGGACGGATTTTGCTGCCCCTGCGCGGACGAAGCCTGCGGGGAAGCGGCCGAACGGGACGAGCTTTTTTGCAAATGGGGCGAAGGCGTATTCTGCAAAAACGTCAACGCCGCTTGGCCCGCTTCGCTTCCTTCCTGCCAGGCATTTTCGTATGCCTGTTTCATCCGGCGCGGGGCCGGGGCGGAAGCGTCCACCTGGGGCGCGCGATACCGTTCCTGACGGCGATAGGTAGGGATAATAGGCATGGTTCCTCCTAATTAAATAAATCCAAAATATGGCTGCCCAGCTTCCACAGCGAGCCGCGGTTCTTGGCCGTACTGCGGTACTGGGAAGCCGTCTCGGTCAGCGCGTAAATACGCTCGGCGGCGGAAAGATTGTTTTCATACAACGCGTCCTGCAGCGAATCTTTCAGCGCTTCCTGGTCCAGCAAGGACTGGAGACGGCTGTTTTTCAGCACGGTTTGCACCGTGGCGGACTGCCCCGTCAGTCCCGAGTCGGCCATCTCCGTTTTTTGGCTTCCTTGCGTTTGACGGTAATTTTGATACAGCTCCCGGCTGCGTTCCGCCGCGGATTTGAACAAGTAGGTGGCCTGCCGCTGGGCCGCGGCGGCCGTGTACTGGGCTTGGCGGTCTGCATCGCGGGCCAGGGCGTCGTAGTAATCCACTTCGTTTTTGCGGTCCCCCAACAGGGACGCCGCACCGGACACCCAACTCCCGCCCGTTTTGATAATTCCTCCCATAGTTACGAATTCCTCCTAAACGTGAAACGTAAAAATTTGGCGCAAGGCGTGCGGTAAAAAGTTCCGTCAAACCTTCCGCCCAGCCGCCGCACAAAACGAAGCGCGGCGGGATATCTTTCATCGGCATAATTGTACAGTTCATCATACTGCCCAAGCGCCCTCTGCAGCAGCGCCCGCGCCGTACGGAAAAACAGCTTGGGGATGCGCTCCACCCCTTTTCCCGTCAGCAGCCACACGCAGGCCCTTCGCCCCAGCCATACGTCCGGCGCCAGACCAAAAACCGCCGCCGGCCGGGCGCGGTATTCCAACACCCAACACCCGGACGACCGCGCCCCAAACCGCGCCAGCAGTTCCTGCGGATCCTGCCCGGGGTGCGAGGCCGCCAGCTCCGCCCGGTCTGCCGGGCGAAGTTCCTGTGCCAAAAGCGCCCAGTCGTGCGGAAGGGGCGCCCGCAGGCGGCAATAATTTTGCTGGTATAAAACGTCCATAAAAACTATAATGAATACGTTATTTCTATTGAAGGAGTGTAAAATGACCGTACTGATTATTTTGGCCCTGTTGGGCGTTGTTATCGTATATGCGGTATTTTTTCTGCTGTTTAAGCTGCTGTGGATGATTCTTAAGAAAAATTCCAACAAATGGCCGCTTATTTTGTCCGGCATCTGCACGATTGTTTTTGGCATTGTGCTGGGCGCTTTGGCCGGATGGGGCGTGTACAAAGTGGTGTCCCCCTTTAGAGGGATGATGGCCCGGTTGGACGACAATCCAGCCCCGGTGTATGGCGAGCGCGTCTATACCGACCCGATCTACCGCTTTGAATTGGACGTATTTAACGGGATAGATTTTTCCGAGTGGATGGATTTTGACGACCTGGACGTAAAAATCGGGGTGGACATGAACGCTTTTAAGAAAAACCAAACCGACGCCGAAGAAGACCAAAACGAACGCCAGTTTGTGGGGGCGGTGATTCTGCGCCAGGAGGATGCCGACGAAGGCCACCCCTTGCAGCCCCTGCGCGAAGCCTTGGCCTCTACCGATCATCGGCAGGATTTGGAAGTACTCTCGCAGGAGGACTTTCTGATGGACGGCTATCCGGCTATGTTTGTAACCGGACGCGTTTACGCCCGCAACGGCAAGCGTTTGTTTGTTGCGCTGAACGCGATGTCCGATGAGTACCGCCAAGTGTTCTACGTGATTGCTCTGTCGGCGGATTTGCCGGAATCGGCGGAAACCGCCATCCAAACGGCCCGCAGCCTGCGCCTGGAAAACGGCTTGGCGCTGCCCTCCCAAGAGGACGCACAAGCGCTTCTTTCCGCGGAAGAACAACCGGCCGACACGACGGACGCACAGCCGGCCGCAAACTAAAAAAACCGTTTGCCGCGGGGGCTTCCCAATCGGAAGCCCCCTTTTTTGGGCGTTGCGCTACGCAATGCGGCTGATAAAAGCCAGCAGCGTAACGGGGAGCGGTTCGGTTTGTTGAAAAATAACCGAAGGCACCAGCGAGTGCGTGCCGGAGAGGGCCAGCACATAATCTTCCGTTTTAAGCGCAATGGGCGTGTTGAAATTTTCCGTTCCGCGCTGGATAATTTCATCCATTTGCTGGGGGTCGGTGCCCACTTTTCCGCCGCGGCTGTCCAGCATTTTTACCGTTACGGACACCAGCCTTCTCCGTCGGTCCTGGGCCGTTCCGTCCGAAAGGTTGAACGCCGCCGGCAGCGTTTCCAGCTCGGCTTCATACGCTAGCCCCACATGCACGCAATTCATCGGGCGCGGCAAGGTAATTTTCCCGTCCGTTACCACCATCCCGTCCAACGGGCTTCCGTCCGCCAGCACACCCACGTTCCGCCCTTCCAAATGCTCCAATCCGCTTACTTCGGAAAAAGCCGTTTCGCTCTTGCGGGATACGGCCGCATCCAAAAACAGCTGGTCCTCGGGCTGTTTGCTGGCCAAACGCTGCACTTGGCGTTCTATGAAGTAGTGCCCGTCGCGTTCCACCGCAAACCAAATTTCATCGTACCCGCGGTTGGGAATTGTGCAAATGCTTTTGTAGCGGCCCTGCGTTTCGTGGTGCGTCCAGGCGCAGATGTTTTGCTCGGATAAATACGTCAGCACGGCCAGGGTGCCATTGTCCAGCACGCACCAAATCAGGTTGTCCGGCTCCTGCTGGTAGCAAATCTCGCGGATTTCCCGGTTAAAAAACAAGTGCTTGGCGTAGAGGGTCAAGTCGTTGCCGGTGTAAGAGGCGGTGTTGTAGTCATAATAAAAATCCCGCAGTACGCCGCCGCGTGCCTGTACAAACAGGGCTTTGTTGCCTACCATCACCGGAGCAGTGCGGCTGGCGCCGCGTTCGCTTTGCTGCTGAATTTGAACATTATACGGCGTAAGCGCGCCGGTGCTGCTAATGGTCCACTCGCTTCCGGCGGTGAACACCAACAGCCGGTTGGAAACCGCCACGGAGTGAATCGCGTTTAGCTTTTTGCCGGATAAATTCAGGCTGATGGAATCGGAATCTTCCAGCGTATCGCGGGCGTGGCCGAAGTCGTGGTATTCCCCCGTTTTGGAAAACCAAACCGTCTGTGGTTCGGCTTGGGTGCCGGCCAGGCCCAGGCGGTCCTGGTAAAAGAACACACAGGCCGGATAGCCCGCCGCCGGGCTGAAAGAACCTTCGGCCCAATCCGAGGTCCACTCGTCGGAGCCAAACCCGCGCTCCAGCGTTACGGCCACCTGGCGGGCATTGATAAAATTGCTGACGACCACCACCCCTTCCTGCTGGAACGTTTCCGCCTGCAATTCATACCCCACATCGCCGCTGACCTGCCGTGCGCTTACCCGCACGCAATAAAGCTGCGAATTGGATTCTAATTGGCCCAACGTATTCAAGTTGGCATCGCCGCTTTCGCGCGAGAATACTTTTTCCGTTTTCCAGGTATTCCCCAAATCTGCCGACACTTCCACCGCCAGCTGCCCCGTCCAATCGCCGCTGGTGCGCAGGGTCCAGTCCCCGCCGCTTTTGATAAATGGGGAACTTTGCTCATACGCCAGCTTGCCCGAAATAAACTGCGCCGGCACTTTGTGCGTCAGGGCAAAGCGTCCGCTCACGTGCGTAGGCTTAAAGCAGTCAAAGTTACTCTCCAAAAGGTATTTATTTTCACCGGCGGCAATTTGCTGGCCCTTGTTGGAACCGCCTGAGAGAACCTGGGTGGACGTCAGCACCGGCGGCCGAAACAACCCGTCGTGATAGGCGATGACCAACTGTTTGCCGTTGCAGTCGCCGCCGGTATCCTGGGGCGATTCAATTTTTACCAGTCCGCCCAAATTGTACGCCACAAAGCCTCGCGCCGCAAACGTATTATTAAATTCACTCACCAAAAGCGACACATCCAGCCCAAAATCCGGCCCGATAAAAAACAGTTCTCCGTCAAAATAGGCAAACACCACCCAGTTGGGGTACGAAATCGGCTGGAACGACAGCGTGGCCTTCACGCCGGCCGACTCCTGCGTTTGCTGATATTGGACGGCCCGCAGCTGGCGGGAAACGTCCGTATTGGCCAGCATAAAAGGACCGTATTGAATCGGCACATCGGTAAAGGAAAATTCCCCGCTGGCCACGCGTTTGAGCTGTTTGGGCGGATATTGCGGGTGCGTAAAAAAGAGGGTTTGATCGTATTGGGTATAGTTCAGGTACCGCACGTCCTGCGCCAGGTAAGGCGTAGGCAATTCATACGCAGCTCCCTCTGCAGTACGGATTAATCCACCCGCGGAATACACCCGCACGTATTGCTCGCCAAACTCCAGCACGTAGGCCTCTTCCTCCCCCAAAACAAAAGGGATAATACGGCAGTCTTTGTCGGTATATTTAGCTTCCCCCATAAACAGCGTGCCCTGCCGGTTGGAGGCGCCGCCCTGCGGGTGTACGTAAAAGTTCCGGGCTGTTTTAAGCCACGAGCCGTAGGCCGTGCTGTCCACGCGGCCCTGCAAGGAAGGGCTGATCTCCCCCCCGGAAAAAGAAGGCTGTAAGTGATGAATCGGCATTAGCGCACCTCGGTAAACGCATCGGAAGAGGCCGCGCGGGTATAGTTTTCCGTCATATTGCTGCGGCGGGCTTCGTCCAAGCTTAGGGTATATTTTTGCAAAATTTGGCTGGCCAGCGTGCTGTCCCCCGTCAGAGCAACGGCCAAATCGCACGCCAACGCCAGCGAGAAGGACTTTACAAACGCCGGATCAAACAGGTTTTCGTCTAAAATGCGGCGGGTATATTCGGCATAGGCCTGCGGGGCCGAGGTTTCCAGCACCCGGCTGTGCAAATCGGTGCGAAAAATCTCGCGAAAAGGCAGATTTTTTGTACCGTCCTGTGTAAACACCCGCCGTACAAACAAGGCCTGCGTAGGATATTTATATACGTATTTATCCCGGTTTTGTTCAATCAGCACCAGCGGCTCTTCGGCCCCGGCAAAAGCCCAATTATGGGTGCGCAGTACCTCATCGCGAATCGGTTCATAAAACAAATTAAGCCTTCTTGCTTTTTCATCATCCTGCTCCAAAGAAGAGATAGGAGCCTGCCCCAGCTGAGCCAAAGCCAAATTGCAAACTGTAATTTTGGATATCATTTTTATCTCCTATTTTATTTTTACTTATATTTTAAGTGTTTTTATTTTTATATTTATTTTTATAATCAAGAATAAACAATGTATTTTTGATTTTTCAAATATTTATTTTTAATATATTTTTTGTTTATCTTTATTTTTTATATATTTATTTTTTTATTATTTGTTTTGAAAACAAAATTTGCCGATTTACACAAGCATTTTTATAATTTCAAATTTAATATTATTTATAAAAATATTTATTTTTTAATTATTTTTATTTTTGAATATAAATTTGTTTTTTTAATTTATATCCAATCAAAATCTACCAGGATGTTTTTTATAATGGAAACATTTGGCCAACAAATCCCTCTTTGGGAGAGTGATCTTGCTAATTTTTGGGAAAAAGAGAGAAGCAAAAGCCGCTTTTTACTCATAAGCAAAGACGGAAGGGGCTTAAAAGAGTGCAAATTGGGCGTTTTTTGTCAAAAACCCTTCAAATTTCAATTTTTATGGACTTTCTAATGTCTTTTATTGGCGAAAACTTTTAATAAAGGGGCAAGGCGTCCCGGTTTGTTCTCCGGGCCGCAGCCAACAAGCGGCCCGGAGATCGGGGCAGGGTTACTTCATGTCCACCGCATCGGTTAGGAAGCAGGACAGCTTGCCGGCCGAGCCCGCACCGGTTACGGTATAATAGGCCCGCAGGAAACGCTTGGCCCCGTTGGGCAAAGCAACGGCAAAAAGATTTTTGACGTCTTTTAAGTCCCCCTGCGTAAACGTGGCGGACAGTAATTCTTCCGCTGCGGAAAAGTCGGCCGATTGGTCCGTCTGCAGCGAAACGCTCAGCTGGGTTACCCCGGCAAAGGCTTCGTCCACCCGGGCCACCGCAAACAGCGCCCCCGGCGCGGCATTGCCGGCTGTTCCAAAATCAATCACGTGTTCGGAAGCGGCGGAAGCCGCCACGGCTTGCTGGTCGGACAGGACCGCATTTTGATCCAATAACATAGTTTCCTCCTATTTCACCACGTCTTCGGTGTCGGTAATTGCGTCGCAAATGTGCACCGGGATTTCGTTGAACGTCATCAGCGGGCGGGACGTAATTTGGTCCGGCGTGTACTGGACGTTGGTGCGGTTGCTGGTCAGCTTTCTAAGGGCTGCCTTAACGGTGCGGTTCATATACCACACGGGTTTGCCCATGGACAGGCTTTGAATTCTTTCTTCCAGGTCGCACATTTGGTCAATCAGGTCGGCGGGCACGTTGTTGACGTCAATGTTGCAAATGCGGCCGGCGTATCTCCAATCCTGCACGGCCAGGCCCAGTTTCCACTCAAAGTATTCCTTGTAGGCCGGGTATTCGTTGCCGTCGGCGTCAATGTGGTTGACGAGCCCGTGGTCCACGCGCTGGATGCCGGCTTTGGAGCCTTTGGGGAAGAAGGTAAACACTTTGTCCGTATCCCACACCACCAAGTAGATGGAGGAGTTTTGCCCGTCGGTATCGCCGCCGGCGTTAATCACGTTGCGGGAGCTTTCGGCGCCTTCCAATTCGCAGTAGCGCGCGGCCAAGCCGGTAAAGCGTTCCGGATTTTTGCCGACGTTGCCGTAAATGAGGTTGGACGCCATCGTGTTGGACATCCCGGCGATAATCGCGCGGGACTGCCCCGTGCGCACCGCGTCCACATGGCCGCCTTTTTCGGCCACCAGTTTGTCCACCACGGAATAGGCCGACAACGTGCCGTACGATTCCACCACCACTTTGGTCGTGGCTTTGGCGGGTTCTATGCCTTGGTAGGCGCGGCGCCAGGTGCCCTCGGGGATTCCGGTGCGCACGGCGTATTCGTGGCCGCTGTCTAACGAGCTTTCCATCACCAGTGCATCAGCGATGATGTCGTTGGACTGGCTTAAAACCTCGGCAATGGCCAGTTCTTGGCCGGAAGGGTCAAACTGTTTGGCGTAATCCACCAAACTGTAATGTTTATCAGCAATAATTGCCATCTATTTCTCCTTTAATTATGTTTTCCGTACAGCGCCTCGGCGAAGGTTTTATCCTGCGGGGCGGCGGGTTGGCCGCCGGGAAGGACGTCCTCGCTGATACTTTTGCCAATCTCGCTAAAGGTACGGACAATAACGGGATGGTTCCCCAGCCCCGTGGCTTCCAGCAATTCGCGCAGCTCCGGGCCGCCAAACGCGTCGGCCGCGCGCACCGCAAGGGAAACGGCTTCGGGGCATTGGGCCCCGTACAAGGCCTGTGTCTGTTCGGCCCAGCGTTCCACGCGGCTGCGTTTTTCCTCGGCGCTGTGTTGGGCGCCGGCCCGCACGAAGCGGGCTTCCAGGTCCAGCAGTTTTTGGGCTTGCTCGCTGGTAAGGCCCAACTCGGCTGAAAGCGTTTTGAATTCTTCCAGCGCCCCTTGGGGGAACGAAACGTCCTCGGGGGGGTGCACGTCGGGATAAGCCGCCGGGTCCGGGGCGGGGTCCGTCCGTTGGGGGCGGAGGGTTTCCTCCGCCGTTGCTTCGGCCGAGGGCCGGGCGGACGGGGCGTTCAAATCGGGCGCAGCCTGGGGCGCCGCAGTTTCGTTTTGAGTCATGAATTTATCTCCTCGTTTAACCGATTGATTTCATTTTGTTCGGATTGCACTTGCGACAGGTATTCCCCCCGCATTTGCGCATAGGCAGCCGGGGCGGCGGCTTCTATCTCCGCCAGCAGAAAAAGCCCGATACTTCGCTGCCCGCAATGAAAAGCGGTGGCATAGGGGTCGCCGGGTACAAAGCCGTGCTGACGGATTTGTGCCGCCTGCAAAATCCGCCACAAAAGACGGCGGCCTTGTACGGTTTTTAAGACGGCCTGCAAATCGCAGGCGTTGCGTTTTACCAGTTGTTTTTCGTTCATAACGATTGGGAAGGCGATGGCTGTTCCGGCGGTTCACCGCCTTCCCCGTCCGCGCAGCGCTCGCTAATTTTAGGCGCCTGCGGCGGAACCTGAAACTCACTCCGGCACAACGCCGCGCCGGACGGCGCTGGGCCGGGAGGTGCGGGGGCCGTACCGCTTATGAAGACGCGCCCCGCGCACTTTTTCTTTTACTTTTCGGAGGGAGAGGCCGCCCCCGCGCCGGACGGCTGTGCCGAAGCGGCGGTCTGAAGCGTTTGCAGGCGGGCGGTACGGATTTGCGCCGTTTCTTCTTCGCTCCGCAATAAAGCCGGAGCCACGCCCAAGGTGTTCAGTCCTTCCTGCAAAGCGCGGTCGTAATCCACGCGGTCCAGCACGTTCGGCTGGGCGGACGCCAGAGATGCGGCAAAATTTAACCCCTGCACCAGCGCACTCAGCCCCGCCGCTTTTTGCGCCTGCGCAATCATAGACACATATTCCACCTTCATTTCCATCCCTTCAATGCTTTCGGGCGGCGGTGGCAGAAGCCCTTGCCGAAACAGCAGGTTAAAGGCCCGGTCAATCAAGGGGTCCAGCAATTCGTTTTTCAGCCGTTCCAGCACGGGCCCCAGCACCAGCAGTTTTTCCTGGTGGCGTTCGGCCACTTCGGCGGCGGTCATATTGGAATAATTCTGGGCGGAAAGCATTAAAAATACGTCGGCAAAAAATTGGGCGCGTATCGTTTCGCGCACGCTTTGGATAGACGCTTCCAGCGATTTCAAATCCGGCTGGACCTGATAGGCGGGTTTTACGGCGGCGTCGGTCGTGCCGTTATAGCGGGTAATGCCGCCGGGCAGCAAATTCACTTCCCCCTGCACGTTGGAGGACACCATCATCGGCGGATTGGTGCTTTTGTCCAGCGCAACGAGTTTGGTCTTTTGCATTTTTTGCAGCATTTTCACGTCGCCCAAACACTTCCACCCCGGGCCGCGGCCGTACGCGTCGGCGGCGTTTTTCACTTCCCACCGGGCGGCAATGACGGGGAACTCCCGGTATCCGCCCCGGTGCAGCAGGTGGCCGTTTTCCGTTAGATAGGCGGAAACATACGGCATATGGGCGTTATCTTGTTTGGTCGGATCGCAGGCCCGGTTGGGCACGATTAAGTGAATAATTTTATGCCAGCTAAGCGGACGGTTTTCTTCCCACTCCCGCCGGACAGACGGCGGCAGCGCTTCGGCGCCAAAAGCTTGCTGCATTTGTTCGGCCGTCATAAAAAATTCCCGTCCAAAACGGTTCACCCGGCCGGCGGCGTCGGTGCCCAGGCAGTATTCACCAATGGTGAACGGACGACAGCGAATTCCTTTTTGCGCGTCCTCTTCCAGCAAAAAAGCCGCCGTACCAAAGACGGAAATTTCCTGGTAAAACCCGTGCAGCACGCTGTACACATTACTTTTGGCAAATACGTCCTCCAGGCGTTTTTTGATTTCAAACACCCACTCCCGCGCGCCGGGCAAATTCATCAGCCCTTCGGGAGCCAGCGTCAAATCAAACCAACTGCGCGAAGGGCTGGTCAGCCCGCTCATCATGCCGGCGCACAATACTTCCACCGCCAGGCACGGGTCGGAATCCAGCAGGGTTTTGTGGTCAATGCGGCGGCCCTGATTGGGGGTTTGCCCGTCAAAAAAGCCGCGGGTGGGCGCCAGGTAGGCGCAAAGCTCCTTCCAGACGGCCGTCCACGAGGCGCTCTCGCGCTTGAGCTCGTCATAAAGGCGCAAATAATCGGTTTTTGGTTGTGTATTATGTTTCATAGGGTAGGCGGCGCCGGACGGCGCCCGGAGGCAAACGTGCGAAGAGAACAGAAATTTACTAAGATAGATAAAGAAGGAGGGTACTGAAATGATGGGGATTATTACTATTTTGATTTTTGTAATTTTACTGGCGGTTCCGGGGTTTTACATCATCACGCGTAAAATTTTTCCGCGCGCGAGCAAGCGTTCCGCTATGTGGGTATCCGTCTTGCTGACGGTAGTACTGGTGGGCATTTTGGCGTTTGTAACGGCGGCTACGCCGGTTTAACCCGGTCCGGACTGTTCTAGCGAAACCCGTCCCAAGGAGGGCGGGTTTTCTTTTTTATACAAAAAGCCCTTCCCGCAGGCGCAACAAAGCCGCCGCAACACCTTTTCAACAATTCAAATTGTAGGAAAAAAATAAAGAATTAACTTTGGTAGGATTACTACTATTTTTTTATTATAGCATAATATTTTTGTATTTGTCAAGCATTTTTTATAAAAGAAGCAAAAAGGCCGTCTTTTCTCGTCTAAGAAATGATTTTTTCAAACTTTCGATTAGGCAGACAGAAGAGGACAAAAGCTCAAAAAAGCCACGTGAACATGGAAGGAGTTTAGCGCGTGGGTTTAGGGAAGCGGAGGCACAATTAAGGCGTAGTCAAACCCCGCTTGTTTGCCCCACAGGCGGGCGTCCGCCCCGGTCCAGTAATACAAAACAGGCTGTGAACCGCAGGGAGCAAAAAATTTATCTTGCGCTCCCCACGCCAACCGCAGAGCGGAAAAATCGGAAGGATATTGCTGCGTAATTTCCACCACGGCCGGATGCTCCGCGGCAAAAAATTTGGGCATCGCGCCGGGCATCAGCCACGACGTATGGCCCAACCCCGCATACACCACAAACAGCGCGTTGGGGTCCGCCTGGCGGATTTCCGCCATTTTGGCTTCTATCACGCGGGCCCAGCTTTTATTCCGCTCCGTCAGCACAAACGCGCCGGTATCCTCTTCGGGGAGCATTTCCCCCGCAAAGACTTGCTGCTGTTCGGCATCTTCCAGCGGATAAATTTCTATCCTTGCTTTTAACAACCGCAAAAATAACCTCGTCGCATACGGGAAAGGCTCCGTGGCCAGCGTGCTGGGCTTCAATCCCGTCGGCCGGCGGCGGTAATACGTGGCCACCGTATTGCGCGAAGCGGGATTCACCTGGGGCAAGCGGGCAAATTCGGTAAACAGCACCAGGCGCCGGTTGGGATAATCGGCCTTCAGCTGAAGCAACAAATCCCCCACCGCCTGATGTACGGACGGGAAATGATGGATTTCCCCCAGCATAATCAAATTTTCGCCGGCTAAAGAGGCCGACAAATATTCCACCGCATGGGAAGAAGCAAACCGGGCCTGACGTTGTTTTCCCAATTCTTTGCGGGCACGCAGCCAATACACTTTTCCATCAGCCGCCGGGAGCCCACTTGGCTGATACGGTTGGTTTTAAGCGAGGTAACACTGGGGCAAAAAGTGGGAGCAAACACATACGCAAACAAAGGCTCCTGCTCAAACAAGGGGGTTTCTTTTTTCCAAATATCCAGTACCTGGGCTACGCTTTGCAGCACCGGTTACTGCAGTTGCGCCGCCAAACGGGTGGCCATCTGCCGCTGATAAACGCGGCGCTTATTTTCAAACACCCGCTCAAGGGAAGCCGCCGGCACAGCGGCGGTGTTTTTAATTCCGGCCAAGGCAGGCAGCCGCCGCGGCGCAAGGCCGGCGGGCAGGTTCCGCTCCGCACGCAAGGCAGAACGTTGCAAAACGGCCGTAAAATCCGGCAAAAGGGTTTTTTGGGCAAATAACGGGCTTGTGCCAATCAGGCACACTAACAGGCAAGAAAACCCTTGTTTCATCATTTTGTTGCTTCCTTTTGCGCGCTTCGTTTATTGCTTGAAATCATTGTTGGGGACGCAAAATAACCGCCATATCCGCCCCGAGAATTTTTTTGTAGCGGGTGGGCTTTTTCCAGCGTTCCACCAATTTGGCCTTGGGAAACGCATAAAAAGCTTCGCGCAAGGCTTTGTTTTCGTTCATATAGCGAAACAGCGGGTTATTGAGCGGCAAGTATTCGGCCGACGTAAACAGCGCCAAAAACGACTTTCCGCCCACCAGCGAAGGCAGGTTGGAATCGCGGTGATAACCCAAATGGCCGTACCCCGCATACACCACAATCAGTGCGTCCGGGTCCGCCTGGCGCAAGGCGTGCAGGGTTTTGGCCCAAGTGCGGTTGCGAAAGCGCACCCCTTCAAACGAAATTACAAAATCCTCATACATTTCTGCCGTCGGATACTGGTTTGACTGGCGGATAATTTCGCGGATAATCCCCATTTCTTCTTCCAATCCCACGACGGAAATTCCGTTTTTTACCGCGGCATACAGCACGCGGGAAGTCCGCCGGGGGCTTCCTTCCAGCAAGTACGTAATTTCCTTCGGATCCGTGATGGCATTGTCCAGCGAGAAAGCTCTGTCCTCGTACGCCGGCAAAAATTCGGTAGCCAAATAAATGCGTCGGTTGGGATACAGTTTGGGCAGCTGCGCCAGCAAATCCGCCACTTCTTCCGCCAGCCCGGGGACATCGTGCACCTCGCCCACATACAGCGTATTTAAGTCTTTGGGCAGGTAATTTGCATACGGGATTTTTCCCTTCCACACCCGCCCGTCCAAATTGGCGGCAATCTGCGGCGCCTTGGCATGGAACGTTTCATAATCCTTCAAAAATTGCTGCAGCGATTTCAAAATGCGTGCATTGTTGCGGGAGGTAATCGCCTTGCGGTACACATTGGGGTTCAGCTGCATTTCCAGATGTGAAATCTGCAAATCCTGCTCGTGCACGCGCAGCACCGCCGGCGGAACTTTAATGCGGTGGTTGCCCAGCGTGAACGGCTGTTTGGCGGTGCGGCGCAGCGCCCGCTTGCCGGAAGAGGACAAAATCGGCTTTAAGTTTTTGTACGGCAGGGCCGACACTAACCCCGCGCTTAACAGGAACACAACCAATATCCACCATTTTTTCATACGTGCACGCCTCCCCTAGAAGTTAAAATAATCTGGTGCCGCCACCATGTAATCAAACCCGGTTTTTTGGGCTAACACCCGCGCGTCCGGCCCCTGCCAGCGGTGCATGGTAAAAGCCGTCGGCTGGAAAAAGGGGTCACTAGCGCCCCATACCGTAAAAAGCGTATTGTAAACAGACGGATGCTGCGGGCCAAACTCCACAACCGCAGGCGAATACGGGGCAAAAAACTTCGGCAGCGACATCGGCCCCAGCCACGACGTATGGCCTAACCCCGCATACACCACAAACAGCGCGTCCGGGTCCGCCTTTTGGATTTCCGCCATTTTGGCCTCCATCACGCGCGCCCAGTTCTTGTTGCGCTGCGTCATGGCCAGCACTGTGATAAATCCGTCCCGCATTTCTTTATTAAATACGCGTTTCTGAGTTTTGTCTTCCAGCGGATAAACTTCCACGCCCGCTTGAATCAACGGCTTCAACGTATGCGGGGCGTAACTCATTTTATCCGTCTGCTGCACCGGCCGCAAATTCTTGGGATCGGGCCGGCGGTAATACGTCGCCAGCGTGTTGCGGGAACCGGCCGCGTGCGCAGGCAAATACAAAAATTCGGTAAACAGCACTACCCGACGGGAAGGATTTTGTCTTTTCAAATCCCCCACCAATTTTAATACCGTATCTTGAATTCCCCGGTTGTAATGCTGTTCCCCCAGCATAATCAATTTTTCGCGCGACAGATTTTGAACCAGTTCGTTCCACCCGGCCTTGCCCGATAAGCGCTGCAGCTCCTGACGCCCTTGCCCCGGGCGGGCCCGAAGCCAATCAATTTTATCGGCAAATTCCTTTCCCACCAAATAGCTAATGCGGTTACTGCGCACCGAAACGACCGAAATCTCCTTGGAAGGACGAAACACCGCCGTCAGCAACGGCACTTGGCTCACGTCTCCAAAGCGGCGTTTCCACAATTTTTTTACTTCGGCATAGCTGCGTTTCACTTCCTTCTCCAGCGCTCGGTCGGACACGCCCGACAGCGGAACCGGCGGCCGCACCAAGTGTTTTTTGACCCACTTGGCAACCGAAAAGGGCCTCGCCCCTGCACTTGTGCCCCAAATATACTGTACATTAGCGGCAGAAGCGGGCAAAGGAGTTTTGGCACGAGGGGCGGAAACCTGCGGCGGAACGCGCAATTTTCGCACGGGCGGCGGGACGCGCAGTTTTTGCACGGGAGCGGAAACGCGGCGGCCGACCGCACGCGCGCCGGAAAGCACCGGCGGTTGCGCCTGCATCGGCACCGCCCACCCCAAAAGCAATAAACAAATCAAAATACGTTTCATGGATTATACTCCATAAAATCCGGACGGGCAGAAACGGTCAGAGAATAGTCAAACCCCACCTTTTGGGCCAACAGCCGCGCGTCTTTGCCTTTCCAAAAATGCAAGGAAGTACCGGAACGGTCTTCAAAGAAAGGATCCTCTTTTCCCCACACCAACGACAACAAATTGTAGGAGGACGGATGCGCCAGGGTAATCTCCACCACCGCCGGATTTTCCTGTGCGAAAAACCGCGGCAGGGAATATGGCATCAACCACGATGTGTGTCCCATCCCCGCGTACACGATAAACAGCGCATCGGGGTCCGTTTGGCGGATTTCGGCCATTTTGGCATCCATCACGCGAGTCCAAATTTTGTTGCGTTCCCCCGTAAAGAGAACCGTTTCGTATTCTTCCGGCAAATCCTTTTCAATCAGTTTTTGGTGCACGCGGTCTTCCAGCGGGTAGAGTTCCACCCCCATATCCGACAAGCGGTAGAAAACCTCTTCCGCATAGATTCCCCGCGGCAGCTTCAGCGGGGAGACTGCCTGTATTTGCTGCGCCTGTACCCGGCGGTAATACGTGGCCGGAGTAGTCTGGTGGCCTGCCGAAGATTTAGGCAAAAACAAAAATTCGCTAAACACCACCACCCGGCGGTTAGGCGTCTGCTCTTTAATTTTGCGCACTAAATTGATGACCGTTTTTTGGATAGAATCCCGATAATGAATTTCGCCCAAAAAGACCATTTTTTCTTTGGACAGGCGCCGGGCCAGTTCGTCCAACGGTTTGTCCATTACGTACATGCTTTGCAAATCATTATGTCCCTGTCCGGGCCGGTTGCGCAGCCAGCTCATGCGCTCCCATAATTTTTTGCTAAAAAACAAAGTAACTTTGTTATTTTTAATCGTGGTAGCCGTTCCCTGGGAAGAAGGCATAAAAATATAACGCAGCATCGGATTATCCATGTCTTCCGGCGAAATATGCTCCTTCCAAAAATTGATTACATCAAAATACGTCATGCGGGACGCCACCCACACCGCCGACTGATACGTAACGTTCTGCGGCATTTTTAAGCGTTCCGCCAGCGGGAGATTGCGCCAAGTTTTTTTGGCTTTTTTAAGCTTTTGATTTTTTACCATGGGCACCGTGGAAAGCACTTTTCGGTAATGAGAGGGCGGCACACGCACGGCAGGCGCACGGCGGGTCAAAGAGGTCAGCCGCTTGCCAAGCAAATTCCGCAACGCAGCTTCTTTGTATCCAAACGCGTCCAAAGGGAGCAATAAGCACCCTGCCACCAGCACACTTAAAAAAGAAAGTTTGTTTACCATGGTTCTACCGACATGTCCTCGGAAGGCAAAATCAGCGTATAATCAAAGCCTGTATTTTTGCCCAACAGCCGTGCGTCCGCGCCTTTCCAATAATGAAGCGAAGGCATTTGGCGCAGCGCAAAGAACGGATCGTTTTCCGTCCACACCGCATACACCCCAGTTAAATCGCTTGGGAAGGTGGAAGCGATTTCCACTACGGTCGGATTTTCCGACGCAAAAAACTTGCCTATGGCATACGGCATCAGCCACGACGTATGCGCCATCCCCGCGTACACGAGGAATAAAGCGTCCGGGTCCGTTTGACGAATTTCCGCCATTTTCGTTTCCATAAACCGCGCCCACGATTTATTGCGCACGGCGATGGCCAGGGCGGACGTTTCCGCCCGGTACAGCGGACCCTGTTCTTTGCGAATCATATTAAAAAGGGCTTTGTCTTCCAACGGGTACACTTCTATATCGTTATAAATGGCGCGGTAAAAAACATAGGGAGCATAGTCAATGAGCTGTTCGTTGGCTGGGTCGTCTTTCTTCAAATTTTCAAACGTTTCGTCTCCGGGGCGGCGATAATACGTGGACAGCGTAGCCCCCGGTGCAGGCGTTTTGTTCGGCAAATCAATCAGTTCCGTAAACAGCACAATGCGCCGGCCCGGGCACAGCCGCTGTAATTCTTCCAACAAATCGGAAATGGCAAAATGAATTTCCTGCATATGGTGCATTTCGCCCAGCAAAATCAATTTTTCTCCCACCAATTTTTGGGCCAATTTGTGCACGGCATCGTCGCCGCTGTAAGACACCATATCGTCGTGGCCCTGGCCGGGGAGTTTTTTCAGCCAGCGCATTTTTTCAAAAAACCGACGGCTAGAAGCCAAAATAATTCGGTTATTTTTTAAGGAAAAAGGAGTAGGAAGCGGCAACGGACTGTAGAGGTTTTCAAACAGCCAATTCTGCAGGAAACGTTCGTTTCCCTTCCACGTTTGCTTAATTTGGGAAATTAAATTCAGGTTTTTCTGTTCCAGCACGGCGCTGACGTTTTTAGGATAATGCCGCTCAAGCCATTGGGCAAAAACATCCCGGTTCAAAGCCGTTTCCGGCGGATTGATTTGCGTCGTGGCATAGCGGGATGTTTTGTTTTTCAGCAGTAAGCCTGCCGTCTGGCGCTGCAGGCGGCGGGCAAACTGAGAAGAAGCGGTTGCCCGAAGCGTATTAAAAGTTTGTTTATTGACCGTCGTGCGGACCGCGCCCTTTCCCCAAGGGAGAACAGACCTCGGCGTTGTGGCACAAAGCGGCAGCGAAAGAAACAGAATAAATATAGCAAGCGTGTTCTTCATACTCATACTATATCGGTTTCTCGTCGCAGAAAAAAGAGCCTTTAGACCTAGGTATTCTTCCAAAAAGGGCCTATATTTTCTAGGTCCGTCCAATCCGCAAAAGGCGGTGGTTCAAAACGGCCCCGTTATTTATTGGGCAGATAATCCGTCGGTTTCAGCTCCAACGGCACCAACACTTTGACGTCAAAGCCCACCGCCTCGGAGAAATTTTTTCCTTCTTTCCAAGTTACGCGGTATTCCCCAGAAACTTCGGACAATACATCCGAATCTTTTTTCAGCAGCAAGCCCAAAAATCCGTCCTGAAATCCGTCGTTCAAGGAGATCACAAACGGGTTGTATTCCTGCAAATTATAAGAAAGCGACCCTACCACCGCCTTGTTCAAATGGCCGTTTCCCGCATACACAAAGAAGACCGTTTCCGGGTCCTGCTGGCGGATACGCTGCATGACCTGCTGCATGATTTTTGCCCAATGCTCATTACGCACCATCATCCCCAAAAAGGACATATTGCTTTCCAACACCGGCAGCTG
Organism: uncultured bacterium; assembly: GCA_949294085.1. Lineage (GTDB taxonomy): Bacteria > Elusimicrobiota > Elusimicrobia > Elusimicrobiales > Elusimicrobiaceae > Avelusimicrobium. The sequence goes on along the minus strand of CASFFX010000006.1, from coordinate 118,456 downwards.
GCTTTCTGCGGGAATGGTTGTATACACCAACCGCAAATCTTCCAAGCCATAAATTTCCATATCCAACTTTTTGCCCAACTGGTAAACCTCGTTGGAAAAATCAGGCCGCTTGTCAAAAAATTCCGCCGGAATGGCTTGCCCCACCTTCCAAAACCGCGGGTGATAGCTGGGCAAAAATTCGGAAAACAACACCATCTTCCGCTGGGGATAGCGCGCCCGGTATTCCCGCAGCAACGCAATTAACTGCTGGCGCTGGCCGGCGCGGTTGTGCACTTCACCCACCATAATCAGCCGGGCGGTATCCGGTATGGCATTGGTCAGCATACGGGGACGGTCCATTTGCGTGATAGACAGCGCGCCCAAAATCTCTTTTTTCTGCTGCTTCAAATCATCTACTTGTGTCTTAAAATACGCCGCCAACTGCAGCAAGCGGGTATTGTTCTGATAGGAGAATTTGGTTTCCGTAGTCATAAACGGATAGAAATTCAAAAACAGTTTCATTTCACGGTGGGTTAACCCCACGCGGGACAATACCGCCGCCAACAAGCGCATGGACGGGGACGCCTGCCCCTTGGAAAAAGTGGCTATGGCCTCCCAATTTCGCAGCAGCCCGCTGGACGGGCGCCGCAACAGCACCAGGCGCTCCATCTCCGAGGACAGCTGTTCCAGCCGCTTTAAGTCTATCCGTTTGGGCGGGATATACGAAATAGGCCCCTTGATTTTGGGCATTTTAAGCGGTGCAAACGGCATTTTATCCGCCCGCAGGATTTGCAGGGGGGTTTTCTTAGACCACACGACGGCTGGCAGCTGTTTTTGTCCCCACAAAGAAGGCACCCCCAGCAAGCCGCAGATTAAACCAACTGACATGGCATTTCTGAAAATTTTCTGTTTCATAAGATTACTCAAGAATCAACGGGGCAACCAGCGCATAGTCAAAGCCGGCTTGCCGCCCCAGCTGCCGGGCGTTTTTTCCCGTCCAAAAGTAGAGGGTCAATTCCTCATGCGGCGCAAAAAACGGATCGGTTTTTCCCCAAACGGGGTAAAGCAGATTATGGCGGGAAGGCATTTCTTCCGACACTTCCAACACAATCGACTTTTCATCCGCAAAAAATTTAGGAAGCGAGCCCGACGCCGCCCACGACGTATGCCCCATGCCGGCAAAAACCACAAACAGCGCGTCTGGATTCGTTTGGCGGATTTCGGCCATTTTGGCCCGCATGACCCGCGCCCAAGTTTTATTGCGGGCGCGGATAGCCCGGTTCATCAAATCGCCGTCTTTGGGCAACTCTTTTTCCAACAATCTGTACTGGACAGGATCTTCCAGCGGATAAACGTCTATCCCCGAGCGCACCGCATGATGAAACAATAAACCGGCATATTGCATCATGGAAATTTCTGAACGTGTCAATTTAGGCACTTGCCCGGCCTGCACCCGGCGGTAATAAGAGGCCAAACTGGACGCGTTTTTTGTGCCTTCTTCCGGCAAGAACAAAAACTCACTAAACAGCACAATGCGCCGATTGGGATTTTGCTGTTTTAACAAATCCAAAAATTTTAACAGGACCAGGTGGGCGTTGTAACAAAAATGTTTTTCTCCCAAAAACACCAATTTTTCACGGCTTGCTTCCTGCGCCAGGCGTTCCAAAGCGGCCTCTCCACGCACTTTTTTTAGCAAATTTTTACCCTGTTTCGGCAGGGCACGCAGCCAATTTATTTTGCGCAGCATGCTTTGGGTCGCCACCCACGCGGCCTCGTTTTGCTGCAGCGAGAACAGCTCCGTCTTTTGCAGGGGTTTCTGCAGCGTTTCAAATGGAATTTCATTAAGATCCGGGAAATGTTCCTGCTGCAAGTGTTTTACTTGCTGATACGTTTCCGCCACACGTTCTTCCAATTCTTTTACCGAAGAAACAGCCCTTTTTGGAAAGGAAGAAGGCCGCCGCGGAAGCGCCTGGTTTTGTTGTCGGAGCACTTTGTCCACCTGGCGCTGAAATCCCCTGCTTCGCCACGCCTTCAGGACAGAGTACCACTGTTTTTGCGCCGCAAGCGGAAGCGTCAGGCTCAAACAGCAAAGCAGCAAGAACAGTTTTTTTATCATCATAAGCTCCTGGATATCTTAATCGTGGGGCAACACTACCATGTAATCAAATCCCGCGCTTTGCGCCAAACGCCGGGCGTCTGCACCCTGCCAAAAATAGACCGTCTGCCGCCAATGATTGCGAAACAGCGGTTCTTTTTCGCCCCACACGCTGTACAGCGTATTGGAGGGCGACGCATGCAGGAACGAAAAGTCCACCACCGCAGGACGTTCGTTGGCAAAGAACTTGGGAAGAGAATAGGGCATTACCCACGAGCTGTGGCCCTTGCCGCCATAAACGATAAAAAGCGCATCCGGGTCTGTTTGGCGGATTTCCGCCATTTTGCTTTCCATCACGCGCGCCCAGCTTTTGTTGCGGTGCATCATTGCCAAGGCCGAACTTTCCACCTCGTTCAAGTCTCCTTGTTCCATCATAACCAAAAGGAACAATTTGCGGTCTTCCAGCGGATAAATTTCTATGTTTTCCGCCATCAATTTTTCAAACAAATCAAACGCATATTGGGCCAGATTGATAGGCTGATTCATCTTCTTTTTCAGGGGCACAATCTGTTCCCCGCGGACCCTGCGAAAATACGTATCCAGCAGTTCTTCTTCCTGCGGAGGGGCCTTGTACGGTAAATCCGCAAATTCCGTAAACACCACCACCCGCCGCTGGGGGTTGAGCTTCTTCAGCTGCGAAATCAATTCATACACATTTTGCTGAATTTCCGGGATAAAGTGCCGCTCCCCCAGAAAAATCAATTTCTCGTTCGTCAGCCGCTTGGCCAACGCGGCCATGGTATGGCGGCCCGTCATGCGAAGCATATTTTTTCTGCCCTGGCTGGGGTACTGGGCCAACCACTCTATTTTTTCAAGCAAATGGCGAGATCCAATCAGCACCAACCGGTTATTGCGATAAGCAAACGGGGTTTGCGTCATCATGGGCTTGTACACATTTTTGAAAAACCAGTTTTTCCCAAACGCCTGGCTCTTAATCCACAATTTGCGGATTTCCTGCAGCGTATTCAAATTTTCAATCACCGCTTTATTAAACTGCTTGTCCTGCAGCATCCGATTGAGCTGTTGGTGAAGCGTTTTGACTTTCTTTTCTGCCGAAGCAGCCGAGGAAACCGCCGCGGGCGCTTGCCGGTGAAACAAGCGTTTCAAAAATTCAAGTGAAGCCACACTTTCTTTCGCACCCAGCCCGGCCATTTGGGGGGGTGTAAGCGTTTTCCCCGCAGGGGCAGCAACGCCCTTACGCACGGCCGGCAGCAGATTTTTTTGGGCGTACAGCGGCAAGGCGGCAAACAAACACAAAAGCAAAACAAATTTCCTCATATTCATACTATACCCTTTTCTCTTCGGAGAAAACAGAGCCGTTGGACCTATTTTCTTCTTCTCAAAAGGCCTACTTCTTTTTGGGCCTTGCAAAAGCCCCGCCCAAAAAGCGGTGATTCTCCCCCGTCCTCTGGACGATGAATCACAGCACGTCATATTCGCTCTTGGCAAATTCCTGCGTGCGGCTGCCCGGGCGGACGGGGGCGGCAAACGTCAGCGCCAGGGCGTCGGCCGTGTCGGGGCTTTGGCCGCAGCGCTCTTTAATTTTTTCTTTGGGTTCCAGCCGCATGCGGCCGCCGGCGTCAAAATCGTAGCACACTTGGCACAAATCGGCCTTGAGTTCCGGGCTTTCCGGCAGGGCGCCGCCGCTTTTAATCCAGGCGGCCATTTCCCCCCACATTTCAGCCCGTTTATTGGCGTACTGCCCCGGGCGGGAAGGAGCCCCGCCGAACGGAATTTCCGTTACGGCAAAACCCAGCTGGCGCAGCCGATCAATCACGCCGCCGCCGCACCCGGCGTCCACAAACACCGCATCCGGCCGGAAGGATTCTATTTGCCGGGCCACCCGCTCGGCCAGTGCCATATTGTCCAACCGCCGAAACACCAGCGGCTCCAAAGCTTGCAGTCCCTGCCGCTTAAAAATCACGCTGCGGTCGTTGCCAAACCGGGCGGGATCCACCCCTATAATTTTGGGGGCAAAGCGCAGTTCCGCCGCGGCATACGTCCGCGCGCAAGCCGCCAGCACGGAGTCTATGGGGATTAACACATTTTCGGCGGAGGCCGTAAAGTCGCACAAGTATTCTTGCCGGAAAATCGTGTCCGGCGTTTCCCGACGCAGCCGTTCCAACTCGGCAGGAGCAATCACGCCCGACTCGTCCGCCCGAAACACCCCCACCCACCAGACGCCCGGCTCGGCCAATGCCGCCTTTCGGGCGCGGTTAAAAAGTTCAAAAAAAGCGTTTTGCCCTTTGGGCGTTCCCATAAACACGGCCCACCCTTCGCGCGAGAGTAACATTGGGCGAATAATCTCGGTAAACACATCGGGCTTAATTTGGGCATATTCGTCCAGCACAACGCCGTCTGCATACGTGCCGCGCAAGGCGTCCGGATTGTCGGCTCCGCACACCCAAATCCGCGCCCCGTTGGGCAGCCGCAGGCACAATTCGGCCTCGCTCGCATGGACGCCGGGCAACGGGGAGGAATAACGTTTCAAATAGTCCCAGGCAATCATTTTGGCCTGTTTTAAGAAGGGAGCCAAATAAAAATACCGCGGGTGCGGGCGCGTGTTTTGCAGCGCCTGTTTGAGCAAGTGATTGACCGCGCAAACGGTTTTGCCTAATTGACGATGCGTAACCAACACGCAAAAGCGGTGGGTTTCCAGCTGGGGGTGAATTTGCCGCTGGGCCGCGCGCGGGGTGTAGGGAATCGTAACCAATAATTTAGACGCGGACTGGCTCATTTTTCACTCTCCCAGCGCACCACCAACGGCGCCGCGGCCAGCTCTTCCTTGCCGTCCTTCCAGCCCAACAGATTTTTAGCCGTAAACACGGCAAACGAAGCCGAATAATTTCCCCGCAGGCTGTTTTGAATTAAAATATTCCCCTGCAAATCGCGCGCTTTTTGAGCGGCCGCGCGGAAGGCCGGGTGTTTTTTCTCCCAGCTTTCCAGTACGTCGCACGTGGTGCCCAGCATTTTGGCAAAAGCGGCAAACGTGGGTAGCTGCGCCGCCGTTTCCACCAACGAGATGGACCCGTCGCGCTTGGTTACTTCAGTTACGGTAAAAGGCGGCACGTCAAAAAACTCCAACAGCCGCCCGCAAAATTCGGGTTGATAACGCAAAGATTTCCCGGCAGGTTTTTCCCCGCGGGAACGTATTTTAGAAGGCATAAAAACTCCATCAAGCGGGATTCTTCTCTCCCGCCGCCAAGGCAACGGGAAACAGCCGGAAAGTAAAAGAATAGGAGGGCGGACGCCCAAGATAAAAAAACTTACAAACCGAAGCGTTGGTTTTGTAAGTATTTTTATTATAGCAAAATCGTCGGTATTTGTCAATAGACAGTCCCGCACGAAGCCGCCGCCCCTGGCTGGCGCACCCAAAGCGGCACACGCATTTGGGGCCCCGCCCGCGCGATGAGACGGGCACAAAAAAAGCGGCCCCGAAAGGCCGCTTTTTCAAAACACCTGATTTTACACGCCGGTTACGTTAAACGTTTTCCACTTGCCGGAAAGGAAACGCGCCAGCATAAACACCGCCGTCAGCGCGGCATAAAACGTAAGCCAGCTCCACACCCAAAATACGGACAAATGCAGCCGGTACACAATCAGCCACGTACCGGGGATCAAAAGTCCCCAAGCGCAAAACAGCATAATGTACATATAGAATTTGGTGTCCCCCGCTCCGCGGATGGCCTCGCCAAAAATCAGATACGTAGCGTCAAACAACACAAAAAAGCTGACCAGTTTCATCAGCGGATAGGTTTTGGCCGTAATGGCTGCCGCGTCCGGGGAAGAGGCCGGAATAAACAACCCTACAAAAAACGGCGCAAAGAAGAAGAAAGCCACACTCACCGCCCCGGCATACGTATAGCCGAGTTTGCAGGCGTTTTTAATGACTTGGATGCTTAAATCGGGGCGTTTTAATCCTTGGTATTTGCTGACCAAAATCTGTATGCCAATGCCCAGCCCCAAAATCACGGTAAACACGACCGGCTGCATGGACATTACCACATTGCTGGCCTGCAGCGAAAGCGTGTCAATATTGCCCACCATGAACGTAAACAGCGTAAAAGACAAAATATCCATCAAAAACCCAAAACCGTTGGGCAATCCAAACCGAAGCAAGCGCGAGAAAACGGGTTTATAAAAGCCCGCCAAGCGGCGGATTTTGAACTCCCGGTGCACTTTGCCGGCAAAAATCAGCGTGCAGAAAATCAGCGTAATGGCGCCGCTGCCCAAAACGGTTGCCCAGGCGGCCCCTTCAATGCCCATCGCCGGGAAACCCAACTTGCCGAAAATCATCACATAATCCAACCCTACGTTGACCAGGTTTCCCACCACGGCCGCCCACATCGGGATTTTGGTTTTCCCGCGCCCGCTGAAAAAGCTGGCCAAGGCGTTGTTAATCACCGCCAATCCGCCAAAAATATTCAAAATGGCAAAATATTTCAGCTCCAGCACCCGCACGGACATTTCGTGCCCAAACGCATTAATAATGGCAAATCCCAGCGGCGTCAGCCCCGCCAGCACCAGCGAAGAAAGTACCGCCAACAAAATACCCTGCCACAAAGACACGGTAACGGAGGCGAATTTTTTCTTGGCGTAATATTGCGATATAAACACGCTGGTATAACTGGCCAGCCCCATAAACATAGATGAAAACGTCATCGCCAACACCCCGGCCGGCACACACGCCGCCAGCGCTTCGTGCGAATACCAAGCCAAGAACATCCGGTCCACAAATTGCATGACCACCTGGGCAGCCATCGTAACAATCAGCGGATACGATAAAAACCACAGCTCGCTAAGCGACGCCTGCGGATATACTTTCTTCGTCATTTTACGACACACTCCTTCCCGCCCGCCAGGGCATAAAAAAGCCCCAAACCGAAGGCTCAGGGCTTTCAAAAAAGTCTTTCAACAAATTACAGTTTGACGACTTTTACGGCCTTGGGGCCTTTTTCGGATTCCACGACTTCGAATTCCACTTCCTGGCCTTCGGCCAAGGTTTTGAAACCGTCGCCTTGGATTTCCTGATAGTGAACAAAGAGATCTTTAGAACCGTCTTCGGGGGTTACAAAACCGTAACCTTTTTGGTCATTAAACCACTTAACTTTTCCTTTAGGCATTTTACTAGTTACTTCCTTTTTTTAATTATCAGGTACTTAAACTTAATAAGTACCTACAATTATTATACTATAAATCGGAAAAAATGGCACAACTCTTTTTGAAAATATATTTTGCCGTAGCATTTGGCAAAAGGGGTATAATTATTTTATGAAAATAATGGAAGCCGTGCCAAACATTTCCGAAGGACGCCGCCCGCAAGTGCTGGAGCAAATCGTGCACCGCCTGCAAGAGGCTTCGCCGCAGGCCAAACTGCTGCATGTGGATTCCAACGCCGATGCAAACCGAACCGTTTTCACTTTGGCCGGTACGCCGCAGGGCGTGCGCCGCGCCGTGTGGGTACTGTTGGAACAAACCACCCGCCTGCTGGATATGCGCCGCCAGCACGGGGCGCACCCTCGCTTGGGCGCTACGGACGTGTGCCCGTTTGTACCGGTGCGGAATATGACCTTGGCCGAAGCCGCCCAGCAAGCCCGTTTATTGGGGCAGGAAGCGGCCGAAAAATTAGGCCTCCCCATTTATTTTTACGAGGCCAATGCCTCCTCGCCCCAACGCCGCGACTTGGCATTTATCCGCCGCGGCCAATACGAAAGCCTGCCGGAAAAATTACGCACGCTTCCGCCCGATTTGGGCCCCTGCACCTTTAACGAACGGGTGGCCAAAACCGGGGCCACGGTGGTGGGAGCGCGCGATTTTTTGCTGGCGTTTAACGTCTCGCTCAACACGCAGGACGTGGCCGCCGCCAAAGAAATTGCTTCCGTCTTACGCGAAAAAAACGGCGGACTCCCCGCCGTAAAAGCCATCGGCTGGCTGATGCCCGGCTATCAGGCGGCGCAAGTTTCTTTCAATTTAACCAACTTTCATCAAACGGGCCTGGCCGCCGTGTTTGAAGCCTGCCGCCAACAGGCACAGCAGCGCGGGCTGGAAACCACCGGCAGCGAACTCATTGGTTTGGCGCCCGAAGAAGCATTGCGAAACGCGGGAAAATATTATTGCCCGGACTGCCGGGATCCGCAAGCGCTTCTTTCTCTGGCGGTGGAACGGCTGGGGCTAAATAAAATCCGCCCGTTTGATCCCAACGGACGGATTTTGGAATATCTGCTGCACAAAATGTTATAGCCGCGCCCACAGCCGCACGTACGCCTCGGGAGCAATTTGCTCAGCCCGGGCGGAAGGAGAAAGCTTTTCCGCCGCAAGGGCCTGCGCCAGTTTTTCCGCTTCGTATCCGCTTAGCGTCCACGCATTAAGCACCGTTTTACGGCGGTGCAAAAAAGCGGCCTGCACCCATTTTCTAAACCGCGGCCAATCCGCCGGCGGCACCGGGCAAGGGGTGCGCTTTTCAAACGCCAACACCCGGCTTTCCACCTTAGGCGGCGGATTAAAACACCCGCGGGACACGTTGCAAATGAGATTAATCCGCGCCCGCAGCTGGCTGAAAACGGCCAACGGCCCGTATAATTCTTCGCCCGCTTTGGCGCGGATTTTTTGCGCCTGTTCTTTTTGAAACATAAACACCGCCGCGCGAAACAGCGGAAAAGAAAGCACTTTATCCAAAATTTCGGCGGCGTCAATATACGGCAAGTTGCTCACAAACAGCGTGGGTTTTTGCACCAGCGCGTTCAAATCCGCCCGCAAAAAGTTTTCCTGCACAATCTGCACCCCCGCCTGCGGCGGCAAGTGCTGTTTGAGGTAATGCACCATTTCGGGGTCAATTTCCACCACCGTAAAATTCTTTTCCCCCCGCTGTATCAGCGGCAACGTCAGCGCGCCTTTTCCAGGGCCGATTTCCACCAGCGCTTCGGATTTCAACAAAAGGGCCGCATCCACAATTTGTGTAATAATTCCTTCGTTAATCAAAAAATGCTGTCCGTATTTTTGCATCACTTAATCCGCCAATATTTTCAGGTTGCGGGCGGCCACCTTGTTTTTCGGGTCCGCCTTCAGGGCTTGTTCATAATACGTTTTCGCTTGTGCGTCGTCCGCCGCGGCCACCGCGGCCGTACCCAACCCCAGCCAGGCCAGCGCATCGGCCGGCTGCTGCCGGCGGGCGCGGTCAAAAGCGTCCTGCGCCGCCGCAGAATCCCCCCGCGCCAACGCGGCCAAACCCGTCAGCAAAGCGCAGGTATCGTCCGCCGGGCACGACGCAAAATCGTTCAACTCCGCTTCGGCGTCATACACAAAGGCTAGCCACGTGCGCCCCATGACCCACAGCCCCATATCGTTGCCCACAATGCGCGGGTCGTACACCGCTTTGGGCACAACGGTATTTTCTTGGGTCAGCGCGGAAGGGGAAGCATAATCCATCGTACGCCCCTGGAGCGACAGGTTGAGCGTATAGTCGTTGCCGGCTTGGTCAATCGTTTGCTGCAGGCCGGAAATAAATTCTTGAATTTGCGTTTGCCGCTCCTGCGCGCTTCCTTCCGGCAGGGAAAACACCCGCTTAAACGTGCGTACCGCCGAAGCAGATTCCTCCCCGCCTGAAGCACGCAGGCGCTGATAGGCTTCTTCAAAGGTGATTCCGCGACGGGAGGAAGAAGCTTCCTGCCCCTGAGAAACGGGATTAAATTCCAGCGCAACTTCCACCTGTACGGGCTTGGAGGGAGAGACTTTTTCCAGGCTTTGCTGGAACTGCCGGATTTGGCGGCTGAACGCTTCGCTGCCGCGTCCGCTGGCCCGGTACACCGCGTTTAAGGCCAGTCCGTCCGACTTAAAGCGCGTAATGGAAAAAGCGTCTTCCAAAATGTCGCGGGCTTTTTCCACCTCGCCCTGCCGCACCAGCAAAAAGGCATAGCGCAGGCGGGCCACATAGTCGCCCGGTTTGGTATGAACGGCTTTTTTGTAATATTTCAAAGCGTCTTTGGGCTGATTTAATTTTTCGTACAGGGCGCCTAAACTCAGCTGGGCGTCCTCGTAATAGGGGAAGAGGCGCAGGGCCTTCTTAAACGATTCTTCGGCCTGCCGGTCGCGCCCCAGCGCTTCGTAGAGCGTGCCCAATTGATAGTGGTACAACGGTTCCCGCGGGGCCAATTCCACCGCCCGGCGGAAGTGCTCCAGGGCTTTTTCCAGCTTTAACTGCACGGCATAGGTGGAACCCAAATTCATATGGGTATCGGCTTTGTTGGGGTCCAATTCGTTGGCTTTCAAAAAATACGTTTGCGCCTGCTCCACATCGCCCCGCCAGCCGCTGGCAATGCCCAGCAATTGATAGGCCATGGCATTTTGCGGATCCAGGCGAAGGGCTTCCCGGTATTCGCTTTCGGCTTCGTCCACCTGGCCGGACCAATACAGCGAAGCACCCAGCAATAAATACGGCAGCGGGTCCTGGGCGTTTTTGATAACAGCTTTGGCAAAACTGTTGGAAGCTTCTTTATAACGGGCTTGGGCCATTTCGCCCATACCGCGGCGAATATCGGTAACCGACTGTTCCAGCATAATGCGGTCCCAGACGGTTTGGGAATAATCGGTTTTTAATTCTTGTTTGCGAAAAGAAAACGGAAACAGCGCCTGGGCCGGCGGAGGGAACAAGCCCCCCACTCCCAGCGCTATCCAAATGGCCGCAAGCGTACGAATTCTCATACGTATATGATAAATAAAAAGGGGTAAACAGAGCAAACGGGAATTAGGCAAAAAAATCCCCGGGAGCCAAAACCCCCGGGGAAAAACAATTTTTTATTCTACTGTGTATCCAACCGTTTCGCCTTCTACTTCTCCGCCGGAAGTTCCTTTGGAGGAAGAAGCTCTAAACCGGCGGGAGCAACTTTCATTATTGCCGTTGCTCGGTTTGGCGTTCTTGCCGTTGATACACACCGCACCCACGTATTCCAGCGCTTCCGCCACCGGCATATTGCCTGTTAAGCCGCAGGAAGTATCCGCTTCGTTGAAGAGGCTGGCATACTTGCGGGCATATTCTTGGCGGTTAATATCGTCAATCGTGGCATTGGTGCTTACGCTGGCCAATTCCTGCGCAGAAGCCGACTGTTTCTGCACAAACCCAACCGCTTTGGCTAACGAACGCAGCGGATAGGTGTTGGCATCAAAGCCGTTCTTGGCCCAGCCGCCCTTGGTCAGTTCGTTTAAGTACGAATCGCGCCCCGTTTGGCCCGCATATCTGTTTTGGGCCTGATCGCCAATAGCTTTTTCGTTCCAGTTATAGCGACCATAGTGGTACGGGCGCACCGAGGCCAGCGCATTATACGTTTTTTTGTCATCCCCGCTGGCAGAACCGCAGCCCAGGAAGCGGCGGTCCACAATTGTGCTTCCGCGGCTATCCAAGGTCAAGCGCGAAGGATAGTACGAAGAGTTCGGGCCCGTATAGGCCACAAACGCCCCAAACGTATTTCTCCACACGGCGCGTTCTCTCATCATTTGCGGGTCGTACGAGTTAAAGGCAATCGTCTTGCCCAACGCGCACACCGCGTTTACCGGCACTTGGGCGTTCGGATCCCGCGCATAAGCGATGGTCATCGCGTCCACCAATTGCGGCACGCTTACCACCCCGGAGTGTTCAATCGTCGTGTTGGCTTTGGTAAACGCTTCGCTTCCGTTCGTGGCGGAAAGCACGCTGTCAATATACGCCTTCACCTCGCCTTGGTTAAACATCTTGGCCGCACCTTGGCCGGATTTACGCGTGTTTCCCACCGCCGTGCAGTTGCTTGTCGCCAAGGCATTTACATACGGCATTTGCCCGGTTTTTCCATACACATTAAGCGAAGGCATCTGCAGCAAACCGGTGCGTTCCGTATTAAAGCGGTCCGCAATGCCCTTCGTTCCGTTCATCGTATTGGCCAACTGCAGGACCGTTTTCCCCGGTTCCGGGGCCGGCGCAGGCGCCGGTTCCGGAGCAGGTTCAGGTTCTTCTTCCACGTTCACCGGGAATCCAATCTGCTGCGAGCCGTCGTAGTACACACAAGTTGCTTCGCTGACCGGCTTTCCGGGGAAGGATTGCCCTTCGCTTCCTACGACTTGTTTGTCCTTAACAATGTTAATAGTTCCTTGGTTGCAGCCGCCCTTATTGATGGAGCTGCCGTCCGTCATAATAGACGGGCACTGGAACACCTTCCAGGTAATCACAATCCGGTTGTTGTTGGCGCGGAGTTTTTGAATTTCCTGCGACGTAGCAACAATCTGATAGTCATTCCCTTTGCCGGGCAAATCCGTGCGTTCCGTACCCAAGTTGTTCGTTACGAAACCGGCTTCGGTCATTTCTTTGCTCCACGAGCCCAAGAAGGGTTTCACGTTCATGTGCGGAATGTAGAACCATTGGCCCTTGGCCGAGTCCGTAGGCGTCGTGATAGCCTTGGGCTGGGAGTTATCCACCCCTTGCACCGTATAAGCCAGCAAGAAGCGGTTCTTCATCGCATTGTACGTTTCCGCACCCGTCATCCCGTTGGCAAAAGTTAAGTGGGCAAACGGATAACCGTTGGCTTCCTGCCCTTTTTGAGAGGCCGTCGCCAAATACTCGCAGCTCACGCGCACCAACGGATAGGGGCAACGCGCACCGGTTACCCAGTCTTTGCCTTCTTTGGCCCCTTTGGTGGACAGCGAGAGATTTTCCTTCTCGCCGATGGACACCACATCGCGGATTGCCCCGCCTTCACGCAGTACGTCCATCAATTCGTTATACGTCGGCAGCGCTCCGCCGTCCGTCAGAGCCACCATTTTTTTAACCTTGTCCACATCGGTGGCCTGTTGGTTAATCTGGTCTTTGCAATCTTTTCTCAGCGGGAATTTCAGCTGGTTGCATTTGGCCAGGGCGTCTTCGTAGCTCGTCGCGGAGAAGCCGCCTTTTCTGGTCTTTTTGTCCGTGCCGAAATAGCCGTTGTATTTGTACCCCTGCGTAGAAGCCGTAGGCGATTTTTTAGAATCCACTTTTTTATTTTTAATCGCTACGCTTTCAATAAACATCGGTACAAAGTTTTTGCGCTCCGATACAGCCGTAATATTGGAATTAAATTCCGGGCCGGAGCCAATATACCCGACTACCAACATCTTTTTCTGCATATCCGGCGTAGATTGATAATACTTCGTCAAGCTGGCCGTCGGAATACCTACCACATAATGCAACACCGTCCAACCGCCTTTGGTGCTGGAGAAGTTGGCATTGTACACACCGGTTTGGGCAAAAGTGCTGCAGTCGCTCACTTCGGCAAAGGTGCCTTTGTTCTTGCCAAACCATTTGTCGCGCAGTTTCGTCAGGAAAGACCCAAACAAACCGTTGCTCAAGCAATCCAAGCGCTGGGCAATCGGCCCCATGGTAATTTCATTGGCATTGCCGGATTGCCACGGATCCTGGGTATCTTTATTGACTTTATATCCAAAGGTATGGCGGCACATATCTTTAGAAAATTCCACTCCGGGATGAATTTCTTCCCATTGAGATTTCGTCAGCCCGGCGCATTTATCCACTCCGCCGGCGCCAGCCGCCGCACCAAACAGTTTGCCCATTCCGCCATCGTCGGTACCGGTAATTAAGCAGTTCAAGACGCCGCCCAAAATATTCTGGAACAGTTTGTCTTTCCACTTAATCCAGTCCCATCTGCGGTTGAATTTCGCTTCCCATTCCATCTGGGAGCGTTTTTTCATCATGTCCCACCACCAGGGCTCTTTACCGTTAAACGCAAAGCTGCGTTTCAAATCGCCATTGCCGCCGCCCGGAGCAAAAGAACCTCCGGTCAACCCGCCGATTTTGCCGGGTTCCACCGGTTTCATTTGCGCGTCCATCAAAGCCTGCATGGCGTTGGCTTTAGACATAGCGTCTCTAGAGCGTCTAGCTTCGGCCGCCGCACCTTGCCCAAAATAGCTGCGGCTCGGTTTTCCGGCCGCCTGCAGCGGCTGCAAGGAAACCGGCTTGGGGCTGTTGCGCGGGCCTTCGGCAGAAACTTTTTGCGCGGCACTCTTCAAGCTGCCGCCCCACATACCTACGCCCAATTTTCCGCCGCCGCGGCTGGTAAGCCCGGCCGAAGCCAACGGATTAATCTTGGTAGCCGCCCGGCGGAACGCCGCGCGCGTGGCCGGAGCCGCGTTTTGCTTGTAGATATTGGTGTTGTGTTCTTCCGTTACATTGTCGGAATAAGAAGCGTCATCGCCCAAGCCGCTGCGATCATCAAAATCCTGCATCGGATAATCGCCCGACGGCTCTTCTTCCTCCGAGTTCAACCCTTTAATCAAGCTTAAAGGATCGCGCCCGGCCAGCTGAGCAATTTGGCCTTCCGGATCCCCGGTAGCCGTATCAAAACCGTACCGTTCGGGATCGAATATGGATTCCTCGCTTCCGGGGGTAACCATAGGTTCTTCATTTACTTGCCCGCTGTATTTATACAAAAACGGCAGCAGCAACAGCGCCACCAAAGCGGCAATGAAGAACGGGGCATCCCTTTTCGTTCTCTCAAAGAGAGTCTTTCTAGGTTTGCCGTCGCTCCCGATTTTGGAGGAAATACGATTAGCAAAAGACTTAAAAGCAGCAGGCTTGCTGTTTTTAATCTTATCGCTAAAGGTAAAACTGTCCTTCTTTTTTTCCTCTGGCATAAGAGCCTCCTATTAAAATAAAACTGCCCTTTTGGGTTTTTTCAAACCCGGGGAAAAGCCTTCACACCGTCTGAAAATCTTTTCCCGTACATCTCTTTTGCATAATAAAGAAATTCGTTGTTCGAAGCTGGTTTCCCACTCCGCAACAACTTTCCTTATCCAAATGTCCTTATTTCTATTATACAATTAAATGCGCTTTTTTCAAGGGGTCAGTAGAGCTTGGTAGCCCCCCAATCCACTTCCGGAAAGAAGTCCCCCGCGTACGGGTCCACGTCCTTGCCGTTTACGCCCACGTTAAAGGTTCCGCCCACTAATTTTTCCACCCCTTCCTGCGAGCAGCCTTTTTCCCGGCAGTCGCCTTCTTCGTAATCGGCGGCTTTTTTCAATCCGGCCAGGCAGGCCTGCTGCTCTTCGGGTGTAGTTAAAGCGGCGCATTTTTGCCTTTCTTGGGTACAATAGGCGGCATATTGGTCGTAGCGGCTCTGCAGATTGTTGGTCGTGCAGGTGCCTTCCCGCCCGGCTTTTACGGTAACGCCGCAAAAAGTGCCCAAGTCATTATAGTCCAGCTTAATTTGTTCGCATTGATTCCGCAAAGCCGCCAAGCGGTTTGTAAAATTTCCGTTGATGTCATCACACGTTTTGGGAAACGAAGCCGACAACACATTAATGCCTTCTTTGGCCGCTTGCAGCTGGTTGACCAAATTTTCGCCCGATGTACTCAAAACGCGTTCGCACTCTTTTTCATTTTTCAGCCGGATTTGAATATTTTCCACGTCGGAAACAACATCATCTTGATTAATGCCAATACCCGAAAACCCGGAAGAATCAAACACTTTTTTGGGCATTTCCGCCCCGTTAAAACCGGCCGCCGCCAAGGTTTTTTTCAGCACGACATTGGGCGTACGGCGGGAACTCATCCCCGTCAGCCACGCATAATACATATCGCGCTGGGCCTTGTGATTGCCGATATCCGTAATGGGATTTAACTGCGAAAGCATACTGCCGGTTTTTAGTTCTTTGGCAATGTTTTCCAAGCCGGCATCGGAACGGGTGGCCTTATCCACCAAACGGTCCAGCCAATCTGTTTTGGATGTGCCCGCGATGTGCGGATTGGCAATTTTTTTAAGCGCCCCAATAGAATTAAATCCGTCTTTCGGGTCCCGCGCCTGGACGGAAGCGTCTGTCCCGAAATACACCTCGCCCGTTTTGGCGGCCCCGGCCTGCGTCGTTACGGAATTGCCGGTTACCTGTACGTCGGACGGTTTTTTCCCTTCTCCAATATCCACCGTATAATAAGCGCCCGTGGGCAAATCGCCCAGTTTGCCTTGCTTGTACAATGCGGCATTGACGGCCCGCATATTAATCAAGCTGGAATCTTTTTCGCGCTCCAGCCGCTTCTGCGAGGACATCAGCCCCCCATCGTTTCCAAATATGCTTGTTTCGTTGGGGTCCGGCAGTTCCCCACGCATAATTTTGGCATGCTCGTTCCAGCTAAGCAAGGCTTTTAAGAAGGAAATATGTTGCGTTTCGTCCGGCGTGTATCCCATAGCCCACGCCAAACGGCGCAAAAGCGGAATTTTTCCCACCGGCACCACGCCCGTAAACAACAAAAGCAGCACGCACACCACCGCCGCCGCCCACGCTTTTTTGGAGCAGGACAAACGTTTGATTTCTTGCCAGAGCAACACCCAAGGTTTTTGCTCTTCCGGCTGTGGCTGTTCTTTCGGTTCTTTCATTTTTCACACAAACGGAAGGAACGCCCGCAGGCGTTCCTTCCGCATATTCAATTATTTCTTAGAAGATTGGGAAGCAGAAGCGTCTTTTTCCATTAATTTATTGACCGCCTCTTTCCCGCCGGTCGTCAGGCCCATCATACCCACACTCTTCGCGGCACCAACCGATTTCTTCATAAACAACTTATGCGCCTCTGAAGAGGTTCCGCCCGACTTCAAGGCAGACAGGACCGTCCACGCCATCGCCACCATCGAGCCTGCAGAAAGGAGGTAGCCCATAATCGGCAAGAAATTGCCGTTATACTTCGTTTGGTAATCCACCGCAAAGCCCAACACCGTAGCGGCATAAGCACCCACTACACCAGCCAAGATGATACCCCACGCAACAAAAGTCCATCCAAACAGACCCGCTTGTTTTCCCTTAGACACCAAATGATATACCGCGGGGATCATGCCAATCGTCAATGCAAAGAGCGACAACGCCATCCACATCAAGCGTTTGCGCGCTTTTTCTTGTTTCTTGGCAAACTCGTCCTCTTGCTGGACCCAGCTTCCAACGGCTTTGAGCTTTTGGTTGGTCGGATTTTCAAAATCAGCCGAGCCGGTGCTGGTCGTTTCCACGCCGCCCTCCACGCGCAAGCCGCCCGAATTGCGGGTGCTGGCCAAAAAAGCGCGGGCGCCTTCGTTGGCGGAACGATTTTGGTTCCGCGCGGCGTCGGCCGAGCGTTTGGAAATGTCTTTTAACTCATTTTTCTCGCGGAACGAACGTCTGGCCCGGGCCGAAGAAGAATCGCGCCCGCCCGCTACAAAAGTGGAATTGGCACGCCGAGACTGAAAGGCAGACACCATGTTGCTTCCGCTGGGCATCGCGCCCGAAAATTGATAGCCTTCCCCGCTGGCAGCAGATCCGCCCGCGGCTGCACTGCTGGCGGCCGAACGGGTACCGGCTCCGCCGGCAGCCGATCCGCCAATGGCCCCGGCCGCGGCATTAAACGCATTGCCGGACGCCCGCGCCATAGAAGCCGGCGCCAGCGTGGCAGTTGAGCCGGAAGCGGCGGCACCCGCCTGCCCCAAATTGCCCGGCAGCGTTACGCCCGGCTGACTGCCGGCACCGCGTACGCTAGAAGAGCCCCCTTCCGTAATGTCCGTCCGGTTGGCACCCATGCCCAAACCGTCGGTGGGAGACGTTTCCGCCGCCGCACCAAACGAAACATTTTGAATATTGCCCACTTTATCCAAGCCAAAGTTGTCGGCCGACGGGGAATTGCCGTCCAACGCGGCCCGCTCTTCCGGCGTGGCGATTTGGTTGAGGGAATCTTTGATGTTAATGGACGTAAGCAAGCCGTCTTTTTTCTGCAAGCCCTGATAGGCCGAAGAAGCAGAAATGCCCGACAGCGTGCGCACAGGCGGTTCCTTGCTGGCCAAAGCGTCATCGGTGCGGTATGCGCCGTAAATGGCCAGCATACCCACGCCGCCGATGGTTAACAATTGGGGAACGCCCATGACGAGTTTACCCGATATGTTCTTTAATAATTTGACCCAATTCATACGTTTTCTCCCTGCGTTTTTACTTCAACGCGTCCACCGCATTCTGTACGCCGTTTTGCACCGCCGTTTGCTGCATGGCGGCCCGGCGGTAAATAGCTTCCCGCCGCTGGAGTTCTTCCTCTTGCTGGCGTCTTTGGCGCAGCTTCAAAATTTCCTGTTCCGTGGCTTTCATTTGGGAGTGAAAATAAAATATTCCCGCTATCCAAATGACCACAATCACGGCCAAAACTGTTCGGGCTATCAGCACTACTTTACGGGATACCTGAACAGGAGCCGCCGTTTGTTGTTTTTGTTCTGCCATAAAAGCTCCTATTTCGTCTGTCCCTGACTGCCGGACGCACCCTTGCCCTGCGTATCGGTGCCGTTGTCAATATTCAAGGAAGCGGCTTGATCCAGTGTAGCGTCCTTCGTGGCGGACGTAGCCCACCACGCGGCCCCAGCGCCCAAGCCCGCTGCCGCACCGCCCACCAACAATTGGGCCCACGTAGCCAGCTTGGCGGTAAAACCAGCCCCGGGGATAAAGGCAAGCCCCAGCCCAACGGTCAAAATACCGGCAATGACAGAACCCCACGTGGAAAGAGACGATCCCCCGTAGTTATTGGCGTACTTAACACTAACAGACAGCAGCCCCAAGACCGGGACTAACGCCACCGCCGCAATAGCGGCCGCCAAGGCGTATCCCACGCCAAAGAACCAGCCCGCCGAAGCAATGGCAATCGGAATAGAGACCATCGCCGCCAAAGCCGTCGGAATTGCAACCCACATCCAAGTACGGATAGCGTCTCTGTCGCGTTTGCGGGTGAGGGCTTCTTCCTCCATATCCCCCTGCACGTACGACTGTATGCCTCGCAACTGGGACTGCGTGGCCGATTCAAAATCCTTAGAAGCCTGGCCCTGGCCGGTGGTAACATTGTCCCCCGTTACCGTAATACCGCCCGATACCTTCGTGCTGGCCAAAAAGGCACGGGCGCCTTCGTTGGCCGAGCGGTTTTTGTTTTTGGCGGCATCGGCCGAGCGTTTGCGGATAAATTCCAAATCTTTTCCTTCCCGCGAAGTGCGAGCGTTGCCCAATTCTGACGAACGGCTGGCCAAAAGCTCATTTTCCGCCCCAAATGTGGCACGGGCACGCAAGCGGGCGCCTTCCTGGGCGGAAGCCACCTGCTGTTGAAATTGTTTCATTACGGCAGCCGGATCGGACGGAGCATTTCCCGTCGCGGCGCCTTTGCCGCCTTTTTGGCTGTTCTGCACTACGAAAGAGGAATTAAACGCATTTCCGCCGCCGCCGGAAAGTCCTTTCGTGGCGGCCGAAGAACTCCAATCGCGCTGGGCGCTGGCCAATGTGCCTGCCGCTCCCGCCTGGCCCTGGGCCGCCCTTTGTTGCTGGGCTTGCTGTTGGGCCTGTTGCTGGGCGCGGGCAATGGCGTCCGTAACACCCGTCAGGGTCTGCTGGGCCGCCGCCATCGGATTTTGGTTCCATTTTTCTTCGTTGGCTCGGTTGGCGCCCATGCCTAACCCTTCGGTGCCGCCCATTTGATAGGCCTGCGGGCTGGAAGGCTCCGGTGCGGGGATCACGACGGAATCGTCGTACTCGTCCGCCCGTTTTTGAGCCAAAGCAAATTTTTCCGTCATTTCTATGGCTTTAGAGGGCTTTGCCATAAAAGCGGATTGCACTTCCCCGTTGGCGCCGTACGAGCCGCCCGAAGCGCCCGTTACGTACACCACTTCCCCCCGGTCATAGTTGGAACCCAGGTTGAAAGCCGTATTATCGGAAGGAGTGTCCAGATATTGCCAAGCGGCAATGCCCGCCACCCCGACTACGGCCGAAAGCCCCACCGCTTGCGCCGCGGAGAGGGCAATTTTGCCGCTTCGGTTCAGCCACCGCTTCAAAATTTTCATAAATTCCTCCTAAAAACCAAAATCTATAAACTCTGGATGTTAAGCAAACTTTTTTCTTCCTTTTCACCCACATTCAAGCCTTTTACGTAATCCTCATACTGCGTGTGCGTATGGAAATCATTGGGTGTTTTGTACGTGGTTGAGGCACCGCCCGTTGGAGCAGAGGACGTATTTTTTTTCGTCGTAAGTTTCGTTGTATCAATCACCGATTTGCCCGTATAGGCCGTCCGCGCCACGTTTTTGGCGGCCACGGCGCTTTCCCACGCCGCGCCCGTTTTGTGCGCTTTTTGATACCGCACATACTGGTCGCTAAACGATTTAACGGCCTGCTTCTGCGCCTGGATATTGGCCTCCATACGGTCGGTGCGGATTTGCAGTTTTTCTTCGTCCGAAGCGTTTTGATACGCATTATACGCTTCATTTTGACGGTTGTATTCCTCCATCGCCATGTCGTAGCGGGCCTGATCCTGCGCGCCCAAGGTAACTACGCCGCCCTCGTTGCTGGAGCCCGATTGGGAAACAAACGCGCTCTGCTGGGGCATCTCCGGCTTGGTGGGAACCGGGCTAATGGTTCCGCCCGTCGTGCCCGAGCCGGACAAATCGGCCTGGCATTGCCACACGCGCCCGTTCGGGTTTTGGGCCATCCACGCGTCCACCTTATCCTGCCCATATTGGGCAACTAACAAATCTTTATTGGCGTTGGTCAGTTGGGCATCGGCCAATTGCGCGCCGGAACTTTCCAAGCTGTTATTCAGGGCCTGATTGCCGGCAATGGTTCCCTGCAGCGCGCTGACCCCCTGGTTTAACAAATTGCCCATCGCCTGCAGCCCCATATTAATCATCCCGCTAAACAACTGCTCGCGGATTCGTTCTTCCATGCTTTGGCGGTAGTTTTCCTGCGCTTTGTCTTTATTGGATTTTCCAGCGGCCGCCGCGTCCGACACGGCCTTGTCCAAATTGCCCAAATCCGCCGTGGAAACCGGGGCATTGGTGTCCAGCGTCAGGCCGGCCGTTTTGCTCAAATCCACGCCGGAGTCCGTAAACGCCTCGCTGCCGCGCACATTGGCGCCCATCAACGCTCTTTTGGCGTTGGCGCCTTTGCCGTCTTTCAATCCGGCCGCCGCACGGCTGGCTTGCGCAAACTGCGCCAAGGCACGGCGCGCGTCCTGATTGCGCAGTTGCGTTTGAGTGGGAATTTCGGAGCCCTTTTCCTGGCTTTTATACGGCGAAAAATCCCCGCGGGGAGCCCCCCACGAAGTGTTTACGCCGCTTCCGCCGGAACGGCTCATGCTGGCACTGCTCAGCTGTCCCACCTGCGTGGGCGCGCGCGGCGTACCGCCGCCCGTATAACCGCCCCCGCTGTATCCGCCGCCGTAATACGTATCGTCCGTTGCGCCCGCCTCGGTTGCTTCTTCGGCGGCTTCTTCGGCCGCTTGGGCGGAATCTTCCTGTTGGCGGGCCTGCTTGTCGGCCGCGGAATAGAGCATGGTGGAATTATTGCCCTGCATATCCGGATATTTAGACGCCAGCAAATACTGCTCCGCCTCGTCGTTTACAAACGGCATTTGCGCCAAATCGTAGCCGCGGGTATTAAAATCTTCAAAAGACGAGTCTTCCGCATTGCCCAAAAACGAAGCCAGCGTTAACAGAGCCACAAAGCACACCACCACAATTGCCCCCAAGGTATAGGCTTGCTTGCGGTCCATTTTATTGATTTTTTGAAACACATTTCCCGGTTTCAGCTTAAACATAAAAACCCCTCAACATAATAATAAAAACTACTCTTGTTGACCCGTGCCCGGGGGCACGCTCAAACACAGAGTTCCCTATTCGTTCTATTAGTTAGTATAGGTAGAAAACACCCCTTTGTCAAGAGAAGTTCCCCCCTTACGTGCCTTCCGGCCGCTGGTAAGGTGAGGGGCGTTCATTATGGCCCACGTATTTGATGACTTCCACCTGGCCGCCCGTCTCGCACAGGAAGGCGTACCCTTTCAGGCATTTATCGTCGCGGTCGCACACCTGGTCCTTGTTGTAATTGCACAGAAAACGAATCCGCGGCGGGCGGGTGTGGGCCGTCAGCACCACTTTTACCCACGTGCCGGAAGTTTGAATATCCATCTTTAATTCACTTAAATTCAAAAACTTGCGCATGCCCGGGTTATCAAACCCCAGGTAGCTTTCCACTTTTTCCTGGATGTCCTTTTTCAAAAAGCGCCTATCCCAGGTGTTGGCATAATAATCCGTTACGTGGGACTGCAGCTGAAAGCGCCGGGCCGCATAATAGCCGGCAATTTCCATTTTTTGGCTTAAAATCAGCAACCCGAAAATTTTGATAATAAACAAAATAAAAATGACAAACAGCGGGAACAGCAACACGACTTCCGTCGTGGCTTGGCCTTGCTTGGAGTGAAAAGGAAACAGTTTTCTCATCATTACGGGTCCAACGTTACGCTGTATTTGGGCAGCGGGTCCGGCCACACGCAGTTGTTGCTGCCGCGCGGGCAGGAAAGCACCGCCGTATTGCGCACATAGGGTTTATATTTTTGTTCCAAACTGATATTAAAATGGTTCCGCGGCAGTTTGAACGGCTGTTTAAGCACGACGCCGCGCCCCAGCGTGCGCAATTTGTTGCGGGAGCTGGAATCCAGATAAGCAAATTGGAAAAGCTTGGTTTTAATCATTTCCACCATCGACAAATCCAAGTTAATAGCACCGCCGTGTTCGCCGCTTAAGCCGGAATCGGACGCATAAAACCGCACTTTATCCAGTTCAAACGGTTTGGTGGACAAAGTAAGATATCGCTGCAGTTGCGAAGCGCTTTGCCGCGCGCAGTCCGACTTTTTACAATCGTTCGTATTCAAATAATATGCCTCGCGGAACATAATGGCGTTTTTGCTGGTGGCCTGGTAAGCATACGTCTGAGATTCATAAATAGACCCCGTGCGCACATACGTTTCCAAATAGTTTTGAATCACCACCGTTCCATAGCGAAGCGCCGGGAAATAATAATCGTTGACCAACGATTTGCTCATCACCGGCACCCACGTTTCGGAATCCGGCTCGCGCGGCTGTTCTTTTTCCCAATCGCCGCGTGGAAATTCCTGGTTATTCGGGTCATAATGCAGACCCCAGTCCTGCGAAGCCGCCGGCGGAGGATTATTAATCCCCGTATCGTAATCCGGCCCAATAGACGGCACACCGCCGCCGTGATAAAAAAGCTCAAAAATGCTGATGGGCTGTTTGCCGGAAGCCGCGGCCACCTCGGTAGGGTTCAACTTTTGGTCCTTGTAATACAGCATCACGCGGTAAGGCAGCGGCCCGTTGACCATGGCCACCGCGTTGAGGTACGTACTCGTCGAGGACAACTGGGAGTAGGCTGCATTGTCCAGCGCAAACTGCTGGCGGACCTTGGTCATGGACACTTTGGCCGTTTCAAACAACAGGTAGATAACCAGCACAAAAATAGGCGCCAACAAAACCGCAGGCAGCAACACTTGCGCCTGTCGGTCTTGCAATTTTCGGAAAATAGGCCTCATCCTGTGCATAGTTTACGAAGAAAGCAGCTGCCCGATAAACGTGAAGAAAAAGCGCACAATATCGGTGTGAAAAGCCGTCAAAAAGGCCGACAGCACCACCACAATCGTGGCAAGCATCAGCACATATTCAATGGTAGCCTGCCCCGCGGTGGGAGCATTGCGCCCGGCCGCCGGCCTTTTTGCGTGCATAAAACTATTCTCCGTCGTGATCGTCGGGAACGATTGTCCCTTCAGACGAAATCAGCCCTTTTTCAATCGCTTTTACCACCGCTTCGGTGCGACTGCTTACGCCCAGTTTATGAAAAGCGCTGTTCAAATGGTTCTTAATCGTTTTGACGCTGCAGTTCAGTTCCTTGGCCAATTCCTTATTGCTAAGGCCCTTGCCCAAGAAGTCCATTACTTTAATTTCGGTTTTGGTCAGCGTAGCCTGCGAAGGCATCCCGTTGTTCCCCATTTTGCGCAGCCCATGCAGCAGTTTGCCCATCAGCTGCTGCGGAATCATCAGCCCTTCGCTGGTAAACGTTTTGATGGAATTTACCAATTCCGCCGCCGGCAACATTTTGGACAAATACCCGTTGGCCCCGGCTTGAATCGCGTCCAGCACGTGGGCTTCGTCTTCAAAGCTGGAAAGCATCAGCACATTTACTTCCGGGCACGTCTGGCGGATTTGGCGCGTGGCGTTAATGCCGTCCATTTTGGGCAGTTTGATGTCCATCAGCACCACGTCCGGCTTGAGTTTTTTGGCTTTGGCTACGGCTTCCAATCCGTCGGCAGCTTCGCCCACCACCTCAATCCATTTTTCTCCGTTCAGTACGTCTTTGATCCCTTCGCGAAACAGCGTTTGATCGTCGGCTATCAGTACGGTTACTTTTTTCTTCTTATTCATTGGCATAACTCCCTCAACGTTGTTAAAAGCTAAGCATTTGCAATCGGCAGCGTAAAGTTAAACGACGCTCCTTTGCCCAATCCATCGCTATGCGCCCAAATCCGTCCGCCATGGTTGACAATAATGTCCTTGGCAATGGACAACCCTAACCCCAGCCGGCCCACGCGGCTTTTGTCGCCCACCTGGGTAAAGCTGGTAAACAAATTGGGTGCCTGCTCGGGGTCAATGCCGTCTCCCGAGTCCGTTACCGACACTTTAGCATTTTTTTCATCTATTTTGCTAACGACAATTTCAATGCTGCCGTTGTCGGGCGTGTGGCGCACGGCATTTTCCAGAATATTGGAAATCACCTGGCGGATGCGTTTTTCATCGGCAAACACCGGCACCGCCCCGCAGCTTTCAAACGTTACGCGGATGTTGCGCTTGGCGCCTTTGGCACGGAAAATTTCCACCGTTTTCTTCAGGCTTTCGGTCAATTCAAAACGCGTTTTTTCAATGCGCAGTTTGCCTTTTTCAATGGCGGCCCAATCCACCAGGTCTTTAATCAAGTGTTCAATTTGGCTGATGGATTCGTCCATAAACATCATTTTTTTCTTTTGGTCCTCGTCGGGGTTGAGTTTCTTTTTCAGCATGTCAAAACTCATCTTCAGCGTCATCAGCGAGTTGGACAAATCGTGCGACACAATGGAGAAAAATTTGGACTTCATATTGTTCAGCCGGTCCAAATCCGCATTGCGGGTTTTTAACTGGGCCAGCAATTCCTTGTTGCTCTGTTCCAAGAAATACTTGTCCAGCGCGCGGTTAATGGTGCGTTTTAAGTAATCAAAATCCACCGGTTTCATCAGGAAATCGTACACCGATTCCTGCATGGCTTCCATAATGGCGTTGAGGGAAGCGTAGGCCGTAA
Organism: uncultured bacterium; assembly: GCA_949294085.1. GTDB lineage: Bacteria > Elusimicrobiota > Elusimicrobia > Elusimicrobiales > Elusimicrobiaceae > Avelusimicrobium. The sequence goes on along the minus strand of CASFFX010000006.1, from coordinate 93,171 downwards.
TCATAATAATTTGCGTATCTTGGTTAAACGAGCGGATTTTGCGGATCAGCTCCAGCCCCGTTTCGCCGGGCAGGTTGTAGTCCATCAAAATCACGTTAAAAAATTCGTTGGCGCAAATGTCCAAGCACTCCTGGGCGTTGCCCGCCTGATAGACTTTGTAGCCTTCAATTTCCAGCAAATCCACCAGCGTTTCGCGCAGGTTATTATCGTCGTCCACTACTAAAATTTTAACTTGCTTCTCCATAATTGGTGTCTCCGGGTTTTCTGTAAATTTTTAGATAAATCTGAAAGCACGAGCCTTTGCCCGGCACACTGTTAATAAACAGTTTGCCTTTGTGGCGGCTGATGGCTTTGCCCACCACCGCCAGGCCCAAGCCCGTTCCGCGGGCCTTGGTGGTAAAGAACGGGGCAAACATTTTTTTGCGCACATCGTCCGTAATGCCGGTGCCTTGGTCGGCAATATAAATGCACACCACGCGGCGGCCTACTTTGGTTCCCACCGTCAGGGTTCCGCCCGTGGGCATGGCTTCTATGGCGTTGGAAACAATGTTGCGGATAGCCTGTTTGATTTCTTCCGCATCTACTTTAATGCGCACGCTTTCCGGGTCCAGCTCTTCCTTGAGCTTAATGCCCGGGATAAACGGATACGCCAGCAAAAGTTCCCGCAAATAGCTGTTCAAATCCACTGTGGTTAAAATCAAATCCCGCGTGCGGGCGTACCCCAGCACCTCGCTGATGATGCTGTTGGCCTGTTTAATTTCGGCATCAATAATGCCGAACTGTTTAATCAGCTTCGGGTCCGGCGAGCGCACCAGCATTTTAATCAGCCGCGTTGCATTGCTGATGACCGCCAGCGGGTTGCGGATTTCGTGGCTGATAATGGACGCCATCTGCCCGATGGCGGCCAGGCGCTCCGCCTTGACCAATTCTTTGCTGGCGGTTTTTAATTCGCGGGTGCGTTCTTCCACGCGTTTTTCCAACGCCTGATTGACCTGCGCCAATTCCGTTTGCGCCCGAATTAATTCCTGCCGGCGCGTATGCAGCGCGGCCGACATATCCACAAACGCCGCCGCCAGCTCCCCAATTTCATTATTGGGAATTTCTACGTCTTCTTTTCTTACGACAAAATCGTCATTTTCCCGCTGTTTTACGGCCGCCTCGCGCAAGCGTTCCAGCGGGCGTGTAATCGGTTTAATTACCCAATAACTTACCACCACTACAAACGCCAACATCGCCAACACCAGCACCAGCACGTCCCACATGGAATTGAACGTGCTCTCCACAAACAGCTGCGCCGCCACATTGGCCGGCTGATCCACATACACGCGCCAGCGCGGCACATTTAAGTTAGAAACGGCCACCAGCACTTTGTCCCCATTGGGCAAAACAACCTCACCGCTGCGATTGCTGCCCAACTGTTCGTTGATGGCACGCACCTTGGCTTCCATTTCCGGCTGAGTGCCTTCCGCCAGGCCGTCCGGTGCGCCGTTATACGAAATAATTTCCCCGCGGGCTGTGGCAATAATGGCGTTCATATCCAGCGGATAGGATTGCGAAAGCGATTCTCCCATCTCTTTCAAATTCATTTCCGCCACCAAAATTCCCGACACTTGCCGATCGCCCAAATGCTGGCGCATGGGAAATGCCATTAAAGCAAACAAATTTTCATCGGCGGGATAAACGTCGCTGATAAATTCGTCCCGCTGCTGTACGCAGGTCCGCACAATTTCCGGCAGAATTTTGGCATAAGCCGCCGTACCCGCCATCACCGGTTTGCCAGCGGACAAAATCCGCACCCCGCGCGGATTTAACACCGAAAGCGACACGATGGACGGATTGCGCGCCAGCAAATAGCGCAAATCTTTCTCGTTGATAAATTCGTGTCCGCCAAAGTCGGTATGCAAATCTACAAATATGGAAAAAAGCTGCGCTTTGCGGTTGATATGTGCCCGCGCCACCGAGGCCAAGCGGCTGGCTACCGTTTGCTGTTTTTGCAAAATTTCATTTTTCAAAATGCGGCTGTCCACGCCCATCACGTGGTACGCAATAATTACCACCGGCACGATGGAAATTAAAATCAACACAAAAACCGCTTTGCTAAATAATCCGCGCAATCGCTTCATGAACAATTTTCCTCTCACGCAGGGTGCACGCTCCCTGCTGGTTCCTTCTGGGCGCCGCCTGTTTCCACCGGCTCGCCTCGCTCTTCTAAAACAACCGGATCAGCCGCTTCGCCACAGCCCCTCACCCGGACGCTTTTGAAAACGGGGGCCGGGACACGTCCCAACCCCCGTTTTTGTTTCAAATCAATCCGCCCGATTTAGCAGCTTCCGGCCGGAGCGGCGGCACCGGATTGGGCCGCATTGGGATTCAAGAAGGAGAACCCGTCAATCTTGGAAGCAGACCCGAAGTCCAGCTGCACTTTGCCTTCATACAGGAACGTGGGCGACGCATTGACGCCGTATTCTTTGCCGTATTTGGCTTCTTCCTTCAACAGCTCTACGCCTTCTTCGTCAAACTTTTTCATGATTTTTTTGCTGTTGATACCGGCTTCTTCCATCGCTTTGTCCCAGCGGCTGGAGCGATAATCCTTGTTGCGGATTTCCAGGTATTTCCATAATTTTTCCGGATAGTATTTGGCAATCAGCAGTTGGCGGATATCCTCTTCCCACTCGGCGGAACCGTGCAGGCTGGAGAAACCGTTTTTCTCGTCGTAGCTGACCACATAGCGCAGTTTAATTTCTTTATCCTTGGGCAGTTTGCCGTCTTTTTGCGCTTGGATGACCAGGTTTTCGGCCATGGCGCCATAGGGGCATTGGGACATAACAAAAATTTCCATCACGCCCGGCGTGCCGCTTTTGGCGGTATAGACGCCCTGGCGGGTTTGACGGGGGAGAATAATAAATTCGTCATTTTCCAAGGCATAGCCGTACTGGATGTGTTTTTCCAGTTTGGTGCGGATGTCGTCCGTTTTCTTAATCAAATACAGCGGCAGGAAGCTGTAGTCCAGCTCGGCCAGCTTCGGGTCGGCCGCGGCGTCTTTGTAAGAAACCTTGGTTACTTTGGGGTCGGCGTTTAAGAATTGGGCAATGCCGGCCGTCAATTGCGGGTCCTCTTTTCCCGCGTCATATTCGTCCGATTCAACAACGATGAATTCCGCTTTGATTTTAGCGGGAGTTTTGGCTTTTTGAGCCGCTTTTTTAGCAGGAGCCGCAAAGGCCAAGCCGGCTACCGCACAAGCGAGCAATAATGTCAGTAATTTTTTCATTACCCCTACTCTCCTTATTTATCTTCCAACTCTACACGCACGCCGCGGATGCCGACGGCGCACAACAAATTGTAGGCCAGCAAAAAGAACACCGTGGAAACCAAAAAGAGCAACGTGCCCTGAATGGCCCGAATAATCAAACTCATCACGTAAGCGGCGGTGATGGCGGCGTCCGGGTTAAACACTTCCATAAACGCGCTAAGCAGCATCACCACGAATACGGCCAGCGGGAAAACGGAAAACAACACCGTTGAAATGCCTATTTTTTTGATTTCTACTTTCATAGTTTCTCCTAACACAAAATCCCTTTATTTTTCGGGTTCCAGCACCAGCACAATGCGGTTCTTGCCGGCATCGTCCGGCAGCTGCACGGCCTTTACCAAACATTTTACATTTTTATTGATGACCGTGCCGCGCAAAACTTTGGTCGGGTTTTCCAGGGCTTCCCCCACCACCTGGATAATTTCCTGCTGTCTGCCGTCAAAAATATCCAGCAAATGCACGCGTTCTTTGCCCGGTACATGCAGCTCAAAGTTGGTGTACAAGATGTTGTTATTCTCGTCAATCACCAGCGCACGGGAACCTTTCGGCACCGTTACCGCCAGGATGGTTTTCCACCAGCGCTGTTCTTTTTCCAGCGACATAATTTCCACATTTTCCAGGCTCTTGATGTCCTCGCGTATCTTTACCAACAACGCCCCTATGGCCGCCGCCACATCCCCGATTTCATCCTTCCGAGGCGGGAAAGAGAGCGTCAAATTATTCAAGGACACCGCTTCCACGCTGTCTTTTAGGGCATTAAGCGGCCGTAAAATTTTAAGCAGCATAAACAAATACAGCACGCCGCCAATCAGCAAAATCATAATAAACGCCCCGCAAGCGTAGCGAATCATAGAAGAATGAATCAGCTTCCGGGCGCTTTCGCGCGATACGGTTACGTTTACCACCCCCGCCACGGTGCTTCCTTTGGCCAACAGCGGGATGGCCATGTCGTAATAGTCCCCTCCGCCGGTCAAAATGGCGCGGGGCAGCCGGTCCCGAATAGCCTGCACCACCGCATTGGAATCAAACCCCACGGTATTGTTGTAATCCGCATACGACATCCCCAAAAATTTGGTGTTTTCGTGCCAGCGGATAGAGCCGTCGTAGTTCAAATACACCAAACTTTTAATGCGGTCGTCGTTGCGCTGCAAGCCTTTCATAATTTCGGCTTCGCGGAAGGTGGCTTCCCCTTTCGGGCGGGACGCCAGCCATTGCACCAAGGTCGGCGCACGGAAGCGGACCATTTCCACCATTTCGTTTTGCAGTTTTTTGTCAAATACGAACTTGAATAAATTGTAATAGAAGAGCCCGCCGATAACGGACGCATACACCGTTATCAGCACGAACCACAAAACCCATTTGGAAGTCAGTTTCATACGGTTGTTCTCCTATTTCAGCAACTCTTCTACTTTGCGCAAGCCCAAATCGGCGTCGCTGTTGCCGGGGTCCAGCTGTTTGGCCACAATCCAGGCCTGGCGGGCCCGTTCATAATCGTCTTGGTTGAACGCGTCCAGCCCTTCAATGTATTTGGCGCGGGAAGCGGCACTGGCCTCCGCCGACACCCGGTTGACGGTTCCGCCCAACGTGGGCAGCGTTTCGTTGGTGCCCACGGCACCCACCGAGGAGCCTATCGTTCCCGTAGAACCCGGGATGACCGACCCGCCGCTGGGCACGTTGCCTTCTACGGACACGGTTTCAATCGGTTCTTCCAAAGCTTCTTCTTGCGCCTTTTGGGCTTCTTCTTTCGCCTGTTGGGTGGCTGCTTCGGCCTGTTTGGCTTGCTGTTGTTTTACGCGCAAATGATTTTCTTTGGCGTTGCGGGCGCGTTTAATCAATCCGTCCATGGTGGAAGGATCCGCCCCCCACTTTTTGGCATTGGTCCAATAAGAAATGGCCTGGTCAAAACGGTTGGAGTTATACGATTTATTCCCCGCATTGTAATAGCCGGCGGCAATTTCGTTCTTCAGCTGCGACATGTATTTTTGCACGCGCGGATCCCCGGGCTGGATTTTGGTAATCCGTTCAAACACGGCATACGATTCCACAAACTGGCCTTTGTTGTAAAATTCCAAGGCCTGTTTCATAGAATCAGACACTTGCTGTTTGCGCAGTTTGTTTTCCGTATCGGAAATTTTGGCCAGCAGTTTGGGGTCGTCCTTGCGCATCAGCAGGGCATTGTACCACGCGTCCAGTGCGCGCTGGTAGTCCCCCTCTTCGTAGGCCACATCGCCGCGGCGGGTGTATTCTTTGGCAATTTCATAATCAATTTTGCGCTTCCAGGACTGCGCCTTGGAGTTGCCGGGCTGAATCGTTAAAATTTCGTTTAACTTGTCGTTGGCTTCCACCAGGCGGCCGCTGTCGTAGAGGCGGATGGTTTCCTGGAATTTGGCTTCAATCACCTGCGCCTCGGAAATGGTGCCATAGGTGCCCATATTGCTGGCCTGCTGGGCCAAGGTTTGGGCTTGTTTGAAGTTGGGGTCAATGCTCAAAATGGTTTGCGCCATTTCCTGTGCGCGCTGATAATCGCCCTGTTTATAAAGCAGGTACGCGTTTTCGTACACCATGCGCAGGGTGTAGTTTTGAATACGCTGTTTTTCCAGCTGGACGGTGGAAAGATACTGTTTCTTTTCTTCCACATCGTTTAACGTCCCCATGGAAATTTTGCTCAAATCCAGCAGCATGCCCGCTTCTTTGCCGTGTTGGCGGACGGGAATTTCTTTGCGGAAAGTGGCCGCTTGGGCACACGCCGCGCTCATCACAAAAAGTAAGGCTAAGGTGAAATATTTTTTCATACGTTTATCCTCTAAAATCCCATACCGCCGCTGACAAGGCCGCTTATCATCGGGGCTAAAATTAAAATAAAAATCGTCGGGAAAATAAACATAAACAACGGGAACAGCATTTTGGTGGACGCCTGCGCCGCCAATTTTTCGGCACGGCTTAAGCGGCGGGAGCGCAAATCCGACGAGAAGTTGCGCAGCAAATCCACCAAGCTGGTACCCAATTCGTCCGACTGAATAATCAAGCTGACCAGCGAACGCACTTCCGCTACCCCCGTGCGCGCCGAAAACCGCTCCAGCGCTTCACGGCGGGAATACCCCAGCTTGATTTCGTTAATCGTTTTTTCCAGCTCTTCTTCCAGCACGGTTTTTACTTTGGCAATTTTGATAATTCTTTCAAAGGCGGTCAAATAGTCCAAACCGGATTCAATAATCAAAGCCGCCAAATCTACCGTAGTGGAAAAGTTCCCTAAAATTTCCGCCTGACGCTGTTGAATTTTGCTTTTAATCAACACGTCCGGCACCATAAAACAAACCGGCACCAAAATTACCGGCCACACCGCTTGAAACAGCAGCATAATCGCCGCGGGAATAGCCAGGGCCGCGATGATTTTAGTATATAAAATATCCACCGGCTGCGGCGTATCCGGGCTGCCCAGCTGCATATGCATTTCTTCCAGGCTTTTTTCCAAATGAAAGTTGTGCAGGCAGAAAACCGCCAGTCGGTCCATCATTTTTTCTTCCGGTTTTAAGCGGGCAAAACTGGAAGTGGATTTGAACCGCCGCACGGCCACGTCCACAATTTCCTCTTTTTTGGGTTTCGGGGCCAACAGACCAAACACGGTCAGGAATACGGCAAACATCCCCACCGCAAGCAACAAGTTCAGTCCCAACGTAAAGGCTAAGCTGTTCATAATTATACCCGCACTTCTCCCATTTTCTTAAGCACTTTCATACCGATTCCAATCCAGATGACGCAGAATACAAACACGAACAACCCCACCGGGCTCGTGTAGAACGAAATCATCTGCACCGGGTTGAAGATAAACATGACCAACATCATCACAAACGGCATGATGCTTACCACGATAGACTGGATTTTTTGCTGGGCCGTCATCGCCTGCAGTTTTTCTTCCAGTTTGCTTTCTTCGCGGATGTTTTCCACCAAGCGCGCGAAAATGACCGTTAAGTTACCGCCCACCTGGCGTTGGATAATAATGGCCTTAATAATATACGAAAGCATCCTACTTTCCACCCGGTCGGACAGGCCGTCCAGCGCCTGTTCAAACGGCGTGCCCAGCTGATAGTTTTTGACCACCAGCCCAAATTCATCCGCAATCGGCGGCAGCATGTCTTTGGACACGAGCTCAAACCCCTGCACAATGTCCATACCCGAACGGAGCGAGTTGGAAAGCAAAATCAGTGCGTCCATCAGCTGTTTGTTCACGCGTTTGCCGCGGCTCTTTTTCAGCGCGTCCAACACGGCCCCCGGCACGCGGATACTGATGACCCCGCCCAAAAATACAATCAGCAGGAAGAAAAATACCCCGGTAAATCCGCCTACCATCAGCCCAAAGAACAAGCCAAACAACGCAAACAGCCCAATGGTGCCCAGCACAATGTATTTGACGTCAATCGTTACAAACTGGCGGTTGAAATCTTCCGCCCACACCAAACTTTTTTGTTTGTATTCTTCCAGCAGGCGCAAGATGTTGTCGCGTTTATTTTCTAACAGCAAATACACCGCCAATCCGGCCAAAGCGGACCCCAACATCAACAAAATCAAATTAAAAAACCGCTCGGCAGCCGTCGTCCGGTAAATTTTGGGATCCGGAGGATAGGTGGGAATCGGCGTGCCCAAAAACTGCGACAGCAAATGGTTGGAAAGCACCACCACCGCCATCACAGACTGGCGATATTTGTTTTCCCGCTGGGAAATGGGGCTGGAAAAGGATTCAATGGTACTGAAAAATTCGTTGTTAATTAATTCAAACGTGGACAACATCGCCCGGGCCCGGCCTTCCATGCTGTCCTTCATAATCAGCAGCTGCTGGCCGCGCAGCAAGTCTTTATTCAAACGGTCCAGCGTGGCCATCAGGTTAATGCGGTTGCCCACAAACCCGCGGGAGAGCTGCTCCAACACCACCGGCTGGCTGGGATCCATGGACTTGGCCGCCCGGTCCAAAAACAAATATACGTTGGAAAAAGCCTGCCGCCACAAATCCGCTTCGCTGTACGTTCCTTCATTGGGCACATAAACGACCTTGTTGGCGTCCATCCGTTCCAATTCCGCGGCGAACCATTGCGGCATTTTGACCTGTTTGCCGGCGGAAGCGCCGCACACGTCCGGCAGCGTATATACCTTTTGATCGGCCGGCATTTTGACGTCAAAAAATTCCGCCATAATACGCATTTTTTCCTGGGCACACTGGATTTTTTGCAAATCCTGCTTGCCCAACGCACGGGCATGCAGCGGCGCCGGCACAACGCCCACCGCCAACAGCAAGATACCCAAAAGCAACACGTAAATTCGTTTCGTCATATTCTTTTCCCTTTCGTAACCGGTTAATGGGCCGCCGGCGGAGCAGGCGGGAGCGGTTTTTCCTGCGCGTGCAGCAAGCGCTGTACGGCCTGTTTATCCGGTTCGCCGTTTGCGTCCAGCGGGACGGCATTGTGAAAGAAAATATTTTTATCCACCGGCTGCCCTTTGGACTGGAATTCGTCAAAGAACGTGGGCAGTTCGCCCGTCGGCGCAAAAACGCCCTGCACTTTGCCGTTTTCGTCCACGCCCGTTTGCACATAGCGGAACAAATCCGTGGATTGAATTTCGCCGTCTTTTTGTCCGTGCATTTCGGTAATATACGTTACCTTTCTGGACCCGTCCGAAAAACGGGACAGCTGCACAATCAAGTTCACGGCGGAAGAAATCATTTCGCGAATTACATACACCGGCAAATCCACCCCAGTTTGCATGCACATCGCTTCCAAGCGGGACAGCCCGTCGCGCGGCGTGTTGGCGTGAATCGTGGTCAGCGAACCTTCGTGCCCGGTGTTCATAGCCTGCAACATGTCCAGCGCTTCGCCGCCGCGGCACTCCCCTACCACAATGCGGTCGGGACGCATGCGCAAGCAGTTCTTTACCAAGTCCTGAATCGTTACCGCGCCTTTGCCTTCCACGTTTGGCGGACGGCTTTCCAGCGACACCCAGTGCGGCTGCTGCAAGCGCAATTCCGCGGTGTCTTCCACGGTAATGATACGTTCATCGTGGGAAATATAGCCGGAAATCGCGTTCAAAAAAGTCGTTTTACCGGTACCCGTACCACCGCAGACGATGATGTTCTTGCGGATACGGACGCATTTTTCAATAAAAGCCATACATTCCGGGCTGATGGTACCGAAGCGGTAGTAATCTTCCGGGCCGAACGGTTTTTGCGAGAAACGGCGGATCGTCAGCGTCGGGCCGGATACGGCCAGCGGCGCGATAATGGCGTTTACACGGGACCCGTCTTTCAAGCGGGCGTCCACCAGCGGGACGGATTCGTCAATACGGCGGCCCAGCGGCGCTACGATGCGTTTAATGACCTGCACCACTTGGTCGTTATTGCGGAATTTGTATTTGGTTAACGTCAACTTACCTTTTTGTTCAATAAAAATTTTGTCAAAGGCGTTGACCATGATTTCGGTAACGGCCGGGTCGCGCATCAATACTTCCAGCGGCCCCAAGCCCAAAATTTCGTCCAACAATTCAGACGAGAAACGCGTGCGCTGTTCCCGCGAGAACTGCAAATTCGGCTGTTTTTGCAGGATATCGTCCACGATGGCCGCCACCCGCTTGCGCGTTTGCGCGCTGGCGGAGCTTTCATCGCTTACCACAATGTGTTCAATTTCCAGCGTATGCACCACTTCTTTGTGGATTTTCTGTTTCAAATCGTCCCAAAAAGACAGCTTGGTTTTGCCGCCTTCTTCTTCCTCGGCCACGTGGCTTTCCGCCACGGTCGTTTTGCCGTCGTCAAACAGGACCGGCGTCCAAATTTCTTTGGCGGCTTGGGTAAATTCTTCGTCCGAAACCGACGCCACCCAATCCTTCGGCGCCGTTTGCAAATCGCGGATTTTGGCCAACACCAGGCGCAGGCCTTTAACCCACTCGGACTGCGGGTTGGTAATAATTTCCACCTCTTTGCGGTTGGACGTAGCCATCACGTCCTCGTCCCAGGGCAAAAACACGTCTATCTCGCGCCCCAGCGAAGAAAAGAAGCGTTCCACTTCTTCATACGGAATAGAGCCGGGCGTATCGTACGCGTTGCAAATCACGCTGACGCGGTCCATCGGATAGCGTTGTTCTTTATAATCGTTAAAAAGCTGTACGGTAGAGTTTAAGTGCGTGCGCGTAGCTTGGCACACCCAAAAGATTTTATCGGCGATGTCAAACGAAAACGCCTGCATCGGGAAGCTGGAATCTACGTCCAAAAAGATGTCAAACGTTTGGGATAAACGCGACAAAATAGGAATCAGAATTTTGGGGCTGATGGCCGCCACCTGCGCCCGGGTATTGCCCAACGGCAATACGCCCACCCCCCATTGAGACATGGAAATCTTTCCGCGCAAAAGCCCCCCCACCACGGCAATAGAGGTGTTGCCCAGCGTTTGTAAAATATCCGACACGCTGACCGGCTTTTTAATGTCCAGATAAAAGCTATGCTCCTGCCGGGCCAATGGATCCAGCGGCACAATCAGCACCGGGCGCTTTTGTATGCCCGCCCAGCCCAAGGCCAGGTTCAGCACCAGCGTCGTCTTGCCGGCGCCTTCCTTCGGGCCCGCAAAAGCGATGATTTTTGCTTCGGATTTTTGGGGTTCTTTTTCTTCTGCCATAAAAACTATTCCACAATTTCAACCGTAATGAACAGGAACAACGAGCGTTGTTCTTCCGTTACGTCTTTGTTTTTGAACAACAAACCAATCAGCGGGATGCGGCCCAAAAACGGCACGCGGTCCTCGGACACGTTGCGCGAACTGCTTTTCAGCCCGCCAATGACCAGCGTTTCCCCGCTGTTGAGCTCCACATGGGTTTCCACGTCGCGGTTGGTGAACGAAGGCGCCGTCGCCGTACCGATTACCACGGTTCTGGAGTAGTCCACCGTGGAAACGGACAGCTGCACCTGCAGGTCAATAATGTTGTTCCGTTCAGGAATAATCGTAGGCAATACGTTGAGCAAAATACCGTATTCTTCCAGCTGCGAGCCAACCCCCTGGTTGTTTACAATCGGTATCGGCACCTTGCCGCCCACGGTAATTTTGGCGCTGTTGCCGGAAGAGGTAACAATTTTCGGGTTGGAAAGCACCTGGGCGCGGCCTTCCGTCTCCATCAAACGAAGACGCGTCGTAACGGCCGTTTTGCGTTCAAATTCGCCCAAAGACAAAATGCCGGGAATCGTGGCTTCTTCAAAATCAAACAGCTGGTTCCACGAAAACCCTTTGACGCTTTGCATGGTTCCGCTGATTTCCACCACATCGGCGCTGACGGCCACCAGGCGCGTCTTTTTGGCAAAGGCGCTGGCCGGCAGCAGTACGCTCAGAAGTAACACCGCTAACGATATTTTCGCTATAAACTTTTTATTCATATGAATCCTGTTTGCTATTGAAATAATTTATCAAAAGTTGCAACTTCCATTAAGTAGTTGGTTACGTCGCCATGCGAACGCAAGATGACGGAAATATCCCCTTCCGCCTGCGCCAGCGCCAAGTACTGCGCATCGCGCGGAGAAAGCGCTAACGACAAGGCCGAGCTGTCCGAATACGCGGCCGCGTCTTCTTCTTTATTCTGCATAGCGTCTGCCGATTTAGCGTCCAGCCCCTGCCCTAAGTTGGAGCCTACCCCCAGCACTTTCACGTTTTGCAACAGCGTAAACGTAACCCGCTGGCGGGCCCCGCTCTTCATGACGGCTTCCAGCGTTACCAACACGTCAATGTTGTCATCGGGCTTAATCATGGTAGCCGTGGACATCGGCACATTGATAATGAAACCTCTCATCTGCACCGGGATTTTGCTTGATAAGCCGGCCTCGGGAGACAGCGAGGTTACGGCATATTTAGAAATCTGGTTGCCTTTGGGAATTTGAATACGCGCCACGGCGTTTTCAATGGCTTTGAAATCCGCGTCCGTCGTATAGGTAAAAGCGTCCTTCTGCAGGTACGCCGCCGGCACCGGCACCGGTTTGATATAGTCGCGCTTAATCACTTCGCGCTCTTTGATATCCCGCACGGGCACAAACACCTGTTTGATGTTTTTGGAAGCGTTCAGCTTCTTTTCCGCGCTACTGACAATCATCGCATACACGAAGGCTGCCAAAATAGCTACCACCACCGGAAGCAAGATTCCTTTTTTCATTTCGTCTCCTTAAATAACGGCTGTTAAGTTAAAATTTCAAATCTATTTCGCGTCTGAACTCAAATACGCCTTTTCAATCGGCATCCGGGCCGAAGCCTTAATGCGGCGAATTCCTTCGCGGCGCGGTTCGCTGGCCAGCACGTAGCTGGTCCCCGGGAACAACAAATGCACGGGATAAGTAACCGTAACAATCAAATCCTCGTGGCGGTGTTGTCTGTACATCGGGTCGGTACCGGTCGTTTCCACTTTAATATTGACCCCAATACCGCCCGCCTTAGAGCCAAATACCTTCTGTTTGGCCTGATTAATCTTTTGCGTAATAACCGTTCTGTCCGAGCGGCCGCTGGGCTTTTTGACGGCCACCAGCGAGCCGATACGGGCAAACTCATAGGAAGCGTGGTTTGCAATAATCGTGTGGTAGGCGATGTTGCCGTATTCAAGGACGAAAAACACCATCAACATGAATACCGGCAAAATAAACATCAGCTCCGCAGTAACCTGCCCGCCACACTTCCTACGAAATTTGAACATACGTCCTCAAATTACATGCTTTCCATATTGCCGGTGATTTTGGCTTTTACTTGTTCAAACAAGTCCGGCATAAACTTTTTAATCAATACACCCGCCAAGCCGGCCACACCCACGACCACAACCAACATCAACACGTATTCGATCGTGTTCTGGCCTTCTTTTTTCTTCAGGCAGCCCAAAGCTTGCGCTTTCAAGGCTTCCATTTTGTTTTGCAAAGCTACGATAAACTTCATAAGAGCATCCTCCTAATTTTTTTGAAACTTTCAGTTTGCATTGTAATCCGACAGAATCACTTTAGCCCCTTGTTCAAACTGCTGCGGAACCAAATGCGAATAAAGCACGTAAAAAGAAATAATCGCCGCAAAAAGCCCCGCCGCCGTTATCATATATTCTACCGCGGTTTGACCTTTTTTGTTCCAGATTTTTCTTTTCTCCGCTCTCATATCCTACCTAAAATTCAATCGCCAGCGCAATCTGCTGCGACGTGCCCAACGCCCCAAACGGCGTAACGGCATAGTCAATGGACGCGCCATAGCCAAACAATTCCGAGCTGTAAATACCAAACCCGAACGACACTTTAGACGTTTCCGCCAGGCCCAAATCGCCCACCCACGAATCTTGCTCGTTGATACCGGTGTTTTCGCGGGTATAGTAGCCTACGCGCAAATCAAAGCGGGCCACCTGCAGCAAATCTTCGGGGATATGCACTTCCAACCCCACACCGTAGCGAGCTTTGTCGTCGCGGTATTTCATGTATTCGCCGGAAATGGTGAAATAGCGGGTATTCAAGTCCGCCCCCAAGCGCAAGCCGCGCGGCATTTCTTCTTTATCGCCGATGTTTACCAGCGCACCGCCCAAGCCCAGCCAGTTGACCAGGCGCAATTTGGCGCCCACGTCAAACCCGACGTTGTTGTAATGGTCCGAATCCAGCTTTTCGCTAATATACTTTGCCGTACCGCCGATTTGAAGTCTTTGGTCAAAAAATCCGCGCGCAATGGACAAGCCGCCCACAAAGTTCTGCACCGGCGTACCCACTTCCGGGTGTAATTCCCCGTAGTCTCCGCGGAAATCAAATCCGTCCATATCCATATAGTTAATGGTAACGCCGATAATCGTCTTGCCGATGGGCTGCAAGTACGCCAGCGTGCGGGCTTTGTACCCCTGCAAATAGTCCAAATACGCAAACTGCAGCTCACGCGTCGTGGCCGAAGCCGCCCCCGCCGGGTTCCAGAACAACGCTTCCGGGCCGTCGGCAATGGACACAAAGGCATTTCCCAATGCCTGGGCTCTGGGAGAGCCGGCGTCAATCTTCAAAAACGCGCTGGCGCTGGTACCGGCATCGGAATCAATGGAAGCCGCCCCCGCCGTTGCGCTCATCAGACCAACCGTTAAACAAGCCATTAAAACTTTTAATCGTATATTCATAAATTTGTTTCCGCCGGACCATCCGGCCTCTGTGTTTTATTGCGGCCCCGCGGGCCTCTGTTCCGCCGGGGGGCTTGCGCCCCCCTCCTGTGCGGATATTTTTTACGGCACCAAAATTTTGACTACTTTCTGACAATGTTCGCGGCCGTTTTGGGCTTTGAAGTCCACCAAGCCAAAGTACACACCGCGGGCTACTTTCTTCCCATGCTGGTTGGTGCGGTCCCAGCGGCAGCGCAAGGCAGCGTTGCGGATATTGGGATAAGCAGCCAAGTCGTCATCCGTCATTTGGGTAGAGCCCGTCGGCGTATTATCCGGGTTAAACTGCAGGCTGCTGCCCATCGTAATCTGGTAGTTGTTGGCATCTACGCAGGTGTAGTTGCTGTCGCGCACCAGATCGCCCGCCAAGTTGAAGAACTTGATGGAGACCGTACCCGGCACCGGCATCTTGGTAATTTCCAACGTGCCTTTGGAAGCGTCGCGCAGCGGGTTCGGATAGAAGAACACCGTTTTCTCCCAGTCTTCGCAGACGAAGCGCCCGTCCCCAATGGCTACCGTAGCCTTATGCAGGTTTTGGTATTCATAGGTATCGGCCACTTTTTCCACGCTCCACAGCTGGCTGTTGGTGCTGGAATCGTCGCTTCCTAAAATTTCACCGGTTACGCTGTCAATATCGGCGGAGTTGAGCGCCGTTACGAAGCGGAACGGATAGGTTCCGTCCGGCACTTCCTGCTGAGCATAATCGCGGCCGTCCCACAATTCTTCAATCAGCGTGGTGGCGGGGCGGATGCCCACAATGGCCCGTACCAATACTTCGTGAATGTCTTTCACTTCCGTACCCGTGGTCGGGTTGCGCAGGGTTCCTTTTTGGTAATCGTAAATCGTCGTTCCGGGTTTGAAGATTTGGATGGCCACTTTCATCGGAACGGAAATCTGGTAGCCGATCTTCATATCCGTATTGCGCTGGGAGAGGGAATACCCGTCCGCTTCCAGCAAGTCGAACACTTTCAGCAGGTCGGCGTTTACGGTTACGCTCTTGACCGTTTCCTGGTACAGGCCCGGATCCGGGTAGTTCTTGGCCGTCAAGCGGATTTCATAGATACCCGGTTTGACGTAGATACCGTTATTGTCCGTCCCGTCCCAGTAAATTTTGCGCGTAATGTTCGGGTCAAAATCGCTGGTGTTCACAATCGTCATCGTGGAGAGGTATTTGCACACCTCGCCCGCCGTGGTATTGCGCTGCGTGAGCGTGCCCGTAGTGCCATAGCACATATTGGGCTTCAAGGCCACAACGGCTACTTCCACGGTGGACGCACGAGACACCGCAAAATTGATTTCATACGGCGGGATAAACACCGGGCCCGAGGACGCATTGAACAACTGCGGCGCATTGGGATACACCACCACCGAGCCGTCCAAGAAATACACGGGACCGCGGGTTACGTTGATTTTGCTGACCGGTTTTTCCGTCGCGTACAGGTAATCCTGCTGCACCACTTCCGCCGCCGTTTTGAACGGAGCTCCCGGCAGATAGGTTGCCTGCGGATTGCTGCCCGCAATTGTTTCTCCGCCGTTAGCATAATAACGGTTGAACGGTTCGTTGGAACGCGCAGAGATGAAGAACGGATACTGTCCGTCCGGCACCATTTCATACGGGCACTGTTTCAGGTCCGTCGCGTTTTTGCAGGCGGTAATTTCTTCCTGCGTATGGCGTTCGGTAGAGGGAGTCGGGTTGTAGAAATACAACGCATCCCACTCTTCGGTAATCAACAGGCCGTCGCCCTCCTTCGTAGCGGAGCGGTCAAACGTTTTGATCGGCTGTAAGCGCACGTCCAACACGCCGGAAGCCGCTTTGGCCGCCGTCTCCGGGTAGTTGGTAAACGTCGTATCGTTTACGTAAATACACGCATTAGCCGAGGTTACTTTGGCCGGGTCCACATACCCAGCAGCGGTAAAGATGGCCGCGTCCGTCGTTTTGTCGCAAATGCGGGGCGGCCATGTGGTCGTGGTATTGGTAGTAACGTTCACGCTTTCGCGCTTCAACGTAACAAAGTATTGTTCTTCACCCGCTACGGCCGAGCCTTCCACATAGTTCGGGTTTTCGGCCGTCGTAATGGTGTCGCGCGTGTACGGGTTGGTGGTGCCCGGTTGCAATCGAACAACCGTACCCAACGCAACATCGGATAACGTGGCAAAAATGTTGGTTTGGCCTTGTTCGTACACGTTTACGGACGCCAAATCGTTGGTGTAACCCGTGGCCATCTGCGAAGAGATGACCGTGTAATCATTGTAATCCCCCGTGGTAGAGTTATACGCCGGGATGACAACGTCCTTATTATAGATGTTAATTTGGACGTTCATCGCTTTGGAAAGCATATAAGAAATAGTGGCTTTGGCTTCGCTGTCGCCATACACGTCCGTGGTGGCTACGTCCACTACGCGGTACATGTCCACCGGGAACACGGCCGACGCTTTGTTGGTAACAGACGGGAACATGGCGTCCTTCGTTTCCACCGTAAACATATACGTACCGGGGGTTACCATACGGCCTTGATCGTCGCGCCCGTCCCAAGACAGCGTGTTGAGCTGCTGGGCCACTTGGGTAACGCCTTCTTCCGGCGTCAAATGCTTTACCGGTACGCCGGCCGAGTTTTCCACCCGCGCCATTACCGTCGCGTCGCGCACGATAGAATATTTGAAAATGAACGGATCCAAGCCGTAAGCCGTCGGGCTGGAACCCACCGTAGAATAGCTGACAGGCTGAATGGTAATATCCACTAAGCCGCGTTCAACGGACACTTGTCCAATGGAATAGTTCTGAGTCTTTACGCCCGTAAAGCACTGGCCGTTGATTTCCAAATTGGTACGGGAACACGTCTGATTAGAAGCAAAGCTCGGAGTACCGTTTCCTCCTACGGCATTTAAGTATTTGCCGTTGTACGGAATTTCCGCCCACAGCACATACACGTAGTTGCCGTCCGGCATCGGGGCGCCATAGGCAAAGGTTTGTTGACACCCACCTGCGACCGTGCAGGTGGTACCGTCAGACATTGTTTCTTTATACGCATACGTGCGGGTGCAGCCCTCTTCTATACCGCACAGGCCGTCCCATTTAGAGGTAAAGTTCATGCGGGCGGTTCTGTCTTCTTCGGAGCGATACACCAGCGTGCCTCCCACAGGAGTGGGGCCGGTGCCGGTAGGCGTGGAAGAATCCGTTACCAAATTGTTCGTCGCTTCAGAACCGCTAAAGGTCGTGCCGGGGGTGTAAATTTCCCAATACACTTTAGACGCTTCCGTAGGCACATAATTAATAGAAGCGTAAGCGGTAGATTTTTTATTCAGCCCGGTAACCACGATATCCGTCAGTTTCAAGGGATCCAGCGAAATTTGGCGCGTAACGGCGCGGGAGAAATCCACCCCCGGCCACTCATCTTGCGCCTTCGCCTGGATAGAAGCGATATAGTTCCCCGCCGGCAGCAACAAGCCGTCATCGTTGCGGCCGTCCCACGAGTCAAATTCCGTCAACTGGGTATCGTTTTCCGTTCCTTTCATCCCTTCGCCCAAGCGCGGCTGCCAATCCACCAGCGTGCGCACCAAGGCATTCGGAATTGCAATGTTTCCAGTATTATTTTCGCCGTAATTAATATTATCGCCGTTGGACGCATCATACAAAGCGACACGTACGTCCGAGTCTTTGCTCAGCCGATACGCCAAGGTGTAAGGCTGGGCGGACACGGCCGTAATATTTCCCACCACGGTCGGCGTGCTGCGCACGGTGTGCACGTTGGACACATCCACCTGTATCGGGATTTGGTTCATGCCCGGGTAAGCAATGGTGGAGGTAAATTCAATTTTATCGGTAATGATATTATCACCGGGGGCATCGGTAGATACGGTGGCGCGGAAGGCAAAGTCCCCGTTGGACTTGCCGAATTCGCCGCCAATTTCGTACGAACCGTCCCACGCGGCGCAGAAAGAAATCGGCTGATTGGTGCGAACCCCATCGTTATTAAAAATAATATAGTTGCAGTTATAATTTTCGCAGTTTCCGCCCGTACTGGTGCTCAGAGACGACTGGCACTGGCCAGAAACAGCCTCGCCGGTTTCCAAGCTATAGCAGGTATCGCCCACCAATTCATACTTCGGGGCCGAACAAGTGTATTCGCCATTCGGGCCGCCCGGGCAAACATAGGAACCGCACTTGGCCTGTTCCAAATTCGGATACAAATCAATCGTGCGTACTGCCGGGGTTTCTTCCGGGTTTTCCACATTTTTCCCGTTATAGTATTTCACAATGTCGAACTTAACCTGCTGCAACGGAAACGCAATAGAATAGGTGCTCTGAGACATGGGTTTGTTGGTGCAATAAACATTCATGCACAAAGCCAAGCAATGGTTAGGATATTTATTTTCACCAGGAGTAGTGGAAGGATAAGGCTGGTCATATTCCAACAAGGCGGAACCTACCCAGGGATCATTGTTATAATCAAACACGAAACTTTTGTTATTCGCGTTGGCATTGGCCGCCGTAGAAGCGGACACATCAATTCCCAGTCCTTCAGAAACGTTATAGCTGTTTACCACAAAGGGATAATAATAGGTGGTTGTGGAAATTGTCTGCGGAATATAGAAAGAGGTCCCCACATTGTAATTCGTATTGGGGGTGCGTTCTCCCGAAGACGGCTTGGTGGTGGAAATACCCAAGAAAGTCAAGTTCAATTCGCCGTCGTTTACCATCGTCCCGGCCGCTGTGGTAGGGGACAAATTGGAATTGGTTAAAAAATTGGCGTTAGTCGTACTGCCAGAAGAGCCCACATTTTCCTGGGTGTAATCACAATACATTTCCTGGTTGTTAGCCGGCGCGTCTTTGTAAAAAACACCCGCATAGCGAACTTCTGCCGTTTGGGCAAAAAGCGGCGCAGCCGCCGCGCAGCATAATGCGGTTAAAACGGCGCAAAGCGCCGCTTTACCCAGGATCAACCGGAGTAAACTGTTTATTTTTTTCATTGTGCAAGTATCCATTTTGGGACCAATTTCCCTTCTTAAAATTTAAGTTGTTACAAATCTTTTTCCGCACCCCAAAAAAGGTGCGCAAGTAGGCGACTGATTAGCTGCCTAAACAGACGCCGACATAATACTCTTAAATTTTTGCAACTTTTGGGGCTCTTGTCAACTGTTTTTTGCTTTTCCTGCCGTCTTACCGTTCGGTAAAACACCGCACCGCAAAATGGGTTCCGCGTTTATGCGGCGGTTTGATCGGCCACTTCGCGGTACACGGCAAAACTTCCGCGGCCGTTTTGCTTGACGACGTAAAGCGCCTTATCCGCCTTTTCCAACAACACGTCCGGCGTTTTGCCGTCAAACGGGAACGAAGAAATTCCCTGGCTGATGCTCAGGTGAACTTTTTTGCCTTCCGTGTAACGATCCGGCAACGTAATGGCGCCAATGCGTTCCTGCAGGCGTTTGGCAATAATTTTGGCTTCTTCGCCGTTGGTGCGCGGCAGCATAATGACCATTTCGTCCCCGCCAAAGCGGCAAGGCACATCGGTCTGGCGGAGGCTGGTGCGAATCACGCGGCTGACTTCCTTCAAAGCCCAATCGCCAATCTGGTGGCCGTACCCGTCGTTAATTTGTTTGAACCAGTCAATATCCATGATGATAAGCGACAGGGTCAAATCAAAACGTTTGGAGCGGTAAATTTCTTCGGCGAATTTTTCGTTGAAATAGCGGCGAACCGGCAGTTTGGTCAGTTCGTCGTAGTTGGAAAGTTCCTGCACGCGTTCAAACAGGCGGGCATTGTCAATAGACAGCGCCATCTGCGACGCAAACTGCTGCAGGGAAATGAAATCCAAATACCCAATGCGGCGGCGGGACAAAATATTGTCAAACGCCAAAAAACCCACTTTGTTGCGCTGCACTTTCAGCGGGATATAGATGACGCTGCGGGTGGCGCGGTAAATGGCGGTAGAATCAAACACTTCCTTTAGCAGGCTCTGTTCGTTTTCCACCACATTTTTGCCGTCCTGCTGGGTTACCGTGCCCGAAATGTCCACCCCCAAGACGGACTTGATTTTGCTCCCTTCCGAATCGGTCAAATACAGGCGCACGCGGTCAAAGCGAAAATAATGCTGCACGCCTTTCAAAATCAATTCCAATCCGTCGTTCAAGCGCAGGGAAGAAGCAAATATGGTGGACAAATCGTTCAGCGCGGTGGACACATTAAGCCGCTGATTTTTGGCCTGGTCAATTTCCGTATTGCGCAAATTGTGGGAAATTTCCTGCCCCAGGGCTTTAATTAATTCTTTTTCTTCGCTGGTAAACACGCGGTTCTTGCGGAAACGTTCCAGGCGCAATACGCCCACTTTTTCCTGCATAAAGTTGTGTACTTCGCCCGATTTTAATTCCACGCTGGGGCGTTCCCATTTTACCAACACATACAGCGCCGGATAGCTTAAATCGGTGCTTTCGGTAATGCCGTTTTGCAGCAGCTGTTTAAGGAAGGCCGGCTCGTTCAGTACGGAAATGTCTTCCTGCATGTCCATGCAGTACTCTTTTTTGCACATCATTTTCAGCGATAGCAAGGCCCGGTCCTGCTGCCAGTCAAAAAAGTACACACGGTCCAGCTTAAACATATTGCGCAGCGCCGGCAGCGCGCACTCCAGCAGTTCGCGCTTATCCTGGAAGGATTGGTTGAGCTGTTTGTGAAATTTGTAAAGCGTATAGGATTTTTTGTCAAACATAGGCTACCCCTGGTAAATGGACAGCAAATATTCTATCTCTTTGGCGGCCAGGTCCAGTTCGCGGTCCAGCGACGCCTGTGTAAAGCGCCCTTCCACAATTTGCGTGGCGCACACGGCCAGCACCCGTTTGAGAATTTCCATAATCGTACCGGTTACCGTGATATTGGGCAGCGTACGGGCCGAGGCCAAAATGTTGCTGTACGTTTGCAGCCGCTGCGTAGAAGAGAAAATGAACTGTTCAAAAGCGTCCTCAAACGCGGGGAAGGCGTCAATCATCGCGGCGTAGCGGAGCTGATTGTCGGGCCGGGCGCAGAATTTAATAAATTTAAGGGCGTTTTTCTTTTCCTGCGAAAGCTTGTTGATAAACAAGTTCATGCCCGACAAATACGAATAATACGTCGTTCCCGTGGTGGGCACGGGCAGCGTGCGGACGCGAATCCCGCGCCGCGCGTTAAAGGTGCTTACGCCCTGCTTGCGGGAAATCATCATGCTGGCCTTGCCGGAAACAATCGTCCCCAGCGAGCCGCGCTCGCGCAAAATCGGCATATAGTTTTTGAGCGCTAAGTTGACGTAATCGCGGATGCCTTCCTTAAAGGCTTTGCTGCTTACCAGCGTGCCGCTTAAGTCGGGCGTCAGCAAATCGCCGCCGCGGCCCCAAATGCAGGGCAAGGCGTTGCGCACGGAAAGCGAACCGCGCCAATCGCTGTTTTGCATAGGATAATAGCCGGGCGTGTCTTTGAATTTTTCGCGCAGGGCCTGGCACACGTTCATCAGGCCGTCCCACGTGGCCAAATCGTGCTCGGGCTTAGCGGTTACCAGTTTCAAGTGGTCGGCGCGGTAATGCAGGGCGCTTAAATCAAACCACCAAGGGTAGGAATAAATGTCTTTGGTGCCGGGCTGGTAGCAATGCGGCTTAAGCGGCACCAGGCAGTTGGCCAGCGAAAGCCCCGGATCCAGCTGCGACAAATTTTCCGCCACGCCTTCCCGCACCAAAAGCGCCGTCCAATAATGCGGGATTTGAATCAAATCCGGCACTTCTTCTTCGTGCGTAGGGTATTTAATGGTAAACATCCGCCGCCACAGCACGTTGCGCGTAAACACGCGCACGGTAACGTCTATGGAAGGATTTTCTTTCTTAAAGAGCGCTACAAACGAGGCATAATCCTCTTTGGTTTTATCGCCCGCATCGGGCATGGCCCACAAAAGCATCTAAACTCCTTTACTCCCAACTGCGTACTTTCATATTGGGATTAATATCTATGTTCTTTTTCACCGGACGGCCGGTTTTTTCTGCGTATTCCAATCGTTTATAAGCGGCCAGCGCAATCATGGCGGCATTGTCGGAAGAGAGCTTCCGCTCCACAAAATGGGCCGTTATCCCGGCCTGGGCCGCCTGCTGCTGCATGCGTTCGCGCAAGAGCGTATTGGCCGCTACGCCGCCGCCAATGGCAATATGGCGCACTTTGTACTTTTTGGCCGCCAGCAGCGTTTTGGTAACCAAGGTTTCCACCATGGCTTCTTCAAAGCTGGCGCACACGTCCGGAATACTAAAATTTTTATGGTCGCGCAGGTAGTAGCTGACGGCGGTTTTAATGCCGCTGAACGAAAATTCCCAGGTGCCCGGCATCAGCGGACGCGGGAAATGAATTGCATCGCGGCGGCCCGACAGCGCCTGCTTGGACACTTGCGGCCCGCCCGGATAGGAAAGCCCCAGCAATTTGGCCACTTTGTCAAAGGCTTCGCCGGCGGCATCGTCGCGCGTTTTGCCCAGGACTTTGTATTCCCCATATCCTTTCACGTACCACAGCTCGGTATGTCCCCCCGAAACGACCAACGCCACCAGCGGGAATTGCAAACGGTTTTTCGCTTCGCTGCCTTCAAAATCGCACGCGAAGATGTGTCCCTCCAAGTGGTTCACTCCTATTATAGGGACTTTTTTGAAATTTGCAAGGGTTTCCGCCGCCACGCGCCCCACCATCAGCCCGCCGGGCAGCCCGGGGCCGCTGGCGAAAGCGACACAGTCTATCGGGTGGTCCTGCAAGGCTTCGGCAATGACGGTGGCAATTTTGGCCGCATGGGCGCGGCTAGCCAGCTCGGGCACGACCCCGTGGTATTTTTTGTGTTCGTCTATTTGGGAATAGATGACGTTCGTTACAATTTCCCGGCCGCCTTTGAGCAAGGCGGCGGAAGTTTCGTCGCACGTAGATTCAATGCCCAAAATGGCAAAATCTTTTTTCATATACTATTTCTCCGCTTTTGGAGATGCCTCCGATTGGTCCGAAGAGGCCGCGGCTTCTTTTTTATCGGAAGCCGGCTTTGTGGCGGATTTTTCTTTTTCGGCTTTGCGCTTTTCGGCTTCTTTTTTGGATTGAGCTTTGGCGTCCTCCAGCGAGATTTTCCCCGTCAGGATTTCCACCGCTTTATCCAACACCGGGTCCTTGGCGGTAAATTCCACGTGGGGCGTGGCTTTGCCGGGCGTATAGACGATGTCATTATACTGCATGAACACTTTGGCTTCGTCCGCCGCCGGAACAATCAGCTCCACATCCGGCAAAATGCCGCCTTCGTCGGCCTTGGTTTTATCGCGGTAATCGCGCTGGATCAAACGCCCGGAAGGCGTGTAATATTTGGCAATAGTCAGCCGCAGGCCGGCCCCGCCAGACAGCGGAAGCACCTGCTGCACGCTGGCTTTGCCAAACGTGCGCTGGCCCACCACAAAGGCCCGGCCGTTATCCTGCAGCGCACCGGAAACGATTTCACTGGCGCTGGCGGAACCTTGGTTGACCAGCAAAGCAATCGGCAAGTCCGGGTAATCGGGTTTGGAAGAAGTTTTGAATTCCTGGTAATATTCGGGCTTGCGGCCTTTGGTATAGACGAGCATTTCGTCCGGCTGTAAAAACAATTTGGCAATGTCCACCGCGCCCGTCAGCAAGCCGCCGGGGTTAAAGCGCAAATCCAATACCAGCGACTTCATCCCCTGCCGCTGCAAATCGGCCAAGGCTTTTTTGACGGCTTCGGTGCTGTGGCCGGAAAAGTCCACCAAGTACAAATAGCCCACCTGGTCCGGCAGCATGCGGTAATAGACCACTTCCGGCACGATTTTTTCGCGCTTTAAGTTAAAATCTTTTGTAACCGTATATTCGCCTTTTTCATCCTTGCGGCTGACGGTAATTTTTACCTTGCTCCCGGCCGAACCACGCATCAGTTCCACCGCGTCCTCCAAGGGCATACCGGAAATGTCTTTATCGTCCACGAACAGCACGCGGTCCCCCGGCATCATCCCGGCCTTAAAGGCAGGCGTGCCCGGCATGGGGCTCATCACGGTTACAAACCCATCCACCATTTGCAGCCGCATTCCCACACCGCCAAAATCGCCGCGGGTATCGTTCTTCAAATTTTTGTAATCGGTCGGATCCAAATATTGGGAAAAATCGTCCAGTTCGTTCACCACGCCCTTGATGGCCCCGGTGATTAACTGGTCCGTATCGGTATTTTCCACGTAATTTTCTTTGACAAATTCCAATACGTCCACAAACGTGCGCAGCTGCTTTAAGCTGTTGTCCGCCGCCGCATACGCATAGGGGAACAGCGTCCCCAGGAAAAATAACACGGCCGCCAAAATGGCGTAACGACTCAGTTTTTTTGATTTCATAATGTCCTCTTAAATTTTATTTCAGCCAAATCAACGGGTCCACCGCCGTCGTGCCTTGGCGGATTTCAAAATACACCGCCGTCCGCCCCGTGCCGGAAGAGGCCTGCGTGTCCTTCCCCGCGGAGCCCAACACGCCTTGCTGCGGCAGTTTGTCTCCCACGCTTACGCTGATTTGCTGTAAAAATCCATAAATGGTAAAGAACCCTTTTCCGTGGTCCATAATGACCACGTTGCCGTACGAGCGGAACGGCCCCGCATAAATCACGCTTCCTTCCTCCACCGTGCGCACCGGGGCGCCGGCCGAGGCGGAAATTTTGATTCCGTCGCGGAAAATCCACGTATTCAAATCGGAGCGGTACTCCTTGCCGAATTTGCTAATTACTTTGCCTATTGCCGGCCACGGCAGGGATTTTTTGGGTACGTCAATTTTCGGACCGGAAGTTTTCTTGGCTGCCGTTTTGGAAGCGGACGATTTTTTCGCGTCGGCCGCCTTGCGTTTGCGCTCAAACGACGCCAACAGCTTGTTCAGTTCTTCGGCGGATTTATTTAATTCGTTAATTTCTTTTCGCACCGCCGCCACTTTGCGTTTGGTAACGTCCAAATCTTGTTTCTTTTTGTTAAACGACTGCGAAATAACCGCCTGTTCCTTTTTAATCTGCGAGCTTTGCGCCAGCAATTTTTTGTTGCGCTCCTCAAAGGATTGAATCCGCTTTTTGGCTTCGGTATTTTCCTTTTTTAATGCGGCCGCAAACGCCGCCTTGTGGGTCAGCATACGGTTTACAAAAATTTCCTGCTCCAGGCTGTATCCGTCCTGCGTGCAATAAGGGCAGGAAGGCGTAAAATAATAGTTTTTCAGTTCTTCTTCCACCACGCCCTGCCACATGGGCATGCTGCGTTCCAGCGCGGCGCGTTTGTCTTCTATGGAAAGCAGGTTTTGTTCCACGTACGAGATATCCGATTCCACCTTATTTTTCATCCGTTCGGCCCGCGCCTTTTGGTCGGCCAAGGCCGAAATTTCTTTGGAAATTTTTTGTTCCTGTTCGCGGTATTTTTTCAATTCCCGCTCTTTTTGAGCCGCTTCATTTTTCAGTTTTTCAATTTCGCGTTTACGGTCGGCCGCTTCGTCGCAGAAAAGCGGCGAAGTGCAAAACAGCATGGCCAATAAAACGCTTAAAATTTTTGCCATTTTGACAAGGTCCACCCAAAGAGTCCGCAAAAAGCCAACATCAGCAGCTGGCGCCCGGGCGTAGTGAACTGGCTGACGGCCTGCACCAAAAACCCGGTGGGGTACACCAATACCGCGAAAAACGCGCACGACGCTACCCCCGCCAACACGCCCGACACCGCGCCCCCTAAATAATGCGCGCGGGCCTGCCCCGAAGGGTAGGCCTCCACCAAAAACATAAACGCCAAAAATAACAGCAAAGCAAAAATAACCGCCAAATTCAGCAATTTGGAGCACAGACCGGTATAGAACAACAGCCGCGCATGCTGCAAATTGTAATGCGGCACCAACGTCGGATATTCCGCCGCCAGGTTGTCCACAAACGGGCGGATGTTATTGATGGCCTTATAGTTTAATTGCAATTCAAAATACGCCGGCATTTTGTTCTTGCCCATCAGCAAAAGGGCTTCCGTCAGCTGCGGGTTTTGGCGCCGCACCACTTCCAGCGCGTCCTGCGGCGAATAAAGCCGCACCGCCAAGATGTCCTCCTTTTGGTTCAGCGATTCCCCCATTTGGGTCAATTCTTCGTTGGAGGTTTCTCCGTCCACCGTCAGCAATACCTTAAAATTGTCGTTCAATTCCTGGTAATAATTGCCCAGGCGCATGTTCACAAACACCACGCTCTGCAGCAGCACCGCCACGGCAAACACCAGCAAAAACAGCCGCCGATGCAGCCGAAACACCTGTTTGGGTGCCTTGGGAGCGCGTTTTTTGCCTTCAAATAATTCGTTTAATTCTTGTTCTTTCATTGGGCACTCCACCCCAAGGCCTTTTTCAGGCGGGGCAAAATATCGGTATTATGATAGACGCCGGCCAGCTCATCCGCGTCGGGCCCGTAGGCTGCGCTCAGCACCGGCAGGGAAGAGTGATTGACGGTGGCCCACACCAATCCGCGCGATTCATTGAGCTGTTTGAAAATACCGCTTACATCGGACAAATTGGTAAAGCGGTGGATGTCCACCTCGTACCCCAACGCCTGCGACAAGCGTTTTTGCAAATATTCCGGCGTGCGTTTTTTGGCCGGCATGGCTTTTAATTCCAATTCCAAATTGTACAGGCTTTCCTTTTGCTTGGCAAACTGGCGGAACGTGGCAAACGACGCATAATCCGCATTGCCCGCGTACAGCGCTTCGCCCTGGGCCGCTTTATGTTTGGCTTCTTCCGCATTTACGTAGCGGTACGTAAACGCCCCCAGCCCGGTATCGTGGTCCGCGTTCAAATACAGCAGCGTATCGCCGTTTTGCTGGACATACGTCATCAAATAGCCCAGCAAATCATCCAGCGCTTTCATTTCGTGGAACCAGGCCCCTGCGTCGTGTGCGTGGCCGGCCCAATCAATTTTGCCGGCTTCCACCACCAGCACGAATCCGTCTTTATTTTGGCTTAATAATTCCACCGCTTTTTGGGTTTGTTCCGTAAGCGACGGGAGGGTGGGATATTTTTCCATTTCCAAAGACATCGGCATCGAGCCCGACGTAAACAACCCCAGCACTTTGCCCGATTTTACCGCGCTGAGCTCCTGTTTGCTTTGCGCAATTTGGTAGCCTTTCTTTTGTGCTTGGGGAAGCAGGCTTTGATTGTCCCCCGTGGTAAAATATTTCAACCCGCCGCCCAACACGACTTCGGGTCCAAACGCCACCAACTGGCGGGCAATTTCCATTTTTTGGTTGCGGTTTTGCACGTGGGCCGTAAAGCCGGCGGGGGTAGCGTCCGTTACGTACGTATCGCTGATGATGCCCACCGCTTTGCCTTTTTTGCGGGCCAATTCCAAAATGTTTTCCACCGGGCGGTTGTTGTAATCCAGCCCCACCACTTCCGGGCGGGACAGCTTGCCAGACGCCATCTGCGTGGCCGAAGCGGCCGAATCGGTTACCACCGTGTCATACGTGTTGTTAAAAAACAAGCCCCACTCGGCGCCGTTCATCAATTTTTCCAGGTTGGACACGCCCTTCGGGTATTCCTTCAGCCCGCCATAACGTACCCCTTGCATAAAAAATCCCATGGCTTCCGGGCCCATGCCGTCGCCAATCACCCAAATTAAATTTTTGGCTTCGGCCGCCTGCAGCGCACACGCCGCCAAACACGCCCCCACCGCCAAAAATACACGACGCCACTTATTCATAAATTTTGCTCCTAAATCACGGTTTTCTTATACAGGTCCAAATAGGCTTGGGCCGACTTGTCCCACGACAAATCCTGCCGCATGGCATTGCGCACCAGGCGCGTCCACAGCTGGCGGTCGTTAAACACTTCCAGCGCTTTCTCCACCGCGGCGCAAATGCCGTTTTCGGTAAATGTATCAATAAAAAATCCGGTGGCGGTGTCTTCGTTCCCGGGATAGTAGCCTTTAACCGTATCCACTAGTCCGCCTACCTTAGACACAACCGGCAACGCGCCGTACTTCATGGCAATCAGCTGCGAAAGCCCGCACGGCTCAAACCGAGACGGCATTAAAAAGATATCCGCCCCCGCATAAATGCGGTGGGCCAAATCTTCATCCAAACGGCCGTTATAACTGACGGACGCCGGATTGTTGCGCGCCAAGCTTTGGTAGGCTTTTTCCAGCATGGGGTCCCCCATGCCCAGCACGACGAACTGCGCCCGGTCTTTCATTCGTTCAATCAAATTGACCACCACGTCCAGCCCTTTTTGGTAATCCAGGCGCGACACAATGCCAATCAACGGTTTATCGGGGTCTTGCGACAGCTTGCACTGCTGCTGGAGCGCCAGCTTGGCGGCCAATTTGCCTTTGACCACTTCCGCCGCGTCATACCCGATGGGCAGTACGGGGTCTATTTCGGGGTCCCACACTTCGGTATCAATACCGTTTACGATACCGCAGAAATTTTTGCTGCGGTAGCGCAGCAGGCCTTCCAGCCCAAAGCCCATGGCGGGGTCCGTCTGGACCTCGCGGGCATAGTTGGGGCTGACGGTGTTGATGTTGTCGGCAAACACGATACCGCTTTTCAGAAAGCTGATACCGCCGTAATATTCAAATTTATCGGACGTGTAATCCACCGGGTGGAAACCCGCTTTTTTGAAGGTGGAATACGGATAGTGCCCTTGGTAGGCAATGTTGTGGATGGTGTAGAGGCTGCGGGTGCGGGTGTAAAAAGCGTCCAGTTTATAGACGGTTTTTAAGTACGCGGGAATTAAACCGGTTTGCCAGTCGTGGCAGTGAATAATGTCCGGGCGGAAACCGATAAACTTGCACCCTTCCAACACCGCCCGACTAAAGAGAATAAAACGTTCGTCGTTATCGGGATATTCGCCCGCCTTGGTGCGGTAGAGGTCGGGGCGGTCAAAATATTTGCGGTTCCCGACAAAAAACACCAGCACATTGCCCCAATTGATATACGAAAGCGATACTTGTTCAATCCGGTCCCCAATCGGAATCAAATACACGCCCGGCACGACCTTTAAGGAAGAAACCCGCACAATGTTGCGGTAATGCGGCAAGAACAACAGCACTTTGTTTCCCTTGCGCATGGCAAATTGCTGGCACAGCGCGCCTACCACGTCGGCCAGACCGCCGGTTTTACAAAAAGGGAACGCCTCGCTGGCGGCTAAAACGATATTCATATTATTTTTCCTCCTGGGGTTCGGTATGAGACGGCTGTGCTTCGTCGGCCGGTTGCTGCGAGGCCGAAGGCTGTGATTCGTCGGGCTGAGTCAAATCAGCCGGATTTTCAATCTGCGGCTCCAAAGGCTGTGCTTCAGCGGCCGCTTGCTGTGGGGCCGAAGGCTGCGATTCAGCGGGCTGTGCTTCGTCGGCCGGCTTTTCCGCCTGTGGGGCCGAAGCGTCGGGCGTGGGTTGCTGACCAAAGAAATCGCCTTTGTTGTAGCTGTTGCGCGTAAAGAAGGGGTCGGCCGAAGAATCCAACGCTTCCAGGCGTTCTTCGCCGTCCAATTCTTCCAGCGGGATAATCGCCGGTTCGGCCAAAGGCGGCAAGGGCTCGCCAAACGGCAAATCTTCCTGTTTTTCCCGCAGCGACTTGGCGGCAAATACCTGCAAGTCGGGCAAATCGGAAATTTTATTCAATCCAAACATCCGCAAAAATTCGTCCGTCGTGCCATACACCATCGGGCGGCCGACCGTATCCTTCTTTCCCACCACCCGCACCAGCGAGCGTTCCAACAACCGCTCCAGCGGGCCGGCCACGTCCACCCCGCGGATGGCTTCCATTTCCGCCCGGGTAATGGGCTGTTTATAGGCCACAATGGCCAGCGTTTCCAACGCGGCGTTGGAAAGCTTGGTGGTCATTTTCTCGTTATACAAGCGGCGCACCCAACGGCCGTATTCGGGCTTGGTGGACATTTGAAACCCGCCCCCCAGCTCCACCACCTGTATGGCGCTGTTGCGGCGGATGTAATCGGACTGGATTTCCAAAATCATTTCCCGCACGCGGCGCGCGTCCACCCCGTCAATCACATCGGCAATGCGGCTGGGTTTAAGGGGCCGGTCGGTAATAAACAGCAAGGTTTCCACAATTTGCTTAAACTCGCTGGTGGGAACCAATTCAAAGGGTTCTTCCGCCGGGGCGGCAGACGTTGGCTGTTTTTCCGGCGGGACCGCAGCAGAGGGCTGGGCTTCGCCGGCCGGCGCGGAAGCCTGCGGCGCAGGAGCGGGTTGAGATTGAATTTCTTCTTCGGTCTGCATATCTAAAATCCTCCGGGCGGTCAGTTGGCTTGTCCGTGCATTAAGGTCTTAAAATCTTTGTCTTTGTTTTCCGGGTTCAAATAAATCCGGATTCGGCCCAGCTGTTCGTCTTGGCGGGCCAGCAGTTTTTTGATTTTCATCAATTCCAGCACCGCCATAAAACACGTAATAATGCCGCGTTTTTTGGTTTCCCCCACAAACACATCGTCCAGCAAAATCCACTCGCGGTGTTTCAGCAGGTTCACCACTTTTTCCATTTTCATTTCAATGGGGAATTCTTCCACCTTCAGCAGTTCAATCCGCTTCCGCTCGTCCAAGCGTTCAAATGCCCGTTTGACCGCGGACAGCAAATCAAACATTTGCAAATTGATGACTTTTTCCCCATCGTCAAAAATAGGAGCCGACCGATAGAAATTGTCTTTATTTTCTTCAAATTTCTGTTCCAAGAATTTGCTGGCTTCTT
Source organism: uncultured bacterium (assembly GCA_949294085.1). Taxonomy (GTDB): domain Bacteria; phylum Elusimicrobiota; class Elusimicrobia; order Elusimicrobiales; family Elusimicrobiaceae; genus Avelusimicrobium. The sequence goes on along the minus strand of CASFFX010000006.1, from coordinate 62,003 downwards.
TGTATTTCTGGTATTCCACCAGCTTGGCCACCAATTCTTTTACGGGGTTCGGCCCTTCATCTTCCGACGTAGGAGCCTGGGAGGGAAGCAGGGTTTTGGCCTTGATCTGCATCAGCGTGCTGGCCATCACCAAAAACTCGCCTGCCACCTCCAGGTTCAGCTCCTTCATTACGTTTAGATAATCCAAATACTGCTTGGTAATTTCCGCGATGTTAATGTCGCAAATATCCAAATTGTCTTTTTTTATCAAATGCAAAAGCAGGTCCATCGGACCTTCAAACACATTGATATGGACATTAATCGGCGCGGGCGCAAGCATCAGCGGGTTACCCTCATCGCTTTCTTCACGGCTACCAGCGTTTTGGCGGCGTTGGCGCGGGCGCGTTCTTTGCCCTCTTTGACAATTTTTTCCAGCTGGGCGGTATCGTTGTCAAACGTTTTGCGCCGTTCCACAAACGCCTTCAGTTCCGGTTCCATTAAAGCGAACAATTCTTTTTTGCACGCCACACAGCCCAGCGCGCCGGCCTTGCACTCTTCGCAGCGTTTGGCGGCGTTGGGGTTGTAAATCTTGTGGAACGCATACACCACACAGCCTTCGGGGTTGGCGGGGTCGTTGGCTTTTTTCTTATTGGGATCGGTGAACATCGTCATCACTTTTTTGCGTACGGAATCCACCTCTTCGCCCAACGAAATGGCGTTGTGGTACGATTTGGACATTTTTCTTCCGTCCAGCCCCGGCACGCGGGCCACCGTGGTAAACAACGGGGCCGGCTCGGTGAATACTTGTTCGCCGTAAATTTCGGCAAAGCGGCGCGCAATGGCGCGGGTAATTTCCAAGTGGGCGGTTTGGTCCTTTCCCACCGGAACATACGCCGCCTGCTGGATTAAAATATCCGTAGCCATCAGCACCGGGTAGCCCAAAAAGCCAAAGGAAGAAATATCCTCGTCCCCAGCGATGGAATTAATTTTTTCGCCCAGGGATTTTTCGTCCATCTGTCCGGCGTATTTTTGCTTTAGCAGTTCCTGGATTTGTTCCTTATACGTCGGGTTTCTAAGCAGCCAGCCCAAGGGCGTAATCATCCCCAGCAGCGTGTTCAATTCGCTTACTTCGGGCACGTCCGACTGGACAAAAATCGTGCATTTTTTGGGGTCCAGCCCCGCCGTCAGCCAATCCACCAGCATGCTGCGGCTGTTTTCAGCCAAATTTTCGGTGTGTTCATACGCCGTGGTAAGCGAATGTAAATCCGCCACGAAAAAATAGCAGTTGTACTTGTCTTGCAGCGTTACCCAATTTTTCAGGGCTCCGTGAAAGTTGCCTAAATGCAATTTGCCCGTAGGGCGCATGCCGGAAAGTACAATTTTGTCAGTTTGCATAAATACCTCTTGTGAATATACTACATTAAAAATTTGGAAAATAACCCCACCAAAAGCAGGGTAGGCGGCAACAAAATGTATTTCACGCCGCCCGTCAAAATAAGCGCCAATACCACAAACATACCGTACCGGCCAAAAAATCCTTCATACCGCAGGGCCGCCCGCACGGGCAGCAGCGCCGTTACAATGCGCCCTCCGTCCAAAGGCGGAATAGGGATTAAATTAAACACCGCCAAAAACACGTTGATAAACATCCCGTACTGCAAAAACAAGAACAGCTGCTGCAATACCTCGGGCGAAAAAGAAGCCTGCGCTACAATAAAAATTTTCATAATCAGCACGCACACCACCGCCAGCAGCAAGTTGACGGCCGGCCCCGCAAACGCCACCTTGCCCATGTCCCGGCGCGGGGACGGCATGCGCAGCGGATTAATCGGCACCGGTTTGGCCCACCCGAAAAGCGGCAGCCCCATCACCCAGCACAGCGCCGGCACCAGCAGGGTTCCCACCAGGTCCACGTGGTGCAGCGGGTTCAGCGTTAGGCGGCCGCTTAAATAGGCCGTATCGTCGCCCAAGCGAAACGCCGCCATCCCGTGTGCAAATTCGTGCAGCACAATGGAGAAAAACAAAATGGGTATATATACGATAACTTCCATACCCTTTCATTTTACTAATTTATCCGGGTTCCTGCACGCGGGCGGAAAGGGGTTTTCCGCTATACGGGGCAGTTAGTTGAGTTTGGATTTGAAATTTTTGTACGCGGCCGCGCACAGCACGACGGACATGGCCGCCAGGCACAAGCAATTCTGCCAAAAGAAGGACGCATCGCCCCCTTTCAGAATAATGGCGCGGAAATTGAGGACGGAATACATCATCGGGTTCAAATAGCACATCCACCGAAACAGCGGCGGAATATTGGGCACCGGGAAAAATACGCCCGAAAGCAAGATAGCCGGCATCAAATACAGCACGCTGGCCATCATCGCCTGTTGCTGGGTATGCACCACGGTACTGATTAACAGCGCACACGCCAAGGCGGACACGGCAAACAGCACCGAGTTCACGCCCACCTGCCACAAACTGCCCCTAAACGGGATGCCAAATCCCGCTACGCCAATAAACAAAATCAGCCCCACAATGCACAGCCCGATGACGAAATACGGCAATGTTTTGCCCAGCATAATTTCTTCCACGCTGCAGGGGGACACAATCAGCTTTTCCAGCGTGCCGGTTTCCTTTTCCTTGGCAATGGCCATCCCGCCCACCACCAACAACACGATAAAGGTGGACATAACCAACAGCGCCGGAATCATAAAAGACGTCGTGTCCATGTAGTGGTTAAAAAGCACGCGCATATCCAACTCAATCAGGCCGCCGTTGACGTCGTAGCCATTATCCCGGGCGACTTCGGCCACAATTTGCTGGACGTATCCGTTCACTTGCTGGGCGCGCTGGGCGTTGGTGGCGTTAAGCAGCAGCTGGATGGGCTCGTTGCCGCGCTCCAGCGCTTTTTCAAATCCTTCAGGCGGGGCCACCAGCACCGCTTCGGCCCGGTGCGAGGCCACCAGCGCTTCGGGGTCTTCCACCTGGGCGCCGTTGATGCCCTCCACCCGGGAAAACCAGCCCGAGGCCAACGCCCGGCTTTCCAGCTCTTGGGCAATTTTGCCCGGCTTGGAAGCCACCACAAATTTGATGTTTTTTACTTCGCTGGTCAGCGCCAGGCCGAACATCACCGTCTGCACAATGGGAATAAAGAAAATAGCCAAAATCATTTTGGGATCCCGCATAATTTGGATAATTTCTTTTACAAAAAAACCTTTCAAAGTTCGCGCACGCAATTTCATGGTTCCACGTCCGTTTTGAATTTTTGTACGGCCAGCACAATCATCGCGGCCGCAAACAGCACAATCGCGCCAAAAGCCGTCGCCAGCGTAGCGGGGGCGGCATCGCTCAAAAAGACTGTGCGGCTAATCAACAAAAACCACCGCTGCGGAAACAGCGCCGTAAAATAACGGAAAAACAGCGGCATGTTTTCTATCGGGAAAATGAACCCGGAAAAAATGAAGGAAGGCAGCAGCCCCACCGCAAAAGCAAATTGGATTGCCGCCTGCTGCTGGCGCGTTACCACCGAAATCACCAGCCCCAGCGCCAGCGCCCCGGTGATGTACACCCAGCACGCCGCCATATAGAAAATAAAACTCCCCAAAAACGGGATACGAAACACATACACCGCCAGCACAAACACCACCAGTACGTCAAAAAAGGTCAGCAAAAAATACGGCACCAGTTTCCCCAGCACAATTTCCGCCGGGCGAACCGGGGTGGAAAGCAACAGCTCCATAGAGCCGTTTTCCCACTCTTTGGCCACGGTCAGCGCGGTCAGCACGATGGCCAAAAACCCAATGATGATGGTACTCAACGCCGGCACGATAAACCAGCGGCTGTTCAGCTCCGGATTGAACAAAAATCGGCTGCGCACCTGTTCGCCCGCTTGGGCGGCTGCGTCCGCCAGTTCGGGGTTATCGCGCGCGAAAACGGCATTGGCTTTCTGCACGGCCCCCTGCAGATACGTGCCCATAATGCTGGCTTGCACGTTGTCGGTTCCGTCCGCCAACAGCTGGATTTGGCCGGGTTCGCCGGGGTTGGCGGCCCGCACCCGGCGGCCAAAGCCGCTGCGAATGACCATCAGGGCGGGGCTGTCGTTGCGTTGGAGGGCTTGGTCCAGCTGAAACTGGCCGTGCACGGGCGTTAAATTAAAATAACCCGAAGAAGCCACCTCTTGCAAAAACCGCCGCGAAACACTCGTTTGGTCGTTATCGCGCACGTACACGCGCATGTGTTTGTAGTCCAAATCAATCACAAAGCCAAACATGCCCACAAACACCAGCGGCAGCACCAGCGTAACAATCAGGGTAAACGGGTCCCGCAAGATGTGTTTGTATTCTTTGTAAGCCACGCTGCGCGCGCGGCGCCAGGAAAACATCATGCTTTTTTCCTCCCGCTTACGGCTTGCAGAAATACGTCCTCCAGCGTCGGGTTCGTCTCGCAGACGGTAAAATCGTTCCGAAACGGGGCGGTGGCCCGTTCAAAGGCGGCCCGGTCCGGCGCGCGCACCCGCAGGTTGTTGCCAAACACGGCCGACGCAATGCCCGCCTGCGCCAACGCGGCACGCAAGGCATTTTGCACCGGGTGCAAAAAAGTCAGTTCCAGCGGTTTTACGGGGAAGAATTCTTTCTTCAGTTCTTCCGGCGTTCCCATCGCCACAATTTTTCCGCGTTCCATCAGGGCAATTCTTCCGCAGTATTCGGCTTCGTCCATATAATGGGTGGTAACAAACACCGTTTTGCCCAACTGGGCCAGGCGGCGAATCAGCGCCCAAAAAGCCACACGCGTCTGCGGCGAAGTGCCGGCGGTAGGTTCGTCCAAAAACACCAGTTCCGGGTCGTGCAGCAGGGCCGAGGCCAACGCCGCCATCTGCTTGACCCCGCCCGACAGATGACTGACCGGATCCGGTATATTTTCCGGCAATCCGATAAATTCCATCAGCTTGTGCGCACGGGCGGCAATTTGCCGGGGGCTCATGCCGTAGAGGCTCCCGGCAAAGTTCATATTTTCGCGCACGGTTAAATCGGGGTAGAGCGTAAATTTTTGGGACATATAGCCGATCAGCGGCTTGAGCACCGCCGTAGAGGACGACACATCGTGCCCGTTTACCTCCACCGTCCCCGCCGACGGATTCAACAGCCCGCAAATCGTGCGTATGGTGGTGGTTTTCCCGGCGCCGTTGGCCCCTAAAAAGCCAAAAATTTCGCCCCGGTGCACGTCAAACGACACGCCGTCCACCGCATGGAACGAGCCAAACGCCACCACCAAATCTTTCACGCGGATTACCGTTTCATTTTCGTTCATGATTCAAAAAAATCTCCGCAAAATCGTTCACGCCAAACTGCCGCATTACCGCCTGTGGGGCGCCGGAAGCCAACATCTGCCCGTCGCTAAGCACATGCACCTGGGCGCAGCGGCCGGCTTCGTCCATATACGACGTACTTACCACCACCGTCATATTTTCTCCGGCAAAGCCATACACCAAATCCCACAATTCCTGCCGGCTGACGGGGTCCACCCCCACGGTCGGTTCGTCCAGCAACAAAAGCTTGGGCCGGTTTAACAGCACACACATCAGCCCCAGTTTTTTGTACATCCCGCCGGACAGCTTTCCCGCCGCCCGGTCCTTAAACGGTTCCATCCCCGTTGCCTGCAGCAGTTCGCGGGCGCGCGGCTCAAATTCTTCCTGCGGCAGGGCGTAGAGATCACGGAAAAATTCCAAATGTTCCTCACACGTTAAATCCGGATACAGGCTGGGCTCCTGCGGGAAATACCCCGTTACCCGTTTGGCCTGTGCCGAAGAAAATTTCTGTCCGCCTTCCGAGTACGACACGCTGCCCGTATCGGGATGGAGCAACCCGGCCAACAGGCGGATGAGGGTCGTTTTTCCCGCTCCGTTCGGGCCGATAATGCCATGCACTTTCCCCGCGTCAAACAGCGCATCCACCTGTCTGAGGGCTTGGGCGCGGCCCATTTTCTTGCTTACGCCACGCACTTGCGCGCGCAAAGCGGGCATTTTATTTTACCCCCTCAAACGTTACTTCTATCGTCATGCCGGATTTCAGCGTCCGGGCGGCGTCGTTGTGAAAGCGGGTTTTTACGCCGTACACCAGCCGTTCGCGTTCCCGGCGGGTTTGTACATTTTTGGGGGTAAACTCGGCCTCTTCGTTAATGCTTAAAATTTCGCCGTCAAAGGTTTGGTCCGTTTCGGGCAAAAAGCCTTTCACTTTGCCCCCCACCGCCAAGCGGGCCAGCAAGTCGTGCTCCACATACACCCACACGTCCACTTCGCTTAAATCGGCCACGGTCAGCAATTTGCGCCCGGCGGCAATAAATTCCCCCGGCTCGTAATACTTATAAAGCACTTTCCCGCTGATGGGGCTGGTAATATCGCACCAGCTTTCATACAAAGCGGCCTGGTCGTTTTGATGTTTTTTCAAATCGTAATTTTCCCGCGAGCCGGCCGTCGTTTTCAACAGCGTTTCGGCCCGTTTGAATTCTTTTTGTGCAATGGCGGCTTTCAGGCGCGTATCGCGGCAATCCAAGCGAGCCAAGACTTCGCCTTTTTGCACGGGGCTTCCTTCCTGCACGTTAATTTCGGTCAGCGTGTCGGACAAGCGGCTCGGCACGTCCACTTCCACCGCTTCCACCACCCCGCTGTAAGCAAACGGCGTATGCCGGAAAAACAACAGTCCCGCCGCCACCAGCAGCAACAACACAACCACCACAATCGCAATCGTCTTTTTCATAAATCTCCTATTTCCCCAAACTGTCCAATACGGCCAGCCCGTTCAGCCGGCGGATATTCAATTCGCTCAACATCATCTTGCTCTGCAGGGCAGAGAGGTTGGCATCGTCCACTTCCAAGAAAGTTACCGCCCCCGCATTATAGGCTTCATACGTCAGCGAAGCGGCCTGGGCGGCCTTGTCGGCCAGGCGGGAAGCCAGTTTCATTTCTACGTCCAGCGCACCCAGCGAATCCCGGGCGGATAAGAACAAGGCTTCCATCGCTTCCGACACTTCTTCCTTTTGAGCCCGCGCGGCCTGGGCGGACAAACGCTGCTGCTGGGCTTTGTCGCGGTTTTTGCCGCCTTCAAACAACGGCACCCGCAGCGAAAGCCCCGCCTTGCCTAAAAAAACGTGTTCCTGGATCGGCCCGTTGGGGTATTGAAAATAGGCTCCCGCACTCAGGCCTACCCGCGGCCAAACGGCCGCCGCATAACCGCGGGCGGCAAATTCGTACGCCTGGATGACCCCGTCATACGCGGCCAGGCGCGGCGTGTCCGGGTCAAACTGCAGCTGGGCAAACGGTTCAAACCGGGCCACCGTTTGGGCCGGGTCGTCCGCGCGGATGACGGCGGAAACGTCCCCCTCCAATTTTTCGCGCACGCGCCAATCCAAGGCGTAGTGCGGGTCAATGCCGTAATCGGTACCGGTCAACTGGAACAAGCTGCGCAGGTCGCTGGCCAACTGCGCCCGCGCGGCGCTGGCATCCACCGACGAGCGAAGCGCCTGCTTTTCCGCCAGCAGCACATCGCGGCGGCTTTTGGCGCCGGCACGGTAAGCGGAGCGGACGTCCTGCAGCTGCTTGCGGGACACCTTGATTTGTTCCGAAAGCAAATAAATGTTTTCCAAATCGCTCTGGACGGAAAAATACGCCTGGCGCACCTGCAAAAGCGCCTGTTTGCGCGCCAAGGCATATTCCATCAGCCGGCTTTCGTACTGGGAAAGCGCGCTGCGCGCCGCGGCCGAACGGGCCCCGTTGTCAAACAGCACGTATTCCAACGTCGGCCCGGCGGAATAGCCCCACTCGCTGCCAAATTCAAAGGTCTGCGGCCCCACTTGCATCTGCGGCACTTCCGAGGTCCAACTCCCGGCGGCGTCCACATACAAGCTGGGGTACAAATTGCCCCGCTGGCTCCGGTAAGCCGCCTGCGCCGCCTGCATTTGGGCCTGGGCCGCCTTGACCGCAGGCGAAAATTCCAACGCGGATTTTTCACACATTTCCAACGGCAGGTTTTGGATTTCCGCCGCACACAGCCCCGCCGCCGTGCACAGGCACGCCAAGGCTATACCCAATTTTTTCATTTTTCCCCCTTAAAAACGGCATTAACCAACACTTTAATCCGTTCCTCGGCGCCTTTGTCCGAAAACAGCGCCGCCACGGACGGCCTCACCCGTCCTTTCCACGGCAGCGGCACCCGTTCGTCCAGCCCGGCCACCAACTGCGGAAACACCACCGGCATCGCCAGCACCAGCGCCGCGTTGGCGGCGTCGTGCAAAGCAAGCATGCCTTCTTTTTCGGCCCGTTCCAACTGGGCCAAAAGAAGCGAAATGTGGTGCGTAAAATTCCGTCCGATAAAATCAATAATTTTCGCGTTCCCGCTAAACACGTCCCCCGCCAGCGACGAAAGCAACCGACGGTTCTCCCGCACAAAGCGCTGTACCGCCAGCAAAATATTCAGCACGTTGGCGCGCGCGGACTGCGCGGCCGCCACTTCCACCCGAATATTTTTCATCAGCGTTTCATACAGTGTGCTCAGCAGGGCGCGGTCAAAATTGTCCTTATTCGTAAAATAATAATGGAACATGCCCAAATTCACCCGGCTTTGCGCGCACACTTCCCGCACGGTAAACCCGCCCAGCCCTTTGGCCCGGGCCAGCCGAATTCCCGTGTGAATCAGTTTGACGTCGTTGCCGGAAGATGTTCTGCCCATAGGCACCTCTTTCTTACACGTATGTATAATTATTATACAGCTGTGTAAAAATATTGTCAACCGCTCTTTTGCATTAAAAAACCGCCTCTTCCTTTGGAAAAGGCGGTGCAAGTTCAATCGGTTTTAACGCCGGGCAATGGCGTCCAGCAACAGCTGGAGGGCTTTGAGCGACGCCCGCCCGATGTTGCGCTCGCGCGTATGGGAAAAAACAAATTTCCGCGCCTCCGCGCCGTTGGGTCCAGCCACGCCGATCCACACCGTTCCCACCGGTTTTTCGGGCGTTCCGCCGTCCGGCCCGGCCACTCCGGTAGTGGATACGCCCCATTGCGCGCCCGTAATGTGCCGCACGCCCTGCGCCATTTGCAGGGCCACCGCCTCGCTGACGGCGCCGTATTTTTCCAAATCTTCGCGGCGTACGCCCAGCACATTTTCCTTTACTTCGTTGGCATAGGCCACTACCCCGCCCTTAAAATAGGCCGAGGCGCCGGGAACCGAAGTAATCAGATGGGCGATATTGCCCCCGGTGCAGCTTTCGGCACACGCGACACTCACACCGCTTTCCCGCAAACGGCGGGCCAGCAATTCCGGCGTAGTTTCGCGGGAAGCCTGTTCAAAAGAAAGCCCCTTTAACGCCTGCAGCAATTTTTGAAACTGCCCGTCCAGCTGGTCCACGGCGCGGCCTTTGGCCGTAAGCCGCAGGCGGACAAACCCCGCCGAAGGCAAATAGGCCAGCCCCACCCCGGCGGGAAGCTGGGCTTCAAAATCCGCCAGTTTCATTGCCAGGTCCGACTCGGCAATGTCATACACCGTTACCATTTGGTAGCGCAGCAGCAAATCGTGAAATTTTTCTTTCAGCCGCGGCACTACTTCGCGCGGAAAAAGGCTTTCCGTTTCAAACGGCACGCCCGGCAGCGAAACCAACACCTTCCCCTCTTTTTCAAACCACATGCCGCTGGCCGTTCCCTTGAGGTTGTGCAGCGGCGTACACGCCCGGGGCAGCAAGGCCTGCGATTGGTTATACGCGTTCATCCGTTTCGGGTTGGCCGCAAACATTTCCTCCAGCCAGGCATACGCCTGCGGATTAAACGCCAGCTCCGTGCCGAAATATTCGGCCAGTACGTTTTTGGTCAAATCGTCCTTGGTCGGGCCCAGCCCGCCGGTTACAAACACCGCATCCGCCACGGCAAAGGCATCGTCCAGCGCGTGCCAAATGGCGTCCTTTTGGTCGGCCACGGAGCGCATTTGCACCGTTTCCGCCCCCAACGCCGCCAATTTCCGCGCCATAAAGCGGGAGTTGGTGTCTAAAATCTGTCCCAGTAAAATTTCGTCTCCAATGGTAATAATAACCGCTTTCATATTCACTCCGTCCGCACGGGCCCGGGCCTGGCGGAACTTCGGCTAAGAGGTACGGATATTGTATCACTTTTAACAAACGCCCGGCGGAAAGTGTTATATAATAAAGGCAGTACTAAGGAGAACCCTATGCGAGATTTTACTTTTTATGCCCCGACGGAAATTATTTTCGGCCGCCGGGCCGAAGAACGCGCCGGCCAAGCCGTGGCCCGGTATGGCGGTTCGCGCGTACTGATTATTTACGGCGGCCAAAGCGCCGTCAAGAGCGGGCTGTTGGAACGAGTGGAAAACGCGTTGAAATCCGCCCACCTGGCGGTTAAAACCTTGGGCGGCGTACAGCCCAACCCCACCCTTTCGTTTGCCCGCAAAGGCGTACTGACGGCCCTGGCCTTTCAGGCGGATTTTATTTTGGCCATCGGCGGCGGAAGCGTGATAGACACCGCCAAAGCCGTTGCCATCGGCGCGGCCGAACCTTCCACCGATATTTGGACGTACTGGCAAGGCAAAGCCCCCGTACAAAAAGCCCTCCCCGTAGGCTGTGTGCTGACGATTTCCGCCTCCGGCAGCGAATCCAGCGATTCGGCCGTTCTGACGGACGACGCCCACCACGACAAGCGCGGCATCAACACGCCTTTCAACCGCCCGCGGTTTGCGCTGATGAACCCGGAGCTGACGTTTACGCTGTCCCCGCGGCAAATTGCCTGCGGCGTAACCGATATTTTGATGCACACGCTGGACCGCTATTTTACGCCCATGCAGGGCAACGAACTGACCGACGCGCTGGCCGAAGCGCTGATGCGCACCGTCATCCACTACGGGCCGCGCGCCGTAGAATGCCCCACCAATTACCAAGCCCAAAGCGAACTAATGTGGGCGGGCAGCCTGTCGCACAACAACCTGACCGGTTTAGGCGCGGAAAAAGAATTTGCCGTGCACCAGCTGGGGCACGAATTAAGCGGCGTGTATGGCGTGCCCCACGGGGAAAGCCTTTCCGCCGTATGGAAAGCGTGGGCGATGTACGTGTACAAGCAGGACCCGGCCCGCTTTGCCCGCTACGCCTGCAACGTGTGGCGCATTGACACCGTAACCGATACGGACAGTGCCGCCCGCCAAGGGATAGACGCCACCGTCCGCTTTTTTGCCCGGCTGGGCATGCCCACCAACCTGCCGGAACTGCTGGGCCGTCCGCTGAGCGAAAGCGAACTGCACGACCTGGCCGAACGCTGCAGCCGCGGCGGCACGCGGACCGTCAGCAAATTAAAACCGCTGGCCAAAGAGGACCTGCTGCTCATCTACACCGCCGCCAACCAGCCGGCCCCGTCCAGCGGAAAAAGCCCAAAAATTATATAATGAATATATAGATTGTGTTATTTCAACCGTCCGCCGGACGCGTCTGGATCCGGCGGATTTTTTATGCCCAGGAGTTTTATGAAACCGGAAAAAATTTCTCCCAATCCGCTGGCACTCGTTCCGCTGGCCGTCTTTTTAATTTCGTACTTGGCCGTTTCGCTGGCGGCGGGCGATTTTTACAAAATGCCCATTACCGTTGCTTTTGTTTTGTCGTCGGTAGTCGCCGTAGCCATGAGCAAGGGCGGCACCTTGCACAACCGCATTGAGCTGTTTTGCAAAGGGGCGGCCAATTCCAACATTATGCTGATGGTAATGATTTTTATTCTGGCGGGTGCCTTCGCCCAAACGGCCAAAGCCATGGGCGCGGTGGACGCCACGGTAAACCTCACGTTGGCGCTGCTGCCGGGCAACGTATTGGCGGCGGGCGTATTTTTGGCGGCGTGCGTGATATCGGTTTCGGTGGGCACGTCCGTGGGCACCATCGTAGCGCTGACGCCGGTGGCCGCAGGGCTTTCGGCCCAGACGGGCATTTCCCCCGCGCTGATGAGTGCGGTGGTCGTCAGCGGGGCCATGTTTGGCGACAATCTTTCCTTCATTTCCGACACTACCATCGTGGCCACCCGCACGCAGGGGTGCAAAATGGCGGATAAATTTAAGACCAATTTTCATATCGTTATGCCGTTTGCCGTGCTGACCACCATTTTGTACATCCTATTTGGAAGCGGGGCCAAAACGTCGTTTGCCGCGGGGGATATTTCATGGGTTAAAGTGCTGCCGTATTTCATCGTGCTGGCGGCGGCCGTCATGGGCGTGAACGTGATGACGGTACTGCTGGGAGGAACGGTGCTGTGCGGGCTGATTGGATTACTGACGGGCGCCTTTGACGTATGGGGCTGGACGACCTCCATGGGCGCGGGCATTAACGGGATGGGCGAACTCATCATCGTAACGATTTTGGCAGGCGGCATGCTGGAAATGATTCGCTACAACGGCGGCCTAGCGTGGATTATTCAAAAAATGACGGCCAAAATCAATTCCCGCCGCGGGGCCGAACTGAGCATTGCCGGCGTGGTAAGCTTTGCCAATTTGTGCACGGCCAACAACACCATTGCCCTGATTATGGCGGGCCCGATTGCCAAAGAAATTGCCCAGCGCTTTGGCGTGGCGCCCAATCGGTCGGCCAGTTTGTTGGACATTTTTTCGTGTTTTGTACAGGGCATTATTCCGTACGGCGCGCAGCTGTTGATGGCGGCCAGCTTGTCGGGCGTGTCGCCGGTGAGCATTATGAAATATTTGTATTATCCGTATTTGCTGGGGGTGGGTGCGCTGCTAGCCATTTGGCTGGGTTTTCCGCGCTTTCGCAACTCGTCCCAAAATACGCCGGCCACACAAGCGTAGTCGAACGCGCCGAATTTTGATAAAATAAAAGAAGCCCTTTTGCGCGCTCGTAGTTCAATGGATAGAGCGTCAGCCTCCGAAGCTGGAAATGTGGGTTCGACTCCCGCCGAGCGCACCATTTACAAAAATCCCCGGTCGTTTAAGACCGGGGATGTTTTGTTCTTCCTTACAAATAAAGCAGTTTGAATCCAACCCCAAAACTCCAATCTTTCGTTTTCCAATTTCCGGCGGCATGCGTGCTGGCGTTGGCATAAAAAGCCGTTCCGTCGTTTACCAAGGTACCCACTTCCAGCTCCGGAATAAACTCCGCCATACCCCGGTGCTCGTAATCCATATAATAATACAAGTTCGTCAGCACCCACCATTGATTGGGCGACGTGTAGCCAATATTGGCGCGCAGGCGGCCCATATTGATGTCCGCCCGGTCGCTCTCGCCTAGCACGGACACGTAATGCTTGTATCCCACCGCTCCGTAAAAACCGCCGGGGAACGCTAGCAGCACAAAGGCCGAAGGACTGGCCTGCAATTTGCCCGTTCCCAGCAAATCATCGGTGGCCGTCGGCAGGAAAAATTCCATTTTGGCGCCGAAGCCAAATAACTTTTCGGCAGGGAGCGTCCAGGTAACGTTGGCCAAAATATCGCCCAAACCGTTTACGGATTTGGTGGGAGATTCGTAGCGGGACAACGGCACTTCCACCCCCCAGTTAAAACGCTCGTTAATCACGCGGTAGGTTTTGAACGTAACTTGGTTGTTGGAAATACCGCCGCTGTCGTCCAAAACATTAAACGACGGGTTCACTTCAAAGGTGGTAATGTTTTCCGTCGGCACAACCCCATAATGATACGTCCGCTGGATTTGCGCCGAAAGCGGCCATGCACACAGCACCAGCACCGCCCCTAAGGTCAATTTTCGCATAGATGCTCCTTTTCCTGCGTTGGGTTATAGTTAATTTACGAGTCTTTGCGTTAAAATTCAAGTCTGCCGGCGCAGTTATTTGGCAATTTTGCACACCAGCGCACCGGCCGGGCATACCGCCGGGAACTGCCCGGATACCGCCCGCGCCGAAAACAGCAAAAACCGGCCGCCCGTTTCAAACGAAGAAGCAAACAGCTTGCCCCCGCACACCCGTAGCAAGGAATCTTTGCCGTAGTTTTCTTCGGCCTCCGGGCCGAAAAACACTTTCCCGCCAAACACATACAGCAAGTTTGTGTTTTCCAACGGGAACGTATATTCAAACGCGCCGCCCGGGCACAAAGTAACGTCCAACAACACCGTGCCCAGCGGATGCTGGGCCATTTGCCCCTCGCGGTGCTGGTAACGCCCGCACAGCACGCGCACCTGCGCGCCCGACGTGCGCACCAGCGGCACAAATTCGCTTTCAAATTCCCAGCGTTTTCCGCCGCCGTCCGCCCCGGGGGCCACCTTCATCCACAACTCCATATTCAGCACGTACACGCTTTGGCTGGGGGAGGCCTGTTTCAGCCCGCCCACGGTATTAATCCAGCGGCTTACCCCGCGCCCGTCGGCCTGTTCGTCCTGCAAATCGGGCGGGTCCACCAGACCCGTTACTAAATAGTTGAGGGTTTCCCGGTCCTGCCGAATATGCGGCGGGATGATGTCGGAGCGGTCAAACTCCGGGCTGCAATAACAAACCGTCAGATAAGAAAAGGGGTCAAACGAAGCTTCGTTATGACGGTCTATCAACCGCTTGGACAGCACACACGGCCCGCCGGAAGAGAGCTCCCACCAAACGGACCGCACTTCACATTTTTGTTCCATGGCTGCCTCCTTGTATGCAGATATGGCCGCACCTTGCGGCCTCAAAAGAATTTAGGGTATTGTACCTTAAGCGGCGCAGTTCGTCATGAAGAGAAAAGGGTTAGTAGAAGCGGACGGAACCAATCAGGCGTTATCCCGGCCCAGTTTGCGGCGCAGTTCCTGGATTTGTTCCTGGACGTAATTGGCGGCGTCCAGCGTCAGGGGAGAGTGGGGCCCCTGCATAATATGCAGGCTGAGGGTGCGTTCAAACCACAAGAGAGCCTTTTCTTCGTTTTGGGGGCATCCGTGCCCGGCGGCGTACATTTCGGCCGCCTGCAGCGTTACACCGCAGTCCTCGCCCACATTGGCCACCGCCACCGTCCACTTAAAAGCCAACGGCCAAAATTCTTCGCCTTCTTCCCGGTACAGCATTAACAGCCGGTAGCGTGCTTCTTCGTCCCCGTTTTCCGCCAAGCGGTCCCAGCGTTGGTATTTTTCGCGGCGGCGGGCTTCCAAATCAAAAAAATGTTTCACGCGCTCCAGCAGGCCAGCCCCTTGCGACGACATACTTTTGCTCTCCTTTTTAGATATTGTACACTATATACATAAATTTCGCTAGGGAGACACCGCTTATGATCACCGTCGCTACTGCACCCGTCAAAACCTACCTTTCCAAATCCAAAATTCCGGGATTTGATTACGTCATCAACCCCTACATTGGCTGCCCGCACAAATGCGTGTATTGCTACGCCGAATACATGCGCAAATTCACCTGCCACGCCGAAGCATGGGGTGATTTTTTAGACGTAAAAACCTGTGAAGTTCCCCTCCGCCCCGCCCAATTATTCCGCACCCGCGTCATGCTCAGCTCGGTAACCGACCCGTACAATCCGTATGAAAAACAGTACGAACTCACCCGCAAACTGCTTAAACAGCTGCTTTTCTGCCAGGCGCGCGTGCATATTCTGACCAAATCTCCCTTGGTACTGCGGGATATGGACCTGCTGCGGCAATTTCCCGACTGCGAGGTGGCCTTTTCCTTCTCGTCGGCGGATGACGCGTTCCGCCAGCTAGCCGAGCCCTGCGCCCCCGCCGTGCAAGAAAAAGTGCACGCCTTGCAAACCCTGCACCAGGCCGGCCTCAAAACCGCCGTCATGCTGGCCCCGCTGTTTCCGGGAATCAGCGATTGGAAAGCCATTATGGAACTTACCCGTTCTTACACCGACCGCTACAGTTTTGACAGCTTGAATATGCGCCCGGCCTATCAGCGCAAAATTATGAATTTTATCGCCCAGCATTACGCTTCGCTTTTGCCGCTGTATCAAGAAATTTTTTTGGAAGGGAAAACGGAGTTTTGGGACCGCCTGCGGGCGGAAATTTCCGCCTACTGCCAAGGAAGAAACATCCCCGCCGACCTTTATTTCGGTTCTTCCCAAAAGAAAGGCTAATTCGCCCACAAAAAACCCCGCCAGCAAGCGGGGTTTTTTAGAACGGTGCGGAGGTTAGGCGTTGTCCTGCGGGTCGTCAAACCCCAGCTGCCAGGTAAACGCAAACCCGGCCGCCATGGCCGCCAGGAATCCCACCCCGTAAAAAATGACGCTGTGCAAATTGGACAAGGCCAAAAACAACACCACGCCCGACACGCCAAACGGAATCGCGGACGTTACGTGGAAGGCCGCCACTACGGCTCCGCCCACGGCCGCCCCCAAGCACGCCCCGATAAACGGTTTGAATAAAGGCAGCGTTACGCCGTAAATCAGCGGTTCGCCAATACCCAGCAACCCCACAGGCAGCGCATTTTTGACAATCGTTTTAAGTTTTTCGTTGCGGGTTTTGAACAATACGGCCAAGCTGGCCCCCACCTGTCCGGCCCCGGCCATGCACAAAATGGGGAACAGCGGATTGGCGCCCAGCGCGTCCACCAGCTGTTGGTGGATGGGCACCAAGCTTTGGTGAATTCCCATCATCACCAGCGGCAGGAACGTGCCGCCCAGCAAGGCACCCGCCAGCAACCCGCCGTGTTTTAAGGCGTTTTGCGTCAGCACGGCCAATACGTCCGACAGCCACCCCGCCAGCGGCTGAATCAGCGCCAAAGACACCAACCCCACCACCAAAATCGTCAGCGTAGGCGTAAGGAACATTTCCGCGCTGCCTTTGATGTGCGCACGCAGGCGTTTTTCCAGCCAGCTGCCTGCCCAGCACACCAGCAGTACCGCAATTACGCCGCCTTTTCCCGGCACCAACGGCGCGCCGAACAGCGTTACGTTGGCCAACGCCGGCATATTCAAAATGCCCGCAAAGGCCGCTCCCAGCGCCGGCGTACCGCCAAATTCTTTATTGGCATTGTAGCCCACAATAGCGCTTAAGTAGAAAAAAATCCCATTACCAAACACGCCCAACAGCGCCGTGGTATTGGGGTCCCCGGCCAGGAGCGTTTTGGACAAAATATTGTTAATTCCCAGCAAAAGCCCGCAGCCGATATAGGCCGGAATCAGCGGCAGAAAAATATTGCCGATGACGGCACAAGCCCGGCTTAAGCGGCTGGAATACTTTTTGCGCACGGCGGTCTTGTTTTCTTTCACGTCGCCCACGGCGGGTTCCGTCGGCTTTTGCTCCGGTGCGGGTACGATAAACGGTTCCGCGCCCGTAGCGCTAAGGGGGGCAAACGCATGGCGTTCGTTAAAATACGCCGCCAATTTTCCGGCGGTGGAAGGCCCCACAATCAGCTGATGCTGAGAGCCGGAATAAAAATATCCCGCCACATCTTTTACCTGGCGCAAAGCGTCCGGGTGAACGAGCGCTTCGTCCTTGACGGTAAAACGCAGGCGCGTCATGCAGCAACCCAGCGTGGCAATATTGTCCACCCCGCCGCACGCCGCCAAAATTCCTTCATACATCCGTTTCAAATCAGCCGGCATTACTCCTCCGTATTCACAAAATTCCAGCGTTGCTGGACGTCGTCAAACCGTTCCAACCGCCCGGAATGAATATGAAACAACATCCCTTCCAAATGCAAGTTGCGTTCCTGCACCTGGCGGGCCACAAAATCAATCTCCCGCAGGCGCGACAGCTGAGCCAACACGTTGTTTTTGATTGCCTGCTCGTAACTATCCCCTTCGTAGCGGGCCCCGGCGCCGCCCAGCCAACCCGCTATTTCGGCCGGCAGGCACGCCAAATCTTTCAGTTTGGCCACCGCATTGCAGTTGCTGTGCCCCAATACCACAATGTTTTGCACTTTCAAACTTTCGGCCGCAAAGCGCAGGGAAGCCATCATGGAAGCGTCTTTCGGGTCCACCTGGTTGAGCATATTGCGGTGCACGCAGATATGCCCGTCGTTCGTGGCGAAAATCGCCTCCGGGCAGACGCGGCTGTCAAAACAGCTGATGACCATAGAGTGCGGGTTTTGCGTATGCGCAATTTGTTCCGCATGCAGGGCACAAAACCCTTTGCGGGGCGGATTGCCCTTAAAAAAATGACGGTAGCCTTCTATCAGTTGGCGCAGGCCGTCATTGGGATACGTGGTTTGGCTCATACTTTTATTGTAGCAGTTTGTGCAAGGCTGCGGTAGATTCCCGTGTCCAAACCGAGGGTCCAGGCTTTCTTGCAGTGCCCAGCCGCACCGCGGGTAAACTTCCAAAAAAAACCCCGCTCCAAGAGCGGGGTTTTACAAAACTTTCAGCAAACCTTATTTGGACAAGTGTTTGGAAAGATATTTGCTCATATCAAACATGCTGATCTGTTTTTTGCCTTCAAAGATGGCCGCCAATTTTTCATCGGCGTTGATCATGCGTTTGTTTTTGGCGTCCTGCAAGCCGTTCTTCTTGATGTAGTCCCACATCTTTTTAACGACTTCGGTGCGCGGAAGAGCCGCAGAACCAACGATCACAGCCAATTCGGCGCTGGGGGTCAAAGGGGCCATAAATTTTGCATTTGCTTTTGCCATATTACTAATTCTCCTGTTGTACTGATACGAAAGATATCGTTTCTTAGATTTTATTATATTTGGAGCCCGTTGATAAGAGTTTCTTACGCGGGGCTCCGTTCTTAAATTTTACCGGTGCCTGCCCTATTTCACTTTCGGCGCAGCCGCCAGCACTTCCTTGGAACAACCGTCTTCGTACTTTTTGAAGTTCTCAATGAACGATTTGGCCAAGGACTCATATTTTACCATATATTCTTCCTTGTTTTCCCACGCGTTCATCGGGTTCAAAATTTCGGAAGGCACGCCTTCGCATTCCGTCGGAATCTGGAAACCGAAAACCGGGTCCGTGATAAAGTGCACTTTGGCCAGTTTTCCGTCCAGGGCCGCGTTGAGCAGCGCGCGGGTGTATTTGATGCTGATGCGGTGGCCTACGCCGTAGGGACCGCCAATCCAGCCGGTGTTTACCAGCCAGCAGTCCACGTTGTGGGCTTTAATTTTCTTTTTCAAGAGTTCCGCATACACGGACGGGTGCAAAGGCATAAACGGCCCGCCAAAGCAGGTAGAGAAGGTGCTGGTGGGTTCTTTTACGCCTTTTTCCGTACCGGCCACTTTGGCGGTGTAGCCGCTGATGAAGTGGTACAAGGCCTGGTCGGGCGTCAATTTAGAGATAGGCGGCATGACACCAAAAGCGTCGCACGTTAAGAAGATGATGTTCTTGGGGTGCGTGGCGCGTTTGGATTCCACCGCGTTTTCAATAAAGTTCAGCGGGTAGCAGGCGCGGGTGTTTTCGGTCAAAGAATCGTCGTCCAAATCCAGCTTGCCGGTTTGCGGGTCAAACACGACATTTTCCAACACGGTGCCGAAGCGGTGCGTGGTGGAATAGATTTGCGGTTCGGCTTCTTGGCTCAGTTTAATCACCTTGGCATAGCAGCCGCCTTCAAAGTTGAATACGCCGTCTTCGTCCCAGCCGTGTTCATCGTCGCCGATGAGGCCGCGGGTAATGTCGGCCGACAGGGTGGTTTTGCCCGTACCGGACAAACCGAAGAAGATGGCGCTGTCCTGCTTGTCGCCCACGTTGGCGGAGCAGTGCATGGTCATAATGCCTTTTTGCGGCAGGAGGAAGTTCATAACCGTAAAGAGGGCTTTTTTGTTTTCGCCGCCGTATTCGGAACCGATAACGAGGATCATCTTTTTCTCAAAGTTAATCAAAATGGCGGTTTCGCTTAACGTGCCGTCGGTGGCGGGATCCACTTTCATGCGCGGCAGGCAGATTAAGGTAAATTCCGGCACGAACGATTTGAGTTCTTCCTGTTTGGGTTCAATGAACATATTTTTCACAAACAGGTTGGTCCAGGCGCACTCGGTAATGGCGCGCACTTTGAGGCGGGAAGCTTCGCTGGAGCCCACATAGGCATCGCGCACAAAGAGGTCTTTGTCTTTTACGTATTCTTGCACTTTGGCAAAAATTTTGTCAAAGTATTCGGGCTTAATGCCTTTGTTGCTTTTGTTGTAGAAAAGCTTGCCTTCAATGTCTTTCGTTTCCACGAAATAGCGGTCGTTGGGGCTGCGGCCGGTGTGTTTGCCGGTGCTCACGCACAGGGGGCCGCCGTACACGACGTTGGACTCTTCGCGGGCGAGCGATTCCTGGTACAGGGCCGGAGTGGAATAGTTCCAGTAAACGGTCTTGCCGGTGCTGATTCCGGCGTGTTCAAGTCCGTAATCCGGCTTAAAAAAATCCGGTTTTGCATTGAGTGTTTTCATGTTAATCCCTCGTAAGTAATTTATCCCCGATTTTCATCTCTTTCGGAGCGTTTTTATCAAGCGCCCAGCGAATACGGCGCAGCCCTTCCACAATGGAAGCCTGATCCGCACAATAGCTGATGCGCAAGTACCCTTCCGCCCCAAAGGACACACCGGGCACCAGGGCCACCAAGGCCTTTTCCAACAAATACTGCGCTAGCGCATTGGAATCGGTATTATAGTGGCTAAAATCCATAAACGAATAGAACGTACCTTCCGGCTTTTCCACCTTTACGTACGGAATTTTGGCCGCTTCCTGCAGCAGTACATCGCGGTTTTCCTGCAAGACACGGCACAAATCCTGCACGCAGCTTTGGTCCCCTTTCAGGGCCGCGGCGGCGGCCGCTTCGGACAAGTCGCAGTTGCACGACGTGCTTTGCGCCTGCATGCGGCCCATGGCGGCAATCAGTTCTTTATTGGCGCAGACGGCCCATCCAATGCGCAGCCCCGTCAGTCCATACAATTTGGACACCCCGTTAATAATCACCAGGTTTTTGGCTTCTTGGGCATAGGCGCAGGGGTTGGGTGTTTTTTTGCCGTCAAACACCAATTGGTGGTAAATGTCGTCCATCACCAGGAAAATGTTTTCCCGTTCGGCAAATTCCACCATCGTTTTAATAAAATCTTCTCCGTAAATCCGGCCGGACGGATTGCACGGGCTGTTAAGCAAAATAACTTTGGTTTTGGGGGTTACGGCGCGCAGCAATTCTTCGGCCTGCACCTGCAGCCCTTGGCGGCCCCGCACGATGACGGGCTTTCCCCCCGCCATACGCACCATTTCGGGATAGCTGACCCAATACGGCGCCGGGAATACCACTTCGTCCCCCGGGTCCACCGCGGCCAGCAAAAAGTTGAACAGCGCCTGCTTGGCCCCGGCGGAAATAATCACGTGGGCCGGCTCGTAGCGGCGGCCATAATGCTGCTGCGTGTAATCCAGCACGGCGGCTTTCAATTCCGGCGTACCGGACGAAGGCGTGTATTTAATTTTGCGGCTTTTGGCTTTTTGGATAATCGCGTCCACCGCGGCCTGCGGCGCGGGATAGGTGGGTTCCCCCCCGCCCAAATGAATGACGGGTTCCCCCGCCGCTTTGAGCGCGCGCGCCTTGGCATTGATTTTTAAGGTTGGCGAATCGCCGATAGTTCCTGCCAGTTTACTTAAAGAAATGGACATATTTTTTCCTCTGCGCATATTCTAACATTTAATGAAGCCCAACGGGGCAAATAAAAAGTCCCGTTTTTACGGTTCCCTTCGCGGCCCCACAAACGCGCTGCCGGCCTGGAAGGGCCTTTTTTACATAGCGGCCAATTTGTCCGCCAGCGGGGCGACGGCTTCTTCGCGCACGAAGGCGATGCGTCCCTCGTCGGCCGCACGGGCCACGGCCGGGTTCAGTGGCACACGCATCACCGGCGAAATGTGAAACTCTTTTCCCATTTCTTCGGCGTGGCTTTTGCCAAAAAGTTCAATTTCTTTTCCGCAGTCGGGGCATTTAAGGTAGCTCATATTTTCCACCAGCCCCAGCACCGGCACGTGCATCATTTGGGCCATTTTGACGGCTTTTCCCACAATCATCTGCACCAGTTCCTGCGGAGAGGACACAATCACAATGCCGTCCACCGGCAGGCTTTGGAACACCGTCAGCGTTACGTCCCCCGTTCCGGGCGGCATATCAATAAACAGGTAATCCACGTCCTCCCAAATGACGTCCGTCCAAAACTGGCGCACGGTGCCCGTAATCAGCGCGCCGCGCCAAATGACGGGGTCCGTTTCTTTTTCCAACAGCAAATTTAAGGACATGACTTGCACGCCTTCTTGGCTTTTGACGGGATAAATGCCGTCCTGATCCCCGGTGGCGCGTTCGTGAATACCAAACATTTTGGGGATAGACGGGCCGGTGATATCGGCGTCCAACACGCCGCAGCTGTAGCCGCGGCGGGTCATTTCCGACGCGAGCAGCGCCGTAACAAACGACTTTCCCACCCCGCCTTTTCCGCTCACCACGCCAATCACGTGTTTAATGCGGCTTCGCAAATGCGGTTTGTCTTTGGGCATTTCGCCCGGGTTGCGGCTGGAGCAGTTGGCACTGCAGGAGCTGCAGTTGTGATTGCAATTTTCGCTCATAGTAAAAACCTCTAGTTGATTTCGTTCAATTTTTCGTCCGTCAGCGCTTGTATCAAAAATCGTCCGTTCGGCAAGCGCAGCATTTTGGCGTAGGCGGCGTTTTCATACTTTTCGCCGGTACCTTCCTGAAAATAAAACTGGTGCGGCAGGCGAAGCCGTCTTTCAAAGGTGGGCACTACCAACGGCCGGTCCGTTTTTTCGGTCTGCACCACGCCGTTTTGCGCCACGTAAAGCACCACGGAGCCCTTGTTCTCCCCGCGGGAACCCGTTTCCACTTCGTAAAAAAGTTCCATATAATCCCCGCTCAGCAAGGCCCGCGGGTCCACCGGCGCCATTTTGAAATAAAACACGTCCGCCTGTTGCCGGGCCGCGTGGGTGTAGCAGGCGTATCCACCCAACACAACCGCCAACGCCAGCGCCGCTCCCACAAAAATTTTAGCGCGCATAAATCCCCCTTTTCTGCCAGGCATACACGGCCAGCAACACCAGCCCCGCCGCCCACAGATAAAAACTTTTTACCAACAGCGTCGTTTGCATATGGTAGTACAGCCACACGAGCGACAGCGCAAACACGGCCGTCCCTGCTATTTTGAGGCTCAGGCGGTTTTGGCTAAAGGCCAGCGCCAGCAACGCCCCTCCCATTACCGTACCCACGTTTGTAATATAGGAAAGCAGCAAAATAAGCACCGCAACATACCCGTTAAAACGGGACTTGGCGCGCCAGGCATACACCCCGCACAAACACAGTCCCAACAACAGCGCATTGACCGGCAACGTGGCCACACGTCCAAACAGCCACGAACATCCAAACGCCGCCAAACACGCCGGCAACAGGCCCCACGCCACGGGGCGAACTTTTTCACTCGGCACAAAAAACAATACATACGCAACCACAAACAGCAGTACGCTCAGGCTTTCCAGCCACGGCCACGTCCCGGTCCGCTGTTGGAACACCCACCACAAAAGCGCCATCGCACTGGCAAAGCTCATCACGGCGCGGTCCATTTTTTGCGTAAAAATGGGATATCCCAAAAGCGTAATTCCCCACACCAGCCAGCACGCCTCTGCCGCACTTAAGTGCCACAACATCCCCAGCCCAAAAATCAGCAAGCCCTTGCCGCACAGAGAAAATACCAACGCCGTCTGCGCCCAAAAGGCCCCGGCCACGCCGCGCGTGCGCCCGGCCACATATGTTCCCACCAGCGCCAGGAGCACACTGCCCACCCCCGCGCCCAAAAAGTTGGGCCAGCCCATCAGTATCATGGTCAACACACACGCCAAACACGCCCCCACGGTTACCAGGGCAGACACCATAAAAGGAAGTTTCGTTTCCGTATCAGGCATTTTTCTCCTCCCCGCGGCTGACGGCGTACACCGCCCACCCGCTGCCCACAAACAGCGCCATTACTACCAGTACCGTCAGGAGGCCGTTCCCTATCTCAATCGAAGAAACAATCTGCTCCGCCAGCAACACATCCAACGCCAGCGCGCAAAATCCCAGCTGCACCGCTCCGCGGCGAAAGCGCCACGCGTATCCCCCCAACAGCGCTATCAGCCCAAAACTGCACCAAAAGTGTAAATTCCACTCGCTTCCCAATCCGTCCATCACACTAAACCACAACGCCGCCGCCAAAAAGAAGAGAGAAAACCATGCTCCTTTCCCTTCGCGCCGCACGGCCCCCTCGCTCACGATAAAACAAAGTACGTTAAACACAATCAGCACCCACACATTGGCAGACGTCATCCATACACTCCAACGCGAAACAATGTACCCATTGCACACGGCCGCCCACAGCAGCCACAGCCAGCGGTTCCCCGCCAACAGCGCAAGCGGCACCAGGCTTACGGCCCAGGCCAGACAAAATTCATACACAAAGGCTCCCGTCTGATACACCTGGCCGTACACGGCCCAAAACAACCCCACAAACAATCCGCACGCCACCGAGAGCACTTGGCCGGCGTTTTTTTCTAATCCGGTGCAACAAACTCCCGCCGCACAGGCCACCAGCCCGGCAAGCGGCAGAGCAAATTTATAAAGCGTACCCCAAGCGGACCAGTTGTACGCCACAAAACACACCGTGCCCGCCAAAAACAACGCGGCGCCCGTCAGGCCGCACAGCGGCCCCACCCAGGCGGGGAGAGAAGCAAAAAAATTCGTTTGAAGGGAACTTAAAACCCCTGTTTTTTGGTTCATATGTTCATTATACCAAATGCCTTTCGGGCCGGGGAAAAGCTATAATATAGGTATGATTTGGGTACTTTTTTTAGCCGTATTGGCGGGGGTGTGGTATGGGCTTTCCCGGTTGGGGGCGCATATCGTGTTTCGCCCGCAAAAAAAACGCTGGCCGCTTCAGCTGCCGTTTGAAAACATCGCGTTGGACGCGCCGGACGGCAAAAAAATTACCGCCGTTTATCTGTCCGCCCAGCCCGGCCGCCCGACGCTGTTGTTTTTCCACGGGCGGGGAGGCAATGTGTCCCACTTTGAAAAATTTGCACAGGCCTACGCACCCCGGGGCTACGGGATTTTTATGTTTGATTACCGCGGCTTCGGATTATCCAAAGGCACGCCTTCCCAAAAGCATATGTTTGAAGACGCGTTGGCCGCGGCGCGCTATTTGATGAACGTCAAAAAAATCCGCCCGCAGGACCTGGTGCTCTACGGCCACTCGCTGGGCAACGCGCCAGCGCTGTATGTGGCGCATCAGCTGGAAAAACTGCCGTTTCGGGCGCTTATCTTGCAAAGCCCGTTTTTAAGCACGCCCGATATGGCCGTCTGCCTGTGGAAACACGTGTATGAACCGACGTCCTTTTTATACCGGGCCACCAAAGCGTTTGTAACGCCGTTTTTGTATTTTAACCGGTTTGACAACGTCCCCCATGCCGCCGCTCTGCGCCTGCCGGTGCTGGTGTGCATGAGCAAGGCGGACGCTACGATTCCTTGGCGCATGACGGCGCGCCTGGCGGATTTTATTAAGCCGGCCAGGCGGTTTTTAGCCGCGCAAGGAGGGCACGATGAATTTACCTGGGCGGCGCAGGCGGCGGACGATTTTCTAAAAAAGCTTTCGTAAAAAATTTTTTTATGATACGATAAAAAACGGGGGCATATGCGCAGATACATCCTGTGGATTTTATTAGTCGCACTTTTGGCCGCGTGGGCTGTTTTTCTGGACCGCGCCACCGACTTTTTTATTTTTGAACCGTCCCGGCAAGTCTATTCCCTGCATACACTTTTTACCGAAGTTTCCTTCCCGACCGAAGACGGCACCCCGATTTACGCCTTGTACACCCCCGCCCAAGAAGGCAAACCCACGTTGCTTTTCTTTCACGGCAACAAAAGCAATATTTACAGCGTACAGGATTTGCTGGCCCCGTATGTAAAAGAAGGCTTGGGCGTACTGACGTTTGACTACCGCGGCTACGGCAAAAGCGCCGGACGCACCAGCGAAAAAAATTTCCAACAGGATTCCCGCGCCGCCCTTTTCTATTTGATTAACACCTTGCATATTATGCCCAAAGACATTGTGCTTTTTGGCTTTGCCTTGGGCAGCTATCCGGCCCTGTACACCGCCGTACAATACGAAAAATTGCCTTTCCGCGCGTTAATTTTGCAATGTCCTTTTACCACCATGCCCGACATGGGTTTCTACCGTCTGGCCAAAAGGTATGACGGGTCTGCCGTGTCGCCCTGGATTTTGCTGTTAAGACCTATTTTGTGGAACAAAACGTTTGACAATACCCGCCTAATTGGCCGGGTGCGCGCCCCGTTGCTGATTGGCTGCTCCCGGCAGGACAATATCATCCCCTGGACGATGAGCCGCGCCCTGACGGCCAAAGCGCCCCACGGCACCAAGCAGTTCTTTGCCGACTTGGGCCCCCATTACAGCTCGGACTGGATGGTGAATGCCACTTTGCAATTTTTGAATACCCTTTCCCCGCTGCCGCCCGCCCATGAATAAATAAAATTTGTCGGGCACTCGGCACCGCGGCGCGAAGTTTGCTATAATAAATACAGACGCCCCCGGCCCGCCACTCGGCTTAGGCGTAATTGGAGAGGTGTGTGAGTGGTTGAAACAGCAGGTCTCGAAAACCTGTAAACCGCAAGGTTTCGAGGGTTCAAATCCCTCCCTCTCCGCCAGTTACAAAGCACCCGAACGGGTGCTTTTTTATTGGGGTTGGAGCAGGGCAAACTGCTTTGCCCTGCGTAGGGATTTGAAAGGCGCAGCGATGTTTGGGTTTGCTTCCGCAAGGCCCAAACCGCGAGCCCGGCCTGCAGGAATTTTCCGTCCAACGGAAATACGATTTTCCCGGGCATTACAAACGGGTACTTTTCCTTCCTGTTCCGAAATACAGCCCCGTTGTACGCTTCCCCACGTTGAAAATTTATAGACAAAATTTTGCAAAGCGCTTTTCAGCGGCGAACATTTGATTCTGCCTTTTATATGATTTGCCAAATTTGTTACTATTTAATATATGACTTTACTTAAAACCGTTTTTTTCGGAACGCCCGCTTTATCGGTTCCGTATTTGGATTTACTGCACCAATTAACCGAGGTACAGCTTGTCGTTACTCAGGCCGACAAACCCCGCGGCCGCGGGATGGAAGTGTCCGCCTGTCCCGTCAAACAGCGGGCCCAGCAATTGGGCCTGCCGGTCCTCTCGCCCGAAAAATTGAAAGACGCTTTTGACCAAATTGCCGCCGTTCCTTTTGACTTGGGGGTGGCCGTGGCGTACGGCAAAATTTTCCGTCCCAATTTTTTGGCGTTGCCCAAACTGGGCATTTTGAACGTGCACTTTTCGCTGTTGCCGCAACTGCGCGGCGCGGCGCCGGTCCAACAGGCGCTTATCCAGGGATACGCGCAAACGGGCATTTCCATTTTTTGGATTCGCCCCGGTATGGACGACGGGCCGCTTTTTTTGCAAAAGCCGGCCCCTATTCTGCCGCAGGATAACGCCCAAACGCTGTTTGACAAACTGATTCCTTTGGGGCTGGACGGATTAAAAGACGTGTTGGCGCAAATTCAAGCCGGCCGCCTGGTCCAGCAACCCCAGCAAGGCGAGCCGACGCTGGCCCCCATGCTGCAAAAAGAGGACGCGCTCCTTCGCCCTTCCCTGCTGACGGCCGTCCAACTGCACAACCGCGTGCGCGGCCTGGCGTGCGGGCCTAAGCCCAAGGTGCCTTTTTGCCACAACGGGCAAACCGAGTGGCTGCAGCTGGTGCATACCGAACTGACGCAGGACGACGCTCCCGCCGCCGCCGGGACGGTGCTGCGCGTTGAAAGAAACCGCGGAATTTTAGTAAAATGTAAAGAAGGAAGTATCTGGTTTAACGAAGTTCATCCCGCCGGCAAAAAAGCCATGCCCGCCGACGCATTTGCCAATGGGCGCGGCTTAAAAGCGGGAGACGGAGTGTTTAGAGAATAATGCCTGCTAACAACGACCAAAATTTTGAAGATTTTTTGAAGAAAGCCAAAGCGTCTGCCAACTCCAAATGGGCGGTGGTAGGCGTGATTGTACTGTTTTTTATCGTACTCATTTTTATCTCCATTGACTGGGTATTCGGCGCGCTGGTACACACCCGCAAGGAAGTAACCGTGCCGGATATTACCAAAAAACCCATTACCCAAGCGCTGGAAATGCTGGCCGTCAACAATTTGGCCGTCAAACAGGCGGGCGTGGAATTTGCGCAGGACGTTCCCCCCGGCTCCGTATTGCGGCAAATTCCGTCGGCCGGGTCCACCGTGCGGGAAGGGCGCGTCATCCGCGTGTGGATCAGCCAAGGGGACGAAATGGTATTCGTGCCCAACACCATCGGGTCCGATTTGCGCAGTGCCCAGCTGGCCGTGCGCCAAGCCGGGCTAGTGGTGGACAAGGTGGACAACGCCTACTCGCTTACCTATGAAAAAGGGCTGATTGTGGCGCAAAACCCCAAGGCGGACAGCATGGTGCAAAAAGGCGAAAAAGTCTCGCTGGTGCTTTCCAACGGGGCGCCGCCGGCCAGCGTGGTGCTGGTGCCCAACTTCAAGAGCAAAAAACTGGCCGAAGCCACGCTGTGGGCCAGCGCGCAGAACATCAATTTAATCATCAAAGAAGACGCCGGTTCCGTGTTCCCCAATGGAACCATTGCCGAACAGCGCCCGGCGGCGGACAGTCAAATCGCCCCCGGCACAAACCTGGAAGTCATCGTCAGCCGCCGCGAAACGAGCGACGATGAAAAGAGCTACCACCTGCATTACGAAATGCCGCAGGGCAAAAATGCCAGCCGCGTGCGCGTAGTGGTGGAAGATGCCACCGGCGAAAACGAAATTTTGAACGAAACCAAGCAGCCCGGCTCCAAGATAGACTTGGAAGTACCGTACACGGACCGCGCCGCGGTGCGCGTATTTGTGGACGGCGTGCTGGTGCGCGAAAGAGAAATAGAATGACAAACTCTTCCAAAATGCCTGCCGTAAATGGTAAAATATCTGTTGCGCCTTCCATCTTGTCGGCCGATTTGTGGCGGCTGGGCGAAGAAGTAGAGCTGGTGCAAAAAGCCGGTGCGGATTGGCTGCATGTGGACATTATGGACGGGCATTTTGTGCCCAACTTGAGTTTTGGGCCGTCCGTGGTCAGTTCTTTGAAAGGCAAAACCGATTTACCGTTGGACGTCCACCTGATGGTGGAAGAACCGATGTTGTTCGTGGAACCCTTTGCCCGTGCCGGGGCCGATTTATTGACCGTGCACCTGGAAGCAAAGGACGAAGTGATTAATACGCTGAATTTAATCAAAAAATTGGGCGTAAAAACCGGCGTTTCCATCAAGCCCGGCACCGACCCGGAAATGTTGGAACCGCTGACGGATTTAGTGGATTTGATTTTAGTGATGAGCGTAAACCCGGGTTTTGGCGGGCAAGTATTTTTGCCCTCCAGCGAAGAACAAATCCGGCGGGTGCGCCAAATCATCAATCGTTCCGGCCGCAGCATTTGGCTGGAAGTGGACGGCGGCATCAACCCGCAAACGGCTCCGCTGGCAATTGCGGCGGGGGCGGACGCGTTGGTGGCCGGCAGTGCAATTTTTAGAGCCGCGGACCCTGTATTGGCCCTCAAGCAAATCAGACAGGCGGCCCCGGACATTTAATTAAAGTCTTTTACCCAAAACGTAAAAGCATACAAGGAGAGTCATAATGGCAGTAGTTATCAGATTACAGAGAGTCGGCAAGAAAACCCACCCCCAGTACAGAGTGGTCGCGATTGAAAAATCCGCCGCGGTGGGCAAAGAAGCCAAAGAAGTGTTGGGCCAGTATCATCCGTGCAACCCGAACGTGGCCGAACAAGTCAAGCTGAATATGCCCAGAGTGGAATATTGGATGAAGGTCGGAGCGAAACCTTCCGAAACCGTCGCCAGCTTGATCAAAAAAGCCAGCGCCAAATAATTTTGCGGGGCGTTTATGAAAGAACTTGCCACGTTGCTGCTTAAATCGCTTTCTTCCGCGCCCGAAAATGTCGTAGTGGAAGAAAAAGTAGAGCAGAACAAAGTTTATCTGTCCACTAAGGTGGACCCCGCCGACAAAGGTAAAGTGATTGGGAAAGACGGCTGTATCATCAAAGCGGTACGCACCGTTTTGAACGCGGCAGCCGCCAAACAGGACAAAAAAGTTACCTTAAAGTTGGAAGATTAATGAAAATAGACGTTATCACCGCTTTTGAAGACATGATAGACCAAACGCTCTCTCACAGTATTGTGGGGCGTGCGCGCAAAGCGGGGATAATTAAGCTGGGAACGCTCAGTCCGCGGCAATTTGCCGAGGATAAGCACAAAACCATTGACGATCGGCCCTACGGCGGCGGCCCGGGGATGCTGATGAAAGCGGAACCGCTTTATCAGGCCATTTCCAAACTGCGCAAAAAGAGCTCGTACGTCATTTTAACCAGCCCGCGCGGCCAAGTGTTTACCCAAGAATTGGCGAAAAAACTGGCCAAAAAACGCCACCTGATTTTTGTGTGCGGACATTACGAAGGGATAGACGCAAGGATTTATCCCGAGGTGGATTTGGAAGTATCGTTGGGCGATTTTATCCTTACCGGCGGAGAATTGGCCGCCTGCGTGATGATAGACGCCATTACCCGATTGCGTCCGGGCACTTTCAAAAAGGAAGGCGTAACGTCTTCGGAATCGTTCGAAGGGCATTTGCTGGAGGCCCCGCAATATACGCGCCCGGAAGTATGGCGCGGGCGGAAAGTGCCGGCGGTGCTGTTAAACGGAAACCATAAAGAAATAGAAGCGTGGAAACACGAACAAGCTTTAGCATTAACAAAACAGTTAAGACCCGATTTGCTTGAAACCGCCTCTCTAAAGCCAAAAAAGGTCCAAAAGAAAAAGATTCGGAGGAAGTAAGTTTTATGAATATCAACGAAATTAAACACAATCTCAAAACCAATGTTCCGGTTTTCAAAGCCGGCGACACCGTCAGAGTGAAAGTGAAAGTTGTTGAAGGTGACAACGAAAGACTTCAGGCTTTTGACGGCGTGGTTATCGCCCGCAGAGGAAGCGGAATCAGCGAAACGTTCACCGTGCGCAAAATCTCTTTTGGCGTGGGCGTGGAACGCATTTTCCCGATTCACTCCCCCCGCGTGGACAGCATTGAAGTATTGAAAGTCGGCAAGGTCAGAAGAGCCAAGCTTAACTACTTGACCAAACTCTCCGGTAAAGCCGCCCGCTTGCAGGAACTGAAGAAAGTGGTTCCTGCCACGGGTGAAGCCGAAGCTCCGGCCGCCGAAGCCGCTCAAGAGGCGAAATAGTTATCCTAACGGAATAACAAACTCCGAATACCCCCGCGGTTACTAGTCCCGCGGGGGTTTTTTATAAAAGCCTTGCCCGCAGGTACTGACGCCCAAAAGCCGCCGCTCTCCGACGAAAAATACGCACTTCACACGGGACCTAAGCGAAAAATAGGTCTTTTGACCCTGTTTTTCAAACTTGCTTCTTATTATGATATGTATATGAAAAAATTCTTCTTGCTTAAACTTACTGTGTTCTTGGCAGCGTTTTCCGTAGGAGCGTTGCCGCCCGTCTATGCCCAAAACAAGGCAGAAATAGTAACCAAAGCGATGGGCAAGGGCAAAACCCCAAATACCATCCGTGTGAGGCAAAACAACCTTTCGGCCACGCTCCGCTCGGCCAGCCAAATCTCCGGGGCCACCCGATCCACCGAGCAAGCCCTCCGCCAGCAACGCCAAAACACGCAAAGAAGAATTGAAGAAATTTCCCGCCGCACCCGCGAAGTCATCTCCCCTCGCGGTCGCTTTCACGGTCCGGCGGCGCGGCTTCCTTTTGACCCGGTAGAGCGCATTGAAATCATTGCCAAAAACAACCCCAACCCCATCCGCGCGCTGTATATTGTGTGGGACCTGGAAGATTCCTTCCCCGGGCGTCATTTCTTTTCGCTGTATGCTTCCAATTATTACAAAAAGAATTTTGCCATTTTTACGCCCCACCTGCGCGACTTATTCAAACACGTGGAAAAGCTGCACAACCGCGATTTGGAACTGCGCCTTATGAAACGCATGGTATTTTTGGCCGAAAACAAAGAAAACTTCCGGGCGGCCTTTGCGCCCAATTCACCCACGCAGGGGCTCCGCATGCGCTATATCAAAAACATTGGCAAATTAACGCCCTCTACGTTCAACCCGTCGTGGCTGGCGTTCTCGTTTGAGCGGAAATTAAATCCCCACCAACGCGAGGCTTTTATCCGCCACATCAACGCCCAAAGCAGGTTTCCAGTAGGCAAAACCGGCTTATTCCCGATCTTCCGCTACAACGGGCCCTTTGAATACCTGCCCAATTTGTACCGCTATTTGCTCAATGGGGATCACCCCAAAAACAAACTGACGGTACTGTTTGACCGGGAGTCGCGCGCCATGTCTATTTATAACGAAGACAAAAGCGTCTGGCTGCGCATTACGGAGCACGAGTACTCCTACCCGGAGCGGCTGCATATTCACTTAAATGAAATGCAAACCTCCGTCATCACGACTAAAGACGGCAAACAAGTGGAAGAAACCGTCCATTTCAATTTATCCATCCCGCTCACGGCGCCGGCCAATCTGCCCGCGCGCCATCGGCAGGAATTTCTGTACAATGAAATGGTGTTAAAGCCCCTGCAGTATTTCAAAGGGAAC
Source organism: uncultured bacterium (assembly GCA_949294085.1). Classification (GTDB taxonomy): domain Bacteria; phylum Elusimicrobiota; class Elusimicrobia; order Elusimicrobiales; family Elusimicrobiaceae; genus Avelusimicrobium. The sequence goes on along the minus strand of CASFFX010000006.1, from coordinate 29,451 downwards.
GACCACATCAAGGTCAAGGAAGCGCCGATTTTCTGACGGACGTTTACCCGGCAATTCGTGATATAATAAATTTATGGCTACCCCGTTACAGGAATTTGACAAACAACAGGCGATTCGTCTGGAAGCCAACTGCCTCGTTGGCATAGACGAAGCCGGCCGCGGCCCTTTGGCGGGCCCGGTGGTAGCGTGTGCCTGCTTTATCCCGCCGGCGCTTTCCCACGATTTTTCCGACGTAAACGACAGTAAAAAACTAACCGAAAAAAAACGCGAAGCAATCTTTCACCGCCTCATCCGCGCCGAAATTGCCTACGGCATTGGCTATGCCTCCGCGGCGGAAATAGACCGTTTGAACATTTTGCAGGCCACCTTTTTGGCCATGCGCCGCGCGGCGCAAAAATTTCTGAATTTGCCGCACGCCATTGCCCTGGTGGACGGGCCTTATCCGGCGGCCGGTCTGCGGCTGCCGCAGGAACCGATTATAGACGGGGACGCCAAATCCCTCGCCATTGCGGCGGCCAGCATCATTGCCAAAGTAACGCGGGACCACTATATGAATTTGCTGGATAAACTGTACCCGGGCTACGGCTTTGCCGGACACAAAGGCTACGGCACCGCCAAACATTTGCAAGCGCTGCGGGAATTGGGCCCCTGCCGCGAACACCGCCGCACTTTTGCCCCGGTGCGCAAATTGCTCACGCCCTCTATTCTGCCATGACGTCCGTTTCCCGCGGCAAAGAAGGCGAAAACCGCGCCGCCGTTTTTTTGCAGCAACACGGCTGCCGTATTCTGGACCGCAATTTTCACGCGCGCGGCGGGGAGATAGACCTCATCGCCGCCGACGGAGACACCCTGGTGTTTGCCGAGGTAAAAACCCGTTCGTACGAAGCCTATGGCGGCCCGTTGGGCGCCGTTACGCCGGCCAAGCAAAGGCGCATTGCCCAAACGGCCCTGCGGTATGTGCAAGAAAAGGGCTTAAAATTTGATAGTATAAGATTTGACGTGCTGTGCGTCCTGCCGGAGCGGATTGAACACATTAAAAACGCGTTCTTCCCCCCGCGCACGACGTTATAAAATTCCCTACGGAGGAGATTATGACCCAACTGGCGCAAATAAAAAAAGCAGCCGCTTTTCTAAACAAAAAGACCAAAAACTTCAAACCGGAAATCGCCTTAATCACGGGCTCTGGCTTGGCGGGCTCTATTCCGCCCTTGGAAAAAGAAATTAAAGTACCTTATACGTCTATTCCGGGCTTTTTGCAAAGCACCGTGCCGGGGCACAGCGGCAACTTGATTTTTGGGGTATATAAAGGCCGCAACATTGTGGTCATGCAGGGGCGTTTCCATTATTACGAAGGGCATCCCATGAAGGATTTGGCCATCTCTATCCGCACGTTAAAAATGCTGGGAGTAGAAAAACTGCTCGTTTCGGCGGCGGTAGGCTCTATGGATTTGAAATTAAAACCGGGCTCTCTGTGCGTATTAAAAGACCACATCAATTTTATGTGCAATAACCCGCTCATCGGCAACCACGACCCGGCCTTCGGCCCGATGTTCTTTGACCTGTCCGAAGCGTACGATAAAACCATGCGCAAAACGGCGCTGGCCGCGGCCAAAAAAGCGGCCGTCAACGCGCGGGAAGGGGTCTATTTGGCTACGACGGGCCCGAACTTTGAAACACCGGCCGAAATCCAAATGTTCAAAAAATGGGGTGCTACGGTGGTGGGAATGTCCGTCGTGCCGGAAGTGCTGGTGGCCCGCCAATGCGGTATTGCCGTATTGGGGCTGGCGTGGGTGAGCAATATGGGCTGCGGCATTGAAAAGCATCCGCTTTCGCACGCGCAGACCATCAGCGAAACCAAAAAAATTGAAGGAAAATTCAAAAAACTGTTGGAAATTCTGTTTGTAAAATTATAAGGATTCTTCCGCGCGGCCGAACGCTTGGAGCGATTGGCCGCGCGGACTTTTTTGTGTATGGCTAATCTAAAACGTCTGGGCAAAGAAACGCTGATTTACGGCACCTCCACCGTATTGGCGCGGCTGTTAAATTTTTGTCTGGTTCCTTTCTACACGTATTATCTGCTTCCGGGGCAGTATGGCGTCATAGCCACCACGTTTGCCGTAGTGGCCTTGCTCAACGTCGTGTTTCTGTTCGGCATGGACCAAAGCTACCTTCGTTTCGCCAGCGAACAGGAAAACAAAACGGAAGTATTCCAGCATTGTTTCTACGGAGTACTGGCGAACGGCGTGTTCTTGTCGGTCCTGCTATGGGTGTTTGCCAAGCCGTTTGCGGCGCTGATTGGCATCGGAAGCGAACACGCCTATATGGTGCATTTGGCGGTATGGGTGCTGTTTTTGGACGTACTGAATATGATTCCGTTCACCAAGCTGCGCCTGGAACGGCGGCCTTGGTATTTTGCCGGGGTGCGAACGGTGTCTATCGTCGTTAACGTGCTGGGCAACATCGTATTTATTGCCTACTTGCATAAAGGGATTGCGTCTATTTTGTGGGCCAATATTTTCGGTTCGCTGGCGTCGCTTGTGTTGCTCTCGCCAGTCGTGTGGCGCGAACTGCGGGGCGGATTTTGTGGGTTCAACCGCATGCTGTATGCCGATATGCTGCGCTTTGCGTGGCCGTTTGTGCCGGCGGGGCTGGCCAGTTTGCTGGTCAGCGTGATTGATAAACCCATTTTGGTACACCTGGCCGGGCTGGAACAGGTGGGGGTGTATCAGGCAAACTTTAAGATTGGGGTGTTTATGATGTTGCTTGTGTCTATGTTTGACCAAGCCTGGCGGCCGTTCTTTTTGTCCCACGCCAAAGATCCCGACGCCAAAGCCACGTTTGCCAGCGTACTGTCGTACTTTTTTGCCTTGGGAAGCTGGTTTTTGCTGGGGCTTGCACTCCTGATGCCGCCCATTATTCAAAGCCGTATTTTCGGCGATTTTCACCTCATCAGCCCGGCATATTGGAGCGGGCTTTCCGTCATCCCGCTGGTGCTGACGGGGTATTTTTTCTACGGGCTCTACATCAACTTTATGGTGGGCCCGGTACTGACGAAAAAAACCCGCGTGCTGATGTGGATTACGCTGTTGGGGGCCGCCGTCAGCATTACCACCAACCTCACGCTCGTGCCGCACCTGGGCATTACGGGCGCCGGCTGGGCGGTGGCGCTAAGTTATGCAGCCATGGCTGGGGCGTTGTTTACTTTCACGCAAAAAGTATATCCTATCCGCTATGAATACAAAAAATTAGCCGCCATGGCGTTGGTGTGCCTGGCAACGGCGCTTCTGTGCCGCACGGCGCAGAACGGCATCCTGTGGGTGGGGCTGGGCACCAAAATTTTGTTACTCACGCTCTATCCGCTGTGGATGTGGCTCATTTTGCGCCCGCGCAAACCGGCCGCGCCGCGTGTCCTGCCGTAACGGCAGGCGCTGTTTTTCCATCAAAAAAAGGGGCTCATTAAAAAGCCCCCTTTTTGAATTTCATCTCGGCCTAACGCAGGCTGATGAGCGTTAAATCCAGCGTTACCCCGCCGTCCTTATAAATCAGCATATGCGGCACTTCTTCTGTGCCGTCTGCGTCAAACGGGGCGTACTCTTCGTAAGACAAATCCCCCGTGTTCAGCAGAACCGCCGATTGGGCCGCATACGGATAAAACTCCCCCTTGCGGTAAAAGAATTTTTCTTTGGCGTCCCGTCCCTGGTACGTAATCGTTACGGTATCGTCCTTGATACGGCGGCTTTTGTAGAACCCCGGGTCCGACACCAGCAAATTCAAAAACTGGCTGACCCGCGCACGGGCGGGGGCGGTGTCGGCCTCTTTGAACACATAGCGGTAGGCCACCCCTTCGGGGCTGACGATGGCATGCAGCAACCGGTAGGCCGCGCCCGTCATCAACACCACGTCAAAATCCTGCTCCCCTATTTTTTTAATCCGCAGGACGCCTTCCATGTAATCTTCGTTCATCTGCCCGGTTACCTTAAACGCCACCTGCGTACGCCCTTGGGTAAAAAAATCCACCCGTTTATAATCCCGCACATCCGCCGGGATTTGTTTCACGCGTCCCCCCGCGCAGGCCGCCAGCAAGACGGCCAGGGAAAATGTTAAAATTCTTTTGAACATAGCCTATCTCCTTATTATGATATTATAAATATTATGAAAACATTTGTCCTTTATCTGGTATGTATGCTGACGGCGGGCCTGACAACGGCAGTTGCATTGCCGGTGCTGCGCCGGGTGGCCGCCCCAAAATTTTTAGACGTGCCGGGCGGGCTTAAAAAACATACGGGTTCGGTGCCGGTGCTGGGAGGAAGCGGCATTTTTTTGGGTACGCTGGCCAGCCTGGTTGTGATTCGGCTGGTTACGGCTTTCCCCAGCGGGACGCTGCACAACCTGCGGGGGATTTGCCTGGGCGGAGCGTGTATTTTTTTGCTGGGGCTGGCCGACGACCTGCGCAAACCCAAAGGGGTGTCCGTCCCGGTCAAGCTGGCGGTGCAGGCGCTGGCGGCGGGAGCGCTGATTTATTACGATGTGTGTATTCACGCGTTTGATTCGCGCTGGATTACGTGGCCGCTTACGTTTTTGTGGGTAGTGGGGCTGACCAACGCTTTTAACTTGTTGGACATTATGGACGGGCTGTGCGTCAGCCAGGCCGTCATTTGCACGCTGGGGTTGGCCGTGATTGCGTTGCCGTCGGAATACGTGTACGTTAATTTTGCCGCGCTGGCGCTGTTGGGGGCGTGCCTGGCTTTTTGGCCTTTTAATCACGCCCGGCGCAAAATTTTCCTGGGGGACAGCGGTTCCACCTTTCTGGGGTTTATGATTGCGGCGCTGTCTATCGGCACGGGCTACAGCGAGCGCTCCGACTGGGGGTTTTTGGCCCCGCTGTTTATTTTGGCCGTACCGCTGTTTGATACGGCGTTTGTAAGCCTGGCGCGGATGTTAAAAGGCAAAAACCCGCTTAAGGGGAGCAACGATCATATCGCCCTGCGCCTGCAAAAGCTCCGCTGGAAACCGCCTTTTATTCTGCTGGCTTTTGGGGCGGCGGGGCTGTTTTTCAATATTTTAGCCTTCACGCTCACGCATTGCTGCGTGCAGATTGCGCTGGCTTTATTCATCTTTTCGGCCGCGGCGCTGACGGTCATTACGCTGTGGCTGCTGCACCTAAAAACGGACTGATATGCACGTACAAACCCTCATCTTGGGGGCGGGGCTGACGGGATTAAGCACCGCCTACCACCTGGAAGCTTTGGGCCGCACAGATTACCTGCTGGCCGAACGCGCCGCACAGCCCGGCGGCCTCTGCGCAAGCCGCGTGGTGCGCGGATTTACGTTTGATTACAGCGGGCACCTGCTTCACCTGCATACGGAGTACGGGCTCCAACTCGTCCGCAAATTATTGCGGGGCAACCTCCAGCGCCTCAAACGCCAAGCGTGGGTCTATACGGGGTCGGCCCGGATTCCGTTTCCCATACAAGCCAACCTGTTTGCGCTTCCCCCCGCCCAGCGCGACGCCTGTGTGGCAGGCCTGCTGGCCGCCCGCGGGAAAACCGGAATTCCCCACAATTTTGAACAATGGTGCCGCCAATCCTTTGGCGACGGCCTCTACGACCTGTTTTTCCGGCCCTATAACACCAAGCTGTGGGGCCGCCCGCCGCGGGACTTAACGTGCGACTGGTGCGGTCCGTTCGTCCCGCTACCGACCGAAGAGGAAATTTTGCAAAGCGCCTGCCGTCCGCCCCGCAAAGCCTACGGCTACAATGCGTTTTTTTATTATCCCAAACAAGGCGGCTGCGGCGCGCTGGCACAGGCGCTGGCCCGCGGGCTGACGGGGCTGCGCACCCGCACCGCAGTTACGCAAGTGGATTTGAAACGAAAAACCGCCGTATTAAACGGGCGGGAAGTCCGCTTTGAACGCGTGGTCAACACGCTGCCGCTGCCGGTTTTTTTGCAAATGCTCGCGGGAGAACCGCGCCTGCAAGCCTTGGCGGGGCAGCTGACGGCCGCCCCGGTGAACGTGTACAATCTGGCGGTGCGCAAGCAAGCGGAGCCTTTCAGCTGGATTTATTTTCCGGACGAAACGGACCCGTTCTACCGCGTGGGACAGCAAAGTGCGTTTGCCGCGTCCAACGCGCCCCAAGGCACGTGTTCGTTTTATATGGAATTGCCCGGCACCGCGCCGCGCACCGTCCGCACGGAAAAACGCATTTTGAGTGCGCTTCTCCAAAAAGGTATAATAGATGTACACGACGAAGTTTTATTTTCCTTCTGGCAAACCTTGCCATACGCCTACGCCGTATATGATCAGCGCCGCTCACGTGCTGTGCGCCAAGCCTTGCAGGCTTTGGCCAAGCGCGGGTGTTTTTGCGCGGGCCGCTACGGAAGGTGGGAATACTCGTTTATGGAGGCTTCCCTGCTGGCGGGCTTGGATTTGGCGGAAAAACTTGTATAATGAGGTGTTATGAAAGTTCTCGTTTTCGGCGGCAGTTTTGACCCGGTTCACAAAGGGCACGTCTCTCTTTTTCGCCGCGCGATGAAAACCATCGCGCCCGATGTGGCACACATTGTGCCGGCGTACCACTCTCCCTTCAAGGCCAAATCGCCCACGCCGTTCCGCCTGCGTATGAAAATGCTCAAGCAGGCGTTTGCGGGGTTTGGCGGGAACATCGTGTTTGACGACTACGAGCTCAAACAAGGCGGCAAAACCTATACCTACCAGCTGGTGCAATACCTCAAAAAGCGCTACGACCGGCCGGAAATTTATCTGCTGGTCGGCACCGATTGTCTGAACGATTTGCACAACTGGAAAAACCCCAAATACATTTTTGAAAACGCCGTCGTGGTGGCGGGCAAACGCCGCGGATACGACGAAAAACCGGCCGCGTTTAAGCATTTGTTTTTGCCGGGGTTCTTCCCCAAGCTTTCTTCCAGCCGCGTGCGCGCCCATATTTTGGCCTGCGGGGACGTGCCGGACACGATTCCCCCGCAAATCGCCCCCACCATCCGGGAAAACAAGCTGTACGGTTTGTCCATACACGACTGGCTGAAAGCCCACTTGAAAACCAACCGCTACCTGCATTCCAAAAATGTAGCCGAAATGGCCGCCGCTTTAAGCGATATTTACAACGTCAATGTGGAATCGGCCGTCAAAGCGGGCATCCTGCACGATGCGGGCAAAGGGTTTTCCGGCCCGGAATTAATTCGTTTTTGCAAAGAACACAAGATTAAAGTTCCGTTTTTTGACGACATCTGCCGCCAGGAACCCAGCCTGCTGCACAGCTACGCGTCGGCCTGGCTGGCGCAGCACCTGTTTGGCGTGCGCGACAAAGACATCCTGCAAGCCATTGCCGAACACACGCTGGGCAGCCTGCATATGAGCACGCTTTCCAAAATTCTGTTCGTGGCGGACATTTCTTCCAAGGACCGCAAATACAAAGACGCCTTCGTGATTCGCAACCTGGCCTTGCAAGACCTGGACGCCGCCCTCCTGTATGCGGCCAACCGCAAGCTCTTGTTTACGATCGACTCGCAAAAATGGCTCTGCCCGGTGGGGATTGACTTATGGAACCATCTTATAAAACAAGAAAAATAATAGAGCGCTGTCTGCTGTGGGTGCTGTTGGCCGTGCTGGTGAGTGCGGGGGTGGCGCAGTTTACGTCGCCTTTGGCCCAGGCGTTGGCCCGGCGGGACAAAAAGGACGTCCACCTCACGGTGCTCACTTCCCCCACCATGCAATTTACCTACAATCCCGCTTCCCGCAAGGCCGTCGTGTCCGTCAGTGCGGAAAAATCCTCCGCCCAAAAAGGCAAAAATCTCCCGCCCCATAAAGGGCGCTATTACATCCCGGCCCAACCGGACCGGGAAGCCTATTGGGAGAATTTCAAACACACGCTTTCTTCCTGGCGCTACAACCCGCTTTTGGCGCTGCGCACGGGGTGGGAATACCTCTGCGCCTGGCACGACCGGCGGACCAATTTAACGGCGGCCGAATTTGCGCTGCTGGCGATGGAGCTTTCCACGCTGGACGCGGCCGACTTTGCCGTGCGTTTCCCGCGCTCGGCCAAAACCCATTCCGCCCGCAAGGCGGCTCCGGCCGCCCCCGAAGTGCAAGACCGAGCCCCCCTGGCGGTAAAAGACCGCCCGATTGTGGTGGAAGTGTTTAACGCCTCGGGCAAGCGCGGGCTGGCCCTGGCGCTGACGCAATACCTGCGGGAACAAAACGAAAAAGGGCTGCTGCGCGTGGACGTGCTGCAGTACGACAACTATCCTTCGTATCAGAACAAATCGTTTATTGTAGATTACAGCGGACGGCTGGTGCAGGTAAAACAGCTGAGTTTGGCCATCGGCATTAACAGCGAAATTCAGTCCGAAACGTCCGCCAATGCCATTTGCGATACGCGCATTGTGCTGGGCAAAGACTTTGAAATGCCGCTCTAAAATGCTAGACTAATTTTATTGCCGTTATATCGTTTTGACAGAGGTGGTTTTATGGATCCGAAAGAACTGGTGTGCCTGGCGGCCCGCTTGGCCGATGAAAAAAAGGCCGAAAATATTAAAGTGATTGATTTGTGCGGGCTTTCCTCGCTGTGCGATTACATTTTAATTGCCACCGCCACCTCCAAGCCGCACCTGGACGCCGTGGAAGAAGAAATCAGCAAAAAATTAAAAGAACAGGGCTTTTATAAGCTTAACCGCGACGGGGGAGACAGCAACCTCTGGCGCGTGAGCGACTATGGCAGCTTTTTGGCCCACGTAATGACCCAGGAAGCGCGCGACTTTTACGCGCTGGACAAGATTTTCAGCTTCGGCAAAGAAATAGATTTCAAAAAACCCGTCAAAAAGGCGGTACAGAAAAAAACCGCGGCCGCCAAAAAGGCCGCCCCCAAAAAAGCAGCCGCCAAGAAAACGGCCGCTAAAAAAACGACAGCCAAAAAGGCTGCCGCCCCCAAAAAAACCGCCGCTAAAAAAACGGCCTCCAAAAAAGCGGCCGTTCGGAAATCCGCCGCCAAAAAAACTGCCGCGGCGAAAAAAACCGCCTCAAAAAAATAATCAAAAATGCTAGAAAAACTTAAACAAGACATTGCCTTAAAATTATCCAACGCGGACTACTTCAAAGGTTTTGAATTGCCGGAAGTGGAATTTTCCGCCGCGCCCGCCCATACCGGGGCGGATATTTCTATGGTGTGGGCTATGGCCGCCGCCAAGAAAATGCACAAAAACCCGCTGGAAATTGCCAAAGAGGCGTGCGTGGTACTGCGTGAAATTACCGCCATTGCCGACGCTTCGGCCCTTCCGCCCGGGTTCATCAACCTCAAGCTGGAAGACGATTTTATCATCACCACCGCTTCGGACCGCCGCATCAAAGACCGCGGGGCCGAGATTTCCAAGCACAACATTTTAATTGAATTCGTATCCGCCAACCCCACCGGCCCGTTGCATGTGGCCAGCGGCCGCGGGGCCAGCCTGGGCGACAGCTTGGTAAAAATTCACCGGGCGCTGGGCTACTCGTGCGACAGCGAATACTACGTCAACGACGCCGGCAATCAAGCCGAACTGCTGGCGGCGTCCGTCAAAGCCCGTAAGGAAGGCAAAGAACCGCCGGAAAACGGCTACCACGGCACGTACTTGATTGATTTGGTCAAACGGATGCCGGCCGATTTGAAGGAAGAAGATTACGGCCGCTGGGCAATGGAAGAACTCATCAAAACTCAGCAGCAGGACATGAAAGATTTCCACGTGGATTTCACGCGCTGGTTCCGCGAATCGGACCTGCACAAAGAACACGCCCCGCAAAAAGCCTTGCAAGTCCTGACCGAAGAAGGCTTTACCTACGAAAAAGACGGCGCGGTGTGGTTTGGCTCCACCAAAGACGCCGAAGCGCAGGACGACAAAGACCGCGTGCTCGTCCGCAAGGACGGACGGCCCACGTATTTCCTGTCCGACATTGCCTACCACAAAAACAAATACGACCGCGGCTACGACACGCTGATTGACATCTTGGGGGCGGACCACCACGGCTACGTGCCGCGCATGAAAGCGGCCGTGCACGCCTTGGGAAAGGAAGAAAGCTCTTTTGTGCCGATTATCCACCAACTGGTGCACCTGATAGAAAACGGCGAGCAGGTAAAAATGTCCAAGCGGGCGGGGCGCTTTATCACCCTGCGCGAACTGATGGACGAAGTGGGCACCGACGTATGCCGCTTCTTCTTTGCCAGCCGCACGCCCAACGCGCATATGCTTTTTGATATGGACTTGGCCAAAAAGCGCACCAACGAAAACCCGGTGTTTTACGTACAATACGTCCATGCGCGTATTCACTCCATTTTCAAAGCGGCGGCCGAAAAAGGCTTTACCGAATACACCGGTATTCGCACGCCGCTGGCCCCGCAGGAACGCGCCCTGTTGCTCAAATTGGTGTGGTTCAAACAAATATTGCGCAACTGCGTGGCCGATTTAAGCCCGCACCATTTAACCACCTATTTGGTGGAATTGGCGGGGCTTTTTCATGCGTTTTACGACACCTGCCGCGTGCTGGACGAAGAACACCCGGAGCAAACCCAGTCCCGCTTGTTCATTTGCCAGCGCGTAGCGGAGCGCATTAAGAAAGGGCTGGAATTCATCGGCGTAAGCGCGCCGGAAGTGATGTAGCCCGCAGGACCATTTTACAACTGCCTGGATAAAAATCTCTTTCCCCCCTCGGCGGGCGGACGGAGATTTTTATTCTGGGGAAAAAGGGGAATCTATGAAAAAAATCGTCTGTCTGTTGGGAACCTTATTACTCAGCGCCTGGGCGCTGCACGCCCAAAGCCTGCCCAAGGCGGAAGCCGCCTTTGCCAAAGGGGACTTTGCCCAAGCGCTCCAGCAATATGAGCAAGTTCTCCAAACGGCCACCGGCAACGACCGCCTGCAGGCACAGCTGCGCGTGGCCGCCTGCCAATACGGCTTGGGAGAATACATGAACGCGGCCAAGACCATGCTCTCCTACGAACTGCCCGCCAACGATTTGTGGAAAGCACGCTTTTTATTGTATCGGATTCAAATGGCCCAACAAGCCACCCTCTATTCCCCGTTAATGAACGAAAGCGAAATCGCGTCCGACACGCCCGTTTCACCCGAACAATGGACCCGCGCCCAATGGGACGCTCAAATAGACCGCGATTACCAAACCCTCTGGGCGCTGCGCGCTGCGTTAATAGAGGACCCGGTGGAAAGGGAAACGTCCATTTTAACCCTCAAAGACACCGATACCCGCCGCCTGCCCACGCTGTTTGACGTGGGAGTGCACCAATGGGTGGCCCGCCTGCAAGCGCAAAGCAGCCCCGCCCCACTGGAACGGGAAGCAAAAAGCGTGTTTTTAGACGGGGCCGCCAAGCCCGTTTCCGCCCGCCAAGAGCAGGCCGAACAACTGGCTTATGTGTTGGAAACAGCCTACCTGCTGGACGGCAAAAGCCGCAAAGACGCCAAAGTGTTCTGGCGGACGGATTACATTTTGCTGCCGTTTGACAACCCGGCTCTTTTCTCGCTGGAAAACCCCGAAAAAGCGTTGAAAAACGCGGTGGAACAACTGCAGTTAATCAGCGGTTACACTCCGCAGAAAATGAATTTTTGGAGCAAGCTGAAACACTATGTGGCGCCTTCCGAGGCCGAATACGGCCGGGCCTATGCGGCCTATCGGGCGGCCGATTTGTTAAATAATCACGACCAGCCCGAAGAAGCCCTGAAAATCTGCCAGTACGCGGCCGATTCGCTGGGGGAATCGTACTATGTGTCTCTGTGCCAACAGCTGGCCGAACGCATTACCCAAAACGAACTTTCTTTTGATACCTTGCCCGCCGCTTTTAGCCCGCAGCAGCCGCAGATTCCGTTTTCAGTGCGCAATGCCGAAAACATTTACGTACGCGTCTATTCCACCTCGCAGGAGGAATTGCAGCAGCTGTACCGCAAAAATTATTTAAGCCGCACCATTAACTCGTGGAATTTCCTGCGCCAGTTGCACACGAACGACATCCCCCAGTTCCTGGAGAGAACTCCCCTCCAAACGGCGCACACCGCCGTAACCTACGACCGGCCGTACCGCAGTCAACAAGTTTTGGTGTCCCTGCCGGCGCTGGAGAAAGGTTTTTACGTGGTGCTGGCCGCCTGGGACCCTTCGTTTGACCCGCAGCAAACCGTGGTGCTGGGCACCGTCATCAACCTGACGGACCTGGCGCTGTTCGTTACGTCCGCCATTGAGGACAATCCGGACAAATACACCGCCACCCTCTCTTCCAAGGCGCGCACGTATAAGCCGGATCTCTTCCGCATATACGCGGTCAACCTGCAAACGGGCCAGCCGCAAGGCGATGTGGATTTGGACATTATTACCGCCTGGAACGGCACCCGGGCCCACGCCGCCACCCAAGCGGACGGCACGCTGGCGCTGGCGCGCCCGATTGTTGTGTCTCCGGCCCGCAATGCGGACAATTCCCACTTTGTCAACGTCTTGGCCCAAAAGGACGGCAGCGCCGCTTTTACGGCCAACGCCGTGTATGCCCATTTTTACAATCAGGACCCCGTGCGCCTGTTTGTACAAACGGACCGCGCCATCTACCGCCCGGGGCAAAACGTACAGCTGGCGGTAAACGCTTTTGAAACCCAGCCCCGCGGCCTGAAAGTGCTGCCCAAACGCCGCGTGGAAATTGAAGTAACCAACGCCTCCGGCGAAAAAGTATTTTCGTCCAAGCCGCTTCTAAACGCGATGGGCACGGCCGCGGCCCAATTTACCTTGCCCAAAGACGGGATGCTGGGCTTTTTCCAAATTCGCGTCCTGCTGACGGCCAACGGCCGCACGTTCCGCACCTACGAGAATTTCCAGGTGGAAGATTTCAAACGCCCCGATTACGAACTGACGTTATCCGACCCCGAAAAAACGCCCGAATACGGCAAAGAAACCTGGGTGGGCGGCCATGCCCAATACTACTTTGGCACGCCGCTGCAAAACGCCACGGTGAAATACACCGTCTCCCGCCAGGACTATCTGCCGCCTTTTTATTGGTGGCGGTATCTGCCGTCCGCCGCCCCGCAGCAAGTGGCCGAAGGGGAAACGAAAACGGACGAAAACGGCAATTTCCGCATTGCCTTTACGCCCGCTTTGCAGGAAAAAGACGAAACTTTTGCCCGCTACACCGTACGTGCCGAAGTGTACGACGAAAGCGGACGCGCGATTGACGCCCAACGCTCCTACAAAGTAAGCCTGCAGCCCAAGCTGTTCAAACTTACCTTTTCCCAGGGCTTCTACGACGCCGAACAAGAAGCGCCTTCCTTTGCCCAGCTGGACCTGACGGACGCGGAAGGCAACTCCGTCTCCGGCAAAGTAACCGTGCGGGCCGCCTTGTTGGAAAACAAACTGCCTTCCCGCAAGGACCTTTCTCTCCCGGCGTACCGCACGCCGTCTTTGGACGAGTGGTACCAAAACGCCGCGGAAGAAAAAACGGTTTTTACCCGCACCGTCAATTTCAAAACGCCGGGCGAGCAAACGCTTTCGCTGCCGGCTTTGCCCGAAGGGGTCTATCGGCTGACGCTGGAAGAAGGCAAAGCCTCGCCCCAGCAGATGGTGTTCGTCGTAGCAAAGGAACAATCCTCCCTCCAGCTGCCGGACGTAACGCTGGTGCAGCACGCCCAGTATTATCCCGGCGAAACGCTGCGCGTGTTGCTGGGGGCGGGCAACCTGCAAGGCTCCAAACGGGTGGAAACGTATTGGGGCGAAACGTTCCTGACCAGCAAAGCGTTGCTGCCGGGCGGCGTGTCCGTTTATTCGCTGCCGGTGGAACAGGAAGCGCGCGGCGGCTTGGCGCTGGCTTGGTTCGGCGCGAGCGACTACACATTCCACAGCGGCACGGCCGAAATCACGATTCCGTTTGACAACAAAACCTTGGGCGTGCAGCTGCAGGCGCCGTCGTCCGTACGGCCCGGGGAAGAAGTCTCCTGGAAGCTGACGGCCAAAGACGCCACGGGCAGCCCGGTACAAGGGCAGGCCAGCGTAACGGTGTACGACAAATCGCTGGACTATTACGCCAAAAAGGAAAATCCGTTCTCGCTGGGCACGCTGTTCCCGCAGCGGGCCGCGGTGGGCGAACGCGCCTCCAGCGCGGGCAGAAACTATTCCACCCAGCTTTCTCATCTCAAACAACCGGCCTATCTGACGCCGCCGCTGTTGCCGCAGCTGAATTTGAGCATGCAGTACCGTTCGTACGGCCGCTTGGTGCGCGGAGGCGGCGTGGCCATGCCCATGTTCAAAGCGGCTGCCAACACCATGCTTGTTGCGCAGGAAGCGGCGGTGGACACGGCCGAATCTACGGCCTCCCTGGCGCTGGACACGGCCGCCCCGGCCGCTACGGCGGAAGAAGCGGCGGGCGAAGAAGCCGTTCCGCTCCGTACGGATTTTTCCGAAACGGCCTATTTCAACCCGGCTCTGCCGCTTACCCAGGGGCAAGCTACCGTGCATTTTACCATGCCGCAAAGTTTAACGGCTTGGAACATCCTGGGCTTTGTGCTGACTCAAAACGCCGATTTCGGCGCATTTACCGCCCAAACGCTGACCCGCAAAGACTTTATGGTCCGCGCCCAGCTGCCGCGCTTTTACCGCGAAGGGGACAAAGGCGTCCTGCAGGCGGCCGTAACAAACCTGACGGACAAAAAACTGACGGCGGAAGTGGAAATTACCGTCCGCAAAAATGACGCGCTGGCCAACGACGCGTTTGACTTGTCCAAAACGAAAAAGACGGTTTCCGTGGGGGGCAACGCCACCGCGTTTGTGGAGTGGCGCATTACCGCCCCGGCGGACCCGGCCTTGTACACCGTTACCGTAACGGCCCGCAGCGGCAAAAACAGCGACGGCGAACAAAAAACGCTGCCGGTGTATCCCGGCAAGGAACGGCTGTTGGCGTCGGTCCATGCGGCGCTGAAAAACGGCACCAACACGCTGGAGCTGACGGAAGTAAAAGACGTGTCGGACGCCGAACTGCAAACCGCCGCGCTGACGCTGAACCCCAGTTTGGCGCTGTCGGTACTGCATGCCATGCCCAACGTACTGGCCACGCGGCAAAATGATTTGGTTTCCTCGCTCAACCGGTATGTTCCGCTGGCGGTGGTGCACCAATTCTATACGCAATACCCGCAGCTCAAGGAAGCCGTGGCCAAACTGCCCAAACGCAGCGGCGTGAACGCGGCGTGGAACGAGTCCGACCCGCTTCGCCTGACGCTGTTGGAGCAAACGCCTTGGCTGCGCCAATCCCAAGGCGCCGCCCCCAACGCTGCCGACATTATTGACTTGTTCAACCCGCAGGTGGTGGCGTCAGTCAAAACCAAAGAATTGGCCAAAATCGCCAAATTTCAAAACAAAAACGGCGCCTTCGCTTGGTTCCCCGGCGGGCAGGACGACGATTATTTAACCCTCTATGCGTTAAGCTCGTTTGCCCAAGCCTTGGCCTACGGGGCGGAAATCCCGCAAGCCGCCGCGCAAAAGGCGTTTTCCTACATCGTTCCGCGCATAGAGCAACGCCTGCTGGACGATAAAACCGGCTCCGAAATGACCGTAGCGTACGCGCTGTATGCGGCGTACACGCTGTCGGCCTTTCCGCAAAGCTGGGCCCAAATGGCGCAAGCCAAGCCGTACTTAAAACGCTGGGCGGACTATGCGGATCAGCAATCCCGCTTTATGACGGCGCTGGGCCAAATTTACGCCGCCGCCGTTTACCACCGCCTGGGGGACGACGTAAAAGCCAACCAGTATCTGGATTTGGTACTCTCCCGCATGAAACAGGACGAGCTGACCGGCGCCTATTTTGCGCCCGAACCGCAAAGCTGGATTTGGTACCGCGACACGCTTTCCACGCAAACGGCTACGCTGCGCACCTTGCTGGAACTGCGCCCGCAGTCCGACAAAATAGACCCCATGACCCAATGGATTCTGTTCAACCGCCAAGTCAACAGCTGGGACGACCCCAAAGCGGCGTCTCAAGCGGTGTTTACGCTGTTGGACGTGATGAAATACAAAGGAGCGCTGTCGCTGCCGTCCCAATACACGGTAACCTGGGCCGGCCAAACGCAGGAACTGTCGTTTGAACCGATGGACTGGACGGAAAACTTGCAATGGGTGCGCCAGGGCGACCAAATCAAACCCAACGCGCTGCAAGCCACCATTGAAAAGAAAGGCGTGCTGACGGACTTTGCTTCGCTGTCGGTGGTGTATCAGTCGGCCGAAGCCAAAGCCTCGCCCAAAGGCGTCATTAACGTATCGCGCGAATATTTCACGCGCTTTACCCAAGACGGCGTACAGAAAATCCGCCCCGTGCAGGACTTGGACGAAGTGCAGGTGGGCGACGAGGTGGAAGTGCACCTTACGCTGACGACGGACAGCGCTTTTGAATACGTCCTGCTGGCGGACCCGAAACCCGCAGGCTTTGAAAACGAAGAGCTCTTCAGCGGCTGGACCTACGACCCGCTGCGGCTCTACCGCGAAAGCCGCGACGCGCAGACCAACTTCTTTATCCCCGATCTGCCGGCGGGCACCGTTACGCTGCGCTACGTACTGCGCCCCACGCTGGAAGGCCGCTTCCACGCAATGGCGGCCCAAGTGCAATCCATGTACGCCCCGCAATACGGCGCACATACCGCAGCCGAAGTACTTAACGTAAACAAGTAAGTTTACCACCCCGGCTTCGGCCGGGGTTTTTATTTTCTCCCCTTAAAAAAATCCCGGCGAATATACTATAATTTAGATAATCTTACTAGGAGTTTGTATGCCCGATACCGTAACCGTTTTTTCTCCCGTGCGGGGCACCGTAGTACCGCTGGAAAAGGTGCCCGATCCTGTGTTCAGCGAACGTATGCTGGGGGACGGCCTGGCCGTCAATCCGTCCGACGGCACCGTTTGCGCGCCGATAGACGGGAAAATTTTAGATTTTCACGCCGCTTCCCATGCGCTGGCCCTGGGCGGGAGCGGAATTGAACTGTTACTGCATGTGGGGTTGGAAACCGTCCGCCTTAACGGAAACGGATTTACCCCCCTGGTCAAAACGGGCGACACGGTCAAAAAGGGGCAGCCTTTGCTGAAGGTGGACCTGAAAGTGTTGGCCAAATACAAACTGTGCCCTTTGGTGCTGCTGGTGGTTACCAATCCGCCCGAAGTTTCGCTGCCGCACCGGGCGCAGGGGGCCATCTCTCCCAAGGACCCGCTGTTTGACGTAGCCCTTTCGCCGGCGGTGCAGGCACAAGCCGAAGCCGAACATTTTATCCAATCCCCAGGCATTACCGTGCAAAACGCAAACGGCTTGCACGCGCGGCCGGCCGGCGTGCTGGTGCAAATGGCGCTTAAATACCCTTTTGCGGTACAACTGGTGAAAGGGGACGTCAGCGTCAACGCCAAGAGCGTCGTCAGCATCATGGGGCTGGCCTTGGTGAAAGGGGACCGAATCTCGGTGCGGGCGGCCGGACCCGAAGCGCAGGCCAAAGCTTTCCTGGCGCAAATGCAGCAGGCCTTTGCGGACGGATTTGGCGAAACAGACGCCGCAGCCCCCCGCCTTGCCGCACAAACGGCTTTAATCGCGGCGGCCGGATTGGCTTTCGGCCCCGCCTTTCTCTACCAAACGGAAGAAATCACTTTTCCCGAAACGGCCGATAATCCGCTGACCGAAAAAAAGCATTTGAACGATGCCCTCCAAGCCGTCATCTTGGAAACGGAAGCCAAAATCGTATCGGAAAAAAACGAGGAAACCAAAGCCATTTTGCAGGCGCACATCAGCATCCTGCGGGACCCAGATTTAACGCAAAACGCCCGCCGCGCCATTGAAAGCGGCCGCTCGGCCGCCTACGGAATTAACGAAGCGCTGTTAAGCAGTATGCGCGTGTTACAGCGCACGGGAAGCACGTTTTTGGCGGAAAGAACGGCCGATTTGGAAGATTTACGCCGCCTGTTGCTGCGGCATTTGGGCGGCACCAGCGCACCGGCGCCGGCAGTGCCGGAAGGAAGTATCGTCATTGCCCGGGAACTCCTCCCCTCGGAAATAGCCTCCCTGGAAGGGCGGGCCGCCGGGGTGTTGCTGGCGGAAGGTTCCCCTTCCGCACACGCCAGCATTTTGCTGCGCAACCTGGGCATCCCCACCGTTGTACGCGCGGGGCAAGCCGTTTTGCAAATTCCGGCCGGAACGCCCCTTTGCTTAGACGCCGAAAACGCCCTTTTCCTGCAAAATCCGACGCCCGAACAAAAAGCTCAATTTGAAGCCCGTCTGGAAGCCAACCGCCAGGAACGCCTGCTGTGGGCGCAAAATGCCCAAGAGGCCGCCTGCACGTTGGACGGCGTGCCCGTGCGGGTGGAAGGCAACGTTTCCAACGAAAAAGAAGCTGCCGCCGCCATTCAAAACGGCGCCGACGGGCTGGGACTAGTGCGAACGGAATTTTTATTCTGCGGCCGGCAGGACGCTCCTTCGCAAGCCCAGCAGCAAACGGCTTACCAAGCCGTGCTGGACGCCGCCCAAGGCAAACCCGTTACCCTGCGTCTGCTGGACGCCGGGGGCGACAAGCCGCTTCCGTTTGTGCACATCGCGCCGGAAAACAACCCCATTGTGGGGGTGCGCGGCATACGTGCGTTTCCGCACAACGAAGAATTTTTCCGCACCCAGCTGCGGGCTTTGTTAAGCGTGCGGCATGTGGGTGGGCTGCGCTTGATGCTGCCGATGGTTACCTTTACCGAAGAGGTGGATTTTTTCCGCCAGCTGATTGCACAGGAAAAAGCCGCCCTAAACAACTCGGCCGACGTAAAAGTGGGCATTATGGTGGAAGTGCCTTCCGCCGCGCTGATAAGCGGGCAAATGGCGGCCCGCGCCGATTTCTTTTCCATTGGCACGAACGATTTAACCCAATACACCCTGGCCATAGACCGCGGCCATAAAGAATTAAACGCCCAGGCGGATCCGCTTCACCCGGCGGTACTGAAATTGATTGAACTTACCTGCCAGGGCGCCAAAAAGCATGCCAAACCCGTAGCCGTATGCGGGGCCATGGCGGGCGATTTGGCCGCGATTCCGTTTTTAATCGGGCTGGGAGTAACGGAGTTGGCCGTCGGAGCGGGGAACGTGGCGCAAATCAAAGCGCTGGTGCGCGGGCTGGACGCACAGCAATGTGCCAAAGCCGCCCGGCAGGCTTTGGAATTAAACAACGCGCGGGAAGTGCGTGCGCTGGCCAAAAAAATATTTGGCCTGTCCTAAAATCGGCCGCGGGGGCGGCTAACGGGAGAATACCATGCGTTTAGTCGTTACGAAAATGAATTTGGGGCTGTGGGCGGCCGCGTATGTAAAGGAAAAAATAAACGCTTTTGCCCCCACGGAGCAGAAGCCTTTTGTGCTGGGCTTGCCCACCGGCGGAACGGTGGTGGATTTGTATGCCAATCTGCGGTTGTTTTATAAAGAAAAACTGCTCAGTTTTCAACACGTAGTTACGTTTAATATGGACGAATACGTCGGCCTGCCGCAGGATCACCCGCAAAGTTACCACAGCTATATGTACCACCACCTTTTTAACGAGGTGGATATCCCCCCCTCTCACATCCATTTGCTGGACGGGCAGGCGCCCGATTTATTTCAACAATGCGCCCAGTACGAGCAAGCCATCGCCCAAGCCGGCGGCATAGAACTTTTTTTAGGCGGCGTCGGCCGCAACGGGCATATTGCCTTCAACGAACCCGGCTCCCCGCTGGACAGCCGCACCCGCCCGGTGGATTTGGCGCCGGCCACGATTCAAGCCAATTCCCGTTTTTTTCTTAATGACGTTCACCGCGTGCCCACCCGCGCGCTGACTGTGGGAATTGGAACCATTTTGGCGGCGAGGGAACTGCTCTTTTTGGCGTCCGGCCCGGCCAAAGCCGCCGCGCTGGCGCGCTTGTCTCAGCCGGGCGTAACGGCCGATTGCCCGCTGACCGTACTCAAACGCCACCCGCACGCCACCCTGCTGGCGGATCCGGCCGCCTGTGCCTTGCTGGCCGAAGCCCCCCTCAAACGCTTGGAAGCCCTGCGGCGGGCAGAGCCCAATGCGCCGCATTGGGTGCTGGAACTGAAGGAGGACGCAAAATGAACGAACGAATTCTTACCCATATTTGCGCCGTAACCCCAAACGGCACGCTGCCCGATGCCGCACTTTGGATGCGGGACGGAAAAATTTACCGTCTGTTCCCGGAAGGGGAATTGCCCCCCGAAGCAAAAAAGCTCCCCCGCACCGACGGAAAAGGCGGGGTGGCTATCCCGGGATTTTTGGATTTGCATATTCACGGGTATGGCGGGTTCGGGCCGGAATGCGCCGAACCGCAGGCCCTGCTGAATATGTCCGTTGCGCTGGCCCAAACGGGGGTGGCGGCGTTTTGCCCCACGCTCTACTGTGCCAAACCGCACGAAATGGCCGCCTTGCTCGCCCGCTTGCTTCCCGCCGTAGGCCGGGAAACGGGCGCCCGCATTATTGGGTTTCATTTGGAAGGGCCTTTTATCTCGCCCAAAAAACCGGGTGTCATGAAACCGCAGGACATCGCCCCCGCCGATTTGGACGCCTTCCGCCGCATCTACGACGCTGCAGAAGGCAAAATTACCGCCGTTACCCTGGCCCCGGAATTGCCGGGCATAGAGCCCGTCATCGCCTTTGCCCGCGAAAAAGGCATTTTGGTACAAGCCGGGCACACCAACGCCACCTACGACGAATTTTTGTTGGGGGCGGCACGCGGCGTTACGCACGTAACCCATTTGTTTAACGCCATGAGCCCCTTTACCCACCGCGAACCGGGGGTGGCCGGGGCCGCCCTGATGCACCCGGGTATCTCGTGCGAAATCATTGCCGACGGCGTACACGTCCACCCGGACGTGGTAGCCTTCTTGCGCACGGTCAAACCCGTGGACAATATCGTCGCCATTACCGATGCCCTGCTGCCCACCGGCCAGCCCACCGGCCCGTTTTTGGCTAACGCAGAAGAAGTGATTTTTGACGGCGGCGTATGGAAGCGCAAAACGGACCGCGTGATTGCGGGCTCCGCCCTTACGATGGCCCGCGCTTTTAAGAACTTGCTGACGTACGGCTACACGCTGCCGCAGGCCGTACAATGCACCAGCACCAATGCCGCCCGCTTGGCGGGGCTGACGGGGCAGGGCCGCCTGGAAGAAGGCGCCCCCGCCAATATCTTGCTGCTTAATGCGGCCTTTGAACCGCAGACGATTTTCCTGCGCGGGCAAAAGTTATAACATCGGTTGTATAAAAAATCCCCCGGTAAAGCCGGGGGATTTTTGTTGAACTTTTTGCAAACTATTCCATATAGCACGTAGAACTTGTCATACATAAAGCCGAGTCTACCGTAACACTTCCCACAATGGCCTTGCACATTTCGCAGGGGCCACCATTCATTCCCACACAAAAACGGCGCCCATTTCTAATCCCTAACATATAGGGCGAATTACTAGGGCGATAAGTTAGCGCCTGGGCGGCACTGTCTGCTGGATAAGTTTCCCACGATCGGAACAGCCCTATGTGAAAACTAAAATCTTTTCCTTCAAAGGAAGTCCCCGTGGCCGGATTGCCGTTCTTGTCCGTAAACGAGATGGACAATTCCTCAAACGGATAAAGGACATCGCTGGTTCCTTTTTCCAAATTAGCTAATCGCTCGGCCTCATTAATGGACTTGATAATTTGAAACGCATTAGCCGCGCGGGATTTTTCCACCGCTTTAGTATATTGCGGCAAAGCCACACTAGCCAAAATGCCAATAATCAGCACCACCACCAACAGCTCAATTAACGTAAAACCCTGCTTCATTTTTCCTCCTTGCCTTTACAGGCGTTGCAATTTCATATTATCAAAATTAATTTCCCTTGCGCAATGCAAAATATCCCTATAAAAATCCCCCGGTAAAACCGGGGGATTTTACTTAAATTTCGGGAAACTATTCCATATAGCACGTAACAGTTGTCATACATAAAGCAGCGTTTACCGTAACACTTCCCACAATGGCCTTGCACATATCATCATCCTCCACACAAAAGCGTCGGCCGTTGCGAATGCCTAGCATATAATAGGGCCCATTATGTCTCACCGCTTGAACTGCACTGTCCGCCGTATAAGTTTGCCACTGCCACGCTTGGAACAGCCCTATGTGAAAACTAAAATCTTTTCCTTCAAAGGAAGTCCCCGTGGCCGGATTGCCGTTCTTGTCCGTAAACGAGATGGACAATTCCTCAAACGGATAAAGGACATCGCTGGTTCCTTTTTCCAAATTAGCCAATCGTTCGGCCTCATTAATGGACTTGATAATTTGGAACGCGTTGGCCGCGCGGGCTTTTTCCACCGCTCTAGTATATTGCGGCAATGCCACGCTGGACAAAATGCCAATAATCAGCACCACTACCAACAGCTCAATTAACGTAAAACCCTGCTTCATTTTGCCTCCTTGCCTTTACAGGCGTTGCAATTTCATATTATCAAAATTAATTTCCCTTGCGCAATGCAAAATATCCCTATAAAAATCCCCCGGTAAAACCGGGGGATAAAAGCTAGAACCGTTCTTTCTAGAGAAGGATTATTTACTTTTTAACTTGGCGCACAATTCCGCCAGGCCGGAAGAAATATCCTCTTTCTGCACAATCACTCCGGCCGGAACCGTTAAATTGACGGGGGCAAAATTCCAAATGGCTTTAATGCCGGCCGCGACCAATGTGTCCGTAATCCCCTGCGCCGCTTGCGCGGGGACCGTTAAAATGGCAATCTTCAAGTTTTCTTTTTCTATCACGCTGGCCAGTTGGGCCGTGTGATACACCTGCACGCCATGGATTTTGCTGCCCACTTTTTCGGGGTTCGTGTCAAAAGCCGCCACAATTTCCAGCCCGTGGTTCTTAAACCCGTCAAACCCCAAAAGCGCCGCCCCCAGGTGCCCTACCCCAACTAAAAAAGCTTTATTTAAGTTGTTCCAGCCCAAAAATTTTTCTATCACGGCAATCGTGCCCGCCACTTTGAACCCGGCCCGCAGCTTGCTGGGCGCGCCCACCGCCTGCAAATCTTTCTTGATGACAATGGGCAGCAGCTGAGTTTCTTCCGCCAGCGCGGTGGAGGAAACCAGTTCCCGCCCGTAGGCATGCAAATTATAAAAAATCCGCAGATATTGCGGCAAACGGCGAATCGTTTGGACGCTAATGTCTTTTTTAGGGTGAAATAAGCTCATAAAAACAATTTTCCCGTCTAAGAAATGTGGATATTACAATATCTATAATACTCTTTTACAAAAACCTTGTCAAGAACCCGTTTCCCCGGTTTCCGACGGTTTATTGACAAGTTTTTATGCAAAAGATAAAATATGGATATCAAAATATCTATATGAATATTTTGCATACTGAAAGGAGATCACTTATGGCGGAAAAGAAAACTGCAGCGCCGGCCGTAGCCACCCCGGAAGAATTGGCCCATTTGGACCAAATTGTTTCCAAGGTGAAAGAAGCCCAGCGCATTTATGCCACGTACACGCAAGAACAAGTAGATAAAATTTTCCGTGCGGCCGCTATTGCCGCCGCGCAGAACCGTATTCCTCTGTCCAAAATGGCCGTGGAAGAAACGGGCATGGGGGTAATGGAAGACAAAGTAATTAAAAACCAATTTGCTTCCGAATACATTTACAACCAATATAAAGACACCAAAACGTGCGGCGTCTTGTCGGACGACGATGCCTTCGGTTTCCGCCAAGTGGCCGAGCCTATCGGCCTGATTGCCGGTATCATCCCGACCACGAACCCGACCTCTACGGCTATTTTCAAAAGCTTGCTCGCTTTGAAAACCCGCAACGGGATTGTGTTTTCTCCGCACCCGCGCGCCAAAAAATGCACCATTGCGGCGGCCAAAATTGTGCTGGACGCCGCCGTGGAAGCCGGCGCCCCGGCGGGCATCATCGGCTGGATTGACAACCCGACCATGCCCCTTTCCAATGCCTTGATGCACCACAAAGACATCAACCTCATCTTGGCGACCGGCGGCCCCGGCATGGTAAAAGCCGCCTACTCCTCCGGCAAGCCGGCCATCGGCGTGGGCGCGGGCAATACCCCGGTAGTCATTGACGCGACCGCCAACATCAAAATGGCCGTCAGCTCCGTGATTATGAGCAAAACCTTTGATAACGGGATGATTTGCGCCAGCGAACAATCCGTCATCGTAGAAGAACCGGTGTACGAACAAGTCAAGGAAGAATTCATCAACCGCGGCTGCTATTTCGTAACCGGCAAAGACCGCAAAAAACTGTCGGACACGATTGTCGTGAACGGAAAATTGAACTCGGCCATCGTGGGCCAGAGCGCCGAAAAAATCGCCGAAATGGCCGGAGTCAAAGTGCCCGCCGGCACCAAAATTCTGATTGCCGAAGCCAAAGAAGTAAGCGACGCCGAACCCTTTGCCCGCGAAAAACTTTCCCCTGTGCTCGGCTTTTACCGCGCGAAAGATTTCAAATCCGCCGCGGACCTGGCCAAGGCCTTGATTTTGTACGGAGGGGCCGGTCATACTTCCGTGCTCTATACGGACGAAGCCAACGAAGACCATATTGACTATTTCAAGGATATGCCCACCGCCCGCACGCTGATTAATATGCCGTCCTCTCAGGGGGCCATCGGCGATGTGTACAATTTCAAGCTCGCGCCCTCTTTGACGTTGGGCTGCGGCTCTTGGGGCGGCAACTCCGTCAGCGAAAATATTGGGGTAAAACATCTTATGAACGTGAAATCCGTCGCGGAACGCCGCGAAAATATGTATTGGTACAAAGTACCGTCCAAAATCTACTTCAAACGCGGCGCCCTGCCGCAGGCGTTGGCGGAACTGGCCGACAAGCACCGCGCCTACATCATCACGGACAAAACGATGGAACAGCTGGGCCACGTGCGCGCCGTAGCCGACGTGCTGGAAAGCCTCAACATCAAGTTCCGCGTGTTCTCCAACGTGTTGCCGGACCCGAACATTTCCAACGTGCAGGAAGCCCTCAACATTGCCAACTCGTGGCAGCCGGATATGATCATCGCCTTGGGCGGCGGCTCGGCCATTGACGAAGGGAAAATGGTGTGGCTGATGTACGAAAACCCGGACACCAGCTTTGAAGACATCGCCATGCGCTTTATGGACATCCGCAAACGTATTTACGCCGCGCCGCCTTTGGGCAAAAAGGCCGTGATGGTGGCCATCCCCACCACGTCCGGCACCGGGTCCGAAGTTACGCCGTTCACCATCATCACCGATGAAAAAACCGGCACCAAATACGCCATTACGGACTACGCCTTAACGCCCGATATGGCCATTATTGACCCGGAATTTGTGCTCAATATGCCCAAATCCCTGACGGCTTTCTCCGGTTTGGACGTGCTGACCCACGCCATTGAAGCCTACACCTCCGTTTACGCCACGAACTTTACGGACGGGCAAGCGTTGGAAGCCATGCGCTTGGTGTTCAAATATTTGGAAAAATCTTACACCAACGGCGCCAAGGACATCAACGCCCGCGAAAAAATGCACTACGCGGCCACGATTGCCGGTATGGCGTTTGCCAACGCGTTCTTGGGCTTGTCGCACTCCATGGCGCACAAGCTGGGGGCCATGTATCACGTGCCGCACGGCTTGGCCAACGCGCTGTTGCTCTCGTACATTATTGAGTTCAACGCCACGGATAAACCGACCAAGCAGGGCTTGTTCCCGCAGTACAAATATCCGTTCGTCAAGGGCCGCTACGGCAAGATTGTGGACTTCCTGCTCCCCCACAACAACCTGGGCGATGATAAGGACGCCAAAGTGCAAAAACTCATTGATATGGTGGAAGATTTGAAACACAAACTCAACATCCCCCGCTCTATCAAAGAGTACGGCATCCCGGAAAAAGAATTTCTGGACAACCTGGATAAACTTTCCGAACTTGCCTTTGACGACCAGTGCACCGGCGGAAACGCCCGCTATCCGTTAATCAGCGAAATCAAGGAGCTTTACTTGAAAGCCTATTACGGAGAACCGGTAAAACACAAAGCCAAATAAGCTTGGTCCAAGAATTCAAAACCCCCAGTTTATGCTGGGGGTTTTTTGTTGGGGCTCCTCGCACTAGCGAAAACGAAATGATATAATAGCTGTATGGGACTGGAAGAAATTGAAGAGAAAGAGTATTTCTCTATCGGCGACGTCAAACGCATTACCGGCGTGCCGGAGTATTCCGTGCGCTACTGGGAAGCGGAATTCGGCTTAATTCGCCCCATCCGCCTGGAAAGCGGCCACCGCCGTTATACGAAGGAAGACGTCTATACCATCCTGAAAATTAAAGACTTGATTTATAAGCATAAACTGACGTTGGAAGGCGCCAAAAAGCAACTTTCCAAGTATCAGTTCCCCTCTGCGGACGCAGCCAAAAAGCCCCGGACGGACCTCAAACTTCTGACGGAAATTAAAGAAACGCTGGAAGATTTGTTAAAAGAATGATAGAATATATGTGTGGCCGGTTAGCGGCACACGATTTCGGGGAGTGGCTCAGAGGTAGAGCGCTCGCTTGGGGTGCGAGAGATCGCGGGTTCGATTCCCGCCTTCCCGACCATTTACAAATTGTTTAACGGGGCGTAGCGCAGATGGTAGCGCGCACGGTTCGGGACCGTGAGGTCGTGGGTTCGAATCCCGCCGCCCCGACCATTTAAAAAGACACCTTTTGCAAGGTGTCTTTTTTGTTGCCTATTCGGCTTGAGTTCCGATGGAGAATTCCCTCCGTTTTTATACATTCCCGTCCTAGATACCTTTTAGAGATACAGAAAAAAGGCCCTAAACAGGCCTTTTTCTCTAACAGGCAAATAGTGAGGATCCGATTGGCTCCATATATTTTAATATAAAATGTATATATGGACTATACACAATCAGCCACCCTACAACAAACTCAATTCATTCAGGCATGGAATAACCTCTTAGAGCATTCTAAAACAGTCCTGTTTGCAATTCTAGAGGAAGATCGATCACGTGTTTTTATATTATTACTCAATAAAATTAATTCTAATTGTCGGGCTGCTATTAATTTAATACTTCAAGATTTTATAACTGAAGGATTTATAATCCTCCGCAGTGCAATTGAAACCACAATTTATGCAAAGTATTTAAAATTATATCCTGAAGAACAAAAAAATTTTCTCTATATATCGGACTTGTTTCTTATTAAAAATCAATTTATTCAATATAAACAGCTCCGCAAAAGACATAACGATATAAATACAACAAATTTTCCATTAAAAAACATAATAGAAAACAACATAAAGTCCACACTATTGTGTGGACTTTATGCAAAAATTATGTCTGTTAATCTATAGTCTTTCAATAGCCTTCTTTAAAATATCCTCAACAAGAGTTTTGAAATCACTTGGACCAACCAGCGTAATATGTTCCAGCCAGCTGAGTACCGTTGGGATAATCTCGCGATAGTTGGACACACACGTTTCTACTAAAATATCTCCATTTTTCCGCGTTTTTAAGATTTTTTGTAAGGGAAAATAGGCTTTTTTCTTAAAATATTCTGCAAACTCCACAGGAACCCAAAAAGTTACTTTTTTATCCCGTTTCTCTCCAAACCAAATATTATGGCTTTCAGCCAGTAATTTTTGAATATTTTTCGTTATTTTAAATGGTTTATCCGTGTTTACAGCGTCCAAAATGCGGTCTAGGCGGAATTTTCGCACCTGTTTGTAAGCGTTGATGCCCAACAGATACCAAAAACCATCATAATTCATAATTTTAAGTGGTTTTAGCTCATAGGTCAGCTTGCGGGTGGTATCCGCCGCCAAAGACATTAAAACCTCTGTATGCGTGCGAATGCCCTGCTCTAGCACGCGTGTTATTTTAGTTTCCTCGTATTTACAGCCCGCCGGCATTTTAATATAGAACGGGGATTCTTTAGGTGCGCTTAAGACTTTATGCCGCAGAGAATCCAAGGATTGCTGAAAATTAGCCCCTAAAGGGGCGATGATATCTTGCATTACAAGCAACAGGGAGGCTTCCTGTTCTGTTAAATTCATTTTTTTAAGAGAAAAGCCTTCTATAAACTTATATACGCCGGGAGCCGCTTTGAACAACGGGAACCCGCCCGCTTCAATATCTATCAAATCCCGCTGAATCGTACGTTCGGTTACTTCCAACTCACGGGCCTCTCGCCGGACGTTTATCCCCTCTCCGTCCAACATATTGAGCAAATATAACAAACGGTTTAATTTTTTAAGGTTCCGCTCTTTCATAAAATGTGTTTAATCCTATATTTGCTTATATCATACAAACATAAATGTTTTATTGCCAACTTCTATTCATAAGCTTCTAAGAATTTGACTTTTATAACTATTTTATAGTATAATAGATATTATTATACTATCTTTCTATTTGTCTTTCCATTCAAAAAGCTGTTTTCCCCCTCTGTTGTATATACCCACCTAAGGAGTTCTCATGAAAACCTACCACACACGCCGCAATACCGAGCCTTACCAAACCATGGAATACCAAAACGAACTACGCAAGAATCCTCATATAGAGGTTTTGTACTCTGACCCTCCGCAGTTGCGAGTAAACGGGGAAATTATTCCCTGGCCGCAGGGGAAAACACCCGAAGAAGCATACCAGGATTATTTAGAGAGAGAAAGTAAGCCCGTACCTCTTAATCAACTATCAGAAGAAGAACCCTCTCCGGTTGAAGAACAACCTCTTGTTCGCCAGCAAGGACATTCCTTACATCCCTTGCGCCAGCAGTATTTGCAAGACCGTTTGAAACAACTGGACTATTTGGACCGCCAGCAAGCCCGCCAAGATGACTTTACCACCCGCATGTACGGGAAAAAAGATTACTCTAAAGAGCAGAAAAAAATTCGGCAGGAATTGCAGCTAGGTTCTACTCCCCAAAAGCGCCAAGCAGAAAAAAAGTTCTCTTGGCAAGATTTACAAGATGGCAGGCGTTCTCAACTACCCGGCACCCAATCCCCCGCGAAACGGTTCTGGGATATTGCGGACGAACAGACTGGCCAGGAAAATTACCCCAACACCCCTACCGCCGTCAGTCAAGAAATCAGCCGGTATAAACGTGAAAATCCCGATGAGTATGCTTCCTATTTGAAAAAATGGCAAGACGACCAAAAAAGCTGGCAGGAAATAGACCAGGATATTCAAGACGGCACGCTATCCAAACAAGATATTTCTCCCGCTCAATGGGATACCATTTTAAGCAAAAGCCAAAAAGAATTAGACGACAAACAAGATCCTCAAAAGAACCCAGATCAAAAACCTTACTGCAATATCTATGCCCGCAACAGACTTCTTCAAAAAGGTATTTATATGGCGCCCGACAAAAATGCAAACCAAATGATTGAAGATATAGATAAAAAAGGTTCCGGCTGGGAGAAACTGCCTAAAAAAGTAGACGCGCAGGGCAATCCTACCGGT
>CASFFX010000005.1 GCA_949294085.1 uncultured bacterium | reverse complement strand
GCCCGCAACAGACTTCTTCAAAAAGGTATTTATATGGCGCCCGACAAAAATGCAAACCAAATGATTGAAGATATAGATAAAAAAGGTTCCGGCTGGGAGAAACTGCCTAAAAAAGTAGACGCGCAGGGCAATCCTACCGGTAAATTAGGCCACCAAGAAGCCCAACGCCGAGCCGAAGCTGGCGGCACGGTGGTGGCCACCTATCACAATCCCAATAATGCCGAACACGGACATATCGCACTTGTGAACGCCGAAGCGGGAATGAAACGCTCCGGCAAATGGGGCGGAGAAGTTCCTTCAGTAGATGGATATAATCCAGACACTCAACAAATAACCGAGGGAGGCTCTCTAAGCGAACAGTTTAGTACGCCGCGGGAACCCCATATGGATTATTATGAATACACGGGCCCTGAAAAAGAAAAGGAAAAAGAATAAATGTATAATAAAAAAATGAAACATTTATTTGCGCTATTTTTGCTTAGTGTATGCTGGTTAAGTGGGCAGGCCGATTCCCTGCCCACCAATCAGGAGGATAAACCCAAATACACAGAATCCGTCGTTTATTCCCGCTTTCGGGGGTTTAATATGCCTAAGCCCGATGAAAACAACGCCTATGTATTAGGAGAATTTACCTATGGCAATGAATGGACGGATTACTTTATAAGAGAAAATAATTTATATTTTAATTGGTCCGGGACTCTTTATTTTCATCTTATTCCAGCAGATCCCTTTCCTATCTTGGAAAGTTTTCAATTGTGGCAAGATAATTACCAAGAATTTGAGAAACAATTTTTAGCAGAATTTGCTGTCCCGCATTTAGACGGAAAGAATTTTTCGCTTCCGTGCGGAAAAAATTCCTCGGTAGAATTTATAAAACAAATCAAAAAGGGTGCCCCCGGAGAAGAAAGTGATGTATTCTACAAAGTCATCTGGCACAAGGACGGGAAACAACATACGTTTGCCCGCGAAGAATGCCCCGTCCCGGTGATAGATTTTCCGCCCGGCCAATTTGCTTATTGCGACGAAAATATACTCTATTACGACGGCTTTGACGATTTTCCATGGCCGGGAAGAAATAAAGCCCGGCGCGGCATTTTCTTTTGTGATTTGCAAAATCACACCCGCGGGGCTTATGCCGCCACCCCGTACGAAACAAAAGAGAAATCCGCCCTTTATCCTTACAATCCCATCGGAATACCGGGCACAAATTGGATTTTTTATTTACAGGATTCCGCCGAATCTCCCCGCAAAAGCCAGCTTCTGGTGCGCCCCAAACTAACACCGGCGCAAGCGGAAAAAGCCGCCCAAGAATACCAAAAGTTTATTCAAAGTAACACTAAAAATGAATAAATTATTGTTCATTCTGCTCCTTTTTTTTTCTTGTATGTCCGCCCGTGCCAACGACACCGCCGGTTATGTGTTGCCCACGGGCGGCGTGGTGTTTAAAAAACAAGACGGAATTAAAATGAAAACCGAAGCTCTCTATATCCGCCGGGGCAGATAGAAGTAAATTATCTGTTTGAAAACACCACAGACAAAGACATTACCACCCAGGTTTTCTTCCCCCTGCAGCCTATTGCGGCGGTAGCGGATTATTATGGATATACCCAGGAAACCTTACACCAGTTTCATTTCAAATTGTGGGTAAATGAAAGCCTAAAAAATATCAAGCCATTTTTAACCTAAAACAAGGCAAACGCGCTGTACCTGCAGTGGCTAATTCTCTGTGAAAATACCCGGAGAAAGGGCTGAAAGAATCTTTATTTCACGAGCGTGTATCAGCGATGAAAGAAAAAGACCGCCAACTATTAATAGACGGGAATTTCCTGCACTGGGGGCAGCGTATTTCTTCCCAGTAAAGAACCGGGCGACTACGAAGAAGCCGAGGGCTGGACGATTACCGACCATGAGGAGGATTTGTGGACAAAAGAAATTTCCTATTTTTGGGTTCAAACCTTTCCCGCCGGCAAAACCGTGCATATCCGCCACACCTATACCCCTTCTGCCAAAACCACCAATACGGGTATGCCTTTTTCCTCTTGCATCAACCCCAAAACCTGGGACTACCAGGATTTCGTCCGCATTCCGACTCCGCCGGGCACTGACCACCTGTGGGATAAGTTAGAAGCCCAGCACTATGTGGAATACATCCTCACCACCGCCAACAACTGGCAGGGGTTTATAGATGATTTCAACCTGCTGGTGGAAAGCCCGCTTAAAAGCGTGGGCCGTTTTGAAGGCTAGCTTTTCTACGGTGAGAAGCATGTTTCCATCAGCCGCAAGTATTTCTACCCGGAACGGAATTTGTCGGTGGATTTCTTAGAAAAGGGCACTATCCCGTCCTCTTACAAATCTGCAAGCGATCCGGCCTCTTCTGCGTAAACGGCCCCGCCAACATGCGCAAGGAGCCCAACGGAGAAATTGTCGGAGAAATGAAAGACGGCACCTATGTTTGGGTCTGGCCCGGGGAAAAACAAGGCAACTGGTATCCTGTTTTGCAAAATAATTTACAGGGATATACACACAAACAAAATTTAATAAAAGTATTTTAATCCCTGTTTTTCCCTGTTCTAGGGTGTAGGGAATGTATATGCAAAGGCAAAGCCTCCGTATAAAATAAGCGGGGCACTCACTTTCCCGCCCACATACAAAGGGCAACTTTTACGGTTTTTCCCTGTATTTTGCCTGATAAACAGGGATTTTACCCTCCCATCTTACAGGGTTGAGCAGTCCGCACGCCGTGCCCGACCATTCAAAAAGACACCTTTCACAAGGTGTCTTTTTTGTTGTCTGTATGCATATTTATAATAAGATCCATCTTAGCATTTAGATGGGAAAATTTTTTTCGCTTCCGTGCGGGAAAAAGTCCTCAGCAAAATTTATAGGGCAAATCAAAGAGGTCCTCCCCCTGTATTTTGCACTGCCTACTAGACTAAGGCAAAAGAAGCATTTTCAGCTGCTACAAGACATAAAAATAAATTTGACACATTATTTGGAAAAAATATAAAAAATATGGACTATTGGCAATATTACACAAACAAAAAAATTAAACACACAAATAAGGAATTAAAATATGGATCACCCCTTTATTTTTTCCAAATGGGCAAAAAGCCTCAAAAAGCAACTAACAGAAGATTCTCCTAGTGTAATAGAAACTCTTTTAGAACAATTAAAACAAGAAGCTCAAACATTTTATTTTCGCGGTTCTATTTTAACAGCCCGCAAACAACTGAATTTAGAACAACTGGTTAAAAATGATACAGTAAAGCACGAAACGCTTTTAGAAATTCTATTAACTTCCGGACACGAACATTTCTATAATCAGTTTGCCTTTGGCCCGGGCACATCAAAAGGAAGCAACCGCCGCATAGCGGCTGATATGATAGAGCTAGAAGCGGATAACCGCACCATTAAAAGTATTATTGAATTAAAAACGAATGAACAAGGCTCATCTGGCGATTTTTATTGGGCATGTTATGAGGTTATCTATTATTATTTTTTATTACGCCATGCTTACAATAAAAACACGAATCAAGCCCCTGCCGTAATTTTTAGGCAACGTTATCTTCTAAAAGAACCTTTGCAATTAGTGGTTCTCGCCCCGGGTTCCTTTTATGATAAAAAGGCCGCCCGGTTTATTGAAACAATCAATGTTATTTTACGCAAGGAAAAGGCTTTCATTTCCTTCTTATCTATTCACTCAGACTATTTGAACGATGTTACATTCCAAGAAATTAAAAAAGCGGTTCAGAATTACGAAAAATGGAAAAGAATAATCTGCCGACATCAACCTCAAGACAAAGAGGCTTGATTATTCACCGGGCGACCCATAACATTGGCGGTAATTGTGTTGAAATTTATGCAGAAGGGAACCGGGTGCTTTTTGACTTTGGCCTGCCTCTAGAGTCGATACAAGAACACAAATCACCCAAAGCCTATCGAGTACCCGTGCGTGGAGTATATAGAGAACAAACTCCCCAAATAAACGCCCTGTTCCTTACCCATGCCCACCCGGACCATTATGGTTTGTTAACAGAATTACACCCCCAAATTCCCGTATATGCCAGCCAAACAACCATCAATCTGCTGCAGCATATCGCCCCACTATTTGGCACGCATTTGGAACATTTACATTTTCGCGTTTTACGACCCAAACAAACCGTTTGTATCGGCAAAATAAGGGTAAAGGCTATTCCCGTAGATCACAGTGTACCCGAAGCATTGGCTTATCAAGTGAATATCGGCAACATAAAAATTCTTTATACTGGAGATTTGAGAAATCATGGTAAATGCGCTTATTTAACCAAATATTTTGCTCGTCGCGTCTCCCCGGATTATATGCTTATGGAAGGGACAACCCTTTCACGTGTACAAATGCACACAGACACCGAGGATATGCTACAAAAACGTTTAGAGCAAGCTTTTTCGGGGGATGGACTAAGCCTTATTTATTTTTCTGCCCAAAATTTGGACCGATTTGTATCGGTTTATAAAGCAGCACGCAGGCTGAATAAAACCCTAGTCTTAGATCCTTATAGTTGCTTTGTATTAGAGCAATTTGCACATTTAGGCAAATCCATACCACAATGGAACTGGAAAAACATCCGTGTATATTTTGCCAAAAACACACTAACGGATCATTTAAAGCCACACCTTTCTACCTACAAAAGCAAAAAAATATCCATACAGGAGATAATAAACACTCCTCATCAATTTATTATTAAGGATAATTTTTCCATCAGACAGAAGTTATTACGCCATTCCGTATCTTTGCGATTTATTCATAGTGCCTGGGAAGGATATTTAACACAAGAAGCCAATTCTTTTGCACGCAACGCTAAAGAACGCAACCAGGAGGTGCATACACTCCACACTTCTGGACACGCGGATTTTGATTCTTTATATCGTTTGGTACAGCAAATACGCCCCAAACTACTCATTCCTATTCATACAAACTGTGCAGAAAGCTACCAAGCCCTTTTTAAGGTACCGGTCCGCATATTACAAGACGGAGAACGCTTTTTTATTTAATTCAAAAGAGATCTCCACATCTGCTCGCTTACACGATCGTCAAACTCTTTTTCCTGCGCTAATTGTTGGTTTACACCGTGTATTTTATCCGTCCTGCCAGTTTGCACATAGAGAGACACCAAATAGTCCCGCCGATTTCCGGGACGTTCCGTTTCCTGTAAATAACAGGCTTCAGCTGCGTCATAATCTTTCAATATTTCATAAACCTCTCCACGTTCTAAAGCAAAAAATTGATTTTCCATACTAAAAGATTCTTTTGCTAATAACGCAAGCGTTTTGAAAGCGGCATCTTTATTTTTTAAAAGAGCATATATTTTGGCACGGGTTAGATAATAGATATAAAAATTAGGTTCTAAAGCAATCGCTTTTGCATTAATCTGCAAAGCCTCCTCATATTTTCCTATTTCAATCAAAAAAGAGGATAACTCTTCATAGGAGCTTGCTTCTAAGGCAAACCGCTTAATACGACGCTGATAATACACAAGAGCTTGGGCCTCATCTCTTTTTTGATTTTCTGCCAACCCCAAATTTCTATATATTTTGGCCCTTATCCTATACAAAGGGAAACGCGTCGCCTCTGTTTTATTGGCAAGCAACTCATTGATATACGTTAAAGCCCGCAAAGGCTGTTTAAGACGAAGGAAAACCTCCACGCATTCTGCTACATTTTGATATACAGCCTGCAGACGTGCCTGTAATGAGGCATTAAAATATGCCCGAGCTTGTGATGTATCTTTCTTTAAGTAAAAACAAACTGCTTGGTAATACAAAAGCTGCTCCTGCCCCAAAAGCAGTTCTTTTTCTTCTTGGCTTAAATGCTGCGAGGCAAAAACGGAGTGAGAACGGCTTTCTTTCATTAATTGGGCGGATTGCGCAAATAACGCTATGGCTTGATTGTAATTTTGTTTATTAGCCTGTTGCCGGCCTTGGAACATTATTTCTTTCCAAGGGCAAAATACGCTGGTCTTAGTAGGCGGGACCACACACATTTTCTCAGCCTCTTGTAACTTTTGCAGACAATAGTAATATAATTCATACAATTTATCTTCATTAGGATTTATAGCAAGTAAACTTTTAATCCCATTTTTAGCCGCACAAAAATTTCCTTGAGCAATAAAATTTAATATATGGTGTATAGTAAATGTATTTTGTAACACTTTTATTTCTCCATTTTTATAAAAGCAAAATCGCCCGGAGTTAACAAGGTTCACTAATAAGCTCGCTTGATTAAAACTTTCCAATTTAAAATTCTACGCATATTTCATATCATTATCCTATAAAAAATAATATACAGAATTTGAACGACAGCATTATGTCGCTATAAAAATATTTTCTCTGACATCATGCTGTCGCAGTGGGTTTGTAATATATTCATAAATTGTATAGGAAAAAATGGGGAAAACAATTAGACACATCCATTTGGCAGGTGGAGACTATAAGTATGCTGGGAATTTTGATATTTTACTGTATGAATATTGCCAAAAACATCAATTGTCGTTGATACGTAAAAACCAAAAAGATATAAAAATGACTATAGCGTCATCCCCGACAATCTTGAATCTTGTCGTTTAGCTGTCATGGATGAACCAATTATAATTGAATTTACGGACGGGAATCAACGGAAACTCGTATTTGGCAGTTTCTCTAATCCACTACACATAAGCAGTAACCGAACTCCGTTGGATGCTATAGGAGAGTTATGGAAGCAAAATATAGATGGGAATATCATTTTCCCCCTGTTTATAGGAAACAATCACAGCAGTTTCGTTTTCCAATACACCTATTGATAGTATAAATTCCCCTCAAATATTTCTTCAGTTAACCAGCAGACTGCAACTGTATATAATCCCCCGCAAATCAAAGATCAAAAATTCCTTGTTTTTCCCTGCTCTAAGTCATACAAAAAGGCAAAATCCCAATAATAGAAATAAGTGTGGCATTTCTCCCACATACAAAGGGCAACTTTTACGGGTTTTCCCTGTATTTTGCCTGATAAACAGGGATTTTGTTTCCCCGCTCTTGCCGCTTTTGGCAGCCCTCACGCCGCGCCCGACCATTTAAAAAGACACCTTTTGCAAGGTGTCTTTTTTGTTGATTTAATTTGGAAGGAAGTCGTTAATGAATCGTAACTTTCAAAGTTTGAGGAATTGTTAATACCTCCGGCAATGCCGAGCGGACATTAAAAACGGCCGATTTTTGACTCTTTAATACTCCCATGTCATCGGGGCTAAGCGGAATTTGCAAAAAGGCGCAATTCTCTTCCTCAAAAATACCTTTGATAGGCAGCCCTTGCAAAATTATTTTCTCGTCTTGCATAATATCTACTGCACACCCCAACCGCACCCAAAAAGGGATTTGCGGCCTCCGTACTTTCAGCATTAAATCGGTCTCTCCTAAATAGGCTGTATCATGGGACAAAGGCGTCTGCTTACCAAAATATAATTGCACCACTTGCAAAGGCATCCAAGCTGGATTTGCCGACGTATCCATCGGCACAATGGGGTGCAAAGGCCCTCCGTGCAAATGCTGTTGCAAGAACGCAATCATATCCCCTTGCACCGGTTCGTGTTCCGTTTTGGGATAGGTATAAGTTTGCACATTAGGAGCTAACTGCTTCAGCAAAGCGCGTGCTTTTTCCCAACGACTTTGAACCGTACCGGAACCGAAAATTTGCAAGATTAAAAGGCTATCCTCCTTTCCGAACAAAAAGGCTAAAGGATCATTGTAATCATAAGCGCCGTTCGTCAGCAGAATGGGGATTCGGCGCCACGCTTTTTCATTAAAATTCCGTCCGGTTATTTCTTTCACATCGCCTACCCCTACCGGAAACAGCAATTTTTTCTCTTTGAAAACCTTTACCGGCAAGGCCGGATACATCTCTCCCCCAACGGCCACAGCTAAGATTTTTTGAGGCTGCAGCAAAGCTAATTTCCAGCCAAACGCTCCCGCGGAAGAAAACCCCGCCACCAAAAATTTCTTTTGGGTTTGTATTCCTTCTTTTTTTAGTTGTTTGCGAGCATCATCCAGCATCGCAATTACCTGCTTGTCCAATCGCTTATAAGGGCCTTGCTGTACTATAAAAGCCGCACGGTTTAAATCGTGTGCATCAATCTTTCCTCTTTCCCGCAGAACCAACGGCAACACCATGGGAACGCCTACTTCATAGGCTATATAGTCTTCATTTCCGCGGCCAAACCGCGCCCGGGTGGCGGCTTCCAAGTCGGCGGACGAATCAAAAATCCCGCTGTCATTCATCGTAAACAGCAGGGGCGTTTTTTTTGATTTATCTACTGTTTTGGGAACATACAACAAGTAATCCCAGTAAAAACCCGCTTTAGGATTGGCCTTTACGGTTTGAATTTGGCCTTCCGAGTTGGCCCAGGCAAAGAATCCCCCCATAAAAAGAAAACTGCCGGCCAATAATAATTTTTTCATTATTTTTCCTCCGTTGTAGCACTCCATCAGGAGAATCCGGATTTGTAGCCAAATTTTCTTTTCTACCACCTGACACGGAATAAGAAAACTTGCATTTACCAGTCGCACGCTTTGCCCATAATGTTCACCGGCAATTCGGAGCCAATCGTAAACGAACGCGGCATTTCGTGCGAAGAAAGCCTTTGCACTAAAAATTGCCGAATTTGGGGCAAATCCGCCGCGGTATGGCCTTCCTTCAGCACCAAAAACGCTTTTAAGCGTTGGCCTTCTTCCGGGCGCATCAGCCGCACGCGGCACGCTTTTACCCCCGGGCATTGGCAAATGACGTGTTCCACCCGTTCCAGCGCCGCATTGACCCCCGCCACCTGCACCATACGGTCTATGCGTTTTAGCGGGAAAATGGCCCGAGGCGGCACAAAGCGTACTTCATCGGGAAAAGGCTGCCACCCTTCCAATCCGTTCCGCCGGATAAGCGGGGGCATTTCCCGCTTGGACAGCTGCCGTCATTCGGAAAACAAATCGCCGCCGGACGCTTTTTTCTGTTCGGCCAGTTCGGCAAATTTTTTGGCCATGGTGGGATTTTTGCGCACCAGCCGTTTGACCGTTAAATCCTGGGCTTTGTTGTTGGCCAAACGCAAATTATTCTCCGAGGACAAAAGCGACTTTTTGGTTTTTTGCAGCATATCAATCGTTTTGTCTATTTCTTTAATCGCTTCCTGGAAACGTTCGCTGGCCAGGCGGTAATTATTACCGAATTTCTCTTTGAATTCGTTGATGTCTTCCTCAAAGTGGGAAATATCCAAATTCTGATTTTTGATTTCGGCCAGCTGGCGGCGGTACGAAACCGCATTGAGCGCCGCGTTGCGCAGCAGGGTAATCAGCGGGATAAAAAACTGCGGCCGAATCACGTACATCTTGGGATAGCGGTGCGACATGTCCACAATGCCGCTGTTATACAGCTCGCTGTCGGCTTCCAAAAGCGACACCAACACCGCGTATTCGCACCCTTTTTCGTGGCGGTCTTTGTCCAGCTCTTTCAAAAAATCTTCGTTTTTGTGTTTGGTGGCGGTGGTATCCATTTCGTTTTTCATTTCAAACATAATGGAAATAAATTCCACTCCGTCCTCGGTAGATTCCCGGAAAATATAATCCCCTTTGCTGCCGTTGCTGGCGTCGTTGTCTTTTTCAAAATAGGCGTGCTGAAAACCCGTGGCCCGCAGGCGGTTAAATTCCGTTTCGCAATGTTTTTCCAGCGTTTCCCCCAGCATTTTGGTGGACATACGGGCCTTAAGGTCTTTATAAAAAGCCACTTCCTGGTCCTTGGCTTTCAGCTGGAGGGCATAGTTCTCTTTGAGGGACTGATTTTTTAACTGGGCGTCTTTCTGCACGTCTTCCACGCGGGCCTGCAAGGTTAAAATTTCTTTTTCTTTGGCGTTCAATTCGTCCTTGGCCGACGAAAGCGCCGTACTGACGGCCAGTTCCTTTTCCTGCTGGGCGGCCTGCAAGCGGGCGTTTAAGACGGAAATTTGCTGTTGATAGGCCGCGTTGCGGCGGTCCTGCTCGGCCTGGTTTTGCACACGCAGCAGCTGCAGTTCGCTGTCCTTTTCTTTGGAAAGCTGTGCTTCGCGGGCGTGCAGTTCTTTCTGAAATTCCGCCGTACGCACCTGGCTTACAATTTCCGCATAGCTGGACGGATCCACTTGAAAAACTTCCCCGCAGTGGGGGCATTTAATTTCGGGCATAGATTTTGGCTACCTCTACAAAATAAATTTCTTTCTTTATCTTACTATCTTTTAAGAAAAAGTGCCTCTTCGTTTTATCCGAAAAGGCACTAACCCTTATCTTCTAAACAGCGGTTCCCCGCCAAAAGCATTGGCCGCCCGACAGAAAAAGCGGGAAAGCGCACTTATTTTCCGCGGGAACACGCGATGAGGTGCGGCCATCCAATGCTCCTTCTTTAACTAGGATATCACAGCGGTGCGACAGCCTATTGTCGCACAAAGCAAAAAAGGGCTAAGCAGGGATTTTTTCCACCCGGCAGATAGCCAGGTCGCGGGAGTAGATCGTAAAATTGGTAACGAAGCGCTGGCAATTTTCCAAACTGCCGCGCAGGCCAAAACGGGCCAGCGTAGGCGGGTTGAGCTTCATGGGCCAATCCAGGGTAACGATGTAAATCGGGCCCTGGTGCGCGGCAATTTTTTGGCGTTGCAGACCCTCCAAATGAAAGCGGTAAAACTGCGGAGAAATATTGTTCAGCTGGGCGGCCACATCGCGATACTGCGGCGGATATTCCTGCGGGTTAGCCTTTACGCCCCCCATATAGGTGGCCTTGGGGTTCAACAAAGGCGCCAAATACGAGGTGCCAAGCGGCATAAAAAACACCAGGCTGTCGTCCTCCACCTGCGGTTTTTGGTCAAAGAAAATGGCCTGATCCCAAAACATTTCGTGGTGCCATTCCGGAGCGTGATATCCCCGCGAGCAAAGCGCAAGCAGCAAGAGGGCGGCGTAAACACCCCATCGTTTTCGCCCCAGGCTGGCGCACACGCCCACCGCAATTAAACCGCACAAAGCTTCCAGCGTGGCCGCATACCGCAGAATAGAAAACTGGGTCAGCCACAGCACATAACCCACCCCGCCGTACAGCACCAGGGCGGCCGCTTCCCGGCGGTTTACGCCGCCCAAGCGGTTTTTGTACGCGCACACGCCCCATGCCACCAGCCCAAGCAGCAGCAAGGCCATCCGTCCGTCCTGCAGCGGAATTTCCGACACATACGTCCCCGGTGCAAACGCCCAGTAAAACGGATAAAACACCCATTGCAGCCACCCTTGCGGGAAAAAGCGTGTTTCCGTCAGATACATGGCATCAAAATACGGGGACTGGAAAATTTGGTTGTAAAAAGGGAAAATGGGGTTGCCGTACAAAACAAAATTTTTCCACAAAAAGTATCCGTCCGTCAGCAAAAAGCCCAATACGCCGCACACGGCATATCCCGCAAAAATCTTCCAGGGTTTGGCAAAAGCTTTTAAGTTACAAACCAACGCCGCCGTCAGCGCGAGGCAAAAGGGAGCCACCGTCAGTTTGCACCCCACCGCACATCCGGTTACAAAAGCCGCTGCATACACCTTCCAGCCGCTGGCCGGATTTCTAAACGCCCGCAGCAACAGCCACAAAGCCGCCACATTCACGCAGGTTAAGGGGATTTCGTTGGTGGAGGTGCCGATTTGGGACACGAGCCCCGCCGCCGTGCCGCCCACCAACGCGGCCAGGAAGGCATACGTCTTGGGATACAAGGTATGGCGGAAAACATCCCGCGACAGCTGATAAATCAGCCAGACCAACAATCCGTACGGCAGCCCCATAAAAAACCCAATCCATTGGGGCGAATTAAAAAACAGCACATACAGCCCGTACAAATACAAATCCGGCAACGGGTTGAGGCACGAGTGTACCCCGGCGGCAAAAACGTCCTGGCCGATTTTCCCGTTCAGCCAGGCATACGGATTGTAGAGGTGATAGTTGAGTAAATCAAAATTGACGTCTATTCCCAGCCACACGCTGTACAGGCCAAAAAGCCCCATCAGCACCGCCAGGAGCAAAACAGAAGGCAGATAAGAAATGAGTTTATTTTTCACGGCAAATCAGTTCCACAACCCCCGTAAAATTGTGCGCAGGTGGCGCAGACCGTCGCGCCAGGGGCGCAGGTACGGCGTGTGGGAAGGGTGGGCCGGACGAAGCGAAATGGGCACTTCCAGGTAACGGATTTTCTGTTTCCCCACGGCAATCAGCATTTCGCTGGCAAATTCCATGCCGGGCTGTTTTAAGTGCAACCCCTCATAAATACTGCGCCGAAACGCCCGCATGCCGCCGTTGCAGTCATACACCGCAATTCGGTAAAACCAGCGGATTAAAGCCGACAGAACCGGCGTGCCGAAATAGCGGTTGAGCTTGGGCATGGCGCCGGGCTCCAGCGTTTGATTCAAGCGGTTGCCCAGCACGAAATCCGCCCGGTTTTGCAAGATAGGCGTTACCAGTTTGGGAATATCGTAAAACGGGTAGGAACAGTCGGCATCTCCAAACAGGACAATCTGCCCCCGGGCCGCCAAAATTCCGCCGTTTACCGCACTGCCATAGCCCCTTTTTTGCACCGGCACCACCCGCGCGCCGAAAGCGGCGGCTTCCCGGGCGCTGCCGTCCGTGGATTGATTGTCCGCCACGATGATTTCGTACGGAATTTGCATTTGATCCACGGTTTTTTTTATTTCAGCCAAGCACAGCGGGAGCGACTTCTCTTCATTTAAGCAAGGAAGCACAACACTTAACACCAACGCTTTTTCTGTGCTGGGCATAACAAAATTATTCCATGTAGCAGGTTTCGCCGCTTACGCACAGCGAGGTAGAAACGGAAACACTCCCCACCAAGGCGCGGCAAATTTCACGGCCTTTTTCCGAGCCGTCCACCACTCCGCAGGTGCGGCGTCCGTTGTTAATACCCAAAAAATAATCGCCGCGGGAACTTCTTGTATTTTCATCAGGCCACGCGCCGGCAGGTTCCGTTAAACTGATTGTTCCAGTGTATCCGTTTTGCAGTACAAATCTATAATCCTTTCCTTCATAGCGAGTACCTGTAGCCTGGTGGCCGTTCTTATCAACAAAGGAAACCGATAATTCATCAAACGGATAAATGACCCCTTCCGTCCCGTTTTCCAAATTGGCTATTTTTTCCGCGTCATTAATCGCTTTAATCGTTTGATACGCACCCGCCGCGCGGGATTTTTCCACCGCTTTGGTGTATTGCGGCAAGGCCACGCTGGACAAAATACCAATAATCAGTACCACTACCAACAGTTCAATTAACGTAAAACCCGTATTTTTCATATTTTTCCTCCGTTATACAGCTAATTTTATTGTACTAAAAAATACAAGAATTTCAATAGTGCACACACTGCACGCAATTTCGTCCTTTATCCTTTTAGAAAATTAATTTTTGTGCTACACTATGTTCATGAAATTAAAAACAAAACAATTTATTATTCCGGCGGACTTCGTTTTTATTCTTGCCTATGCCGTCATCATTTTTCTGGTGCTTTTGACCATGTCGCACACCATGCCCAATTTTATCTGGAAAGAATTTTGGGCGGACTTGCTGGTTCATGCCCGGCAAAAGGACCCCGTGGCCTATCTGGCACTGCTGGCTTTGCCTTGGGCGGTGGCGATAGGACTCGTGTGGGGCGTTTGGCAACTCATCAGCCGGGGCGCTTCCAAAACAAAAGGTCCGCGTGTAGCATCGGTTTCTTTTGAAAAAGACGGCGTGCAGTTGGAATACCAAAACCCGCACCGCCGCGTGTTTCTGCCGTATGCCACAACGGACCTGACCGTCCGCGTGCCCGTCAGGGTTCAATACAACCGCCGCAGCCAAACCGTATGCGCGCTGGACCCGATAGAAATCACTTTTTCGGCCGAAGGGGCGTCCGTTACGGTGCCATATCGGGGAACCTTGTCTTTCCTGCAAAAACTATTAGACGAAGGCAAAAAATTTCGTTCCTGCACGGCGTCCGCCCAGTTGGGACAGCCCGCCAAAAGTCCGTCCGCATGCGAGCAAAAAATGCTTCAGTTCGTACAAGAGCAGCTGGAAAATCACCGCCGCTACGGCCTGATGCGGCGGGAATTTCCGCAGCAACGCCTCAGCTGGTGGGCCACCAGCGCCGTACTGGCGGGGCTGGCCCTGGCGCAGGGAATCATCTTTTTACCGGTTATGATTCGGCTGCACGCCGCTTGGCCGTTAAAGGCGTTCTTAGGCGGACTAATTGGCGTGTTGCTGGCAGGGGCGGGGTTTTTTCTGCGCAAGCTGTGGGTCAGCTACGCTATTCAAAAGCGGCTGGACGCCTTAAACAAAGAAAACCTCCCTTAAGGGAAAGTAATCCGATAATTAAACAGCCGTTTTGCTTTACGCGTTTGACGTCATCACGTGAGTGTCTTGCCCATAAAACAGCCGCGCTTGTCCCGCAGGCAAAAAAGCCCGGTGGCGGCCGTCCCTCGCCCTGTAAAATCGCCTCGGTGCCGCATCAGCCAACCAGCAAACGCTCTATCCGTTCCTTTCCGCCCAAAAGCCGTACAAAAATTTCCTCTTGTTTTTGGGGTCTAATTGATACATAATATATAAAATTGGTTTGAAGGAGCAGGCAAATGACCTCGGAACTGTACAAAAACATTTTCCCCTCCGCCAAAGGCGAAAATGTATGGCAGGGCAAACAATATTTAGCCGGCTGTTTGGCGGCGT
Organism: uncultured bacterium; assembly: GCA_949294085.1. Taxonomy (GTDB): domain Bacteria; phylum Elusimicrobiota; class Elusimicrobia; order Elusimicrobiales; family Elusimicrobiaceae; genus Avelusimicrobium. Next base: position 31,956 of record CASFFX010000005.1, on the reverse strand, counting down.
TTTTCCGCAAGCGCTAGGCCGTTCCAGCTTACCCCCCGCGCGGGGGTTTTTTAATCCTTTTGGATATAACCCTTTTTAACCGAACCGCATCGGTTCATTTTAGGTCCAATTTATTATAATATAGGAAACACCCACCGGATTTTTCCGAACGGGACAGGAGGGGGAATATGGATATTGCGACGCTTAACAAACAAGTCCAGCAGGAAAGCATCTTTTTGCAAGATTTGAAGCGGGAAGTAGGCAAGGTAATCGTAGGGCAGGAAGCCCTGGTGGAAAAAATGTTGGTTGCTTTGCTGGCCGACGGGCACATTTTACTGGAAGGCGTACCGGGGCTAGCCAAAACGTTGGCCGTCAAAACGCTGGCGCAGGCGATTCACGCCAAGTTTCAGCGCATCCAGTTCACGCCCGATTTGCTCCCGGCCGATATTACCGGCACGCTGATTTTCAATCCCAAAGACGGTTTATTCTACCCCAAACGCGGGCCGATATTTGCCAATTTTGTCTTGGCGGACGAAATCAACCGCTCCCCGGCTAAAGTGCAAAGCGCTTTGCTGGAAGCCATGCAGGAACGCCAGGTAACCCTGGGCGACAAGACGGATCCGCTCCCCTCTCCTTTTATGGTAATGGCCACCCAAAACCCGGTGGAACAGGAAGGCACCTACCCGCTGCCGGAAGCACAGGTGGACCGCTTTATGCTTAAAGTACTGGTAACGTACCCGAGCAAAGAAGAAGAAAAATTGATTTTGGAGCGTATGGCTTCCCACCAAAAAATTGAAATCAACACCAACGTTACCCCGGAAATGATTTTGAAGGCCCGCGCGGTAACGGACAGCATTTACGTGGACGATAAAATCAAAAATTACATTGTGGACCTGGTATTCGCCACGCGCGACCCGAAATCCGCCGGTTTGGAAAAACTGGCCTCGTTTATCGCCTACGGCGCCAGCCCGCGTGCCACCATTTTCCTCACGCAGGCGGCCAAGGCGTACGCTTTCTTAAACGGGCGCGGCTACGTAACGCCCGAGGACATCAAAGCCATCGGCCTGGACGTCTTGCGCCACCGGGTGCTTTTGTCTTACGAGGCCGAAGCCGAAAACATTTCCTCCGACCAAATCGTCAAACAAATCTTTGACGCGGTGGACGTGCCGTAAACACCGCGCCGGGGGGTAAACCGTGGATACCGCGGAAATTCTTAAAAAAGTACGCCAAATTGAAATCCAGACGAACAAATTGGTGTCGGAAACGTTCGCCGGAGAGTACTTGAGTGCGTTTAAGGGCCAGGGGATTGAATTTGCCGAAGTGCGCGAATACACCCCCGGGGACGATATCCGCTCCATTGACTGGAACGTAACCGCACGCACGGGCGTACCGTACATCAAAAAATACAACGAAGAGCGCGAATTGACGTTGATGATTGCGTGCGACGTATCCGGCTCGCAGCGGTTTGGCTCGTCCAACAAGCTCAAGCAGGAAACCGCGGCCGAATTGGCGGCGCTGTTTGCCTTTTCCGCCATCAAAAACAGCGACAAGGTGGGCCTAATGCTCTTTTCGGACCAAGTGGAGCTCTTCCTTCCCCCCCGCAAAGGCAAAAAACACGTGCTGCGCCTGATTCGCGAGTTGGTGGCGTTTGAACCCCGCCGCCAAGGTACGGACATCGGCCTTTGCCTTGAAACGCTGTCCAAGGTCATCAAACGGCAAGGCATTTTAATTTTAATTTCCGATTTTCTGGCTCCGGTATCGTCGTTTGCCAAGCCGTTCAAACTGGCGGCCCGCAAGTTTGATTTAATTCCCGTCGTCGTACAGGACCCGCTGGAAACCCGCCTGCCGCCCTTGCACGCATGCCTGGACGTGGCCGACCCCGAAACGGGCGAAGCGGATTTTTGGTGTTTGTCCTCGGGCGAAATCAATCAGGCGCTGGCCCAGCACAGCCGGGAGCAAACGGCCGCGCTGCAGGCCTTGTTCAACCCGTATAAGATTGAGCCGATTCGCGTGGACACGGCCCTGCCGCCGGCCGATCCGGTCATTGCATTTTTCAAACAGCGGGCCAAAAAAATTAGGAGATAACGTGAAAAGAACCGTCTTGTTGTGTCTGAGTTGCTTGTTCCTGGCGCCGTTTCTGCCCGCGCAGGAAATCAGCGTGGTGGAACAGCGCGCCCCGCAAACGGTCCCCTTTGCCCAGCCGTTTGCGCTGCAGTTTGTGCTGTCGCACACGCCCGGCTATGCCGTAACGCTGGACGAAGATTCCCTCTCCGACGACTTTACCATTACCCAATCTTCCTGGACGGAAAATTCCCCCGGCACCGGCACGTACGATTTTACCGTTATGCCCTTTGTGCTGGGCAAATCTACCTTTACCGTTACCTTCCGGCTGGAGCAGGACGGGCAAGCCGTCGCCTCGGCTCCGCAGGAACTGTTTATAGATGTTTCCAAAGTCAAAACTTTTGACGACCCCAACCTGCGCGAAATCCGCCCGCCGCATGTGCCGTTTGGCTGGCTGATGTGGCTGGCGGTGCTGTTGGCTTTGGCGGCTTTGGGCGCGGTAGGGTATATTTGGTATCGGCGGCTGCACACGCGGGCGCTGCATGTGTCGGCAGCGGAGCTGGACACGCGGCCGGGCAACGTGATTGCCCTGTCCAAAATTGACGCGCTGCTAGACAGCGGCCTTTGGGAAAACCAGCAATACAAGCTGTTCTATATCACCCTTTCCGAAATTTTACGGGAATACCTCTGGCGTCAATTTCACGTGGACGCCTCGGCCGATACGACGGCGGAACTGCTGCGGCGCGTGAAAAACATGCCGCAGATGAAGCCCCTGATGTCGGACTTGCGGGAATTTTTAAGCTCGGGGGATTTGGTAAAATTTGCCAAAGCCGTGCCGTCCGTTGCCGTGCGCGACCGAGACATTACACTGCTGCGGCAAATCATTACCGAAACGGCCCCCAAAGAGCTGGCCCCCGGCGCCGACAAGGAGGAAAAATGATTTATTTTTTCCTAATCAGCGTTTGTTTGTTGCTGGGCGTACTGAGCGCCAACTTGTTTACCCGAAAAATGCCCCGCCTGCGGGCCGTGCTGACGGCGGCTTTCGGCACGATGGCGGCGGCCGCCTTGGGCGGATTGATTTTTAGGCAACTGTGGGGAGAAAAGGCGGACTTTTTGCACCCGTGGGCGTTTTTGCTGCTCGTCATCCCGCTGGCTGTTTTGCTCGCGCAGACGGTGTTCCGCGGGGCCTTTGCCCGGCGGATTGCGTACCCGCTGACGCACCTGCAGGTGGAGCAAGCTTCGCTGCGGGTCTTGCTGACGCGCTGGCTGGCGCCCGGGCTGTACACGCTGGCGCTGGTGCTGATGGTGGTGGCGCTGGCCCGCCCGGTAAAGGTGGACCGCACCGTCCTTCCCCCAACGGAAGGCATTGACATTATGCTGGTAATGGACGTGTCGGCCTCTATGCAAAAGCAGGATTTTTATCCCAACCGTTTTGTGGCGGCGCAAAACACCGCGCTGCGCTTTATTTCCAAACGCTTTAACGACCGCATCGGGCTGGTGGCTTTTGCCAAAGTAGCCATGCTCCAGGCGCCGCTTACGCTGGACCACGAAGCCCTGCAGGAATACATTTCCACCTTATACCTGGGCGTGGTGGACCCCAATTACACCGCCATTGGCGACGCATTGGGCGTGGCGGCCAATCACTTAAAAGACAGCAAAGCCAAAAGCAAAATCATCATTTTGCTGACGGACGGCGACTCCAACGCCGGCACGATTGCCCCGCAGCTGGCCGCCAAAGCCGCGGCCGCCTACGGCATACGCGTCTATACCATTGGCACGGCCAGCGCTCCCGGGGCCAGCCTCTACTCCAACGCCGAGGACGAAATCAACGAAGGCCTGCTGATGGAAATTGCCAACGCCACGGGCGGCAAATTCTACCGCGCCACCAACGAGGCCGAACTGACCCAGATTTACGATACGATTAACGAATTGGAAAAAACGCAATTTGCGCCCAGCTCGTCCGTGGACCGCAGCGACTGCTATCACCCGTTCTTGCTGTGGGCCCTGGTCTGCACGCTGGCGGCCTTTTTGCTGGAAAAATTGTTTTTAATTAAGGTGCCTTAATATGGAATTATTTGCAAAGCCTGTCTTTTTGCTTTATTTTATTCCGGCCGCGCTGTTGGCGGGGCTGGGCGCCTGGCTGGGCCTTAAGTACAAAAACCGCTTAATCCGGGCGCTGTTTGGCGCGCAGGCGTATGCCAAGCTGACGGCCGGGCTTCGCCCGATTTCCCGCTGGCGGGGCGTCTTGTTTTTCTGCACGTTGTTCTTCCTGTTTGCCGCGCTGGCCGGCCCCCAATGGGGCACGGAAGTAATAGAAGCGCAAGGGACCTTTGCCCAAACCGTGATTGCGGTGGACGTATCGTCCTCCATGCGGGCGCAGGACCTGAAACCGGACCGGTTGGAAAACGCCAAAAATATGCTCCGTATGCTGGTGAGCAATTTGAAGGAAGAACGCATTGGCATTATTGCGTTTACGTCCCAGGCGTACGTACAATGCCCGATTACTACGGACGCCGACGCGCTGAACTATTTTATTTCGTCCCTTAAACCCGATATGCTGCCCGTTCCGGGCACGTCGCTCTCGGCCCCGGTGCAGCTGGCGGCGCGCATGCTGGCCAAATATCCGGGCCACAAAGCGCTCATTTTGCTGACGGACGGCGAGGACCACGCCCCCGAAGAACTGCAAGCCGCCAAAAAGGCCGCGCTGGAAAACGGAATTCGCATCATTGCCATCGGCATTGGCACCAAGGACGGCACGCTGATTCCCACGCAAACGGACGCTTCGGGCCGCGCGCTGGAATACAAAAAGGACAAAGAAGGCAAAACCGTCGTTTCCAAATTGGACGAAAAAACCCTGCTGGACCTGGCCCAAGCCACGGACGGCGTGTATATTCCCTACACGACGCCGGCGCAAGTGGCCGTCCAGGTAGAAGCCGCGGTCAAACGGCTGGATCGTTCTTCCTCGCGCACGGCGTCCCGGGCCGCCTATAAAAACCGCTATGCGTTCCCGCTGGGGTTGGCGCTGCTGTGTTTGGCGGGCTACCTGCTGTGGCCGCGCGGGCCCAAACCGCTGGCCAAAGGCACGGAAAAAGAATCTCAAAAAAGGTAAAATATAGTATGAGAAAATGCGTATGTTTGCTGCTGCTGTTTGCCGTAACCTCCGCCTATGCCGGGGTGCGGGCCGATTTGCGCCAAGGCGGCAAATTGTACGAAGACAAAAAATACGGCCAAGCCTTGACCAAATACACCCAAGCGCTGGCACAGGAACCCGACAATGCCGAAGCCTCTTTCGGGGCGGGTGCGGCGGCCTATTATCTAAAGGATTACCAAGCGGCCGAAAAAGCCTTTGCCGATACGGTCCGCCAGTCCGACGAGCTGGCCCAGGACGCGCTGTTTAACCTGGGCAACGCCTATTACCGGGCGGGCGACTCGCAGCAAGCGCAAGCCGCCTATCGGCAGGCCATCGTCAAAAATCCCAAGGACAAGGAAGCCATACACAATTTGCAGCTGATTTTGCAGCAACGCCAAAACCAGCAGAACCAAAACGACCAAAATAAACAAAATCAAGATCAAAATTCGTCCAACCAATCCCCACAAAATCAGGACGGGAAAGGCCAAGCGCAGGACCAACAAAACCCGCAGCAGCCTTCCACCCCCCAGCAAGACCAAATGGGCAAGGACGACGCCGACCGCGTGATGCAAATGGCGCGGGAAAACGAATATCGCAAGCCTACCCAGGCCGGGGCCGCCATGGGCAGCAACGTAGAAAAAGACTGGTAACCGTATGAAAAAAGTTTTTCTTTCCGTTTTGTTTTTCAGTTTGGCCGCGGCCGCGTGGGCCCAGGTATCCATTACGGCCCGGGTCAACAAAACCGCTTTAACGCTGGATGACGAATTAACCCTGTCGGTAGAAATCAACGGCGCGTCCGGCAACATGATGATGCCTTCGCTGCCCAGTTTGCCGGCGTTTAACGTCTATTCCCGCGAAATTATCCAAAACACCCTTAACGGCAAAACCACTACCTCGTTTCGCTATACGCTGATGCCCCGCTTCGTGGGCAAAGCCACCATTGGCGCGATTCGTTTTACCCACAACGGCAAAACCTACCAGACCGACCCGATTACCGTCAACATTTACCGCAATGCCCAAGGCGTGCAAAATGCACAGCCGGCGGCCACCACCGCCAAAGCGGTTTCCACCGGCAATTACGATTCGGCCGTCGTCAAAAAAGCCCCGCAAAAGGCGGACCCGAACCTCCCCCCGCTGGAAAGAAGCCTGGCCAATCAAGCCTATGCCCGCGGGGACGAAAACTATTTTTTGGTGGCGGCCGTCAGCGACGTAAATCCGTACGTCAACGAAACGGTTTCGCTGGCCGTCCGCTTTTATTATAACCGTCCGTTTTACGATGCGCCTTACCAAAAGCCGAGCACGTCGGATATTTTTATGGAAGAAGCCGGCTCCTCCCAGGGCACGCAATCCATCGGCGGGGTGTTGTACCGCTACGAAGAACAACGCTACCTGCTGACGGCCGCCGCCCCCGGCAAAGCCGTCATCGGCCCGGCCACCGTGCGCTATATGACGGGCTCTTCCCCGCTTTCCGCCTTGGACCGGCTGTTTGGCGGGTCCCTCGTCCAGGCGGAAGAAACCGCCCAATCCGAACCCATTACGCTGCAAGTACGCGCGCTGCCGACAGACGGCAAACCCAAAAGTTTTTACGGCGCGGTGGGCGACGGATACACCCTTACCGCCCAGGCGGACCGGACCGAAGTGGAGGCCGGCGAAGCCGTTACGCTGACCATTACCGTCAAAGGCCCGGGTAACTTAAAACCGACTGCCGACTTGCAGCTGCCCGCCATAGACGGGTTCAAAATGTACAGCACGCAGGCCACGTCCGGCTCGGTGCCTGCTTCCAACGGACAAATCCGCGGGTATAAAGTGTTTAAGACGGTGTTGGTGCCGGTAGCCTCCGGCATTTACACGCTGCCGGCGGTGGCCTGGTCCTATTTCAACCCTGCGGAAAAAGCCTATAAAATACTAAAAACCGAACCGATCCAACTGAAAGTTTCCCCCTCCACCAAAACCGGAGCGGGCATTGACTTTGGCGCCGCGGATCCGTCCAACGGATTCCAAACGCTGGGAAAAGATATTTCGTACTTAAAAACGACTCATGCCCCGGCCCCCGGCCTGCTGGCCCGGCTGAGCACGTGGCAGACGCTCAACTGGCTGATGCTGGCGGTATTGGCGCTCAGTGTGCTGTTTGCCTCGGTGGGGCGCAAATCGTTGGCGCAAAAGCGGGCCTACGCCGCGGCCAAAAGCCGCTTGAAAAAAGCCCAGTCCGACGAAGACGTGGCAGACGCCGTATCCGGCTATTTACAGCAAAAGCTTAAAATCAGCACCGGCAGCCTGCCCTTGAAAGCCATCGTCAAAGCCTTGCAGCACCGCGGCATTACGCCGGCCACGGCGGAAGCGTTCCTGCTGTTGTGGCAGCGCTTGGATACGGCCCGGTTCGCCCCGGGCACGCCGGACGCTCAAAACGTCCAGCACCTGGCCCAGCAAGCATTGGACATTTTGAAACTGTTGGAGGAAGAAGCCAAATGAAACGGATTTTTGCCGCCATCGTATTGTGGGGGTTGCTGCTTCCGGCCGTGTGGGGGCAGGCAACGCCTCTTCAGCAAGCCGAAGAACTTTACCGCCAGGGTAAGTTCTCCGCCGCCTTGAGCTTATACGAAAACGAATTAAAAAACACCCCAAACGACCCTTATGTTTACTACAATATAGGAAACTGCTATTTTAAGATGGGCAGCAAAGGGCTGGCCGCCGCCAACTATTACCGGGCGTTCCGGCTGGCGCCGCGCGATGCGGACATCCGCCACAATTTGACCCTCGCGCTGGAATCCGGCGGGGAACGGCTGGTGCCGGCGGGGATTCCCACCGTGCTGCACCAAGCGTTTTTTTATTTATCCTATACGGAAATACAGGGTCTTTTGTATATCTTGCTGTGGCTGTTTTGCACGCTGGCCAGCATTTGGCTGGTAAAGCGGAAGCTGGGCCGCTTGGTGGTAACGAGCGCCGGGCTGCTGCTGCTGTGCGGAGGCTGGTTTTACCTGCGCCACTCGCTGGAAAGCGAAGAGCTGGCGGTGGTGGCCTCGCCGGTGGCGGAAATACGCAGCGGGCCGGGCACCAATTTTCCGGCCAGCGCCAGCGTGGCCCAGGGCCACTTGATTGTGGTGCAGGATGCCAAAGACGATTGGTACGAAGTCATCGTCAAATCCCAGGGCATTAAAGGCTGGGTGGCGAAAGACACGGTAGAACGAATTTAAGAAGAGGTATTTATGTTTGTCCAACAACAGGCCGACCAACTGATTCAAGCCATTTCGTATGTGAAGGAAAATTTAGCCGCTTCGGTGGAAGAATTGGCCGCCAAAGTAACGGAAGCTTTCAAAAAAGGCAACAAAGTGATTTTAATGGGCAACGGCGGCAGCGCGGCGGACGCCCAGCATATTGCGGCGGAATTTGTGGGCCGGTTTAAGAAGGAACGCCCCTCTCTCCCGGCGCTGGCGCTGAACACCAACTCCTCCACGTTGACCGCCATTGGCAACGATTATTCTTACGATGTGGTATTTTCCCGCCAGATAGACGGCTTTGCCAAAGAAGGCGACGTAGTGATTGGCATCTCCACTTCCGGCAACAGCAAAAACATTTACCTGGCCTTGGGGCTGGCCAAACGCAAGGGCTGTTTTACGGCGGCATTTTTGGGCAAAGACGGCGGCATTTTGAAAGGGATGTGCGATTTGCCGTTGGTGGTTGCCTGCAACGATACGCCCCACATCCAGGCCTGCCACATTTTTATGGCACATTGTATGTGCGACTTGGTGGACCAAGCCTTTTAGATTTATGAAAATAGCAATTGGTTGTGATCATGCGGGTTTTCCGCTGAAAGAAACCGTGAAAGAGACGGTAACCCGTCTTGGACACGAAGTGATAGACTGCGGCACCTTCAGCACCGAACGCGCCGATTATCCCGACTATGCCGACAAAGTGGCCAAGCTGGTCGCTTCCGGCCAGGCCGACCGCGGCATTTTGCTCTGCGGCAGCGGCGTGGGCGTCTGCATAGCGGCCAACAAAACCAAGGGCGTGCGGGCGTGCGTCTGCCACGATGCATACAGCGCCAAGCAAGCCGTGGAACACGACGCGCTGAACGTGCTGTGCTTAGGGGCGCGCATCATCGGGCCGGCTTTGGCAGAAGAGCTGACCGAACGCTTTTTAAGCGCTTCTTTTTTGACGGGGTCCCGTCATGAAGGGCGGCTTAACAAAGTAAAAGCGATAGAAAACGCAAATTTCAAATAGACTTAAAACAGGAAGGAAACAAAAATTATGAACACACACGCAAATCCCATGGCCGAAGGCATTATCAGAGAAGGGGAAATCAAGCTGGAAGGGCTGGATTTCAACACCAAATTCTGGGCCAAGGACCCGACTCTTTGGAAAAAAGACAAAGAGAATATGGACTTTATCGTTAAATTTTTAGGCTGGCAAAAAGTGTACGACTGGACGCTGGAAAGAATTGACGAAGTGCTTTCTTTTGCCCAGGACGTAAAACAAAATTTCAAGCATTGTGTCATTATGGGGATGGGCGGCTCGTCCCTGGCGCCCGAAGTGTTCCGCACCGTATTCGGCAAGCAGGAAGGCTGGCCGGAACTCATCGTGCTGGACACCACCAACCCCGATTGGATCGGCGCCGCCCGCGCCCGCTTCAACCCGGCGGAAACGCTGTTCATCTTTGCCAGCAAATCCGGCGGCACGGTGGAACCTTCTTCCCAATTTGCGTATTTCTGGGATGAAGTAAAAAAATCCGGCGTCAAGGAACCCGGCAACAATTTTGCCGCCATTACGGACCCCGGCACCGCGCTGGAAGCGTTGGCCAAGAAAAACCACTTCCGCAAATTCTTTTTGAACCCGGCCGACATTGGCGGACGTTTCTCCGCGCTTTCTATGTTTGGCATTGTGCCGGCCGCCATTATGGGGGTGGACGTCAAACGCCTGCTGACCGTTGCCAAAGAACAAGCCGCCACCTTTGGCCCCGACGCGCCGTTGAAAGACAACGCCGCCGTCAAATTGGGGGCTTTTATGGGGGCGTGCAACGTCAACCACGGCAAAGACAAACTGACCTTGCTGACCCCGAAAGATTTTGCCACCTTTGGCCTGTGGGCCGAACAGTTGGTGGCCGAATCCACCGGCAAGGAAGGCAAAGGCATTGTGCCGGTGGCGGGCGAAACGCTCACGCCGAATTTTGATTACCGCGAGGACCGCCTGTTCGTACATCTGTCCACCGGCAGCGAGGACGATAAACGCGTCAGCGCCATCGCCAAGGACTTGGCCGAACGCGATTACCCCGTGCTGACCATTGATTTGGAAAACCTCTACCAGCTGGGGGCGATGTTCCTCTTGTGGGAAATTGCCACCGCCGCCGCGGGCGCCATTTTGGGGATTAACCCGTTTGACCAACCCAACGTGCAGGAAGCCAAAACGATGGCCAAAAACGTATTGGCCAAGCTGGAAAAGGGCGATATTCCGGCCGAAGTATCCGCGCCGATTTTGGTCTCCGCCGACATTGCCGACGAAGTAAAGCTGGACACCTTGGCCCAAGACCTCTATTCCTTGCTGGAAAGCAACGACTATGTGGCCATTTTGCCGTATGTGTATCCGTCGGAAGACGTGGAAAAAGCGCTGCTGGCGCTGCGCGACAAAATTATGGCCCGCACCAAACGGGCGGTGCTGTTTGGCTTTGGTCCGCGCTATCTGCACTCCACCGGCCAGCTGCACAAAGGGGACGGCAACAACGGGGTGTTTTTGATTCTGTCCGCCGAACCGGCCAACGACATCAAAATCCCCGGCCAGCATTATACCTTCGGCCAGCTTTGCAATGCGCAAGCGCTGGGCGACTTCCAGGCCCTGCAAGCCAAAGGCAGAAGAGTCATTAAACTGCATTTGACGCAGCCGCTGTTGGAAAGCATCAAAAAAATCAGCAGTTTGTTCTAACCTTCCGTTACAAGGCGGCCCTGCGGGGCCGCCTTGTTTTTCTAAATTTCTATGCGTAAAGTATTTATTCAAACCTACGGCTGCCAAATGAACGTGGCCGATTCGGACGAAATGTTCGCCCATTTAGCCGCCCGCGGCGCCGTACTGACCGACAAGCTGGAAGAGGCCGACACGGTTTTGGTCAACACCTGCACCGTGCGGGACCACGCCGAACATCGCGCGGTGTCTTTTTTGGGCCGTTTGGCCGCCTGGAAAAAAGAAAAGCCGGGCCGCATTATCATTTTTGCGGGCTGTGCCGCCCAGCGCTTAGGCCAAGCGTTGCAAAAAAAATACCCGTTTTTGGACATTCTTTCCGGCGCCAAGGAAATTGAACATTTTTCCGAAACGCTGGACAAAAGCGGCCTCTTTGGCCCGCACCAAACCGCGGGCGAATTGCCCGCCCCGGGGCTGACGGGCTACGTAACCATTATGCGCGGGTGCAACTTTGCCTGCTCGTACTGCATTGTGCCCAGCGTGCGGGGGCCGATTAAATGCCTGCCCGTGCAGGACATTTTGCAAGACGCCGCCCGCAAAGCCGCCGCCGGCGCCAAAGAAATTATGCTGCTGGGCCAAACGGTCAATGCGTACCAGGACGGGGCCGTTTCGTTTGCGGACCTGCTCAACCGCGTCAGCGAAGTGCCGGGCGTAGCGCGCGTGCGCTTCACCAGCCCGCACCCGATTTATTTTACTCCGCAGTTTTTGGCGGCGGTAAAAGACAACCCCAAAATCGCCCGCCACGTGCATTTGCCGGTGCAAAGCGGTTCCACCAAAGTACTGCAGGAGATGAAACGCGGCTACACACGGGAAATTTTCTTAGACAAAATCCGCGCCCTCAAATCCTGCGGGTTTAACATTTCCACGGACATTATTGTAGGATTCCCGACGGAAACGGAAGAAGATTTCCGCCAAACGCTCAGCCTGGTGGACGAGGTAAAATTTTTTATTGCCTATTGCTACAAATATTCCCCCCGCCAAGGCACACCGGCCGCGAAAATGAAACTGCTGGGCCAAAAGGTACTGGAAGAAAGACTAGATATTTTGTTAAATAGAGTAAGAGGTCTTTCCGACGCGGCCTACCAAATGCAAGTAGGCTCCGAACAGGAAGTGCTGATGGAAACGCCGCACAAAGGCCGCTCGTCCGGGAATTTCTGGGTAAAGACGAAAAAATCGTACCCCGTAGGTTCGTTAGTCCGTACGCAAATTGAAAGAGCCGACGGGACATTATTATTTGCGAGGGATTAAGTATGACTAAACATTTTTCTGAAAAACGCAGACACCCGCGTATGCCGGTAATCAGCAATTTGATTGAACCGGTCAACCTGCATTACAAAACGGCCGACGGAAAGGAAACGTCGCTGGTGGCTATTTTGGCAGACTTGTCGGCCTCCGGTATGCGTATGATCAGCTTTTTGGGCGCGCCGCTGGCGGATCGGTTTTCCATCAGCCTGCAGCTGCCCGGCACCGGCAAAATGGAAGTGGAAGCCAAACTGGCTTGGGTAAAACAGCGCGAAAACGTGTACACCATCGGCATTGAGTTTATCAAAATGGCGGATAAAGACGCCAAAGTCATCAGCGAAATGGCCGACGACTTTAACGATTGCGACACCCGCATTTTGCTTAAACTGCCCGAAGTGTGCGTCGGCACCTGCAAATGCCACAAAATCTGCAATAAAATTCAAAAAGACGAAAGCCTTTTTGAAGGCAAGTAATTCTTTCAACTTCGCAAATAAAAACCCCGTCCAATCGGCGGGGTTTATTTTTCAGAAGGGATAATAGTTCGTTCCGTCCACATCAACTGGCTGCCCCTTGCTTAGGCTCTTGCAAAAGGAAGTCCCTTTATCTGTTTGCGGAATACACCAACGCCCCGCAGGTGTGCTCACATTCTCTATGGAAGCTATGGAAGGGCTAACAAGTATAAGTGTATAATTTTCTTGTTTATCCGTTGCAAAAGGAACAACATACCACCCATACATAAAATTTTTAGTCTCAAACTGATATTCATCTCCCGCCAAATGTTCCAACCCTTCAAATACAATGTCCGGATCCGTACAATCCTCTACTCCAGCTAACAAACACATATCCACATTGTCGGACATCTTTTTGAGGATTCCCATCGCCTCCGTTACGCGGGCTTTCTGCACCGCTTTTTCATACTGCGGCAGCGCCACCGCCGCCAATATGCCGATGATTAAAACTACTACCAACAATTCTATTAACGTAAAACCCTGTTTCATCGTTTTCTCCTGTTCCGCCCGTATTTGGGCGTAATAATAGTGTAATAATTATCCTTTCATTTTGGCAACCGGCTTTGTAAATCCGGCGTTTTTCCCCGCCGGAAAGGATTTTTGATGTTTTTTGCTCATAAGCAAAATTTATCAAAAAAAAAAAATGAATCAAGCCCCCTTAAAATGGCCCGCCGCCAACCCCGCCAATTACACAGCCCGGCTGCCGCCGCACCGCCCCGAGTCGCCCCGGGCTGACAGGAAATTTACTAAAATATACGCTATGAAACCTATCGTGCTTTGCGGGCCGACCGCCTCGGGGAAAACGGAACTGGCTTTGGCGCTTGCCAAACAGACGGACGGGATTATCATCTCGGCCGATTCGCGCCAAGTCTATACCCGGCTGACCGCCGGTACCGCCAAGCCCGCAGGCGTATGGCAGCATGGGGTGTACCAGGTGGAAAATGTGCCTTATTTTGTGGTGGATTTTTTGCCGGTAACCGAAAGCTTTAACGCCGGCCATTTTTGCTCCTGCGTACGGGAAATTGTGGTCCGAAATCCGGGCCGCCAGCTGATTTTTGCGGGCGGGACGGGGATGTATCTGCACGCCTATTTTGTGGGGATGGACGAACTGCCTCCTTCCACGCCCCAAACCCGCCAACAGCTTCAAGCGCTTTTGGAACGGCAAGGCAAAGAAGGCCTTCACGCCGCCCTGGCCGAAAAAGACCCCGTGAGTGCCGCCGCTATCCCGCCCGGCAACGTGCAGCGCACCATGCGCGCGCTGGAACTTTATTTACTGACGGGCAAACCGGCCAGCCAGTTAAAAAGCGGCCATTTCTTCCACCTGCCGGACCCGGCCCAAGCCTTTTGGACGTATTTGGATTGGCCCAAAGACAGGCTGCACGAACGTATTGCCCGCCGTACGAAAATGATTTTTGACCCCATGTGCGCCGAAACGAAGGCCTTGCTGGACGAAGGCGTCCCCGCAGACGTGCCCGCTCTAAAAAGCTTGGGCTATCCGCAGGCGGTGCAGTTTGTGCGGGGCACGCTTTCCCGCGCCGACGCGATAGAAAAAATTGCCCAGCTTACCCGCCAGTACGCCAAACGCCAGCGCACCTGGTTCAACCGTTACAAAAACGCCTTCCGCCCCACACTCCTCCGCCCGGAGGATTTAACCGCCGCCGCGGCCGAAATTCTGCGGCGCGCCGCGGGGGAAGAGGCCCGCTAAAATTTATAAAATAACTGTATGGAACGCGTGATTTTGGTAAGCGTCTGCCTCAAAACGCAGCCCGCAAATGAAGAATCGCTGGAAGAACTGCGCCGCTTGGCGCATACCGCCGGCGCCGAAGTGGCCAACGTATGGCGGGTGCGCGTAAACGCCTTTAATGCCGCCGCGCTGATTGGCAGCGGCAAAACGGAAGAAATCGCCCAAGACGTGCGCCTGCAGCAGGCCCAGGCGGTTATTTTTGACGACGAAATATCCCCCGCCCAACAAAAAAATTTGGAGAAAGTAATCCCCGCCAAAGTCATTGACCGCACCCGCTTAATTTTGGATATTTTTGCCCAGCGCGCCCGCACGCAGGAAGGCAAACTGCAGGTAGAGCTGGCCCAATTAAAATACCTGCTGCCGCGGCTGGGCGGCCAGGGCACGGCCCTAATGCAGCAAAAAGGCGGCATTGGCCTGCGCGGCCCGGGTGAAACCAAATTGGAATATGACAAGCGCCGCCTGCGCTTGCGCATAAGCCGCTTGGAAAAAGAAATTGAACAGGTTAAAAAAGAGCGTTCCCTGCGCCGCCAACGGCGCGGGCAAATTCCGCTCCCGCAAATTGCCATTGTGGGCTACACCAACGCCGGCAAGAGCACCCTATTAAATGCGCTCACGCGGCAGACCGCCGTGTATGCGGACGATAAACTCTTTGCCACGCTGGACCCCACCACCCGCCGCGTACGGATGCCGGCGGGCGGCGAAATGCTGTTTACCGATACGGTGGGCTTTATTCAAAAGCTGCCCCACAGCCTGGTCAGCTCCTTTCGCGCCACGCTGGAAGAAACCACCTTTGCCGACGTCATCCTGCACGTGCAGGACGCCGCTTCCCCCCACCGGGCCGAACAAGCGGCCACCGTGCGGCGCATTATTACGGAATTAGGCGCCCAGCATACGCCCATTATTGACGTACTGAACAAGGCGGATTTACTCTCTCCAGCCCGGCAGAAACTGCTGCAGCAGGAAAATCCTTCCGCCCTGCTTATCAGCGCCGGGCAAAGCCGTGGGCTGATGCAACTGCTGGAAAAGGTGGAAGAAGCCGTCGCCCGCCGCTGGAAACTGCACCGGCTGACGCTTTTGCCTGCCCAATTTGGGCTGCTGGGTAAAATTTACGAAAAAGCCATCGTTACCGGACGCCATGAAAAACCGTCCGGGGCGCTGGAGCTTACGCTGATGGCCACGGACGGTAATTTTGCCAGTTTACAAAAAGCCTTAAAAACGCATTGACATTTCTTCCTCTGCTTTCACAATCGCATCAAATTTTTTCTGGGTTTCCGCCGCAAATTCGGGCAGCACGCTGATTGTGCGCAAGCTGGGCACTTTGTTGCGGATAAAATTGAGGGTGGCCCCGTTAAAGCCGGTAAACATAAAGAAACTCTTGGCGTTTTTAAGCGTCAGCACCGTTTTGCCGGACGCATCGTGAAAAGACGCCGTCCCGTCCTGAGAATACAACAAGGACGACACAATCCCCGCCAAATCGCCCGACCGCGTAAACACGCCGCCGCCCGAATTGCCTTGCTGCACGCCAAACCCGGGGGAAATGAAATGCTGCAGGTCCGACACGTAATAGACATCGGGCGAAAGCCCCGGCAAATACGAAATGACGCCCGCCGTCGTTTTCGGCACCACAATACGCGGTTTTAACTGGACGGATCCGCTCACGCCCGACACATTAAGAAGCCGCGCCCCGTACGCCTGCAGCTGGGCTTGGGCTTCCGGATCAAACTGCAGTTTTTGCCGGAATTCCTCGGCGGTCAGCGCTTTGCCGTCCTGCAGGTTCAGATAAAAATAATCCGCCTTGGACGGGTTCAAATGAATCAGGGCCACGTCCATACCGCTAATGCGGTTCTGCCCCGGGAAAAACCCTTTATAAATATAGACGCTGGGCGAAGTGGTGCTGTGTTTTACCCGCACGCGGGACAGCAAATCCAGCGATTCTGCCAGCGTAATTTCCACCGTGCAAGGGCGCGTAGCACACGCGGAATACACACAATGGGCAGAGGTTAAAAACCAATTGGGGTGCAGGCGCACCGCCTGACAGTGGTCCACCGCCACTTGGCTGTTGTATGTTTGGTCCGTAGGCCAAACGGCAATCTCTTTTTGAATTAAAAAAGCGTCCTCGTTTACCGGCGCAAGATCCCGTTCCGCCGCCCAAAGCGCGGATACAGAAACCAAGAGGAAGAGGGTAAGCAGAAATTTTCTCATATTAAAAGTGTATATAAAAAAGTACAAATTTTCCATGGTCCGCGGATACGGGCTTTTTTAGCCTGCTAAATTTAATATAATGGAATATATGATTACGACCGTTACGATTCTCGTTTTGTTTAGTTATTTACTCGGGTCCGTCCCGACAGGCTACTTAATTGCCAAACACGCCATGGGCATTGACATCCGCCAATACGGCTCCGGCAACCCCGGCGCCGCCAACGTGTACCGCATTGTAGGCAAATGGGCGGGTATTTCCACTTTTTTGGTGGACGGTTTGAAAGGGTTTATCCCGGTGTGCCTGGCACGCCACTTTTGCCCGGAAACGTATTGGGTGGCCATTGCATGCGGCGTAATCGCTATTTTGGGCCATATGTGGACGATTTACCTCAAATTCCGCGGCGGGAAAGGCGTGGCCACTTCCGCCGGCGTGTTTGCCGCGCTGCTGCCGATTCCTACCGCCATTGCTTTTGCTTCGTTTGTGGTGTGCGTGGCGCTGTGGGGCCGCATTTCCATTGGCTCTATTTGTGCATGCATCGTCCTGCCGATTGCCAGCTTTTTGATCGGCAATCACCCGATGTCGGTCAACTTAATGGTAACGGCGGTGGGGTTGCTGGTTATTTATAAGCATATTCCCAACATCAAACGGCTGCTGGCGCAAAAAGAACTCAAGTTTGAAGACGGCGCCAAAAAGAGAAAAGAACATGAAAATAAATAAAATTACCGTTTTAGGCGCCGGCATTTGGGGCAGCGTGATTGCCCAGCACCTGGCCCGCAAAGGCTATAATGTGTGGCTGTGGGAATACAACGAGCACCTGCTCAATGCCCTGAAAACCATGGGACGCCACCCGAATATCCCCAATTTCAAAATTCACGACAATATCCGCCTGACCGGCGACGTAAAAGAAGCCGTGCAGGACACCGATTTGATTATTTTCGTCATTTCTTCCAAAGCGATTCGCTCCTTCTGCCGCGAACAGCTCAAGCCGCTCTTAAACGGCCGGGCGGTGCCGGTGGTCAGCGCGTCCAAAGGCATTGAGGATAAATCCTTCAAAACCATGTGCGAACTGATTGAAGAGGAACTCCCCCAGCTAAAGGACAAAACGCTGGCGTTTTCCGGCCCCAGCTTTGCGCTGGAAGTGGCCCAGGACGTACCGACCAAAATTATGCTGGCCGGCAAGGATCCGGCCCTGGTGGACGAAATCCGCGACGTAATGAGCGGGGACCCGATTATCGTGGTACCTTCGTCCGACCGGCGCGGCGTGGAATATGGCGGCGGGATAAAGAACGTGTTAGCCATTGGCTGCGGCGTAATTGACGGTATCGGCGACGGCGCCAACGCCAAAGCGGCCCTGATTACGCAGGCCATGCAGGAAATGAACGACATCATCGTCAGCCAAGGCGGCCAGCCGGGCACAGTGTACAGCTTGGCCGGCTTTGGGGACGCCATTTTAACCGGTATGTCGGCTATTTCCCGCAACCGCCGTTTGGGCGAAAAATTAGGCTCCGGCCTTTCGCTGGAAGAAGCCAAAAAAGAAGTGGGCACGATTGCCGAGGGGGTCAACTCGGTGCAAAGCGTGTATGACATCGCACGCAAAAACAATTTGAAGACCCCGATTATAGACGCCATTTGGCGCATTGTCTGCCAAGGCAAAAAACCTTGGGTGCTGCTGCACGCCATGGGCTTTACCAACCGGGGCAATAAATAATTTAAGCAAAAGGGCCGCCCTATAAAGGGCCGCCCAGAAAGGAAAAAGAAATGAATAAGGACGATGTAATCCGCCATTTAACCCGGCACGTTTTGGACAAAAAACAAGCCAAAATGTCCGTAGATAAAGTGTTTGAAATCATTAAGCACGGCCTGAAGCGGGACGGAAAAGTAGTCATCAGCAATTTTGGCTCTTTTCACTTAAAAACCGCGCGCCCCGTTACGCGCCGCAACCCCAAAACCGGCGCCAAAGTGCAAGTGCCGGCCAAACAAAAAGTGCGCTTTAAGCCTTCGGAAAATATCTTAAAGAAATAATCCCCCTTTTTGGCCAAACAAAAACCCCGGCTCTTCCAAGAGCCGGGGTTTATGCGGTTCAAAGCAATTCTTTACAATACTTGCTGCAACGCCACGGGCAGGTCCGTCTTGTCTATGCGCACGGCGCTGTGCGTATTGGTCTTTTTGTCCAGTCCAAAGATGTTCACCCGGTACAGCACCAGCATTTTGCCGTCTTTTTCCTGCACGTCCTGGATTTCAAACACTTTGTCGGGCAGGTTGCTGGTGGACTCCAACACCACGACATAATCTTTGGAAAAATCCGCCGTGGGATATTTGCCGCGGGCAATGCGTTTGAAGTCTTTGTATTCCTGCAAATTTTTGATGACGCGCACCTGGACGGGCGCTTCAATCATAGAAATTTTGCTCTCTGCGGACGGAGCCACCTCTTGCTGCGGTTGGCGGGAGATGGGCATAGCCCCGTGGGGAACTTCCCCCAAAAATACGGCAGAAACCGCATCGTCCTCTTCGGGCGCTTCCAATTCTGCCCCGCTGCGGGTAATCACGCGTTCCAAATCCGGGATGTTGATTTTGGACAGCTGCGATTTCATTTTGGACTCGTTCTTATACTGCGGTTGGGCCGCGTCCTCCACGCCTTCCGGCTCGGCCGCGTCCTCCATATTTACCACCAGCAAAGACTCCGTCTCCGCCGCAGGCGCATTTTCCGCCGGCACCTCCGCCGGGCGCGAGAGCATGTTCCACACCAACGCGCTTCCCGCTCCGGCCAAAAACACCAGCACAAAAGCACCGGCTAACAGTAAATTGTTCTTTTTCATCATTTCTTCTCGTATTTGGCCGTAATTACGGAGCGCAGCCCGCCGCGCGGCGTAAACACGCCCGTTACCACCGCTCTTTTCGGCTTGCAGGCTTTTACCACATCGTCCAAAATTTTATTGGCCACATTTTCCATAAAAATACCCATATCGCGGTATTCCAGCAAATAATATTTCAGCGATTTTAATTCCAGGCACAGCTCGTCGGGGATATACTCAATGGTAATCACCCCGAAATCCGGCAAGCCGGTCTTGGGGCAAACGGAAGTAAATTCCGGCAATTCAATTTTAATATCGTAATCCCGTTTGTACTGATTGGGCCAGCATTGAATATCCGGCAGGACCGCGTCCGCATTTTTGCGGGCATGATCGGCAGTATAACCAAAATCAATATCGTGCGTTTGAGTCATTTTATTTTAAGCATCCTTGTTGAAATTAACAACACAAAAATTACCGCAGCCAACGAGCCGCCCACCGGCAGCGCCCAGCCGCAAGCTGCCGGCATACGAATCAGCAGCCACACAGCCAGCCCCGTATTCAGCAGCACCGCCGCCAGCACATTAAACAGCACCGTCCGGCGCAACTTTTTATTTATTGTAAATAAATAGGAAATGGGAAACAAGTCCGTCCGTTTAATCATCACGTCCACCCAATGGTTGTACACGTTTTTCCCGGGCGAAAACACCACCCCCGCGTCCGCCCGTAGCAGGGCAATAATGTCATTAAATCCGTCCCCCACCATGGCCACCCGCTTGCCCAGGGTGCGCAAATTGGTAACGATTTCCGCTTTGGTTTTGGGCAGCACGTTGCAGTTGGTCTTTTCTATGCCGGCCGCCTGCGCCACCGCCGCAACGGAAGCTTCGTTGTCCCCGGAAACCAAAATCAGGTCCTTCCCCAATTTTTTGAGCAGGGCCACAATGTCCGCCGCCCCCGGCCGGAGCTCGTCCGACAGCGTTAAATACCCCAAAAATTTCCCGTTTACCGCCACGCACACCACCGCCTGCGTCTGCGAGGCCACCGGCTGCGGCGTTTTGATATTTTGCTCTTCCAGCCATTGGGCCCGCCCCGCAATAATCCGGTTATCGCCTTGCGTAGCCTGTACCCCAAGCCCCGGCAGCACGTCAAAGCACAGCAAGCGTTTCGTTTTTATTTTCTGTTCCTTGGCATACAGGTTGATCGCGTCCGCAAACGGGCCGTCCACCATTTGTTCCGCCGTGGCCGCGGCTTCCAGCAGCTGCGTGCGCGACACTTTTTCGGCCGGATACACGCCGCTCACCCGCAGCTGGCCGTATGTAAGCGTGCCGGTTTTATCAAAAATAACGGTATCGGCCCGCGCCAATTCTTCCAGCGCATACATATTTTGAATTTTTATTTTGGCCGCCCGCGCCCCGGAACGCGCAAAAAAAGCCGGGAAAATAGGCGCAAACACAAACGCCAGCGGGCAGGACATCGTCAGCAAAAATAAAAAAATCCCCAAATAGTGGAACCACTGGTCCGCCCCGTAGTGCTCCAGTGTAAGGGCATACACGCCGCCCGCAATCACCACCAGAAGAGGCAACACCCATGCCGAAAAAGCATCCAGCGCGCTCTTGAACCCGCTGCGGTGCAGTTCGCCGTGCTGCAGCGCGTCAATCACGCTCATCAATGCCGATTCCTTCAGCACGCCGGTAACTTCCACATACACTTCCGCCCTTTTGTTCAGCGTTCCCGCATACACCCGGCTGTCCACCGTTTTGGTGGTGGGCAGCATATTGCCCGTAATTAATTGTTCGTCAATGGACGTTTTTCCTTTGCGTACAATGCCGTCCGCCGGCAGCCGTTCCCCGGGTTTTACAAAAATTAAATCCCCCTTTTTTAATTCTTCCGCAAATACCCGCCGGAAGCCGCGCCCTACGCACAGACGAGCCGACTTGGGCAAAAAATCGTCCAATTTTTTTACAAATACCCGCGCTTTTTCTTTAGAGCGGGTCAACCGACGCTCCGCCCACAGCCCCAGCGTAATCAATACCGCCACATACAAAAACAAATCTTCCGCCGGGCCATACAGCTTGACCGTCAAAAACGTATTCAGCGCCGAATAAATAAACCCCGCCCCCGCGCATACCGTAACCAGCAGGGCAAAACTCATGCGCCCTTCCCACACGTCTTTCGCCGCGGAACGGACCAGCACGTCCGCACAAAACAGCAGGTCCATCAGCCCCAAAATAAAAATGCCCACTTCCGAGTGACGGAACGTGAGCGAAAATAAAATGAGTACCACAAAACAGGCCGACAGGAAAAAACGGTACGTAAACGCCTTGGACGGCACGGACAGTGCCGCCGGCTCCGGGCGGACGGACGACAAAGACGGTTCAGCCATAATCAGTCCTTCGGGAAAAACCGCTCCGCCAGCACTCTTTCGCGGCCTTCTTCGGTGCGCATCAGCTGGATTTTGCGGTTGTATTTGGCCGCATTGGCCGGATCCAATTTTTTAGCCACCATGTAATTTGCCGTCGCGGCGACCGGATCCTGCACCGAAAGCATATCCCCCATCAAATCGTACGTGGGCACATACTGGCTGGCCAACTCTTTGGATTTGACCAACAGCCCCAGCGCATAGTCGGTTTCGCCTTGGCGGTACATCAAATCCCCCATATAATAATAGGCCAGCGCATAGGTGGGCTTGAGGGCTACGGCTTCTTCCAAATCGGCATACGCCTGCGCGGGATAGCCCATCTTGATAAAGGTGCGGGCGCGTTCCAGATACGGGCGGGCATCGTCCGGCGTTAAAGAAATAAGGTACGTAAAATCGTCCAGCGCGGAGCTGTATTGCCCCAATTCAAAATACGCTAATCCCCGGTTTAAGAACAACAGCGGCACATCCTGCCGGATTTGAAAAGCCTGGTTAAAATCCGCCAAAGCGTCTGACGTGCGGCTCATTTTGGAATACGCAATTGCGCGGTTCATCAGCGCGGTAAAATAGTTGCGGTCCAGCGTCAGCGCGTTGGTTAACATCGCCGCCGCCTCGGGGTAGTAGCCCATATCAATGTACAAGGCGCCCAAGTTGTTATACGTTTCGGGAATATTCGGATTGAGGGAAATGGATTTCTGATAATCCTGCATGGCATAGGTGCGGTTTTTGACGCGTTCCTTGGCGTCTTTCACCGGCATCTGCTCCCACAAGAGGCCGCGGTTGGCGTATGCGGCGGCATTTTTGGGATTTTGCTTAATCAAGCGGGAATAAAGCTGCATAGCTTGGGTGTATTGGCCCTTGGAAGTGGCCAGCAAAGCTTGCTTAAAAAGGCGTTTTTCTCCGTTTCCGCACGCGGCCAAAAGCAAAACGGCCACGGCAACCCCTAACAGTTTTTTCATTTTTCCTCCTGTTTTTTGCCGCGATGTATGAACAAAGAAAGCACAAACATACCACCGCCCACCGTGATAAAGGAATCCGCCACGTTAAAAACCGGCCAGATCCGAAAGTCCAAAAAATCTACAACATAGCCTAACAGTATTCTATCATAAAGATTGCCCAATGCACCCGCCAAAATAAAAACGGCGCCCCATTTGACCAATCTCCCATAGGAACAAAGTTCCCGCCAGCTGAAAATAATGTAGGCAATAATGGCCAGCATGACAAAAATCAGCAAGAAATTGCCGTTTCGCATCAGGCCAAACGCGGCCCCCGTATTTTCCACATACGTCAAATGGAAAAACGGGAGCAGTTCAATCGGCTTATCCGGCAAATAGAAAAGAGCCGCCACCTTCGTAATGTGATCCAGCAGGAAAATCCCCACCACAACGCCCAAAACGCTTGCGTTTTGGCGTATCCAGGCCAGGGATCTTTCCCACAGATTACGCACCGACTTTTTCCCCTTCTTCCACCGTCAGCCCCTCTTGGGCCAGCACCCGGGCACAGCGGGCGCACAAATCCGGGTGGGCGGCGTCGGAACCGACGTCCTTTTTCCATTGCCAGCAGCGGGCGCATTTCTGCCCGTCGGCATGTTCGGCCGTGATTTCCAATTCGTCTTTCCCGTCGGCAATTTCCACCTCGGACACGATGGCAATCTCCGGCCACAGGGCTTTGGTTTCTTCCAAGAAGGCCTTCGTTTGCGGGTTGGACGTTTTGAACGTTATCTTGGCTTCCAACGAAGAACCGATGACGCCTTTCTGGCGGGTTTCTTCCAACACTTTTTGCACGGCTTCGCGCACGCGGCGGATTTTATTCCACTTTTCTTCCAGCTTCACGTCCGGAATCATAGAAGAGTTGGCCGGCATATTGGAAAGGAAAATGCTCTGCGGCAGGTTGCGCCCCAAAGCGGTTTTGCGCAGTTCCTGCCAGGCTTCTTCCGCGGTAAAGGAAAGCACGGGCGCCATCAGCTGCAGCAGCGTAACTGCAATTTCGGCCAGCACCGTCTGCGCGCTGCGCCGCGCCGGCGAAGAAGCGCCCAGCGTGTACAGCCGGTCTTTGGACGCATCCAACATAAACGAGGACAAATCCAAAATACAAAAATCCGTCAGCGCGCGCATGGCACGGCGGAAATTAAATTCTTCGTAGCCGGCATGCACTTCCTGGATCAGTTCGTCCAAGCGGCCCAGCATATAGCGGTCCATTTCCGTCAAATCTTTGGCGGGCACTTGGTGCAGCGCGGGGTCATAGTCGGACAAGTTCCCCAGCGCATACCGTACCGTATTGCGGATTTTGCGGTAGGTGTCCACCGGGCCGCCCAAAATTTCGTCCGAAATGCGCACGTCGCCCTGGTAATCGGCAAAGGCCACCCACAGGCGCAAAATATCGGCCCCGAATTTGTTGATCACGTCCTCCGGGTCCACGCTGTTGCCCAGTGATTTATGCATCGGCCGGCCTTGCTGGTCCAGCACCATGCCGTGCGTTAAAATCGTTTTGAACGGAGCGGTTCCTTCCAGCGTAAAGGAAGGGATATACGAGCTTTGGAACCAGCCGCGGTGCTGATCCGACCCTTCGGAATACACGTCGGCCGGGAAATCGATGCCGCGGTCTTTCAACACCGCCGCCCACGACACACCAGAATCCAGCCACACGTCCAAAATATCCGTTTCTTTGCGAAACTCGTGGCAGCCGCAAGAGCAATGATATCCCTGCGGCATCAATTTTTCCACCGGGTCCGTAAACCAAAAATCGGAACCTTCCTTCAGCGCGCGTTCTTTAATAAACGAGAACAGCTCGTGATCCACCTGCGGTTTGCCGCATTTTTTACAATACAAAATCGTAACCGGGGTACCCCAGAAGCGCTGGCGGGAAAGACACCAATCCGGGCGAAGCCCAATCATAGAGCGCATCCGTTCCTCGCCGCCGGCAGGGTAAAATTTGACGTTGGAGAGGTTGTCCATCAATTTTTGGCGCAGGCCGTCTTTGTCAATGCTCATAAACCATTGTTCCGTCGCGCGGAAGATGATCGGATTATGGCAGCGCCAGCAATGCGGATAGCTGTGGGTAATTTCCTGCTCTTTAATCAGCGCGCCCAGTTCGTCCAGTTTTTTCACCATCAGCGGGTTGGCGGCAAACACGTGCATCCCTTCAAACACGCCCGCTTCTTTGGTGTAGCAGCCTTTTTCGTCCACGGGGCAGAACGTTTCCAGCCCCCATTGTTTGCCGGCGCGGAAGTCGTCCTCGCCGTGGCCGGGAGCAATGTGCACAATCCCCACCCCGGCGTCCATCGTTACGAAGTCCGTCCAGATGACGGGGTTTTCTTTATGCGTCAAGGGATGATAATACTTCATCCCCACCAAATCGGCGCCCGCCACTTTGCCGGCTTGGGTGCAGTCCAACCCGGTATTTTTCAAAAATTCTTCGGCCAGTTTTTCGGCCACGATGTAGTATTCCCCGGTTTTGGCGTCTTTCAAGATGGCATAATCCTCGGTGTTGGAAACGGCCGCCGCCATGTTGGAGGGAATCGTCCAGGGGGTGGTGGTCCACACCGCCAGGCTGACGGGTTTGGAATAGTCCAAATCGCCCAGCACTTTGGCATTGGGGTTGACCAGCTTAAACCGCAGATAAATGGAAGAAGATTGGATGTCCTTGTATTCCGTTTCGGCGTCGGCCAAGGCGGTTTCGCAGTGGGAGCACCACGTAATCGTTTTTTGGCCTTTATAGACGTAGCCTTTTTCAATCAAATCCAAAAATACGCCAATGGTAATGCCTTCGTAGCGCGGGGACATGGTGAGGTACGGATTGTCCCAATCGCCCTGCACGCCCAAGCGTTTGAAACCTTGGCGCTGCAAGTCAATAAATTTGGCAGCAAAGGCGCGCGCCTTTTTGCGGAAGGCGGGCACGTCGGTAATGTGTTTTTTGTCCAGCTTCAATTCTTTCAAAAGCGCCTGTTCAATGGGCAGACCATGGCAGTCCCACCCCGGCACGTAGGGCGTATAATAGCCCGTCATCGCGCGGCTTTTGATAATAATATCCTTAATGGTTTTGTCCAGAGCGTGTCCGATATGAATTTTCCCGTTGGCATAGGGCGGGCCGTCGTGCAAAACAAAATGTTTGCCGGCTTCGTTTTTCTTCAGCATTGCTTCGTAGAGATTAATGGATTGCCAAAACTCCAAAATTTTAGGTTCTTTTTGCGTCAGTCCGGCGCGCATCGGGAAATCCGTTTTGGGCAGCAAAACGGTATGAGAATACTTATTTTTTGCCATGTTTTTTGTCACTCCGTATTATATTAAGGATAAATATATTATAGAAAATTTAGCTCCGCTTACGCGCGGCGGGATTGGCCTTTTGCCGCACGGCCAACGCTTTACCACCGAAATTGCAGCCCGTAGGGAGAATCCACCGAGTCGGGGTCCTCCTCCGCGCCCAGGGCACGGCACAGGTCCACGCCTTTCTGGTACTCAACCGGGTCCAGCGTACGGGCGGTTACACTGCATGCCCGAAGAACAGCCTGGCTTTCCGGCAGATAATACAGTTTATACCTTATGGGCTGCCCTTTGACTTCATAGACAATGTGAAGTATTTCCATGTCTATAATGGACAGCTTATCCCCGTTTTTCAAATAATACAATGCGCCGACTACTTCGTCCAGGGAGTCTGGGTGTAAGGAAGGGGTTCCTTGCTTGTCGTAATAGTTGGCGTAGTCAACGGGATAGGAAAGACTTAAATTGGACAGCATGGCCGTTACGCGGCCGTGAGCCAGCTGATAAGCTTTTTCCGCCCGGAACACCTCTTCCGCAATCTGGCGGCCCCGGTTATAACGAACGCTACTTACCGCCACGTGATATTGCGGCACCGCCACCGTTGCCAAAATGCCGAGGATTAACAGCACCATCAGCATTTCCAACAACGTAAAGCCTTTTTTCATTGGGCTTCTCCGGTTTGTTTGCGCAGATAGTCGTGCAGTTTTTCCAAGGTTTCCCGGCTGACGGCATGTTCCATTTTGCAGGCGTCCATATCGGCCGTTTTGGGATTGACGCCAATTACTTGCGTGAGGAAACGGCTTAAAATGGCATGCCGTTTTTTGACGTCTTCGGCGGCGCGGCGGCCTTTGGCGGTCAGCTCTATGCCGCCGTAGGGCGGGTGGCTGACGTATCCCCCTTGGGCCAGCGCTTTCATCGCGCCGGTTACGCTGGGGGTTTTGACGCCCAGCATATCGCGTATATCGCGCACGCGGGCCACGCCCTCGGCATTGGCGCACAGGGAAACGGCTTCCAAATAGTCTTCCATATTCGGGGATAATTTCATACGAATCTCCCCCCGCCGCGGGGACGGGTGTCGTGTATATCTTATCATATTTGCTTCCCCCTTGCGTTTGCCAAAAAGATATGTTTATAATGGGGGTAGCAGCACCCAAAAGGAGACGCTATGGACATCAATACTTATACCGAGCAGTTCCTGGCGGCGCTAACCAAAAGAGACCCCGCCCAAAAGGTTTTTCACCAAGCCGTATTTGAAGTAATCAGCACCTTAAAACCGGTGCTGGAGCAAAAGCCGCTCTATATCAAAGAACGCATTTTGGAACGCATCGTAGAACCGGAGCGCACGATCATCTTCCGCGTGCCGTGGCAGGATGATAAAGGCGAAATCCACGTCAACCGCGGGTTCCGCGTGCAGTACAACAGCGCGCTGGGGCCGTATAAAGGCGGGATGCGCTTTCACGAAACCGTTACGCAGGATGTATTAAAATTTTTGGGATTTGAACAAGTATTCAAAAACAGCTTAACCACCCTCCCGCTGGGAGGCGGCAAAGGCGGAAGCGACTTTGACACGCGCGGCAAGTCCGACAGCGAAGTCATGCGTTTTTGCCACTCGTTTATCAATGAACTTTACCACCACATCGGCTACCACACCGATATCCCCGCCGGAGACTTGGGCTGCGGCGCGCGCGAAATAGGCTACATGTTTGGCCAATACAAAAAATTGACCAACGATTTTACCGGAGCCTTTACCGGCAAAAAACCCAACTGGGGCGGCAGCTTGCTGCGGCCGGAAGCCACCGGCTACGGCGTGGCGTATTTTGCCCAAAACATGCTGGCCACCCGCGGCGACAGCCTGCGCCGCAAAACGTGCATTGTGTCCGGCACGGGCAACGTGGGGATTTACGCCATGGAGAAACTGACCCAGCTGGGCGGCAAAGTGGTGGGCTTTATGGATTACGA
Source organism: uncultured bacterium (assembly GCA_949294085.1). Taxonomy (GTDB): domain Bacteria; phylum Elusimicrobiota; class Elusimicrobia; order Elusimicrobiales; family Elusimicrobiaceae; genus Avelusimicrobium. The sequence continues at coordinate 3,725 of CASFFX010000005.1, read as the reverse complement.
CGGAAGCATTTACGACGAAAATGGCGTAGATGCCGAAAAACTGGCCTTCTTAAAAGATTTGGTATTCGTCCGGCGCGGCAGCTTGAAGGAATACGACCGGAAATTCAAAGGGGCGCACTTCCGCCCCGGCAAAAAAACCTGGGATATCCCTTGCGACGTCGCCTGCCCCACCGCCTGCGAAAACGAACTGCACACCGCAGACGCCCAACTCCTGCTGCAAAACGGCTGCAAATGCGTGTGCGAAGGCTCCAACATGCCTTGCACGCCCGGCGCGATAGAAGCGTTTCAGCAAGCCGGCATTTTGTATTCGCCCGGCAAGGCGTCCAACGCGGGCGGGGTGGCGGTTTCCGGCCTGGAAATGACGCAAAACAGCATGCGCGTCTATTGGACCCGCGAAGAAGTGGACCAATACCTCCAGCGCATTATGAACAATATTCATCAAAGCTGCCTTTCGGCCGCCGAAGAATACGGCATGAAAGGCAATTACATGGCGGGGGCCAATATTGCCGGCTTCAAAAAGGTGGCCGACGCGATGATAGACCAAGGCCTGGTGTAAAGAGTCTTTCTGATCAAAAAACCCGCGCTTGCAGGCGCGGGTTTTTGTATTTTAACAGCCTGTTAGAGGGGATTTTCCTGCTTTTTCAAGCGGCAAAGCGCCCAGCCCGCATTGGGAAAGATATAGGCATTGGCATAAGAATTAAACGTCTGACATTTGGGTTCAGCCGCTTCCAATCCGTAGGGGTTGAGCGTTTCGGGGTCCAGCATCAGCTCCCAATATACGGTAAGCATATAGATAGGGCCGTTATGGCGGGCAATGGCGTTTTTGATGGCGTCGTCAAAGCCGTGCTTAAAATAAATATCCGGCAGGAAATTCAATTGGCGGGACTGGATACGCAACGACCAATGTTTGTCCCAATACAACGGGAAACGAATCCCCCCCACAAACACTTTGGTATCGGGGAAAAAGGTCGCCAAAAACGACAGGGGCGTCCCCCAAATAATAATCATGGCGTCCTTTTCCGGCTGGGGCAGTTGGGGGATAAATTCTATGCTTCGCTTGGAAAACGGATAATGCCGCTCTCCCCACGGTTTGTTCCGCGTCGTTGCGCCCAAAAACACCAAAAGTCCCACCGCCAGCACAACCGCCACTTTGGGCCACGGCAAACGCATGAGGCAATACATAGCCAACAACCCGTTTAGCATTTCCAGCACAATCACATACCGCAAAATCCCGCCAAATACCGTCAGCCACGTTACGTACATTACTCCCGTTAACACCAACAGGGAATTTGTCAGACGGTTATCCAGTTTCTGGCGGGCACTCTGCTCCGCCGCGCGCCGCGGCCACAGCTGCATCCCCAGCAATACCCAAAATCCCACAAACCCCGCCGCCAAATGATAATCGTACAATACTTCCGACACCAAAGATCCGGGAGACAAAAAACGGGCAAACGGAAAAAACAGCCATTGCCAGACCGTCTGCGGATAAAAGCGCGCCTCCTGTAAGCTTTCCGGAGCAAAAAAGGGCGATTGAAAAATTTGATTAAAATACGGAAACACCGGGTTGCCATACAGGTCCCACAGCCGATACATAAAATAGCCGTTCGTCAGCAAAAAGCCCAACGCCGCCGCCCCGATAAAAAGGCCAAACAGCCGGCCCGGCCGCCGCAGCTGGGGGGCGTTCCAGCACAGTACGGCGAACAGCGCCACCGCCACCGGCGCCAGGGAATACTTCATCCCCGTAATGCTCCCCACGATAAAAGCCGCCCAAAACAAGAGCCCCGTCCGCCGGGAACGCACAAACAAAAACCGAAACATCAAATAAATGGCCCCCATTGCGCACATATTAAGCAGTACGTCATTATTGGGGGACCCCAACTGCGAGCGAAACATAAATCCGCCCACCGCCGCAAAAACGGAAGCCCAAATCCAAAGCCATTGCTTGCGTGAAAAAACAATTCCGCACAGCTTGTAAAATAAAAACAACAGTCCCCCGCTCCACGCCGCCAACACCGCCGCCACCGCATGCGGGCAGTTGTTCCACCAGCGAATCATCAGATAGTAAGGCACATCGGAAAGCGGATTCAAAAACGTGTGAATCCCGGCGGGGATGATATCGGTGTCCATGCGGCCTTCCACAAAAGCAAACGCATTGTAGAGGTGGTAGTTCATGGCGTCTATGGAGATAGTTTGCCCGCGGGACAAACCATAATACACGCACCCGGCCACACACAGCAAAAACAGCCACCACCCGCCGTGGCGGCCCGCAAAACCGGCCAATTTGGACAGCAATGTTTTTTTCTCCATACGCTATATTATAAACATTTTTAAGGCATCCTGACCCGCCGGGAAAAAAGGCTCCCCGCCCAGATTTTGCGCCCTCATACAACCGGGCGGCTTATTCGGCCGCCCGGTTGCGTAATTGGCAGGGAATTGCTGTTACGTATTAAATAAAATTACCGCACAATTGCCCGGTATATCCCTCGTCATCTTCATTTTTGACACATTTATATTCATCCACCATCCCGCCATAAATATGGAGAGATCCCGTTTGCACCGTAACCTTACAATCCGACGAAACGGGCTTCATGTTTATATATTTATCACTCGTTCCCAGCGTAAATTTATCATTATACGTCCAAGCGCTCGCCGGGATTGACCCTACAGGCGTCGTACAACGTTGAGCACCTTTAAAACTTGCCTGTTCTGCCTGATACGCTTGGCAGGCTTCGGACATTTTGATCTTTACAGATTCCGGAAGATTGGGGCTAAAATCTGTATAATTTACGCCGCAAGAACCCGTTTCATTGCACAAATCGCCTGAACCGCCGCTTAAATTTCCACACTGGCTTCCCGAAAGAGAGATATTAGAATTCAACAAATCATACTTATTGCTATCAGCCGCCAGCTGGCCCAAAGTTCTTCCGTCCAATATATCACAAACAGCATCTCCGCCATAATGATCAATAGCCAAGAGCGTTTTCCACCCGTTTTCATCCAAGTACAAGCCTCCAACATCACACTTGTCATCAGAACAAGAATTACATTCCTGGCGAAGTTCACTGAAATCAGATTGCTGCAAATCGCTTAAATTCTTTATTTCGGAAGAAGCAGGTATGGAAAAATCACAAATACTGCTTGTTTCCCCAGTTGAACCATACTGGGCCATCGAGGCTAAGCCATCGCTATTTGTTGCACGCCCCAAAAAACTCCCGCTGTGAAGTAGGTACACCGTAGAGGAATTTTCGCCATAGCGTAAGGCCATGGTACTAGACTCCAGTTTGAGAAGCCGTTTAGCAATAACGCACTTGCCGTTTTCTACTACGCAGCGACCTGTACACACGTTACAACAATTGTCGCGAGATAATTCGTCCGTAGAGTTACTTGCAGCATACAGTCCAAATTGTGCACAGTAAGCATCCAGCGTGCCCGCGTCATAGGCGGATTTACAAGTTTGTTTTTCGCACTCGCTTATCTCTTTGTCGCACTCGCTCCAATCGCCCGTCGTCCACTCCCCGGTAGTCGTATTGCACGTTACCGTGCGCGTCTGCGTGCCGCACGTGTTGCAGCTTTGCGTTTCCGCAGGCTTCGTCCCCGTGCATTCGCACGTTTCAGACACACTGCACGAGCTCCACGCACTCCACTGCCCCGTCGCCGTATTGCACGTCCTCGTTTGCGTACCCATCCCGTTACAGCCGCAGCTGCGCACAGAATCCCCTACGCAT
>CASFFX010000004.1 GCA_949294085.1 uncultured bacterium | reverse complement strand
GCTTTGCCTTCTTTGGCCAATACTTTCGTAATAGCCGTCGTCAACGTAGTCTTACCATGGTCCACGTGTCCAATCGTTCCCACGTTCACGTGCGGTTTGCTGCGGGAAAATTTTTCCTTTGCCATTTGTTTAGTTCTCCTGTTTTTAGTCTGTACTGCTATTGTTTAGTTGTTTCAAAACAAGCTGGGAGCGGGAATCGAACCCACGACCTTCTCCTTACCATGGAGATGCTCTACCTACTGAGCTACCCCAGCACGTACTGCTGGTATCCCGCCCCAAGCGGGAAATTGTCAAATCTATAAGCTGGGAGTGGGAATCGAACCCACGACCTTCTCCTTACCATGGAGATGCTCTACCTACTGAGCTACCCCAGCATGCTGTCGCTCGTGCGTACAAATCTGCCAAGCGGGCGATGGGAATCGAACCCACGTATCAAGCTTGGAAGGCTAGTGTTCTACCATTGAACTACGCCCGCACAAGGCAATATGCTTTATTATACCAAAAAACGGCAAAAGACGAAAGCCTTTGCGCTTGGATACGCCGGGTTCTTACCGCGAAAAACGGCCCCCGATTGGGGGCCTTTGTTTTATTATATCAAAAAATGTCGGCAAGCGCACGTCCTTTTCGGCCAAAAAAATCCGGACGCCCCGCGCCCGGATGGACAAAAAAAAGTGGGAGGCCGATTCCCCTACAAGAGGCGTACCCTAAACCGGGCGATGGTGGCACTCCCATACTGGTAGTATAGGCAGCGGGTCCAAAATTTCAAGGCCTAATTTGTTTTTGTCTAAAAAGGCTCTTTTTTTGCTATAATAATTAAGTCGTAACAAGTTAAGACGTATCTGGTGCGGTGGCCAAGTGGTAAGGCGTGAGTCTGCAAAACTCATATTCGCGGGTTCGATTCCCGCCCGCACCTTTTTTCTTTTTATATAGTTCTTTGCTAAACGCAAAACGCCGGGGAATTTTCCCCGGCGTTTTCTGTTTTTCCTTTAAGGATTAATCTTCTTCCGGCACTTCCGGCAAGATAACGTCTTTGCTCTTGTCTTCCGGATACGGGATACCCCTAAATTTATAGTTGATCCAATCGCCCAGTTCGTCCATCAAAATATACGTAACCGGGGTCATCAACAGCGTAACTAACAAAGACAGCGCCTGCCCGCCCACAATGACAATCGCCAAGCTGCGGCGGGATTCGGCCCCTTCCCCGTTAGAAATCAACATCGGCACCACACCCACGACCAGCGTCAGCGTGGTCATCAAAATCGGGCGTAAGCGCACGCGGTTGGCCTGCAAAATAGCGTCCGTACGGCCATAGCCGCGGGCACGCAGCTGGTCTGTATAGTCAGTCTGCAAAATGGCGTTTTTACTCACCACACCAACCAACATAAACAAACCCAGCAAGCTGTAAATGTTGAGTGTTTGCCCCGTAACGAGCAGGGAGAACACCGCAAACGGTACCGTCAGCGGCAGGGAGATAATAATGGCCACCGGGTGTGAATAATTTTCAAACTGTGCGGCCAAAATCATGTATTTGAACAAGAACGCCAAAATAAACGCCAAGATAAAGGATTGGAACATACGGCCCATTTCCTTGGCGCTTCCGCTGGTACCGCCCGTGTATTCGTTGGAAAGTTCCAACGAATCATACGCCTGCTGGATGATGCCCATAGCGGCGCGGGTGTCCAAACCGTTCAAGTTGGCCTCCACCGTAATTTCGCGTTGGCGGTTATAGCGGTCAATCTGGCTGGGGCCGGTGCCTTCTTCAATCGTGGCCACACTGTCCAAGCGTACGATGGTTTCCTTCCCGTCAATCGTAGCCGGCACCATCAGCGCGCTGACAGCTTCCTTGGTGTCGCGGTATTCTTCTCCTACGCGGATACGAACCTCGTACAGCTCGTCGCCTTCTTTGTATTTGGTTACTTCGTCCTCACCGCCCACCATCGTGCGCAAGGCGGACGCAATATCCGTTACATTGACCCCCATATCGTGGGCTTTTTCGCGGTTGATGACCACGCGGTATTCCGGTTTGGCCAAATCCAACGACAAGTCCAAGTCAATAAACCGCGGGTCCTGACGCAATTTATCCAACATGGCGTTTCCGTATTCCGTCAATTTATCAATATCCGGCCCCGAAATGCGGTATTCCACGTCTTTTTGCCCACCCGGCCCGTCGGACACGATATACGAGCTGGTTTTTAACCCTTCGTATTTTTTCATCATTTCGCGGGTCAGTTCCAGGTATTTGGCCGTCGTGATGCCGTGGCGTTTGTCCCGGTCTTCCAATTCAAAGCGGACGTGCCCCTGGTTGCTGGGGTTGGAATCGGAGAAGCTGCTTTCGCCCACCCCCGCCGAAATCAATACGTCCTTTACATAGGGCATGCGCCGTACGTCTTGCTCCAGCTGCATCAGGATTTGCTGTGTGTCCGTATAGCTGGTGCCTACGGGGGCTTCTACGTTAATTTGAATTTTACCGCTGTCTTCCTGCGGGAAGAATTCCCCGCCCACGATTTTGAGCATCGGCATAATTGCCAGCAAACACAGCACCGCCAGCGTTACCATCGTTTTGCGGTGGTGGATAGACCAATTTAACATGGGGATATAAAGATTGACCAATTTTTGGTTGATTTTGTCCACCATGTGGTCCAGCTTCGTTTTCTGTTCCCCCTGTTTAAGCATTTTGGCGCACAGCATGGGCGTCAGCGTCAGCGCCACGATACCGGACAGCGCAATAGCAAACACCACCGTCATCCCGTAGCTGCTTACTACACGCCCTACGATACCGCTCATGTACGCCAGAGGCAGAAAGATAACCAAGATGGACAGCGTCGTGGCGATTACCGTAGAGGTAATTTCGCGCGAACCGTCCAACGCGGCCTGCAACGGCGTTTTGTTGTATTTTTCCATATGTCGGAAAATGTTTTCCAACATCACGATTGCGTCGTCAATTACGATACCTACGGCCACCGTCAGTCCCAACAGCGTCATAGAGTCAATCGTAAATCCCATCATGTTCATAAACAAGAAGGATCCGATAATGGAAATAGGCATGGCCAAAAAGGCAATAAAGGTGGACCGGAGCGAGCCCATAAAGATAAGCACCATGATCCCGGCCAAAATACCGCCCAAAATCAAGTGTTCCAATACAGTGTCTACGGAAGCCTGAATCGTGCCGGACTGGTCCATCATCAAGGAGATTTTAATGTCTTTGGGCAAAGTAGGCTCAATTTGTTTCAGCTTGTCTTTGACCCCTTGAATTACGGCCAGCGTATTGGTGCCGGACTGTTTTCTCACTTCCAGCGTTACGGCACGGCGTCCGTTCAAATACGTGGATTCGCGGTCGTACTCGCCGGAATCTTCGGCGTATCCGATATCGGAAATTTTAATGGAAGTGCCGTTCTTCTTGGCTACGAAAATATCGTTAAACGCCGGCACATTGTCAATGCGTCCCAGCACGCGCAGCGTGTATTCCTGGTGCTGCTGTTCCACGCGGCCGCCGGGGGTTTCCACGTTTTGGTCCTGCAAAGCGCTTTTAACCGCCGTAATGGGCAGGCCCAACGAATAAAGCTTAAACGGGTTGACGATGACGTGGATTTCGCGTTCGCGTCCGCCCACAATGGATACGGACCCTACGCCGCGGGTGTTCTCAATGTTTTCTTTGACTTTTTTCTTTGCAATTTCCGTCAAATCAATAATGTCCCGGTCGCCGGAAACGACTACGTTTAATACGGCAATCGCGTCCGCGTCCAGCTTCATAATCACCGGGGCGTCGGTACCGTCCGGCAAGTCATTGGTTACCAAATCCACCTTGTCGCGCACTTCCTGGGCGGCCACGTCCTGGTCTTTGTCCATATCAAACTTGATGACCACCAGCGAAACGCCTTCCGAGCTTTGGCTGGTTAATTCGTCAATCCCTTCAATTTGGTTTACAGATTCTTCAATTACTTTGCTGACAGACGTTTCCATTTCTTCCGAGCTCGCGCCGGAAAGCGTCGTCTGCACCAGCACGTAGGGCACGTCCATATTCGGATACAGCCCCACCCCCATGCTGCTATAGGCCATCAACCCCAAAATCACCAGGGCCAACGAACACATAATAGTCAAAACAGGGCGCCTGATAAAGAAGGAGGAAAAGCCCTTCTTTTGTTCCGTGTGAGGCACGGCTTGTTGTTGTTCTTTTTCTTGCATAAAAACCCTATTTAATTTCTATTTTGCTTCCGTCCTTTACTCCATAAGCAAAGGAGATGACGTCATCGCCGGCCTTTAAGCCTTCGGTAATTTCCACATAGTCGTTGTTTTCAAAACCGGTTTTGACCACTTTGCGGATGGCTTGTTTTTTGTCGCTGGAAGGGACGAACACATACGTTTCGCCGTTTTCGTCCGTATAGACGCTCTTTTTAGATACCGACGTAGCGTCTTTCTTTTCAGCCAAAGCAATATCCACCTTGGCAAACATGCCGGATTTCAACAGCGCTTTGGGGTTGTCCGCCACGAATTCCACCGCCATGGCGCGGCTCATGGAATCCACGACCGGGCTTAAAATGTTTAATTTGGCTTCAAAATCTTTGCCGGGCAGCGCATCTACCCGCAAAATGGCCGACTGTCCTTTATGCAAGTCCCCGATATACCGCTCCGGGATGTCCACTTCAATACGCACCGTGCTTTGGTTGACGACCAACGCCACCGGCGTCGTCGTGGTTACGTTTTCGCCCGGATCCAAATACACCCGGCCCACAACGCCCGTAATCGTAGAAGGCACTACCACCGGTTCATACACGGCCCCCACTTCGTCGCGTTCAATCAGCGAGACCGTCTGATTGCGTTTAACGGAATCGCCCTCTCTCAACACGTTTCTAAGCAGTTTCCCGTTCACGCGGGGGTACAGCGTGGCTTCTTCCAACGCTTTTACGTTGCCCGACATCAGCAACTGTCTTTTCAAATCCCGCTGCTGCACTTTTTCGGTCTGCACCACAAACACGTCCATCGGCACATTGCCCAAAAGCTTTTCCGACGGATCGCGCCGCATCCATAACCCTATGCACACCAAAACAATAATGGCAACCAGCACATAATTTAATCGTTTAATTGCTCTTTTTCTCATATAACTCTACCTCTGCTCCTACGGCAAATTTCAAATCAGACAGAGCAATCGCCCCGTCGTACACGGCTTGTACAAACTGCAAGTCGGAGTCGTTTACGTTGGAAATGGCGTCGTTCACTTCTAGCTGGCTCGTCAGCCCGGCGCGATAGCGCTTCATCTGCGCATTTAAGTTTTCGCGCGCTTCATCCACTACCCCTTTGGTGGCCTCAATGCGGGAGCGGGCTTCTTCCAAGTTCAGCCACGCTTCCTTCACTTCAATACGCACGTTTTTCATCTTGTTCTGATACGCCGCCACCGCTTGTTCGTAGGCCAGTTCTTTTTGAGCCACCTGCGAGCTGACTTTTCCCCCTTCAAACAGCGGAATACTCAGCGTAATCCCGGCCGTAGAGGACCAATAATAATCCTGCTTGTGCTGCGGAAATCCGTTCTCGGTAATACCGTTATACGTATAATCGGCGTTCAGCGCCAAAATGGGCATATGCCCCGCTTTGGCAATGTTGATATTGTAATGCGCCGCGTCCACCGACAGCTTGGAAAGCATCAGCTCCGGCCGGCGTTCCATGGCAATGCGGTACAGTTCATCCAACGACGGCGTGGGCGGCAATTTCAAATCTTTTTCGGACCATGTCAAATAAATATTGTCCTCCGGATCGCGGTTTAAGATTTGCCGCAAATACAGGTTGCCCAATTCAAAATTCTTTTTGGCCTGCAAAACAAGCGGCTCAATGTTTTCCACTTTTACCTTTTGGGTGAGTACGTCCAAGTTGCTGGCCAACCCCTGCTGGTATTTGGCTTTGGCTTCGGCCAAGTGCTGTTTGGCAATGTCCAAATATTCTTCCTGCACCCGGATCAGCGCCGCCGCGTAAATAATGTCGTAGCAAAACTTGACCACCTGCTGGGTTACCAAATCCTGCACGTGTTTCAAGTTATAGTAGCCCGTTTCCGCCCCCACTTTGGCGGCACGCGCCGTATTGCGAATCTGACCGCCGGACCACAGCACATACGAACCGTTCAGCGCGGCCGTATAGGTGTTGGCCTTACCGATTTCCATCCGGTTAGAACCCATAATAATTTGCCCTTTTTTCAAAGCCCGGCTATACGAACCGTCCACGGACAGCGAAGGATAAAAATACGAATTGGCTTCCGCCAACTGCTCTTCGTAAATTTCCTTCGTCTTTTGGGCATCAATGATTTGGTAGCTGTCCGAGAGCGCCATGCGGATTGCGTCCGCAATTGTGATCTTTTCCCCCTCTACCTCTTCACGCACCGCAAACAGACTGTTTGCGGTTTTATTATCCGGGGCAGCCCCCAGACACATAGGCGCATAAACGGCTGTTAGCGCAAGCATTATCCACTTTTTCATACGTTTTTATTTTTGTTCCTTATAGTATTCTTTAATTCCCAGTAAAATGATCTTCGCCAGACGGGCAATCGTTTCATCGTTATACAGCCTGCCTTGCATATGCTCCGGCAATACGTGCTGTTCCAAATAAGCGCAAATCATAATTTCCGTAGCCAGTCCGGAAACCAGCCGCACAATATCGGAAATAGACCCGGCCGGTATTTTGCCTTTCTTTTCTTCCTGTTTCAACACCTCTTCCAACAAGCCATGAATATACCGGTTTTCGCTGTTCTGCGGTATTTTGGCGGGTTTCATGTCCAGCGTATAGGAAATCATCTGGATGGCAAACTTGGAATGAATAGGATTCTTCATAAAAAAATCCAAGTGAGACCTTAACCCCTCATACAAAATGTATTCCGGCCCTTTGGCGGTGTTCTGTACCAACTGCAATTTTTTACAAAAAGTTTTTTCGTGGTCGGCAATGATGCTTTCGCACAAATCTTCTTTATTCTTGAAATAGTAGTACAGCACCGGTTTTGTTACGTGCACTTTCTCGGCGATTTCGCGCATGGATACTTTGTCCAGCCCCTTTTCGGCCATCAGCAAAAAAGCGGCCTTCTTAATAGCGGCCCGCATGCGCGTTTCCCGTTCGGATTTATCAGGTTTTCCTGTTTCGTTCTTTTTCATAAATTTTACCTACCGGTAGGTATATCTTACTAAATAATGCCCGTTCTGTACATAGTTTCAAAACAAATTTTACTTTGACGGAAAAATCCCCGGTTTTAAGCCGGGGATTTCAAACTATTTGCTGTAATGCAGGCAGCAGTTGCCCAGCATGCAGTTTTTACAACCCGATACGGGCTGCCGCTCCTTGAGCGCCGCCAACAATTTGCGGGCGAAATCCGTCAGCGTCGGGTCGCGTGCGCCCAACACCAACAGGATGTCCCCGGGCTGCGCCGCGCCGGCCATTTCAGCCAAAATACGTTCGCGGCAGTCGTCATAGCTCACGTTCACGCCGCGGGCTTTTAGCCCTTCATACACCGTCCGGCAGGAAACGCCCTGCGGAATCGTCCCGCCCGGATAATACACCTCCGTCAGCCACAAATGGTCTTGCGGGCCGATGTGCTGGGCGAAGCTTTCCACAAATTCGGGCGCCAGCAGCTTAATGGACGTAAACGCATGCGGCTGATAAAACGCCAGCACGCGTTTTCCGCGCAGGTGTGCGGCCGCAATGGTGGCGCCCAATTTGTGCGGATTGTGGGCAAAGTCGTCAATCACTTCAATTTTATCGTAACTTCCCACGCTGGCAAAACGGCGGGCAATCCCCTGGAATTTGTTTAAGGCTTTGGCGCACGTTTCCAAATCCACGCCCATTTGCAGGGCAGCCGCCACGGCGGCCACCGCGTTGCACACGTTATGCAAGCCCGGCACGTGCAGGCGGAACGGCTGCCCCTGGATGGTAAAGTCCGAGCCGAATCCGTCCACTTTAATTTCCGTCGGGTGCACGTCCCCCAGCGACAGGCCAAACGTTTTGGCCTGCGGGGCAATTTGGCGCAGGTTTTCTTCTTCCGCGTTAATAATGGCGGTTTTGCAATGGGAAATAAATTCCTTAAAATAGCCTTGCAGCACTTTAATCTCTTTATGGTCTTTTTGCAGGTTCAGGCACAGCCCCAAATAGGGGTGGTATTTGACGATAGAACCGTCGCTCTCGTCGGCCTCTATCACCAAAATATCGGAATTTCCTTTATATACGTTGCCAAAAACGCCCTGTTCCTTTTGCAAAGACAAAATAGCCGCCCCCGTAATGACGGACGGGCTCATCCCGGCAAATGCCAAAATGTCGTACACCATGGCCGTCGTCGTGCTTTTGCCGCTGGTGCCGGACACGGCCACCGTGCGGTGCGCGGCCACGTGCTTGGCCAAAAGTTCCGAGCGGTGCATCGTGGGGATGCCCAACGCTTTGGCTTTTACGAGTTCGGGGTTATCCTCTTCAATCGCGGACGACAAAACCACCAACTCGGTATGATGGTCCAGCCCGCTTCCGTCCTGCGGGAACAACTGAACCCCCAACTTTTTGAGGTAATCCCACAGGGCCATATCGGTATATCCTTTGCTGATCAGACGGTCGGACCCGGTTACCCGGTCTCCGCCCATGGCGTGCAGCTGCGCCAGCGCGCTCATGCCCACGCCGCCAATACCCACGAAGTGAATTTTCATTTTTTATGTTCCTTCAGCTTAAATTTTGCGTAGTCCGACATGGTGTAAAAACCGCTCTCGCGTTTCATCAGCCACAGGGCAATCTGCACGGCCGACTCGGCAAACAAATCGCGGTTTTTGGCCTGATGCGTGAGGGTTATTTCATCAAAATCCGATACGAAAGACGCGGTATGTGTTCCCACCACCTCGCCGGTGCGCTCGTACGTTACCTGGCTGTAAGCCAAGTCCATTACGTCCGCCAATTTTTTGGCGGTTCCGCTGGGAGCGTCTTTTTTGTGCACGTGGTGCACCTCGTGCAGGGTCGCGCCGTAGCCGGCATACATTTTGGCCGCCTGGCGTACCAGCTCCGTAAAAAAGTACACGCTCAAGCTGACGTTGGGCGCATAGAAAACGGGGATTTTTTCCTCTTCCTGCATTTGAAACAAAAAGGTTTCCGGCAAGTTGGTCGTGCCGGTTAAAAACGGCCGGCGATGCTTGCGCGCAATGGCAAAAGCTTCCTGAGCGCCCTGCGGCGAAGAAAAATCAATCACTACGTCAAAATCGCCCAGCACGCTTTGGCCGCTTTCGCGCTTTACGGCCACTTCCAGCCCCCACTCAGGGTGCGTTTGAATCAGCCGCGCAATGGCCTGCCCCATTTTGCCTTGGGCTCCGTTAATCAACACTTTTTTCATACAAAATGCTCCAACAGCAGTTCTACAATCTGCCGTCCGTTCATCGCCGCTCCTTTCAGCAGGTTATCAAACGTTACAAAATAATGAATCACATTCGGCTCTTCCACGTCCCTTCTCAAACGGCAGATAAACGTGGTTTCCAGGCCGCTGGCTTCTTTGGGCGTAATTACCTGTTCGCTGTACGTTAAATTGGGGAAGGCGTTCCAGTATTTTTTCACGTCTTCCAAATCAAACGCTTTTCCCGCCTTAAGCGTAACCCCCAGCGAGTGGGAATTTTCCACCGCCACGCGCACCGTATGGCAATACACTTTCAAGCGGGGCATTTCCATAATTTTGCGCGTTTCGTTTAACCCTTTTAATTCCTCGCTGGTATGCCCGTTGGGCTGCAGAGAACCAATCAGCGGTACGCAGTTGTTTTCGTAATACGACCCGGGGGTGTGAAAATCGTCCAGCAATTTTTTGCCGCCGCCGCTGATGGCCTGATACGAGCAAAAGAACACCTCCTGCAGCGGGTAATGCGGCGCCAAAGGGGCCAAGCTCATCACTAGCCCCGTGGTCGTGCAGTTGGGGCTGGCAATCAGCGGAGTGTCTTGGGTAATGGCGTGGGCGTTAATTTCCGGGATGACCAGCGGTACGCCCGGCGTCATCCGAAACTCGGAGGACATGTCCACCGTAAACTTCACCCGGTCTTTTATCTTCGGGGCCAGCTCCGCACTGACGGGATTGTCCGTGCACAGCACCGCAATGTCCAACGGTGTAATTTCGTCGTTGCGTCCAAAAGTTTTTATTTCAAACGGGAGGGTGATTTTTTTCAATTCGCGCAGCATATTCTGCCCCACCATCCCGTTAATGCCAATAATCCCTACGGTTTTCATACGCTCCTCAATGAATCAAAAAAGACGGATCGGCCGTTTGAAGCAACCGGTCAATTTTTTGTTTGTTTTCGTCGGAAATTTCGCCCAATGGCAACCGCACCCGCGGCGAGCCAAACCCAATTTTTGCCAACAGATATTTCACGCAGGTGGGGTTGGTCTCCAGGTAGCACGCTTTAATCAGCGGATAGAGTTTGGAAAAAATGGCAAACGCTTGTTTGGTCTGCCCCTGCATAAACAAACGGTAAATCTGCACAAAAGCCGGCGCAAACACGTTGGCCGCCGCGCTGATAATGCCCGACGCATTAATCGCCAAATACTGTGGGAATAAATCGTCGTTCCCGCACAAATAATCCAGCCGATAGGCGTATTTCACGGCCGTATCGGTTACGTGCGCCATATCGTAATCGGATTCTTTAATGCCGGCAATTTGCGGCACTTCCTGCAGCAGGCGGTCCAACACCGAAGCGGACAGTTTTAGCCCCGTGCGCCCGGGGATGTGATACAGCACCACCGGCTTGCCCAGCGCGGCCACTTGTTTATAATGTTCCACCAGTCCGTTGGGATTGGGCTTATTATAGTACGGCGTTACCACCAGCACTCCGTCCGGCTCAAACGCCAGTGCGGCGCGGGTGTTGGCTACGGTGGCAGCCGTATCGTTGGTGCCGGTACCGATAATAATTTTGACGCGGTGCTGAAGCTGGGTAACGCAAAATTGCAAAATGTCATTTTTTTCCGCGGCGGACAAGGTGGCGGCTTCCGCGGTGGTGCCCAAGAGCACCAGCCCGTCCACGCCGGCGTCCAGCTGGGCTTGCAGCAGCCGGGCCAGCGCCTCGTAATCCACACGGCCGGAAGCGTGCATCGGGGTAGCAAGCGCGGTATAGACTCCCTTAAACATAAAAATTCTCCCTTTTGTAGTCAGTCCGCGCGGGGCGGGCATAGCCGGCGGCGGCCCCGGGGGGCCGACAGCGGCGGCAGCTCTTATTGTAGCAATTTAATTGGTATAATTAAGTAACATTTTTACGTACAAGGATGAATATGGCAGAAAACGAAAAAGAAGGCCTTCCGGCCCAAAACGCGGCGCCCCTGCCCCCTGAGCAGCCGGCCCCCGAAAAAGAACCCGCCTCTCAGCCACAGGCTCCGCAGGCGCAGAAGCGCCCGTCCGCAGGCAGTTTTGGCGCGTTTTTATTGTTGCTGACGTTTGGCATTTCGGCATTGTGCGGCATTTACTTAACGGTAAAACCCGTTCCCCAATGCCCCACCGCAAAAAATGTTCCGTCCAAAACCGTAGAAGAGTTTGCCTCTAACCGGGACAAAAAAGGCGAAATCGCCTGGATTAAAGTGCGCGGCGTCATCGCGCAGGACAACAGCAACTCGCCCTTTTCCCGTCCGTCGGGTGCGTCCGCCATTGCCAAAAAAATTCGCGAAGCGGGCGAGGACAAAAAAGTAAAAGCCATCGTGCTGGACATCAATTCCCCCGGTGGAACGGTGGCCTCGGTGCAAAACATTTACAGCGAAATTTTACGCGCCAAGAAAAATAAAAAAGTGGTCGCACTGTTTCGCGATGTGGCGGCCAGCGGCGGCTTCTATATTGCCATGGCGGCGGACAAAATCGTGGCCGAACCCGGCACCATCACGGGGTCCGTGGGCGTAATTATGCAAACGGGCAACGTGGAAGGATTGTTTGAAAAATTGGGCGTCCAAGTAACGCCGATCACCTCGGGCAAATACAAAGACATGGGTTCCGCCTTCCGCCCGATGTCCGACGCGGAAAAAGCCATTTTGCAAGACATGGTGGACGATACCTACGGCCAATTTTTAGCCGCGGTAAAAGCCGGCCGCCCCAACGTAAAGCCCGAAGACATGACCGAATATACCGACGGGCGCATTTTTACGGGACAGCGTGCCTACAACCTGGGATTTATTGACAAGCTGGGCGGCGAAGAAGAAGCCCTCCAACTGGCGGGCGAACTGGCCGGCGTCAAAAATCCCAAAATCATCAACCAACGCCCGGGCAGCCTGCGGGAGCTGATTTTCTCGCTGGGGACGTCGGTGGAAAGCAAAACGCTGGCCCAACAGCTGCAGTCCATCGCTACGCCCAGCGTATCGTATCTGTGGGTACATTGAGGAAGCCTATGAATTTGCTAAAAGCGTATTTCCGCTATATGGAAACCCCCGCCCAAGCCCTGCAAGCCCTGCTGGAGGAACGTTCGTTCGGGCAGGCGTGCGCGGGGTATTTGGCGGCCGCTTTGGGGTGGGTGCTGTTCTTTAACATTGGGGCAGGCCTGTCCGTACCGGCGCTGCTGCTGAAGCTGGCGCTGGTGTTCGCGGCCGAAATGACGGCCGGGTATTTGGTGGCGGCCGTATGCGGGCTGTTTTTGGATTTTTCCCGTGTGGCGGCCTCTCCGGCGCAGTTGTTTTGCCTGATTGGTTCGTCCGGGTTCATCAAGGGCTTGCTGGCCGCGCTGGCCCTAATTAGTGCGGCCTGGCCGACGGCGCATTTGGGCATATTGGCCCCAGTGGCGGTAATGCTGGTGTGGGCCTTGCAGCTGGGTTATCTAACCCGCGGGCTCAAGCGCGTTTTCGGGCTGACAACCGGCAAAGCCTTGGGCGCTTGGCTGTTTGCCCTGGTGCCGCTGGCGGCGGTAGCTGTGCTGACGGCGGTGTTTGCGGTATGGGGCATTAGCTTACTGTTTTAAGGCGTTCCCTCTATCAAAAAGCCCCGCTTTCAAGCGGGGCTTTTTTTATCCTTCCATACGGTCCTTAAAAATTCGGGCATTGACGAGCTGTTTGAACACCTTGCCGCGGTGTTCAAAATCTTTGAACTGGTCAAAGCTGGAACACGCGGGGGACAGCAGCACAATGTCTCCGCTTCGGGCGCCTTCCATGGCGGTTTGAACGGCCTTTTCCAGCGTTTGGCAGCGCGTCAGCGGAAGCGCGCCGTGCAATTCTTTTTCAATTTTATCCATGGCCTCGCCTATGGTCAGCACGCATTTGCAGTAATCCTTCAAATATGGAATCAGCACTTCGTAGGAAGCGCCTTTGTCCCGCCCGCCTAAAATCAGCCAAATGTTGTGATTTTTCTCAAAACTTTTCAGCGCCGTAATGGTGGAATCCAAATTGGTGGCTTTGGAATCGTTCACATACGTTACGCCGTGATGATACGCAAATTGTTCAATGCGGTGCTCCATCGCTTCAAAGCGGTCAAACACGGCCTGAATCGTGTCCGCGCTCACCCCGGCGGCCAACGCCATCAGGGCCGCCGCCATGGCGTTTTCCACGTTGTGAATTCCTTTCAAATGCGGAGGGCGGATTTGGTGCCCTTCGCTAAAAATTAATTCGTCCCCGTCAAAAAATACGTCCGTTTTCAGCAAGTGTTTGGGCTGGGTGGAAAAGGCCAGCACGTCGCTTTTGGCTTTTTTTACCAGCTGGGCGCATACGGTATCGGCTCCGTTTACCACGAGCACATCGTTTTCGCGCTGGTTTCTAAACACCTTGGCTTTGGCTTTCACGTAGCCTTTCATCCCGCCGTGATGATCCAAATGGTCGGGCGTAACGTTCAAAATACACGCATAATGCGGGCGGAAATACGTGCTGTCCTCCAGCTGGTAGCTGGAAACTTCTATGACCAAATCGTCCCCTTTTTTTACCTGATCCGCGCACAGCGAAACCGGACTGCCGATATTGCCGCAAATGTGCACGCGGCGGCCTTTGTTTTCGCGGGCGGCGTGCTCCGTCAGCACGGCCCCCAGCAACGCGGTGGTGGTCGTTTTGCCGTTGGTTCCGGTTACGGCAAACACCCGCACGCCTTTGGGAATAAACGCCAGGGCCGTTTCCAACTCGCTAAACACGGGGATTTTGCGCTTTTTGGCTTCCAATAAAAGGGGATGATGGGGAAAAATGCCGGGGCTTTTAATCCAAAATTCACAGTCAAACACGCGGGCGCTATGGCCGCCCGTTTCCGCCTCTACCCCGGCCGGGAGAGACACCGCATGGGCCCGCGGAGATTCTTCGCTGATCAGCACTTCAAACCCGTGCGCCGCCAACAGCGCCGCCGCGGCACGGCCGCTTTTGCCCAATCCGAGTACGCAGGCTTTTGCGCCTTTGAATTTTTCTTTTCTAAACATATTGCTTTCGTTTCCCTAAACAGCGGCGGACGGTTTCCTGGTCGGAAAAATGGCGCTTTTCGGTGCCTACAATCTGCCACTCTTCGTGCCCTTTGCCGGCCACCAGCACAATATCGTGGGGGCGGGCCTGCTGCAGCGCGCGGGCTATTGCCTCGGCGCGGTCGGGCACGATTTCGTAATTGGAAAATCCTTTCATCCCTTGTAAAATATCGTTAAAAATTTGTTGCGGGTCCTCACAGCGGGGGTTGTCGTTGGTCAAAAACACATGGTCCGTATGCGCACACGCCGCTTTTCCCATCAGCGGGCGCTTGGTGCGGTCCCGCTGTCCCCCACAGCCAAACACCACCAAAAGCCGCCCTTTTTGAAACGGAGCCAGCGTTTCAAACGCGCGCAGCAGTGATTCTTCGGTATAAGCAAAATCCACAAACACCGCAAAATCCTGTCCTTCGTCAATACGTTCCATACGGCCCGGAACGCCCGCCAAACGGTCCAATCCGCGGGCCAGGGTTTCCGCGTCCACGCCGTTCACGCGCGCCGCCGCATACGCGCCCAGCGCATTGTACACATTATGCCGCCCCAGCAGGCGGATGTGCGCCGGATGCCCGTTGACGGTAAACGAAGTTCCGTCTAAAGACGGCACAATTTGCTCCGCTCTAAAATCGGCCGGCTGTTCTATCCCAAACGTTACGATTTTGACGCGCCCCCGCAGTCCGTCCGCCAGGCGCCGTCCGTAGGGATCGTCCGTATTAATCACGGCGGTGCGGAGCGGTTTGGGGTTGGCCGGATCGGCCAGATTTTCAAATAATTTTTGCTTGGCTTGAAAATAATTTTCAAATGTATGATGAAAGTCCAAATGATCCCGCTGCAAATTGGTAAACACGGCCGTATCGTACCAAATGTGCCGCACGCGCTGTAATTCCAACGCGTGGGAAGAAACTTCCATGACCACGCTGTCGCACCCGCTTTGTTTCATCCGGGCCAGCAGGTCAAACAGCACCAACGCGGCCGGCGTAGTATTGGGGGCCGCGCTGACCACCTGCCCGGCAATGCGGTAGTTGACGGTGCCCAAAGCGCCTACTTTATGCCCCGCTTCGGTCAGGACCGATTCCAGCAAATACGCAATAGACGTTTTGCCTTTGGTGCCCGTAATGCCAATCATATTCAGCCGGTCGGACGGGCGGCCATAAAACGCATAGGCGGCGTCGGCCATGTCCCGGTCAATATCGGCGGATTGGCAGTACAGCACCGGGCAGGGTTTCCGCGCCGGAAAAGAGGAAACAATCATCTGCGCGCCGCGGGCCAGAGCGTCGTCAATAAACAAATTGCCGTCTGCATTGGCGCCTTTGAGCGCAAAAAACACAAATCCGGGGCGTACGTCCTGCGAGCGGAACGTAAGGCCTTGCACGCGCACCCCTTTCTGGGCCGCTAAATCCAACACGATACTAGAGGACATAGCAATATGGTATCAAATTGATAGAATATAGGGAAAGGGGCGTCCGCCCCCAGGGAATTCAACCAATGAAAAATGTACGCTTATACGGAAAACCGCCTTACGGGCTGGCCTTGCTGCATGGCGGGCCGGGGGCACGCGGCAGTCTGGCCGGCGCGGCGGCCGAATTGGGCCGCAGCCGCGGCGTGCTGGAACCGCTGCAAACCCGGCTGACAATAGACGCGCTGGTGCAGGAACTGCACGAACAGCTTCGGCTGGCCCAAGGGCCGGTTACGCTGGCCGGGCACTCGTGGGGCGCGTGGCTGGCGCTGGCATACGCCGCTACACATCCGCAAGACGTCCGCCGGCTGGTGTTGATTTCCTGCCCGCCGCTGACGGAAGAGTTCGTCCCGCTCATCCGCCAAAACCGCCTGGCGCTTTTGTCGCCCGAAGAAGCCGACGCTTATCTTCGCGCCGAACAAACAGCCCTATCGGATTGCCCGCAACGGCAGGAAGCGTTTGAAACGTTGGACGAGCTGACTCAAAAAACCGATTTTTTTCATCCATGCGCGTATGATGACTCTGCCCTGGAGCTGGATGCCCGCCAATATCAGGCCGTCTGGCCGCAGGCCGAGCGCGCCCGACGGGAAGGCCAATGGCTGCGCGCAGCCGAAAAGCTGACCTGCCCCCTCACCGTGCTGCACGGACGGCAAGACCCGCATCCCTTGCAAGGCGTGTTGGAGCCGCTGGCGCAATGCGGGCAGGCACCGCAGGTGTTTGTGCTGGAAAAGTGCAGCCACTCGCCCTTTGCCGAGCGGTACGCACGAGACAAATTCTACCGCTTGCTTCGTTCCTTATAAACCCACAAAAAAGGCGGCTTTCGCCGCCGGATCTATCCCAAATGAACCGCTATTTCTGCCTCAGCACAAGAAGCGAAGCCACTTCCTGTGCCAGCAACGCCAAGTGTTTTTTAATTTGCGGCTGTTTGCTTTCCAACAGCGGCAGCAGCGTCCCGCGGATCCAATTGCGGGTAAAAGCATCGTCAAAATTGGTCTGATCGGTTACGTGCGGCAACCCGTTGTTTTGCAGATACGCTTCCGTTTCCGCGCGGGTAATGCACAAAAGCGGGCGAATAATTTCCACTCCTTTTACCAACGGGCGGCGCACCGGGATACCGGCCAGCCCTTTGGCTTGGGTGCCCCGCAGTAAATTGAGCAATACGGTTTCGGCCTGGTCGTCCAGTTGGTGGCCCAAGGCCACTTTGTTGGCGCCCCAGCGGCGGGCCAGCTTGGCAAACGCGTCGTAGCGGGCTTTGCGGGCGCCATGTTCCGGGCTTAAATTCCATTTTGCAGCCACTTTTTTGGCATCGGTTTTCAGCGTTAAAAATTCTATGCCCAGCTGGGCGCATAAATCGCGGCAGAAGCGTTGGTCCGCCGCCGCGGCTTTGCCGCGCAAACCGTGGTTCACGTGCGCCGCCGCCAGCGCAAAATGTTTTTCCGCCGACAAATAGCGCAAAAAATGCAGCAGGCACACCGAATCCGCCCCGCCGCTTAACCCGATTAATACGCAGTCGCCCCGTCCTACCAAGCGCGAAGCAAACGCCCGCATGCGGGGCAGTACGGAAGCATTAAAGCTTTTTTTTGTCATATAAAAAAGTATAATAAATTAGATACAGAGAGTGAAAACGCTTATGAAAAAAAGAGTTTTAATTGTAGAAGACGAAGCCAGCATTGTGGATTTGCTGACCCTGGTGCTCGCACGCGAAGGGTATGAAATTTATTCCTGCCAAACGGGTCGCGACGCGATTGCCATGATGAAAAAAGTGCACCCTCATTTGGTTATTTTGGATGTAATGCTCCCCGGGTTAGACGGCGCCAGCATCATCAAAATTATGCACGAAGACGAAACCCTCTCCTCCATCCCGGTCATTATTACGTCGGCCTTGGTGGAATCGGAAAAACTGTTCCTGACCTATCCGCAGGTCAAGGGTTTCTGCTCCAAACCGTTTGTATTGATGGACTTTGTAGCCAAAGCCAAAAAAGCGCTGGGCGATTAACGTCCCGTCCTTTTCATAAAAACCCCGCTTTTGCAAAAAGCGGGGTTTTTGTTGTTCGGACAGAAACTCAAATGGTACAAACCAAACTCAGCAGGCCGACTGCAGCCATTGAGCGTAATGCTGCCAAAAACGGTTGAGCACTTCGCCCAAAAGAATTTCTTTGCTGGTCTGCGTGCCGATTAAATGTTTCAGGCTTACGTCCGTTTCGCGGCGGGCCCCGCGGTTATTGACGTTAATTCCCACGCCCACCAAAGCAAAGCGGGCCTCTTCATCAAAAAAAGTTTCCGTTAATACGGCGGCAATTTCCTTCCATTGGCGGGCTTTGCCGTCCCACGCGAGCACGCGGTTAGGTTGATGAATTTTGGTTTTAATGCCGTACGCTTCCGCCAAGGCTTCGGCCACGGCCTGGACCGTTTGGCAGGTTAAGGAGCGGGCGCACAAATCTTTCTTTTCGGGGCGGAGAATCAGCGTAAAATACACGCCTCCTTCGCCGGCGGCAAAGCGGCTGCCGTCCAAGCGGCGCGCGGCCGTTTGCTCACACGCCAGCACCAAGGTTCCTTCCGCCTCGCCCTTTTGGGCCAACAAGCGGGCCAAATCCTGCGTGCTGTCCACCCGTTCCAGCCCGATTACTTTTTTAACGCATTGCAAAGGGAGTGTTATTTCTTCCATAATTATATTTTACCACTTTCTCCGCGCGGCCCGCCTTTGCGGCGCGTTTTCTGCGGGCCTTTGACGCGCATTTGCCGCAGTTCAAACAAGCGGTCGCGCAGTTCGGCCGCCAATTCAAAATTCAGCGCATCGGCCGCTTGCAGCATTTGCTGTTCCAGGTCTTTTTCCACCGCTTGGATATTTTGCAGCGTCGGCTCCGGCAACGTTTGACTCAAAATGCCAAACGCGCTGGTCTTGGTCTGCTGTTCCAGTTCCTTCAGTTCCACTTCTATTTTTTGAATCGTCTTGGGCGTAATGTGGTGCTCGCGGTTATACGCTTCCTGCAGTTCGCGGCGGCGGTTCATTTCGTTCAAGGCATATTTGATGGAATCGGTTTGGCGGTCCGCGTACAAAATCACTTCGCCGTCTGCATTACGGGCGGCGCGGCCCGAAATTTGAATCAGCGTTGTCGTGTTGCGCAGGAAGCCTTCGTTGTCCGCCCCCAAAATGGCCACCAGCCCCACCTGCGGGATGTCAATCCCTTCGCGCAGCAGGTTGATGCCCACCAAAACGTCAAATTTTCCCTGCCGGAATTCCTTCAAAATTTCCACCCGGTCCAACGCTTCAATATCGGAGTGGAGATAGCGCGTTTTGATGTTCTTTTCAGTAAAAAAGGCGCTTAAATCTTCCGCCGTTTTTTTGGTCAGCGCCAGCACCAGGGTCCGTTCTCCGCGTTTTTTGTGCTCGGCAATTTTTTGCACCAGGTGATCTATTTGGCCGGCCGTCGGGTGGATATAGACTTTGGGATCCACCAGCCCCGTCGGGCGGATGACTTGCTCCACAATGTGGTTGCCGCATACGCTAAGCTCATACGGGCCGGGCGTGGCCGATACAAACACCGTGGACGGGAGCAATTTTTCAAATTCATCAAATTTCAGCGGACGGTTGTCCAACGCCGAAGGCAGCCGAAAGCCAAAATCCACCAACATTTGTTTGCGGGCGCGGTCCCCGTTGAACATACCGCGCACCTGCGGCAGTGCCACGTGGGACTCGTCCACCATCATCAAAAATCGGTCATACCGTTTGAAATAATCCAGCAAGCACGCCGGCCGCTGCCCGGGCTTGCGCCCGTCCATATAGCGGGAATAGTTTTCAATCCCCGGGCAAAAGCCGGCCTGCTGCAGCATTTCCAAATCGTACTCGGTGCGTTGTTTTAAGCGGTAAGCTTCCAGTTCTTTGCCCATGCGCAAAAGCTCCGCATGGCGGACGTCCAAATCCCGGCGGATTTGGGCAATGGCGTTTTGGGTGTCCTCGTCCGTCGCCACAAAATGTTTGGCAGGATAAATCCAGGCTTCATCCAGCTCGGCCAGCACGTTACCGGTGATGGGGTGAATTTCGTAAATATGGGCAATGTTGCGCCCGGCAATTTCCACCCGTATGGCGTTTTGGCTGTACGGGGTCATCACGTCCACATACGGGCCGCGCATGCGAAATTTGCCGGAAGAAAATTCCATTTCGTCGCGGTGGTATTGAATTTTGATCAGCTGGGCCGAAAGGAAAGAGCGCGTCATCTGCGCCCCTTTTTTGACGTAAATGCGCATTTCCCGAAAACTGTCCGGCGAGCCAATGTTGTAAATACACGAAACGGACGCCACCACAATCACGTCTTTGCGGGTCAGCAGGGACGTCGTCGCCTTCAGGCGCAGTTTGTCAATGTGTTCGTTGACGGCGGAATCTTTTTCAATATACGTATCGGTTTGGGGGATATACGCCTCGGGCTGATAATAATCGTAATACGAAATAAAATATTCCACCGCATTTTCGGGGAAGAATTGCTTAAATTCCGCATACAGCTGCGCCGCCAGCACTTTGTTGGGGGACAAAATCAGCGTCGGCACGTTCACCCGCTCAATCACGTTGGCCATCGTAAACGTTTTGCCGGAGCCCGTTACGCCCAGCAAGGTTTGCCGCGGCACGCCGGACAAAATACCCTGCGTCAAGGCTTCTATGGCTTTGGGCTGGTCGCCCGCGGGCTGGAACGGAGAAACGAGTTTGAAATGGTCCATAAATGTATTGTACCTATTCTAAGGGATAAAAAAAGGGCGGCTTGCGCCGCCCTCGGGAAAACGAAATTTATTTAACGGAACCGGCCGCATGGGTAAAGGTGGAGTCCAATACTCCGGGCAGCAGCTGGGCAACGCCGTCAATCATAAATTGCATGGCAATCGCGCACAAAATCATACCCATAAACCGAATCACAATCTGCGTTCCGTTGGGCCCGATTTTATTAAAAATGTACCGGGACCCTACCAAACACACGCCCACAATGGCGGAACTTAAAAACAAAACGCCGATCATCATCATCGCCATGGAAAAAGAGGTCGTCTTTTCCGCATACAAAATGGCCGTGGTAATAGACCCGGGGCCGATGAACAGCGGCATCGCCACCGGCACCAAAATATGGCTCAAGCGGTTGCGGGCCTGGTCAAACGTATTGCCCTGGGAAGCGGCCGTTTCAATACCGTGGCTTTCAAATTTGCTTTTCCCCTGCAACATGCGCAGCCCCACAATCAAAATGATAATGGACCCCGCCAAACGGAAGGCCGGTATGGTAATGCCAAACAACGTCAAAATGCGGCTGCCGAACACGAAGAAAGCCGTCAGCAACAGGAAAATGCACAAGGCCATCAGCAAGGCCACCGCCCGCTGCACTTTGGGCGGTTCGTTTTCCACGTGTTCCAAAAATATCGGCACGTTGCCGATCGGGTTCAAAATAGACAACATACCAATAAATGAGTTTACCAACAGACCCCAATCCATAGTTAAAAAGACTCCTTAAATGAAAAGTGCCTGCATAAAGCAGACAGTTTAGTGATATATAAATAGTATATAAAATAAGCAGGCGGAACCCAACACTCCGCCGCGCGCAAAGCAGTTTGCGCGCTTTTGCCCACAAAAAATCCCGCTCCTAGGCGGGATGATAGAAATGGTGGGCAGTACAGGATTTGCCTACAAGTCCCCTCGCTGACGCTCGGCGCTCGCAGGCCCGCCTCGCGGTGCTCGCCTTGCCCATGGGCAAACTCGCACATCGCTGCGGCTTTCAAATCCTGCCGCGCGCAAAGCAGTTTGCGCGCTTTTGCCCATAAAAAATCCCGCTACTAGGCGGGATGATAGAAATGGTGGGCAGTACAGGATTTGAACCTGTGACCTTCCGCGTGTGAGGCGGACGCGCTACCGCTGCGCCAACTGCCCTTAAATCGTGTGTATTTATTATATCAATTTCCGCCCCGATTTGGAAAGTTTTTATTTCCCCCCTTCTTAAAACCGCCAAACACGCACTGCCCGCACGTATGCTATACTAAATACAAGAGAGGTGTTATGTCCCCAAAAAATTCACTAGAAAAATTAGCTCCTATTAATACAGTTTGTTTAATGATTTTGGCAGCGTCCGCGGCCACGTGGGTGCTCGTCTATACCAAAACGGTGCTGATGCCCTTTGTCATTGCACTGTTTATTTCCATGGTGGCCGGCACGCTGGCCGGCTGGCTCAAACAAAAATGGCAAGTGCCTTACAGTTTGGGGTTGGTATTGAGTTTTGTGGCCTTTTTGACCATTATCACGCTGTCCGTGCTCTTTATCTCGGGCTCCATTGAAAGTTTTGTGGCGGGAGCGGATATGTATGCCGAACGCCTCAACGATACGCTGGACTGGCTGCTGGGGCACTCGCAAAAATACGGCATTAACATCAACGCCCAGTTTGTGGCCGATACGGTAGCCAAACTGCCGGTGTTTAATATGGTTAAAAGCGTGGGCAGCACCGTGGTGTCTATCTTAACGAACCTGGTGCTTATTACGCTGTTTGTCATCTTTATTTTTATGGGCAAAGCCTCGGCGGAAAAACCGTCGCTCGTGGGCAATATTCAAAAGCAAATTTCGTTTTATCTGCTGATTAAAATTTTTGTGTCCATTTTGGCCGCCGTATTTACGTGGATTGTGCTGATTTCCGTCAAGGCGGAACTGGCCTCCATGCTGGCGGTGCTGACGTTTGTCTTAAACTTTATTCCCAACATCGGGCCGTTCATCTCCACCATGCTGCCCATGCCCGTCTTGTTTCTGCAATACGGGCTGGACTGGCACATCCTGCTGGCCCTTATTTTGCTGACGACGATTCACTTCATCATCGGCAATATTTTGGAAACCAAGTGGCTGGGAAAAGGGATGGATTTGGACCCGATTGTCGTAATCGCGTGCTTAATTTTTTGGGCGCTGGTATGGGGCGTCATGGGCGCGCTGCTGGCCGTCCCGATGACGGCCATCATCAAAATGGTGCTGGAACGCAACGAAACCACCAAGCCCCTGGCCGATTTGCTGGGCGGCAAATATTCGTTCAAATAAATGAAAAAAAATCCTTGGTATTATATTCCCTCGCTGTACTTGGCGGAAGGTTTTCCGTACATCGTCATCAACACCGTCTCTACCGTGCTGTATGCCGATTTGGGCTTTTCCAACGAACAAATTGCCTTTTGGACGGGGTGGCTGTATCTGCCCTGGATTCTGAAAATGTTCTGGAGCCCGCTGGTGGACGCGCACTCCACCAAACGCCGCTGGCTGCTGACGGCCCAAACGGTGCTGGCCGGCCTTTTTTTGCTGCTGGCCGCGCTAAACGCCTGGAACGCGTTTGCCCATGCACAGGCCACCAACAACCTGACGTTTTTCTCACTTTCTTTGTTTGTTTTTTTGGCGGGGGCGTTTGCTTCCGCCACGTTGGATATCGCCACCGACGGGTATTACCTGTTGGCCTTAAGCCCGGTGGAGCAATCCAAGTTTGTGGGCATCCGCACGATTTTTTACCGCTTGGCCATGATTTTGGGCAGCGGTATTTTGGTGGCGGCCACGGGGGCGTTGGCCAACCCCGATCCGGAAGCCTCGTTGAACCTGGTGCGCTGGCCGTATAACTGGGCGCTATTATTCGTGTTTTTGGCGGCGTTGTTTGGCGTAGGCGCGCTGTGGCACCGCCGGGTGCTGCCTCAACCCGCCGAGGACGCCCCCGTCCGCACCCCGCACGGAACGGCGTGGGGCCAATCGTTCAAAACGTATTTTACGCAAAAGAACATCGTCTATATTTTGGCGTTTATTCTGCTCTACCGCCTGGGAGACGCGTTTTTGGAAAAAATCGTTCCGCTCTTTTTGCTTAAACCGCAGGCGGAAGGCGCGCTGGGATTGAGCGTACAAACCTACGGGCTGATTAAAGGCACGCTGGGGCTGGGGGCCGTGATTGTGGGCAACCTGGCCGGCGGGTGGCTGTTGGGCAAATACGGTTTCAAAAAGTGCATTTGGCCGTTTGCCGTCATTTTAATTTTGCCGAATTTTTTCTATGCCTACATGGCCGGGGCGCATCCGTCCACGGCAGTCGTCGCGGTGCTGATTACGCTGGAACATTTGGGCAACGGGCTGGCGCTGATGGCGTTTACGGTATTTATTATGTACATTTCGCAAGGCGCCTATAAAACCTCCCACTATGCCATTTCCACGGGGATTATGGCGCTGGGAATGATGGTGCCTTCCATGGCGTCCGGCTGGCTGCAGACGGAGCTTGGCTATGAAGCATTTTTCTGGGTGGCCAGCTTGATCAGTTTGGTTACGGTGGCGGTAGTGCCGCTGTCCTTCAAAATCAAATCCATTGAAGAAACCGAAGCCGCCTTCCGCGCGCATAAACACTCGCTGGAGGACGCACAATGAAACCCGTCAACCTCAACGCCCTGGCTACGGAAGCGCGCAACCCCCATACGCTGGATTTGGACAAATCCACCCCGCGTCAAATCGCGCGCAAAATCAACCGCGAGGATTTCAACGCGGCCCGCGCCGTCAAAGCGGCCAACCGGGAAATTGCCGCCGTGATGATTTTGGCGGCCCGTGCCTATGCGGCCAAAAAGAAAATCATTTTCATCGGGGCCGGCACCAGCGGACGGCTGGGCATTTTGGAAGCGGTGGAGTGTGTGCCCACGTTCGGCACGAAACCTTCGCAAATTATCGGGCTGATTGCCGGCGGGAAGAAGGCCGTTTTCCGCTCGCAGGAAGGCGCCGAGGACGACGCCGCCCAAGGCGCCCGGGAAATTGCCCGCAAAGCCCGCCCCGGGGATTTGGTCGTCGGCCTTACGGCCAGCGGCCGCACACCCTACGTTATGGGTGCATTGCAGCAAGCCCAAGCTTTGGGGGCGCACACGGCGCTGATTTCCTGCAATCCGCAGGCCGTCTGCCCGCAGGCGCAAGTGCATATTTGCCTGCCCACGGGGCCGGAAGCGCTGTGCGGCTCTACACGCATGAAAGCGGGTACGGCTACCAAAATGGCGCTTAACGCCATTACCACCGGCGCCATGACGCTGTGCGGCAAAACCTACGGCAACCTGATGATAGACGTCCAGCCCACCAACCAAAAATTGGTGGCCCGGGCCATCCGGCTGATTTGCACCGTTTCGGGGGCGGACGAAAAGACCGCCGCCCGCTTGTTAACCCAATCGGGCAAAAACGTCAAAACGGCGGTAGTCATGTACCGCAAAAAAACATCCCGCGCCGAAGCGGAACATTTATTAAAAAAACAGAACGGTTTTTTAACACGGGTAATTGATGACTAAATGGGCCCTTGGACTAATGAGCGGAACCAGCGCAGACGGACTGACCCTGTGCGCGGTGCAAGTGCGGCCTTTTAAGGTACTGCATTTCAAAAACTATCCGTATTCGCCGGCGCTGCAGCAAAAATTGTTAAACGCGTTTTCGCTGCGGGCGGCGGAACTTTCCGCACTGCATTTTGAGCTGGGGCAGCTGTATGCCAAAACGGCCCAACGGTTTGTAAAAGAGTTTCACTTGCCCGTTCAAGCGCTGCAGGTCATCGGTTCGCACGGGCAAACGGTGTATCACGGGCCGCACGACACGCCGCCCAATACGCTGCAGATTGGGGAGCCGTCTTTTTTGGCGGCCGCGCTGGGCCGGCCGGTCGTGTCCGATTTTCGCGCGATGGACATTGCTCTCGGCGGCGAAGGCGCCCCGCTGATGCCTTTTTTTGACGAATACATCTGGGGCAAAGGAGCGCCAAAAATTTTGTTAAACGTGGGTGGCATTTCCAATTTTTCCGTGGTGGGAAAGCAAATCCGAACGTTCGGGTTTGACGTGGGCCCCGGCAATACGTTAATGGACCTGGCCGCCCAACGCGCCCTGCACCGGCCCTTTGACCGCAACGGCCGCACCGCCGCCCGCGGCACGCCGGACAAAGCCCGCGTGGCCCGTTTGCTGAAGCAAAAATATTTTCTCCGCACTCCGCCCAAAAGCCTGGATAAAAACGCCTTTGGGCAAACCTATTTGGACCGTTTTTTCCCGCAGGAAGCTTTTGCTTCGGCGGCCGATTGGCTGGCCACCCTCACGTGGTTTACCGCGGCGGCCGTAGCTCATGCGCTGCAGCACTTTGTGCCGCGCCCCCAACCCAAAGAAATCGTTGTTTCCGGCGGCGGCTGTTTTAACGCCACCCTCCTGCACGATTTGCAGCAGCTGTTGCCTTCGCTGAAAATTACCACCACCCTTTCATACGGCATCGATCCGCAAGCCAAAGAAAGCGCCGCCTTTGCCTTGTTCGGGTGGCTGGCGCTGGGCAAAAAAATCAATCATTGTTCCCGCGCCACCGGCGCGGCGCACGACGCTGTTTTAGGAAAAATTACATTATGAACATCAACCGTTTGGTACACCCCGGCTTTTGGTTTGGAAAAACGCCCCTGCAGGAAGCACTGCAGCTGGCCCGCATGGGCGTAGGCGGGTTTTGCCTCTATGGCGGCACCCGGCCGGAAGTGGCGGCGCTGACGCAGGCCCTGCGCGCGGCTTCCCCGCATAAACGAATTTTAATTTCCGCCGATTACGAGGACGGCCTGGGCCGCTGGCTGCCGGACGCCGAACTGCTGCCTTCCAACTTGGCCCTGGGCGCGGCGGACGACCCTCAGCTGGCCTTTGAAAAAGGCCTTTTAACCGCCCGCCAAGCCAAAAGTTTAGGGGTGGACTGGGTGTTCGCCCCGGTGGTGGACCTGGCCGACAACGCGGCCAACCCCATCGTCAATACGCGCTCCTTTGGGGCCGACCCGGAACGCGTTACCCGGCTGGCCGGTGCGTTTATGGACGGATTAAGCCAAGGGGGTGCCATTAATTGCCTGAAGCATTTCCCGGGGCACGGCAATACGTCCACCGATTCCCACCTGGCGCTTCCCGTTGTGCTGGCCACACGGGCTCATTTGCAAACGCACGAACTAGTTCCCTTCCAGCGCTTATTGCCCAAGGCCGACTGCGTCATGGCCGGGCACTTGCTGGTTCCTGCGTTGGATGAACAATTCCCCGCCTCGGTTTCGCCGGCTATTTTGGGCGGGCTGCTGCAGCGGGATATGGGATTTAACGGGTGCATTTGCACGGATGCCCTGAGTATGAAAGCGTTGGGGGACGAGAAAAAAGCGGCTTTGGCGGCTTTTTTGGCAGGCGCCCACATTTTGCTGGTTCCGGATAAGCCGTTTGAACTGCTGGATTTTTTGCAACACCAAACGCTCCCTCCCACCCTATTGGCCCGCGCCGAACAAATGCAAAACCGGCTGTGCGCCCGCGCGGACGAAGTGCCTCCCAGCACCCAAGCGGCCGCCTTTGGCCCGACCGATTTTTCCAAACGCACCGCACGCAAAGCACTTACGCTGGTAGGCTCCGCTTTTACGCTTCAGCCGGGAGAGCCCCTGTATTACCTTTCCATCGGCAACGACGAACAGCTCTCGGCAGGCGGTTTTCTGCAAACGCTGCGCGCCTTTGGCATTACGCCGCTTCCTTTCAACGGGGGGCCGGCCGACAAACTGGCCGTTCTTTGCTGGCGGCGCTACCAAGCCTTTAAGGGAAAAATAGGGTTAGACGAGCCGGAAGTTTCTTTGGTCAAAACCGCGCTTTCCCACAGCCGCCAAAACATCCTCATCAGCTTTGCCAACCCGTGGGCAGCGGCCCAGTTTGACTGCGGGGGCAAACTGTTCACGTTCAGCCCGTCTCCCGTCTTTCAGGAAGCCGCGGCACAAGTACTGCTTGGGCAATGGACCCCGCAAGGACATTTGCCCATTTTACTGTAATTTACGGTAAGATAATTTGCGCGTCAAAGCCGCTCATGCGGGCCCATTGGTCATCGTGCCATACCAAGGTGCTGGGCCGAACATACCGGAAGGAATTCCAGCGGTGGAACAGAAAATCACGCGAATTTTTTACGCTGGTTAAACTAATGGAAAACACTTTTCCTGCGGGCAAATTGTTCGCCAGCGAAAAACGCCAATCGTAAGAAGCGGCCGCCGGCGAAATATACAAAAAGAATACCGCCTGCGGATAACTTTGGCGCCACGCCGTCAGCTGGCGGCGCATGTGCCAGGAACGGGCCGCCAAACCGGCCGGCACGTCCGCGGCCGGAAGGATTAATTGGGTTTCTTCCTGCCTTAAAAAGCCTCCCTTTTGAGCGGAACTGTCGCCAATTCCGGCCACTAAAAATCCGTCCCGCACAAAGGAACGCACAAAACTTTTCTCTTTTTCAGACGCGGCAAATTCGGACGCAAACCGCACCCCTCGGTCCGGCAACGTTTCGGAAAGCACGATAATCTGCCGGTCCGGAAAAGCGGCTTTGTATTGCGACACCAATTTCTTAAAAAGCGCCTTGCCCTGCACTTCCCCGCGTTTGCCGCCAAACAGCACATATTCCGTCTGTGCGCCGATGCGGTCGGCCAGAGCGGGCGTTTTGCCCGTCTGCACTTCCAGCAGTCCTTGCGGGACGTGTTGCTGTTGAGAGAAAAATTGCATTTGTGCTTTGCGGCGGGGAAATTCTTTTACTAGCAGCCGGTTGCTTAACGCGGCCCACCCGGCCGTGTTGCCTTGCAAAAGCGGCACCACAGGAGTATATTTCTTCAGCAGCCAGCGGTTGAGGTTGCCCTGCGTGGAGGAAAGCAATTGTTTGCGCTTGAGGTACACGGCATCGCGCGTGTACTCCCAGGATTTCCCCGGGCGAAACATGGCTTTTTGGGCGCCCTGCCACGCTCGTTCCCAGGTTTGGGCCGAGAGGCATACCGGGCAAAAAAGAAGCAATAAAAGGGCTAGTCTCATATTTTTATTCTAAAAGAAATTACCCCGCCGCGCCAGGGCCCTTGGGCCTACTTGGCCGGTAGGACTTAAAAACCCCGCGTTTTGCGCGGGGTTTTGAAAAATATCAGTACTCAATTTTATCGGCTTTTTCGTTCCATTTTTCAAACGGTTCGTTTTTGTTTTCCAAGTCTATGCAAAACGTTTTAAGCGACCGTTTTTCCACCGGGAGGGGCACTTCTTTGTAAATAAATTCATCGTCAAAGCCGTACTTGGCCGCGGTAAACCGGTCCGCCGCGAAGAACAGCGCTTTGGGGCGCGCCCAATAAATGGCGCCCAGGCACATGGGGCACGGCTCGCAGGACGAATAAATCACGCAGTCTTTCAATTCAAACGTGCCCAATTTTTTGCAGGCTTTGCGGATGGCGTCCACTTCCGCGTGGCGGGTGGGATCGTTGGACGACGTTACCTGGTTACAGCCGCGCGCAATAATTTTGCCGTCTTTCACAATCACGGCGCCAAAAGGCCCGCCCTTTCCGGCCGTCATCCCTTTCTCGGCCATTTTCACGGCTTCCTTCAAAAATTTTCTGTGCTGTTTCAATTCGGCTTGTTCCATAATACGTTCCTCCCAGGTTGCTTTTTTATTATAGCTAAATTTTGAGCCGGACGGTTTGATTTCTTTTGGCTTGCACCTGCTTGCCGCGCGTGTAGGCAAAGCGGGCGCCCGCCCCTACGCACACATGCACGTCTTTTTCCGCCAGGCAGTAGGACACGTCATCCTTCTCCGTCCCGCTATACCCACGGTTGGTCCACCGTCGCCCTGCCTTAGACAGGTGTTCCCCCCACGTCATTTGCACCGTTACGCCGCCTGTTTGCCATTGCGCGCCCGGCCATAGGCCCTGCTCAAAGGGACGCACGGTCTGGCTGTTTGCAGCCAAAGCGGACAAATCGTTTTTGCTTTTTCGGCCGCCAAAATCCAGCACGGCCTGCGCCTGGCGTACACCCATTTTGTACAGTGCGGCTTCTACTTTTTCGGGCTCAAGGCCGTTGCCCAATACAAACACACTCCCTCCCGGCATGCGCACCAACGCCACATTGCGGTACCATTGGTCCAGCAAATACACCTCCCCGCCGCGGCGGGCCAGCCCTTGCCACGCCAAGGCCACCGCCGCTACCGCCGCACACGGCAACCAGGCTTTGCGGGCCCACTCTTTGCGCGGCGCGTTCAGCAGCCAAAAAAGCCCCACATAAAATGCCACGATACTGCCCGTCCCCCACGCTGTGGCCGGAAGCGACGAAAACCGAAACGAAGCGAAAAATTCTACCGCCGTGCGGAACCCTCCCAAGCACCACAGCGCCGGCAGCTGCAACAGCCAGCCTGCATGCACCCACGTTAAGGCGTAATACCCAAACGTCAGCCCCATCAGCACCGAGGCCCACGGCACCAAAATCATATTGGCGGCCAGGCCCGTCAAAGACACTTTATAAAATACATTGGTAAATACCGGCAGCAGCACCAACTGCGTGGCCAGCGTGGCTAAAAAAATCTGCGCAAAAAACCGCACCCAGCCCGGCCACTTAGCGGGAGGAGTATAGTTGCTCAAACACAAAATAATGGCCCCTGTAGCCAAAAACGACATTTGAAACCCCGTTTCAAATACGGACGCCGGCTCCACCAGCAAAATGACAAAACACGAAACCAACAATCCCTGGAACACCCCGCTGTTACGCCCCAACAAGTACCCCACGCACGCGCAAACGGCCATAAAATACGCGCGGACCAACGGGGCGTCCGCTCCGGCGGCCAACGTATAAATCCCCGCCACCCACAGCGCCGCCGCCACCGCCTGCTTGCGCCGTATGCCCAGCCACGCACACACCCCCACCGTCAACAGCGTAACAAACCCCACGTTCCCGCCGGACGCCACTAACAAGTGGATGGCCCCGCTGTCTTGAAACGCGGCGTACAGCCGGGGCGAAATTTCCCCGCGCTCGCCCAGCAAAATTCCGCCGGCAATAGAAGCTAATTCCGGCGGGAAAGCCTCTTGAAACGTTCGCAGAATATCCGCCCGTATAAAACGAATCAGCCGGTACGGCCACGCCGCCGGATGCAGTACCTGCGCGCGGGAAGTTTTGATTTCGGTAAAAATGTGTTTCTGCGCCAGGTAGGCGCGCCAGTTAAAATTGCCCAGCAAATCCATGCCATACGGCTGCTGCAAGCGGCCTTGGATTTGCAGCGTGTCCTTCCATTGCGGGTCAAACCCGGCAAAGCGGGCATACACATAGCCGTCCGCCGGGCGGCCGTTGACCGTATGCACTTTTACAATGGCGTTTTTGGATTTTGTTTTGGAAACGGCAAAGCTTTCCACCCGCCCGGTGAGGGTTACGTCTTTTTGGGCCAAGGCATGGAAAACGTCCCGCTGGGTGGGAGCGGGACGGTAAAAATAAACCAAACCTACAATCAGCACCGCCAAACAAAATAACAGCGGGCGCTTATAAATATCGGGGTGCATTTACAGTTTTGTACGGCCTTTTAAGGAATATCCCAGCGTCATTTCGTCCATATAATCAATATCGCCGCCCAACGGCACGCCGTAGCCGATACGCGTTACCTGCCCTACTTGGCCGCGCAGCAAATCGGCTAAATACAGGGCCGTCGTTTCGCCTTCGCTGTCCGGGTCGGTGGCGATAATCACTTCCCGCACGGGCGGATTGGCCTGCCGCACGCGCTCCAGCAACTCCCGCACTTTCACCTGTTCGGCACCGCGGCCTTCCAGCGGCGAAATCGCCCCGTGCAACACGTGATACAGCCCTTTATAGGCGCCGGTTTTTTCAATGGCTTCTATATCCTGCGGATCCTCCACCACGCAAATGGCGCCGCGGTCGCGGTCCGGGTCGCGGCAGATGCTGCACAGGCCGTCCTCGCAATAACTAAAGCACACGGGGCAGAGCTTGACGTCTTTTTTAACCGCCAGCAAGGCCTGGATAAATTCTTCCGTTTCCGCTTGGGAAGCCCGCAAAAAATAAGCCGAAAACCGCTCCGCCTGCCGCGGCCCCACGCCGGGCAGTCTGCGTAACGCACGGATTAAACGGTCCAAACTTTTCATAGGCTATGCCAACAATTCTCCGGGGAACATTTCCAAAATGTCTTTTAATTCTTCGGGGGTTTGCTTGCCGTTTGCCGGGGCGGCGTCCGCTTCAAAATTTCCTTTTACAAACGGTTCTTCGTCCGAAATGGCCGGCGCCTTAGCGGCGGCGTTTTCAGACGTCGTTTTCGTGGGAGCGGCGGCCGCTTTCACCGGGCCGTTGGGGGCCGCTTGGGGCGCCTTTTGCGGCGCCGGGCCCTCGTTCTGCGGCTGGGACCCGTCCCCCAGCGTAATGCGAATCGGGCGGCCGCTTATTTTTTGAGCGGCGGCTTCCAATTCGGGCAGTTTGTTTTGCGCTGGGATTTGGTAAAACTCTTTGCCGGGCGGGAAAGAAAGGACCCACTGGTCTGCATTAAACGCCACGGAGCAGTTGGTCATCACGTCATACACAAAGGGGCTTCGCATAAATTGCTTCAGCATTTTATCCCAAATCTGGCGGTTGGTCAGGGCGGTTTTCACCGCGGACGCCGCCGGGGCGGAAAGTACCTCTTCGTCTAAATCTTCTTCCTCATCGGCCAAGATGTCCGCCGATACGGCCGGCTGGGGGGCCGGTTTCACTGCGGCGGCCGGTTTGGGTTCCTGCACCGCCGGGGCGGGCTTAGGCGCCGGCGTTTTGGCGGCTGGGCGCAGCGGCGGTTCCGCCGCCCGAGGGGCGGGACGGGCTTCGCCGCGTTCCAAGGCTTCCAAACGGCGCACAAAATCTTCTATGTCCAGGCAGCTGTCCATGACGGTAAAAAGGCCCACTTCCGCGCTGACGGAAGCATTGTCCGAAAATTTGACCTCTTCAATAATTTTGTTAATTTTGCGCGACAGCTGCGCCAAAAAGCCGGAGGACACCCCTTGCACCATTTTGGAAGCGCCGGCAAACGGCTCGGCCCCCTGCCCCAGCGAAAAATAAAACAAATCCCCCAGCGTATTTTTCAAATCTTTCAAAAAAGAATTGGCGTCAAACCCTTCTTCCCGCAGCGTTTCAAACACACCGTGCAGCTGCGCTCCGTCCTTGCGGATCAACGCTTCCAGCGCCTGTCCGATTAATTCGTCCGGCGTAAGGCCCAGCATGTCGCCCACCAGTTTTTCGTCTATGCGTTCGCCGGAATAGGCGATGGCGCGGTCCAGCAAAGTCAGTGCGTCGCGCATGGCGCCGCCGGCGTTTTTGGCAATAATTTTGGCGGCGGCGGGTGTTAAATCAATGTTTTCGGCTCCGGCCAAATCCAGCAAATGGTTGCTGATTTCGTCCACCGTCAGCGGGCGGAACCGAAACGTTTGGCAACGGCTGACAATGGTGGCGGGCACTTTGTGTTTTTCGGTGGTGGCTAAAATGAACACCACGTGAGCCGGCGGTTCTTCAATCGTTTTTAACAAAGCGTTAAACGAACTGGTGGAAAGCATGTGCACTTCGTCCAAAATAAACACTTTGAACCGATCGCGCGACGAAGCCAGCGCCACCGTGTCAATAATGGCTTCGCGCACTTTTTCCACCTGGGTATTGCTGGCGGCGTCCAGCTCCAGCACGTCCATATCGGCGCTTTGGGCAATTTCCGTACATTGCGGGCAGGTGCCGCAAGGTTCGGGGGTGGGCTTGTCGTTGCCGTGGCCCGTGCAGTTAAGCGCTTTGGCCAAAATACGCGCGGTAGTCGTTTTGCCGCAGCCGCGCGGACCATAAAACAAATACGCATGGGCGATGCGGCCCAATTTCAACGCATTTTGAAGCGTTTTGGAAATGCTTTCCTGGCCCACCATGTCTTCAAATTTTTGGGGGCGGTATTTATTGGCCAAACTGACATATTGATTTTGTTCGTCAAACATTTCCATAGCTTATCCTCGGTAAGAGCGTTGCGCGCGGCGCACCGCGTGTTTATAGTCCAGGCTGATTTTGCCCGGCCCCAACAGCGCTGCCGGCAAAAGCGCCGCCGCCAACAGCACCAAAAGCGCCACATACAGCTTGTTCAAATCCGACGCAAAAAACACCACGCCCATCGCCGCCGTGCACAAAAACGACAGCAACGCCGCCGGCCGCGTGAACCACCCCAGCAAAAGGAGCAGGGCTAAAAACAATTCCACTACCAAAATCGTCAGCCCCACCGGCACCGGCAGCGGCAGCCCGATGGCGGTGGCGTTATACAAAAATTCGCGGTAAAACAGCAGGCATCCCACCGTTACATACAGCAACACCAGCCCCGCAAGCAGGCGGGTTAAAAAAATCGTCAGCGAAAAAACATCTTCGTCTATATTACAGCGTAAATTCATTTGGCTCACGGGGTCCTCCGGTTAAAATTCCACTTCGGCCGACATGGAAAAAAAGGTTTTGCGGTTTGCCTCTCGCCGCGGCTCAAACACTTCCACCCCGCCCGAAAGGGACATTTCCCCCCAGTGCAGGTGCAGCCCGGCGCTGACGGCCGCGGCCGTATCGCTCAGTTCGGTATAGCGGTAGCGCACCAACGCGGCATACGGCGTAATCAAGGGAGTGCGGTAACTAAGCCGCACGGCGGCGGCTTCTTTTACAAACCCTTGCACCACCGCCGTCATAAAAGGGATATTCGCCCAGCTAAAAGTTACATCGGCCGGCGGCTGGCTACTATATTTTATCACTTTATGCCAGGCGGCTTTCAAGTTCCAGTTTCCTGCGTCGGCCGCGGCTTCCACATGGGCGCCGGTTTCTACTTGCCCGAAAGCACCGCCCGTCAAATCGTTGCCCAGTTTGTCCACATACGTGCGGTAGCGCGTCTGCTCGGCATAGGCGGTCAAAGACGGGTTGGAAAAAATCCACCACCGGTAAAACGGCAGCCAACGCACGCCCGCCGCATACCCTACCGCCTGATAACCCACCGCCTGCGGCTGCCACATGCCTTCGGCCAGCACCTGCCAGGCGTCGTTTAATTCGTACGAAGCTTCCAGCCCATAGCGGGAAGTGGAGCCCGCTTCGTCAATTTCCTTATCCGTCATGCGGTAGTAGCCGTACAGAGGGGTAAAGACAAATCCGTTATCCAAATCCAGCCGGTAGCGGGCCCGCAGGGCGGCGTAACCGCGTTCCCCGTTGACTCCCGAAAAACTAAGCTGCCCGTAGCATAACGCACACGGGCAGATTAGCAGAATCAAACTGAGAAACGCGGTTTTCAGTCGCATCGCAAATTATTTTTTGGCTTTTTTGGCTTTCAGCGCCGCCACCTTGGCGTCCTCTTCCTGCAGGAATTTGACGTAGTTGGCCGGTTTGCGTTTTTTCCAAGCGCCTTTGTGATAGCCGTAGCCGATGATGAGCGGAATCAGCGTAGTGCATTCGCCATACACCATCTGTTCCAACGCGGTGGACACTTTCCCCCAGGAAGAAGCTTCCTTGAGCGTAGAGCCGGAAAGCGCGCCGTCGCGCACGTCCGCCACGGTGATTTGCACGGCGTATTTGTGCATCGGAGCATCGGCGCCCAAAATTTCGGCCGCTACCACGGTGTCCTGCGCAAAGTTTTTCGGTACGCCGCCGGAGAACATCATAAGCCCCGT
The DNA here is from genome assembly GCA_949294085.1 of uncultured bacterium. Taxonomy (GTDB): domain Bacteria; phylum Elusimicrobiota; class Elusimicrobia; order Elusimicrobiales; family Elusimicrobiaceae; genus Avelusimicrobium. The sequence continues at coordinate 132,618 of CASFFX010000004.1, read as the reverse complement.
TTCTTTGGCTTTAATTTTGATTTTCGTCAATTCCAAAAAGTCTTTCGCGCTGTCAATAGACACATGGGCTTCGGGGTGTTCGGTCTGGTGCGCTACAAAGCCGAACCCGGCCGAGCAGTCCGAAAACGCCGGCACAAACACGGGCACGCCGTATTTGTACGCGTTGTACACGATAGAATCTTTGCCTTTGCCTTTTTTCTCCAGCCATTTGCCCATTTCCCAAATAAATTCGCGGGAAGAGTAAGGGCGGGGTTCCAGCGAGTTGCAGATTTTGTGAACGGTTTCATCACATTCTTTCAGCTGGTCCTCGTCAATATAGGTGTCGTAGATACGGTCAATATGCAAATCGCGCAGCAAATTGTCGTCGGCATTGTAGGGGGTGCCGATGTAATGTTTATAGCCCAGCGCTTCAAAGAAGTCCTGGTCCACGATGTTGGCCCCGTTGGAAACGATGGCGTCCACCATGTTGTTTTGAATCATGTCCACTACTACTTTTTTAAGCCCGGCCGATACAAGCGACCCCGCGATGCACAAAATGACGGAGCATTTTTTATCAGACAGCATCATATTGTAGATTTTGCTCGCTCTGGCCACTTCGCGGGAAGCGTAGGCCATGCTCCCAAAGGCTTCCACCATAGGAACCACATTGTATTTTTTCAGGTCAATGTGTTTGATGGTGTCTTTGAGAAAGTCTTTTTTGGTAAGTTTTGCCATTTCTTTTACACCTCTGCTGGATTTATTTACTTCTATTTAGTAAATTATATTAAATAAATGCAGTATTTTCATAGGAAAATCTATAAAAAATGGCGGTAAAAATCCGGCGGGAATTTTCCCGGGTCCGGTTCTCCGCCCAAGGAGCCCATTTATGTATCCCGAATTGCAAAAAACCGACCCGGCCGTTTTCGCGGCCATTACCCGCGAATTGGGCCGCCAACGCGAAAAATTGGAACTCATCGCTTCGGAAAATTTCACCTCGCTGGCCGTGATGCAGGCCCAGGGGTCCGTGCTGACCAACAAATACGCCGAAGGCTACCCCGGCAAGCGCTACTACGGCGGCTGCGAATTTGTGGACCAGGTGGAACAACTGGCCATTGACCGGGCCAAACAGCTTTTCGGGGCCGAACACGCCAACGTGCAGCCGCACTCCGGCGCGCAGGCCAATATGGCGGTGTACTTTGCGCTGCTGCAGCCCGGCGACACAGTGCTGGGCCTCAACCTTTCGCACGGCGGGCATTTGACCCACGGGCACCCGATGAACTTTTCGGGCAAGCTGTACAAAATTGTGGCGATGAACGTCCGCCCCGATACCGAAGAGATAGATTACGACGAAGCCGCCAAACTGGCGCTGGAACACAAACCCAAACTCATTATGGCGGGCGCGTCCAACTACTCGCGCGTGTTTGACTGGAAACGCCTGCGCGAAATTGCCGATTCCTGCGGGGCCTATTTGGCGTGCGACGTGGCCCACTATGCCGGACTCATTGCCGCGGGCGAATATCCCAACCCGTTCCCCTATGCAGACGTCGTAACCACCACCACACACAAAACCCTGCGCGGGCCGCGCGGCGGGCTCATTTTGTGCAAAGAAAAATTGGCCAAAGCCATCAACTCGGCGGTATTCCCCGGCACGCAGGGCGGACCGCTGATGCACGTAATTGCGGGCAAAGCCGTCTGCTTTGGCGAAGCCTTAAAACCGGAATTCAAAGCTTACCAGCACCAAGTGAAATTGAACGCGGCCGAGCTGGCCAAACAGCTGCTGGCCCGCGGATACCGCCTGGTGTCGGGCGGGACCGACAGCCACGTGATGTGCATTGATTTGCGTTCCAAAGGCCTCACCGGCAAAGCGGCCGAAGCCGCGCTGGACAAAGCCGGCATCACCGCCAACAAAAACACCATCCCGTTTGACCCGGAAAAACCGTTTGTAACCAGCGGGCTTCGCTTGGGGACGCCAGCCGTTACCACCCGGGGCATGAAGGAAGCGGAAATGGCGCAAATTGCCGCGTTTATTGACGACGCCATCGCCCACGCACAGGACGACGCGTACTTGGCCGGGATTGCCCAACAGGTCAAAAAATTCCTGGAGAAATTCCCGCTCTATCCGCAGCTGCAATAGCGGGCGGTGCCTTTTTGCCCGAAGCGCCCCTGGGGAGGCTTCGGGCTTTTTTATTTTGGGCCTATGCTTTCCTAGGTCCTATACCGCGGGGGATCTGGGTCCAATGGCCCTGGATTTCCCCCCTGGGAAGCGCTAGAGTAGTAGTATGAAGCGGTATCTAGTGGGGCTTTAGCCATAGGTCTTTTTGCATAAGCCCGGCAAATACCCAGAAAGGAATTAGACGCAGCGATTGCAGGTACTTAATCTACGAGAAAAACCAAATGACGGGGTTGGAACCTATCCCTTGGTGAGGAGTTCTTATGAAAACGACTTATTTGTCTCTTGCTTTGTTAGCCTGTTTGTTATTCCCCGTTCATGCCTCGGCGCAAGGCAGAAATTTCAGTAAATTGATATCCCCTGCGTTGAGCAAAGTTCCCCCATCGTGGCGCGCTAAAATTTCCCCGTCGTGGTCTAAGGCACTTAGTCCGTTGTACAAAACGCCTAAACCGTTCCCCACGCGCGGCTTGTCCAGCAAAGAAGCGCTTATGTTGTCGCGGGAAATTGTCAAACAGTCCCACGTGGAAAAATCCTTTTTGCAAAAGCCGGCATTAGTGCCCATGGAACAGCATGTGCGGCATTTTATTTTTACCGTTACGCCCTTAAACAGCAAAAATGCCCTGCGGGCCAGCGGCTTTGTGTTTGCCGAGGAATACCAAGGAAAAATCATTTTGTGGGGATTGACCTCCTCCAGCGCGACACGCGGCATGGGTAAAAATGTAAAAGTTACCTTTTCGGCCTATGGCAAAACATATTCCTATCCGGCTCAAATCATCAGCTTCGGAACGACGGAAGGCATTGATGCGGCGCTGATTAAACTGCCCGCTCAAGTGGCCGAAGTGGCCCGCCCCGTCATCCCCGCCAAGGCCTCACCCAAAGAACGCGAAAAATTGTTTGTATATGGCTTTAGCAACGGGAAATACCAAAAAACGCGCCGCAAAACCATTGAGTCCAACGCCGACCGTATCGTGGCCACCCACCCGGAAGGCAATACGGCCGATTTTCACGGCAGCCTGGTGCTCAACGCCAAGGACGAAGCGGTGGGAATTAATGCAGGCGGCTACTCGCCGGCCAAGAACAATTTGTACTGGTATAGTGCGCGCGAAGGCATGAAGGAATTGCCGAAAGCCGATTTGTCCGAAATCAGCGAAATTGTCCCCTTTAACCGCGCGTATGATTTAATTCGGGAATACCGGGCACCGGGCTCGGCGCACCGCGTGATTTTGTTCGCCGGTATGATGGTGGGCAAACTGGCCCCCAATGAATTTGTAGAACGGGTAACCGTCCATTACGAAAACGGTTCTTACATCGTGTTGCCGCGCAATCCATTTTTTGACGTAACGGATTTACAGCGTTTATTCCCGTATGAAGACGCCGTGAAAGCCGAAATCGTCATTAACAAAAATGGCAATAAAAACTATAGCTACATCGTGAATGTGAAAGAGAGGAAATCAACGAAAACAGGAGAAAGAAGTAAATGAAAGCTGGAAGATGGATCCTTGCCGTAAGCGCAGCCGCCCTGCTTTGCAGCAGCACGGCTACGCCTGTGTATGCACACAAAAATTTAAAACAACTGATTCAAAAAATTTGGCCCCAAAAATTCGGGCGGTCCAAAATAGCAAAATCCCTTCCCGTCCCCAAAGTGCCCAATAAGGCGCTGGAAGCCGTGCTCTTTTCCAAAGCTTCCAATCGCGGCGGGATGAACTCGGTAGCGCCCTTATTTTCCCCCAATTTTTTGCGTATTGCTCCGCGGCCCCTACGCCCCGCACCGACCGAAATCCGCCATGCCGTTTTTACTTTGCAGAACAACCCCTCTGCCCGCGGTAAAGGGTCCGCCTTTGCCGTAGAAATTGACGGGGAAATATGGGGCGTTACCGCCCGCCATGTACTGGACGACATTGGCCGGTCGCCGTATCTGTCTGTCCCGGGCAAAGACGGAAAGCCCGTCTTTTTCCAAGTGCAATCGTTCCGCGAAGGCAACGTGCACGGGGCGGACATCGCCATTTTCCGGCTGCCGCAGGACGCCCGTGCCTACATTACCCCGCTCCAGGCGGACTATACGCTCCCCAAAGCCAATTCTTACCTGCAGTCGGCTGGGTTTTCCCATGGCAATTTTGGCTGGTTTCCCCGCGTGGGCGTGCTCTTTGCCAGCGACCACCGTATTTTGATTCGCTATGAAGACTTTCCCATCCGCAACGGATACTGCGGCTCCCCGCTGATTAAAAATGGCAAAGTAGTCGCCGTATTTTCCGGCATTATTACGGAGGACCGGGCCCGCTCCGCCGAGTGGCTGAGCCTGCTGTCCGATTTCAAAGGTCCCATTAATGCGTTTAACCACGCCGTACCGATACAATGGGTCCGCCAGCTGGTCCGCCAGGGCAAACGCCAAAGCGAACCGAGCGGCGTGCCCTTGAAATTATTGGGTAAAACGTTGGGTTTTTTACAACCGGACGAAAACGTCCAATCCATCCAACAGCTGCGCAACGGCCGATTGCTTAAAACAATCTATTCCTATCCGTTTATGGACTACAATCACCTGGAACGCTTCTTGGAAATTGGCCCGAACGATGTAATTCGCTTAGCCATCCAACAAGGAGATCGTTCCTCTGTCCGCCGCCGCACGTTCTGGTATCAATGGGACGTACAATCCGGCCAGTTAACCCGGATGGAGAGAAGATAATATGAAACCGCTGATTTTGGCCGCCTGCTGTGCGGCCTTGCTGTGTGCAAACCCCGCCTTTGGGCAGAAAGATATCACAAAAATCGCCCAGCAAACGCTCCGCGCCTCCGCCCAGCACGCCGTGCCCAAATTGCCGGGGATGTCGTCTGTGTCGGCGGAAAAAGGGCTGGCCCGCGAAGTATTTTTTTCCGCTTACTTTCCGCACACGCCGCAAGGCGCGCAGCGTTTGAAGCTCATTAAAGACAACGCCAAAAAACTCATCGCTCAACAAATCCGGCTGCCCCGCAAAACGGCCGCCTTTACGGAAGAGGAAACCAAAATCCGCAAAATGGCCGCCTTTGACGCCCACGCGATGGAAATGGTCGTCAACGTACAAAATCCCTATCAATTGGGGTTTTCCCCGTTTGCCACCGCCTTTTTTGTGGAAGAAACCTACCAAGGCAAAAAATACCTTTGGGGGGTAACCGCGCAGCACGTCGCCAACGCTTTGGCGCCCGATATGCACGCGTATATTACCTTCCCGGAAGCGATGACGGTGCGCTACCCGGTAAAAGTAGTGGCCCGCGGCAATGCCGGCATGGCGGACGTGGCACTTTTTGAAGTGCCGGAAGGGCTCCGCCCGTTTATCCGCCCGATTCGCTTGGCCCCGCATAACCCCAAACCCAACGACAATTTGCGTTCCTACGGTTTTTTCAGCGACGATTTGTTCATCGTGCGCAACCGCCGCGTACTGCAAGTTACTCCGTCGCGTATCATTACGTCGTTTGAATTTGGCAACTTGAACCGCAGCGGCGCGTGCGGCGGCCCGCTGTTAAACGAAGCCAACCAAGTGGTCGGAATTCACTGCGGCAGTTCCCGGCTGGAGCAGGAAAGCTACTCCGTACCGGTTTCTTTCTTAAAGGATTTGATGGCCGCCGCCCACCACAACGGCGTGCATACGCGGGCGCTTCGCTTAAACGGCAAAACGATTGGCAAAATTAACGTGGACGAATACATTGATACGATTCGCGTCCTGCGCGGGGAACAAGAGCTGGATTTCCGCCAATTTTGGCATAAAGAGGTGCTGCTGGATTACAATCACTTGGAAAATGCCGTCTCGCTGGACGGAGCCACCCGGGTGGAAATTTTGCTGATCAAAGGCGGCACCCCGCACCTGGGCGATGAAGAAAAAGATTTAACCCGTTCCCTGCTAAGCGTAGATTTGCAAACCGGACAAACCACCCAAACCCCACTCTAACCAACACACAAAAACCCCGGAGTTTTGCCCCCGGGGTTTTTATGAACATCCAAATACGCTATTTGCCTTCCAACAAGGCTTTGGCGGCGGCGTTGCCGTTATCGGCCGCCCGGCGCAGCCATTGTTCGCCTTCTTTTTTATCGGCCGGCACGCCCAGCCCTTTCCAATAAATTTGCCCCAACACGTATTGGGCCGCTACATAATTTTGCTCGGCCGCCTGGCGGAAAAATTTAATGGCCAAATCAATGGATTTGGGCGTCCCTTGCCCCTGCATCAACATAAATCCCGTCATATATTGCCCTTGCGCTTGCCCGCCGGCCGCGGCATTGGAGAACCAGGCAAAAGCGTCCTCATATTTGGGCGGATTGGCGCCGTACGCCATTTCTCCCAGGAGGTATTGGGCGTCCGGATTTTTGGCCTGTGCCGCCGCGCCCAACAGTTCCATGGCTTTGGCTTCGTCTTTTTCTACGCCCTCGCCTTTTTGATATAACTGCGACAGTTCATACGCCGCCTGCGGCAGTTGAGCTTGCCACGCTTTGGACAGCCAATAAAAAGCGTCCTCCGCGTTGCGGGCCCGCGGGTAGCCGGAGGCAAACGCCTGCCCCACTTCCAACGCGGCTTCGCCATCGCCCTGCTCGGTCTGCTTGAATACTTCCGAAAAGCGAGAAATTTCTTCATACAACTGGGGATTTTCCAGTTGCACGTCCTGCACGGCCGTTTGTGCGGCTTCGTTGCCGCCGGCCGCCGCCTGCAGCTGCCAAAATAAGGCTTCGGCGGGATGGGCCGACAAACCGCCCAGCCCTTCCGTATAAAAACGGGCCAATTCGTTTTGCGCGTCCGCCACGCCGCCGCGCGCCGCGGCCTGCAGATAGACCGCCGCTTCTTCCAAATCTTGTTTGACGAGTTTGCCCTGCGTGTACAGCTGGGCCAACTGCCACGCCGCCTGCATTTGCCCGCCGGCGGCGGCTTTGCGGTACCACTCGGCCGCTTGATTGCCGTCCGGCGCGGGCAAGCCCGTTCCCGACGCATACAGGGCGGCTACGTCCATGGCGGCCTGCACGTCGCCCGTACGGGCGGCGGCCAGCGTTTTTTCAAAGGTGCGCTGCTGCGGCGTTTTATAAAACACAAACAGATAAATCCCCGCCGCCACCAGCACCAACAACAATAATTTCAAAAAGGTTTTCATACACGGCTCCTCATAAAAGAAAGGGGAGAGCAAAACCTCCCCCCTTTTATTATACCTTTCAAAAGCCTTTTTGCGGGCATTTATTTGGCCATCACAAACGGCATTTGATCCCCCGCCATATATGTAGGCATGCGCCCGTCCCATTTTTCAATGGCTTTCAGCTGGGCTTCCACCTGGCGCAGTTTAATCAAATTGTCGGACACCACTTCCCGCTGCAGCCGCAGGGATTTGGCTTCCGCTTCCGCCTGCAGAATTTTTTGTTCTGCTTCCTTTTTCACTTTTTCCACCAAGTTGGTGGCGCGTTTGGCCTCCTGTTCGGCAATTTGTTTTTCTTCCACCGCTTTCAAAAACTGCGGCGAAAATTCAAAATTCGTAATGGCAATGTCGGAAACGATGACTTCTTTTTCCTTCATTTTTTCCTTCAAAATTTGGTCCAATTCGCGCGCCACTTCCACCCGGTTGGAAATCAGGCTGTCGGCCGAGTATTTGGCAATCACGGCTTTGGTCCACTCTTCCACCATCGGTTTTAAGACGGTGGTCGTGTATTCCGGCCCCAGGTTGCGGTAAATGGATTCAATGGTGTCGGGCAAAATGCGGTGGTTAATGGCCAGCGTCAGGCCCACCGTCTGCAAATCTTTGGAAAACGCTTCCGTTTCAAACGAATCTTTTTTGATGCGGACCGAAAATTTTTCCACCTTATCAATGCCCGGCAATTTGAAATGCAGTCCTTCGCCGTACGCACCCACGATTTTTCCAAAGCGCAGTTTGACCGCCGCACTGCCGGCCGAAACCGTAAAAAACGAACCGTATGCCCCGGCTGCAACAAGCAAAATCACCAGCGGCCACACTATTTTTTTCCAATCCAACTGAAGGGGGGTAATGTTTCTCATGCTTTCTCCTTGTCTTTCGGGCGGGCACTTGCCGCCCGGTATGGTTATGATATTTTACAAAGTTTTATGAAACCCATGCGCCTTCCTGCGTGCACACCCGCGCCGCGGTTTGTACTGCTTCGCGGTGCGCTTCGCGCCATGGCTTCCCGGCCAGCAGGGCACACACAAACGCTCCCGTAAAGGCATCGCCCGCCCCTACCGTATCGGCTACGGTAACCGACGGCGTGGCCAAGCGGGAACACGCCCCCGGCACAAAAACCTCGCTGTATTGGGCGCCGGCCGTCAAAATCAAAAACCGCAGGCCGTATTGCCACACGGCGGCCTCGCAGCGCTGCTGGGGCGTCCCGCTCCAGCCAAACAGGGGGCTAAGCACCTGCAATTCTTCGTCATTAATTTTAAGCGCGTTTGCGTGCCGAAGCAAAAAATCCAACCGTTCTGCCGAATAATACGGCGCCCGCAAATTGACGTCCAACACTTTCAGTGCCGTCTCCGGCACCTGCTGCAACAGGGCCGTCAGCGTCCGGCGCGATTCTTCCGCCCGAAACGCCAAACTGCCAAAGCACACCGCGTCCGCCCGCTGGGCCAACGCTTGGGCACGCGCCGTAAGCGGGATATGGTCCCAGGCGACGTTTTCTACAATTTGGTAGGAAGGAATTCCCTCGTGCAGCACCACTTCCGTCCGTCCCGTGGGATAAGGAACGCACGGGGCTTCATACGCAATGCCGTTTTGGCGCAAAGCGGCCAACAGCTCCCGGCCGGCCGGGTCCTCGCCCACGGCGCTAATCAAACAGCCTTCCGCCCCGCTGTGAGCCGCCCGAAACACCACATTGGCCGGCGCGCCGCCCGCCCGACGAGTTCCGTCAGCAAACGTGTCCCACAGCACTTCTCCCAATCCTAAAAGCAACGGTTTTTGCATATTCCCTCCGAAAAGAAAAGCCCCGTATGGGCGGGGCTTTGCTTGAAGCAGACAAAATTACATATGTCTTTTTTTCACTTTCATACGGGCCAGCGCCTGCTTGATTTCAATCTCGGCGAGTTCAAAATCAATATCGGCGTCTTTGCGGGAAAGCGATTCCTTGGCGGCTTTTATTTTTTGCTTTTCGGCTTCTTCGTCAATTTCATCGGCGAGGTCCGCCCCTTCCGCAAAAACATTTACCACGTCGTTAAGCACTTCCACAAATCCGCCCAGTACGGCGAATTCTTCTTCCTTCCCGTCCTGTTTGTAACGCATGGACCCCATGCCCAGCTGCACAATCGTTTTGATGTGCCCGGGCAACACGCCCATCTCCCCCAGCAATGCGGGCAGGATGACCATATCCACCTGCAGGTTGGAGATGAGCTGTTTTTCCGGCGTAATCAGGTTAAGGGTCAGTTTTTTGGCCATAGCTTACTCTTTGTCTTTTACTTTTTCGTAGTTCGCCAGCACGTCTTCTATGCCGCCGCACATATAGAAGCAGGATTCCGGAATATGGTCATATTCGCCGTCCACAATGCCTTTGAAGGCTTTGATTGTGTCGGACAATTTGACGTATTTGCCCGGATGTCCGGTAAACTGTTCGGCCACGGAGAACGGCTGCGAGAGGAACTTTTGAATACGGCGGGCACGCGCCACCGTTTTCTTGTCCTCGTCGGACAGTTCGTCCATACCCAAAATGGCAATAATGTCCTGCAAGTCTTTGTATTTCTGCAGCACCTGGCGCACGCTTTGAGCCACGTTGTAGTGTTCCTGCCCAATAATGCGCGGATCCAAAATGCGGGACGTGGAATCCAGCGGGTCCACCGCCGGATAAATGCCCAAGCTGGCAATTTGGCGCGACAATACGGACGTAGAATCCAAGTGCGTAAAGGTGGCCGCCACACCGGGGTCGGTCAAGTCGTCCGCGGGCACATATACGGCCTGAATAGACGTAATGGCGCCTTTTTTGGTGGACGTAATACGTTCCTGCAAGTTGCCGATTTCGGTGTTGAGCGTAGGCTGATACCCTACCGCCGAAGGCATACGGCCCAACAGAGCGGACACTTCGGAGTTGGCCAACACAAAGCGGAAGATGTTGTCCAAGAACAGCAGCACGTCCTGCCCTTTTACGTCGCGGAAATATTCCGCCTGCGTTAAGGCCGTCAACGCTACTTTGGCGCGGGCCCCTGGCGGTTCGTTCATCTGCCCGTACACCAACACCGTTTTATCCAACACGGTGCTGCCGTCGGCCAGTTTGGACTCGCTCATTTCCAGCATCAAATCGTTTCCTTCGCGGCTTCTTTCCCCTACGCCGCCAAAGACGGAGCTTCCGTGGTGTTCGCGCGCCACGTTGTTAATCAGCTCCATAATCAGTACGGTTTTGCCTACCCCCGCACCGCCAAACAGCCCTACTTTTCCCCCTTTCATATACGGGGCAATCAGGTCAATTACTTTAATACCGGTTTCAAAAATTTCCGGCGTAGGGTTCTGATCCTCCAAAGAAGGCGGATCGCGGTGGATGGGCATATGCATAGGGGCCTGGATGTCCCCCTTGTGATCCTGCGGCTTGCCCAATACGTTCATCAAACGTCCCAGGCACGCTTCGCCCACGGGCACGGCAAGCGGGCCTTCGGTGTCTACGGCCTTGGCGCCGCGCTGCATGCCGTCGGTGCTTTCCAAGGCTACGCAGCGGACAATCCCGTCCCCCATTTGCTGGGCTACTTCGGCCACGATTTTTTTGCCGCCGTCCATTTCAATTTCAATGGCGTTTTCAATGGCGGGCAAGTGGTCTTGTTCAAACTGAACGTCCACCGCCGCACCAATGATTTGAATTACTTTTCCGGTCTTCATATCGTTTCCTGTATGTTAAATTAACTGTTCAGAGCCTCTGCCCCGTTTACAATATCCAAAATTTCGTTGGTAATGCTGGCTTGGCGCACTTTGTTGAGCTTTACGCCCAGCGCGGTTACCAGTTCCCCGGCGTTTTTGCTGGCGGCGTCCATCGCGTTCATGGTCGCTGCCAGGTTGGCCGCCTGAGATTCCAGCAAAAAGCGGTACATATTGGCTTTGAATAAGCGCGGTACCAGCAACTGGAAAATTTCCACCATGCCCGGTTCAAACAGGAAATCGCTTTCTTCCTTTTTCTTTTTGATGGCGTCAAAATCAAACGGAAGCAGCTTTTCCTCCACCAGGTTTTGGCTGGCCAGGGACTTGAAATCGTTGTAAATCAACGTTACGCCGGACAGTTTGCGCTCAAAAAATTCTTTCAGCACCGCCTGTCCCAACAATTCCGCGTGCGCGTACGATACTTTCGGGAAAATCCCCACGCTTTCGTACACGATGTGCAGGTTTGGCATTTTTAAGCGGGCCAAAAAGTCTCGGCCTTTTTTGCCCACCGCAAAAACAAAAATTTCCTTCTCTTTGTTTTCCTTCAAAAACTGCAGCGCGCTGCGCAAAATAACGGCGTTGAACGAACCCGCCAGCCCTTTGTCGCCCGTGATGACCAGCAGGCCCACTTTGTGCGGGTCGCCGGTTTTGTTGACGAAGAATCTTCCCGCCCAGCTTTCGCCTTCGTCCGGCTGCGGCAGGGCCAGGATATCCTGTTTCAAATCGTCCACCATTTCCAACATCTTTTTGGCGAACGGTCGGGCGGCTTCCATCGCTTCCTGGGCGCGGCGGATGCGGGCGCTGGAAATCATTTTCATCGTCTGCATTATCTGCTGCGTGGATTTGATGGCTTTGATATTTTGCCGTATGTCCCTAAGTGATTCCATGGAAATTCCTTATTTTTTGTTGCGGCCTTCCAAAATGGATACGTAATCGGCAATCCCCGCTTCCAGCGAGTAATCCGGTTCGTACCCGAGTTTTTCTTTGGCCAACGTCATATCCGCCTGCGTTTTCAGCTGGAAGAACGGATACGGATTGTCAATGTATTCGGGTTCCAAATGGGTGCCGAGCTCTCGGTTCAGGCACGCGATGATGGCATTGTAGTCGCGCGGGATGCCGGTGGCGGCGTTGTACACGCCGGTTTCTTTGCCGTTGTTCAGCGCGCAGAGGTTGATTTTAACGATGTCTTTGACGTACACAAAATCGCGCTGCTGTTCGCCGTATTTGAACACCCGCGGGCGCTGGCCGGCTTTCATTTGGTTGTACAGCTGATACACCATGCTGGCCATTTTGCCTTTGTAATATTCCCCGGGGCCGTACACGTTAAAATAGCGCAGGCCGATGATGGTCATATCGTGGTTGTCTTCCGCAAATTGGCGGGCGACGTTGTCCATAATCACCTTGGAAAAACCGTACACGTTTTCCGGGTGCGTGGGCTGCGTTTCCACGTTGGGCACGGGGCCGTTGCCATACGTCGCGGCGGAAGAAGCGTAAATCACTTTTTTGATTTCGTTATCCGCGGCAAACGTCAACAGGTTCTTGAACGCTTCCACGTTTTGTTCCATCATGGCTTTTTGGTCCATCACGGTCGTATCGGTGATGGCCGCTTCGTGGAAGATTGCGTCAAAATACATATCCGTGGGCATGTATTCAAACAAATCCGCGGTGATGACGTCTCCCTTAAACCCGATTAAATTTTTGAAGTGTCCGTTCTTGGAAAAATCATCCAGCACGGTTACTTCGTGGCCTTGGGCTTCCAGGGTTTTGGCAATGTTGCTGCCGATAAACCCGGCGCCGCCGGTAACCAGGTATTTCTTTTTCGTTTTCGCGTCCATTTATTTCTCCTGTTTGGCGGGGTTAAAAACCGTTTTGAACGCTTCCAGCGCAGCCACGATTTTCTCTTCCACGTCTTTGGTCAATTCGTTGGCTTCGTTCAGCGTTTGCAATACTTCGGGGCGTTGCGCCCGGGCAAAAGCCAGCAGCTGTTTTTCGTAAGCCAGCACATCGCTTACTTCTATGCTGTCCAAATACCCGTGCACGCCGGCATACAGCACCAACACTTCTTCCCCCACTTTCAGCGGCGCATATTGGTTCTGTTTCAGCAGTTCCGTCATGCGTTTGCCGCGGGCAATTTGGCGTTGGGATTCTTTGTCCAATTCGGAACCGAACTGGGCAAAACCGGCCAATTCCTGATATTGCGACAAATCAATACGCAGCGTTCCCGCCACTTTGCGCATGGTTTTGCGCTGGGCCGAACCGCCCACGCGGGACACGGAAAGCCCTACGTTAATAGCCGGTTTGATACCGCTTAAGAACAGGCTGCTTTCTAGATAAATCTGCCCGTCCGTAATGGAAATAACGTTGGTCGGAATATAGGCGGACACGTCGTTGGCCTGCGTTTCAATAATCGGCAGAGCCGTCAGCGAACCGCCGCCGTTCTCGTTAGACAGTTTGCAGGCGCGCTCCAACAGTCTGGAGTGCAAGTAGAACACGTCGCCGGGGTAGGCTTCGCGGCCTGGCGGACGGCGCAGCAACAGCGACATCTGGCGATACGCCTGGGCGTGTTTGGACAAATCGTCGTACACAATCAGCACGTCCTTGCCCTGCCACATAAAATATTCGCCAATGGCGCAGCCCGCATACGGGGCAATATACAAAAGGGAAGCCGGGTCCGACGCCGTGGCCGACACCACCACCGTATAATCCATCGCGCCGAAATCGGTCAGCGTTTTGACCACTTGGGCCACGGTGCTCTGCTTTTGGCCAATGGCTACGTAAATGCAGATGCAGCGTTCGGAAGCGGGAATATTCTTTTGGTTGATAATGGTGTCCACCGCGATTGCGGTTTTACCGGTTTGGCGGTCGCCGATGATCAGCTCGCGCTGGCCTTTGCCGATCGGCACCATGGCGTCAATGGCTTTGATACCGGTTTGCAGCGGCTGTTTGACGGGCTGGCGGTCAATAATGCCGGGGGCCACAATGTCCATCGGCATGGTCTTGTCGGTCTTGATGGCGCCTTTGCCGTCCAGCGCGCGGCCCAGCGGGTCCACCACGCGGCCAATCATGTCCGCACCGACGGGAATACTGATGACCTTCCCCGTGCGTTTTACAATGCCGCCTTCGTGCACCAAATGGTCCGGCCCCATCAGTACGCAGCCTACGTTGTCGTATTCCAGGTTTAACGCCATGCCCTGCACGCCGTTGCCGAAATCCACCAACTCCGAGGCTTTGACGTTGTTCAGGCCGTGCACGCGGGCAATGCCGTCGCCTACTTGGATGACGGTGCCCACTTCGTTCACATCGGCGGACGTGTCAAAACGTTCTATTTTTTCTTTGATGATATTGGTTATTTCTTCTGGTCTAATTGCCATATTACTACCGTGTTAATGTGTCAATTCTTCCTGCAGTTTTGCTAAACGCCCCTGCAGGCTGCCGTCTATCAGTTCTCCCCGGCACCGGATTTGAAGCCCGCCCAACAGGGCCGGATCGGTGGAAAACGACGCCTTCACCGTTCCGCCGTAGCGCGCCGAAAGGGCGGCTTCGGTTTCTTGTTGCTGTTCGGGGCTCAGCGCACGGGCCGACACGACTTGCGCACGCAAAATACCCAACCGGTCGTCCAGCAATTCCCCCACCCGGTGGGAAACGGCATCTAAAAGCGCGTAGCGTTTGGCGTCAATCAACAGTTCCACAAACGCCGCCGTTTCCGGGGCGTCTTTCAAAGCGGCCCGGACGGCCTGCTTTTTGGCTTGTGTTTGGATACGCGGGCTGGTCATGTAATTGCGCACGGCGTCCAATGCCTGGGCGGCGGCGCGCAGGTCTTCCGCACGGCGGACGGCCTGTTCGTTCGTTGCGCTGAGGGCATTGTAGGCGGCGGCATAACGCTGCACCGCAATTCTGTCTGAACTGTTCATAGAGTTACTTCGCTTTTATTTCGTTCAATACGCGGTCCACCACGCTCTTGGCGGATTCTTCGCTCATCTGCTGCTGCACCACCTTGGAGGCGGCCAACACAGCCGTACGGGCAATTTCGCCCCGCACATCGCTGAGCGCCTTGTTCTTTTCCGCTTCAATTTGCGCTTTGGCTTGTTCCAGCAAACGTTCGGACTGTTCTTTGGCGGCGGAAAGGATTTGTTCCTTCTGCGTTTCTCCCATTTTCACGGCTTCCGCCATTTTTTTGGCGGCTTCGTCCGAAATTTGGGCCAATTTTTCGTCCAGTTCGCGTTTGATGTTTTCCGCGGCGGCGCGGGCGTCCTGCGCCTGCTTTTTGTCATCGGCAATTTGCTTTTCGCGCTGTTCCAACCCGCTGATAATGCGGTCCCACGCGAACTTTTTGAGCAAATACACCAAGAGCAAAAAGTTGCAGACGGTCAACACCAACACGCCGTAGTCCGGCTTTAACAAATCTTCCATACGCGTTGCGTCCTAACGGTTATTTCAGCACCAACGTCAGCAGGCAGATTACCAAGCCCAACATGGCGGCGCCTTCCAACAACGCGGCGATTACGATCATCGTAGAGCGCAAATCGGCACCGGCTTCCGGCTGGCGGGCAATCCCTTCCAACGCGGCATTACCAATTTTCCCCAAGCCGAGCCCCGCACCAATGACGGTCAGCCCCGCGCCGAGACCGGCGGCGATGTATTTAAGTGCTACGAGTTCCATATGTTTTTCTCCTTTTTGGGCCGAAGCCCTGTTGATAGATTTTCAAATTAATGCGTATGAATGACCGAGCCCGCAAAAATGCTGGTTAACAGCGTAAACACGTACGCCTGTAAAAACGCCACCAGAATTTCCAGGCAGGTCATAAAAAGTTCCAGCCCCATCGCCGGCAGCAGCGCGCCGGCTCCGGCGGCAATGTGCATTTGCCCCACCACAAAAATAATGAGCAGCAAACAAATCAGCACCATGTGCCCCGAAAGCATATTGGCAAACAAACGAATTGCCAGCACGCACACCTTGATAATCATACTGATAATTTCCAGCGGAAAAATCAGCGGGACCAGCCAGCCCGGCGTGCCGGACGGAATAAAGCCTTTCAAAAAGCCAATCGGCCCGTGAAATTTAAGGCCGCAATATAAAATAAGCCCGCCCGAACACAAGGCCAGGGCGGCAGTAACGGAAATATTGGCGGTGGCGGTTTTCATATTCGGAATCAGCCCCGCCAGCGCGCAGAACAGCACAAATAGAAACAGCGTGCAGAAATACGGCAG
The DNA here is from genome assembly GCA_949294085.1 of uncultured bacterium. GTDB lineage: Bacteria > Elusimicrobiota > Elusimicrobia > Elusimicrobiales > Elusimicrobiaceae > Avelusimicrobium. The sequence goes on along the minus strand of CASFFX010000004.1, from coordinate 116,426 downwards.
GAAGCTGCGTCCTTCCGGGCCCATATTGGGCAGAACCACGCCGTCGCGGATAAACGAAACGTATTCCTCCGTCAGCGTAGTGAGCAGCCGGCCCGCCCGGCTTTGGTGCCGCCGCGAAATCCAATACAGCCCCAGCAACAGCACCAGGCTTACCGCCATCAGCGTGACGGTGTGTGTAGTAACCGGAACACGAAATCCGGCCAGGGTAACCCCCCAATCATGGTCCAAAATGTGATGAGAAATAATTTCAGCGACGTCCATCTTTCTTTTCTTCTGCCTTTTTGAATTTAGCGTTGTCCTGCGTCATTTGTCGGGCCGCCCGCAGGATTTGATACAACCCCAGCGCAAAACCCGCCGCGGCGCCCGCTACCAAACACCAAGGGGCCGTGCCCCACCGTTGGTCCAGCCAATATCCTGCGCCTGCGCACAGTATTTCGGATACGGCAAACTCCATGCCCAACGTCGTAATTTCCAAATGGTCCTGCTTGGTAAAAGGCCCCAACGCCATACATTGCCCCCGGTTGTTTACCGAGCGGTAAATATATTTATATTATAAAAAACTTTCGGCAAAAAAGCTATCGCTTCCCGCACGAAAAGTCCCTTTCTTTTATTGTATTAAATCTAGAGCAAGAGGGGAGCACTTTTTGGGCCCATAAAAAACCCCGCCACCCGGCGGGGTTTTCAGTTAGACGGTGTACGTAAATATTTTACTTTCGTACGGCTTTAAGTTCAGCTCGTAGCCCTGCGAAAGCATTTCCGGCGTAACGACTATTTTTTCGCCGGTCAATTCTTCGGTAATTTGGCTGCCCGGGCCGTACACGCCCTTTAAGGACAAGCGCCCCCGGGCCGGAGCTCCGCTGTAATTGATGGCAATCAACTTGCCCGTGTTGCGCTGTTTCCACTGCCACGCCAAAATATTGCGGTTGGAGTCATCCCCCATGCCGGCACAGGCCACGTCCCGCAGGGACCATTGCCCCCCGTGAAACGCCGGGTCGGACGCGATATGCAACAGTTTGACGTAATAATCCAGCACTTCTTTGTTTTCCTGGAAGTCGTCTTTAATATACTGGATAGGCATGCGCGCCGGACGGCCCAACAGCTGGAACAAATGGAACATGCGCGCACCGGGCAGCGTGGCGATGATCGTGCTGGCCGCGAGGGATTTTTCCTTTCCAAATGCTTTGAGGCTTTCCTCTTCGTCGTGATTGGCCGTAAAGCGGATGGAGCGCATCTGGAACAAGTGTTCGGCGCCCAGGTGCCCGCGGATGTTTTCCGGATTGGAAAAGCGCAGCCGGTCGTACAAAATTTTGTCGTACGTGTAGTCAAAGCCCATTTCCTGGATGTCCCACTCCAGGCCCCAGTACACTTCGGCGATGAAAATAAATTCGGGGTGTTTTTCGTGCACGGCCGTCAAGGCTTGGTGCCAAAACTCTTCCTGCGGCAGATTCCCGCCGATAAATTCCCACCACGTATCGCGGTGTACTTTGTTCAGCGTCAGCATGGCCATATCACAGCGCACGCCGTCGCACATATCGGCCACGTGCAGCAGGTTGGCCAGCATAAATTCGCGCGTTTTGGGGTTGAAATAATTCAGCTGGGCCGTATCCGTCCACGGGGCGAAATACGGGTCCCGCCCGTGGGCAATGTACACGCCGTTCGCGTTTTTGAAAAACCAATCTTTGTGTGTATGAGGTTCTTGGGTACCGGTATTGATGTACAAATCGGGGTTAGAGGTAACGGTGGGGCTGTCAATGGCGGTATGGTTTCCCACAAAATCCAACAACAGTTCAATGCCCAAGGCATTTAACTTGGCACGCACCGCCGCCAGCGCCGCATTGCCGCCCAGCGAAGCGTCCACGTTGTATTCATACACGGCATAAGGCGAGGCGGTAATGTCCTCGGGCTTAAAGTCCGGTTTAATGGCGCGGATTTGGTCTTGAATTTCCTTATTTTCGCGCGCAATCTTCTCCGCGGTCGGGCTGATTTTCCATACCCCCATCAGCCAAATCGCGTCAAACCCGGTGTCTTTGGCCCGCTGCCAATATTCATCCGGGACGTCCGCCAACGTCATCGGGCGGCCATACCGCGCTTCCAGGCGCTTAAGCCAGGAACGCGTATTAATTTCTAAAATATGCGGATTTGTCCTCATAACAGATTTCCCCTATCTTTTTTATAGCACTTTCTGGGGCGGTTGTAAACCTTTTTTTACCGAGCGGTAACCGCGCTTAAATACCCACAAAAATCCGCCCCCCGCCAACACGGCAGGGAGCGGATGAAAAACATCGGAAGAACCGGTTATTTATCCGTTTCTTCGTGCGCCTCTTCTTCGTCTTTCACGACGGGCGCAATACGGGCAATTTTGTCGCCGGGTTCCAGCTTGGCCAACGTAACGCCTTGGGCGTTGCGGCTGACGGAGCGGATATCGGCACAGCGGACGCGGATGGTCATCCCCTTTTCGGTAACGATCATCAAGTCTTTGTTTTCGTCCACCAATTTAATGCCCACGACCGAACCGTTGCGCGCGCTGGTTTTGATGGTAATCACCCCCATACCGCCGCGGTTCTGGCGTTTGTATTCGCTAAACTCCGTGCGTTTGCCAAAGCCGTTTTCGCAGACGGACAGCACATCGGGCTGCGGTTCATCGTTCGGCGCCTGTTCCATGCCGACTACCACGTCGCCCTGCGCCAAATTAATGGCGCGCACGCCTTTGGCCGGGCGGCCCATGCAGCGCACCTGGTTTTCATCAAAGCGAATCGATTTGCCGTTCTTGGTCGCCACGATAATGTCGGACTTGCCGTGCGTGGTTTGTACGCCCACCAGCACGTCGCCTTCTTCCAACCCGATGGCAATAATGCCCGTGCGGCGAATATTGGCAAATTCGCTCAGTTCCACGCGTTTAATGCTGCCAAAGCGCGTGCACATCGTCAGGTACGTATTTTCGCAATGTTTGGGGTTAAATTCCTCAATCGCTACGGCGGAGGTTACTTTTTCTTCGCCCGTCAGCTGCAGCAGGTTCACAATCGCCTTGCCTTTGGAGAGGCGGTTGCCTTCCGGAATTTCAAACGCGCGCAGCGCAAACACGCGGCCGCGGTTGGTGAACATCAAAATCGTAGCGTGCGACGACGTGATGAAGAGATGTTCCATAAAGTCTTCTTCCTTCGTCTTGCTGCCGATGATGCCCTTGCCGCCGCGGTTCTGGCTCTTGTACGTAGAGAGCGGGATGCGCTTGGCGTAGCCGTCGTTGGAAATGGTGATGACGACGTCTTCTTTTTCAATCAAATCTTCCATAGAGAAGTCCGTCATATCCGGGCCGATTTGGGTGCGGCGCGGATCGCCATAGTCCTTTTTGAGCTCCTGGAGTTCTTCGACGATGATGTCCAAAATTTTCTGCGGATTGCCCAAAATCTCCTGCAAATCGGCAATCAATTTGAGCAAATCTTTGCGTTCGTTTTCAATCGCCAAGGCGGACAGCTGCGTCAGCTGGTGCAACCGCATGTCCAAAATGGCCTGGGCCTGCACTTCCGAAAGCGTGAAGCGCGCCATCAACGTGAATTTGGCTTCCGTCGGGTCCTTGGCTTTGCGGATAATGGCCACCACTTCGTCCATATTGGCAATAGCCACCAGCAACCCGTTGAGCACGTGTTCGCGTTTTTGGGCTTTGTTCAAGTCAAATTTCGTCCGGTTGGTGATGATTTCCTGGCGGTGTTTTACATACGCCTTCATCACTTCTTTCAGCGACAGCACGCGCGGCCGCCCGTCCACAATGGCCAACATATTGACCGGGAAGGACGTTTGCAGCTGCGTGTGTTTGAACAGATGATTGAGCACCACCTGGGCATTGCCGTCGCGTTTAACTTCAATGACCAGCCGCATGCCGCGCCGGTCCGACTCGTCGCGAATATCGGAGATATCGGTTACTTTTTTGTCGCGCACCAACGCCACAATGCTTTCAATCAACGCCGTTTTGTTCACTTGATACGGAATAGCCGTTACGATAATGGCTTCCCGTCCGTTCTTGCGCTGTTCAATTTCCGTCGTGGCCTGCACTTTGACGCTGCCGTGGCCCGTTTCAAAATATTCGTAAATTCCTTTCGTGCCGCGGATAATGGCCCCCGTCGGGAAATCCGGCCCTTTGATGATTTTCATCATCTCTTTGGTGGAAATATCCGGGTTGTGAATATAGGCAATAATACCGTCGCACACTTCACCTAAGTTGTGGGTGGGAATATTGGTCGCCATACCGACGGCGATACCCGAGGAACCGTTGACCAACAGCGCCGGCAGTTTGGCCGGCAGCACGGAAGGTTCCATCAGCGAACCGTCGTAGTTGGGAATCATTTTGACGGTGTCTTTGTCCAAATCGCCCAGCATTTCTTCGGAAATGCGCTGCAGGCGGCACTCGGTATAACGCATGGCGGCGGCGGAGTCTCCGTCAATAGAACCGAAGTTTCCCTGTCCGTCAATCAACGGTTTGCGCAAGGAAAAGTCCTGCACCATGCGCACCAGCGTATCATAAACGGCCGTATCGCCGTGCGGGTGATATTTACCCAGCACGTCCCCCACCACACGGGCGGATTTTTTATAGGGTTTGTTGTATTTCAGGCCCATTTCGTTCATGGAATACAACACGCGGCGGTGTACGGGCTTGAGGCCGTCGCGCACATCGGGCAGGGCGCGCCCGACGATAACGCTCATCGCGTAGTCAATATAGTAGGAGCGCATTTCCCCCGCGATGTCGCGCTGTTGGATGTTGCCAAACAAGTCCACATTGGTATTTTGGGCTTGCGGCTGATTGTTCGTTTCTTCGCTCATTAAAAATATCTCCTGTTACGGATAAATCGTATTTCCGGACGGAGCTTTTCTCCGCCCGGAAAAAATTAAATGTCCAAGTTTTTCACTTCCAACGCATGCGATTGGATAAAATCGCGGCGCGGTTCTACGCGGTCCCCCATCAGCATGGTGAAGGCCTGTTCGGTGTCGGCCGCGTCGTTAATTTTTACTTGGATCAGCTTGCGTTTGGCCGGGTCCATGGTGGTTTCCCACAGCTGTTCGGGGTTCATTTCCCCTAACCCTTTGTAGCGCTGGATGGTGGCTCCGGCGGAGGCGGCTTCCTTCACCGCGTGCAAGAGTTCCGCCAGGCTGTACACCAGGGCGTCCGTTTTGCCGTTGTTTACTTTGAACAGCGGGTTGACGCGGTCCTTTTCGCTTTCAATCACCGGATACTGTGCAAACGTAAAGCCGAACACTTCCATTTTCTTTTCGTCCGCCAGCAATTTGCCAAATTCAAACAGGCTTTGGTGTTCGGGAATAAGGGTATCGTTGCTGATGGCGGACACGTCCACCCCGTCGGCGGCCAGTTCTTCGCGTTTTTCCTGCATGTACTGGTCTTCGTATTCGCGGTATTCCTGTTCCGCATAGAAATAGCGGAACCCACCGCTCTTAAGCGGGATACGGTACACCGGCACTTTGCCTTCGGAGAGGAACGCCATAAAATCGGACAGCGTAATATTTTTGACTTCCAACTTGGCCAAAATGTCTTCCACGTCGCGCAGTACTTTGAGCAAGTCCCGCAATTGGTCGGCACTTAAGGCTTCGTTCTTTTTCATGTCCGTTACGGTTACCGTCGCCAAGCCTTCCTTCATCAGCCATTGCTGCATTTGGTCTTCGGTTTGCAGATATTGCTCCACTTTGCCTTTTTTCACTTTATACAGCGGCGGCTGCGCCAAGTAAATATGTCCGCCTTCAATCAGCGGTTTTAACTGACGGTAGAAGAACGTCAGCAGCAACGTGGAAATGTGCTGGCCGTCCACATCGGCATCGGCCATCAGAATAATTTTGTTATAGCGCAGTTTGGAAATATCAAACCCGCCTTCCCCTTCGCCTACGCCCGTGCCTACCGCGGCGATTAAATCGCGCACCGTATCGCTGGACAAAATTTTCACGAGCGGCGCTTTTTCCACGTTCAAAATTTTACCGCGCAGCGGCAAAATGGCCTGGAACACGCGGTCGCGCCCTTGTTTGGCCGAACCGCCGGCCGAATCCCCTTCCACCAGGAAGAGTTCGCACTTGGAAGAATCACGTTCCTGGCAGTCGGCCAGTTTGCCGGGGAGTCCTCCCCCTTCCAACGCGCCTTTGCGGCGGGTCAAATCGCGCGCTTTGCGGGCCGCTTCGCGCGCTACGGCGGCGCCTACGCATTTTTCGCAAATGGCGCGGGCCGTTTTGGGGTTTTCTTCAAAAAACGTCGCCAACGTTTCGCCCACGACGGAGCGCACAATCCCTTCCACTTCCGAGTTGCCGAGCTTGGTTTTGGTCTGCCCTTCAAACTGCGGGTGCGGAATCTTGACGGACAACACCGCCGTCAGCCCTTCTTTAATATCGTCCCCGCCGACGGAAATGTCCTTGTGTTTGGAAATATTGTTATTTTTGATGTATTCGTTAATGATACGCGTGAGCGAACTGCGAAATCCGCTCAAGTGCGTACCGCCTTCCACGGTGTGAATATTGTTGACGAACGAAAACACGTTTTCGGAATAGCTTTCGTTGTATTGGATGGCGAACGAAATGTAATTGTCCCCCACTTCTTTGGTTAAATAAATGGGTTCGGGGTTGATGACATTTTTGTTCGTATTTAAGTATTTGACAAACTGGGCGATGCCGCCTTCAAAGTGGAAAACCGTGGTTTGATTATCCTCTTTGCGTTCGTCGGTGTAAATGATTTTTACTCCCGCGTTCAAGAACGCCAGTTCGCGCAGGCGGTTGCCAATCGTTTCGGACGAAAAAGCCAACTCGCCAAAAATTTCTTTATCGGCGTGGAACGTTACCTTGGTACCGTGTTCGGTCGTATCGCCGATGATTTTAACCGCTTCTTCCGGCTTGCCGCGGTGGTAGCGCTGGAAATATACATGACCGTTTCTTCTCACTTCCACTTCCATCGTTTCAGAAAGCGCGTTGACGCACGATACACCCACCCCGTGCAAACCGCCGGACACTTTGTAGGCGCCGCTGTCAAACTTACCGCCGGCGTGCAATACGGTCATCACCACTTCCAGGGCGGATTTGTTGCGCAGTTTGGCGTCTTTGGCGTTTTTCATCAAATCCACGGGAATACCGCGCCCGTCATCTTGGATAGAGCAGGTCATATCGTCTTTGATGGTAACGGTAATCGTCGTAGCGCCGCCGGCCAAAATTTCGTCTACGGAGTTATCCACCACTTCGTACACCAAATGGTGCAGCCCGGGCAGCCCCGTAGAACCAATGTACATGGCAGGGCGTTTGCGTACCGCTTCCAGACCTTCTAAAACGGTAATTTTGGAAGAATCGTAATCCTTCTCTTTCTGTTCTTCAGTCATGCAAAACTCCTTAATAAAAATACTGCAAAATGAGATTTAACAAATGTCTATATGGCGAATCCACGGGGTTTGAAAATGCTTGTTCAGTTCCGCCATTAACTGCTGGCGTTTGGCAATCAACTCGTTTTTCGCCACCGACACTTTTACCTGTACGTAGAGCGTATCGTCTTTTACGGCCTTTAACACCCAAAACCGGCCTTTATTGCCCACTAACTGCTTCCATACGTGGTCCAAAATCATCAACCGGTTCAAACGGCGCGCCAGCGGGTTGCGCATAGAATCCAACTCATGGCTGGAGCGCCATTGTTTTTGGGGGTTTTGACCAAATTTCATTACGCTCTCACCGGCATAATGACGTACTTAAACGTCGCATCGCCCACCGGTTCAATCAGCACCGGCTGCGAGGCATTAATAAACGAAAAAGATACTTTTTCCGCCGCGATGTTTTTCAACACGTCAATAATGTACTGCGGGTTGAAAGCCACGTCAAACGCTTCCTGCGTGTATTCCACCGGCAGTTCGTCGGTAAAGTCCATATTCTGCGAATTGGACGACACCGTCAGCGCGTTGTTTTCCAGTTTGTATTTTACCACGCTGCCAAATTCCCCGGCGCACAACGCCGCCCGGCGGGTGGAAGCCAATAATTCTTTGGCAAACACTTCAAACCCAATATTCTTTTTGGTGGGGATTACTTGATTGTAATTGGGAAAGTTGCCTTCAATCAAGCGGGAAATGAACGTCGTTTCGTTCATCATAAAGCTCACTTGATTGGACGCCACGTTCACTTCAATTTTGCTGTCTTTGCCGGGTTTGGCAATGGTAATATAGCGGCAAAGCTCCGTCAGCACCTTGGTCGGGATAATAATTTTGAATTCTTTGCTGCCGGGGAGCGCTTCGTGGGTGGCCACGGCCAAGCGGCCGCCGTCGGTCGCCACAATTTCAAATTTATCGGCGGTGTTATTCCACAATAACCCGTTCAAAATGTAGCGGGTTTCCTGCGTGGAAGCGGAAAATGCCGTTTTTTCAATCATCTGCTGCAATAACAGCGGATCCAACGACACGCTGTTGGCCCGTTCCACTTCGGGAATGGGCGGATATTCCGTTTTGGGCGTTCCAATCACCCAAAATTTGCTTTTGCCGGATTTGATATGAAATTTGTTGTTTTCGTCGCTGAAAAGATTGATTTCTTTATCGTCGGGAAGGTTTTTGATGATATCGGAAAATTCTTTGATCGGCACCGTCATACTGCCTTCTTCTTCCACTTCGGCGTTGACGTAGTGGACGGTGGCCATTTCCATATCGGTGCGGACCAGTTTAATTTTACTGCCCTGCGCTTCCATCAAAAAGTTATGCAAAATCGGAAGCGTGGTGCGGGACGATACGCCCGCGGAAACAATCTGTATGCCTTCCAAAAGAGTGGCTTTAGTAATATTTATTTTCATATCTTAATCCCTATTTATATGTCCTGTTTATTGTGTGGATAATGTTTGTTTCCCAATACAGTTCAAAACCGGGGTTTGTGCATAAACAACTTTTTTTGTCCACATTTTCCACCGCAAAAAATTTTGTCCTTCGTTTTTTTGTTTTATAAACGGGTTATCCACCGTTTTTTATTTTTTATCCACAGCCTTAATATCCAAAATAATTTGGTTGATTTCGGCCGCAAAGAACGGATCCGTTTCCACTTTTTCCTTTACCACGTCGCGCGCGTGTACGACGGTGCTGTGATCACGGTTGAATTCCCGGCCGATTTCAGGCAAAGACAAATCCGTCAGTTCCGTCGTTAAAAACATGGCAATCTGCCGCGGCCACGCAATAGATTGCGTTTTGCGTTTGGCGTTAAAATCTTCCATTTTAATATTAAAATGTTTGCCGACGATTTTTTTAATGGAATTGACGTTAATGGACAAATCGTTTTCGTTGGTCAAAATATCGGCCAGTAATTCTTTGGCGATGGCAATGGTGGGGGTTACCCCGTGCATGCTGCAGTACGCCACCAACCGAAAGAGCGAGCCTTCCAGTTCGCGGATGTTGGTTTGGATGCCTTCGGCAATAAAAGAAAGGACGTCATCGCCGATGTCAAAATTAATGGATTCGCGCTTTTGGCGCAAAATGGCGATACGGGTTTCCAGATTGGGGCGTTTGACTTCGGCAATAATCCCCGACAGCAAACGCGAGGACAAGCGTTCGTCCAAGTCCAGCTGCTGGGGGGTTCTGTCCGACGACAGTACAATTTGTTTTCGGCTTTCAAACAGCGCATTAAAGGTATAGAAAAATTCAATTTCGCTGGCGGATTTACCGGCTACAAATTGGATATCGTCCATTAAAAAGCAATCCAGCGAACGGTATTTTTTGCGGAAGCTTTCCGACGATTTATTTTGCAGCGCTTCAATGTATTCACTCACGAATTCTTCGCCGGACATATACAGCACTTTGGCATTGGGATTTTCTTTCAAAATTTGGTTTCCAATCGCATGGAGCAAGTGGGTTTTGCCTAATCCCGGGGCGGAATAAATGACCAGCGGGTTATTTTCGCGGTTGCCCAGTTTGTGCACCACGGCCTCGGCCGCTTTATAAGCAAAGCGGTTGGAGGGGGATTCAATAAAATTGTCAAAGGTGTACGAAGAATTTAGGCGCGACGGAAAGGGATTTTTTTTCAAGACGGGCGCAGCCACTGGGTGTACGGGCACGACATCCTGCGCAGAACTGACGACGGGCGCCGGTTCCTGTGTCGATACCGCATACACGACGGAAATTTCCGCTCCCAAATGTTTCAAAAATGCGTCTGTGATGATGTGTTCGTAGCGTTCGCGGATGGTTTTACCCCAAAATTGGTTGGGCAGCGTAATGGTCAGCGTATTGCCTTCGTACACAAACTGCGCCGGCCGAAGCCACATATCGTAGGTATCTTTTCCTATAATGTTTTCTATGTCTTGGAAAACGGGAACTAACTGAGGGTAAGCTTGTAAATTTTCCACAATAACGCCGCCATAAAAAGATGATTTACTACAATGATACCACTTATTGGGGGATAGGTCAATGAAACAAACCGTAAAAATCGCTTTTAGATAGGTTAAAATGCGTAATTTTACATTTTTTTATTTTTAAGCTGTCTAGCCCTTATTTTTTTATAAACTTTCAAAAAAACTGGTGTTTTACCAAAAATATGGTTTTTGATTTACTTATCCACAGCTGGTAAAACTAGTTATTTTTTAAGCTTGTGCAGGATAAAAGACACTTTTATAATAGACTATCTTAGCAAGGGGGAAGTTTGCTATACTTTATTAATAGGAATTATTATTAATAAGAAATTGAAATATCCGGCAGGGAAGTGTGTACACGGCGGAGAAACAAAGTATAATAGAAGGTATCTGCTGTTTGTTCCCGCGCTGGCAAGTGCGGAAGTGCGTTTGAAATCTAGCAAGAGGGAGAATTATTTATGACCAAAGTGAACGAAGTGTATAAATGTTCTGTCTGCGGGAATATGGTAGAAGTCCTGCATGCGGGGGCGGGGGAATTGGTGTGCTGCGGCCAGCCGATGAAACTGCAGAACCCCGGCGTAACCGACGGTGCGACGGAAAAACATGTGCCCGTGATTGAAAAAATTGAAGGCGGCTACCGGGTGAAAGTAGGCAGTGTGGCGCACCCGATGTTGGACGCACATTACATTGAATTTATTGAACTGATCTGCGAAGAATGCGGCAAAGTGCAGCGCAAATACTTAAAACCGGGCGACGCGCCGGAAGCGGTATTTGAAACCAAGGCGGAAAAAGTAATCGCCCGCGAATACTGCAATTTGCACGGCTTGTGGCAGAAGGAAAATTAACTTTAGGCGCCCTCCTTATTTTGGGGGGCGCAACTTTACGTTAGGAGACAAACAAGTATGATGGAAGCGGTCAAGATTTCGGAGCATGTGTATTGGGTAGGTGCTATTGACTGGAATATTCGGGATTTTCACGGATACTCCACCAAACGCGGCACGACGTACAACGCCTATTTGGTCTTGGGTGAAAAACCCACGCTGGTGGATACGGTAAAAAAAGAATTTTACGGCGAAATGATGGAACGGATCCAAAGCGTGATTGACCCCAAAAAAATCAAAATTATTATTTCCAATCACTCGGAAATGGATCACTCCGGCGCGTTGCCGCAAGCCGTCAATTACATCCAGCCCGAAGAAGTGTACGTATCCGCCATGGGTTTTAAGGACATTACGGAACAATTTCATTGTGATTTGAAATTAAAAACCGTCAAAACCGGCGACCGGATTGACATCGGCGGCGATACGATTTCGTTTGTAGAAGCGCGCATGCTGCATTGGCCGGACAGTATGTTTTCGTATTTGGAAAAAGAAAACGTCCTGTTTACCAACGACGTATTCGGCATGCACTATGCCACCGGCAAGCTGTTTGACGACGAAAACGAAGAGAGACTTTGGCTTTACGAAGCGGAAAAATACTACGCCAACATCGTTCTGCCGTATTCGGACATTGTGCTCCGCTTTTTGGACCAAGTGCAAAAAATGGGGCTGGCCCCGCGCTTGATTGCGCCGGATCACGGTTTTGTGTGGCGCAAAGATCCGTCCAAAATTATTAAGCTGTATGCCAAATGGGCGGCGCAGGCTCCCAAAAATAAAGCGATCGTCGTGTACGATACCATGTGGGGCAGCACCGAAAAAATGGCGAATTACATTACCGAAGGCCTGCGCGAAGGGGGCACGGAAGTCAAACAACTCTCCATGCACGCCAATCACCGCAGCGATGTGGCTACGGAACTGTTGGATTCCAGCGCGCTGTTGATTGGGTCCCCGGTGCTGAACAGCCAAATTTTCCCGGCGATGGCGGACGTACTGTGCTATTTGAAAGGGCTGCGCAAAAAGGGCTTAATCGGGGCGGCCTTTGGGTCGTACGGCTGGAACGGCGCACCGATTGACGAGTTGACCAAAACCCTGGAAAGCATGAAAGCGGAAGTGGCGGCTCCGGCCGTCAAATCGCCGTTTGTGCCCGACGATAAAGTCAAACAAGCCTGCAAAGAGTTGGGGCTGTTGGTCAGCAAAAAATTAGCGGAAAAACTGCACTAAGGAGGAGTCATGTCGGTACAAGACATTAACGAAGGCCTTCATTACGTAACGTACGGGTTGTACATTGTTACCACGGCGGACGGCGAACGCAAGAACGGGCTGATTGTAAACACCGTTTTTCAAGTAACGGCCGAGCCCGCCCGCATTGCCATTTCCGTCAATAAAAACAGCCTTACACACGAACTAATTTTGAAGAGCCGCGTCTTTGCCGCCATGCCGCTGGAGCAATCCACTCCGCTGCCGTTTATCGGAATTTTTGGTTTTCGTACGGGGCGCACTTTTGATAAGTTTGCCCAAGTACCCTATAAAATGGGCGCCTTGGGCTGCCCCGTCGTGCAAGAGCACACGCTTTCGTACATGGAAGCGTGTGTCTGCCAAACGCTGGACGTTGGCACCCACACGCTGTTTATCGGCGAGGTAAAAGACGCCGGCGTTCTGTGTCCGCATGGTACGGCCTTGACGTATGCCTATTATCACGATGTGATTAAAGGCAAAACGCCGCCAGGCGCAACGCATTTATAAAATAATAACCCAATTGGGGAGGAAACATCTTATGGTAAAATATGTGTGTGAAGTTTGTGGTTATACGTATGATCCCGCGGTGGGCGATCCGGAGCATGGCGTTCCGGCCGGCACCAAATGGGAAGATGTAAAAGAGGACTGGGTATGCCCGGTTTGCGGGGTAGGAAAGGACCAGTTCAAGGCTGAAAATTAAAATTTGGGCCTATTTTGGAAAAAATGCTTAAAATTTAAGTATTTTTTAGGGCTTCCGGCAGGGAGCCCTTTTTTGCCGGTTGGGGCCGCCACACAAACGCAAACAGAGCGGACGGAAACTAGTATAATAAACATATGAAGATTTTATATGTCATCACTTCTACCGAATTGGGGGGGGCGGAAAAAGCCCTGGCGGAATTAGCCGCATATATGGCGCGGGAAAATACCGTGCGTGTCATCTCACTCAAGCCGTTAGGAGCCGTAGCCAAAGAACTTGCCCAAAACGGGGTGGAAGTGGTGTCGCTGCAGATGCGGGGGTATTTTCCGGGGGGGATTGTATCGCGCTTAGCCGAACAGATTCACTCTTTCCAGCCGGACTTGATTCACGCCATGCTGTACCGCGGAATTGAATATACGCGGTGTGCCTGTGCCGGTAAGAAGCGCATTTTAGTAACTACCCCTCATTGTGATTTGTCCAAAAAATCTATTTTTCTGCGCTGGATAGACCGCTTGCTGAAAGATTTAGACACGCTGACGGTAGCGGAATCTTTTTCAACGGCACGGTATTTAATAGAAAAACAGCATTATCAAAAGTCTAAAGTCTATTTGCTTCCCAACGGGTCGGACGGAACGACATTTTTCCCGAATGAAGAAATCCGCACGGCCATGCGCCTGAAATACGGCTTTACTCCCGAAGAAACGGTCTTTATGAGTGTGGCCCGCCTGTCCCCGGTCAAAGACCCGCTGACCTTATTGCAGGCGTTTCGCAATGTCGTGCGCAACTTTCCGCACGCACGGTTGGTGTATGTGGGGGAAGGGGAAAAAAGGGCCGAATTGGAAGCGTATATTGCAGAAAATCATTTGGACAAGCAGGTTCTGCTGGCGGGGCAGCAGACGGACGTAAACCGTTGGCTGAATATGGCGGACGTATTTGTATTGCCTTCGCTGGAGGAATCCCTTCCGCTGGCGCTATTGGAAGCCTTGCGGGTGGGACTGCCGTGCATTGTCAGCAAGGTGGGGGACATGCCGCTGTGGGTAGAGCATGGCAAAAATGGATTTGTGATTAAAAAGCAGGACTTAACCCTGCTTAGCTGTGTGATGACGGAACTGGTGGAAAACCCGTCCCGCCGCGCCGCTATGGGGCGGAAATCGCTGCAGATTTCCCGTCGCATAGTGCATACTTCTCAACAATATCAACACCTTTCTCAACAACTTACAAACGTTGGTTTTCACGTGAAAACTACTAAATAGGAGCCAATATGGAACAACGTCTTTTTATTGCGGCATGTGTGATGTATGCCTTTACTTTAGTTACCCGATACTTAAATAAACGCAACAAATTGGCCTCGGCGGAAGCCTTTGGCCGGTGGCATGCGGCGTTTGTGTTTCTTATTTTACTGTGCGCGGCGTACTTGGTGTTGTTTGTCATGGGGGGAGGAATCGGCGAGCCGGTAGGGGCGAGTAAGATTATTTTATCCCTGTTGATGGCTGCAGTATGTGGGGGCTATGGCTATGTCCATGGCAAAAAAGCCTCTGACAAAAAGAAGGAATCCTTAATGAAGGCGGATTTGGAGTGGAGCAATACGGTCTATTTTGCCGGGTTTGTAGCTTCTATTGTCATGTTCTTTTTTATCCAAGCTTTCAAGATTCCCTCTGCTTCTATGCATAATACCTTATTGGAAGGGGACCATTTGTTTGTGAATAAAGCGGCTTACGGCTTCCGAATCCCGCTGACTCAAATCCGCTTTGGTGCGCTGGATGAAATTAAACCCAGGGACATTGTGGTCTTTCGGTTCCCAGCCGAGAACCGCCAACAGCAAAACTGCGGCGGCAGCCAATATGGCAAGGATTTTGTAAAGAGGGTCATTGCTATGCCGGGGGATACGGTACAAGTGATTAATGGCCGCCCGGTGGTAAACGGCAAAGAACTGCCCCAACAACCCTATGAATTGTATGAGGATATTGTACGCGAACCGTATGAAATACCGGAAGATTTGGATCAATACCAACAAATTTGGCAGGACCACCAATTGGATAATTACTTGGGGCTCTACCTGCGGGATTCATTTGGCCCTGTTACCGTGCCGGAAGGTACGTATTTTGTAATGGGGGACAATCGGGATAATTCGTGCGATTCCCGCTTTTGGGGCCCCGTTCCGCGCGAGAATATCAAAGGCAAAGCGTGGTTCATCCATTGGCCGCCTTCGCGGATTGGTTTAATTAAATAGCAGTTTTCACGTGAAAACAACGGCTGCGTATATTGATTTTTATACGGAATTAATGTTTAATATAAGTATATTGAAACAGGAGGATGTATGGGAGAAATAGTCGTCATCGCCAACCAAAAAGGCGGGGTAGGGAAAACCACTACTTCTATTAATTTGTCTTATGCTTTGGCCTGCCTGAATCAGGAAGTCCTGCTGGTGGATTTTGACCCGCAGGGAAATGCCGGTTCCGGCTTGGGGGTAACGGTGGCGGACGGCGAAAAATCCGTATATCACTTGTTGACCAAAACGGCCCCGTTTGAACAGGTGGTGCGCCAAACGTCCAGCGAATTGTTGGATGTCTTGCCCGCCTGCAAAGATTTGGCCGGGGCAGAAGTGGAATTGGTAAACGTCCGCGGCCGCGAAAATATGCTCAAAGACGCCTTGGCCCCGATTCGGGATATGTATCACTATATTATTATTGACTGTCCGCCTTCGTTGGGGTTGCTTACCTTAAATGCCATGATGGCGGCGGACAGCGTGATTACGCCCGTGCAATGCGAATATTACGCTATGGAAGGGCTGGCACATTTTATGAGCACGGTGGCCAAAATTAAACAATTTTTGCACCCCAAATTGAAGATGGACGGCGGTGTGCTGACGATGTACGACGCCCGGATGAACTTGTCCAAACAAGTGTTTGCGGAAGTCAGCCGTTTCTTTGGGGATCAAGTATACAAAACGCCGATTCCGCGCAATATTCGCCTGGCGGAAGCCCCCAGCTTTGGGCAGTCTATTTTTGACTACGACCCCGCTTGCCGCGGAGCCAATGCCTATATCCAATTGGCCATTGAATTTTTGGCCCGCCGCGGGGCAAACCCGGCCGACTATAAAGATTTCAAAATGACGGGCGATATTCCGTTGAACTACGATTTCGGAGGCTAAGATGTCCAGACAGGCTTTAGGTAAAGGTTTAGACGCTTTAATTAAACAAACGCAAGAAGTTATGCAAATGCCTGCGGAGCAGGCGCAGCAACTGCAGACCCCGGGCATGAGCGTTACCCGGATTGCCGTCAATAAGATTGTGCCCAACCGGTTTCAGCCCCGCCGCGTGTTTGACGAGGAAAAACTGCAGGAGTTAGCCCAGTCTATTAAAGAGCACGGCCTTACGCAGCCGATTGTGGTGGTGTACGATGCCGGGCTGGATAAATACGAAATTGTGGTGGGGGAACGCCGCTTCCGGGCCACGCAGCTGGCCGGATTGACGGAAATTGACGCGATTGTTCACAAACACTTGGACGACCAAGAAATGTGCGCCCTGGCCCTGATTGAAAACATCCAACGCGAAGATTTGAACCCCATTGAAACGGCCTTGGGATACCGCAACTTAATGAGCAAATTCTATATTAATCAAACGGATTTGGCTTCGTATTGCGGCAAGTCCAAGGCGGCTATTTCCAATGCGCTTCGCCTGTTGGACCTGGAACCCGAAATCCAGCAAGCCCTGCAGGACGGCACCCTTTCCGAAGGGCACGGCCGCGCCCTGCTGATGGTAACGGACAGCGCCAAGCGCGATTTGCTTTTTAAGAAAATGCAAAAAAGCAAAATGTCCGTCCGCCAGGCGGAAGACGCCGCCCGGGCCTTGATGTTCCCGGCGAAAAAGGCGGACAAAGCGGGAAAACCGGTGGAAATTGCCTCGTTTGAAAACGACTTGCAAAGCGCCTTGGGCACCAAGGTAGAAGTCAAATGCGGCAAAAACATGAAAAAAGGCACGTTGGTCATTCATTATCACTCGTTGGACGAATTGGACAATATCGCCAGCCGCTTAAAAAATAAAATGCTGTAGGCGCCGGACCCGCCGTTATCATGATGAAAGCCGCTCGCAATAAGACCATTAACACCTCTCTTGCCCAGGGGGCCCAATTTCTTAAGCGCTGTGTGAAGCTCACGCGCCCCCTGCGCACGTTGGCCTCCGTGCGGGACCGCACCCTCTGCGGCGATATGTTTGCCGTCTGTCCTTTGCTTCCCAAACATAGTATGGATTTGATTATTGCAGATCCTCCGTACAATTTGACCAAATCCTTTAATGGCAGCACGTTTTCCAAGCGCAAAGATCAACAATACGAACAATACACGCGTGCTTGGCTGCAGCAAGTGAAACCCCTGCTAAAAAAAACGGGTTCTATTTATGTGTGCTGCGACTGGGAAAGCAGTTTGATTGTGGGGCGTGTATTAAAAGAATTTTTTATCGTGCGAAACCGCATTACGTGGCAGCGCGAAAAGGGGCGCGGGGCGAAAAGCAATTGGAAAAATGGGTTGGAGGACATTTGGTTCGCTACCTCTAGCGCGGACTACACCTTTAATTTGCAAGCCGTTAAAATCCGCAAAAAAGTGATTGCCCCTTACCGCTTAAACGGCCAGCCCAAAGATTGGCACGAAACCGCCCAGGGCAACTACCGGGATACGTGTCCTTCCAATTTTTGGGATGATATTACCATCCCGTTTTGGTCCATGCCGGAAAACACGGCGCACCCGACGCAAAAATCCGAAAAATTGATCGCCAAAATTATGTTGGCCTCCTCTAGAGAAGGGGACATGGTGTTTGACCCGTTTTTGGGCTCTGGGACGACCAGCGTGGTCGCCAAGAAACTGGGCCGACATTACCTGGGCATTGAGCAAGACCCGCAGTATTGCATTTGGGCCGAACAGCGCCTGGAAAGTGCCCGCCTGGGCGGCTCTATCCAAGGGTATGAAGAGGGAGTTTTTTGGGAACGCAATACGGGGGCGCTTCAAAAAAAGCCTAAAAAATAAGCATTTTTATGTTTAATGCACCCCTTATCCAACAAGTCGTTCACTATATTGCTTCGTTAGACGGGCAGGGCGACAAAGCACAAATCGCCCGGGCCGTACAGGCCCAGTTTCATCTGGCTCGGGCGCGCAGCGTTTATTTTTGTGCGGATTTGGCTCTTCGTTTTTGCCGGGCACAAAAGCCCATGTTCAGCAACACCGTGCTTTCGCTGTCGGCGCTGCAGGCCTATGACAGCCGGCCTTTTTTGGTATGCGTCGTAACGCCCAGCCGCAACTATTTGTTATTGGCCAATTCTTCTTTTTTACATAAAATCAGCCACTCCTCGCAGGATTTGACGCCCACCCACATCCGCGGCAGTTTTAACGGGGGGGACATTATGCGGCAATGGGAAGGACTTGCCAATATCCCGGAAAATTTTGAGCGGCTGTTTGCCGCACATCAGCGCGTGTCGTTTCAAGACAACGTACAACGCCTGTCCGCCGCCACCCAGCACATTAGCCCCACCGGCGTCAAATTTCGGCCCACCCCCGCACAGCAACGCTGTATTTTGGAGTCCGTTGCCCGGGCCGAGGATTTTTGCCGCTCAGGCGACTATCGGCTGCTGCAGCAGGATTTGTCGGGCCGAGTTCGCCAGGCGCAGGAAGCCATTGAACGGGCGGCCTGCGTGGAGAATGTCAATCTGCGCGGCCGCGTGATTGAGTGTTTGCTGACGGGAGACGACGCCATGAAACGCGAGCTGACGGAGTGCCTGCAATTTCAGCGGCCGTTGCCGCCTCTTTTTACGGCGGATAAATTGGGCGATTATGAACGCCGGTTTGACGCGTATATTACGGCCACGGACATTAAAACCAAAGTACTGCATTTGTCCAGCTGTCCCAAGGGGTATAATGTGGATAAATTGCTGCGGTTTTTGGCCCAGGACAAAAGCGTCTATCTGCTTTATCTAGTGGGGATTGACGAAGGCCAGCCGATCCGGGCCCGTTTATGCTCCATTTATCAGCCCCAATTATTGGTGGGCACGCGGGTGATTGCTCATTGGGCGGGGCGCAATTCGCGCGGAGTCACGCAGTTTGCCGGAAGCGCGTTGGAAGCGGTGTTGGCCGGCGGCCAACCTGAGGTGGATGTTCCCGGCGGCGAGGCATTTTTGAAGCATTGTTTGCAGTTGTAAAGGTGCGGGAAAACAAAACACAAAAAACGCCGGGGTGAACCCCGGCGTTTTGATTTTACGGGTGCTTAAAGGGCGGAATCTTTTTCGTAGAATTCCCGAATGGTTTCGCACACGCGGCGGATTTGTTCTTCCGTCAGTTCCGGGAACATTGGGATAGAAAGCACCTCGCGGGCGGCTTTTTCCGCTTCCGGATAGTCGGCCGGGTCAAAGCCGCGGTGTTGGTACACCGGCTGTTTGTACAGCGGAACCGGGTAGTACACGGCCGAACCGATGCCGCGTTCCTTCAAAAAGGCCTGCAGTTCATCGCGTTTTTCGGCGCGAATCGTGTACACGTAGTACGATTGGGCATAGCCGACGGGCGGCGTGGGCGGCAGCACCACCGGCACGCCTTCCAATCCTTCGGCGTACAACGCGGCGGCTTTGCGGCGTTTGTCGGTCCACTCTTCCAGGTGCGGCAGTTTGACGCGCAGAATCGCCGCCTGGATTTCGTCCATACGCAGGGTGGAGCCTTCCAAATCGTATTCGTAGGCTTTGCCCAAGGCGCGGCCGCTGTGGCGCAGGGAGCGGCAGCGGTTGGCCAGCTCGTCGTCGTTGGTGGTAATGCAGCCGGCGTCGCCGCAGGCACCCAAATTTTTGCTGGGGTAAAAGCTAAAACAGCCCGCGTCGCCAATGCTGCCCACCATCACACCGTCCGCCATGGCCAAGTGTGCCTGAGCGCAGTCCTCAATCACTTTCAGCCCATGTTCGTTGGCCAGGCGCATAATGGCGTCCATATCGGCCGGATAGCCGTAGAGATGAACGGGCAAAATGGCTTTGGTCTTTTTGGTAATTTTGCGCTCCACGTCCTTGACGTCCAGATTATAGGTGCGGGGGTCAATGTCGGCAAAGACAAATTGGGCGCCCGTCAGCGAAATGGAGGACGTGGTGGCAATGAAGGTAAACGGCGTGGTAATGACTTCGTCCCCCGGGCCGATTCCGGCCGCCGCCAGAGCGATTTGGAGAGCGCTGGCGCCGGACGAGCAGGAAATACAATGTTTCACGCCAATCGTGTCGGCAAATTCTTCTTCAAATTTTTCGGTTTGCGGGCCCAGCAGCCAGTGCATGGAGTTTAAGGCGTTTAAGGCCGCCGCGTTGATTTCGGTTTTCAAACTGTCGTGTTGTTCTTTTAAGTTAAACAGCGGGATAGGTTTTATGTCGTCCGTCATGGGGTCTCCTATATTATTTGAACAAGCTGTACACTTCGGGCATTTCCAAGAGTTCTTTGGTTACGTTTTGGAAGTCGTGCCCCGTAAAAGTGGCCACTAAACTGACGTGGAACCGGTTGTCCTGCTTGGTAACTTCGCTTTTCAAAATGGTAATGTTTTGCGCTTCAATTTGGCGGAAAATTTTGTTAACCACCGCCCAGCGCGGCTCGCACGTCAGGTAGAAGGTGTCATAGCGTTTTACAAATTCCACCATGCGCAGGGTTTTGCGTACGCCTAACTGGACGATTAAAATGGCCACCGCACACAGCGCCGCCCAGAAATACTGTCCGTATCCTACGGCCATCCCAATGGCGGCCACCAGCCATACTCCGGCGGCGGTGGTCAAACCGGAAATTTTGTTCCCGTCCCGCAGGATGGAGCCCGCCCCAATAAAGCCCACGCCCGTTACCACTTGGGCGGCAATGCGGCCGGGGTCGCCGCCTTGCTGGCTCATGAATTCGGATAATACGGTAAACAGCATGGCCCCCAGGCAGATTAAACAGTTGGTGGCGAAACCGGCGGGCTTGTCGTGGTATTGGCGTTCCAGCCCCAAGCTGCCGCCCAGTACCAAGGCCAAAAAGATTTTGATAAAAATATCATCCATATCTTTATAATACAATACAGAGCAAGATAAAGTAAACCACCATCAGCCCCAGCCCCACCGGCAAGGCCGCGCGGGCCCACTCGCGGCTTTTAATGCCCAGCTTGGACGCACAGATAATATTGGGAATGTTGCCCGGTATTAACAATCCGCCCGCCAAAATCAGCGAGGTCAACAAAAATACCAGGGATTCTTTGGGCAGGGACGGCATAATTTCAATGCTGGCCAGGGTAGCATTGTCCAGCACCGCCGAAAGCGAGTTAATCCAATACAGCGCGTATTTGGACAAATGGGTAATGGTGCGGGCGGCCAGCGGCTTGAGTCCTTCGCCCAGCAAAATCAGCGCGGCCACAAACAGATACACTTTGCCCGCGCGCACTAAAATTTGTTTATAACTTTCCGCTTCCGTTTGGCCGGACGGGGTGGCCGTCAGCGGGCGGTTGCCCAGGCGGGCGGCAAACGCCGCAAAAAAGACCAACGCCGGCAAAATCCATACGCCCATCAGCCTAAGCAGGAAGAAAAAATCCGCCTGATACGGCTCCCCTTTCAGTTTGGCGATGACGATGGTGGAAAGCGGTTCGCCAATCGGCGTTAAAATGGCGCCAAACCCGATGGCAAAACACGCATAGACCGCCAGCCGCGTTTTTTGTGGGGCCGGCAAATCCAACAGTTTAATGATTTCCGCCGTAATCAGCGCGGCGATAATGGCCGTTAGTACGCTGGAAAACAGCCCAATGAAAAAGACCGTCAAAAACAGCAAAATCCGCGGCCCCGCTTTGCGTTCCACCGCGTGCAGCGCGTGGGCGGTCCAATGGCCAAACCGCTTAAACAAGACGCCCAACACCAATACGGCGGCCGTAATGGCCAGCGGTTCTTTGAGCGCTTCGGCAATCAGGTGCCCGCTCCAAGCGCTGGAAACGGTTACCGCACACAGCCCGCACACCAGGAGGAAAATTTCCAGTTCTTCCTCTACTTTGTGCACCAAAAACGGCAGCGTCAGCGCCGCCAATACAATCAGTGAAAGTAACGTCATCACTACGACGGAAAAAGAAGGTTCCATAGGGTTATTTAATTCTTTTTAATCATCCGTGCCAAGGGTTTTTTTAGACTATATATAAAAAACCCGCCGCCTCAATCGGGGCGGTGGGTTTTGGCAGAGAATTCCGTTAAAAACGGGTTCCGATTTTCAGCATGACCGTCATATACTGATAGTGGCCTTTGCCGAACGTATCTTTGAATTCGTCTTGGGCGTCCAGGAAATAGTAGCGTCCTTCCACGCCAAAGATCACCGTTTCGTCAATATCAAATTCCAACCCCAAGCCCAGCATGGTGGCCAGGTCGGTGCTGTCGGTGGTCAGGTGGGAGCCGTCCTCGTTTTTCTGGCGGGCGAACATATGGCCTACGCCGATGCCAACCGGGATGTACAAGCGGGTGGATTGCGACGGGAAGAAGTTAATGCGCCCCGTTACAAGGCCCGTGGCCAGCCCGGTGCGGTAATACGCGGTTTGGCTGCCAGAGGTAAAGTTGTCCCCGTCCCCCAGCTGGGCGTAGTTGGCGTCCATGCCTAAGGAGAAAACGGACGAAATATTGCGTACAAAGCCCAGCCCGGCCGTCCAGCCCGTACCGCCCAAATCTACATTTTGTCCGTTATGGGCCCAGTCGTCCTGGGGCAGCACCATACCGCCATAAAATTCAATGCGGGTGGTGTTTTTGCGCAAGCCGTATTCCTGCAAGCCGTAATATTCCTGCGCTACCACAGGCACGGCCAGAAACAGCGCGCACAGCAAAAATAATTTTTTCATAAGGCTCCTTTGGGTTTAGAAAAACATCTCTTATATTGTAAAAATTTTACAATCCTTTTACAATACGAAGCGGCCGCTTGGGGTTTTGAAACGCGCCGGAAAGATTGTCCTGCACCACGCGCTGCCATTGGCCGCGGGCTTTGAGGATTTGCTCGGCAATGTCGCGCACGGCGGCGGCGCCGCCATGGCGGGGGGAGGTGTAAAGCGCCAGCTGCTTGGCTTCGGGCACGCTGTTGGCCACCGCCAGCGGCAGGCCCACCCGGCTCAGCAGCCCGATGTCTATCAAATCGTCGCCGATAAAAGCGGTTTCTTCCGGCAGGATGCCGTATTCTTGCTGTAAAAATTCCAGCGCCCGGTGTTTGACAGACGTGTTGTAAAACAGATAATTCATCCCCAGGGCTTGGGCCCAAAACTCCAGCGTGGGGCTGGCCCCTTTGGACACAATGCCCGTCTGTATGCCGCAATAGGCCAAAAACAGCAGGCCCATCCCGTCCAGCGATTCAAAATTTTTAATTTCGCGTGCCACGCCTTTTTCGTCGGTAAAAAAGCTCAGCGTGCCGTTGGTCATTACGCCGTCCACGTCCGTCAGCAGGAGTTTGAGGCGCTTGGCTTTTTGTTCAAACAGGGGGGTTGTCATACTTTTTTTATTATACCTTTATTTTCGGCGGACTAAAAATTATATAATTATCATATGAAGAAAATTCTCTGCTTGGCTTTGTGTGCCCTGTTGCCGCTGGGCGGCTGTACGCCCAAGTCGGTCATCAGCAAAACGTATAATTTTGACCAAATGAACCGCATCGGGGTGATGGGGTTCTCCAACTCCTGGCCAGCCATGCAGGGGGTGGAAAATTTATTCGCCAAATATCTGATTGAAGCCGGGTTTAAGGTGGTGGAACGCGCCCAGCTGGAAAGTGTGCTTCAAGAGCACAATATTTCGGTGTCGGGGTATTTGTCGCCGCAGACCACGCGGGAAATTGGACGCATTTTGGGGGTGGACGTGCTGCTGATTGGCGAAGTGAGCTCGTACACGCCGGCCCGCACGGAACTGACGCTGACGACCACCCGCCGTACGGAAGCGCGCCCCGTCTATACGCAGGACGTGATGAAACTGCCCGACGGCACCTACGTAGGCTACACGCGCAATGTGGGCACGCAGTATTCCCACTCTACCGATGTGCGCCCTACGGAATACACGATTAATGCCCAGGTGGGCATTATTGCCAAATTGGTGGACGTGGAAACGGCGGAAATCATATGGATTGGCTCGGCGGACGAATTCGGCTCCAGCGCGTTGGACGCGGCGGATTACATCGCCCGAGGCTTAGTAAAAAGTTTTACCAAGGAATTGGCTAAATTACAGGAACAAAAATGAACCCGTCTCCCCTCACGTGGGCCGAACAGTCGGCCTCGCTGTTGTTCAAAGCGTTTTTTATGCTGTTAAAAACGCTGTTTATTTTGCTGGCGCTTAGTGTGGGGGCGCTGGTGGCGGGGCAAAGCGCGGTGGCGCCGGTCAGCCTGCGGCTGCTTACGGCGTACGGGATGGAATATGCCGTAGCCACCTTCAAGCCGTACCGCCATTTGTTCCCGGAGCCGTACCTGATTGATTTAGAAACTAAATAACGAGGTTTTTATGTTAGACATCAAATATATCGTTGCACATCCTGAAGAAGTGAAGAAACGTTTGTCCTTGCGCAAGCCGGAGCTGGCTGCCCAGATAGACGAGGTGTTAACCAAATATACCGCTTACAAAACCGTATTGGCCCGGGTGGAAGAATTGCGCGCCAAACGCAACGAGATGTCTAAATCCATCGGCAAAATTAAAAAAGAACAAGGCGACGAAGCCGCCAAAGAAGCCATGGCCCAGGTAGGCAAACTGAAGGAAGAAATGGCCGTAAAAGAAGCCGAATTGGAACCGCTTAAAAAAGAAATCAACGATTTGCTGTTAAGTATTCCCAACCTGCCCAACGAACACATCCCGGTGGGCGTGTCGGACGCGGACAACCCGGAATATCTGCCTTGCACCACGCCGCTTCCGCATTTTGATTTCAAACCGTTGGATCATCAGGCCGTAGGCGAAAAACTGGGCATTTTGGATTTTGAAGCCGCCGCGGCGCTTTCGGGCAGCCGGTTTGCTTTGTTCAAAGGGGACGGTGCCCGCTTGGAACGCGCCATCATTTCCTTTATGTTGGATATGCACGCCAAAAAGGGCTACACCGAAGTCCTGCCGCCCGTTATCGTCAACGAAGACATTTTAATCGGTACCGGCCAGCTGCCCAAATTCCGCGAAGACATGTATGAATTGGTGGGGGAACCGAAACAATTTTTGATTTCTACGGCTGAAATCCCGCTGACGAACTTAAACCGCATCCGCGTTATCCCGGAAGCGGAACTGCCCATTAAACTGACGGCCTATTCGCCGTGCTTCCGCAAGGAATCGGGAACCTATGGCAAAGACACCCGCGGCTTAATCCGCAACCACCAGTTTGACAAAGTGGAGCTGGTGATGCTCTCCAAACCGGAACATTCGTACCAAATGTTGGAGATTATGGTGTCGGACGCGCAGGAAATTTTGAAAGAGCTGGGCATCCCGTACCACGTGGTGGAATTGTGCAGCGGGGACATTGGTTTCTCGTCGGCCAAAACGTATGATATTGAAGTGTGGATGCCGAGCGAAAACCGCTTCCGCGAAATTTCGTCCTGCTCCAACTGCCTGGACTTTCAGGCCCGCCGCATGGGCCTGCGCTACAAAAATGCGCAGGGCAAGCTGGAATACGTGCACACCTTAAACGGCAGCGGTTTGGCCGTGGGCCGCACGTTTGCCGCCATTTTGGAAAATTTCCAACAGGCGGACGGTTCGGTCATTATTCCGCCGGCGTTGCGTCCGTATTTTGGCAAAGACAAAATTGAGGCCAAAAAATAATGAAACGCTGGCTTCATTTGGCGGCGGCTTGTGTATGTATGCTGACCGCGGTGCTCCCTTCGTCTGCCGAACTGACGCTTCCGCCCGACGTGATGCAATACGCAACGGAAG
Organism: uncultured bacterium; assembly: GCA_949294085.1. Taxonomy (GTDB): domain Bacteria; phylum Elusimicrobiota; class Elusimicrobia; order Elusimicrobiales; family Elusimicrobiaceae; genus Avelusimicrobium. The sequence continues at coordinate 90,424 of CASFFX010000004.1, read as the reverse complement.
GCATTAACGGCGTTTATAGTCTGGACTTTGATACCGCACAAAAAAATATTGAACGGGTGTTTCGGGATTATCCCGATCACCCGTTTGCGCATTTTGGCAATGCGATGATTGCCTGGAGCCGCTATGAATACGAGTACGAACTGAGCGACGACCGCCAGCGCAAAGTGTTTGAACAAATTCTGGACGATTCCATCGCCGGCATTAAACGCTGGATGAAGCAATACCCCAACGACCCCAACGCCTATATGGGCATTGGCGCGCTGTACGGCCTGCGCGCGCTGTTCACCATGCGCAACCGCAGTTGGATTACGGCGTATTTTTCCGGCCGGAAAGCCATTAAAAATTTGGAAAAATCCCTGGAGCTGGACCCCACGTATTACGACGCGTATTTTGGGCTGGGCATTTACCAGTATTACGCGGGCACGCTGCCGTCCGTCATTAAAATTTTGGCCAAAATCGTGGCGATTAAAGGCGACCCGGACGAAGGCGTCGCCCAGTTGAACTTGGCCCGCCAAAAAGCGCATTTTACTTCGGACAGCGCCAAGCTGATTTTAATTGAAATTCAAAACACGCGCGGCAGCAAATATTATGACCCACAAAAATCGTTGGAATACATCCGCGAACTGCGGGCTAAATATCCCAAAAACCCGCTGATGCATTACGTGGAAATCATCTGCCTGTATGAAACCGGCCATTACGAGGACGTTTCTGCCCAGGCGGAGCAATTTTTACAGCTGATTGGCAAGGACCCGTTTTACAAAGACATCTACATTTCCCGTGCCTACACGGCGCTGGGCACCGTGCAGATGGCGCAAGGTCATTTTGACAAAGCGCGCGCACTGTTTGAGCAAGGGCGCGAAGCGATTCGCCGCCAGGAGCCCAGCCGCTGGGGTGTGTGGAACGAAATGCGCCTGGGGCAGGTGTACGATGTGTTGGGCGAGCGCAATTTGGCCAAAAAGCAGTATAAGTACGTGTTGTCGTTTGATGACAAATGGGGCTTTGACGACTTGGCCAAACAGCTGTTGCAAACGCCGTATTCCGTCCCGGCGGAGGGAGTAGGGCCGCTGCCGCCCATGTGAGCAGAACCCGCGCTCTAAGAAGAGCGGTTGTAAGACAGATACAGAATTGGTAAGATAACAACTACATTTCCTTAGGAGGAATCATGAAAAAACTGACGTTACTTGCAGTACTGTTAAGTATGTTGTGCGCGTGGCCTGTGGCTTCGTTGGCGCAGGGAATTGAAAAGGGAGACCAAATGGTGTCCGTTTTCTTGGGAAGCGGTATGCCTCTCAATGACTCCGGTGTTACGGCGGATGTGGTTACCGGGGAGGACTTTGACACCGACACGCTGGACTGGGGCGATGCTTCTACGTCTTACGGTGTGCAATACATGTATGCAGTTACGCCGCATTTTGCCCTTGGGGCCGAATACATGGGCAACAACTTTGGCGACGCCGAATATGAACGGGAATACTTTGTGGACTGGAACAATTGGGGCGAGCGCGAAGTGGACAGCAAAATGGACGTGCAAAACTTTATGGTAGCCGGCCGCTATACGGTCAACCCGCAGTCCAAGGTGCGCTTCTATGTACCGCTCGGTTTGGGTATCGCTTCTGCAAAAGCTACCTTTGAATTGGACGACGTTACCAATGAGGGCGGACAGATTGACCGCACCAATGGGTCGTACAGCAAACGCACCACCTCGTTTGCGTACTACGTGGGTTTGGGTGTAGAAGGGACTTTTTGCCAGGACTGGATCTGGGGAGTGGAAGGCCGCTACCAGGGCTTTCAGTTTGATTACGGGAAATTTATGGACGGATTGGACAAAAAGGACCAAAGCTACTTTGCCTTGTTGCTTAAACTGGGCTACCGTTTCTAAGCCAAATTCCCCTTGTTTTATACCCCGCGCTCAAAACGCGGGGTTTTTTATATCCAAAATTGGTATGATATAGTTATTAAGAAAAATTCCTAGGAGGAACTTTCCATGAAAAAAACTGATGTTCCTGGCCGTTTTAGTCAGTTTGCTTAGTGCGTGGCCTGCGCCGACCGTGGCGCAAGGGCTGCAAAAAGGCGACCAACTGGTATCGGTGTTTGTCGGTGCCGGCGGGGCGACGAACGACACTTCGTTATTCTTTGATTTTCGGGACGATACCGGCTATCCGCTCGGCACTACGAACGATTTGGGCTGGGGCGACGAGAGTGTGGCCCTGGGAGCGCAATACTTGTATGCCGTCAGCCCGTACTGGGCGTTTGGGGCTGAGTATAACGCCAATTGGTTTGACGGAGCTACCGATGAATTGAACGCCTGGGGCGGGGCCGGGCAGCATATGAAGGCGGAAGTGGACCAGGATATGGACGTCCACAACGTCATGGCGGCCGGCCGTTTTACGCTCAACCCGCAGGGGAGTTTTCGGTTTTATGTGCCGTTTGGCGCGGGGATTGCGTTTGCCAAAAGCACCATTAAAAACAGCTTTTGGGAACAAAACAGCGGCACGACGACGTACACGGAGGCCCGACAGGCTGCCAACAGCCGTTCTTTTACCTACTATGCCGGGCTGGGGGTGGAGCACCGCTTGGCGGGCTCGTGGCTGTGGGGCTTGGAGGGAAGATATCAAAGTTTCCGCTTTGACTACGATCAATTTTTCTCCGGCTTAGGCAGCGAAAACCTGCATTACGTTACCCTGCTTTTCAAATTGTCGTACCAGTTCTAATTCGGGGGGAAAATCGCCCCGCGGACGTGTCATCTCCGTCCGCGGGTTTTTTTATGTCCACAAAAAACCGCCCCGGGCGGCCCGGAGCGGCGGAATAAACGCGGAACACAAAAAACCCGCTCCGAAGAGCGGGTAAAAGTTATTTTTTCTTTTGGTCTTTCAAGGCCAGGTAGCCCATTAGCCGGTAAATTAACTTGGAAACGTTAAATTCCGTAATGACGTCGGCCTTTCTTTGGCAGGCTTCCACCACGTCCACCGCCACGATTTTTTTGTGTTTAATGACTTCGCGGAACAAATCCAGCGCTTCATACCACATAAATCCGCCGGGTTGGGGCGTGCCCGTGGCCGGGATGACGGACGGATCAAAGCCGTCCACGTCAATGGTGATGTACACGGTGTCCGTCAGTTTTTTAAGCACCTGGGGAATCAGTTTTTTGATGTCCCGGTTTTCGTGCATTAAAAACGTGGTTACCTTGCCGGCATTGCAGTATTGTTTTTCTTCGCTGGCCACACTGCGGATGCCCACCTGCACCACCGGCACCTGGCGGGACGCCGGATACAGCGCACACGCGTGGCTTTTGGGCGTACCTTCAAAGGTTTCGCGCAAATCGGCGTGGGCGTCAAAGTGCAGGATGCTCAAATCTTTATATTTATCAATATAAGGCTGTGCCAGGGCTTGGGTAACGGTGTGTTCCCCGCCGATGTAGAACGGAATGGCTTTGTACTGCATCAGGTTGCGCACGGTTTTATCAATGTTCTTGAACACCGTATTGGTGGAACCTTTGCAGTTTACGGCAGGCTGCGTATTGATGCCGAGTTCCCAAGTTTCGGTTTTGGTTTCCTCGTCCCAAAGTTCAATTTGGGTGGAAGCTTCAATTACGGCGGCAGGGCCTTTGGCGGTACCGTGTCCGTAGCACACCGTTTTTTCAAACGGGACGGGCACTACCACGAATTTACAAAGGGGCAGAGAACTGTATTTGCTCTCTAGCCCCATAAACTTATCGGTTTGTACGTTATCGCTCACAATGTTACCGGAGTTATTTTACAAACACAGCCGCCGCTACAACGGTGGTCCAAAGACCTTCCACGCAGATGGCGGACTGGGTAATGTTAGTGGTGCGGACGATTTTACCGCTCATTTTCCAGATTTCTTCTTTCTGGTCCCAAGTGGTGTTGTTATCAAACTCGATGCCCAACGTCGTGGAGAGCATCAAAGCAGCCAAATCTTCCGCGTAGTCGCCGGCTTGTTTGTCGGTTTCGCCGAAGCTGTGGTGCTCGGAGATGTACCCGTGCGTTTTCTTTCCTTCTTTCGGGATCGCCAGACCCACGGAAGCGGAAATCAAGCGGCGGTATTCGTTGCTGGTGTTTCTGCTGATGACGCAATGCAGAATTTGGCCCGGGTGCAATTCTTGAAGCCCTTTGGAAACGGGCACGGTTTTGCAGCCGGGAGGGAAGATGCTGGAAACAGGCACCAAGTTAAAGCTGGCGATTTTGGCGTCTCTCAACGCTTCTTCAAAGCTGGCCAGTTTTTCTTTGTGTCTGCCGATTCCTTTGGTAAGGAATATCTCTTTGGGTACAAACGCTTCGTACATTTTTATTTTTCCACGAATTCCTTGATGTGAATTAATATAATATAAATTATAACAAATAACAAAAGTTTTGTTTTCTGTTATAATCCGAATACCACTTTTATCGGTTGCCCGTTTGGGCGCAAAACCGATACAATAAAAGTGTAATATATTAATATGAAAAAAACAAAATTTCTTTTGGTTACGGCTTTTCTTTTGACCGCGACGGGAGCGTATTGTATGGCAGACATGTTTAGAAACGGCGTTTTGCATTTTGATTATAAAGCGGAAGAGTTGGCCCCGGCCGAGGCGGCGGCCCGCGTGCAACTGGAAAAAGACTTGGCCGCCCTGGTGGCCCTGCCCAAGGAACAGCGCACCTTTGAAAATACCATTATGGCGTATGAACGGGCCTTTGACGATTATGGCAATGCGCTGGGGATGAGCGGGTTTTTGTCGTATGTTTCCACGGACAAACAATTCCGCGATGCGGCCCTGGCCCTTCAAATGCAGATCAGCCAGTATATGGTGGACGTTGCCACCCGGCGCGACGTGTACCGCGCCATCCGCGAATATACCGACACCAACCCCCAGCTGGACCCCATACAAGCCAAGCTGGTCAAAGAAATGCTGATTGGCTTCAAAAACAGCGGTATGGAATTAAACGACGAAGATTTGGAAAAATTCAAAGCGCTGAACAAAGAGGAAGCCGAATACGTCATTAAATTTGATAAAAATATCCAGGAATACAAAGATCCTTTACCCGTTACCAAAGAACAGCTGCAAGGCCTGGGGGAAGATTACATCGGCAAATTGGAAAAAACGCCCGACGGCAAATACTTGGTTACGCTGGATTACCCGGACTACGTGCCCTTTATGCTCAACGCCGACGACGAATCCGCCCGCAAAGCCCTGGAATACAAATACAACCGCCGCGGCGGGCAGGAAAATGTGGAACTGTTGGAAAAAACGCTTACGCTGCGCCGCCAAATCGCCCAGCTGCTGGGGTATGAAAATCACGCCCAGATGAAGCTGGAAAACCGCATGGCCAAAAATCCCCAGACGGTGATGAAATTTTTGAAAAATTTGCAAAAAAAGCTCAAACCCCTTTCCAAAAAAGAAGACCGGGAAATGATTGCCTACAAAAACAGCAAAACAGGCAAAAAAAGCCGCACGCTTTATCCGTGGGAAAGCGGCTATTGGAGCAATAAATACCGCAAAGAAAACCTGGCGTTAGACAGCGAAAAAATCAAAGAGTATTTCCCGTCCCAAGTCGTCATAGACGGCATGCTGGATTTGTTCGGCGGTGTTTTTGGCATTACGTTTGAACCCGTCAACATCCCCGTCTGGCACCCGGACGTAAAAGCCTTTGAAATCAAGGACCGGGCCACCGGCCAGCGGCTGGCGTATTTTTATATGGACTTGTACCCCCGCGAAGGCAAATACAAACACGCCGCCTGCTTTGGCCTGGTGGAGGGGGAAGAAAAGAAAGACGGCACCTACCAACTGCCGTTTGTAGCCATTGTGGCCAATATGAACAAGCCGTCGGCCGATACGCCCTCGCTGTTGAAGCACAGCGAAGTGGAAACGCTGTTCCACGAATTTGGGCACGTGCTGCACAACGCGCTGACGAAATCTAAATATTCGGCTTTTTCGGGCACCAGCGTCAGCTGGGACTTTGTAGAAGCCCCCAGCCAAATGCTGGAACGCTGGGCTTGGGATCCGCAAGTGCTCAAAAAAATCAGCAAGCACTACAAAACGGGCGAGCCGCTGCCGGACGATTTAATCCAGCGGATGATTGCGGCCAAAAATTTTGGTTCCGGAGGGACGTATTTGCGGCAGGACTTTTTTGCCCAATACGATATGACGCTCCACACCGCCAAAACCACGCCGGATTCTACCAAACTCTACTTTGATTTAACCAAAAAAATCCGCGGGCTTCCGCTCACCAAAGGGACGATCCCGCAGGCGTCGTTCGGCCACATTATGGGCGGGTACGACGCCGGTTACTACGGGTATTTATGGTCGGAAGTCATTGCGGAAGATTTCTTCGGCGAATTTAAGAAACACGGTATTTTTAATCCCGAAACGGGGCTTAAATTCCGCCGTGAAATTTTGGAAAAAGGCGGCACCGTGGAAGAAGAACAAATGGTGGAAAATTTCTTGGGCCGCCCGGCTGAAATCGGGCCGTTCTTGGAATCGATCGGCCTGAACCGGGAGGATTTATGAGCGTTGTGATTGGAATTGATGTCGGCGGATCCACCACCAAAATTGTGGGCTACACCGATGCCGGCAAACAGGTGTCCATGCTCAAGGTGGAAGCGGCCGACCCGCTGACCAGCGCCTACGGCGCGTTGGGCAAATTTATCAACGAGAACGCCTTGTCCCTGTCCGACGTACAGCAAATTATTTTAACCGGGGTTGGCTCGGCTCTGTTCCAAAAAGACATTTACGGTATTCCCACCTCCAAGGTGGACGAATTTGAAGCCATCGGCTCGGGCGGGCTGGCGCTTTCCGGCAAGAAGGAAGGGCTGATTGTCAGCATGGGCACGGGGACGGCGTTTGTCCGCGCTGGGAAGGATGGAATTTGCCACATTGGCGGCTCGGGCGTAGGGGGCGGCACGGTGTTGGGGCTGTGCGGCAAACTGTGCGGAGCTACCTCGTTCAAAACGGTGGTGGAAATGGCCGAAGGCGGCGAATTGGGAAAAGTGGATTTGAATATTTGCGACATCAGCAAAGGCGTCATCTCTACGCTGACGCCCGACACCACGGCTTCCAACTTTGGCAAAATGGAAGACGGCGCCACCCCGGAAGATTTAACCGTGGGCATTTTGAATATGGTCTTTCAAACGATTGGCATGATGGCCGTGTTTGCCTGCCGCAACGACTCGGTAAAAGACGTCATTTTAACCGGCACGCTGACGCTGGTGCCGTTTGCCAAAACGGTGTTCCAGGCGCTGCACAAAATGCACGGCGTCAACTTTATTATTCCGCCCAACGCCATTTACGCCACGGCCACGGGGGCGGCGCTGTCGTACCTGTATAAAAGCGGGAAGATTCATGTCGGCTAATGCGCAGTCGTATAAAAAATCCAGTTTCGGGCCGGCGTTTTTCTTTTTATCCAAACGCCGCCGCGAAGCGCTGGCCGATTATTACGAATTTTGCCGTTTGATGGACGATATCGCCGATGAACCCCAGGTGCCGCAGCCACAGCGCCAATTGGACGATTGGACCCGGGAAATAGGGCGGGTGTATGACGGCCGGCCGCAAACGGATTTGGGCCGCCGCCTGCAGGCGGACGTACAAACCTTTTCTCTCCCGGCCGATCGCTTTTTGCTTTTGATAGAAGGCATGCGCGCGGATTTGGAAGGGAAACGCTATCCCACGCAGCAGGCCTTGGATTGGTATTTGTACCGGGTGGCGGTGGTGGTCGGTTCGGCCACGCTGGACATTTTGGGCGTGCGGGGGCCGACGGCGGACGCTTTGGCCCTGCAGCTGGGGACGGCGGTCCAGCTGACGAATATCATCCGGGACGTAGCGGAAGACGCCCGCCTGGGGCGGGTGTACCTGCCGGACGATTTGCTGACGCGTTTTTCGCTCTCGCGGCAAGACGTATTGGAAAATCGCCTGCCCCGCGTGTTGGCGGCCGCGCTGGCCCAACTGGCCGAGCGGGCGGAAGCCAGTTACGACCAAGCTTTTGCCACGATGCGCAAACTGCCGCGCCTTAAAATGCTGCCGTGCCGGGTAATGGGATGTGTATATCGCGCAAATCTTGCTAAAATAAAGAAAACGGGCTTTATTTTTACCCGCGCCATTAAATTAACGAAAGGCGAAAAATTAAACCGTATAGCTTATGCACTGCTTAAAACTTTCTTCTAATTTGGTTCGGACGATGCTTTTAGTTTGCCTGGCGGGCGGCGCCGTGTACGCGGCCCAGCCCAAGCAGACGGTAAGCCAATGTTTGGAAAGCGGCAAAAAAGCGTTTGAAGCCAAAGACTATACCCAAGCCAAAACCACCTTTACCCGTTGCTTAAAGCTGGCCCCGAACAATGTGGATGTTCGCTTGTCGCTGGCGGGCGTACTGCTGACACAGGACGACTTGAAAGGGGCGGAACAGCAATTTTCCGCCGCCTTAAAAAATATGAAGCGCACGTCCCCGTATTGGTCATACACGTATTCCATGCTGGGGGACATTGCCTTAAAACAACAGCAGAACGACAAAGCCCTCCAAATGTATTCCAAATCGTTGGAATACAATGCGGCCAACGTCAATTCGCTGGTGGGCAAGGGCGTGATTGTGGAATATCAGGGCGACAAGCAGGGCGCGGCGGAGTATTATCGGTCGGCCCTGGCGGTGGAACCGCTTAATTTGATTGCGCGCAAACGGCTGATTAACCTGGAGCCGGATTACCTGACCGATGAGGAAATGCTCGCCGCCTTAAAACAGCGCTATGCCGTCGCCCCGGACGCGACGGAACTGACCGAGGCGGACCGCACCCTGTTCACGCAAATCCATTTGGCCGAACAGCGCCGCGGCATTGATTATTTGAAAAATAAATACACGCGCGTTCCAAAAGATTACATCGTTACCATTAACAAAGACACCAGTTTTGAGCGCGAAATGCTGACGTTGGAAGGATATAAGGCCCTGCAAAAGAGCATTGGGCAGGACGCCATTGCCGTATTCCAAAAGGCGGGCGTGCCGATTAAAGACGTGTTTGATTTGCGGGATATGCAAGGCGCCAAAATTTTTACGCCGGAAAGCACGCTGACGGAAAGCGGCTACTACGTTTACACCGAAGCGCTGCAAAACCGCAAAGCGTTTTTACTGCCCGACGAATCCGTCCCGCCCACGCAGGCTTTTTTGGCCCAAGTGGCCGAACGGGAACGCCAGCTGAAAGAAGCGGGCTATGTGGAAATTACGTATTCGGAATACAAGATGATTCAAAATCAAACGAAATGTTCCGATGAAACCCTGCGCAACAAGCTGGGCGTTTATGTGCTGCCGATGACCAATAAAGACCGCCGCTATTTTGTGCTGGCGCGGCAAACGGCCGACCCCAAAAAAGGCGTGCCTTATTATTATCTGATGGCGTCCCGCGCCAAGCGCAACCCCAAAATTAAAGTGCCTTCCAACTCGTTGGTGGAGAGCTATATGTTCTACGGCTACACCGTGTGTTTGGACGACGGCGATTTGTTGGAATAAACCAATAAAATCTAAAAAAGGCGGGACCGCTTGGCCCCGCCTTTTTTGCATGAACAAAGGGTGCAGTTATTCTTGCGCTTCGGCGGGCTTTTTGCCAATCAGCGTTAAAAATTCCTCTTCCGTCAGCACTGGCACGCCCAGTTCCCGCGCTTTTTGCAGTTTGCTTCCTGCGGCCTCGCCGGCTACCACATACGCCGTTTTTTTAGACACGCTTCCGCTGGCTTTTCCGCCGTATTGCTGGGCCAGCTGTTGGGCTTCGGTGCGGGTCATCGTTTTTAATTCCCCGGTAAACACCAGCGTTTTGCCGTCCAGGATGTTGCCGGACAATTCTTTTTTGGGCTGGGTAAAATTCAGCCCTGCTTCGCGCAGCCGTTCCACCTGTTCCAGCGCGCGCGGATCCCGGAAAAAATCATAAATACTGTGGGACACAATTTCCCCCACGTCCGGCACGTTTTGCAGCTCTTCCAGCGACGCATTTTTCAGCGCGTCCAACGTGCGGAAGCGGTCCGCCAAAATTTCCGCCGTCTTGGCGCCCACAAACGCAATGCCCAACGCAAAAAGCAGGCGAGAAAGCGGCTTTTGTTTGCTGGCTTCAATGGAATCCAGCAGATTTTTGGCTTTTTTGTCCTTAAAATTTTCCAAGTTCAGCAAATGCAAAAAAGTCAGGCTGTAAATATCGGCAAAATCCGCCACGTAGTGATTGGCCAACAGTTGGTCCATCACCACATCGCCCAAGCCTTCTATGTCCATCGCCCCGCGGGACGCAAAATGCAGCAGTCGGGCCCGCAGCTGGGCCGGGCAAGCCGGGTTTACGCAATAATAGCCCACCTCGTCGGGCTCTTTGTACACCGGCCCCGCACAGGACGGGCACTTTTCCGGCGCACAAACTTCCTGCGTGCCCAGGTGCTCCACTACTTTAACCACCTTGGGAATCACTTCTCCCGCCCGTTCAATAATCACGCGGTCTCCCACGCGCAGGCCCAGGCGTTTAATTTCGTCAAAATTGTGCAGCGTAGCGTTGGAAATGGTTACTCCTCCCACCGGCACGGGGGTCAGCTCGGCCACCGGGGTAATCACGCCGCTGCGCCCGACAGAAAACAAAATGTTTTCCACCGTGGTAGTGGCTTGCGGGGCGGGATATTTGAAGGCCATGGCCCAGCGCGGGCTTTTGGCGGTAACGCCCAAAATGCGCTGATAGTCAAAGCGGTTTACCTTAACCACCAAGCCGTCCACGTCAAAAGGCAGTTGGTGGCGGGCCTGGTCAAAGCGGGTGTAGAAACGGATGACGTCTTCTATTTGGGTGGTTTGGGTGCGCACCGGGCATACGGCAAAGCCCCATTGGCGGCAGCGGTCTATAAACCCGCTGAAGGTGTCGGCCCCGATGTCGCCGGTGCCGAAGGAGTGGGCAAAAAATTTAAGCGGCCGCTGGGCGGTGATTTGCGGGTCCTTCTGCCGCAGGGAGCCGGCGGCGGCGTTGCGGGTATTGGCAAAAATGTTTTCGCCGGCCAGCTGTTGCTTGCGGTTGAGTTCCTGCAAATCCTTCTTTTCCAAATACACTTCGCCCCGCACTTCCAACAATCCGGCCGGAGCGGGGAAAATTTTTTGCGGGATGTTTTGTACGGTGCGTACGTTGGCGGTAATGTCCTCGCCCACTTTGCCGTCCCCGCGGGAAGCGGCCGTTACCAAAATGCCGTTTTCATACGTCAGCGAGCAGGAAACGCCGTCTATTTTCCCTTCCACCACCATTTCAAAATCGTTGCGCTGCAAAATTTTTTCCGCCCGGGCATACCACTCACGGATGTCGTCCGGCGAGTAGGAGTTGTCCAGCGACATCATCGGTACCGCGTGCCGCACCGGTGCAAACGACGAGCCTGCCTGCCCGCCCACGTGCTGGGTGGGGGAATTTTTGGTGCGGTACCGGGGGTATTGGTCTTCCAAATCCTTGAGCTGTTTGTACAGGGCGTCGTATTGCGTGTCGGACAAGACGGGGCTGTCCAAATTGTAGTAAAGATTGTTGTGATAATTGATCAGCTTTTTAAGCCGTTCAATTTCTTCTTTGGGGTGCATAGCTTTTATTTGCGTTCTTTTTTCAGCTGGTCCAACAGGCCGTTGATAAACTTGCTGGAGTTTTCGGTGGAATATTTTTTGGCCAATTCAATGGCTTCGTCAATAATGGCCGGGACGGGGGTCTTTTCGGGGCTGAACACCATTTCGTAGGTGGCCATGCGCAGGATGGAGCGGTCCACCGCCGACATGCGGGCTACCGTCCAGTTTTTGGCATAGGCGGAAACGATCTTGTCAATTTCCTTCAAATGTTCGGTCGTGCCGGTTACTAAGTCCTGGCAGAAGGGGAAGCAGTCTCCCAGTTCCTTCTTAAAGTCGGACGCGTAACGCGTTACGTCGGCTTCGCGCGCGTCTTTGGCGCTGTCGGCGTAGTAAAGCGATTGCAGGGCACATTCCCGGGCCATTCTTCTGTTGCTCATAATTGCCACCTTAAAAATAATGAAAATATAATTAATTTTAGCAAATTTCCCACGCCCTTGCAGGAACGCGCGCGGAAGCGGGGAAGGGCAAGGAGCATAATAAGTTTTTATACTGTTTTTCCGGGTGTGTTTTGTGCTAGTATAATACTGTTGTATGAAATTATCCCAAGGGGGAGCAGTATGAAGAAAATTAGTTTATTATTTTTGGCGGCGCTGCTGGTGGCCGCGCCTGCCTTTGCGGAGAAACTGCAGTCGGTAACCGGCCGCGGGCGCTATGTATCGCGGGATGTGCACAACCTGCCGGCTTTTTATGCGGTGGAAGTACGCGGCGATATTGAAGTGGATTTTATGCAGGATAAAAACGCTTCCGTAACCGTCAGCGGGCGGGAAAACCTGGTGGAACTTTCGCAAGTACAGGTGAAAGACGGCGTGCTGGTAGTGGCGTTCAAACGCCCGGTGCGCGTGCGCGGCGAATACGAACTGCGCGTAGCGGTAAGAGCTCCGGAATTGACGGCGGTAACCGCCAGCCAAAGCGGCGAGTTTGACCTGCGCGGCTCGTTGGACACCCCCCAATTGGAACTGACCACGGACCAGGATTCGGATATTTCCATGGACTACGTCAATGCCGATACCATTACGGCCACCGCGTATGACCGCTCGGACATTGAATTGGGCCGGGTTCACGCACAGCAAATTCATGCGACGGCGGAAGGGCGCTCCGATGTAGATTTGTCCGGCGCGGCGGAAGAAGCCGTGTTGGTCAATAACGGCTCCGGCGAAATTGACGCCGACGATTTGCGTGCCGTTACGGTGCGCGCCACCGCGAACGCTTCCGGCAAAATTAAAGTAAACGCCAGCGACGCGCTGTATGCCGAAGCCAACGGCCGCGGCAGAATTGAATACAGAGGCTATCCTTCCACGCTTCGCAAAGAAGGAAACGCCAAAAAAGTCGTGCGCGACCGCGATGACGATTACGACGACTAAACCAAACTGCTTTGAAAAGGCTCCCGCAAGGGAGCCTTTTTATGGGTGGGCGGGCAAAAAATCGTATAATAACGCTATGAAAAAACATCTTTTCGCAGTGCTTGGCGCCGTCAGTTTGGGGCTGGGCTGTGCTACGGAGCCGGCACAGCAGCAACTTCTCGGGGCCGATCGGGACAGCCACGGCTGTATCGCTTCTGCCGGGTACGTGTGGAGCGGTGCCGCCCAGGCGTGCGTGCGGCTGTGGGAGAGCGGAATTGCCCTGCGTGCGTGTGCGCCCGAGGCATCGGACGTGGCGGCGTACGTGGTGCTGTCTGCCGACGGGACGGAAGCCGAAGTGTTTTTGCCGGTAAAAACGGCCCCGCTGGTGCTTGCCCGCTCGTTTACGCCCGAGGGTCCCTGCTGGGCACAGCCCGACGGCAAGTGGCGCTTATTGCGCCTGCCGGAAGGGTGGCGGCTGCTGGAGCGCGGCACGCCGGTTTATCAGGCGCCGAATCCGCCGGCGGCGCATTGACAGCTTTTAGACGAAGTTGCTATAATAATATTGTTCCTGATGAGGAACTATTTTTTTCAAAGAATACTTAAATGGTCAGATACGATACTAGAAGAGAGTACAAAAAAGATCTCTATCGCAGAAACCAAAACATCCGCGTGCCGGAAGTAAGAGTGATTAATTCCGACGGCACGATGATTGGGGTCATGCCGGTGGCGCAAGCCGTCGCGCTGGCCAAAGAACAAGAGCTGGACTTGGTGGAAATTTCACCCAACGCGCAGCCTCCTGTGTGTAAGATACTCGATTACAACCGGTATGTTTACGAACAGGGAAAGAAAGCGGCGGAAGCCAAAAAGAAACAAACCAAAGTAACCTTGAAAGAGCTGCGCATCAAATCGCGCATTGCTCCGCACGATTTGGACGTAAAAATACGCCAAATTGAAGAATTTTTGCGCAAGAAAGACATGGTGCGTTTTGTAGTGGTGTTCCACGGCCGCGAAAATCAGCACAAGGATATCGGCATCCAAATTTTGAACGATACGGCCAAACGCTTGGCCGAGCTTGCCAATGTGGACGGCGGACTGCAGTCCATGGGCAACCGGATGTCTATGACGTTTGTGCCCAAAAACTAAACCGATTTTTAGGTCCTTTTTAGTGTACTGTGTACGGGGCTTGACCGGCTCCCGGCGCAGGTTGTTCGGAAAAAGGACTAATTAAACAGAGGTACTATAAAAATGCCTAAATTGAAAAACCACAGCGGCGGCAAAAAACGCTTCAGAAAAACCGCCACGGGTAAATTCACCCACAGAAAAGCCGGCAGAAAACACTTGCTTACGCCTGTTTCTGCCTCCCGGAAGCACGAAACCAGAAAGACCGGCGTGATTACGCCCGAGTCCAACAAAGGGAAGATTTTGGAAAAATATCTCCCGATGGCCAAATAAGAGGTTAGAAACATGAGAATTAAATTCAGCGTTCCCAGACACGCAAGAAAGAAAAAAGTATTGAAAAGAGCCAGCGGCTATTACGGAGATAAATCCCGCCGCTTGCGCATGGCCACCCAGCAGCTGGATAAATCCGGCGTGCATGCTTACGTAGGCCGCAAAGACAAAAAAACCACTTACCGCCAGTTGTGGATCACCCGCATCAATGCCGCGGTAAGAGAGGAAGGCTTGTCTTACTCCAAATTCATCAGCGGCTTGGCCAAAGCCAACATCACGCTTAACCGCAAAATGTTGGCCGAAATGGCGATTAAAGACCCGGTGTCCTTCAAGAAATTGGTGGACGTCGTCAAAGCCGCCTAAGCGTTTCTGCCAGGCAAGTCAAAACCCCGCTCCTAGGAGCGGGGTTTTTGTGTCTATAAAAACCCCCGGCCGCACGGACCGAGGGGGAAAAGGGACGTTATTTAGCGCATAAAATCCGGCATGGGGCGCACGTTTTCTTCCGGTTCGCCCACCGGCAGCCCTTTATTTACCCGTTCATAGTTGTGGACTCGGCGGTCAAAGGCTTTCCACGCGGGCGAAACGGCTTTTTTCTGCTGTTCCAGGTTTTTGCCCAGCGGGGCCAGCGCCTTGTGCAAATCGTGCTGGGTTTTTTGCTCAATTTTTTCTTGGCGCAGGGCAAATTCCTCCAAGGATTTGCAGGTGCGGGCATTTTTTTCGGTGGCGTTTTCGTCTTCCGTCAGCACGCGCACCACTTCTTTGGCGGCGTCGTGGCCAAACACCCCTTGGATTAAATCTACAAATTCGGCATTGCTGTCCATCCGGTCCATCAAAAAGTCCTCCAATCGGGCGGAATCTTTCGGACCGATGGCTTCGTTTTCCAGCGGGGGACGGGCGTCTTCAAACACAATTTGCAGCAGTTCCTGCTTTTTGGGCGGGCGCGGCTTGGCCGGTTTTACGGGCTGCGGCGGCACCGGATCCAGCTTGGGGGCCGGCGGCGTGGCCGGCTGAGAAAGGGAGGTGGCAAAATTGGTAACGGTTTGGCTCAGGCGCTGCATATGGCCGGCAAAGCCTTCGGCCGGCGGTTCGGTTTGTTCGGCCGTAGTTGTGGGCGGCGGTAATTTCAGCCAGGACGAGCGGGTAGAATAAGCAATACAGCATACCAATACGAGTACAGCTAACAAGAATACCAGTCGGTTCATAAGTAGTTCCTCTCTAAACGGCAGTTAACGGCGGATTTTTTTAATACTGCCCACATTTTGCTGCATCAGGCGGTTGAGCTGAGTGTCTTGCGTTTGGAGCAATTTCTTTTGAGCGGCAGCATAAGCCGCAAAATTGGCGCTTTGTGCCGCCGCTTGTTTGAGCTTCGTTTCCGTTTGGGTAGTAATTAAAAAGGCTTTGTATTTGACGTCATTGCCGAAGGTGGCGGCAATGTCGGACAAGGTTTCCTGGTTGGCCAGTTGCACGGCATCCAGGGCGCGTTTCATTTGGGCGCGTTCGGCTGGGGACGCTTTGCCGGGCAGCGTGTCGGACGCCATGGACACGTCCATAATCTGCGGCGGCTGGGGCCGTTTGGCGGGTGCGGCTGCCGGAGGCGGAGGCGTTTGCGGTGCCTGCGGCTGGGCGGACCAATTCTTAAATAAAGGGTTGTTTTGCAGGCTGTCCATCTGCTGGGCCATTTTCTTCATCATGACCTGCGCATATTGCTGCAGCCAGAACGAATAGACCTTTTGTTTTTGTTCCGGAGACAGACACCCCGCCGCCAACAGCACCGCAAAAAAAGGGAGTAGCATCTTTTTCATAGTTTCTCCCAATATAACAAATTTATGCCAGCCCGTACAGCTGTTTTGTATTGCGTACGGTCATTTCGGCCAGTTGTTCCAGGGGCATATTCAAATAATCGGCCACGAATTGCGCAATCAGCGGAATATTGGACGGGTCGTTGCGCTGGCCGCGCTTGCCTTGGGGGGAAAGGTACGGGCAATCGGTTTCCAAAATCAGCTTATCGGCCCCGGCTTTTTTGACGACTTCCCGGATATATTCGTTTTTCTTATAGGTAAAGCAGCCGTTTATGCCCAGCAGCAAGCCCATATCCAGGGCGCGTTTGGCTTCTTCGTAGCGGGCGCAAAAACAATGCAACACGCCCGGATGTGCCGTAGCGGACGTGCCTTTCCATTGGTGTTTAAGGGCGTAAAACGAATCCTCGTAGGCGCTGTAATCTTCGCCTTCGCGCCGCACGTGCAGCACCAGCGGTTTTTGGGTTTGGTTGGCTAGATCCAGCATTTGGGCGAAAGTTTCCTGTTGTTTGTCTTTGGAAGTAACGTCCAAGCAGGTGTAATCTAACCCAATTTCCCCTACCGCCACATTGCGCGGGTCCGGCAGCAAAGCGGCCAGCGTTTGCAGGTGCTGCGGCGTCATTTTGCAGGCATATTCGGGGTGTACCCCCAATACGGCACGCACGAGCGCCGGGTATTTGTCCGCCAGGGCCAAGGCCGGCTGCCACTCCTCGGGGGAACAGCCAATTTCTACGCTTAGCGTAAGGCCCGCCTGCGGCAGCGTGCGGGCGAGAAGCTCGTCGCGGTCCGCGTCAAAGGCGGGATCGTTCAAATGGGCGTGTGAATCAATAAATTGCATAAAAATATTTTATCTTTTTTGCGAGGCCCCCTGCCAGCGGGGAACTAATATAAAAATACGCTTGCACGCGCGAAATTCCTTTTTTATAGTAAAGAAAATCTGTTCTTTGAATTGCATTTTACGACGAGCGCTAGGGGTGCAAAATTAGCACTCTAAAAAAGGGGTTGACAAAAATAAAATAATTGCATATACTATTAGCAGTGAGGCAGAAAGAGTGCTAAAATAAACCGAACGCTCCGAAGGTCTCCCCAGAAAGTTATGAGAATTCTGAAACCGGAAATTGCTAAAGCGCGTAAAGAAAAAATCCTGCGGTGGGTCATCCAGCAGTTTGTGGAAACCCGCCGGCCGGTCGGTTCCCAGATGATTGCGGATGGGGCGCTGCCCGATGTATCCAGCGCGACGATTCGCAATATCATGAAGGAACTGGAGGAAGAAGGATATCTTTACCAGCCGCATACTTCCGGCGGACGTATCCCTACGGACAAAGCCTACCGCTATTATGTGGACTACCTGGCCAACGTACAAAAAATGGCCGCCCGCGAACGCCAGCACATTGAAGAACAATACGATGCCCGCGTGAACGAGGTGGACAATATGTTGGTGCAAACCTCGCGTTTGCTGGCCATGCTGTCCGGGGCGGCGGGGTTTGTGTATGCGGCCCAAGTGGCGGACCAGCGGATTCGCCGGTTAGATTTTATTCCAGTTACGCCGGGTGTCATTTTGGCGGTGCTGGTAACCGAAGCGGGGGCCGTGCGCCATTGGCCGGTGCGTACGGGGTATGTGATTGAGCCGAACCGCCTGCGGGTGCTCAGCCGGTTTATCAACGAAGAGATTGCGGGGCTTACCTTAACGCAGGCCCGCCAGGTGCTTTGGCAGCACATCCACTCGGGGCACCGGGAAATTTCGGACTTGGCGGATTTGGCCACCCAGGTGCTCAAAGACATTGAACGGCCTCAAACGGGGGCGGACGAGCTGTATGTGGAAGGCATTGGCCGCCTGCTGGAAAATACGACGCAGGCCGATTACGAAGATTTGAAACAAATGATGCGCGTAGTAGAAGAGCGCGACCGTTTTTCCTCGTTGTTAAACGAGAAAATGACGGATATGGAAAAATCCAACCAGAAACTCAACGTCAGCATTGGCAGCGAGAACGAACTGCAGGAACTGAAAAATCTCAGTATTGTTTCTACGGCGTGCCGCGTGGGGGACAAAACGGTGGGCATGTTGGGCATTATCGGCCCCAAGCACATGGAATATACCCGGGTGATGTCTTTGGTAAATTTCATTGGGAGCCTGTTGGAATCGTCCCTGCAACATTGGGCGGCCCTGCCCTCCGAGGAAGAGAAAGACTATGAGTAAGAAACATCAACAAAAACACGGCGAGCCGCAGGCTGCCGCGGAAGAAGAACTTACCGAACAGCAGGACGCCGTGCAAACGGAACCGGAAGCCGTAACCCCGGAACCGAAGGCCGAAGCGCCTGCCCAGGGAAAAAAGCCTGATTATTACGACCAACTGGTTCGTTTGAGTGCAGATTTTGAAAACTACCGCAAACGCACCGAGCGCGAAAAAGCATCTTTCTTGGCTTATGGCAAAAAACAATTCGCCGAGAAACTGCTTCCCGCCTACGAAGTGCTGTTGCGTCAACGTGAGGAGTTAGCCAAAAAACAAAAAGAAGAAGAGTGTCCCGCTTCCTTGAAAGCCGTCAAAGACGGGCTGAATATGGTGTTTGCGGAACTGGAAAAAGCTTTTAAGGCCGAAGGGATTGAGCATATGGACGTGCTGGATAAACCCTACGACCCCGCCACCCAGGAAGTGGTGGCGATGATCCCGTCCTCCGAAGATCAAGACGGTTTAGTCCTGCAAGAAGTACAAATGGGATTTACCATGGACGGCAAAGTCCTGCGCCCGGCGCGGGTCATTGTCGGACAGCATGCGGAAGGGTAATCTTCCGCTGGGAAAGTTACAAATTTTGATTTTATAAGGAGAATATAAGTATGGCTAAAATTATTGGTATTGATTTGGGAACTTCCAACACCGCCGCGGCGGTAATGGAAGGAGGCAGAGGAACCATTATTCCGTCTGCCGAAGGCAGCTCCATCGGCGGTAAGGCGTTTCCGTCTTACGTCGCGTTTACCAAAGACGGTCAGCGCCTGGTGGGTGAACCTGCCCGCCGTCAGGCCATCGCAAACCCGGAAGGCACGGTAACGGCCTTCAAACGCAAAATGGGGGAAAACTATAAATACAATTTGCGCGGACAAGAATTTACGCCTCAGCAGCTGTCGGCTTTCATCTTGCAGAAGGTGAAAAAAGACGCCGAAGCTTTCTTGGGCGAACCGGTAGAAAAAGCCGTAATTACGGTGCCCGCTTATTTTAACGATAACCAGCGCCAGGCCACCAAAGACGCCGGCCGCATTGCCGGGTTGGAAGTGGTGCGCTTGGTCAACGAACCGACGGCTGCCGCGTTGGCTTTCGGGATTGATAAAGCCGGCAAAGAACAAAAAGTCATGGTGTTCGACTTGGGCGGCGGTACGCTGGATGTAACCATTATGGAAATGGGGAAGGAAGGCACCTTTGACGTGCTGGCCACCTCCGGCGATACGCAGCTGGGCGGTACGGATATGGATAACGCCATCATCCAGTGGATGGTGGACGAATTCCGCAAACAGACCGGGATTGATTTGTCCAAAGACAAACAAGCGCAGCAACGCTTGAAAGACGCGGCCGAAAAAGCCAAAATTGAACTGTCCACCACGATGGAAACGGACATCAACCTGCCGTTCATTTCCGCGGGTGCCGACGGCCCGAAACACTTGGAACTGCAGCTCTCCCGCGCCAAACTGGAAAGCTTGGTGGACGACATTGTCAAACGCTGCGGTAAATCCGTCAATCAGGCCTTGTCCGATGCGGGCTTGACGGTCTCGCAGATTGACCGCATCATCTTGGTCGGCGGTCCGACCCGTATGCCGATTGTGCAGAAATACGTGGAAGACTTGGTCGGCAAGAAGATTGAACGCGGTATTGATCCGATGGAATGCGTGGCGATTGGTGCGGCTGTACAAGCCGGTATTTTGACGGGCGACGTCAAAGACGTGCTCTTGTTGGACGTAACCCCACTGTCTTTGGGTCTGGAAACCTTGGGCGGCGTGTGCACTCGCCTGATTGAACGCAACACCACCATCCCGGTACGCAAGACGCAAATCTTCTCTACGGCTTCGGACAACCAGCCGGCCGTAACCATCAACGTGCTGCAGGGTGAACGCCCGATGGCCAAAGACAACGTACCACTGGGCAAATTTGACCTGGATGGTATTCCGCCAGCTCCTCGCGGCGTACCGCAGATTGAAGTTACGTTTGATATTGACGCGAACGGTATTTTGAACGTTTCCGCCAAGGATCTGGGTACCAACAAGGAACAGCACATTACCATCAGCTCGCCCAACAAACTCAGTGATGCTGAAGTGGAAAAATTCGTCAAAGACGCGGAGAAATTCGCGGAAGAAGACAAGAAACACAAAGAAGTCATTGAGGCCAAAAACCAGGGCGACAGCGTGCTCTACCAGACGGAAAAATCGCTGAAGGAATACGGCGACAAAGTGTCTCAGGACGACCGCTTGGCCATTGACCGCGCCTTGGGCGACTTGAGAGACGCCCTCAAAGGCGAAGATGTGGCCCGCATCAAAGCGGCTACGGACGAAGCCTTGAAAGCCGGCCAGAAATTGGGCGAAGCGATGTACAAAAACGCGCAAGCTCAACAGCAGGCCCAAGCGGGTGCGCAAGCGGGCGCACAGCAGGGCCCGGCGGCCGGAGCGCAAGCAACCGGTAACAACGGCGGCAAAGACGACGTGGTAGAAGCCGAAGTGGTAGATAAATAATCTCACACAACCGCTGCAAAAGGGGAACCGAAAAGGTTCCCCTTTTTTTGTGTTCTTCCGGCGTCTTGGGCGGCGGCGCGTTTGTGTTTGCCCCCGGGGAAAAAGTAAAATAACTGTATGCCCCAGTATTTTGCAGACATCAAAGAAAAGGAATTCTTTTTAACCGAGGCCGAAGCCCATCACGCCGCAGCCGTCGCCCGCCATAAAGAGGGGGACGAAATCCGCGTGTTTGACGGTACCGGCCGCCAGTATATGGCGCGCATAGACCGTATTCAAAAAAAGTTTGTCCGCGGCACCCTGCTGCAGCCTTGCCGGGTGCGGCGTCCGGAACGGGAGCTGGAGCTGTGTTTTGCTCCCAATTCCCGCACGGGGCTGGAGGACGTGCTGGACAAATGCACCCAGCTGGGCGTGGCGGCGTTTCGCCCGGTGGTTACCGCGCGCAGCGAATACGACGTGCTTAAAAAGTGGGACGGCAAAAACGAACGTTGGCACCAAATTATGATTGCCGCCTGCAAACAGTGCGACACGCCGTTTATCCCGGCCATTTTGCCGCCGCTTTCTTTTGCCCAAGCACTGGAACAGCCGGGCCCGGCGTTAATCGCTTACGAAGCGGAAGAAACGCACACGCTTTTTTGGGGGCTGGAACAGTTAGGCTCGCCCAAGCGGGTGCGTGTGTATGTGGGGCCGGCGGGCGGCTGGACGGCCGAAGAAATTGCCCAGGCCGAGCAGCACGGCGTGCGTCCGGTTACGCTGGGCGTCAACATTTTACGGGCGGAAACGGCGTGCATTGCCGTTGCCGCAAAACTTTTATAATGACTACTTTTTTTATTAAAACCTTTGGCTGCCGCGTCAACCAAGTGGAAAGCCAAGCCCTTTGGGAACAATTTCTGCGCAGCGGGTTTACGCCGGCCGATTCGTTTGAAACGGCGGACTTGTGCCTGCTTAATACCTGCACCGTTACGCACCAGGCCGATAAAGACGTGGAAAAACAAATCCGCCAGATTTTGCGCCGCAATCCGAAGGCCCGCCTGGTGTTAACGGGCTGTTATGCGGCTGCCCACGAAGCCGCCGTGCGCGAAAAATTTCCGCAAGCGCAAATCATCGGCAAATACGAATTGGGGGAAAAGTTGTTCCAGGTGCCGGACGTCTGCTGGACGGTGTCCGGGCACGAAGGGCACAGCCGCGCTTTTATTAAAATTCAGGACGGGTGCGATTGCTTTTGCTCGTACTGTATTGTGCCGTATGCGCGTCCGGTCAAGCGGTCCAAACCGCTGGAAGACGTGCTGCACGAAATCCAGACGCTGGAGCAGAACGGCTTTGCCGAAGTGGTGCTGACCGGGATTAACATCGGCAATTACCGCTGTCCCCAAACGGGGGCGGATTTAGCCGCCTTGTGCGAGCGCATTGCCGCCCTGCCGGGGCATTTTCGGGTGCGGTTTTCTTCCATAGAACTGCAAACGGTTACGGACGGCATTATCCGCCAAATGGCCCAGCGACCGGACCGGTTTTGCAATTATTTCCACTTGCCGCTGCAGGCCGGGTGCGATAAAATTTTGAAAGACATGAACCGCCACTACGATACGGCCGCGTACCGCGCCCGCGTGGAGGATTTGCGCCGCCAGGTGCCGCAGATTGGCATTTTTGCCGATGTGATTGCGGGTTATCCTACCGAAACGGAAGCGGATTTTGACGCTACCGCGGCGTTTATCCGCTCGGTGCGCTTGGCGGGGCTGCACGTGTTTAGCTATTCGCCGCGGCCGCGCACGCCGGCGGCCCGGCTGCCTCAGCTGCCGCACGAAGTCATCAAACGCCGGGCGGACGCGCTTCGTCAGCTGGATCAAGAACTGCGGGCCAATTTTGCCGCTTCGCTGGTGGGGACGGAGCAAGAAATTTTTGTAGAAGAGCACAAACAGGGCCGCCCGCACGGGATAACGTCTAATTTTCAGCAAACGGTCTTGGAAACGCCCGCCCCTTTGCACGGGTTGGTACGGGCGAAAATCATCCGGGCGGAAGGACCCTTGTGCTTTGCCCAGCCGTTTGCCCGGTAAAATGCTACAATATAATCAATGCCCCGCCTAGGCAGGAAGTGCCAACATTTCCGCTTTGCAGGTTGGGCGGATTATTGGTATAATATATATATAATTTGTTCCTGATTTATCATTAACAAGTTAGATTCTTTTTAGGCAAGAGTAGATAAAACAATGGTAGCCAAAAAAAATCTGTGTGTTCTCATCCTGGCGGCCGGCAAAGGCACCCGGATGAAATCCCCTCTCCCCAAACCGCTGCACATCGTTTGCGGTCTTCCGATTATCGCACATATTTTGAAAGCGGCCCAAGCTTTGGGTCCCGCGGCCATCGGTATTGTGGTCGGCCACGAGGCCGAGCAAGTGGTGCACACGGTGCAAGCCGGGCTTGCCCAGTGGGGCATTACGGCGCCGGTGGTGTTTGTGCACCAAACGGAACTGTCCGGTTCCGCCTCGGCGGTTAAAGCGGCCACGCCTCTCTTGCAAAAATTTGAAACGATGATGGTCTTAAACGGCGATACGCCCCTGCTAAAAGCGCAGTCGCTGGCCCGCATGGCGGAAGTGTTTGAACGCAACGAAGCCGGCGCGCTGGTGCTGGGTGTAACGGTGCCGGATCCCAGCGGCTATGGGCGCATCGTGCGCGAGGCGGACGGTTCTTTTGCCACGATTGTGGAAGATACCGACGCCGATGAACAAACCAAAAAAATTGCCGAAATTAACAGCGGCATGTACGTTTTTAATTCCAAATCGCTGCAGACGGCTCTTTCCCAGCTTACGCCGCAAGGCCCCAAACGGGAATACTATTTAACCGATACGTTAGCCGTAATCAAGCAAATGAATCAGCCCGTTTTGGTGTTTGCCGGGCAAGATTACCAACAAGCCTTGGGCGTCAACAGCAAAGCCCAGCTGGCCGAAGCCGAACAAATCATGCGCGACCGCGTGGCCACGGAACTGATGGACCAAGGCGTTACGCTGGTGCGCCCGAAAGAGGTGTATATAGACCCCGGGGTGCAAATTGGTGCGGACACCCGCATTTGCCCCGGCTGCTACATCAGCGGCAACACGGTGATCGGCAAAAATTGCGACATTGAAGGCAACGTGTACATTAAGGATTCCGTCATTGGCGACAACGTAACCATCAAAATGGGCACCTATATAGAGGAATCCGAAGTGGAAGCCTCCTGCCAGTTGGGGCCGTATGCGCACCTGCGCCCGAAATCCGTGCTTAAAAAAGGCGCCAAAGTGGGCAATTTTTCAGAAATCAAAAAATCCGTCATTGGGGAAGGTTCCAAGGTCAACCACTTAAGCTACATCGGCGATACGCAAATGGGCGCCGGGGTGAACGTGGGAGCGGGAACGATTACCTGCAATTATGACGGAAAGAACAAACACCAAACGGTCATTGGGGACCACGTGTTTGTAGGGTCTAACGTGAATTTTGTGGCGCCGGTAACGGTGCACGAATATGCAAAAATCGGCGCGGGGTCAACCATTACCAAAGAGGTTCCGGCGGAATCTCTGGCAATAGCCCGTTCGCGTCAGGTCGTTCTGGGAAAAAAAGGTGTAAAGAAAAATGACTAAAAGCGTAAACGGCGATTTGAGAATTTTCTCCGGCAATGCCAACATTGCCCTGGCGCAGAAAATTTGCGGTCACCTGAATATGGAAATGGGCAAATTGCGCGTAGAGCGATTTGCGGACGGAGAGATTGACGTGCAGATTTTGGAAAGCGTCCGCGCGCACGATTGCTATTTAATTCAGCCCACCTGTCCGCCCGTCAACGAAAATTTGATGGAACTGCTGATTATGATTGACGCGTTCAAACGCGCCAGTGCCGGCAAGATTACGGCGGTAATTCCCTATTTTGGCTATGCCCGTGCGGACCGGAAAGGTTCGCCCCGCGTGCCAATCACGGCTAAGCTGGCCAGCAATTTGATTACGGAAGCCGGTGCCGACCGGATTATGACGGTGGATTTGCACGCCGGCCAAATTCAGGGATTTTTTGACATCCCGGTGGACCACTTGCGTGCCCGCAAAGTATTTTTGGATTATTTCAAAGATTTTAGCCGCAAGGACGTGGTGGTCATCTCGCCGGATGTAGGCGGGGTGGAACGCGCCCGCAAGTTTGCGGCCCGTATGGACGCGGGACTGGTGATTATTGATAAACGCCGCCCCAAAGCCAACGAAGCCGTGGTGTACAACGTCATCGGCGACGTGAAAGACAAAGTTGCCATCATTTTTGATGATATCGTGGACACGGCCGGCACGCTGACCACCGTGGCCCAAAAAATCAAAGAGCGGGGCGCGCGCGAAATCTATGCGGTATGCACGCATGGGCTGTTGTCCCGCAACGCGATAGATAAAATCAACAAGTCGGACATCAAGAAGCTGGTCATTTCCGATTCGCTTCCGATACGCGACTTAGGACCGAAGGTGGATGTGCTGTCCGTTTCGTATTTACTGGCGGACGCTATTAAGCGCAACCACGACGGCCGCTCTATCAGCGATATGTTCAATTAAATAAAATTTCAATTTTCTGCGGAAAATTTGGAGGAAAAAAATGGAAAAAGTAAACATCTCTGCCGCCGCCCGCGAAGGGATTGGCGTCAAAGGGGCTCTTTCTAAAATCAGAGCCGAAAAGAAAGTTCCGGCCGTAATCTACGGCGGACACAAAGAACCCGTTAGCGTTACCGTAAGCGTAAAAGATTTGGACAAAATCATTAAAGCCGGTAAAAACACGCTGGTGGAAGTAGATTTGGACGGGGCCAAAGAATTGGCCCTGATGAAGGAAGTCCAATATCACGCGGTTACCGACAACCCGATTCACGCCGATTTTCAACGTGTGAGCATGAAAGACAAGATGGACGTCATCGTCCCGCTCAAACTGGAAGGTATGCCGGCGGACGTGGCCAACTATGGCGCTATTATTGAACACATCCTGCGCGAAATTGAAGTGCGCGCGCTGGTCAGCGCCATCCCGCACGAAATTGTGCTGGATATTACCCCGATGACCATCAACAAAGGTATCGTGGCGGGCGAAATTAAACTGCCGGAAGGGGTGGAACTCCTGACGGATCCGGAAGCCCCCGTGGTGCACTTGGCCATCCCGAAAGAAGAAGAAGCTCCTGCTCCTGCGCCGGCCGCCGATGCTGCCGCCGCCCAGCCGGAAAGCTCTTCCACCAAGGGCAAGAAAGACGAAGAAGGCAACCTTACCAAAGACAAGGAAGCCGCGAAGAAATAACGTATGCAACATCTCTTGGCGGGGCTTGGAAATCCCGGTACTTCCTACGAACACACGCGGCACAACGCCGGATTTATGGTGCTGGACGCCGCTGCCAAACGGTGGGGGGCCGAGTGGAAAACCTGGCAGAACCTGGGAGTGTATGCAAAAGTTACCGTGGCAGGGAGCGATGTCTTTCTGATCAAACCCTCTACGTATATGAACGAATCGGGCCGAGCTGTTTCCAGCTTGGCCCGGTTTTATAAAATTGCGCCGCAAAACTGCCTGATTTGCTTTGACGATGTGTCGCTGGAGCTGGGCAAATTGCGTATTCGCAAGAGCGGTTCTGCCGGCGGGCAAAAAGGGATGAAAAGCGTGATAGAGCAATTGGGCACGCAGGATATCCCCCGCCTGCGCCTGGGGATTGGACCCAAACCCGAAAAGTTTGACCTGGCCAATTTTGTACTTTCCAATTTTCCCAAGGCGGACCAACCCACGCTGGACGGCGCCCTTACCCGCGCGGTGGACGCACTGGAAATGATTTTGTCGCAAGGGTTGGAAAAAGCGATGAATCAATTTAATTAATTTTCTGGGGGAACATATGCAAAGGCCGACCGGATTTACATTAATTGAATTGTTGGTGGTCGTATTGATTATTGGTATTTTAGCGGCGATTGCTTTACCGCAATATGAAGTGGCGGTAGAAAAGGCCCGCCTGTCTAAATTAATGCCTATGGTAAAGGCCTTGAAGGATTCGGCCGAATTGTACTATTTGGCCAATGGCGAATATGCGGACGATGCCTCTACTTTGGCGATTGACGGCCTGCAAGGCTGTACGATGGGCACCGTAGGGCATGTGTCGTGTCCGGATTCGTGGTACAACATGCTTACCAATACGCCGGGACTGTACAATGTAGGGGGATATTCCGGCAAAGAAGGCCAAGCCCGCCTGGGCTATCAGCAAGGTTTGGACCATGGCCCGCATGCGGGGATCACTTGGTGTTTGGCCGCGCAAAATGATACCGTTGCCAACCGGGTGTGTAAAAGCCTGGGAGGCACTTTGCATGGAAACGGGACGGAAGGCGGTATGAAGGGAGGGAGCGTTACCATTTATCGGTTGCCCTAATTTTGAGCTTTTTACAAATTGAAAAACCCGCCTGACGGCGGGTTTTTTTCAGGAAAAAGTCTCCGGTTTATTCAGGGTTACGTGCCAGAGATATTCGGTATTGCCGTGCGTGCCTTTGATGGGGCTTTCCATTACCTCGCCCGATACGCCGCCGTATTTTTCTTTGAGGTGGGTTTCAAAAAAATCCTGCACGCGGCGGATTGCCAGCTGGCGGTTTTCTTCCGTTTTTACAATGCCGTGCGGCACTTGTTTGGGGGTCAGCTCAAACTGGGGTTTAATCAAAAAAACGATTTCCGCTTGCGGGGCCATGACCTTAAAGAGCGGTTCCATAATCATCGTAAGCGAAATGAAGGACACGTCCACCGCCGCAAACTGCGGGGCTTGGTCAAATAAATCGGCCGTCATGTAGCGGGCGTTGGTTTCGGGTTTGAAATGGAAATTGGGGTAGCGGCGCATTTCGTCGGCCAGTTGGCCTTTGCCTACGTCCACGCCATAGACGTCTTTGGCGCCCGCCTGGAGCATACAGTCCGAAAATCCGCCCGTCGCCACGCCAATGTCCACGCATACTTTATTTTTCACGTCTATATTCCAGGCTTTCAGCGCGCCCGCCAGCTTCAGCCCGCCGCGCGACACATACGGGCAGGATTTTTCTTTAAGGGCAATTACGTCCTGCGGCAAAATGGTGCGGTCGGCCCGGGTGTCCACCTCTCCGTTTACCAGCACTTCCCCCGCCATAATGCTGGCCTGGGCGCGGTTGCGGCTGGCAAAAAAGCCTTTTTCCACCAAGGCCATATCCAAACGCAGCTTTTTAGCGGGCATCGGAATCCTCGGCCAATTCGGTGTCAAAGGGCGCCGTCATCATTTCGGAGCCTTTCTTTTTTAACTCTTCCACCTTAAATTTAACGGTTTCCAATTTTTGAGCCAATTCTTTGGAGAGCGCCACCCCTTCTTCAAACAGTTTGACCGACGCGTCCAAATCGGTTTGTTCTTCTTCCAGCTTCGCCACGATTTCTTCCAAGCGGGCGAGTTGTTTTTCAAAATTTACTTTGCTTGCCATAATACCTCACTTCACTTCGGAGCGGATCATACCGTCCTGCACTTGAATAAATACGGTTTCGCCGGGCTCGGTTTGCCGTACCCGGCTGATGACGGAGCCGTCCGCCTTGCGGGTAATGCTGTAGCCGCGTTTTAGCACGGCTTGCGGTCCCAGCGCCTGCAGCTGGTTGTTGGCCAGCGTAAAACGGTGTTCAAAATCGGCCAAGCGGGTTTTCCAGGCAGTTTCCAAACGCAGGGTTAAATCGTCCAATTCCTGTTCGCGGGGCTGGGTAATGGTTTCGGGATTTTTGAACACGCGGCTGTTGACGGCCAGGTCAAAGCGGCGTTTGGCCCGCTCGTAAAACAAGCTGACGGCTTGCAGCAGCCGCTTTTGCAGCTGGGCGATGTGTGCTTGCGTGCTTTGGGAATTTTGCACCACCAGCTCGGCCGCGGCCGAAGGCGTAGGCGCCCGCAAATCGGCCACAAAGTCGGCAATGGTAAAATCCACTTCGTGCCCTACGCACGAAATGACGGGAATTTTGCTGTTAAAAATAGCCCGCGCCACGACTTCTTCGTTGAAAGCCCACAAATCTTCCATACTGCCGCCGCCGCGGCCCACCAGCAGTACGTCCGGCGCGGGGCGAAAGCGGTTTAAGTCCGCTATGGCTTGGGCAATTTGCCCGGCGGCTTCCTCCCCCTGCACTAGGACGGGGGCAATCAAAATTTCCAAATGCGGGCTGCGGCGTTTGAGGACGGACAAAATATCCCGCACCGCCGCCCCGGTGGGCGACGTTACCACCCCAATTCGCTGCGGATACGCCGGCAAGGGTTTTTTGTGTTCCGGGGCGAAGAGTCCTTCCGCTTCCAGCTTCTTTTTCAGCTTTTCAAATTCTAAGAATAAATTGCCTTTGGCCAGCGCTTCGGCGGTTTTGACGATAATCTGATACCGCCCCTGTTTGGCATAGCAGGATAAACTGCCCCACACCCGCACTTGTATTCCTTCCTGCAGTTCCAAGCCGTGTTTGCGGGCGTCCCATTTGAACATCACGGCCGAAAGGAGCGATTCGCGGTCTTTGAGGTCAAAATACAAATGCCCGCTGGCGGCTTCGCGCAAATTGCTCACTTCCCCTTCCACAAATACATCGCGGAACACGCCCTCCATCATTTGCTTGAGGGCCAGGGTCAGGGCGGTAACGGTAAATACCTGCCCGCGGAAGGGTGCTTCGGGCTCCATTATTCTCCTTTAATTTTTTTCAGCCGTTCTATCAAGGCGGGTTCTTTACCCAAGTTCCCCGGTTCAAAAAATTTTACCGGGTCGGGCATATAGAGTTGTTTTACGTAATGATTGGGGAAATCGTGTGCGTATTTGTATCCGCGGTTCTTCCCGCCGGAGCGCAAATGGTCCGGCACGGGGCGGTACTTGCCTTCGCGCACTTCCCGCAGGGCCGCGTCCACCGCCAGGTAGGCGGAGTTGCTTTTGGGGCAGCAGGCCACGTAAATGGCGGCGTGCGCCAGCGGGATACGCACTTCCGGCATGCCCAATTCTTCGGCCGCGGCAAAAGCGGCCTGGGCAATCATGATGGCATACGGCTCGGCCAGGCCTACGTCCTCGCAGGCACAAATTAAAATGCGCCGGGCGATAAAACGCGGGTCCTCGCCGCTTTCCAGCATGCGCGCCAGCCAATAGACGGCGGCGTCCGGGTCGGAGCCGCGCATGGATTTGATAAAAGCCGAAATAATGTCGTAGTGCTCGTCCCCTTTTTTGTCGTAGTTCAAATGGCGGCGCTGAATACATTCCTGGGCAATGGACAGGTCAATGTGTTTGAGGCCGTCCTTATCGGTGGCGGTGGTTACGAAGGCCAATTCGGCGGCGTTTAGCATTTTGCGCGAGTCGCCGTTGGCTTGGGTGATGAAATAGTCGGCCGCTTCCGGGGTGATGAGCGCTTTTTCTTTTTCGGCGGCGCGGGTTAAAATCTTCAGCAAATCTTTTTCGCCCAGCGCCTTAAATTCAAATACGGAAAAACGGGATAAAAGCGCGTTGTTGATGTAAAAATAGGGGTTTTCGGTCGTAATGCCGATTAAAATGATGTCTCCCCGCTCTACGGACGGCAATAACACGTCCTGCTGGGTTTTGTTGAAATGGTGTATTTCGTCCAAGATGACCAGGGTGCGCTTTTGCTCAAAGGTGGGTGTGCGAGCGCGGTCGCGTGCTTCGGCCAACACTTTTTTGATGTCGGCCACTCCCGCGGCGGCGGCGTTTAACTCCACCGTATAGGACTGCGTGCGGGAAGCAATATAGCGCGCGGTCGCGGTTTTGCCGCAGCCGGGCGGGCCAAAAAACAGGGCCGATTTAATCATGTCCGCTTCCAGCAGGCGGCGCAGCATTTTGCCCGGGCCCAACAGGTGGGGCTGCCCGGCAAAATCTTCCAGTTTCTTAGGGGCCTGGCGCGCAGCCAACGGCAAAGTGGAGTCTTGTTCTTCGTTCATGATGCTTTGGGGGCCGCGTCCAACGCGGATTTTAATTTGATAATCAAATCGTCCACGCGGGATTCCTCTTCCTTGCGTTTGCCGCCTTCGTTTTGGCTCTGCAGGTAATGGAGCGCGGCAAAATGCAGGGCGGCCATCAGCGCTTGTTTCAGCGTATCAATTTCGCCCTCTTCCTGCAGTTGGAGCATGTATTTTTCCACGGAGTCGGCCAAATCGGTCAATTCCACCATGCCCAGCCCGTTTGCTTCTATATCCAGCGCAATGCGTTTGATTTTTACTTGTACGATGTCTTTGGGCATATAGGTATTGTACTTTTTTGCGGCGGGTTTGTGCGCTTTGGCGGGGAAAACCGCCGAAAAAATGGGAAAAATTCCCTATACAACCCCTTAAAATACTATAATAAGATATATGACGATCAACGAATTCAAATCCGCCTGTTTGTCTATAGAACAGGAATACAAAACCAAAATCGGCCAAGCGGCCGATTTGGCTGCCGTGGAAGAATTGCGCGTGGCCTCGCTGGGGCGCAAAGGCGCGCTGACGGAACTTTTGAAAGGCCTGAAAGATTTTTCCATTGAAGAAAAAAAAGAAGCCGGCCCGCTGGGCAATGCCCTGAAAGCCAAACTGGCTGCCGCGCTGGACGAAAAAGCCGAATTTTTTGCCGCCAAAGAAATTAACGACGAACTGAATAAAGTTTCCCTGGATTTAACGCTCCCCGGCTACCCCGTGGCCAAAGGCCACCGCCACCCGCTTTCCGTGGCGCAGGACCGCATGACGACGATTCTTTCCCGCCTGGGTTTTGAATGGGCCGAAGGCCCCTGGGTGGAGGACGAAAAACACAATTTTGATTTGCTCAATATTCCGCTGCATCACCCCGCGCGCGACGCGCAGGACACGTTTTTTGTGGACGGCAAAATGCCGCTTGTGCTGCGCACGCATACGTCCAACGTGCAAAGCCGGTATATGGAAAAGCACAAACCTCCCCTGCGCATTATGGCGCCCGGACGGGTTTTCCGCAACGACAGTTTGGACGCTACGCACAGCCCGGTGTTTCACCAAATTGAAGGCCTGTATGTGGACAAACACGTCAGCCTGGCGGATTTGAAGAGCGATTTGACCGCTTTTATGAAAGGGCTCTTTGGCGACAAGGCGGAAATCCGTTTCCGTCCGTCCTTCTTCCCGTTTACGGAACCCAGCGTGGAAGTGGACGTGAAATGCGTATTTTGCCAAGGCAAGGGCTGCAACGTGTGCAAAGGCAGCGGCTGGATTGAAATGCTGGGCGCCGGCGTGGTGCACCCCAATGTGCTTAGAAATTGCGGCATTGACCCCGAGCAGTACAGCGGCTATGCCTTTGGCATGGGGGTGGAACGCCTGGCGATGATGATGCTGAACATCAAAGACATCCGCACGTTCTACGAAAACGACCTGCGCGTACTCAAACAATTTTAAGGATTTGAAACGATGAAGATACTTTACTCTTGGCTGAAAGATTTTATTGAGCTGGATTTGACTCCCGAAGAACTCGTCAAAAAATTGACCGACCTCGGCATTGAAGTAGCCTCCGTGGAAACGACGGGCGCCGATTTTGAAGGCGTGTATGTGGCCCAAATTATCAAAATAGAGGACCACCCCGATTCCGACCATTTGCATTTGGTAACGCTGGATTTGGGCGGCGGCAAAACGCAGCGCGTGGTGTGCGGTGCGCCCAACGTGGCTTTGGGGCAGAAGGTCCCGCTGGCCCGCGTGGGGGCGCGCTTGGGCAAAAACGTGCTGAAAGCGGCCGTCATCCGCGGGATAGAATCGGAAGGGATGATTTGCTCGTCCGATGAGCTGGGTCTGACGCAAACCCGTGCGCGCGGTATTTTGGTGCTGGACGAAAACCTCCCCTTGGGGACGGACGTTTCCACCCTGTACGGCAAGCCGGATTCGCTGTTTGATTTGGAAATTACGTCCAACCGCCCGGATTTGCTCTCGCACTTGGGGGTGGCGCGGGAATTGGGCGCCTTGCTCAATAAACCGGTTAAACTGCCCGAAACGAAAAATATCCCAGGCGAAGGTAAAGCCCTGGAAGTGGAAATTCAAAACCCCGAAGGCTGCCCGCGTTATACGGGGCGGATTATCCGCGGGGTCAAAAATGCCGAATCGCCCGAGTGGATGAAACAGCGCCTGGCGGCCATGGGGCTCAACCCCAAAAATGCGTTGGTGGACGTAACCAACTACGTCATGTTTGAGCTGGGCAACCCCCTGCACGCGTTTGATTTGCGGCAGGTGGAAGGCGGCAAAATTATCGTGCGCAACGCGCAGGAAGGCGAAAAATTTACGCTTTTGGGCGGCCGCGAACTGACGCTGAACGCCAACTGCCTGATGATTGCCGATACGAAAAAAGCCACCGCCTTGGCCGGGATTATGGGCGGATTAAACAGCGGAATCCAAGACGATACCCAGGATATTTTTATTGAAGCGGCCTATTTCAACCCGCCTACGGTAAACAAGACGGTCAAAAAGTTTGCCGTATCGTCCGATTCTTCCCAGCGCTTTGAACGCGGTACGGACATTGAAGGCGTTACGCGGGCTTTGCAGCGCGCGACGGATTTGTTCCTGCAGATTTGCGGCGGCACCGCTTCGGAAGTGGTGGACGTGTACCCCGTGCCTTATCAAAGCCCCACCGTTACGTTTACGCCGGCGGAGATTAATGCCATTTTGGGGGCGCAAATTCCCGAAGAACGGCTGAAAGAAATTTTTGGCCGGCTGGCGGCGGAATTTCACGCGGAAGGCGAAAAGTGGACGTTCAAAGCCCCCACGCACCGCCGCGACCTGAACCACAAGTGGGACCTGGCCGAAGAAGCCGCCCGCTTTGCCGGGTACGATATGATTCCCGTTTCGGAAACGAAAGCCAGCCTGACGTTTGCCGATAATCCCAAAGGCATAGACTTGGGCAAAAAATACGCCGCGGCCTTAATCGGCGCCGGGTTTTGCGAGTGCAAGAATATTGATTTCTTGGGAGAAAAAGAACTCAAAGCGTTTGGGTTTGACCCCAAATTCTGCATTAAAATCAAAAATGCGCTGGCCCAAGGGTGGGATTACATGCGCCCGGTGTTGCTGCCGGCCCTGTTGAAAAACGTGGAAAGCAACCTGCGCTTTGGCAACAGCAATTTGGCTTTGTTTGAAACGACCAAAACGTTCCAGTCTATTAAAGGCTTCCCGGTGGAAGGCTACAGCGTGGCCGGGGTGATTACGGGGACGCTGGAACAGGAAAAATTCTTTGCCGCGCCGCTGCGCCCGGTGGATTTTTACTGGTTAAAAGGTTTGATGCAGGCCCTGCTGGCCGATGTGGGAGGCATTACCTTGGTGCCGTCTGCCAAGGCGCCGGTCTATATGCACCCCAAAATTTGCATGGACATTGTGCTAAACGGCAAAACCATTGGCCACTTTGGCAAAGTGCACCCGCTGACGCTGAAAGCGTTTAACGTAAAAACGCAGGACGTGTGGGCGTTTGAATTTGCCACGAAGCTGATTGAAAAAGCGTTCTCGGCGCGGGACTTCAAACCGGCCAAAGACGTGGCGGTTTTCCCGCCGTCGCTGCGCGATTTGTCCGTCGTGGTGGACGAATCCGTCCCCTACGAACGCATTGCCAGCGCGTTGGACAAAACGCCGCTGGACGTGCAAATAACGTACCACTTGATTGACTTGTATCAAGGGGAACACCTGCCCGCCGGCAAAAAGAGTGTTACGTTCTCGCTGGCGTTTTCCAATCCGCAGCGCACGCTGAAGGACCAGGAAACGGACGAAGCGTTTAACCGCATTGTCCGCCAGCTGCACGAACAGGTGGGTGCGGAATTGAGATAATATGCAGGAAAAGTTCAAACAGTTGGAGCTTTTGGTGTCGCAGGTACTCGCCCGGCAAAAACAAATGCAGGGCGAGAACGCGGCGCTGAAAGCCAAGCTTCGCACGCTGGAGGACAGCGTCCAAAAGCTCAAAGAAACCGAAGGCGAACTGCGCAGTTTGAAGGAGTGGAAGCGCAATACGCAAACGGTGCTGCGGCGTTTGGCGTCCCGGCTGGACAAAGAGATTGAAAAGGCGAAGGAAGAAAACGAAAAAATTGTTTGACGGCAATCAATCTGAAAAAAACGGGGCTTCAAAGCCCCGTTTTTTGTGGGTCTCAAAGCGTTAAGCCGCGGGTGCCATGGCGGCTTTTACGTCCGCCCCCATGGAGGTGGGCATCCCGGAGCTGTTCACACACACCAGCGTGGTTTTGCCTTTGGTGCAAAGACGGCCGTTTTGGTTGGTGATGATGTTTTCAAACACGATTTTAATGTCGGACACTTCCAACACCCGGGTAGAAACGTCAATCACGTCGCCGTAGCGCACGGAATACTTGTATTCCACTTCCTGCCGCGCTACCACAAAATACAGCCCGCGCTGCATCAGCGCCGGTACGGAGAATCCTTTTTCCGCCATATAGAGGGTGCGGGCTTCTTCAAAATATTTCAAATAGTTCGCGTAATAGACCACATTGCCGCAGTCGGTGTCGTGGTAAAAGATGGTTTTTTTCATGTTATTCTCCAATAATTTTAATTAAAATCCGTTTGTTGCGCTGGCCGTCAAATTCTCCATAAAAAATGGTCTCCCACGGGCCAAAATCCAGCCGCCCCTTGGTTACGGCCACGACCACTTCTCTTCCCAGCAGGGTACGCTTGAGGTGGGCGTCCCCGTTGTCTTCGCCGGTCAGGTTGTGCTGGTATTTGTCCACCCCGTACGGGGCCAGGCGTTCGGCCCAACGCAAAAAATCCGCGTGGAGGCCGGGTTCGTTATCGTTAATAAACACGCTGGAAGTAATATGCATGGAATTGACCAAGCACAGCCCTTCCTGTATGCCGCTTTTTTGCAGGGCTTCTTCCACTTGGCGCGTAATGTTGACGATTTGATACCGTTTTTCGGTGCAAACGGTTAGATATTGCGTATAAGATTTCATATAATTAAATTATACCTGATATACACGGGGTAAAGCCCGGCAGATTTGTTACAATAAGCGTATGAAAAAAGAAGAATTGATGCGGTTGCTGCGTAATCCCGCCCAATACAGAAAAGAAAAAAACGCCGCCCAACAGAAGGCCGCCGGGCCGGCGCCCGTCCAAGCGGGCAAAAAACGGCAGGATTCCCTGTTGCTGTGGGTGGGACTGAGCGTAGTGGCGCTTGTGCTATTGACGTTGCTGATTATTCTGTCGGCCAAGAACCGCGCGGAAAATTTAACTGCCGCCTTGGACCCGGAACAGCTGCAGGGCCTGACGGTGGCCGGCACGGAATTTGACCCTTCTAAAGGACAAGTAACATATATCCAAGTGCAGGAAGGGCAGGACCGCAACGTAGCGGTAAGCAATTTGGGTTCTACCTTGCCTATTATCAGCCGGTTTAACTACAAATCCTTCACGCCGGACAATTACAAAATTATCGGGGCGGCCCCCTGGGCGCTGACGACCAATTTTTCCTCCAATATCCAGGACCCGGAATTAATGCGGTATTTATTGTCCAACGACCATATGATTCAAGCCTTTTTAAGCCGGCCCGACGTGGCCCCGCTTTTGGAAGATTCGCAGAAGCTGCAGGCACTGGCCCAAAATCAGGCGGCTTTGCGGGAATTTTTTGACAGCGACACCGTACAAAAAGTACTGGCCGACGAAAAAATGCTGCGCACGGTGGCGGGCAGCCGGTTTATGAGCTACTTGCTCATTAGCAAGTCCGCCAAATACTTTCGCGACCGACCCCAACAGGCCGCCGCGCTGATAGCGGGC
The DNA here is from genome assembly GCA_949294085.1 of uncultured bacterium. GTDB lineage: Bacteria > Elusimicrobiota > Elusimicrobia > Elusimicrobiales > Elusimicrobiaceae > Avelusimicrobium. The sequence continues at coordinate 53,860 of CASFFX010000004.1, read as the reverse complement.
AACCCGTACTTAAATGAACTGCGCAGCAACCCCCACGTGCAGGTGGCGGTGAAGGAAAACCCGTATTTGAAAAAAATAGCCGCGGTCTTGCTGGGGACGGCCGGCCAAGCGGGCGGTGCGAAGGCCCGGGCTAAAAAATAAGCTTGTGTGTGGCGTGAGAAATGTGTTATAATTTTTAGGTAGCAAATAAATCGTTTTTTGCGGGCGTGGTTCAATGGTAGAACGCGACCTTGCCAAGGTTGAGACGAGAGTTCGATTCTCTTCGCCCGCTCCATTTAGAAACCCGGAACTGAGTTCCGGGTTTGTTTTTTGTGCGAAGAAGCGGTTTTGGCGGGCTTGTTTGTGCCGGGGGGCGGCAAAATGCCCGGGTTGTATTTGCAGGGGATGTTTTCTTCGTGCAGATATTGGATTCCCCAGCGATTTAATTCCCAAATAATGGGAACCAGGGTTTGCCCGCGGGCGGATAATGAATATTCCGTTTTGGGCGGAACGACCGGGTACAATTTCCGCACGATCACACCGTCTGCCTCCAGCTCCTTTAATTGCTGGATCAGCATTTTGGGCGTTGCTTGCGGGATTAGTTTTTGCAGCTCGTTGTAGCGCAATGTCCTTCCAATCAGATATCCTAAAATAATGCCTTTGTATTTCCCGCCGATGATGTTCATCGTGGCTTCCAGCGGGCATTTGTATTCTTTGTTAGGTGTTTTCATCCTTTTTTCCTAAGGTGCTATTTTAATAGTATTATACAAAAAAGTAAGTATTGCACAAAAAAGTACGTTCTTGCCAAAAAGACACAAAAACCCTATCCTATAGTGAGTAGGAGGAAATATGCAACTGACACAAATTCGCAATGCGACGTTAAAAATAACTTACAAAGGTATTCGCTTTTTAGTGGACCCGTGGTTAGGGCCCAAAGAATACATGCCGGGCTTTGACAATGCACTTCACAGCGAGGTCCGCCAGCCGCGCACGGAACTGCCCTGCCCGGTGGAACAAATTGCCCAGACCGATGCCGTCATTTTAACGCATTTTCATCCGGATCATTGGGACGAGTATGCGGCCCGCGCTCTTTCTAAAGAGGCGCCCTTTTTTGTCCAGTCCGAAGCGGACCGCCAAACCATCGCCGCCTTGGGCTTTACGAATGTGCACGTGTTGGAGACGAACGGTACGGCGTATGGACCGATTCGCCTGTATAAAACGGCCGGGCAGCATGGGGAACGGACCAAAATAGAACCCATTTGCCGCAAAATGGGGATGCCCTACGATGCCATGGGCGTAGTGTGGCAGGCGGAGGGGGAACCCGTGTTGTATTTGGCAGGGGACACGATTTTCTGCCCGGAAGTAGCCCACGCGCTGGAACAGTTCCGGCCGGATGTGGTGGTGGTAAATGCCTGTGCGGCCCGGGTAATCACCGGCGACCGCCTGATTATGGACCAAAACGATGTGCTGCAAGTCGTACAGCATGCCCCTCAGGCCACGGTGGTGGCCAGCCATATGGACACCGTGAGTCATCTATCCGTTACACGGGAAGACCTGCGCCGGTTTGTGCAGGAACACCGGTTGGACCGCGTGCGGATTCCGCAAGACGGCGAAACCTTAACGTTTACCAAATGAAATAAAATGCTTGCCAAGCCGCCTGCCGTGTGGCAGGCGGCTTTTTGTGCCCGACGGGGGCCGCCCCAAGGCCTATAAAAAACCTAGGACCAAATTTCCCCTTTTCTAGGACCAAAGACCCTCGCAAAAAAAACCCGAAAAAGCAATACTAAAGTAAGAGAAGCAAGAGGGGGAAGTTATGAGAAACATTTTATTTATTTTGGCCGTTTGTCTGATGGTAACGATGGTCAACGCCGCTCCGGTAACGGACGCGCGCCAGGAACTCCGGCAGCAAAAAGTGCACGAATATTTGGTGCGTGCCATTTCTGCCGCGGATTTGAACAAAGAGAACGAATTTGGTGATACGCCGGTGTTTACCGCCGCCCAGCGGGGCGATGTAGTGGCCATTACAGAATTTAGCAACAAAGCGTCCTCCGGTGTGTTTTTAACGAAGACCGGCAAAAACGGGAACAACGTTTTCCACGTGGCGCGCAACGCCCAAACGTTCCAAGCGTTGGCCCGTGCTCTGCGCAAATTCTATCCGCGCGATTACAAAGAACAAATCCGCCACATGATGAACCAGCGCAACAACCTGGGCGAAACGCCCGTGCAGGCTCAAATCAACTATGGCCGTGCCGATACGTTCCGCATTGCGTTCCCGTACACGGATTTGTACGAAAAAATTATGACCGTAAAATCCAAATTGGATAAGGGCGGCCTGGTGGCGGAAGTGGCCCAAACCGAAGCCGCCGCCGTGAAAGAAATGAGCAAAGACAAAAGCGGCCGCACCATTGCACAGGCCGCGCGGGATAATGCTTCTGCCCCGCAGATGGACCGTGTAGTTGCCTTCTTCAACGCCTACGCACCTTATCTGTAAGAGTCCCTTTCATACCCCCACACCTCCGGTCCCCCCCGGAGGTGTTCCTTTTTTATATGTTCCTCTTTTGGATAAAAAACCCGGGCTTTTCAAAAGCCCGGGTGGGTGTGATGGCATTATTTTCAGCTAAAGAATTTAATGGAGTTCGGCAAAATGACGTCCTCCATCACGCTTAGCGCAAACGAATCCGTCATCCCGGCAATATAGTCGGCGATGATGGTGTCAATTTCGCCCGGGTCTTCCCGATAGACTTTGGTCATGGACTGCATATACTTGGCAAAACTGCGGGCGGTTTGCTTTCCTTCCCGGTCGTAGGCGGCGTAGTCAAAGCCGTAGCGGCGGAAAATGGAGCGGAAATAGTCAAACAAATCGCGGATACATTTGTCTATCGTTTCCTTACGCTGGCGCATTTGCTCGTTGTGGTAAATCCGCTCGTAGTTGAAGGTGCGCAGTTGGGAAAGCAGGGCAAACTTTTCATCCGAAAAGCCGATAAAATCGCGGTCTTTGGAGTGATGAATCAGGTCCAGCGTGAGGGTATTGATGATTTCCCCGTTGGAGGTGCCGATTTCTTCCCGCACTTCTCGGGGGATGTCGGCGGTGGTAATTAAATCCGCCTTTACGGCATCCTCTATATCGCGGCCCAGATAGGCAATTTTGTCCGCCAGGCGCACAATGCAGCCTTCGTAGGTGGAAGGCATTTGATTGCGGCCGGTAATTTTTTCCAAATCGTTGGGCTGGGCGGCCGGGCGCAGGCGGTTATTGGCAAAATCCTCGCCGCAATGGCAGATGATGCCGTCTTTGACGGCAAACGTCAGGTTGAGCCCTTCGCCGTAGTTGGCCAAATGTTCCACCACGCGGTAGCTGTTGAGCTCATGCAAAAAACGTTTGGGGCGTATGCATTGGTCAATGGCGCGTTCGCCTTCGTGCCCAAAGGGGGCGTGGCCGATGTCGTGCCCCAGGCCAATGGCATAGGCCATGTCTTCGCTTAATTCCCAATTACCGCTTTTATTGAGGCCGCGGCAAATCGTGGCCGCAATGGTGGCTACGTGCAGCACATGTTCTATGCGGGTGCAGATATGGTCGTTGTTGGGGGCAAAAAACACTTGCGTTTTGTGTTTTAAGCGCCGAAAAGGGAGTGAGTGAATAATTTTGGTTTGGTCGCGGAAGTATTCGTCGCGCAAATCGGGCGTGTGGGCATGCGTGCGCGCGAGATAGATTTCTTCCCGAAACGGATTTTTTATCATAAAATTATGATACCATAATATAGGAGCGCGGTAGAAGCCGTCCGCGCGCAAGGAGAATTCTATGTCCTCAGTTCCCGTAGTGTATGCCGGCAGTTTTGACCCCGTAACGCTGGGGCACCTGGATATTGCCCGCCGCGCCCGCGATGTGTTTGGGCAAGTGATTGTACTGCTGATGCCCAATGTCAACAAGCGGCCTTTGTTTACCCAGCAAGAGCGGCTGGAATTGCTGCGGGAGGCCTTGCAGGGCGAAAGCGGGATTACGGTGGACCGGGCCGACGGCCTGCTGACGGATTATCTGAAAAAACACCGGCTTAGCGTTTTGGTGCGCGGCGTGCGCGGCGCAGCCGATGTGGACCACGAATTTTTGAACGCCCATTATAATAAACTCTTTTTGCCGCCCGTGGAAACGGTGTTCTTCCCATGCCGGGCGGAATATGCTTTTTTAAGTTCTTCCGCGGTGCGGGAAGCCTTTAGTTACGGGGCCGATGTAAGCGCCTTGGTGCCGCCGTGTGTCGTGCAGGCGCTGGCGCATAAAGCCAAATCCTGATTTTACCGACCCCGGCAACCTGTCGGGGCTTTGTGCAAAAAGGGGCCAAAAGGCCTATTTTGCACCTAGGTCTTTTATTTGTTGAGAGCCGTCCCGCAAGTTTACTACAATATAAGCGGAGAAGGATAAAAGGAGTTGTGATGCTTTGCGCCGAAATCAACAATTTGATGTGCCAGCGCTTGCCCAAACGGCTTAAGCCGCAGACGGAGGCCCTAGGTGCATATGGCTGTTTTCCCACCGGTGCAATTTCTTCTTCCCGTTTTCAATTTAATTTCCAATACAATTATAAACGTCGTTTGCAATGCCTGCAGGGCCTATTTTTATATAGGGCCAAAAACCTAGGTAATCTAGGTCTTTTGGCCCTATTTTTTTATTTTCATATCGCACATAATTAAGAGAGAGAGGAGCCTACTATGAACAAGATACTCGCAGCTATTTTAAGCATCAGCCTTCTCGTCAGCAGCGTTTCCCCGTCGCTGGCGCAAATCGTCCTGAACGGGCGCGTGGCCGAAGAAGCGGCCTCGGCTGTTTTGGGCAAAAAAGCGGCCCAAAAGACCAACAACAGACTGCTTTCCAAAGGGGCCGCGGGGACTGCGGCTAGGGAAGCTGCGACAAAAGCGGCCCGCAATGCGGCGAAGCAGAAAAATCTTTCTCAAACGGCCCGCAATGTGGCGGTGCGGGGACAAAATCAATCTCGGGTTTCGCGTGCGGTTGCTCTCTCCTCTCAACAAAACACGACTCTTCGCGATGTGATTAACCGCTCCGTCCAGGAAAAGCTGCTCCAAAACGGCAACACGATTCGTGCGCTCGTTAAAGGAGGGCAGGTGGACAAAATTGCTAGCCGCATTTTAAGCTATCCCAAAGCTTCCTTCCGCCAGGGCCTGCTGCGCAACGAATTTGTAACGGTGGCCCTCAAAGGCGGAGCGACTGGGGACCAGATTGCCAAAGCGGTGGAATTTTATCGGGCGGACTTGAAAAAAGGGTCCGCTTCGTTTTCTAAACTTTCTCAGAACGACTTAAACGCCCTTTTGCGGGATGCCACGAATAAAAAGAGCCCCGCCTATCAAACCTTATTGTCTTGCCACCAGGCGCTCGCTTCTGCGGGGGCGTTAGGCTTGTTGGGTTCCAAGGCAGACGCGGCCGCCCTGTTGGATTTTTATAAAGCGGCTGCCGGAAGCGCTTTCGGACAGACGGCGGCTGTAATCGCGGCGCGCGGTATGCTGCGCCAGGGTGCATATAAAGAATTGGAAGAGCTGGCCGCGCTGACCCACGCGCAAGGGCCTTTCTGGCAGGATTTGGCCGCCTTGGCGGCGGAAAAGGGCCTGCCGGTGCAAATTGCGGCCGTGCCGGGGGCGGAAGTGTCCGTTCCTGCCACGATGTCCGGGTTCTTGAAATCGGGCTGCGTTGCCAACGAATTGAACGCCAATTTCTCCCGCCAGGCTACCGAACAATGGCTGGCGCTGGGGACCACCCGGGAAGCAGCCCCCGTTTTGAAAAAAGAAGCGGCGGCCCCCGTCAAAGCGGCCCCGGCCCCCGCGTTGGATTTGGATTTGCCGGAGATTGCCCTTTCCGGAATTGATTTGAACGTCGCGCCGATTGCTGTGGCGGAACAAACCACGCAAACGGCTGCTGCGGCTGCACAGCCGGCGGCGCAGGCGCCCACTAAACTGCAGCAAGGCCTTTCCAACCTGGAAGCCGCGCAAACCGCGGCCAAAGCGGGTATCTTGTATAGCGGTATCCCGGTGGACGCTGTGGGGGGGATGTTCCAAAAAGCCGTTGGCTGGGTACGCTCCAAACTGGGACGCAAAGCCCCTGCCGCCGCTCCGGAGGAAAAGGCAGCTGTCGTTGAAGAAGAACCCGGCCTGCATGACGATACCGAAATTCACGAAGTTTTCAGCAATTTGCGCTCGCCGGAATTCCCCGCCGCCGCCGATGAAGTCATCAGCGCCAACGAAACGAGCTTGATCCCGGTATCGGAAAAAGGCTTAAAGCTGACGCTCATTGACGAACAGGGCGTGGAACGCATTTTGCCCGTCAATTTGGAAATCAGCAACCGTTTCCGCGTCAAAGGATATAACCGCATTGCGTTTGCCGCCCACTCCGATTATAAACTGGGCTACGTGGCGGAACTGCGCAATCAGTCGCAAAAACCGCTGGTCATGTCCCACTTCTACATGCGCCTGCAAGCCAACCAGGTGGGCGCGCTGGCCGATTTGATTCAAGCGGCGGGTGTGGAAAAATTTAGCCTTAAGTTGGAAAGCAACCCGGACGTGGCTTATAAAGCCGTCCAGGTGCCTGCGTTTGATTTTGTAACCGGCAAAGAATTGCCGCTGGAAATTGAACTGCCCCGCAAAAGCTTGCCCAAAGGGGCCAAAGTGGTGGTAATGGAAAACGGCGCGCTGGGTATTTTGAAAGAAGGCGCGGCGGAACCCTATGCGTTAAACGGCTACTACGTGCGCTTGCCGAAGAACCAGATCGGCAATTTCGTCAAAGTGCTGCGCAAGAGCCCCACGCAGTTTAACGTTTCCGTACATCCCACGCAGAACCGGGCCGATTTGATTATGCGCGACGCTTCGCTGACGAACGTCAGCTTGGGCAAGACGATGGGCCCTGTGGTCAACGGGGCGTTGAATATCAGCGTCAGCGCGGCCAACAGTTTGATGTTCATCATCAACTACATGCTGCCGGGGTTTGCCTCTGTGCTTACGCCGATGCTGAAGAAATACGGCGAAAAGAAGATGATGGTGCTGTCGTTGGTTATGTCCAGCGCGGCGGGTATTTTGGCCAGCGCGGGCGGTTTCTACGGATTTGTGGACGGGATGACGTTGGGCCCCGTGTCCAAAGGGCTGTTCATCACGGCGCTGTTCTTAATGAGCGGTTCGTCCATCTTAAAACAGCTGGTGTCCAATATGTTAATCCGCGCCAACCGCGGGGAAGTCATCCTGGATGAGGCCACCGACGCGTTGAAAAAAGCGGAAACGCAAATGACCGAGCCGGAAAAACAAGGCTTTAAGCAATTGGCTCAGCGCATGAAAGAATTCTTTACCAAGAAGTCGTCCGTCAGCTTGAAAGACGTGGTGCTTTACAACTTGAGCTTTGTGTACAAAAACATCGGAACGCTGGCGTTCTTGGCTTCGCCGTACTTGATTAACAAAGGCATTATGCTGGCGACGGGTACGGACTTGGGGTTGGATTACTCCATCAGCTTCCCGATCTATGCGGTGTACAGCGGCTATGTGGCCTGGAAAGTGTGGCGTGCCCGCCTGCGTGATGCTTACACCGCCAAGAACCTGGAACAAAGCCGGAAGAATTTGGAATTGACGCTGACTTCGGGTGCGAAAGCGGTGGCAGGCGTGAAAGGCAAAATTACTTCCACGCAGATTGACGACGTTGCCCGTGCTTTTAAGGACGCGCTGGACGCGCGGGTATTCTCGGACATTAAAATCAATCCGAAGCAGAGAAAATCCGATTTGTACAATCAGGAAAAAGAAACCTTATTGAAGAGCTTTGGTTCTCAGCTGGTCAATGTGCACGGCATGCCGGCCGACAAAGCGGCAGACATCGTCGCGCAAGTGCGGTCCTCACTGTCCGTGCAGGAAAATACGCTGGGCAATATGGCCAAAATGCTTAAGGCCCCGGGGGTTGCTGCGCTGACGACCGCCATGACCTTGGCCACCGTACACGAGTTCGTTATTTCCAGCTCGTTTGCCAGCACGATGAAAACGCTGATTGACCAGGGCGAATTTGCCAACTTCCTGATTGCCTGCTCGCTGTACGTGCCGCTGATTGCCGGCCGCTTGGGCGGCAACCTGATCAGCCGCCGCATCAGTGCCGACAGCATGTACATCTTCTGCTCTGCGCTTTCGGCTATCGGTACGGGCATTATGGCCACGGCCGGCGGAAGCATCAGCCAGATGATTACCGGCGCGGCGATTGCCAGCTTTGGGGTGGGGAACTACTTTACGCAGATGTATGACTATATTATGAACCTCTATCCCAAACAGAACCGCGAACTGTCGTCCATCTTGGCACTGACGATGGCCATCGGCGGCTTGGGCGCCATCCCGGCTGGGTACGTAGCTTCCATGGCGGGTATGGATTCCATCTCCCTGCTGTATGCGGGTGTTGCGCTGGGCGCGAGCCTCCTCTTAACGCCGGGCATGATGGTCAACTCCACCTTCGTCAAAGCGCTGAAATACGAAGCCGGCCGCTTGTGGAAAGGCGTGAAGAACCTCTTCAAGCGCAACAAGAACAAACCGGGCAATTTGAACCAGAATAATCCCGGCAGTTTGGATGACGCGGCTCCGGTACAATAAGTTTGTAAAACGCTAAAAAGCCCCGGTTTCGGCCGGGGCTTTTTTATGGGTATTTGGAAAAGGGAAGATCCTGTGCAGAGGCCTGCAGCCGCTTAGGAAAGCGCAATCAGCGGTTAAACAGTTTGCGCAGCAGTTTATCGTAATGGGACTGCGGAATTTGCATGCCGGGCGTGCTGTTGCGCCCGCCGTTGGGGCCGTGATAGTCGGACCCGGCGGTGGCAATCAGCCCGTATTTGCGGGTAATGGCCAGCAAATCCTGCTTCATGGTGTAGGTATGGGCGGGGTAGAACACTTCCACGCCGTCCAGGCCGGCTTCGGTCCAGGCCGGGAAATTCCAATGCTCGGCCACAATGCCGGGGTGCGCAATAACGGCTATGCCGCCGGCCCGTTTGATGTGTTGGATGGCTTCCAAAGCCGTTACGCCGGCGGACGGGACGTAGCCCGGCTGCCCGGGGACCAAATATTTACGGAATCCTTCCTGCCGGCTGGAGACGATTTTTTTTGCTTTGAGGGCGTCCGCCACGTGGGCGCGCGAAACGGTGTTGGGCGCGCGGGAGAATACGTCTTCTTCCATTAAATCCACGCCGGCCGCCTGGAGCTGATGAATAATTTTGCGGATGCGTTCGCGGCGGTTTTGGCGGTTTTGAGCCAAAAAAGCCTGAAATTCGGCGTTATTTAAGTCCAAATTATAGCCCGTAAAGTGCAAATGGTCATGCTCCCGAGTGCTGATTTCCACCCCGGGAGTAAATAAAATGCGGTGCTCTTTGCACACGGCTTCGGCACGGCGCACGCCGTCGGTCGTGTCGTGGTCGGTCAGCGCGTACACGGTAATGCCCGTTTTTAAGGCGCTTAAAACCACTTCCTCCGGCGAGCAAGTTCCGTCCGAGAAATCAGAGTGCGTGTGCAAATCCACCTTGGGCATATTAAACGCGTTCCACCGCCGTTACGCCGGGGACCAGCTCTTTAATTTTCTTTTCCACCACGGCCTGCAGCGTCATTTGGGCGTGCGGGCAGCCGCCGCAGCGGCCGCGCAAACCTACGGTTACGATGCCGGTTTTTTCATCTACGCCAATCAGTTCAATGTCGCCGCCGTCGGCTTGCAAAATCGGGCGGATTTGGTTTACTACTTCCTGTACTTGTTCTTTCATACAAACTCTCCAAAAGGGATAATATATCTTTATTATAGCTTTTTTGGCGGATCCGCGCGGCAGCCGGTGCACTAAAAAAACTTGCAAAGCTTGGGGCAGTATTGCTATACTTTTTGGGTAGAGATTTTAGGACTGTTACAGAGGAGACGAAGGTATATGAAGAAAATCATCGCTTTATGCTCGCTGATGCTGCTCGTCGGTGCGCCCGTTTTTGCCCAGAAATATGCCAGCGTAAACACCACGAAGGCCAATATCCGCACTTGTGCCGGCACGAAATGCGCCGTGAAATGGTATGCCTGGAAATACACCCCGGTCATCATGGTAAAAACCAATGAAGACAAAAGCTGGGTGCTCGTGAAAGATTTTGAAGGGTACAGCGGCTGGATTTCGGCCAGCTTGCTTAGCCCCAATGGCGGTATGTCCGCCAAAGTGGATTTGAACGTACGCAAGAGCCCGTCCTCCAATGCGGAAATCGTCTGCACGGTGGAAAAAGGCTACCCGTTCAAATATATTTCCAAACAAGGCAGCTGGATTCACGTGGTGGATGACCCCGCCAACCCGAAAGAAGGCAAATGCGAAGGCTGGGTGTACAACGTGAACCTGTGGGGATTTTTCAAACAATAAGCCTTTTGAAGGACCGCTAAAAAGGGAACCCCGCAGCGGGTTCCCTTTTTTGGCCTTCGGGACTTGAAAAACAAAAGGGAAGGAATATACTAATAAAAAGAGGCCCTCTTGCTAACATAGGGCCAAAAAGGGTACAATAAGATATATGAAAAAGATTTTAACCGCGGCAGCGGCCGCCAGCGTGATTGCCTGCATCTTTTGCCTGGCCCGCACCGTTAGCGAAGGACGTTTCAACATCTCGGGTACGGTAACCGTGCCGGAGCGGTTGGTCCGTATGGCGGAGGCCGACAATAATTCCTGCGCCATCATCGTGAAAAACGAAGCGGACGTGCCGGTGGCCATCAAACGGGTGGTCAACCCCAAATTTCCGTTGGAATTTGCCATGGGGGAAGAAGATTTGCTGACTGCCAGCGTGGACGGAGCCCTGAAGCTGGAAGTGCAAATTAACAATCACGGCCAATTGGGCGTGGTAAAACAAGGGGATATCTTTGGTTCGGCTGAAGGCTTGATTAAACCGAACGAAAAGCACATTGCCGTCCAGGCGGATAAAACGCTGGGCCGTGTGCAGCTGGCCCGCAACGTAAAAGGAAATTTCTTCCGTACGGCGGCCCGCTAATCAGTTCCTTTTTATTGGCCCGGAGCATGATTGCCCCGGGCTTTTTTATGCCATGTTTTTCTATCGGGGCGGGGCTTGACTATCGCCCGCATAAATAGCACAATAAATAAAAGGAGCAAAAATGAAAAAAAGCCTTTTTATGCTGGCTACTTTAACGCTGGCGTCTGCCTTGTATGCTCAGGCGGACGGCGGATATTATACGCGCGAAAAAGTGTTGGAACTTTTTTCGCAGTATAACCCGGCCATTTTAGAAAATGCCCAGCAAAACGAAGATTATAACGCCATTTTAGAAAGCTTTTTGGCTTCTTACCACGAACCGGAAACGGCCGAAAACCAGTACGAATTGATTGCCATAGCGCGTAATTTTGACAATTCGATTCGGCTGCAAGCCGTTACGAACGAATACGAACAGGCCGTGTTGTTTGCCCACATGTCCGGGCAGGATATCGCTCCGGCGGCCGTCCAGCGCTTTCGGCAGGAACTGCTGCCGATTTTCCGTCAAATTTGGGCGGTAACGGTGCAGCTGCGCGAGGTGCAGATAGACGACGCCAAAGCCCTGTTAAAGCAAATCCGCAAAGACAAAACCCTTTCGGCTGCGGACCGCTCTTCCCGTGAGCAGATTTTGCAAACCCAATTGGACGAGCTGAAAGCCCAGCACAAAGCTTTGCAGAAAGACGCTGGTGCGCAGATTGTCGCGTCGGTGGAGCAATATATGGCCCAGGCCGACGAAGCCCTGGTCGCTCGCCAAGCCGAAAAAATGGCCGACCAAACCCGCCAAACGGAAAACCTTCAAATTAAAACCAAAAATAAAAAGCCCGTCGCCAAATAATGTGTTCCGCTCCGCGGGGCGGAGCTTTTTTGCCGGATAAATTTTATTCAAAAGGAACATGTTATTATGATCAAAACGCTGATTGACAAAATTTTTGGAACCAAAAGTGAAAGAGACCTCAAAAAAATTCAACATTATGTGGACGACGCCAACCGCTTTACCGCCGAGTTTGAAAAACTGACCGACGACCAATTAAAAGCCAAAACGCAGGAGTTCAAAGACCGCTTGGCCAAAGGCGAAACGCTGGACCAGCTGCTGCCGGAAGCTTTTGCGGTGGTGCGCTTGGCGGCCCAGCGCGTGATTGGGCTTCGCCCGTATGACGTGCAGCTGCTGGGCGGCATTGTGCTGCATCAAGGCAAAATTGCCGAAATGGGCACCGGGGAAGGGAAAACACTGGTGGCCGTGCTGCCTTCTTACCTCAATGCGCTGACGGGCAAAGGCGTGCACGTGGTAACGGTCAACGATTATTTGGCCCGCCGCGACCGCCAATGGATGGGCCCGATTCACGAATTTTTGGGCTTAAGCGTGGGATACATCAGCCACGATATGGACAATGCCGAACGCCGCGAAATGTACGCCAAAGACATTACCTATGTAACTAACAACGAACTGGGCTTTGACTACTTGCGCGACAATATGGTCATTAACCGGGAGGACCGCGTACTGCGTCCTCTCAACTACTGCATCGTGGACGAAGTGGACTCCATTTTGATTGATGAAGCCCGCACCCCGCTGATTATTTCCGGTCCGTCCGAACAAAGCACCGACAAGTATTATATCGTCAACCGCTTAATTCCTTCGCTGAAAGTGCGCATGATTACCGAAAAAGACGAGGTAAAAGCCAAATACGAAGGCGTGAATTTGGACGAAGGCGTGGACGCCATTATTGACGAAAAAGCCCACACCGCTACCTTGACGGACACGGGGATTGCCAAAGCCGAAAAATTTTTGAACGTTCCCAACCTCTACAACGATGTGGAATCCGAGTGGGTGCACCACATTAACCAAGCCCTGCGCGCGCATCATTTGTACGAGCGCGATGTGGACTATGTGGTCAAAGACGGCGAAGTGATTATTGTGGACGAATTTACCGGCCGCCTGATGCCGGGCCGCCGCTGGAGCGACGGGCTGCACCAAGCGGTGGAAGCCAAAGAAGGCCTGCAAATTAAAGAAGAAAACCAAACGCTGGCCACCATTACGTTCCAGAACTTCTTTAAGCTGTATAAAAAACTTTCCGGTATGACGGGTACCGCCATGACCGAAGCCAATGAATTTTGGCAGATTTACAAATTGGACGTGGTGGAAATCCGCCCCAACCGTCCTTCCAAACGCAAAGATTTCCCGGATTTGGTGTATTTGACGGAACGCGAAAAATTCGCCGCCATCGTGGACGAAGTGGAACGCCTGTGGAAACAGGGCGCCCCGGTGCTAGTGGGTACGCGTTCTATTGAAAAATCCGAAAAACTCAGCCACATGCTGCGGGCCAAAGGGATTCCGCACAAAGTGCTCAACGCCAAATATCACGAAATGGAAGCGCAAATCATCAGCCAGGCCGGCCGCAAAGGGGCGGTAACCATCGCCACCAACATGGCAGGCCGCGGTACGGACATTGTGCTGGGCGGCAATCCGGCCGACCCCGAAGAGCAAAAGCAGGTTGTCGCGTTGGGCGGGCTGCACGTCATCGGCAGCGAGCGGCACGAATCGCGCCGTATTGATAACCAGCTGCGCGGCCGCTGTGCGCGCCAGGGGGACCCGGGCAGCTCCCGCTTCTATATTTCGCTGGACGACGAATTAATGCGCTTGTTTGCCAACACCACCAAAATCGCTTCTATTTTAAGCACGATGGGCATGAAGGAAGGGGAAGCGATTGAATCGCGCCTGATGACGCGCCAAATTGAAAGTGCCCAGCGCATGGTGGAAGGGCGCAACTTTGATATCCGCAAACAACTGCTGGACTACGATAAAGTGATGAACCAACAGCGCACCGCTATTTACGGCCTGCGCAACGCCATTTTGGACGGCGAAAATATGGCCGAAAAATCCATGCAGATGATGGAAGAAATCGTGGACGAACTGGTGGAACAGTACTATCATCCCGCCCACTTGCAGCGCAGCGATTTTGAAGCGCTCAATGTAAGCCTGCGCAACTTCTTCCCGGGGGATTTTCACTTCACGGCGGAAAATGTCGGCCGCAAATCGCACGACCAGCTGGTGGACGAAATTATGGCCCAGGTAAAAGATTTGTACCAGGCCCGCGTGTTGTATTTCACCGAGCAAGGCATTAACTTTTCGGAAATTGAACGCATGCTGTTGCTGCAAATTATAGACAATGCCTGGAAGCAGAACTTGTACGAATTGGACCAACTGCAAAACAGCGTCAGCCTGCGCGGCTACGCGCAGAAGGACCCGCTGATTGAGTATCAAAAAGAATCGTACAAGCTTTATTCTTCCATGCTCAACCGCGTGCGTGATTTGATGGTCAGTTACATCTTCCGCCTGCAGCTGCCGCCCCGCCGCACCGCGGCCGAACGCGCCCAGGCGGCCGCCGCCAAAAATCCCGATCAAAAGGCCCCGGTCTCCAAGCACATCGGCCGCAACGACCCGTGCCCCTGCGGGAGCGGCAAAAAATACAAAAAATGCTGTGGAGCCAATTTATGAAAACGAAAATCCGCGACATGGTGCTGCTGGTCTGTGCGGTGATTGTGGTAGTGTTGATTCCGGTTTTTTTACGGCAGGATAAACCGATTGAAGTGTCTATCCCGGTGCTGGATTCCGCCCAGCTGGCCGCGCAGGAAGCCCAACAGAAAAAAGAGGCCGCCCAAGAGGCCGCCCGGGAAGCCCAACGGCGCATGGTGAGCTGTACGGTGGATTCGGAGTGTATTATTGTGGATAAAGACCCCTGCGGCTGTTTGGTGGGGCCGGAAGGCGTCACTGCCATTAATGCGGCCTACACGCTGGATTTCAACAAAGTCCAATCCAATGTGCTGGCCAAAGCCTGCCCGGAGGGAGCCCCCTCTACGGAGCGGGAATGCGGGCCGACGGCCCATGCCGTGTGCACCAACAACGTGTGCCGGATTGCGTATTAACCGCGTATGCGCCCTTTTAGAAAAAGCTTTACCGAGCAAGACGCCGAAAAAGAAAAAAACGCCTGGGTCCGTTGGGTTCAATTCCTAGCGGGGAATCTGGGGCGGTGGTGTTTTTTGCTTCTTTGCGCGGCGGCCAGCGCCTGGCTGGCGTATGAAAGTTATCCGCGTGCTTCGCACCATGCGTTGGCTTGGTTTGCGTTGGCGCCGTTTGTGTGGGGAGTGACCAAAACAAAGGGGTTTTGGTCCTCTTTTTTTTATGGGTGGCTGACGGGGTTTTTGTTCCTGGCGGGCGTATTTTATTGGATTTACTATACGTGCCTGCATGGCGGGGGGCTTTCGCAGGGGCTTAGTTTGGCGGCGTGGCTGGGACTTGCCGGCTTGCTGGGGCTGCAGTTTGCCTTGTTTGGCGGAAGCTGTTATTTCTTGCGCAAAACGGGCGGATTTTTCCCGCTGTTGGCGGCGTGCGGCTGGGTTACGTGGGAGTGGCTGCACCAGACGCTGGCTTTTTACGGGCTGGGATTTCCGTGGGTCATGCTGGGCTACACCCAATGGAACGCACCCGAAATACTGCAAATTGCCGCTTATACGGGGGTGTATGGCGTCAGCTTTGCGGTGGCTTTTACGGGGGCCGCGCTGGGCTGGGCGTTTGCCACTTCCGGCGTAAAGGACGGCGTCAAACACATGTGCTGGGCGGCGTCGGTGTTTTTGGGGTTGTACATTTTTGGGCACTACACGCTGCCGGCGGCTCCGGCCCAAACGCCCAAAGTGCTTCTTAGCTTAAATGCCGCGCTGATACAGCCCAACATTGACCAATACAAAAAATGGAGCGCCGAATACGAAAGCGAAATTTTGAACACGCTGGAGCAGATGGGTTCCTCGCTGGAGGGGACGAACACCCAGCTGATCGTGTGGCCCGAGAGCGCCGTTCCCGGTTCGTTGACGGAAGAGCGGTATTTGAATTTATTTGAAGATTTGGGCACCCGCACCGGAGCCTATCAGCTGATTGGCTCCAATGTGTACCAGGCGGATCAGCAATATGTGGGAGCCTATTTGATGACGCCCAACCGCGATGAATTGCAGGCGTATCGCAAAGTAAAATTGGTGCCGTTTGGGGAATACATCCCGCTGGAAAAAACGGTGCGTTCGTTGTTTCAAGACGTGTCCGTCTTGGGGGAACTGGGCACTTTCCGGCCGGGCCCGCGCGGGCAGAAACCGCTTGAATTAAACGGGGTAAAAATCGGCACGACCATTTGTTACGAGTCCATTTTCCCGCAATTATGGCGGGCGCAAAACCGCCAAGGGGCGCAGTTATTCGTCAACCTGACCAACGACGCCTGGTTTTTTGACACGGCGGCCCCGTACCAGCATTTAGCCGTCAACACGCTGCGCGCGGTGGAAACGGGGCGCCCTGTGCTGCGGGCCGCCAATACGGGCATTTCCGCCTTTATTGATCCGTTTGGCCGGCTGGAACAGCAAGCGGCGCTTTTCACACAGGGCATTTTGCGGGGCCCGGTGCCGCTGGCGGTGCAGTCCGGCACCACTTTTTACACGCAATGGGGCGATTGGTTCGCCTGGGTGTGTGCTGTGTTGTATTTTACTTTACTTATTTCCACCATGGTTTTTAGTTATGAATAATAATATTGAATTTAAGGACGTAGAACAAAAAATAGACGAATTGGCCGCCCGGGTGGCCAAAATAGAATCCATTGATGACATCGCCGGCAAACAGCAAAAGCTGGCCGCTTTGCAGGCGCAAGCGGCGGAGCCGTCTTTTTGGAACGACACCAAAAAAGCCAAAGACGTCAGCCGGCAAATTGACTTTTTGAAAAACTCCATAGACACGTTTCGCTCCCTGCACAAAAAAATGGAGGACGACCGCGCCCTGTTTGATTTGTGCAAAGAAATGCAGGACCAAAACGAATTGAACAATTTGGCCGCTTCCCTGCAGGAAACCGAAAAACAGGTGGCCCAAAAAGAAGGCGAAATCCGCCTGTCCGAACCCAACGACAAATTAAACGCCATTTTAACTATTCACGCCGGCGCGGGCGGCACGGAATCGTGCGATTGGGCGCAAATGCTGGCCCGTATGTACACGCGCTGGGCGGAACAGCACGGGTTTAAGTTTTCCGTGTTGGACGCGCAGCCCGGCGACGAAGCCGGCATCAAAACCCTCAGCGCCATGGTGGAAGGGCTGTACGCCTATGGGTATTTGAAAGGGGAAAACGGCGTGCACCGGTTGGTGCGCGTGTCGCCGTTTGACGCCAACGCCCGGCGGCATACGTCGTTTGCTTCGTGCGACGTGCTGCCGGATATTGATGAAGACATTAACATTGAAATTCCGGAAAAAGACATCCAGCTGGAAACTTCTCGCGCGGGCGGACACGGCGGGCAGAACGTAAACAAGGTGGAGTCGGCCGTGCGCTTGCTGCATATTCCGACGGGGATTGTCGTCTCCTGCCGGATTGAACGAAGCCAACTGCAAAACCGCCAGACCGCGATGAAGATGTTGAAAGCGCGCCTGTATGAAATGGAAATGGACAAAAAACGCAGCGAAGCCGAAAAGCGTTACGGGCAAAAAGGCGAAATTGCCTGGGGACACCAAATCCGTTCCTATGTGTTTATGCCATATCAGCTGGTAAAAGATTTGCGAAGCGGATATGAAACTTCCCAAATCAATGCCGTGATGGACGGCGATTTGGACCCGTTTATTTTCGCGTTTCTAAACTACGAAGCCGAACATAAAAAATAATGAAAACCGGTTTGTATATTCATCTCCCGTTTTGCAAACAAAAATGCAATTATTGTGATTTTGCATCGTTTGCAGGGCGGGAGCGTTTTATCCCCGCGTATTTGGACGCACTGGCCCAAGAGGCCGCCCGGGCGCCCGTTCCGTGCGTGCAAACACTGTATGTGGGGGGCGGAACGCCCAGCTTGCTAAGCGAAGCGCAAATCGGGCAGCTGTGCCACCTGATTGCCCGGCGCTTTGGGCCGATTGCGGCCTTGCAGGAAAGCACGTTTGAAGCCAATCCGGAAAGCCTGACGCCCGGCAAAATTGCGTGCCTGCGCCGGGCCGGGTTTAACCGGCTGAGCCTGGGACTGCAAAGCTTTCACGATGACGAGCTAAAACGCTTGGGCCGCGTGCACGATGCGCAAACGTTTCGGCGGGCGTATGCGGCGGCGCGGGAAGGCGGGTTTGAAAACATCAATGTAGATTTGATTTCCGGCTTGCCGGGGCAAAGCCTGGAACAGTTTGCAGACAGTTTGGAGCAGCTTTTGGCGCTGCAGCCGGAACATTTATCCGTTTATGGGTTGCAAATAGAGGAAGGGACGCCTTTTTTTGAGCAAGGCATTGTGTGCGACCAACTGTTAATGCGGCGCATGCTGGAGCATACGCACCGGCGGTTGACGGGGGCCGGATATCATCATTACGAAATTTCCAATTTTGCGCGCCCCGGCAAAGAAGCCCTGCACAACACCCATTATTGGCACAACGGGGAATACCTGGGCCTGGGCAGTGCGGCCGCTTCGTACCTGGGCGGCGTGCGGCGGCAGAACACGCCGGACGTCCACGAATACATCCGCCGCTTGCAGGCCGGGCAGGACCCGACGGTATTTTCCGAACACCTGACGGGCAAAGTCCACGAAGGGGAAACGCTGCTTTTGCAGCTGCGCCAGTTGGACGGGGTGGAACTGACACCCTTGCAGGAAGAACTGTTTGGAGCGGAAATTCAAAAGCACCTTCAAAACGGCCTGTTGGAGCGGGACGGCAAAAAGGTAAAATTATCTTTTGAAGGGCTTTTTTTGGCCAACGAAGTTTTTTGCAGTTTTGTGGCCCCGTTTGAGGAAATATGAACATTACGCCTATTCACACGTGCGTTTTTAAGGAACGCGAAGATTTACCCGCTTTTATTGTGCGGCATATCCCGTCGGTAGCGGAGGGAACGGTGCTGACGGTGTCCTCCAAGCTGGTAGGGCTGTGGAAAGGGCTGACCGTGCCGTATGAAAGCCCGTCCCAGAAAGAAGCCTTAATCCGCCAGGAAAGCCAGGCCGCTTTGAAAACGCCGCTTGCCTGGCTGACGATTAAAAATGGGATGATTATGACCAATGCGGGGATAGACGAGTCCAACGCGGACGGGAAATTGATTCTGCTGCCGCGGGACGCCTATGCCTGCGCGGACGAACTGCGCAGGCGGCTGGCGGCGGAGTGGGGTGTCAAAAAGTTGGGCATTATTATTACGGACAGTATGATTTTGCCGCTGCGCGCGGGGATTATCGGTGCGGCGGTGGCATACAGCGGGTTCAAGGGCGTGAAAGATTTGCGGGGCCGGCCGGACATTTTTGGCAAACCGCTCAGCGTTACGCTGGTAAACCGGGCTGATGCGTTGGCGGCCGCCTGCGCCTTGACCATGGGCGAGGCGGACGAACAATGCCCGCTGTGCGTGGCGGAGCGGGCCCCGGTGGAATTTGCGGACGGAACGGACCCGCAGGAAATTAAATACCCGCCGGAAAATGACCTCTATACGCCGCTGTTAAAGGCGGTTAAATTAGTGAAATAAAGGAGCGACACATGTTCAAAAATATATGGACTGAATTCAAAAATTTTTTGATGCGCGGCAGCGTATTGGATATGGCGGTAGGCATCATTATTGGCGGTGCGTTTACCAAAATCGTCAACTCCATGGTGGCCGATGTGATGATGCCGCCGCTGGGGCTTTTGATGGGGAAGGTGGATTTTTCCAACTGGTTTATCGTCTTAAAACGCGGCGTGCAGGACGCGGGGCCGTATGCCTCGCTCTCGGCGGCGCAGGCGGCCGGTGCTACGACGATTAACATTGGCAATTTCTTAAATTCGCTGATTAGTTTTGTCATTGTCGGCGCGTGTATTTTTATGTTGATTAAAATGATCAACCGCATTAATCGCCGCAAAGCGGCCGCCGCACCCGTTACCACCAAATCATGCCCCTATTGCTGCACGGACATCCCGCTGGCGGCCACTCGCTGTCCGCATTGCACGTCCGAATTAAAATAGCGGATTAGTAAACGCACGAGGAAAAAATGATTTATTTTGCCCACCGCGGGGCTTCGGCCCTGCAAGTTCAAAATACGCTGGCGGCTTTTGCGCTGGCCCGCAAGCTGGGTGCCACCCGCTACGAGTTGGACGTGCACCTCACGCGGGACGGAGAGCTGGCCGTTCATCACGATTACACGCTCCGCACGCCCGACGGGCGGGAAGCGGAAATCGGCGCTCTTTCGTATGCGCAAGCGGCGGCCTGCCCGCTGGAAAACCACTTTGATTCGGCTGTTGCGCGGGTGCCCCGTCTGGCGGACATACTGCCCGTGGTGCGGCCAGAACTGCAGTTGCTGAATGTGGAAATTAAAAACGACGGCAACCGCTACCCGGGGATAGAAGCCGTTGTGCTCCGCCAGCTGCAGCAGGCGGACCTGCTGGAGAAAACGCTTTTTTCCAGCTTTGATTACGATACCCTGCTTCGGCTGCGTGCCCTGGACAAAAAGGCGCGTATCGGGCTTTTAACGCGGAATTTTGACGTCTCGGCCGCGCTTAGGCTGGGGGCGGAAAGCGTGCACTTAAATTACACCCGCTTTACACCCGCAATCGCCCGCACCTGCCACGAAAACGGGCTTAAGGTGTACCTCTACACCGTCAACGAGCCGGAGTTGGCCGCCCGTTTGCAGCAAGCCGGCGCGGACGGCATTTTTACGGACCGTACGGATTTGTTTGTTCATCCGGCATAAAAAAATCCCCGCCAACGGCGGGGATTTTTAAGAGAGAAATTAATAGTCGTAACCGGCGTATGGATCTTCCATAGAAGTTTCCTCGTTGGCAGCGGTATCGGCCGTGCCCTGCATGCCGTAGTATTGTTCGGGCGTATAGCGTTTGGGCTTTTGCCACAGGCGTTTTTCCTTTTTATAATCGGCCGCGCTGGGTTGGCCCGGCACTTTGGGCTGTTGGCGGTCGTCAAAAAAGTAAACCGTTTTTTCTTCTTCCGGGCCTATGTCAAAAATGTACTCGGATTCCACATTCGGCGGCGTTTCGCGCCGTTCGCGCACCGCTTCTTTGGATAAATCTTCCATATAATCTTCTTCGGTCAAATAAATTTTGCGGTTGTATTTTTCTTTTCTTTTTTCGTTGGTGTTGCACGCGCTTAACAACGCGGCACAGCAGACGCAAGCCAACAGAACGGGAAATATTTTCTTCATTTGGTCTCCTTAAGTTTCCTTTCACCAGATAGTATAATGTTTTCCAGCAAAACTGCAAGCGTTACCGGCCCCACACCACCGGGAACCGGCGAGTACGAAACGCCGCGCGCTTCCAATTCGTGCGGTACTGCGTCGCCGCAGAGGCGGTTATCATGCCAGTTGGTGGAAATGTCCACCAGTATAGCGCCTGGGCGCAGCCAGTCGGCGCGGATGAGCCCCGGCGACCCCGCCGCGGAACACACGATATCGGCCTCTTTCAAGGCGCGGGGCAAATCGGTTTTGGTATGGCAGATTTTTACGGTGGCGTTTTGGCACGTAAGCAAATGCGCCAGCGGCCGCCCCACCGTGCTGGAGCGCCCCACTACGGCGGCTTCGGCCCCTTCCAGCGCGATGTGATGAAACTGCAGCAGCCGTATGACCGCCAAAGCCGTACACGGCACAAATCCTTTCAGCGCCTGTATTTCCGCCCACGTTTTGCACAAAAACAAATTGCCCGCGTTGATGTTGGACATGCCGTCAATGTCTTTTTGCGGGGCCAGGCGGTCGGCAAAGTCCGTAGCCGCCAGATGAGCCGGCAGCGGCCGCGGGATTAAAATAGCGTCCGTATTGCCGTCGGCGGACAGGCGGCTTACCAAATCCAAAAATTCAGCGGCCGGTGTTTCGTTGTTGATTTCAAATATGCGGGTTTGCACGCCCAGTTTTTGGGCGGCTTCCACTTCTTTTTTCAGATAGACGTAGGCGCCGTAATCCTCGGTAGAGCCGATGGCGCAGAGCCTAATCGGCCGGCCCATTTTTTGGCAAACGGCCTGCGCCCTGGCAGGCAGGGAGCTGCGAATTTGAGCGGCGAGGGTGCGTCCTTCCAAAATCATATTTATTATTTTAGCAAATAAAGGTGTTACTCTTCGTCAATCTTCAGCATAGCCACAAACGCTTCCTGCGGGATGTTCAAACTGCCGATGGCCTTCATGCGTTTTTTGCCTTCCTTCTGTTTTTCCAGCAGTTTGCGTTTGCGGGTAATGTCGCCGCCGTAGCACTTGGCGATGACGTCTTTGCGGAAGGCGGGGATGGTTTCGCGCGCAATGACTTTGCCGTTTACCGCCGCCTGTACGGCCACTTCAAATTGCTGGCGGCCGATTAATTCTTTGAGCTTGGCGCACAAGGCGCGGCCCATGGTTTGGGCTTTGTCTTTATGCACCACGACCGACAGCGCGTCCACCGGCGTTCCGTGCAGCAAAATTTCCATCAGCACGACGTCCGAGCTTCTAAACCCGGCCACTTCATAGTCAAACGACGCATAGCCTTTGGAAACGGATTTTAACTTGTTGTAGAAGTCAATCACCATTTCGCCCATGGGCATTTCGTATTTGATGATGACGCGCTGGTTGGACAAGTGGTCCATATTCATAAAAGTACCGCGTTTTTCCTTCAACAGCGTCATTACCCCGTCCATAAATTCCACCGGCGTTACAATCGTGATGTGAATCACGGGTTCTTTAATGTCTATAATGTCGCCGTGCGGGGGAAAATTGGCCGGGTTATCAATAATTTTGTAGCCGGGATCGTCGGGCGCGTCCGGCAGAGCGGCCAGCTCCTGCGGGTGGGACTTGCGCGGCGTAAATTTTACGTGATACACCACGTTGGGGCTGGTGGCAATCAGCGAGAGGTTAAACTCGCGCTCCAAGCGCTCTTTGACGATTTCAATGTGCAAAATGCCCATGAACCCCAAGCGAAAGCCAAAGCCCAACGCTTTGGAAGTTTCGCTTTGGTAATGGAAGGAAGAATCGGACAGATTCAGCTTTTCCAAGGCCTTTCTAAGCAGGGGGAAATCGGTCGTTTCCACCGGGAAGATACTGGCAAACACCACCGGCTTGGCCTCGGCATAGCCGGGCAGCGCCTGCGCGGCCGGCCGTTCGGCCAAGGTAACGGTATCGCCCACTTTTACTTGGTGGATGTCTTTAATGCCGGCTACCAAATAGCCCACTTCGCCCGCGCTCAGCGAGTCCGCCTTGTGCAGGTGGCGGGGCGTCATAAAGCCAATTTCTTCCGTTTTGTAGGTGGCACCGGTGGACATGAAACGAATCACTTGCCCCGGTTTAATGCTGCCGTCCACCAGGCGCACGTACATAATGACGCCGCGGAACGGGTCGTAATACGAGTCGAAAATCAAAGCGCGCAGCGGGGCGTTCGGGTCCCCCTGGGGGGCGGGGATATCGGTAATAATCCGATCCAGCAAATGTTCAATGCCCATCCCGGTTTTGGCGCTGACGCGTTCGGCTTCCACGGGCTCTTTCAAAATGTCCCACAGCTGCTCTTCCGATGCGTCCGCATCCGCCTGCGACAAATCCACCTTATTGAGTACCGGGATGATTTTTAAGCCCAAGCTTTGCGCCAAATGCGCGTGAGCTACGGTTTGCGCTTCCACCCCTTGTGAAGCGTCCACCAACAGCAACACCCCTTCGCACGCGCGCAGCGAGCGGGCCACTTCATACGAAAAATCCACGTGGCCGGGGGTGTCAATCAGGTTCAAGATGTAATCTTTGTACGCAATGCGCACGGCTTTGGCTTTGATGGTAATGCCGCGTTCGCGTTCCAGGTCCATGCCGTCTAACAGCTGGGCCTGCATTTTGCGCTTGGGTACGGTGCCGGTGTCTTCTAAAATACGGTCGGAAAGGGTAGTCTTGCCGTGGTCAATATGGGCCACAATGGAAAAATTACGAATCTTCATTTTTGTCGTTCTGCTCAATTAAATTTCGGATTTCTTCCGAGCTGCCCATCAGCAGGGCTGCCTGGGCCAGGTCGGAACAGTTTTCAAAGTTCAAATTGCGTATGTTGTTTTTGACGCGCAAAAACATGCGCGGCGTAACGGACAGCGCATCTATATCCAGCCCCAGCAAAAGCGGCAGCAGTTTGGCGTCCGAGGCAATTTCCCCGCAGATGCTGACTTTTTTGCCGCGCTTGTGGGCCGTTTGGATAATTTGGTTAATGGTGCGGCCGACCGCCGGGTGGCAAGGGTCGTACATATGAGCCACTTCTTGGTTGACGCGGTCCACCGCTATTAAATATTGTATCAAGTCGTTCGTGCCGATGGAAATAAAATCCAGCAAATGAATCATCCCGTCCAGCGCAATGGCCGCGGCCGGCACTTCAATCATCGCGCCCAGGGCCACCCGGTTGACGGGCTTTTTGCCTTCGGCCTCAAATTCCTTCAGCACCGCGTCAAACGCGGCCCGCACATGGCGCACTTCTTCTACCGAGGACACCATCGGAATCATAATTTTTACCTGCGCCGGCACCTCGCACGACATGCGGATAAGCGCCCGCAGCTGGGTGTGCATGAGTTCCGGATTTTTTAAGAATAACCGGATGCCACGGCAGCCCATAAACGGGTTTTCGTCCTGGTCAAATTCGTCCAACGGAAAATCGGGCAGTTTATCGGCCCCCAGGTCCGCCAGGCGGATGGTAACCGGGCGCATGTCAAAGCGTTTGGCTACGGACAGATACACCTGATACTGCTCGTCTTCGGTGGGAGGGTGGGGCGTATTCATAAACAAAAATTCGGTGCGCAGCAGGCCCAAGCCGTCCGTAATCAGGCGTTTGTTTTCTTTGGTGTCGGTGCGCGGGTCGTAATTGACAAACAGCTTTACGGCGTGGCCGTCCGCGGTGATGACGGGCAGGTGGTTGATGGTTTTTAACAGCGCTTCCGTCTTTTTGATTTCACGTTGGATTTTGCGGTAGTTGGCCAGGGTATATTTGTCTGGATTGATGACCAGCAGGCCGTTTTCTCCGTCAATAATCAGCGTGTCGCCGGAGTGCACGTCTTTAGAGGCCGTCCCCAAGCCCACCACAGCCGGGATGTTTAAGCTTTGGGCCAGCAGGGCGGTGTGGCTGGTTTTGCCTCCCACGTCCGTACAAAAACCGATGACTTGGTTTTCCTGCAGGTTGATCGTGTCCGACGGGTACAAATTGTGCGCCACCAACAGCGAAGGCTTGGTGATGGAGGCCAAAAATTCTTTTTTGTCGCCCTCCAAATTGTTAACCAGGCGCTTGCCTACGTCAAAAATGTCGTTGCGGCGTTCTTTGAAAAAGGGGTCTTCTATCTTGTCAAAACTGGCGGCCAGCTCCTGCAAGGTAACGAAAATGGCCGCTTGGGCCGAAAGATGTTCGGAGCGGATTTTTTTGGAAACGGATTCTTTGAGCGACGGATCTTGCAAAATCAGCTTGTGGGTGGACATCAAGTTGGCGTATTCCGGCCCCAGCGTGGAAAGCACTTTTTGTTCGCAGGCGTCCAGCTCGCTGAGCGTTTTTTGCATGGCGCTGCGAATTTTTTGCAATTCAGCCTTTACTTCCGCCGGTTCAATGTATTGCCGCGTTACGGCAAAGCTTTCCCCGGGCAGCAGTACGGCCGGGCCGATGGCTACGCCCGGGCTGGCGGGCACGCCTTTTAACACCAACATGCTTCGCTCCTGATTAGAATTCTTCATTAAATTTTTCTTCAAAAAGTTTTTTGATTGCGGCAAAGGCTTCTTTTTCGTCCGAACCGTTGGTCGTCAACCGAATATGGGACCCAAACTCCGCCGCCAACATCATCACGCCCATAATGCTTTTGGCGTTGACGGTTACGTCGTCCTTAGTCAGCTGAATGTCGCAGGCAAAGCCGGCCGCCGTCTGCGCAATCATGGCGGCAGGGCGGGCGTGTATGCCCAAGCGGTTGGTAATAGGTATGTCTTGCTGTATCACAAATCCCCCGGTTATAAATAGCAAACGAGGTTGAGCACAACCACCGTTGCCAAATACAAGTACATGTTCGGTATCCGAAGCTTACGCGTAACGAAACTGACGATGACGCAGAACAGCACAATCGCGGCCCGCGTAACGAAATGTACGTCTATATTTTCAAAGTCTTTCAGATAATGGTAAACGCCGAATAACAGCATTCCCACCGCCAGCACAATGCCAAAGCGCTTGGCGTTGTAAATGGTTTTGTTCCAGTCAAAGCGCGTGAGCCCAAAGCAGGAATTTTCGTCCGCGTTGTAACTGATTTTGATGCCTTCCCATTTGACAAACAGGGCAATCGCGTTAAACACGCAAAACGCCAGCCCGCCCGCAAACAGGGCATACACCAGCGGCACAGAGGCCGGCAGCACCGGTTCAAAAAAATTCACGCCCAGCATCAGCAGCGCAAACAAAGAAATCAACAGCGTCAGCGGTTTTAACGTGCCCCAAAACAGCCGGTCGCCAATGGAGGCGGTGGTAATGGAGAGACCTTTTTTAATGCTGGACCACTCGGTTACTTTTTCTTTGAATTTGGTTAAAGACTCCGCATGCGCCACGGCTTCTTCCTGCTTGGCCAGCGCCCCAAAGCAAAACGACGCCATCACCGGCTGCGTATTGAAAATTTCCAGGTAACGCTGCAGTACGGAAGGGAGCGCGTCGCGGTCGTCCTTGTACGTCTCCTTCAAAAACGGCAGCATGACAAACGTCAGCCCCAAATTTTGGTACTTCATGTAATTCCAGCCCGTTTGCAAAAAGAACGAGCGCAGGAATATCTTAAACCGCATGGATAATTTCATACGTTACCTTGTTTTTAAGCGAAACGCCGGCACCAGCGTGGCCAGCCCAATCCACGGGACGGTCATATACGCAAACCGGCACGCCATGTGCGCTTGGGCGGGGATATGCGGCAACAGCCACAGCATAAAGCTGCCGCACAGCCACGTAAAAATAAAAATCAAAATAAAATTCATTAAAAACGAAGTTACCAGTGCCAGCAATACGGCCCGGTTGACGGCGTTTGGATTTTTGATGATTTGCTGTTCCCAAAAGACCAGTCGCTTGAACCGGCTTTTGCGCATCAGCCGCTCCACCAGCGAAAATAAAATGGCGCCCACCACCCCGAAGAAGAAGGCAAAATACAATTCTATCCCCAACGCGTTTAGCGCCAGCGAAACGGCCGCGCACACCACCGCGCTTGGCGGCAAGATGCCGCCCAGGGGGCTGATGTCGGCAAAGAGCAGTTCGGTAAATACGCCCACTTGTATGCCGGCCACGATGTCGCCCGTTAACAGGGCCATGAGCGGCGCCGCAATAATGCCGCGCGAAAACGTA
The DNA here is from genome assembly GCA_949294085.1 of uncultured bacterium. Classification (GTDB taxonomy): domain Bacteria; phylum Elusimicrobiota; class Elusimicrobia; order Elusimicrobiales; family Elusimicrobiaceae; genus Avelusimicrobium. The sequence goes on along the minus strand of CASFFX010000004.1, from coordinate 26,656 downwards.
AGCTGCAGGGCATAAGTGGTATCCAATTCCAGGGCGGCGGCAAATGCGCAGAGAGCAAAAATCTCGGGAGTCATGAAAGGGCCTCGCTGATGGAAATAGACTGCGAATTCGGAACCGCGCGGGTTTCCACGGCAATGCCCAGGTCCCGGATGAGTTTCAGGAAGCGTTTATCGTCCGCGTCCAGGAACACGTTTTCGTCCAATTTTTGCGCGCCTTCCTTAAAATGCATGCCGCCAATGTTGAGGGATTTGATTTGCAGCCCGTCTTTTACCAATTCGGTAAAGTCTTTCAGCCCGCCCATCAACAAAAAAATGCGGCGTTTGGATTGGGCCGCATAACGGACGCACTCGTGCGGATCCAGGATGGTCAGCGTGTATTCGTACGGCAGGCTCAGGCGCAGCAGGCCGCGGTTGAGGCAGGACGATTTTGCCTTGTCGGCAGGGATCAAAATCTCGTCCACGTTCAGCTCCGGCAGCCAGGCCTGTACAATTTGGCCGTGAATCAAGCGGTCATCCACCCGCGCAAAAATAATTGGCATTAAAGCCCCTTGATTAACAGTTCCGTTGCATTGATGACGGCCCGTTTGCCGTCCGCTTCAATTTTTTCCGCCAATTCTTTGGCCGACAGTTTTTTGCGGCTGTTAATGGCGGTGAGCAACATGCTTAAATTCAGCCCCGTAATGACGTGGCACTTGGCCAAGTCCTTGCTGGCGGTCAGCGAAATATTGGTGGCGCTGCCGCCGAAAATATCGGTTAAAATGACGGCGCCCTCTTCGCAGGTTTTCAGCAAGTCGTGCAGTTTGGCCGCTTCTTTTTCCACCGAAGCGGCGGCCGTTACGGAGAACGCGGCAAAGCCGTCATCGGCCGGTTTGCCGATGATTTGCGCCGCGGTTTCCAACATTTCTTGGGCCAGGTGCCCATGCGTTACTAAAATGATTTTTACCATATTACAGTCCTATGTCTCTGTGAAATTCGGTTGCGTTCAGCCCCGCCTTTGCCAGCCGCTGCGCCAATTCGTGCGCCATAAACACGCTGCGGTGTTTGCCGCCGGTACAGCCCATGGCAATCGTCAGGTAGCTTTTGCCTTCCTTTATGTATTTTGGTATCAAATATTTAATCAAATCCGCAAATTTTTCGGCAAATTCCTTCGTTTCCTTGAACGAAGAAATATACGCCTGCACTTCTTTGTCCAATCCTGTTTTCTCCCGCAATTCGGGCACATAGTACGGGTTGGGCAAAAAGCGCACGTCCATCACAATATCGCAGTCTTTCAAAATGCCGTTTTTGAAGCCGAACGACACGACGGAAATTTGCATGTCTCCTTCGCGCGTCAGGCCCATTAGCGCCGAAAGTTTCTCCTTCAGTTCGCCCAGTTTCAGGTCCGACGTGTCAATCACTTTGTCGGCCATGGTGCGAATCGGGCTCATCACTTCCCGTTCGTGGGCGATGGCGGCGGCCAGTTTTTTGTGAATCGGGTGGCGGTGTTTCGTTTCGGAAAAACGGCGAATCAGGCACTCTTCCGACGCATCCAAAAAAATCACTTTGACAATAAAATCGTCCTGCGCCATGGAATTCAAAATTTTTGGCATGTCTTTCAGCCGTCCGCCTTCGCGCACGTCTATCCCCAGGGCGATGTCTTTGCGTTCGCCGCTTTGTTTTACGTAGTCGGTAAAATTTTTGAATAAAGCCAGCGGCAAGTTGTCCACGCAATAAAACCCAAAGTCGCCGAAGATTTTCAGCGCCTGAGATTTGCCGGCCCCGCTCAGGCCGGTAATAATAAAGATACGGCGTTTATTGTCTGCCATGGGTCCCCTTTTTCATTTTGTCCAAAATTTTCTGGCTGAATTCTTTGGCGGAAAAAATCCCTTGGCTCTTAAGCTGTTGATTTAAGGAAGCTACTTCAATCAACACCGCCAGGTTGCGCCCCGGCGTAACCGGGAGGCCCAGCGACGGGATTTCAATCCCCAAAATGTTAGTCGTTCTCTGCTCCACTCCCAGGCGGTCCAGCGGCTGTTTGTTGGGGGAAGTGAGCACCACTTCCATATCAATATTGGTTTCGTCCAGCGTAGAGCCGACGCCAAACAGCAGCGGAACATCCAAAATCCCCAGCCCGCGCACTTCCATATAATGTTTTAACATGGTAGGGCAGGAGCCGACCAGAAAACGGCCAAATCTTTTTTGCACTTCTACTACGTCGTCGGCCACTAAAATATGGCCGCGTTTAATGAGTTCCAGCGCGCACTCGCTTTTGCCGATGCCCGCGTCCCCGCGGATCAGCACGCCCGTGCCGCTTACGTCCACCAACACGCCGTGCATGTGCGTAACGGGGGAAAGTTTTTCGTCCAAAAAGCGGGTAAATTCCGCCACAAAAGCGGACGATTCCATATCGGTTTTCAGCACCGGCACGTCGGAGCTTAAGCACGCCTTGCGAATAGCCGGCAGCGGGTCCAGCCCGGCGGCCATAATCACGCACGGCACTTTGCCTTCGCTGAGCATCTTTTCCACGTTGGCGCGCAGGCGCGTTTTGTTTTCTTTCACGCAGAAGGATTGTTCCCCGCGGCCAAACACTTGCACCGAATTGGCCCGGAAATTATCCAAATGCCCGCACAAAGCCAGGCCGGGGCGGTTTACGCTGCCCAGCGTAATTTCGCGGTGGATGTACCGTTTGCCGCAGACCAGCTCCAGGTTAAGACGTTTAACCTGGAGCAGTTCTGCTACGGTGATTGATTTGCTGAATTCCAAATCCGCCCCCGTGTGGCTTATTTCTTTTTAATCGGTTTAATCAAACCGTAGGTGCCGTCCAAGCGTTTGAAAATCAAGTTGATTTGCTTGGAATCTTCGTCTAAAAACATCCAGAAGGAATAACCCAGCCGTTCCATTTCGTAGGCGGCGTCTTCGGGGTTCATAGGCGACACTTCCACCTGCTTGATGACGGAAAATTTCACGTCGGTCTGCGGCAGGAGCACGTGTTCGGCAAACGGATTGATGTCCGCTTCTTTGACGGATTTTTTGCTTACTTTGCGGGCTTTGGCTTTGTTTTTGATTTTTTTGGCCTGCGCTTCGGCTTTTACGGCTGCGGCGTCAATGGCTTTGTAGAGGTTGCTTTCCACGGCGCTGGCGCTGATGGTGGTCTTGGCGCCGGTGTGTAAAATGATTTCGGCGCGTTGGTTGATTTTCTTTTCCACCGAAATAAGCACTTGCGCGGAAACGATGTTGTCAAAAAAATTTTCCACTTTTCCCACGCGCGTATTGATAAATTCTTTGATGGCCGGAGTCAGTTTAATGTTTTTGGCCGTAATTTTAATATCCATAATTCCTCCGTATAAGTCTTTTACGAGTGAATCCCCCGTAAGTGTTATTAAATCATTAATCAGGCCCGCTGTCAATGAAACCCGCGCGCCCGCGCGTACGGGACGCGTGGCGGCTGAACGGGTCTAGCCTTGATTTTTGGGGGAAGCTGCCGCCTGTTCTTGCGCGTAAAAGCCGTTAGACGAAAGGGCTTTTGGCGCACCCCGCTGGGCGGAGCGTCCGTTTTGGCGCGGCTTTTGGACCGCGGCAAAGACGGAAACCGTAAATGCGGCCGTTGGCCGCCTGCAAGCAATAAGAATTATTTGATGAAGCCTCCGGATACGTCGGATATTCTTAGTTTAGCCGCCTTTATGCAAAAATCAACCCTGCTTCCCTGAAACGCGGCAAGTTCCCATGGCTCCAGCCTCAGCGCATGGGGGCATTCCAACACAAATTGCCTAAGAAATAATAAATAAAATATACTATTAAGGTACGCTAATTTGAATTAAAAATCTAGTTTGAGAGATATTTTAGGATTTGGACGGAGAAACAGATGAAAAATATAGACATCTGCTTTGCTGCAGACGACGCCTATGCCCCCTTTATGGGGGTGGCCATTCAATCTATTTTGGAAGCCAAAAAGAAAGAGGAATTTATTCGTTTTCATATTTTAGATGTAGGTATCAGCCAGACAAACAGACAAAAGCTTCTTTCTCTCCAGTCGCTGTATTCCCATTTTTCACTAGCTTTTTATCCGTTAGATCAAGAAATTTTGGCTTGTGCGCCGATTGAAAACTCCCACCTGAGCCGCGCGGCGTATGCCCGTTTGTTTTTAGACAAAGGGTTGCCTGCGGATGTTAAACGGCTTATTTATTTGGATTGCGATGTCTTTGTGCGGGGCTCTTTGGCGGAATTGGCGGAGGTGGACTTGTCCGGCTGTCTGCTGGGAGGGGTGGAAGATTTGGGCGTGATGAGAATGGCCCGCAAAGGCAGACATCCATGGCCATTTGAAAAAAGCGTTTACATTAATACCGGGGTGCTGGTGGTGGATATACCCCGCTGGCGTGCGGCGAAAGCTGGCGATATGATTTGGCAATATGTGCGGCGGCCGAAATATCCCCTGCTGTTTGAGGACCAAGATGCCATTAATTTTTCTTTGTACGGCAAAATCAAAATTCTTTCTCCGCGTTGGAACGGCCAGATGTACTGGGGCAATTCGGCCTGTGATAAAGAGCCCAATATTTCATGGCTTCGCACACAATTACAAACGTGTCCGATTGTGCATTTTGCGACTCCAAGCAAACCTTGGAAATATGGGGGCGGCGTTCATGGGAACGTGCGGCAATATCAGCAATTAATGCGGCGTTCCCCTTGGTCGGACGCCAAGCAGTCTTTGCGGTTGGGTTCGCTGTGCCGCAAGATAGGGCGTTATTGGCTGATTCACCCATTATGCTTTTTGCAGCCGAAATTTTACCGTAATTTATATTGGGAAGGGCTGGCCGTATTCCGCTAGGAGAAGAAATTAGTTGGAGAATTTGCCCCGTTGTGCAAGACGCAAGAGGCCAAAAAGAGGACGCATGGCTCGGCAGTATTACAGGTTGTCGTACGGAGAGCTATGCGTCCTTTTTTGCGTTGGGCGGTTAGCCCGCGGCGCAAGTAAAACGGTGGCGGCCTCAGCCGCAACGGAACAAAACACCCCGCGCTCCCGCGGGGTGTTCTAAATCCTTTTTATTTTGCGTTTACCATTTTGGCTCTGGAAATATCACCCTTCTTGTCCAAGAAGTACAGATATCCCTTTTCTTTTTTGATACCGCATTTTTCTACTTTTTTCGGTTTTCCGCCTTTTTTGCCGCCTCTGGCCATTTGCACGCGGGCGATGTCGCCGTCTTTGTCAATGTAATAGAGGAAGCCGTCTTCGCGGTCCATTCCAACTTTCAGTACTTTTTCTGCCATGTAGATAATCCTCCTTTTAAGGAAAACAGTCTTACCGAAAAAGTCTAATAAAATTTTCTATGCTTTGCAAGGAATTTTTTTCGTCGGATTTTCCTCGGAGAAATTATTTCCCGTACGCGTAGCAGAAAAAAATCCGTTTGGGACAGGGGGTTTTCCCCTAATTTGTATAGGGAAATGGTATAATCAAAATATATCTGCCTAAGGGGACCTTATGTACTTAAAAGCTATAGAAATTATTGGTTTTAAATCATTTGCCGACAAATCCCGCCTGGATTTTGAACCGGGCATTACCTGCGTGGTGGGGCCGAACGGGTGCGGAAAATCCAACGTGATAGACTCCGTACGCTGGGCCATTGGCGAGATGAGTTGGAAGTCCCTGCGGTCGTCGTCCATGGTAGATATTATTTTTAACGGCACCGCCAAACGCGCCCCCTTAAATATGGCACAGGTGAGCATGGTGTTTGACAACGCCTCCCGGCAGCTGCCGCTGGATTTTGACGAGATTACCGTTACCCGCAAAATTTTTCGCTCCGGCGAAAGCGAATATTACTTAAACAAGGTGCAATGCCGCCTGCGCGATATCCGGGATTTGTTTTTGGATACGGGCATCGGCGGGGAAGGCTACGCCATTATTGACCAGGGCGGTGTAGAAAGCGTGCTTTCCGCTTCGCCCGAACAGCGCCGCGAAATGTTTGAAGAAGTGGCCGGCGTTTCCAAGTACAAAGCCAAACGCGAAGAGTGTATCAAACGCTTGGAACGCGTGGATTTGGATTTGGCCCGCTTGGCCGATACGGTAGCCCTGATTGAAGAGCAAATTAAAAAGTTGGACAGCGAAGCCAAAAAAGCCCGGCTGTACCAACGCTACCGCGACGAATTAAAGGAAAGCGAAATCGCCATTTCCGTCTGTTCCATTAAGGAAGCGGACGCGCTGATTGCCAAGCATACCGGCGAATTGGAACCGGTGCTTCGCAAGCTGGAAGATTTGGAAGCCCGCATTTCCGCCCAAGAAGGCGCGGCGGCCGCCTTGGATTTGAATTTAACGCACAAACAAAAAGAAGCCGCCGAGTTTAACGAAAAAATTTCCGCCAGCAAATATCAAGTGGGGCTGTTGGAAGGCGCCATTAAAAATTGCGACAATTTAACCGCCGAACTGACGGCGCAGATCGCGTCGTCCGGGGCGGAAGCGCAGCGCGGCCAGAGCCGCTTGCAGGAGCTGGCCCCCGCCATCGCCAAATTAAAAGAACAGCTTGCCGCCGTATCGGCCGAGCTGGAGCCGCTGCAAAGCAATTACAATACTCAGGTGGCCGCGGCCCAACAGCTGGAGCAGGATTTGCGCGCGGCGGAAACGCAGCTGCAGCGCGTGGCGGGCGAACTGATGTCGCTGGTGCGTAAACAGATGGAAGCATCCAACCGGATTGCGTTGGAGGAATCTTCCGCCCAGCGCGAAAACGAAGATTTGATTACCGCCGAAAAAACCAGCCAGGCGCAAACGGCCGGATTGACGGAAATCCGCCGCGCGCTGGAAGAAATTGCTTCCCGCGTGAACGCCAAACAAACCGAGGCGGACCAAGCCCGCAGTGCCATTGCGGCGGGAGAAGAAAAACTGCACGCCTTGCAGACGGAACGCACCGCTTTGAACGAAAAACTTTCGTCCGTCAAATCGGCCCGGGCTGCACTGGCCGCCAAGCTGGAGATGATTCAAACCCAGGGGAAAAACGACCCTTACTGGGTGGGTGCCAAGGCCGTGGCGCAAAGCGGCATTGCCGGCGTGAAAGGCACGCTGCGCAAAGCGCTTAAATACCCGGCTTCGTTAAGCGTGGCGGTGGAAGAAGCCTTCGGCAAATATTTAGACGCCGTGCTCTGCACCGATGACGCCGCCGTAGAGCAAGCCTTGCAAGTGCTTAAACAGCACGGCAAAGCGCGTGCCAAATTTATTGTGCTTTCCCGCGTGCCCCACACGGCGCCCGCCGAGGGGGACAACACTCTTAAAAAACAACTTTCGTATGGGGCGGAGCTGGAAAATCTAATCCAATTTTTAATTGGCGGCTACTCGTACCAGGACGGTACGGTAACGGGGCCTTTCTTTATTGGCGGCGGCGCGGCGGACGTGCGCGCCCCGGAAGCCTACTGGGGGGAAGAAGAAACCGTCCGCGGTGAAATGGACGCCAAGGCCGCACAAGAGGACGCCGTATCCAAGGACATTATTGCCAACTATGCGGCTTTGACCCAGGCCGAGGAAGCGCTGAAAAATTTGCGGGCCAAATCGCAGGAAGCGGTGCTGGCGTTGAACTCGGTGCAAAACGAGCGTGCCAATAAAGAGCACGAATTGCGCACCGCCCAGCAAACGCTGGACCGGGCCGCCGCGCGCAAACAGGAAATTTTACTGCGGGTGGAAAGCCGCAAGAAAAATGTGGAAGCGCTCAAGCAAAATTTGGAAACGCTTAAAAACAACCACGCCCAGACCACGGCTCAGGAAGCGGAGCTGAAAAAATCCCAGGAACAACTGCGCGAAAAGGCCGAAAAAATCAAAGGGGAAATCAATGCGCTCAGCGCCAAGCTCTACGAAGTAAAAATCAAGAAGAACAACGTGGAGCTGGATTTGAAATCCACCGAATACGAGTTTAACAGCCTGACCGACAGCGAAGGCAAACGCAACGAAAAAATTGCCTCGTCCAACCTGCGCTTAAAAAGTTTGGCGGAAGAAAAACTGGCTACCGAGGCCAAACTGTCCACCGAGCGCGACACGCTGGCCAAACTGGAATTGGACGAGCATAAAATGCGGGCCGATTTGGAAGCGCTCAAAAAAGAATACAGCGACAAAACGGCCGCGTTAAACGCCTGCAAAAAGGAATCGTCCGATTTAACAATTCGCAAAAACGATTTGGAAAACGCCCTTTCCAACGCGCGCCGCCAGCGCACAACGGTGGCCAACAATATGTTTGAAAGCTGGAACATCACGCCGGAAGAAGCGCAGATGAATTACGGCGACAAAACCGTGGATTACGAGCGCGTAAAAATGATGCGCAAACGCATTGAAAATATGGGCGCCGTCAATATGACCGCGCCGGAAGAATACGACGCACTGACCGAACGCCATACGTTTTTGCGCACCCAAATTGCGGATTTGGAAGGAGCCAAGAAAGACTTGAAATCCGCCATCAATAAAATCAACCAAACCACGCGCGAAAATTTCAAATACACGTTTGAACAAGTGCGTATGCACTTTAAGAACATTTATCAAACGCTGTTCCGCGGCGGCGAGTGCGACTTGGTGCTCACCCAACCGGAAAATCTGCTGGAAACCGGCATTGAAATTTATGCCCAGCCTCCGGGCAAGAAGCTGCTGAACATTTCCTCTATGTCCGGCGGCGAAAAAACGCTGACGGCGATGTCGCTGTTGTTTGCGTTCTTTACGCACAACCCGTCCCCCTTCTGCATTATGGACGAGGCCGACGCCGCCCTGGACGAAGCCAACGTGGAACGCTACGTCAATTTGATTAAGGAATTTTCCAAAACCACGCAGTTTATCGTAGTTACGCACAACAAACGCACCATGGAAGCCGCCCGCATGCTCTACGGGATTACCATGGAAGAAAGCGGCGTGTCCAAGGTGCTCTCCGTCAACTTGGCGGACCGCACCAACCCGGCGGACGTAAAAAAGAAGGAAGAAATAGAGGCCCTGGCGGAGGCGTAATGAAGATAGGCGTTTTTTCGGACGTGCACGGAAATTGGGAAGCGTTAAGTGCCTGTTTGGACCGCTATGCCCGGGAAGGCGTCAAAAAATTCATTTACTGCGGGGACCTGATTGGCTACGGGCCGGACCCGGAAAAATGCGTGCGCAAAGTGTCCCAGTTGGATATGGCGGCGTGCGTGCTGGGCAATCACGACGCGGTGTTTGTACAGCCGGAGCTGGAATCCTTTTTTAATTACGACGCCAAGGTGGCGCTGGACGAAAGCAAAAACCTGCTGAGCGAAAAATCCGTCCGCTATTTGTCGGCCCTGCCGGCGGTGGCCCACGGCAAAAATTTTACCGTGGTGCACGGCACCCCCTCGGACCCGATTAAAGAATATTTCTCCAGCTGTTCCCAATTCCGTTCCAATTACGATTTATGGACCGGCCGGGTGTGCTTTGTGGGGCATACGCATTTGCCGTTTTACATCAAGGGTACGCCGCGCACTTGTGCGATTTATCTAAACAAGAAAGAGGACGCTTCTATCCGCTTAAGCGACAAAGCCCGCTACGTCATCAATCCAGGTTCCGTGGGCAAGCCGCGGGACAATAATCCGCATGCGTCTTTTGGCATTTGGGATACCGAAGCCAAAACTTTTCGTTTTATTCGGCAGGCGTATGATTTCCGTCCCACGCAAGAAAAAATGGCCGCGCAAAAATTCCCCTCCTTTCTAATAGACAGTTTGGCGTTAGGCTTATAAAAACCCGCTTCTTAGGCGGGTTTTTATAAAACGGGTCTGCCGTATGTTTTTAGGCTCTTTTTACTTTCTTTCGGTATTGTGGGAGATACCGGCACAGTGCGGCTGCCGCGGCACCGGCCGTGATACACAACATCCACTCAAACGGCGCACGGCAACGGGAATAGACCCCCAAAAGGGGAAAGATTCCCCAAAATACACGCAGTACACCGCCAAAACAGTATTTTCGTGCGGCGTTTTGCCCGGCCAACGGCCTTGCCGAGAGAGGAGAGAGTCAAGTTTGAAATAGTTTTATATGGTGCAATGCTCATTATCTTTCTATATATATATTTTGTATAATGAAATAGAAAATAACTCAGTAAATAATCGTTTGCCTATAGCACGATTCTTTATTAACCGCAAAGTGCCCCCTTATTTTGAACCCCCTAAGCCACCCCGGCATTGTTTGAATACGGCATTTTAGCCGGACCGTTTTGTTTGGAAAACAGATCAATTTTGTAAAAAGGGACAATGAGGCGGCATTAGAATAGGTGGCAATGGACCTCGCAATGAGGTTCAGAAGAACGCACAAACGGGGAAAAGAACGTGGGGTGTTTTTTGAAAGCGCTAAACGCCTGGCGAGAACGGATAGGGCGTGTTCGTCTATGGTACCCGGGGCAGATGTTCCGCTTTTATGGCAGGAACGAGATATAACGCGCCGCTAAGGGCCCTTGGAATTGGGAAGAGAAAATGGAACAAATTTCCGTAATTATACCTGTATATAATGCAGAACAATATATTGGGAGCGCGCTGGAAAGCATTTTGACCCAAAGTTACCCCAATTTGGAAATCATTGCAGTAGACGATGGCTCTACGGATCAATCGCTTTCTGTTTTGCAGCACTATATGCAGGCAGATTCCAGAATACATGTTTTTTCCCTGGGACATCAAGGCATAGGGGCGGCACGCAATTATGCTTTATTGCAAAGCAAAGGGGAGTGGTTTTGCTTTGTGGATGCAGATGACCAACTGCACCCGCAATGTTTGGAATTTGCTCTTCGGGCGGCTCATGAAAAACAGGCCGATTTTGTGTCCTGGCTTTATCAAGATTTTACGAGAATTCCTTGTATGCAAAAGGTGTCTTTTACGGAATTGTCTCTGGTCAACACCTCTTCTCCGCTGTTCTATACGTCTGATAAAAGTTCCCCCTGCATACCCCCTTTTGTGGTGTGGGGGAAATTGTATAACAAGGCTTGTTTCAAGGATATCCAGTTTGATGAACAGTCTTTAGTGGAAGACGTTCCGTTTGTGTATGCCGTATTGAAAAAGGAACCGCATACAGTTATTATAGAGTATCCTTTATATTTGTATCGTTATCGGCCCAATTCTTATTCCAACGCGCCCACTACGCCTTCCAAGCTAAAACATTATGAACAAGCCATTAATCACGTTTTAGCCATGTTTAACAAAGCGGAAGAAAGCCTTTTTTTACAGCGAACATTTGTTCCTCGGCTGTTAAAAGATCAATTATACCGTTGCCGGCACAGCGACAAATTTAATCAAAAAGAATTATTTGCTATGTTGGCAGATGAAGTGATACACTTAAAAAAGAAAAACCAAATATCCTGGCGCTGGTTGGGGACTAGAACTGTTATTTGGTTTATTTTGCTTATTATATGGCGCAAATACTTTTTTGTTCGTAAAGTTGCTTGTTAAAGGGAGAAACGCTTGTATGTCCAGTCAAAAAACAATTTTAGTTACGGGTGGAACGGGCTTTTTGGGCTCTAATTTATGTGAAAGATTGATTCGGGATGGAGCCCGTGTAATTTGTGTAGATAATAACTATACAGGGAAGTTGAAAAATGTTGCTTCTTTGCAAGGGAACCCTAACTTCCGTTTTATTTTACATGACATTATTAACCCCTTGGAAATAGATGAAAAAATAGATCAAATTTACAATTTAGCCTGCCCGGCTTCTCCCCGGCATTATCAAGGAAAAGCGGCTATTTTCACTACCAAAACATGTGTATTGGGGGCCTTAAATATGTTGGAGCTGGCCAAAAAACACGGGGCCACTATTTTCCAGTCCTCTACGTCCGAAGTGTATGGGGAACCGGCCGTACACCCCCAGCCGGAAAGTTACCGCGGCAATGTAAACCCGATAGGAATCCGCGCTTGTTATGACGAAGGGAAACGCTGCGCGGAGAGTTTGTTTTTTGACTATTACCGTGAAGAAGGCGTGGATATTAAAGTAGTCCGCATTTTTAATACCTACGGCCCTAAAATGAACCCGGAAGACGGCCGGGTTGTAAGCAATGTCATTTGTCAGGCTTTGCGCGGAGAAGACATTACATTATATGGGGACGGGAAACAGACCCGCTCTTTTTGCTATGTGGACGATTTGATTGAAGCCTTCGTGCGTATGATGGCCACGCCCAAAGGCTTTACAGGCCCGGTTAACACAGGAAATCCGGGCGAATTTACGATAGAAGAAATGGCCAAAATGGTAATAGCTAAAATAGGAGGAAAACATAGAATTGTGTATAAACCTCTTCCGAAGGACGATCCCACCCACCGCAAACCGGATATTACATTGGCGAAAGAAAAATTGGGTTGGGAACCGAAAGTAAAGCTGTCTGAAGGGTTAGATAAAACTATTGCCTATTTTAAAACAGAATTGGAGATGAAATAACATGAAAGTAGCTATTATTGGAACTGGATATGTGGGTTTGCCTACAGGTGTAGGGTTAGCAGAATTGGGTAATATGGTTACCTGTATTGATCGGGAAGAATCTAAAATCAATGCTTTAAAAGAAGGCAAGATTACCTTGTTTGAAGAAGGGCTGGAAGACCTTTTCCATAAAAATGTAAAAACGGGCCATATCCAATTTACTACCTCTATGAAGGAGGGGGTGGAAAGTGCAGATTTGGTAATTATTGCCGTAGGAACCCCGCCGCACCCCATCACCAAAGAGGCCGATATGAAATATATCCATGCCGCGGCTACGGAATTGGCCGATTATCTGACGGGTTATACCGTTATTGCCACCAAATCCACCGTGCCGGTGGGAACGGGCGACGATATTGAAATGCTCATCTCCAAAAAGAACCCGAAGGCTGATTTTGATGTAGTTTCTTTGCCGGAGTTTTTGCGGGAAGGATTTGCCGTACACGATTTTTTCCACCCGGACCGTATCGTAGTGGGGGCAAACTCCCAACGCGCCAAAGAAGTAATTATGGAACTTTATAAACCGTTCCGGAGCAAAACCAATATGCTGTTTGTAAAGCGCCGCTCCAGCGAAACGATTAAATACGCTTCCAATGCTTTCTTGGCAATTAAAATTCACTATATTAACGAAATGGCAAACTTTTGCGAAAAAGCCGGCGCAGACGTGTACGAAGTAGCGGCCGGTATGGGGGCGGATAGCCGTATCGGACCCAAATTTTTGAACCCAGGCCCGGGGTATGGCGGCAGCTGTTTCCCTAAGGACACGAACGCCATGGCCTTTATGGGGCGGATGAACGGAGTAACGCTTTCTCTGATTAACGCGGCAATTGAAGGCAACGATTTGCGCAAAAAGCAAATGGCCAAACGTGTGTTGGACAGCGTGGCCGGGCTGAAAGCCCCCAAGATTGCCGTGCTGGGCTTAGCTTTTAAAGGCGGTACGGACGATTGCCGTGAATCCCCGGCGATGGAAATTTTGAACGAAATTCTGCAAGTGTCCGGCCCTAAAGTGGTGGTGTATGACCCCAAAGCCATGGACAATGCCCGCAAAATTTTGGGCAATAAAGTCCTGTATGCCAAGGATGAATACGATGCCGCCAAAAGCGCCGACGTATTGGTGATTTTGACCGAATGGCTGCGCTTTAAAAAGTTGGATTTAAAAAAATTAGCGGGTCTTATGCACCATAAACGTATTGTGGATTTGCGCAATACTTTCCGGCCGGAGGATGCCGTAGCCGCCGGTTTCGAATACCAAGGGATTGGAAAATAGAACATGTATTGTGCAGAGCCTGCTCATAGTTCCAAAATTTGGTCTGTAGAATTTTTTCGCATATTATTTGTGTTTTTTATTATTTTAGGCCATTGTATGCAAAAGTATCCCCAGGTGCGAGAAAGTGTGCTTGGTGCCTTTGGAACTTCTTTTTTACGTACTGGTTTTGGCGTAGAATTCTTTTTTGTTATAGGAGGTTTTTTCTTATATCATAAGTTGGGAGAACCCGTTTGGGAAAATATCAAAAAGTTATATTCTCGGCTATGCCCTGCATTGTTATTTGTATTTTTATTAACAGTTATAACTTCTGATATATCCTTTTCCAGTTTCCCAAGTATTTTAACTCTGTCTACTGGGCTTTCCATACCAAAAGATGTGACTGGATGGGGGGACTGGTATGTCGGGGTATATTTTTGGTGTTGCTGTTTATGTCTCGTGATTTTTTTGAAATCACGAGAGCAGGCGTTTTGTTGGTTGGGGATATTGATGTATGTATGTGTGGTTTTAAGATTTCATGGAAAAAACTCTGGCTTTTTATCCACATATTTTTCGTTTGTTGGTAGTGAAGTGGTCAGGGGTTTTTTTAGTATTGGTATTGGTATTGTTACAGCGGCTCTTTCGAAAAAAATAAAATTAAATAAGTGTAAGTTTCTAACCATCATCTTCTCCATTGTTGAACTTTATTGTATCGCACAAGTGTTAAACTATATTGTTAATATAAAGAATTGGAATTTCAATTTTTGGGATATAGAGTTGACCTTTGCTATATTTCTCTTTTCGGCAGCTTCCTCGTATGGTTATATTTCTCGTTTACTTAATCATATGTTTTGGATTGGAAAATTTTCTCGATATGCATATTCTATTTTTTTAGCACATATAGTTTTTATGCGGGGATTACTTTCTCATAATAACTTTAGTCTTTCTGATAAACTAAGTGTTTTAATCGTTTTCTCAGGCGCAATTTTATTGGGTGTTTTTGAATATCATGTGATAGAAAAAAGGGTGGTTCCTTTTTGTGGCCAATTTTTTATTAAGGAGCAAAAATGATTTTAGTAATGGGCGGAGCCGGTTATATTGGTTCCCATACGGTAAAGCATTTATTAGATAATGGGTATCAAGTGGTGGTGGCCGATAATTTAATTTATGGCCATCGGGCCGCGGTGGACGCTCGCGCCGCGTTTATCCATGCGGATTTGTTAGATCCTTACTCTTTGGACCAACTATTTAATAAGTTTGAAATAAGCGCAGTAATACATTTCGCCGCTTTTGCTTATGTGGGGGAGAGTGTACAAGAGCCCCAAAAATATTACTTCAATAATGTACAGGGAACTCTGAATCTGCTCCGTGCGATGTTAAGCCATGGGGTGAAAGATATTGTTTTTTCCAGCACCTGCGCTACGTATGGAGAGCCTGTTTATACTCCTATTGACGAAAAGCATCCCCAAAATCCCATTAATCCTTATGGACGCACCAAGCTGATGATTGAGCAAATTTTTGCCGATTATGAACGGGCTTATGGATTACGTCATATATCTTTGCGATATTTTAATGCAGCTGGGGCTTCGGCAGATGGTTCTATTGGGGAGAGTCATAACCCCGAAACACATTTAATTCCGTTGGTTTTAAAAGCTATTAAAGGGGAATGCAAAGCCATTAGCATATTTGGTACAGATTATGATACCCCAGATGGTACTTGCGTTAGGGATTATATTCATGTGGAAGATTTAGCTTTGGCACACCGTTTGGCTGTTGAAAAATTGAAAGATTATAGCGGATGTATCAATTTGGGAACGGGGATTGGCAGCAGTGTAAAAGAAATTATTGTTGCTGCTGAACAAGTGAGTGGTAAAAAGTGCCCCGTAGAGTATGGCCCGCGTCGTGCGGGAGATCCCGCCAAGTTGTTTGCAGATAATCAAAAGGCCAAAACTATTTTAGGTTGGAACCCCCAGTACACCCATATCCAAGATATTCTTCGTACTGCATGGAATTGGGAAGTTAATAAGAGGTATTAATATGCAAAAAGTGCGAAACTTGGTGGTAGGTTGCGGTTTATCCGGTGTGGTTTTGGCAGAACGTTTAGCCTCGGTATATGGAGAAGAGGTTCTCATTATAGATAGAAGGCCTCATATTGGGGGAAATATTTATGATTATAAAGATCCGGCTACCGGCATTACAGTGCATAAATATGGACCGCATGTTTTCCATACCAACAGCCGGGAAGTTTGGGAATATTTAAGCCGTTTTACTCAATGGCACCGTTTTATGTATCGGGTGAAAGCCGTGTTGGAGGGAAAAGAAGTAAATATTCCGTTTAATTTAGACAGTCTGCACAAAGTTTTTCCCCGTACGCTGGCTGAAAAACTAGAACAAAAATTGTTGGATACGTTTGGTTTCAATCGCAAAGTTCCCATTTTGGAATTGCGCCAAAGCCAAGATAAAGATTTGGAATTTTTGGCCGAATACGTGTACCAAAAAGTTTTTTTAGGCTATACGGTAAAACAATGGGGCGTCAAGCCGGAAGATTTGGATCCGGCCGTCAGCGGGCGGGTGCCTGTATTTATCAGCCGGGATGACCGCTATTTCCAGGATAAATACCAAGCCATACCGGCCAGCGGATACACCGCCATGGTGGCCAATGTTTTAAACCACCCGTTAATCCAAGTAAAATTGAACACCGATTTTAATACGGTAAAAAATCAAATTCAATACGAGCGGTTGTTCTTCAGCGGAGCAATTGACGAATATTTTGAATACGCCTTCGGGCCGCTGCCCTACCGAAGCTTGGATATTGTATTTCAAACATATAACCGGGAATATTTGCAGTCTGGCCCGCAAATTAACTTTCCGGAAAACTATGACTATACCCGCTCTGTGGAATATAAATACTATTTAGATGAAAAGTCGGATAAAACCGTTGTATCTTATGAATATCCATGTGCTTTTGAAATAGGCAAAAATGAACGCTATTATCCTATTCCCGCGGATGAAAATCAAATACTATACAACCGATATTTGGCTAAAGCCAAAGAACTGCAAAATGTATATTTTATTGGTCGCTTAGGGGATTATAAGTATTATAATATGGACCAAGCGGTAAGCAGATCGTTAAATCTTTTAAAACAATAAGGGAGTAAGCTTATGCAGACAATTTTAATTACAGGTGGGGCAGGGTTTATTGGTTCTTGTGTTGCTGATTATCTGTTGCCGTTAGGGTATAAGATTATTGTGGTTGATAATTTTAATGCGTATTATGACCCTAATTTAAAAGAACAAAACGTATTGCCGCATAAGGATAATCCTAATTATGTTTTATATCGCGCCGATATTGAGGATTTGCCTGTATTAAAACAAATTTTTTCTGCCCATCACGTTGACCAAGTGGTCCATTTAGCGGCCCGTGCAGGAGTGCGCCCTTCGCTGGAGAACCCACTGGCTTATGTTCAAACGAACATAAACGGTACTATGAATATATTGGAATGTATGCGGGAGTATAATGTTAAAAAATTAGTGTTTGCCTCTTCTTCTTCAGTATATGGAAATTGTAAAGCAGAAAAATTTACCGAAGATTTAAAAGTAACGCAGCCTATTTCTCCGTATGCGGCTACTAAATCGGCCTGTGAACAAATTATTTATACCTATTGTCATTTGTATCATATAACTTCTATATGTTTGCGTTTCTTTACGGTGTTTGGACCCCGTCAGCGGCCGGATTTGGCAATTAATAAATTTACCAGATTAATTAAAAACTCCCAACCTATTCCGTTGTATGGGGATGGGTCCAGTTGTCGGGACTATACTTATATTGATGATATTGTTTCCGGGGTGTGTGCCGCTATCAATTATGATAAAACCCCGTATGAAATCATAAACCTCGGTGGCGGAGAGCCTATTACACTCAAAGATATGATTGGCACTATTGAAAAAGTTTTAGGTAAAAAAGCCAAAATTTCTTATTTGCCAATGCAACCGGGAGATGTGGATAGGACCGTTTGCGATTATGGCAAAGCTAAGCGCCTGCTAAATTATTATCCAAAAACTAGCTTTGAAGAGGGCGTGCGTAAATTTATTGAATGGTCTGAGCAAAGATCAGCTGGTTAAAAGAAACTGATAAAGTAAATATAAAATTTTTAATTGGTTATAATCAACCAGTGTTGTGTTCGATTTAGACAAGTTTTAGTTCACTTTTAGCTAGCAATCAGAAACAAACTATAAAAATATATACGCTTTAGAATGAGGGTATAACGATTATGAATAGTTGTCTATTTACTAATTTTGATATTAAAAAAGAACGTTTGGCATTCGATGTAATTGTAACTTTTGAAGGAATTGTCCCCAAAACTAAGCAATATGTAAGATATGATAAACAAGTTTTTCCTTTTGAGGCTGAATTTTCTGAACCGCTGGAATACGATAATTTAGATGTGTTTCAGATGGTAGAACGCTATATCAAACAAGCAAAATTATCAGATTGTTTCGAAAAAATAACTATTGATTTGGCAAAAGAAGGCAAGCCCCATGATTTTAGTAAAGGTGAAAACTACCTTTTTTGGAATAGTTATGGTCTCGATTCCTACTCTATTTATTTAACTTTTAGAGATGAACTTAAAGAGCGCATGATTGAGTTTTCTTGGACAACTGATAAACAATCCCAATATTTGGAAGGGATGATCAATCGTTGTGCCCATTATCGTACGCCTGTTGTTATATGTTTTAAAAAAATGTTGGAATCCATTGATCTTCTTTGGAATCCTTGTAATTCTACTTATTTGGGTTATTTGCTTTATAAAAAATTTAATATTAAGCTATGCCTTTATGGGGATGTCGCTTTTAGCTATTTCCAGCCATATAATATAAAAAATATACACCAGTTAAATTTTGCTTTTTATCAAACAGAACTCATTTCCCTTTATATATCTATGATTCTTGGGGATAACAAAATGTTTAATAGCATGCTGTTTGATAATGGGGATAGTAAAATCATTAGGAAGCTTGCGTATTCAAAAATTTTAACGGATTATTTGGGTTTAAGATTTGAAGATTATATAGATCAGAATCGTTTTGATATATTCAAAGAAAAAATTAAATATAAAACTTTTGATTACTATTTTCAACAAGAAGCTGCTCATCCCTCTATGTTTGTGACTAACATCTATTTTTTTAAGGATAAATTTATAAAAGCACTTGTTGATTTGCTTTATCCTTCCGAAAAAGAGCTTGTAAAACAGAGATTTCAAAAATTTTTTGCCGAACAAAAAGGTGGATATCCGTTATATAATGGAAATTATTTTACAATTTCATATAAAGCATTCAAACAATATATGGATAATTTGGAAGGCTCACTAAAAGAATTGGAAAAAATACTTTATAAACAGTATAAGTTATTAAATCTTTTTGATGTACATGAAAGTCCTTCCTATTTGTGTTCAAATAAAGATTTAAAAGATCTTATCTCTCATAATACAAAAGTCAAAAACGATGAGATTCTCTTACCCGCTTTTTCTACAAACAATATTCCTGTAGTGTTGGCGTGTGATAATAATTATGCCCCGTATGGTGCAATTACTATTAATTCCATCATTCAAAACGCGTCTAAAGAAAAAAATTATGACATTATTTTGCTCCATACGGATATTTCAGCCGATAACCAAGACAAAATACGCATGTTGGCTAAAGGCAGAAAAAACGTTTCCATTCGTATTATAGATATTTCTTCCCAATTAGAAAAAATAAAGCCAAACTTATTTGTACATAATTTTTACTCCATTGCCACCTATTTTAGAATTCTTATTCCTCAACTCTGTCAATTGTATGAGAAAGTTTTGTATTTGGATACAGATGTTATTGCGTGTCGAGATGTCGCCCAACTTTATGATACGGATATAACTTCTTATTTGTTGGCGGCAACGCCGGATGCTGCAGCTATTTGCCAGGCTAATTTGGGCAAAACAATGCCTGACCGTGACCAAACGTATAGAGATTATTTCCAACATACTTTGGGGGTGAAGGATATCAATCAATATTTTCAGGCCGGGGTATTGCTCTTAAATATTAAGCTGTTGCGAGAAAATAATATTTATAGTCAGTTTATGAATAAGCTGAAAGAATTGCCTAATCCTTTTTATGTTGACCAAGATATTTTAAATTCTATTTGCTATGGAAAAGTGAAATTGTTGGAAAGCTCTTGGAATCATGTCACACATATTAAGAGTTGTAATTATTTTAAAGGGTATATTCCGGAAACGCTGTTTCAGCAATTTGTAAAAGCGCGGCAAAATCCTAAAATCATTCATTTTACCGGGCCGGAAAAGCCTTGGCATAACCCCAAATGGATATTGGGGGAATATTTCTGGAAATATGCGTTTAATACGCCGTTTACGGAAACCTTATTTTTTGGCATTACGGCTGGGTATGTCCAAAAATATATGGATCTCGATAACTGGACGATTGATTGGGATACAGTAATATATACGCATTTTTATGAACAGAAAAAGCGCAAATATAAATTTTTAAAATTTTTAAACAAATTTATATTTTGGAACCGCAAAAAGCGTAAAGAGCTTATACAATTGACGGAAAAGCGTTTGAAAAAAGCCTCTTTCTTGCTAAATAAATTTTCCGGTTTTTATAAAACCGTTCCAAACGGGATTACGGATATTCAAGCAATAGAATCCTCCAAATTGTTTGATAAACAGTATTACAGCCAAAAATATGGGGTGCCTCAAGAAGAGGCTATTACTCATTATTGCCGCAAAGGCTGGAAGAAGGGATATAATCCAAACCCTGTATTTCACACGCGGGAGTATATGAAGCTGAATGCCTGCCGCAGCAATCCCTTGCTGGATTATATTTATAATGGTAAAAAGTTAGGGCATTATGTATGCCGGGCAACGGAAGACCAAACCAGCCTGGACGACATAAGAAAATATTGGGCAGCGAATGCCGAAGGCAGAAAAAGCCGTGTGGTATATACGTGTTTAACCGGTAATTATGATTCTTTAATAAATCATAAATTTGTTCATCCCGGGTGGCGTTATATTTGTTTTACAGACGACGTATCTTTGTTAAAACAAGGAAAGGTGGGAGTTTGGGAAATTAAAGAATTGGCGATACAGACTGGAAATAATATTTTAAACAATCGCTATCATAAAATACTTCCGTATGACTTATTCCCTGCTGAGATTGAAGAAAGCCTGTATATAGATTCAAATTGTAATATTTTGACTCCTTACATATTTGATACGATTGAAAACAGAAATTCTTCTTTGTTGGTACCTATTCATTTTTCTACCACTTGTTTATATCAGGAAATGGACTGGTACACCCGGCACTATCCGCAGCAAGCGGAAAATGTGGCCCGCTTGCGGAGTAAATTCTTGGCGGAGGGTTTCCCGGGAAATTACGGGATGAATGAAAACAACATTATTTACCGCCGTCATACGGATGTGAAAGTAAAAGAAATTATGCAATTATGGTGGAACTTGTTAAAAGATTTTGTGCCTCGTGACCAGCTTTCTTTTTCTTATTGTTTATGGAAATATGGCCTTTCTCCTGATGAGATAGGAATTTCAAATGCCAGGACGGATTTAAAAAACTTCATATTTTATCCGCACCAAAGAGGAAAATAATATGTCAGAAAAAGATCTCATTTTGCCTGCGTTTGCGCAGAACAATATTCCGGTTTGTTTTTCTTGTGATGCTAATTTTGTGTCTTATTTGGGCGTCTGTATTAGTAGTATTGTTCACTCTTCTTCAATTAAAAATAATTATGACATTATTATTCTGGAAGATAAAATCCCAGAATGGAATAAACAACGGGTGTTGGGTCTTGTAAAGGATAAGCCGAATTTTTCAATACGCTTTGTTAATGTTACGCCTTTCTTTGAACAAGCTTCCAGCAAGCGTTTTTATATTAGGGACCGTTATACTTTGTCCACATATGCACGGTTTTTTATTCCGGATATTTTTCAAGCCTATCGCAAAATAGTGTATTTAGATGCGGATGTTTTGGTGTGTAGAGATATAGCGGACCTATATGCGGTGGATTTGGAAGATAATATGTTGGGGGCGGCGTTGGACATTGGGGTTTATATTAACTGGTTTGCCGGAAAGGCGGGTGTGGAAAAATATAAATATGCCTATAATTACTTTACACAAAAAGCACATTTAGAGGATATTGCCGGCTACTTTCAAGCAGGTGTGCTTGTGTTTAATTTAGATGCTTGCCGGGCCGCTAATTTACTTAAGAAATGCTTAAATTTCTTTAATTATATAGAAAAACCCCTGCTTGTCGACCAAGATGTATTAAATTTTGTTTGCAGAGGGAAAGTAAAATATTTTGACCAGCGGTGGAACTTTCAATGGCATCTGCCGGTAACGGAGCGGGAGGCCCTTAAGTATCTGCCGTATGATTTGTTTGAGAAGATACAGGAAGTATTTGAAGATTTTTATATTATTCATTATTGCAGCAATACACGCCCTTGGATGGCGCCTGATAAGCAAAACGCCCAGTTGTTTTGGCAGAAGGCCCAAAATACGGTGTTTTATGAAGAACTATTATACGAAAATATCAATAAAAAAATAAATGAAATTGTAAATAAAGAAAAACATCGGCTTAATTATCAGAGTGTGTTTGATTTAGCCCATTATACATCGTTAAAATATAAATACTGGCTGTACCGTTTTAAAAAACATTTCCATTTCAGCAAGGCAAAACGGGAAAAGTATAGAAATAAATATAACGAGGTGAAAACTCGGTTGCAGTCTATTCATTTTTTGATAAAGGAGCATAAATAATGAAAACGTTTAAACCCGCCTTTCCCGGAGAGAAAAATATTCCCGTATTTTTTGCCTGTAACCGCAATTATTTGCCGGTTTTCGCGGCAGCTTTTCAGTCCTTAATATCCTGTTCTCATAAGGAATATACTTATGATGTGTGGCTGCTTATTGCGGATGCAACCGAGCAAGAGAAACATATTTTGCTTCAAATGATTCAAGGGTACCCTAATATTTCGTTAAGGTTTTTAAATTTTGCTCCATTTATTCCTCTAGAAATTCAAGCGAAATTATATTTGAGCCGTTATATTTCCTTGGAGGCTTATTTTAGAATATTTATTCCGGAGGTCTTTTTATGTTATAAAAAATATCTTTGGTTGGATTCTGATATTATAATAAAAGAGGATGTCGCTCAGTTATATTTTCTAGATATTAAAGATAAATGGGTTGCTATGGCTCCCAATGTGTGGACGATTTATGCCGCTTATGAAGGAGCGATTAGGCCAGAGGGTATAGGGATGACATTTAAAGAATACCTTCTTAATTTTTTAGAGCTTAAAACTATGACGCACTATTGCAATGATGGTATATTGATTATGAATGCCGAACAGCTGCGTAAAAATAATTTTTCTAAGCTTTGTTTGCAGGCATTGGAACGTATTAAAAAACCCAATTATTGGGATCAAGATTTAATAAATATTGTGTGTGAAGGCCATAATTATCCGTTGCCTTTAGCATGGAACCATGTTTGGTATATACAAGAGTATGAATTTTTAAAGGAGCATCTTCCTAAGGATTTGTATGAAGCCTATCATAACGCCCGCCAGCACCCAAAGATTATCCACTATGCTGGTAGTATTAAACCCTGGATTACTCCCAATAAGTGGCTGGCGGATGACTTTTGGACAGAGGCGAGAAAAACCCCTTTTTACCCAACGATTATTTTAAATAATACCGTTAAAAGGCTGGGGTTCTATACCAAAAATAAAGGGCCTTTTAACCCAGATTGGCAGTTAATTTATCAAGTTCTGCGCTTAACATATCTAAAAAAGCTGTATTTGAAGTATAAATTGCAATCCAATTGGAGACTTTCAAAGAAATGGCCTCTATATAAAAAATATGCGCAGAATATAAAAGAGGCTATTAAAAAAACCCAACAAGTGTTACAAAAATATTGAAGATTCTTTCTTTAGAGTCAATGCCGTACGGTGGTGATAAAACGAGACTGTAGGGCAATTGGTGATTAATATGGCAGATTCTTTTTCTATTGTTTATTCTTGCGATGATGCTTATGTTCCTTATACATATGTAAGCATTAAATCTTTGCGTGCGCACAAAACATTGGGGAAACATTACCAGGTATATATTTTACAGACAGGCTTATCTCCTAGAAATCAAAAAAATTTATTGTCGCTGCAAGAAGATAACTTTACTGTAAAATTCGTTGATGTCGGACAAATTCTACGCCATTTTTCTAGGGATTTTTTCCCTCTAAATTTGCATTTCACCATAGAGACATACTTTCGGTTTTTTCTGGCGGAGTTGTTTCCGCAGGAAGACAAGGTGTTGTATTTGGACGGAGATACACTTGTTCAAAAAGATGTAAAAGATTTATTCTCTATTGATGTGGGAGACGCCTATTTGGCGGCTACGCGGGATATGGAAATTATCCGTGCAACGCATTATTGGGGTGAACAGCATGCCTCATATTTCAAAAATCAGTTGGGCCTTGAGTCAATAGACAATTATTTTCAAGCAGGAGTAATGCTGGTCAATTTAAAACAATGGCGTAAAGAAAATTTTGCATGTAGGTTGTTGGAGTGCTTAAAAAAGGTTCCAAATCCAATGTATGCAGATCAGGATATTTTGAATGCGGTTTGTCAAAACAGAGTAAAATTTATTACACAAAATTGGGATTTTACTTGGCATTTGCCTTTTTTAGACAGTCAATTCCAAAAAAATTTACCGGCTCCTTTTGCTCAACAATATTTACAAGCTAAGGAAGACCCATTTATTATTCATTTTACTGGGGAAAGCATGAAACCTGAGGACAAGCCAGAGGAACAAGAAGCACAAAAATTTTGGCAATACGCGGCGGTTTCTCCTTATTTTGGGGTATTATGGAAGCGAATGTATCAAAAGCAACTCGCAGGTTTCAAATTCGCCCATAAAAATAAGTGGCGTTTATGGAGATATAAATTTCTTAGTCGTATCATGTGGGGACGGAGAAAAGTAACCTATGCGTTTAAATATACCCAGTTGTATAATCAAATTGCCAAATATTTATAACTATTTATTATTCTTTATGAAAAAACTACTTCAAAAAAATTTATTGATTGTTAACTTTAAACGCATGTGGCCGTATATTAAACCTTATTGGGGGCGCGCGTGCTTGGGCGTGGCCTTAACCGTCCCTGTGGGCGCGCTGGACGGTGTGGTGGCTATGTTCTTGAAACCTTTTATGGATAAGGTAATGGTGGACAAGCAGCCTCATTTTTCTGCCTTGATTCCTTTCCTGATTGTGGGGTTTACCATTGTACAGGGTGTGCTTATTTATGCTTCTAACTACTTTAATACTTGGGTGGCCAATAAGATAACTATCAGCGTGAAACGCAAGTTATACGACAAACTGCTATCGATGGATACCTCCTATTTTGATAGGAATAATTCCGGCACTATTTTGATGCGCTATTCCAACGATGCAGAAACGGCTTCGAATGGATTGATAGATAACCTGAAACAATTCCTTTCCAAAACATTTTCTTCTATTTCGCTGGTGTTTGTATTGTTTTACAATGCCTGGCAATTGGCTTTTATTGCAATTGCCGTACTGGCTTTCTTTGTGTACCCCATGTCTATCGTACGCAAAAAAATGAAAGATATTATGACAAAAACCGTGGGAAATCTGTCTTACGTTATGACGATTTACAACGAGACTTTCGCTGGGAACAAAACGATTCGTTCCTTTACGCTGGAAGATGAGTTCAAAGAGCGTTTCCGCGATGTAACCGATATGCGCTTTGCTTTGGCGATGAATTTGGTCAAGGGCACCAACTGGCTTTCGCCGCTTATGCATATTATTATGTCTATCGGGATTGCCTTTGTGATTGGCTGCGGAAGCTATTTGATTGTAAGCGGCAAAATTACAAGCGGTAACTTTGTGGCGTTTATTGCGGCGCTTATGATGCTCTATACGCCGCTTAAGTCCGTAGGGAACAATTATATTTCCATACAGCAATCTTTTTTGGCGATAGACCGCATCTTTGATATTTTGGACTTGCAACCCACTATCAAGGACCATGCGCAGGCCAAGGAGCTCAAAGAGATTAAAAAGGACATTGTGTTTGAACACGTATTTTTTGAATATACTCGCGGGCGGGAAGTTTTGCACGATATTAATTTAGAAATTCCGGTGGGCAGTACTATTGCTCTAGTAGGAAATTCGGGCGGTGGGAAAACCACTATCTCGGCCCTTTTGCCGCGGTTGTATGACATCAAAAAAGGAGCCATTAAAATTGACGGCTCCGATATCCGTGATATTTCGCAAAAGTCGCTGCGGCGACATATTGCTATGGTGTTCCAGGATAATTTTTTGTTCTCGGGTACGGTGCGCGAAAATATCTTGCTGGGCAATGGGCATGCGTCCGAAGAAACAATTTGGCAGGCACTTAAAAATTCGTGCCTGGATGATTTTGTCAAAGGGCTTCCCCAAAAACTGGACACACAAATTGGGGAACGCGGCATTTTATTATCCGGCGGGCAGAAGCAGCGTTTGGCTATTGCTCGGGCGTTTGTAAAAAATGCGCCGATTGTCATTTTGGACGAAGCTACCAGTGCGTTGGATAATAAGTCCGAAAAAGTCGTGCAAGAAGCGCTAGATAATCTGATGAAAAACCGCACCGTTATTGTAATTGCACACCGCTTAAGCACTATTCAAAATGCAGATAAAATTGTGGTTATTAATGACGGAAAAGTGGTGGAACAAGGGACTCACGAAGAATTATTAAAACTTCATGGTGCTTATTATTCCTTGTATTCCATGCAGTTTAAGAAACAAGAGAAGGGAAATGCATGAAAGGTCTTATTTTAGCAGGGGGAGCTGGCACCCGGTTGTATCCGGCGTCTTTGCCGATTTCCAAGATATTGCTTCCCATTTACAATAAACCGATGATTTATTATCCGCTGTCGGTACTGATGATGGCGGGGATTAGAGATATTTTAATTATTACCAACCCGGAAGAT
>CASFFX010000003.1 GCA_949294085.1 uncultured bacterium | reverse complement strand
TTTGGCGGCGGTCCAAAGTTTGGGGTCCACCTGCACAAACAGCAAGATGGCCTGCCAGTTCCACGTGAACCACATATCGTTGGCCAACTCTTCCAAAAATTTGATGTTTTCGGGCAGGTTGGGCTGTACGTTAAACGAATGAATTTTCATAAATTCTCCCCTGATAGTAATATAACCCTCATTATATAAAATTAGCGCCGGATGTGCCCCAAAAAAGCCGCTTCCTAAGGGGAAGCGGCTTGCCGGGCTAAAAGCGGGCTAGAGCGTAACGCTTAAAATGATAAAAAAGGCAATCATCACCGCGGCCCCCAAGCCCACGGCCGATTTGGCCCACTCTTTGCTTTTAATGCCCAGTTTGGAGGCGCAAATAATGTTGGGGATGTTGCCGGGAATCAGCATACCGCCCGAAATGATTAAGCTCATCAGCAGGAACGTCAGTGTGCGGGTGCTGATGTCGGGGGTTACTTCAATAGCGGCCAGGGTGGCGTTGTCCAGCACGGCGGACAGGGTGTTAATCCAATACAGCCAGCCGGCAGACAAGTGGGAAATGGTCTGCATGGCCAAGGGCTTTAATCCGTCGCCCAAAAACACCAGCGCCATAACAAACAGGTACACTTTAGCCGCCCGGATGACAATGCTCTTGATAGAATGCTCATCGGTGGACGCGTCGGCCGGTTTGGCGCCCGGGGCTTTTTGGATTGTTTTTTCGCGGATGGCACTGGCCAGGCCGGCCATAAACACAATGCCGCCCAGCACAAACCAGCCCAGGTGGTCAATCAAAAAGAAGAAATCGGCATAATGCGGGGCGCCGGACAGCTTGGAAAGCACCACCGTGCCCAACGGTTCCCCAATGGACGTAAGCACCGCCCCCATGCCAATGGAAAAACACGCATACACCACCAGTTTTACGCGGCCTTTGCGTTCCAGCGGCAGCATGACCGCCACTTCCGACAAAATCAGCGCCGCAATGATTGCCGTAATCAAGCTGGACGTAAGCCCCAGCAAAAATACAATTAAAAACAGCGTCCAGCGCAGGCCCAGCGTTTTGACGGCTTTCTGCGTAAGCTGCTGTATGTTTTTGTTGAATTTGCGAAACAGCAATCCCGCCACCAAAACGGCCACGGTAATTTTAATCGGGTCCTCCAGCGCGGTTAATATCAAGTGCCCGCTCCACACCTGGGAAACGGTAACCGCAAAAGCCCCGCACAGAAATAAAAAAGCTTCCAAATTTTCTTCCACTTTGTGCACCGTAAGCGGCAGGAAAAGCACCACGGCAATCAGCAGCGAAAGAAGCGTAGTTTGTACGGCGGAAAGTTCCATAACACACCTCGTTGGGAAAAATAGGATTTCTTTCTTTCATTATATAAAAAATCCGGCGGGGCCCGTCTGTGCCGCGCGGTTAAATAAAATATGGTAAAATAAACAATAGAAGTCCCGTTCGTCTAGTGGTCCAGGACGCCGCCCTCTCAAGGCGGAGATCACGAGTTCGAATCTCGTACGGGACGTTTGATTTTATTTTTTTGACACATACCCCGCATTTGGCGGGGTTTTTTGTCGGTCCGCGTGGCCCGTACGGGCGTAAAATGGTAAAATATAACTAATTATTCCGTTTTATTACCAGTTTAAGGAGCAATTTTTCTATGGAAATCGGTATCGTCGGTCTGCCCAATGTGGGCAAATCCACCCTTTTTAACGCGCTTACCTGCGCGGGCGCGGAAGCCAGCAATTATCCGTTCTGCACCATTGAGCCCAATGTGGGTATTGTGCCTATTCCGGACAAACGGCTGGACAAGCTGTTTGAAATGTTCAAACCGCCCAAGAAAACAGCCGCGTTTATTAAATTTGTGGATATCGCCGGTATCGTCAAAGGGGCGAGCCAAGGCGAAGGATTGGGCAATAAATTTTTAGCCAATATCCGCGAGGTGGACGCGATCATCCACGTGGTACGTTTGTTTGAAGACGAAAACGTAACTCACGTGATGAATTCCGTAGATCCGCTGCGTGATATTGAAATTATCAATACCGAACTGATGCTTGCCGACCTGGAAACCGCCACTAAAGTGTGCGATCGGCTGGGCTCCAACGCCAAAAGCGGCAAAAAAGACGCCGTGGCCGCGTGGGAGCGGATGAAGGAAATCAAGGCCGCGCTGGAAAACGGCAAACCGGTCAGCTCGCTGGGGTTAGAACCGGAAGAATTGAAAGATTACCAGTTTTTAACCGCCAAACCGGTATTGTATGTGGGCAACAATTCCGAAAAACGCAATGCGGAAAATGCCGAAAAAGTGGCCAAATATGCCCGAGAAAATGGCGCCGGCTTTGTGGAGCTGTGCGTCAAGTTTGAAGCCGACATCGCCGAGTTTTCGGAAGAAGAGAAAAAAGCCTTCCTGGCGGAAACCGGCAACGATTATACGGGGCTTGAAAAAATCGTGCGAGAGGGAATGAAACTCTTGAATTTGTGCACCTATTTTACCGCCGGCGAAGAAGTGGAAGTGCGCAGCTGGCTGATCCCGGTGGGCTGCACGGCGCCGCAGGCGGCGGGCAAAATTCACAGCGATTTTGAAAAAGGTTTTATCCGCGCCGATGTATATACCTTTGACGATTTGGCCAAATATGGCAGTGAAAAAGCTCTGCGCGAGCACGGATTAATTCGTTCCGAAGGGAAAGACTATATTGTAAAGGACGGCGATGTTTGCCTGTTTAAGATCAATGCCTAATTCCCTTTGCAAACATTTCGGCCAATGCGGCGGCTGTGCGCTGCTCAACCTGCCCTACGAAGAGCAGGTATCCCGCAAGCGCGCCAAACTGCAGCAAACCCTGCAAGATTTTTGGATGGGGGAAATCCCTGTTACGGCAACGGACGAGCCGAAGAATTTCCGCAACAAAGTGGAACTGGGGTTCTGCCATCAGGTAAAATGGCGCGATGATTACGATAAAAAAGATCCCGCCAACAAAACCCGCCCGCTGGAATTTGAAAGCGCCTTGGGCTTTAAGCTAAAAGGCCGCTGGGACCGGGCGGTGGACATTACCGAATGCGTACTTTTCAGCCCGTGGCTGATGCCGCTGTTGGCGGCCATCCGCGCGTGGGCCCGTGCCGAAAATTTGGAATATTACGACCAGCGCAAACATACCGGCGTGCTGCGACACCTGATGGTGCGCGAAGGCAAAAACACCGGCGAGCAGATTGTAGTGCTGTTTGTAACGGACGATTTTAACGAAAAAACATTTGTGCAGGCTGTGGAAAGCGTACTGCCGCAGGCCAACATTATGGCTGCCGTAAATACGGGCCTGGCCGATACCGCGGCGCCCGAATCGCTGCGGGTCTTAAAAGGGAAGGACCATATTTTTGAAAAAATCATTTTAACCGGCGCAAACGGCCAGCCGGAGCGGGAAGTAACGTTTAAGCTTTCGCCGCAGTCGTTTTTTCAGACCAATACGCTGACCGCCCAAAAGATGTATTCCCGGGTGCGCTCCGTCGTCAAAAAGTTGGCTCCCAAACGGATTTACGACCTGTACGGCGGGGCCGGCAGTTTTTCGCTTTCGTGCGCGGATTTGTGCCAAAAAAGCATTTGCGTAGAAAGCGTGGCCCCCGCGGTGTATAACGGGATAGAAAACGCCAAAATAAACGGCGTGGACAATGTGCAGTTTTTCTGTTCCAAGGTGGAGGATTTCGTCAAGCAACAGCCTTTGGAACGCAAAGACGCGCTGATTATTTTGGACCCGCCCCGCGGCGGGATGCACCCCAAGGCCGCCAAGGCGGTGGCCGAATCCGGCGTGGAAAATGTGCTTTACATTTCCTGCAATCCCGTTACGCTGGCGGCCGACTTAAAAATTTTAACCCCGCATTACGATATTCTTCAGGTGGAAGCCTTTGATTTCTTCCCGCACAGCGAACACATAGAAACGTTTGTGCAAATGAAACGGAAATAAGTATGGGTTCCGTTTCTCCCCGTGCGGCATAGTGCGGGGGAAACCTTGTTTTAGGAAGTGTTATGGATTTGCAAGAAGCTCTAAAATCATTAAACCCCCAACAGCTGGAAGCCGTCAATTACGAGGACGGCCCCTGCCTGATTGTGGCCGGCGCCGGCACCGGCAAAACCAAAACCCTCACAACCAAAATCGCCAAGCTGATTGCGGACGGCTATCATCCGGCCCGTATTTTGGCGGTTACGTTTACCAACAAAGCCGCCCAGGAAATGCGTGAACGGGTGGAAGCTTTAGTCCCCGGCGCGGGGAACCGGGTGTGGATTCATACGTTTCACTCGTTTGGGGTGCGGCTGCTGCGGCAAAATGCGCAGGCGCTGGGTTTGTCGCGCGATTTTGCCATTTACGATGATTCCGACCAGAAAAAATTGGTTAGTTTGATTTTGGAGCAAATGGGCATTAAAGACCCCAAAAAAGAAATCAATCAAATCGTCAGTCTGATTTCCCGCGCCAAGGACGATATGGTGTCGCCCGAAACCATGATTCAAAGCGCCACCGCCAGCGGGTTGGATTTCAAAATCCGCGCGGCCGAAGTGTACCGCCGGTATGAGCAGAAACTCAAGGAAGCGGGCGCGCTGGATTTTGGCGATTTGTTGGTAAAAACCGTTGTCCTGCTGCGCGATCACGAGGACATCCGCAACTACTACCAGGATTTTTTCCAGTATATTTTGGTGGACGAATACCAGGACACCAACCACACCCAATACTTAATTACCAAAATGCTGGCCGCCAAACACCGCAAGCTGTGCGTCGTGGGCGACCCGGACCAGAGCATCTATTCCTGGCGTGGGGCCAATATCCGCAACATTTTGGAATTTGAAAAAGACTTCCGAGACGTCAAAACCATTACGCTGGAGCAAAATTACCGCTCCACCAAAGCCATTTTGGAAGCGTCCAACCGGCTGATTACCAAAAACAAAAAACGCAAAGAAAAGAATTTGTTTACCGATAAATCCCAGGGCGACCCGATAGAAGTGCGCGAACTGATGAGTGAAGGGGACGAAGCCCGCTGGGTGAGCCAAAACATCAAAGCGCTGGTGGACGAAGGCGCCAGCTTGCGCGAAATTGCCGTTTTTTACCGCACCAACGCCCAGAGCCGCAGCTTTGAAGATTATTTCCGCCGTTATCAAATTCCGTATCGGCTGGTAGGTACGGTGCGGTTCTACGACCGCAAAGAAATTAAAGACATTATGTGCTATGCGCGCATTTTGGTCAATCCGGCCGACAACGTCAGCCTGCTGCGCATCATCAACACGCCCACGCGCGGCCTGGGCAAAGTGGCGCAGGACCGGCTGATGGAATATGCGCAGAATAATCATCTGTCGTTGTATGACGCCTTGAAAAACGCCGCCTATGTGCCGGGGCTCAGCTCGGCGGCGTGCAAAGCGGCGCTTAAGCTGGTGCAGCTGTTTGAAAAGTGGCGCGGCGATATGCTGCTGACGGATCCGGCCGATATTTTTAATAAAATTTTGACGGAATCCGGCTATATGGACGCCGTAAAAGCCGAAATGGAAAAAGACCCCGAAGCCGAAAGCCGCCTGCAAAACTTGGACGCGCTGATTAACGCCGTAAAAGAATACGAGGACCGCTGCCAAAAGGGGGAAAAAGAACCGTCGGTGGCGGATTTCCTGCAGGAGATTTCGCTTTTGTCCGGGGAGGACGATTCCCAGGCGGGCGAAGGCGGCGCCGTTACGCTGATGACGGTGCACCTGGCCAAAGGGTTGGAATTTAACAACGTGTTTGTAACGGGGCTGGAGGAAAACCTGTTCCCCATCGGGCGCGATAACGAGGACGACTTGGAAGAAGAACGCCGCCTTTGCTACGTAGCGATGACCCGCGCCCGCGAAAAACTCTTTTTAACCTATGCCCGCACCCGCCGCAAATTTGGGCAGCTGCAGGAAAACCTGCCTTCCCGCTTTTTGTTTGAAAGCGGCCTGCTGGACGAGAGCGAGGTGCAGCAGTCCCAAGCGCTTCCGCGCTATACCGATTACCGCTCCAAATACGGCTTGTACGGCGCCGGGGCGGGCGGTTCTTATTCCGGCGGGCACTATGGCGGCGGCTACACACGCGGGAAAAACAATTTTGGCGCCAACCGCTACCAACCTTTTGAAGGGTACGCGTCCAAGAGCCGCTTTCAAAAACGCTATGACGAGGACGGCTACGAAATTCAGGAAGACGACGATTTGGATTATACGTCCAGCTCCTATGGCGGTTCGTCGGGGTTGGGATCGTTGTATGCCAAGCCGGCTTTCCCCAAGCCATCCGCCGCGCCCGCACAGCCTTCCGCGCAAGACCAGGCGGCACCCGCCCAAAAAGCGGGGGAACCCGTGGTGGGGGGGCTGGTGAAGCACGGCGTGTTCGGCCAAGGGAAAATTGTGTCCGTGGCCGGCTCGGGCGACAGTGCCAAAATTACCGTTCTGTTTGGCAACGGCGTGCGGCGCACGTTCATGCTCAAATTCGCCCCGTTGGAACTTTTGTAATCAAATGACCGCAAAAAAGCCCCGCCGTATGGCGGGGCTTTTTGATGGCAAACCGTTTACGCGGCGGCCAGGATAGCCGTCAAAAAGGCGAGAATCGTGCCGCCGAAAAACAAAATCAGAAAAATCGGTATCAGCGCGATAATCACGGTCAGCCAGCCGCAAAAGCCGGCCCACCAAGCCAGGCGGCGGGCTTCTTCGGCCCGGTCCCCGTGCATTAAGTCCTGCGCACGCAGGGACAAAATCAGCGAAGCCAACGCAATCGGAATCGTGAAGAACCCCGTAAAGCAGGATAAAATCACCGCAATAATGGCCAGCGTAAAACGGCTGTTTATGCAGCCGCCTTGGCGGTCGCATTTATAATCGTCCCGTTCGTGTGGTTGAAGCGGGCACTGCTGCGAAGCATTTTGTTCAGTCATACGTATTAACCCCCGCCGTTTGGCCGGATTGCCCCGGGCATACGCCGGGGTGCTTACTCCTAGCCAAAGGGCCCCATTATTATATAAAATATACTTTCAAAGGGAGCATTTTATCTATGGAAATAACAAAGAAAGACGTGGAGCTCGCCGCTAAGCTGGCCAAGATGAAAGTCAGCGAGCGGGAAGTAGCCATTTATCAAGAGCAGCTGGAAGCCCTTTTCAAATGGGTAAGAGAACTGGCTGCCGTAAATACCGATAACGTAAAACTGACCAACGTAAACCATTGTGCACATTTACGTGCGGACGTGCCCACGTCCGACCCGGCCCTGGCGGCCCAGCTGCGCAGTGCGTTTGACGAAGAACAAGATCACTGCGCAAAAGTGAAGAAGGTATTGTAATATGATGACCGTTTTAGAAATTGTAAAAGCCGTTTCCTCCGGCGAAAAAACCGCCGAACAGATTACCCGGCAGTCGCTGGCAAAAATTGCGGAGCTGAACCCCTCCATCAATGCGTTTGTGGAAGTGTTTGAAGCTGATGCGCTGGCCCGCGCCAAAGAAGTGGACGCCAAACGCGCCCGCGGTGAAAAATTGGGCGTGTTGGCCGGGGTGCCGGTGGCCATTAAAGACAATATTCTCTATAAAGGCCACAAGGCAACCTGCTGTTCCAAAATGCTGGAAAATTACGTGGCTTCCTACACCTCTACGGTGGTGGAACGCCTGCTGGCGGCGGACGCCGTCATCATCGGGCGGACCAATATGGACGAATTTGCCATGGGCAGCACCAACCAAACTTCCGTGTATGGCCCGGTGAAAAACCCCGTGAATTTGGAGTGCGTCCCGGGTGGATCTTCCGGCGGAAGCGCCGCCGCGGTGGCGGCCGGGATGGTGCCGGTGGCTTTGGGAACGGATACCGGCGGGTCGGTGCGTCAGCCGGCTGGATTTTGCGGTATTGTGGGCATTAAGCCCGGCTATGGCCGCATTTCGCGCTATGGCGTAATCGCTTTCGCTTCCAGCGCGGACCAGGTGGGCATTTTAACCGCCACGGTGGCTGATTCGGCCCGCGTGTTGGAAGTGCTGGCCGGGAAAGACGTGCATGACTCCACTTCGTTGGATTCTCCCGTTCCGCAGTACGAGCATTTGTTTACGGACGGATTAAAAGGCGTAAAAGTGGGCTTGCCCAAAGGCTTTTTGGACGGTTTGCGCCAAGACATCAAGGACAAGTTAAACCAGGCGGCGGCCCGGTTGAAAGACATGGGCGCCCAATTGGTGGATGTGGACGTACCGTACGCCAAATACGCCGCGCCGTGCTATTACATCATTACCAGCGCGGAAGCCAGCTCCAACTTGGGCCGGTACGACGGCATCCGCTACGGATACGCCGACAACCAAGCCAAAGATTTGAACACGTATTACGAAGGATCCCGTGCGCCGTTTGGGCTGGAAGTAAAAAAACGCCTGATTATCGGTACGTATGCGCTGACGTCGGAACGGTACGAGGAGTGCTTCTTGAAAGCAATGAAAGTGCGCGAGCTGATCCGCGAGGATTTCAAAAAAGCTTTTGAGCAGGTGGACGTATTGCTGACGCCCACTTCGCCCACGACGGCTTTCAAACTGGGACAGCACGACGAGGACCCGTTGGCGCTCTATTTGGCGGATTTGTACACCTGCCAGGGGAACATCGGCGGATTGGCGGGCGTGAGCGTGCCCTTTGGCAAGGACGGAAAAGGCCTGCCGATTGGCGTGCAGTTTTATGGCCCCATTTTGAAAGAGGAAAAAATCCTCAACGCGGCGTACAACTTAGAGAAGGGGTTATGATCGTTTCCGAATTTTCGTGCGGCGGCGTGATTTTGGACGGGCGGAAGGTATTGCTTGTACAAGTCAAAAATATGAAGGGGAAAAAGATTTGGACTTTTCCCAAAGGCCATATTGAACCGGGCGAAACGCCCCGGCAGGCCGCCCTGCGCGAAGTGCTGGAAGAAACCGGCTACAAAGCGGTAATCGTCCGGCCGATGATTCGGGTGAAATACGCGTTTACGTTCCAGGGGAATTACGTCAAAAAAATGGTCCAATGGTATTTGATGAAGAAATTGGGCCGTATCGGCAAGCACGACGCTTCGGAAATTTTGGCGATTCGGTGGGTGTCTTTGCTTAAAGCGCGCGAACTGGTGCAATATCCCAGCGATATTCGCTTGGTGGACATGCTGCTGGCGTCGCTTCACATAGAGCCAGCCGAAGAACCGGAAACCGAAATGCCCTAAACGGCAAATTTTAGGAGAAACGGGACCCTTTGGGTCCCGTTTTTTTGTAGGGAAATCCTTTTGTCGGGTCCAATGCCGAACCCACAAACAGAGCAGTCCGATTCTAAAACTGCTACACTTTATTTATGAAAAAAATTCTTTTTTCCTTTCCGGCCAGGAAAAGAGCCGGGTTTACGTTGATAGAGTTGTTAGTAGTCGTTTTGATTATTGGCATTTTGGCTTCAGTTGCGTTGCCACAGTATGAAAGAGCCGTTAAAAAAGCCCGCTTGATGAAGCTGGCTCCCCTGGCGAAAGCTTTGGCCGATGCAGAAGAGGTCTATTGGCTTTCCAACAACCGCTATACCCCGCAAATTGAGGATTTGGACGTACAGTATCCGGCGGGTCTTAGTTTGGCTGGCGGCGCTTCGGACAGCGGATTTGTAAAACTTTCCGACGGAACGACCGTGGATTTGTTGGACGGATCCGGCTATATTTCTTCCAGCACGTCTGCCGGCGCTTGTATTTACATTGTACTTAAACAGGGGCCCGCTTTGATTCGGTGTTTAACGAACTCCGCGTATCCTAATGCGCTTTTTTGTGGGGACGATGAAGGCCTGTGCAAATCCATGGGAGGAGTGGCTTTTGGCTCGCAAGTAGGCGGCCACACGGTTTGGAAATTGTAGCTTTTGAGCATGAAAAAACCCCGCCCAAAAGGCGGGGTTTTTTGCGGTAAGAAAACGGCTTATTGGATACCGTTCATCCATTTGATGACGAACTTCTTGATGGACAGCAGGATGAGCCCACCGCACACCGGCATTACGACCAACCAGGTGAAGAACTGGATGTTGCTGATGTGTCCAAAGTAACCGGAGTAGAAACCGGCGGTAAAGTTCGCCAACGCGTTGGCGAGGAACCAGGTTCCCATCAACAGA
This sequence comes from uncultured bacterium, assembly GCA_949294085.1. Taxonomy (GTDB): domain Bacteria; phylum Elusimicrobiota; class Elusimicrobia; order Elusimicrobiales; family Elusimicrobiaceae; genus Avelusimicrobium. The sequence goes on along the minus strand of CASFFX010000003.1, from coordinate 282,278 downwards.
GACGCAAATTTAAGCGGTGCCAATTTGGTTACCAGCGACAAGCCCACAGGGGACAAGCACAGCTCGCCCATGGTGTGGAACATGTACGCAAACACCAGCCAGAAGATACCCACCTTCGCACCCGTCGTTTGCAATACATAAGAAGCGGCGACCAAGATCAAGAACCCAAACGCCAGCGACATAAAAGCCCATACGAATTTGGCCGGGGTGGAAGGTTCCAACCCTTTTTTGGCCAGCTTCAGCCACAGTTTGGAGAGCAAGGGCGCAAACAAGATGATGAACATCGGGTTAACGCTCTGGAACCAGGAAGTAGGCATTTCCCAACCGAAGATGAAGCGGTCGGTGAATTTTTCGGCGAAAATGGTCAAGGAAGCGCCGGCCTGTTCAAACGCGGACCAGAAGAAAATGCTGAAAAACGCCATGATGAAGATGACGACGATGCGCTGTTTTTCTTCCAGGGTCAGCGGTTTGTTGGGGTGTTCCAATTTTTCTTCTTTGGTCAGTTTTTTGGGTTTTTTGCCTTGCCCCTGGAGGTGTTTGTCTTTCCCCCAGATGAAAACGGTCAGCCCAATGATCATACCAAAGCCGGCCGCGGCAAAGCCCCAGCCAAAGCCCACTTTTTCCGCCAGCGTACCCGCAACAAAGTTGCAGATAAACGCGCCCAGGTTGATACCCATATAGAAAATGGTAAAACCGGCGTCGCGGCGGGGGTCGTTGGTTTCATACAATTCGCCCACAATGGTGGAAATGTTCGGTTTGAACAGCCCGTTGCCCAGGACCAGGAAGAAAAGACCTGCGTACAGGAAGGACAGCGTCGGGTTGGAGGCGATGGCAAATTGCCCCAAGGCAATCAAAATACCGCCCACGATGATGGCGCGTCTTTGGCCCCAAAAGCGGTCGGCAATATAGCCGCCCAATAAGGGGCTGAGGTAAATTAGACTGGTTACTGCGCCGTACACTTTACTGGCGTGAGATTCCGAAAACTGCATGACTTTAATCAAATACAGCACGAGAATACCGCGCATGGCGTAGTAGCTGAAGCGTTCCCACATTTCGGTCAAAAACAGAATATACAAACCGGTGGGCTGCTTTTCGGTTTTAACGGTTGCTACTTCTGATGTCATTGATTTCTCCTTACAATTTCAACAGGTACTCTTTATTGTACAAAATATGGGGTATGGGAAGCAGGAAATTCACAGCCCGGCGCCCAGCATCAGCTGGGCTGCGTCTTGAATCATCAGGTAGGATTGGTGCAGCATTATGCACAAATACACGCTCATCAGCGCCAGCAGCAGCGTGTAAATCCATTTGGCGGGTGTAGTAATGAGTTTGGACATCCACACACACGGCAAGGCAAACGGCCCCAGCACCAGCGCCATTAAAATAATGCCCGTGTGGGAAAACAAAAATCCCGTTCCCGGCCGCAGGCTTTTGCCGCACTGGCGGCAGTAATTGTCCTGCTCTTCCACCGGGGCGTGGCAGCGCGGGCATTGGGTCATAATTCCACCCCTTTGCTGCGCAGGTAGCGCTTAATGTGGCTGCGGGCGGCGGCGGTTTTGGCAAATTCCAGCCAGTCGCGCTTGGGTTCGCCATTTTTGCGGGTGATAATTTCGCACACGTCCCCCGTTTTGAAGGCGTAATCCATGCGGACCATGCGGTTGTTCACCTTGGCGCCCACGTAATGGTCGCCGATGTCGGTGTGGATGGAGTAGGCAAAGTCTATGGGGGTGGAGCCTTCCGGCAGGGATTTTACGTCCGCCCGCGGCGTAAACACAAAAATTTGCTGCAGGTTAACGTCCGTTTTGAACCCTTCCAAAAATTCCCGCGGAGCGGTCAGGTCCTGCTGCCACTCAATCCAGCGGCGGATCCAGTTAATTTTTTCGTCAAAGTTTTTGTCCGGCTTTACGTTGCCCATTTTGTAGCGCCAATGCGCCGCGATACCGTATTCGCAGGTGCGGTGCATTTCTTCGGTGCGGATTTGAATTTCAATAATGTCCCCCGTGGGCGAAAGGACGGTGGTGTGAATACTTTGGTACATATTGGCCTTGGGGGTGGCAATGTAGTCGGTAAATGTGCCGGCAATGGGCTTAAACACGCTGTGCACCAAGCCCAGGGCCCGGTAGCAATCCTGCAGGGTTTTGGTAATAATGCGCACGCCCAGCGAATCCTGTATTTCCGCGAAGGTGCAATGGTGTTTTTGCATTTTGCGGTAAATGGAATAATAGTTTTTGGCGCGGGCCAAAATGCGAAAATCCATATGTTCCGCCTGCAGGGCCGGTTCCAGCAGTTTTTTGAAGGCGTCCAGCGCGGCCTGCCTGTCGGCGGTGCGGGCTTCCACCTGGCTTTTAATGCTGTTGTATTCCTGCGGGTGGAGGTATTTGAAAGAAAGGTCCTCCAAATCGGTCTTAATGGTAAACATCCCCAAGCGCTGGGCCAAGGGGGCATAGAGGGAAATAGTTTCGTAGGCTTTGAATTTTTGGCGGTCCGGCGGCATGACGTCCAGCGTACGCATGTTGTGGGTGCGGTCGGCCAGTTTGATTAAAATCACGCGCACGTCTTCGGCCACGGCAATTAACATTTTGCGCCAGTTTTCCACCGTTTCTTCGTCGGTAGAAGAAAACTTCAAGTCGCTTATTTTCGTTACGCCCTGCACCATATGGGCGATTTCTTTGTTAAATTCGCGTTTCAAGTCGTCCAGCGTTACGGAGGTATCTTCCACCGTATCGTGCAGAAGCCCGGCGCAGATGGTATCGGAATCCAGGTTAAAATCCATCAGAATATTGGCCACGTGCTGGCAATGGGTAAAATACGGCTCGCCGCTTTCGCGCTTTTGCCCTTCGTGGGCTTTTTGGGCGAAATAGTAGGCCTTCTCAATCATGGAAGTATCCTGATTGGGGTTGTATTCTTTGAATTTATGCAGCAAAGCTTGCAAGTCCGGAGCGTCTGCCATAAGGTTACTCGTGTTTTAAGTCGTTTAGAATTTCGGCGGCGGCGCGTTTGGCCACGCCGGGTTTGCCCAGCGAAGCGCGCAGTTTCAACAATTCTTCGCGCATGTGGGTCAGCTGGGTCGGATTTTGGAACATCGCCATCGTTTCGGCCGCCAAGGCGCGGGGCGTGGCGTCGTATTGAATCAGTTCCTTTACCAGCGGCTTGCGGGCCAGCAGGTTGACCAGCGAAATATACGGCACTTTGATAATCATTTTGGCAATCTGATAGGTCGGCCAAAATAATTTATAAGCCACCACCATCGGCACGCCCAGCAGGGCGTTTTCCAGCGTGGCCGTGCCGGAACAGGCCAGCAAAAAGTCCATTTGCGAGCGCAGTTCGTAGTGCAGGTCTTTGACCAAATGGAAATTGGGGTGCGGCTTCTCGCCAATTAAATCCAAAAAGATTTTTTCGTCCGCGTCCGGCAGCAGGAACATATAGGCCTGCGTATTGGGAAATTCTTTGAGCACTTGCTTGTAGGCCTGATAAAAAACCGGCGTCAGGCGTTTGATTTCGCTCATGCGGCTGCCGGGCAGCATGCCCAGTTTCCAGGCGTGGTGTTTGCGGTCGGCCACGTGGTAATCCTTGGGAAGGGGGGCGGGAAGCTGGTCCAAAAGCGGGTTGCCCAAAAACACGGCATTGCCGCCGAATTTTTGGTGAAAAGCCGGCTCAAACGGATAAATGGTAAACATTTTGCGGGTAAGCGCCGCCAGGCGTTTGGCGCGGTATTGGCGGCTGGCCCACACCTGCGGCGTTACGTAATAATAGGCCGGGATATGGCGGTGTTTGGCCATGCCTAAAATTTGATGATTAAACCCGTAAAAATCCACCACAATGAGCGCCACCGGGTTTTGCGTTTCCATATAATCGCGTATTTGGTTCATCAGCTGAATCCACAGCGGCATTTTTTTAAGCGGCTCAATAAAACCGTTGGCTCCTTTGCTGGCCAAGTCGTACAAAAACACGTCGCTGGCGGCCTGCATCTGTTTGCCGCCGACGGACGTAATCTTCACGTCCGGGTCGGCCTCTTTTAAGGCGCGAATCAGCCCCGCGGCGTGAATATCGCCGGATACGTCCCCCGCTACGACGAGAATGTTTTTGGTAATAGGCGTAATGGTGGACATTATTTGTCGTCTCCTTTCAGATGGCCGAGCGTCTCGTCAAACACGGCTTGCGCGGCCCGCGCCACCGTGCTGATGGCCTGCAGCGGTTTGGGCGTGTGCAGGTGCCCTGTTTTGGGAATATCAAAGCGGTTCATCTTTTCGCAGATTTGCAACGCCAAGTCCAGCGCTTTGGTGCCTTTTTCGCCGCTGGGCGCCGGCGTTTTGGCGGTTTTAATGCAGTCAATAAAGTGCAGAATTTCCGCCGTAATCGGCAGTTGCTTTTCCACTTTGGGGTATTTGACGGTCAAATCGTTCATGCTTTCCAGCACCGGTTTTTCCTTCAGATAAGTTTTTACGCGGGCGTTCATAAAATCTACCGACACATAACCGCTGGGCTGGAATACGTGCATAAAACGGGCCCGCTCAAAGCTGGCGCGGCTGGCGGTAACGTCGGCCACGGCGCCGTTGGCAAAATGCAGGCGGACGTTGGCAATGTCCTCGTGCGGGGAAAATACGCTGAGCCCCACGGCGTCTATGTTTACCACCTCGCTGGGAACCAAGGTGTAAAGCAGGTCTATATCGTGAATCATCAAATCCAGCACCACGCTGATGTTGGCCATGCGCCCGTCGTACGGGCCTTGGCGGGTGATGGTAATAAAACGGGGATCTGTGATGTATTTGGCGGCTTCCACCACGGCCGGGTTAAAGCGTTCTACGTGGCCCACTTGCAGCACCAGCCCGTGGCGTTTGGCGCATTGAATTAAATCGCGCGCTTCCTGCATGGTAACGGCGATGGGCTTTTCCACCAGGGTATGCACGCCGTGCTCCAGGCAGTACATGCCAATTTGATGATGCAGCGGCGTGGGGGCCGCCACGATGACGGCATCCACCTGTCCTACCAGTTCTTCGGGTTTGGAATAAGGCGTGCAGTTGTATTCCCACGCCAATTTTTGTGCCCGCATTAAATCGGGGTCGCACACGCCCACCAGCGATATGCCTTTCATTCGGGCCAGGGTGCGGGTGTGAAAAGTGCCAATCTTGCCGGCGCCGATGACGCCGAACTTAATAGGTCTGTCTTGGGCCATAAGAATTCTCTCCGTTTTCTTTATTATACCTTAATGTTCCCGCGTATTGGGCAAAAATCCTTCGCGTTCGTAAAAACATTGACAGGTTTTTTAAGATTGGTATAATGTTTAGATATGAGATATATGGAAAGAACACTCGTTCTAATTAAACCTGATGCCATTGAAAAACGCATCAGCGGTCTGATTTTGGACCGGTTGGATCACCTCGGCCTGCAAATGACCGGGGCCAAAGTGGTTTCGCTGACGGAAGAACTGGCCCGCGCCCACTACAAAAATTTGGAAGGCAAGCCTTTCTTGGAAGAAGTCATCCAATACATGATGGGCGAATTTAACAACGTGCCTAACCATAAAATTTATGCGTTCGTTTTCCAGGGTGAAAACGCCATCGCCAAAGTGCGCCAGGAAATCGGCAGCACCAACCCCGAAAAAGCCGCTCCGTGGACGATCCGCGGCAGCTTTGGGCGTTTTATCGGCGATGTAATGCAGAACTGTGTGCACGCGTCCGGCTCGCCGGAAGATGCGGAAAAAGAAATCGCGCTTTGGTTTAAGCCCGAAGAGGTTTTGGACCGTTAAAATGCTGCGCCGTTTATTTCAATTGGCCGCGCCGGTTTGTTTGCTGTGGACATGCTGCTGCATGCCTGCCGCCGGCGCGGAACAAAAAGAGCAGACCGTTTCGCTCGCTACGCAAGACGGGTGGGCTTTGGCTGCGCTGTACCGCCCCGCCCAGGAAGACAAGCAAACGGTTGTTTTGCTGCACGATTTAGGCAAAAATAAAGAAGAATTTACCACCTTCAAAGGCGATTTGGCCCGCGAGGGGTTTGGCTATTTGGCGTTGGACCTGCGCGGCCACGGCCAAAGCACCGCCAAAGGGGAATACACCTCTTTCGCCCGGGAAGGGGTGGACAACGAGTTTAACAAAATGACGCGCGATGTGGAAGCCGCCGTAGCGTTCTTAAACAAAAAGGGCGTGTCGGATTCCCATATCGTGGTACTGGGGGCCGGGTTGGGCGCCAATGTGGCGGCCAAAAGCATGAGCTTTGTGCCGGAGGTTTCGGCTGTGGCGCTTATCAGCCCGTCGGCCAATAACCGAGATGTTCTTTCCATTCCGGCCATGCGCCTGTACAAAGGCGATGTGCTGATTGCCGCCGGGGCCGCCGATAAAAAAGGATTTTTGGAAGCCAGCGTGATTCGCAACGTGGCCTTTTTGACCACCGGCGAAGGCAAAGTAACGTTTCTGACGGCGTACGATTTAACTTCGCATGAAATGTTGGATAAATATTTCCGACCGGCGGTTATCCAATGGCTTAAAACGCCGCACAAGCCCGAAGTACTGCCGGACGTGTTGCCCGAGGCGCAAGACGCGCTGCCCGAAGGGCAAAATATCTTAGTTGCTCCGTCTGCTACGGAGGAGGCGTTGGTCCCTTCCGTGCTGTAAACCCGGTGCCAAAACGGCCCGCAGGAGAGTGCTTATGAAACCCGCTCGTATTGTGTTCCCCGGTTTTTGGTTTGGAGAAAGCAGCTTGCAGCAAGCGCAGGAGCTGGCCCGCCGCGGAGTGGGCGGTTTTTGCGTGTATGGCGGTACGGCCCAGCAAACGCTGGATTTTACCCGCCGCATGAACGAGGCTTCCCCCTACGGGCGGTTGCTCTTCTGCGCCGATATAGACGAGGATTTAAGCGAAATTGTAACCGACGCGCCGGCTTTGCCGCCCAACGGGGAATTGCAGCACTTTTCCTTGCCGCAGGACGGCGCGTACCGCAAAGGCAATTTGATTGCGCGTATGGCGCGCAGTATGGGGCTGGACTGGGTGCTGGCCCCGGTGGTGGATTTGGGGTATTCTTCCCCGGCGTTTTCCGACGTTCCCCTGACCGTTACGCATTTGGCGGGGGATTTTATTGCCGGGCTTTCCAACGGCGGCGCGCTGAACTGCATTAAATATTTCCCCGGGGTATCCGGAGCCCTCAAAACGCTGGCCCAAATGGAAGATGCCGAGTTCGTGCCCTACAAGCACACGTTCCGCCGGGCGGACGCCATTATGCCTTCCGATATGATTTTTCCGAATATAGACAATGACTGCCAGGCCATGCTGTCGGACCGGGTCATTAAAGGCCTGCTTAAAAAACGCCTGAATTACAAAGGCTGTGTGGTGAGCTTTCCGCTGTTCCGCTCGCATGTGCGGTATGAAGAAGCCAGCTCCATTAAAATGCTGCATTGCGGGGTGGAAAATATTTTGGCCCCCAAAAACGCAGCCGGCGTGGTGGACGCCATTGAACGGGAAGCGGACAAAGGATTTTTGATGGACGAAATTATTCACGCCGTTTCCAATCACGAAATGTTCATCAGCAAAGTATATGTGGGGCCGGAGCCGCCGCCTATTGAAGAAGCGTTTGAAATGGCCCGCGCTTTTTGCAAGAAATGAAAAAACCCCGCGTTTTAAGCGCGGGGTTTTTTAAGTGAAAGAATTTATTCTTCGTCTTTTTTGAATTTCGCGGCAATTTCGTCTTTGCGGCGGTTGAATTCTTTGACTACTTTTTCCTTCCCTTCCGCCAGTTTTTCACGTGCTTCGTCGGCGTGGTCGGCGAATTTTTGCTTGAGGTCAGACGCGCGTTCTTTGATTTTGTCTTTCAAATCTTCCGCGTGTTCCAGCACGTATTCTTTTTGTTCTTCATACGTATCGTCCGCCCAGCGTTTCAATTTGCGGCGGGTGGTTTCCCCTTTGGCCGGCGCAAACAACACGCCCGCGGCCGCACCCACAATCGCTCCCAGCACAAAAGCGGCCAAGCCTTTTCCGGCACAATCACATTTATGGCACATACAATCCCCCTCCTTATGCTTTGCTATAATGTTATATATATTGTACAACAAAAGTTGGGCACATTCGTCCCTAACATTAGTATAATCGTAAAAAGTGTTTTTTGCTCTCTATATTTTGAATTAGATGGAGGAAAAATCTATGCCGAATCCGTCCGCACCGCGCCACAACGGGAAACAACTAGACCCCGAAGTGCGCAAACATAATTTTGAGGAAGTGGCTCAAATCTTTACCGAAGAAGAAGCCTTGGCCGAAGCCGACCGCTGCCTGCATTGCAAAAATGCGCATTGCCAGGCCAACTGCCCGGTGGGCGTGCAAATCCCGGCGTTTATTGCCTTGCTGAAGGAAGGCAAAGTGGGCGAAGCCGCGGCCAAAATTATGGAAACCAGCCTGCTGCCCGCTATTTGCGGCCGCGTATGCCCGCAGGAAAAACATTGCGAAGGCAACTGCATTTTGAAAGATCGTTTTGGTTCGGTAAATATCGGTATGCTGGAGCGCTATACCGCCGATACGGCCCGGAAAAAAGGTTTGCTGAAAGCTCCGCAAACGGCGGCGCCCACCGGCAAAAAAGTGGCGTGTATCGGGTCGGGGCCGTCCTCCATTGCGGCCGCGGCCGAATTGGCCCGCGCCGGGCATGAAGTAACGATTTTTGAAGCGCTGCACGCGTTTGGCGGGGTACTGCGCTATGGGATTCCGTCCTTCCGCTTGCCGCGCGAAGTGATTGATCACGAAATTGAAACCGTCAAAGCCATGGGCGTCAAGTTCGTAACGGACGTGCTGATTGGCGCTACGGAGAAAATAGAAGACTTGCTGAAACAATTTGATGCGGTGTACGTGGGAAGCGGGGCCGGCCTGCCGACGATGACGGGCATCCCCGGCGAAAACGCCGTGGGCGTGTACAGCGCAAACGAATTTTTGACCCGTATCAACTTGATGCAGGCGTATAAGTTCCCGCAGACGGACACGCCCATCCAAGTGGGGAAACACGTAGCCGTGTTGGGCGGCGGAAACAGCGCTATGGACGCGGCCCGCTGTGCCATGCGCTTGGGGCCCGAGACCGTTACCATTGCCTACCGCAGAAGCGCGGCCGAAATGCCCGCCCGCGCCGCGGAAGTGGAACACGCCAAAGAAGAAGGCGTGCAATTTGAATACCTGGTAACCCCCAAGGAAGTGCTTACGGACGACAAAGGCCATGTGGCCGGGCTGAAATGCACCCGCAACCGCTTGGGCGAGCCCGATGAACGCGGCCGCAGAAGACCGGTGGAAATCCCCGGGTCGGAATTTGTGATGCCGGTGGACACGATTATTGTGGCCATTGGGCAAAAACCTAACCCGATTTTGGCCAAACACACACCCCAGCTGAAAACGACCGAACGCGGCGTGCTGGTGCTGGATGAAGAAGGCAAAACCTCTATGCCGGGTGTGTATGCCGGAGGCGATATTATCCGCGGCGGCGCCACGGTGCTGCTGGCGATGAAGGACGGTATTGAAGCCGCCCACCGCATTAACGCCTACTTGAAGGGGGAAAAATAATATGGAAGAAAATACCATTTTAGTCAAAGAAAACTTAAGCGATGTGGTTGTGAAATTCGTGCTGTACAAACCGATGATTGCCGCCTCGGCCAAAGCGGGGCAGTTCGTCATTTTGCGCGGCCGCGAAGGGGGAGAAAGAATCCCCGTAACCCTGGTGGATTGGGATAAAGAAAAAGGCACCATTACGGTCATCATCCAGGCGATTGGAAAGTCCACCTCTATGTTTAATTCGTTCCAACAGGGGGACAAATTCCTTAACGTGGCCGGTCCGCTGGGCACACCCGTAGAAATCAAGCAATACGGTACCGTGGCCGTGGTAGGCGGCGGGGTAGGCATTGCGGAAGTGTATCCCATTGCCCGCGCTTTTAAGCAAGCCGGCAACCGCGTGATTGCGGTGCTGGGGGCCCGCACCAAGAGCCTGCTGATTTTGGAACCCGAAATGAAAGCCTTGTGCGACAAGACCGTCAGCACCACCGACGACGGCAGCTACGGAATGAAAGGGATGGTAACGGACGCGATCCAAAAATTGCACGACGAAGGCGAAAAAATCAATGCCGGGTTCATCATTGGGCCGATTCCGATGATGAAATTTACCTCGCGCTTGATGGACAAGTTGGGCATGGAACCGCATGCCAGCTTGAACCCCATTATGCTGGACGGGACCGGGATGTGCGGGTGCTGCCGCGTAACGGTGGAAGGCAAAGTGCGCTTTGCGTGTGTGGACGGACCGATGTTCCCGTCTAAAACGATTGATTTTGACGAGTTAATCCGCCGCACCAGCGAATATCGCCCGCAGGAAGCAGAAAGCCTGAAGCTGTATCAAAAGGACCACGTCTGCAAATGCGGTTTGCATTAAGGAATTAAAAAACGTGTTTTTGGGGTAGCCCGCTTTGCAAGAGCGGGCTATTTTTTTGTTCCTTGGCGGGGGCTAATTGGGCGGTCGTTCTTGGGGCAGCCCCGCCTGCCAGGGCAAAGCATGGGGCGCAATAGAGACCAAAGGCGCGGTTTATGGAGCCTTTTTCCATGCCGCACATAAAGTGGTGGGGTTCAGCCCTTTTAAGGACAAAAAAATCCCCCGGGCTAAGCCGGGGGAAATGAAACTTTACTGAGCGTCCGTTGTTTCGGAGGGGATCCCGTATTCTACCGGAGTTTCTTCCGTTTCCGTTACGTCCGGTTCTTGCTGGGCCGGGGTGGTTTTGTAATAATCCCGTGTCCAGGGGTTGTCTTCCTCGTACGATTCATCCCAGGATTCGCTGTACGGATCATAGCCCTCGTACGGGTCGTATTCTTCTTCCGAAATATTCGTCCCGTCGTTGGCAAAGGTGCTCTTCTGCTTTTCGTACAGCAATTCTTCCATACGGAGCAGTTCTTCATAGACTTTTCCTAACTCCGTATTAAACTGGTCCATCAGTTTTTGTATTTCGTCTAAGGCGGTTTCCAGCGATACCTTAGAATCGCTCAGCGCGCGGATTTGATTCATGGCGCTGTCGCACACTTCCATGGCCCGTTCATGCAGCGCTCCCAATCCAGTCAGGTATTCGTCCCAGAACGCGCGTTCGTTTGTCAGCTGTTCCAGTTTTTTCGCAATCAATTCCTGTTTGATTTGAGCTTCCATCTGGGCGTTCTTTTCTGCCAGCGCTTTAGCTTGGGCGCGGTTGGCACGGTTCAGCTGGATCTGTTTGGCCATCTGTTTGAAGGAAGCCATATCTTGATCCGTTACGAAGGAAAGTTTGCCCATGCCTTCCGGCAGGCTGCGTCTGCCAGCGAGCAGCAGCCAAGATACGGAGGAGCCGGTAGAACTTTCTTCCTTCGCACCAGCCACATCCATATAGGAGGACAGCGAGCGTTCGTCCATGGCAACCCCGGCTTCTTCCAATTTTTTCTTATCTTCTTCAAAAGCGCGGTTGTCTTCTTCCAGCTTTTTCGGGTCAAACGTATCGCCGTATTTGGCCATTTCTTTGTTTTGGTCTTCTATAGCGTTGCGGGTAATCCAGCTGTTCATGGCCGGATAGAGGAGTGCGTCAAACCCGTCCCATACGCCGAAGAAAATCATGTTGGCTTTGAACCCTTGCCAGAAGCGCGTGTTGTTGGCCACGGCGCGGCCGGCCGTCATTCCAAAACGCCAGTTGGAAGCCGCTTCCTTCCAGAAGTTGGCATTGGGGGTATATGTCGGCATCAAGTATTTGGCGGCGCCGGTTCTTTCTGCTTTCGTAAAGAAATGATTAATCAGCGTCTGTTCCCAATTGCCGCTGGTAATGTCGCTAAGCGGCATGGTAATGGCGTTGCGCATTTGGGTCGGATCAACCACTTTGGACGTGGCCGCCGCCTTGCTGACGGTCGGCGTCAGCACCACATTTTGCGCTCCGTCAAACGCCAGCTGGTTGCCCGGGCGGCCCAAGCGCGTCAAGTTCCACCAAGTGGTTGTTTCCCCGTTTGGCGCGGCTCCGGCGGCGTACGTCGGCGTTTTAATAGGCATCCACACGTTAAACGCTCCGTTGCGGGCCGCCGTTTGCATGGCGTTTTTCAAGCGGACTTCTTGCTGGATCGTTTTGCGGGTGAAATAATCGTAAAACCGCGGGAATACGTGCTGGGTCGGGTCCTCCACGGAGCGGAAGCTGGCACGCAGCTTGCGCAAATCGTCATAGTTGCGAATCCCCGTGCTTAACGAAGTTTTTTCTACGTTTGCCACTCCAACCTGCATGCCGCCAGAAGGCGTTGGTTGGGTGAACCAAATGTTTTTTGCCTTAGCGGGAGTGTCCCCTATCCAGCGTTTCGGGTTCCATATGGAATATTTGCCTTGCAGCGCGTGTTTCGTAGAAAGCGGGCGGAACTGAGATTCCATTTCCGGCACATAGCCCGGCTTTACCGGCAGTTTATTGCCTTTGACGGTTTTTGCTACCTCGCTCTCCGCTACCAAGGAACCCAAGTCCTGTTTGAACCTTTTGGGAAAATTGGCAAGGCGCACTTCTTTTGCTACTTCAATGCTAAACGCCGTTCCGGCGCGCCCTTTGGGGGCGGCGGCGGCCGCTTTCAGCGCTTTGGGCAGCGAAATGACGGCCCCTTTGGCCGAGCGGTACGCCGTGCCAATCCACGAGAAAATTTCACCGCCGTAAATCCAGAAAATGGCGTTCCCTACGAAGGAAACAAACTGGACACCGCGTTCATTGTCCACTTTCTTGCTGTTTAAGCCGTTGGAAAGGTTCATGGTTACCCATTGTCCGTCCGACGCGCGGCCAAAGCCGCTGATGGTAACCAGTTTGCCGTCCGGCCGTTGGAACTGATAGCCGTTGTTAAGCGGTTTGAGAAACGGAATAGATTTTACGCCGTCGTTAAGCACAATGGATTTGCCTTCGGCGTCCAACGCCAGGTCGTTGCTCTTGGAGGCGTTGGGGCGCAATTTCAAATCATCGTTGGCAAAGCCGTTATAGATATAGGCCAGCTTGTCGGACAGCATTTTCATCTGTGCGGAATCCAAGCCGTAATCTTCCATGCCAAAGGTGGAGCCGTTGTTGAGCGGTTCATACAAGTCCACCGTGCGTTTGGCCAACAGCGCGCGGTATTTTTCAGCCTGGGGCGAGCCGGTGTTGCAGCGCACGGAGACCGAATAATTCGGTATTGCCCCCTGCGCGGCTTGGCAGGACTTGGAAGAGAACATCAACGAGGCCGCTTCCAGCGCGAAAATGCGCGTGGGGAGCGAGTATTTGGCCGGGTTGGAAAATTCCTGCAGCATCTCCAAAACCTGGTTCCACGTATTGGGCGCGGCCAAGTATTTGGTACTTTCAAACAGCGAGGTAAAAATGCTGTTCAGCAGGGCACTATATTGCTGCTGAAATTTGCCCGGGGTCAATTTCCCGGTTACCGAGCGGGCCGGCCCTTGATCAAAAATCTTTACAATGTCTTTCACTCTTTGCGGGGAGGTCAGCAGCGCATACGTAACCGCATAGTCGGAAAGGGTAATGGCCAGTTGGTATTTTTCGGAACCTTCCTGCGGATTTTTGGCTTTGAGGACCTGCAATTCACCCAAAAAGCGGTTCATCAGCTGGGCGTAGATATCGTCCGGCAGGAAGAAGGCGTTTTTCGGCTGAGTGGAGTTGCCCGTGATAACGGCGGTGTTGCTGTCCCCCGGTACGCGTTTCATAACGAACTTCTGCGAGGACGAAGAAGAGGACAGCGGCTTCATCAGCGGGTCCTGCTGTCCGGTTTGCAGGTAATAGCTGTGGATTTTCCACATCGTAATACGCAGCGTGCCGATGGCCATGACGGTATAGATGTCGCTGAGCTGTTTGGGCGTCAGCTGGTTCAGCCGGTACAGTACGCGCAGCTGAATCAGCGGCAGCTGCTTGTTCAGGTCGGCCTGGGTGTCGGGATCCAGCGGAACCGCGGCCACGCTGTCCAGCGAGTTGCCCAGCACTTCGCCGGCATAAATGACATTTTGAATATTGTATTTGGCCGGATCAAACGGGTCAATGTAGTTAATTAAATCCGACAGCAGTAAATCGTCTTTGGACAAGCGGGCGAGCACTTCGTTTTGCGTCTTTTTGAGAGGGAAAGCAGACGCACGCGGCGCCACATAGGTGGAAGAAGCCACCGCCACCGAAGCTATTTGCTGGGCTTGACGGGCTTTTTCTTCCTGTTGTTCGGCCGCATATTTTTTATCCATTACCTGGTGCAGTTTCACCAACGCGTCGCGCATTTGCGGCACGGTTTTGGCGTTTTCCAACGCTTCCACCGCGGCGGATACGCTGTCCTTGGTCTGGGCGTTTACTTGGGCCTGGATTTTGCTTTTTACTTTGGCGGCCGTATTGGAACGCGCGGGCGTTTGGGCCCAGGCGCTCGGAGCCGGAACGAGGCAGTTCAGCGCGAATACCAGCGCCATGATGCGGCAAAGAAAAGTATGCATAGAAGTTTCTCCTCTCAATACAAGACGATATACTATACCTTATTATATTGTACCGCTTTTACCCTGTTTTTCCAGGGGCAAAAGGGCCTAGATAAAAGGGGCAAAAGGGCCTACTTTTGAAGTAGGCCCTTTGCCAGGCGGAATCGTTTGTATTTCGGCAATTACAGCAATTTGGAAGCCAAATCCGCCAGGTGGCTGCGTTCCGTTTTGGTAAACGTGATGTGTCCGTGGCTTTTTTGGCCTTTTAGGCGGTCCACCAAATAGGTCAGCCCGTTGGATTCCACGTCCAGGTACGGGGTGTCAATTTGGTACGGGTCCCCCGTTACGACGACCTTGGTGCCTTCGCCCGCGCGGGTTAAAATCGTTTTGATTTCGTGCGGGGTCAGGTTTTGGGCGTCGTCCACAATCATGTATTGGCCGGGCAGCGAGCGGCCGCGCATGTGCGTAACCGAGGCAATTTCAATTTTGCCGCTGTCCAGCAGGTAGTGGGCTTTTTCTTCCCCTTCGTCCGGGTTTTTGCGGTCCGCCAGGAAGGCTAAGTTATCGTAAATGGCGCCCATCCAGGCTTCCAGTTTTTCTTCCTTGGTGCCGGGCAGGAAGCCCAGGTCTTTCCCTACGGGCACAATGGAGCGGCAGACCACCAGGCGGCGGTAGGCATTTTCGTCCATGGTGCGCTGCAAGCCCGTCGCCAGCGTGATGAGCGTTTTGCCGGTGCCGGCGGTGCCCACCAGGGTAACAATATCCAGGCTGTCATCCAACAGCAGTTCCATGGCAAAGCGCTGTTCTTTGTTTAGCGGCTTGATGCCCCAGGCCGTCGGCTCTTGGGAAGAGAGCGGACGCAGCACAAATTCCGCCCCGTTGGAAATGCGCCCAATGGCGGATTTTTTGCTCCCGTCGGACGCTTTGAGAATAATAAATTGGTTCGGGAAATAGACGGCCGGGTCCATCGGCAATTTTTTATCGCGGTAGAACGCGTCTATTTGTTCCGGGGCCACTTCCATTTCGGCTACGCCGGTGTACAGCTCGTCCACGTTTACTTTGTCGGACGTATAATCCTGCGCGGCCAAGCCCAGCGCGTCCGCTTTCAGGCGCATATTAATGTCTTTGGTTACCACGATGACCGGCGCGAGGTTCTTTTTGTAGGAGCTTTCTTTTTTGCTTAGGGTGTAGGCGATGTTCAAGATGGCGTTGTCCGCCTTGTTGAACGCCAGCGACTGCGGCAGCGCGTTGGGTTTATCCAGTTCAATTTTCAGTACGCCGCCTTTTTCCAGTTTTACGCCTTCGTTCAGGCGGCCCTGCTTGCGCATTTCGTCCAGCGCGCGGGACACCATACGGGCATTTTTCCCACGGGTATCGCTTTCGCTTTTGAAAGCGTCCAGCTCTTCAATAACGGCCATCGGGATAATGATGTCGTTATCCTCAAAGGCGTGCAGGCAGTTTACGTCGTGCAGCAGGACGTTTGTGTCCAAAATAAATGTTTTTTTCATAGTGTGCCCCTCGTTGGTAAGACCCGTATGGCGGGTTCTTTTATAGTATAACCGCGTCCGCCGGGGCGTCAAGCCCTTTTTAAGACGGCCGCCCGGCGGTGTGCATATTTTAGCATTAATTGCTATAAATATATATATGAAATATCTTTGCATACACGGACACTTTTACCAGCCCCCGCGCGAAAATGCCTGGCTGGAAGAAATTGAAATCCAGGACAGCGCCGCCCCGTTCCACGATTGGAACAGCCGCATTTGCGCCGAGTGTTATTCTCCCAACGCGTTGGCGCGCGTGCTGGACGGAAATAAAGATTTGATTGATTTGGCCAACAACTATTCCCGCATTAGCTTTAACTTCGGGCCGACGCTGTTGTCCTGGATGAAAAAGAACGAGCCGGAAGTGTATCAGTCTATCCTGGAGGCCGACCGCCTGGGGCGGGAACGCTTCGGCGGGCACGGCGGCGCCATTGCCCAAGTGTATAACCACATGATTTTGCCCCTGGCCAACGCACACGATAAAGAAACCCAGGTAAAATGGGGCATTGCCGATTTTGAAAAACGCTTTGGCCGCAAGCCGGAAGCCATTTGGCTGGCGGAAACGGCCTGCAATACCGAAACGCTGGAAGTGCTGGCCGCGGAAGGGATGAAATTTGTCATTTTGGCGCCCGGGCAATGCAAACGGGTGCGCAAAATCGGCGAAGAAAAATGGCAAGAGGTGGGCGCGGGGGTGGACCCCAAGCGCGCTTACCGCTGTAATTTGCCCAGCGGCAAAAATATTGCTCTTTTCTTTTACGACGGGCCCATTTCGCAGGGGATTGCTTTTTCGGACACGCTTTCTTCCGGCGAAAAGTTTGCCGCCCGCCTGCTTAGCACCTACAACGCCGGGGACGAACCCCAGCTGATGCATATTGCCACCGACGGCGAAACGTACGGGCATCATCAAAAATTTGCTGAAATGGCGCTGGCGTACTGCCTTAAAAAAGTGGAAGAAACCCCGGACGTGGAATTGACGGTGTACGGCGAATTTTTAGCCAAATATCCGCCCCAGTACGAGGCGCAGATTGTGGAAAATTCTTCCTGGAGCTGCTTTCACGGGGTGGAGCGCTGGCGGGCCAACTGCGGGTGCAATTCCGGCATGAAACCCGGCTGGCAGCAAAAATGGCGCGGCCCGCTGCGCCAAGCCTTGGATTTTGTGCGGGACGAAATGATTAAAACCTTTGAAACCGTGGGCGGGCAGTATTTCAAAAATCCTTGGGACGCGCGCAACGATTACATCAGCCTGGTGTTGGACCGCTCGCTGGACGCGCAGCACCGCTTCTTTTTGAAGCACGCTACGGAAAAAGCCTGGAACGACCGGCCGACGGCGCTTTCGCTGTTGGAAATGCAGCGAAACGCCATGCTGATGTACACCAGTTGCGGGTGGTTTTTTGACGAAATCAGCGGCATTGAAACCGTGCAGATTATGCAGTATGCCGCCCGTGCCATGGAATTGAACCGGGCCATCTGCGGGGTGGATTTGGAACCGGCTTTTATGGACAAACTGGCCGAAGCGCCCAGCAACCTAAAAGAACTGAAAAACGGGGCCGTGGTGTATGAACGGTACGTAAAACCGCAGGCCATGCCCATTGAAAAAATTGCGCTGGAGCATGTGGTGTCGCTCTTGGCGGACGATACGGTCAACCCGCAAAAAGCCTACGAGTGCGATGTGCTGGCCTATGCGCCGCAAAAGCTGGCCGCGCCCGGATTTCACTTGTGCTATGGCGATATTACGCTCAAATCCCGCACGACCCTGCTGGAACGCAAAATGCATTTTGCCGTTTTCCAGCGCGGGGCGGCCGATTTTTTGTGCGCGGCCGGAGCCGAAGGCACCTTGGACCGCGGGGCCGTGTTTGCCAAGATGGAAGAGCTGTTCCGTGCGGCCAAATACGACGACTGTGCCCAACTGATCCGCCAATCTTTTCCCCAGCAGTATCCGCTGGTGTCCATGTTTCAGGACGTACGGCGCAAAGTGGTGGACTTGGTCCTGCGCAAAATGGACGAAGATACCGACAAGAAATTTACCGAAGTGTTTGAGGACCAATACCCCGTAGTGCGCGGGCTGCAGCTGATTGGCGCGCCGATTCCCAAGCCGTTTTTGACGGTGGCGGAGTTTGTGCTGTCGGCCGATTTGCAGGCCGAATTCCGCGCGGCGGACGTGAACGTCAACGACGTGGAAGAACTGATGGAGGACGTGCAGACCTTGGGGCTGGACGTTTCCAAGGGGCCGGTACTGCAAACCGTTACGGAAAAATTGACCTCGCTGGCGTTTGCCTTTGCGCGTACGCCGGCCGATAATGCCTGTGCGCTAAAGCTGGTGGAGTTTTTGAACTGCGCCGACATTTTTGGCTTTCAGCCCGATACGGTGCGGGCGCAGGAGTTTGTGTTCCTGGGCTTGCGGTCGTTGGGAGCGGAGGCCAAAAAGAAGGATATTTTGCGCGCACTCGCCCGCAAGTTAAAAATTGCGCTTTAGTATCAAAACGCTGGAACAAAAAGGCCGCTTGGAAACAAGCGGCCTTTTGTATGGGCGGAAGGAAAAATCCTATTTCACTTGGCGCATTACCTGGTCCTGCATTTGTTTGATTTTGCGTTTGGCCATCGGTTCGCCCTGTTGGGAGGCCAAGAAATAATAATGCAGGGCCAATTTGTCGTTTTTTTCCACGCCGGTTCCTCTTTCGTACAATCCGGCCGTGAGGGTTTGCGCAATGGGGCTGCGGTCGTCGGCGGCGGCTTTCATCAGGGCAAAGCCTTTGGGCTCGTCCTTTTCCGTTCCGATGCCGTTCAAATAACACACCGCCAGGTTCACCCGAGCTTCAAAATCGCCCGTTTGCGCGGCTTTTTGGTACCAGGCCAACGTTTGCCCCGGGTCTTTGGCGCAGCCGTGCCCCGCGTGATACAGCCCGGCCAGCGCGTTCATTGCGGGCACGTAGCCGCTTTGGGCGGCCGTTTCAAACCAACGGAACGCCTGGGCCCGGTCCTGCGGGACGTGCTTGCCCAAATAGTACATGCGGGCCAGGCGATATTGGGCCTTCAAATCCCCCGATGAAGCCTTTTTGAGGCAGGATTGAAAAGGATTGTAGGCATACTTATACAGCAAAAAAAACACGCCGGCCAGCACAAAAATCGCCACCAGCAGTGCGTGATTTTGTAAAAAATCCATTTAGCGGGACTCCTTTTTCAGATTTTTTTTGGCTTCGGCCGCCCACTGTTTGGCCCACTTTTTTTGGACCGGGGTGCCAATGCCCTGCTCGTACATTTCGGCCAGGCGCTGTTGGGCTTGCGGCACGCCGTTTTGGGCCGCCAGGCGCGTCCAGCGGAAGGCCTGATAGGGGCTGGCTTCGGTGCCGAAACCCTGTTCGTACCATTGGGCCGTTTGCCATTGGGCCGGCGGATAATGCTGTTTGGCCGACAAAAGCATATAGTCAAACGCCCGGCGTGCATTGACGGCGGTGCCCACGCCTTCCTGATAACTGAGCGCCGTTAAATACTGGGCGCGGCTGTTTTCCAAATCGGCCGCGTTTTGAATTAAAAAGAACGCGCGTTCCGGGTTTTCTTCTGAGGTTTCCAACCCCAGCTGCAAAAGCGCTTCCGGCAGGCGGTAATTGGCGGCTGTTTCCAGCCATTGGCGGGCTTTTTGCTCGTCTTTTTCACAGCCGGCGCCGGTTTTGTAGGCGCGGAATAATTCCAAGGCCGCCGGCGGATAGCCGTTTTGGGCCAAGGACCAAAAAAGGTCAAACGCTTGGTGCGGATTTGGTTTAGTGCCTTGCCCGCGCATGAGCATAAAGGCTTGGGAATAGAGGGCGTAATCGCTGTGGGTGGCTTGGGCGGCTTTTTGAAAGTAGCGGTAGGCTTTTTTGTAATTTTTTTTGGTGCCGATGCCCTGGTAGTACAATTCCGCCAAATCGGTCAGCGAATCGGTAAATCCGGCTTTGACTTCGCCTTTGACTTGTTTGAAAGTGCGTTTTTCGGCTTCCTGGCGCAGGGCGTAGCGTTCCAGCCAGGCCGGGTCCTGGGGCGGCAGGGCCCAGGCGCTCAGCGTCAACAACAAGAGACACCCCGACCAAAGCGTTTTCATTTTGTTTGCACCAGTTGGCGGTTTTCCAGGCGGTACACACAGTCCGCATAGTCGGAAGCGTGCACGTCGTGCGTTACCATAAGAATCGTGAGTCCTTTTTCGCGGCTCATATGGGAAAAATCTTCAAACACCTGCAGTTTGCGTGCGGCGTCCAGGTTGCCGGTGGGTTCGTCCGCCAGCAACAGCGGGGGGTCGTTTCGCAAGGCGCGTGCAATGCTGGCACGCTGTTTTTCGCCGCCGGATAAATCGGCCGGCAGTTTGTGGCTGATGGCCCCCAAACCGAAATTTTCCAATAATTTTTGCGCTTTTAACGGGTCCGGCTTGCCGCGCATGCAGGCGGGCATATCCACATTTTCCAACAGCGAAAATTCGGGCAGGAGCCCGTCAAATTGAAAAACGAAACCCATCTTTTTAAGCCGCAGGGCGGAGCGGGCCGCTTCGCTGCGCATGGCGGTGATGTTTTGCCCGTCAATGCGAATCGTGCCCGAGGTGGGTCTGTCCAGCATGGCAATCAGGTTTAACAGCGTGCTCTTGCCCGAGCCGCTGGGCCCCAACAGCACGCTGAATTTGCCGCGGGGCAGCGTGAGCGTAACGTCCTGCAGCACGCAGAGGTTTTCGTCGCCCTGACCGTAAATTTTGGTTACGTGTTCCAGTTCAATCATATCATCCGTACCGTATGGCGTCCGTGGGGTGTACGCGCGAAGCTTTTACCGCGGGATACAACCCCGCCACAAAACAAATCAGGCAGCTTCCGCCCACCACGGCGACAATATCCCACAGTTCCATCCGAACGGGGACTTTGGTCAAATAGTAAATATCGCCCGGCAGTTCCACAATGTTAAACGTGGCAATAATCCAGCACAGCAGGCACGCCAGCAAGAGCCCCAGCACAATGCCCAGCCCCGCAATCACCATGGCTTCCCACAGAAATATTTTGCGTATCATGCGGGGGCTGGCGCCCATGGCGCGCATAATGCCGATGTCGCGCAGTTTTTCGGTGCCGAGCAAAATCAGGTTGCTGGCGATGTTGAGCGAAGCGACCCCGATAATCAAAAATAAAATGATGAACATCATGGTCTTTTCCAGCTTTAGGGCGGCGTAGAGCGTGCTGTTTAACTGCGCAAACGTGCGCACCGAATAGCCGTAGCCGATGGCCTGCTGAATTTGCTGGGCGGCTTGGTCGGCGTCGTTTATGTTATGCAGTTTGACGGCAATGCCGGTGGTGCCTTGGTGCAGACCCAAAAAATCGCTGGCGTGCGGCAAAAGCGTGTAGGCGATGGTATTGTCAAACTCGTAATATCCCGTGCGCAGCAGGCCACTGATGCGGAATTTCTTCATCTTGGGGAACATCCCCGCCGAGGTGGAAATGGATTGCGGGGAAATCAGCACGACGTCGTCGCCAATGTCGGCCCCCAGGTTGGCGGCCAGTTCGCTGCCCAGTACTAGGGGCGGCGGGGCGTCCTGCGGCCAATCGGGCTTGAAGGAACCTTTTTCTACCGATTCGGTCAGCGTGTTGATCTTTTTTTCCTGTTCGGGGTCCAGCCCGCGGATGATCAGCCCCACGCTTTGCCCGGCGTACGTGAGGATGGCCTGCCCGTAAATATGCGGGGCGGCGGCTTCCACCAGCGGCAGCTGTTCCACTTTTTGAATATTTTTTTTGTAGGTAGGCTCGCTCATGCGGCCGAAAATCAGGATATGGCTTTGCGCGCCGATGATTTTGTCTTTGATGTCGGTTTGAAAGCCGTTCATTACGGAAAGCGTAGTAATCAGCGCCGCCACGCCCACACTCACGCCCGCCACACCAATCAGCGTGGTGATAAAGGCAAACAGGCCTTGCCGGCGGGTCAGGTAGCGCAGGGCTACAAATCGTTCAAATTTCATAGTTGTATTTTACCTTATATGGAGCAAATTGTCCCGCCCGAAGGTTCCCCAAAACGCAGGAAAAGAAGAATACTTGCCCCGGGATTTGTTTTTTTGATAAACTTTGCATATGAGAAAAATGAATCAAAGATCTTTTCCGGCAGGGGAAAACGCCGGATTTACGCTGATAGAACTGCTGGTAGTGGTGTTAATTATCGGTATTTTGGCGGCGGTCGCCTTGCCGCAGTACACCAAAGCGGTGCAAAAATCCCGCGCGACGCAGGGAATTACGCTTATCAAGTCGCTATCGGACGCCCAGCAAGTGTTCCGCATGGCCAACGGCACTTATACGAACAATTTGGAAGATTTGGACATTGCGCTGCCCGGCTCGCCCACGGGGAACACTTCGCAGGTGGGTGATTTTCTGGTCAAGCTGGATATGACCGGCAGCATTGCACATATTCAAGCGCAATACAAATCGGGAGATTGGTTTATCGTTCGGTACATGAGCCGCGACCAGTTGGATTGCGTCGCCTGTGGGTCGGCCGAGGGGGAAAACTTTTGCAAGACCTTTAACTCCGTGGCCGAAACGTGCCCCGAAGCTTCCTGCAAATGTTACCGTATCCCCTGAGGACGAAATTGGCAAAACGACATAAAAAAACGCCCGGTTTCCCGGGCGTTTTTTTGCGGAAAGTTATTTTTCTTCTTTTTCTTCCAGCTTCTTAAGCGTGGGGAACAAGATGATTTCGCGGATAGAATCCTGTCCGGTCAGCATCATGACGATGCGGTCAATCCCAATCCCCATCCCGCCGGTAGGCGGCATCCCGCTTTCCATGGCTTCAATGTAGTCGGCGTCCAAAATGTCGGCATTGTTGGCGTCTTCCCCTTTGGCAATGGCTTTGGCGGCCGCTTGGTCTTTGAGGCGCTGGAGCTGGTCGGCCGGGTCGTTCAGCTCGGTATAAGCGTTGCCGAGTTCCTGCCCGTTGACGAATACTTCAAAGCGTTCCACGATTTCCGGGTCGCCCGGTTTGGTTTTGGCAAACGGGCTGACGGCGGTGGGATAGTCCATCGCGATGACCGGGTTGTGGTATTCGGCCAAGAGTTTGCCTTCAAACAGTTCGTCAAAAATGTCCGAGTCGGAGCTGTCCGCCGTAAATTTGACGCCCTGTTCTTTGGCCACTTCTTCCAGTTTGGCGCGGTTGAATTTGCGGCCGTCCAGCACTTCGTGGATGTCGCGGCCGAACTTTTCCTGCCATTTTTCCGGGATGTGCACGCGGGTGTACGGCGGGCGCAAGTCCACCTCGTGCCCGCGGAAATGGATTTTTTCCATGCCGATGGCTTTGGCCGCGTTGCCCAGAATTTCATCAAACAAATCGGCCATGGTGTTCACGTCCCCATACGCCTGATAGAGTTCCATCATCGTAAATTCGGGGTTGTGGGTGGTGTCAATGCCTTCGTTGCGGAACATGTGCCCGATTTCGTAAATCTTATCCATCCCGCCGATAATCAAACGTTTGTGGTACAGTTCCAACGCAATACGCATATAGAGCGGCATTTTCAGCGCGTTGTGGAACGTTTCAAACGGCCGCGCAATGGCGCCGCCGGCATCGGGGTTCAAAATGGGGGTTTCCACTTCCAAAAAGCCTTTGTCGTCCAGCGTTTTGCGAATAGAGGTGATAATTTTGGCGCGTTTAATAAAAATTTCCTTCACGTCCTCGTTGGCAATTAAATCCAAATGGCGTTTGCGAAAGCGGACTTCGGTGTCCTGCAGGCCGTGGTATTTTTCGGGCAGGGGGCGAATCGCTTTGGAAAGCAGCGTCAGTTTGGTTACTTTAATGGTTTTTTCGCCCGTTTTGGTTACGAAAACGTGCCCGGTAACGGAGATAAAATCCCCCACGGAAATGTGTTTTTTGAAAAAAGCGTAGGCGTCATCTCCCAAATTGTCTTTGGAAATATAAAGCTGCACGCGGCCGGAAAAATCGCGCAAATGCGCAAACGCCGCTTTGCCCATCAGGCGCAGCTGCATCAAGCGCCCGGCGGTTACGGCCTCGGCTCCTTCGGGTGCGTTTTTGGCGTCCAAACAGAAAATCTGCTTTTCGCAGCGGTTGGGATAGGGAGCAATGCCCATTTGGCGGATTTCTTCTACCTCCGCGTAGCGTTGCGCGATAATTTCGTCCAACGCGTTATTATGCTGATGTTGCGTATGTTCGTTTGACATCGTAAAACCTCGTATTTAATATTACTTATATTTTAGCAAATTGCTCAACGCATACGCGGGGGGCGCAATAATGCTACAATAAGGCACGGGGAGTGTTTTATGAAAGCGAAAACTGTTTTAACTTTATTCTTGGTGGTGGCGCTTTTGACGGGCGGATTGTATTTGCGCTACCGCGTGAAAGATACCGACGCCCGCGGAGCCACGCGGCTGATGCGCTCCATTGAAAATCACGCGCAAACGGAAAAAACGGTGGAGCTGATTGAAGAGAGCAAAGACATCAATGTACGCGACAAATCCGGCCAGACGGCGCTGTTTTATGCGGCCCGTTCCGCCCAGGACCCGCAAGTGGTGCGCGATTTGCTGGAAGCGGGCGCCAACTTGCACATTGCAGACGAAACCGGCCAAACGGCGCTGATGGTGGCGGCGCGGTATAATCCGTCCGTCGGTGTATTGGAAGAATTTACCAAAAACGGTGCGCACGTAAACGCGGCGGACAACCAGGGCAATACGGCGCTGCTGTTGGCGGCGCAGTACAACAATGCCGATGTCATTAAAGCCTTGCTTCGGGCCAAGGCCGACCCCGATTTGAAAGGCCCCGAAGGGCGGACGGTCGCCCAGGCGCTGGCGGAAAATACCCAGCTTTCCGATCAGGAAAAAACCGATTACCGCCAAGCTATGCTGGTGCTTTCCATTTTGCAGCCGTCGCGGTAAAACAAATTGTTTCTAAAAAACCGCCTTTCCAACGAAAGGCGGTTTTTTATTGGAGCAAAATTAGGGATTCTTTCGGTACCACAGGCGCTGGGCGGCATTTTGCGCAGCGCGCATGGGGGTAAGCGCGTACGGGTGGAATAAAAAACCGTCCGCCGCCGGCGTAAGCTGGCCCCACACGGCTTTTCCGTCCAGCTTTAGCAGCGCGCTGACGCGCACCACCCGGTCGGCCGGGATGTCTTGGGAGGTTTCCGGCATGTAGTTTTGCTGTCCGTTAAACCCGCTTATGTGCACCAGCACCGGCAGGCCGGGCGTGTCGGTGCGGGTGTACAGAGCGGCAATGTCGGTGGAGTTGACCATAAAAATCACGCGTTTGCCTGTCCAGGCGTCCACACCGCTCCGCCGGGCGAGCAGGCCTTGTTTGAAAATTTCCCGCAAATCTTTGGCCGGGTTTTTCAGCACCATGCCGCGGGCCACGTCCCCGGGGAACAGAGCCGCCGGATAAGCCGGCAAATGGCGCGCCCGGGCAGGCAGAAACGGTGTAAAATCGGTAATAAACCGGGCCTTGCCTTTTTGTACTTTGGGAACGGCAAACGCCCGGGCCAAGGCGGCCGGGCGGGTATGCAGTAGTTTTTGCACGTCTTTGGCCGATTGGTTTTGACGTGTTTGCAGAATAGTGAGAATCCGGGTTTTTTCCGCCGGGGAAAAGAGATACGCCCGGTTGGCAAAATGACTGCTGCGGGCAAAAGCCTGGCGCGTCAGGTCCGCACAGACGGTGTTCTTGCGATTCCTTAAAAGGGCCTGCGCCCATTTGCCGGGCAGCGCGGCGGCATTTACCCCGGCCAGCAAAAAGCAGAGCAAAAAAACAAGCGTTTTCATTTTTCGCTTTCCTCCCCGGCCTTCGGCGGATATGGGGTAAACACAAAGTTGTTGTGGCGGTCCAATTGCAGCTCGCCCCACGTCAAGCGGCCGTTAATTTTAAGCAGGGCGCTCACGCGGTAAATCCACTGGGGCGGAATATCGTGCGGAACGGAAATGTAATAACCGTGCCCCACCCGTTTGAGGTGGAAAATTACCGGCAGGTAGCGGGTGGTGCGGGTTTTGGGTTTGAGCAAATAGAAAACGGCGGAACGCGGGTCCTGGGCGGAATAAATTGCCTTGGTGCCGGACGGATAGGATTTGCCGTTGTAGGCGTCGTAATGATTGTAATGGGATTTGGACACCTTCATCCCGCGGCGCAAAATGTAGCGCAGCTGTTTGCCGTCTGCGTCCAGCACCATGCCGCGGTACATTTCGGAAGGGTTGATTTCAAACGGGAAAGGCGGCAAATTTTGCACGGACGTCATCGTTTTTACCGCCGGCACCAACGCTTTGGGCGAGCGGAACGTGTAGCGGCCGTTTTGGAAGGTGGCCTCGTAAAAGCGGGACGTTCTTTTTAAGGCTTCCGCCCGCAGCAAGGCCCGTTTGATTTTGTGCTGTGCACTAACGGAAAGAGCTTCCACCTTGGACGGCAGAAAACCTTTTTTGAACGGGTTCCACCTTTGGGCATGTGCGGGGGTGGCTCCCCACATCAGGCAGCTGATCCATAAAGCCAAAAAAAACGTTCTCGTATAGCGGTTCTGCATAGGGTTACGGATAGGGCGTAAAAATAAATTGGCCGTTGGGTTCCGGCTTCAGTTCGCCCCACACCAGTTTCCCGTTAATTTGTAACAGCGCGCTGATGCGGACAATCCAGGAAGGGGGAATTGTATGCGGGATGGACACGATGGACTCGTTTCCCACCCGCTTGAGATGCACAATAACCGGCAGGTAGGGCTTTTGGGCGTCCTCCCGCAGGCTGTAACGCTGGGCCAAATGCGGCAGCGTGGTGGCGTAAATGCCCTTGCCTCCCAGTTGGGAAGCCGTGCCGTTATAAGCGCCAAACGCTTCAAAATGGGATTTGGAAACTTCTAGCCCGTATTTCAAAATATGGCGCAAATCGTCGCTCGGGTTTTCCAAGGCCATGCCGCGGTACATTTCGGTGTCGCTGATATGAAACGGGAAATCCGGCACGCGATAGGAGCTCTGGAGCGCCCGGACGGACGGAAGCAGCTTTGCGGGCGAAACAAAATGGTACGCTTGGCGGGTTTTCCAAAGGGTCGGGCGGAAGGCGGCTTGCCGCAGAACGGACGTGTGCACTTGGCGCAGCAAGGCCGCGCGCAGGCGCGCCGAAGCAGCGGCCGAGACGGGAGTCCTGGCCGCTTTGGGCAACAAGGTCCATTTTTTGGCGTATAGCTGGGGGGAGCATACCCCGGCCAGCAGAAGCAACCCAACGGCCGCAGTAGAAAAACGCCGATATAAGTTCATACTTATATGGTAGCTTTTTACGCGGGTGCAGGCTTGGGTCTTTGGACCTAACCGCCGGCTGTTTTTAGACCCAGATCCTCTGGCGTGGGGGCCAGCATGTGCGGCGATTTGAGCCAATAAAAAACCGCCTTGCGGCGGTTGAAATCTGGTTCCGGGACGAGTCTCGGACACCCGTCGCCTTGCTGACGCGCGGCGCGTTCTGCCCCGCCTCGCAGTACTCGCCTTTCGCTCCCGCTCAAACTCGTACAACGCTGCGGCTTTCTCGTCCTAACGCAGGCCAAGCAGTTGGCCTGCTGTCCCGGCCAATAAAAAACCGCCTTGCGGCGGTTAAAATCTGGTTCCGGGACTAGGACTCGAACCTAGAATTAATGCTCCAGAGGCATCCGTGTTACCATTACACCATCCCGGATCAACATAAATATTTTAGCACATTTTTTTAAGAAAAGGAAATTTTCTCTTTTCCCGTCCGGGGTTGTAATTTGTTATAATAAAAAAAGATTTAGCGCCTATAGCTCAATCGGTTAGAGCAACCGACTCATAATCGGTGGGTTCCAGGTTCAAGTCCTGGTGGGCGCAGTTTTGAACCCGCGTGTAAACGCGGGTTTTTTGCGCCCAAGCGCACCAAAGGCTTGGTGCAAAAAGAAGTTCGATTTTTCGGTTGGAACCGAACGCAAAATTGCTACAATATACTTATTCGGGGCATGGCTCAAGTGGTAGAGCGCCCGCTTTGGGAGCGGGAGGTTCCCGGTTCAAGTCCGGGTGCCCCGATAAGGTTTTGTTTATGGTCCAGCATGCTTCGTGGCGTTCGCCCGTATTCAATATATCCCATACTTCTGCCGATGCGGAGCGGGTTTCCCGCGCCGACGGTATTCAAACCGAACTTTCCGTTCCCGTCAAAACGGTGTTTCCGTTTTCGTCGTTAGTGCTGTCGGCCAATTATCGGGCGGAAAAAGACGGATGTATTTTGCTGGAAGTTCAGGTGCTGGAAGGGGGCAAGTGGAGCGATTTTTACAAAATGGGGCTTTTGTCCGATAAGCTCTACACCAGTTTTCCGCCGCAGCAGACGGATTTCGGCCGTCTGGAAACGGACAAGCTGACCCTATCCCGCCCAGCGGAAGCGTACCGCTACCGGCTGAAAATTTCCGGGCCTGCCAAACTGACGCTTTTGGCGGCGGCTTTGGTGCGGGCCCCGTTTGAATACAACGAAAAAAACGCCGCCCGTTTGCCCGCCGGTTCGTTTGAAAAAGCAGTAGAACCCATTTCGCAAATGGAGTTGAAACACCCAGACCGCCGCCGCGTATGCAGCCCGGTTTCGCTGTGTATGGCGCTGCAGGCGCTGGGAATCACGGTGCCGCTGGAGGACGTGCTGCGCGGGGTGTTTGACCCGACGGCCGGCATTTACGGCAATTGGACGTTTAACACCGCCTATGCAGGCCGGGTGGGCGCACAGGCGTATGTGCGCCGTTTCGGCGCGCTGGAAGAACTGAAAGATTTTGTTACGACCGATTCGCTGGTAGTGGCCAGCGTGGCGTATGAACACGGAGAACTGGGCGGCGCCGCGATAGACCGCACTCCGGGCCACTTGTTGGTGGTGCGCGGGTGGAAAAACGGCAAAGTGCTGGTGGCCGACCCGGCCGCTTCCAAACGGGCTAACGTATTGCGCGCGTATCAGGCGCGGGAATTTGCAAATGCCTGGCTCAACCATAAAAAAGGAGCCGCGTACATTGTGAGGAAATCATGAAAAAATATTGGATTTTATTAGGTATGGCCGCGCTGTTTTGGGCGTGTGCCCCGCAGGACACGAAAGACACGCTGATTGTCGCCCACAAAGGCGAAATGGAATCGCTGGATCCGGTGTATTCTTACGACGGCGTAACGCACGGCTGGCTGATTAACGTGTATGACACACTGCTCAAATTCAAAGGCAGCTCGCTGACGGAGCTGGAGCCTTCGCTGGCGACGCAGGTCCCCAGCCGGGAGAACGGGTTGATTTCCCCGGACGGGCGGACTTATACGTTTCCAATTCGCAAAGGCGTCAAATTCCACGACGGTACGGAACTGACCCCCGAGGACGTGCGCTATTCCCTGCTTCGCTTTATGCTGTCCGACGTGTCGGGCGGGCCTTCCAGCCTGTTGCTGGAGCCGATTTTGGGCGTTTCGTCCACGCGGGACGAAAAAGGCAATATCGTGGTGGATTTTCGGCAAGCGGCCCAGGCCGTGCGGGTGGAAGGGGACAACGTAATCGTTACGCTCAAGCGTCCGTTTGCGCCGTTTTTGTCCATTATGGCGCGGTGGAGCTACGTAATGAGCAAAAATTGGGCCGTTCAACGCGGCGCCTGGGACGGCGAAGAAAACACCTGGAAAAAATTCAACAATTTTACGAAAGATTCTTCGCCCTTCTTTGCGGCCGAAAACGGTACGGGGCCCTTTCGGGTGGTGCGGTGGGACGTGGCCGCCAAACGCCTGACGCTGGCCGCCAACGAAGCCTATTTTGCGGGAGCGCCGCGCTTAAAAACCATCCATTTGATGACGGTGGACGAACCCTCCACCATGCGCCTGATGTTGGAAACGGGGGACGCGGACGTGGCGGAAATTTCCACCAAATTTGCGGCCCAGCTGAAGGGAAACCCGGAAGTAACGGTGTATGACGATTTGCCCCGGCTGCGCACGGATCCCGTCATTTTCTTTACGCGCCATATCAATATGCAGGCCAATCCGGACGTGGGCTCCGGCCAGTTGGACGGGCAGGGAATCCCCTCGGATTTCTTTGCCGACAAGGACCTGCGCCTGGGGTTTGAATACGCGTTTGATTACGAGGCGTTTTTGAAAGAATCCATGGAGGGCCGCGGGGAAAGAGCCGTGGGGCCCGCGCCCGCCGGTTTGGTCCAGTACGACGACAGCTTCCGCCGGTATCATTTTGACTTGGAAAAAGCCAAAGAGCACTTCCAAAAAGCCTGGGGCGGACAAGTGTGGGAAAAAGGGTTCAAGTTTACCATTACCTACAACACCAGCGGCGACATGCGCCAAATTGCCAGCGAAATTTTGAAACGGAACGTGGAAAGCCTTAACCCGAAGTTTCAAATAGACCTGCGCGGCGTAACGTGGCCTTCCTTCCTGGAAAAGACGGCCAAACGCCAAATGCCCATGTGGGCCCGCGGCTGGGTGGCCGACTATGCCGATGCGCATAACTTTTATTTCCCGTTTATTCACAGCAAGGGGCGCTATGCGCTGTCGCAGGGATACAAAAACCCGCAGGCCGACGCTTTGATTGAACAAGCCGTCGCGCAAACCAATCCCGCCAAGCGCAATGCCCTTTATAAGCAGGTGCACAACTTGATGCACGACGATGCCATGCAAATCTATACCGTGCATCCCACGGGGCTGTGGGCCATGCGCTCCCAAGTCAAAAACTTTGTGGATAACCCGGTGTATATGGGCATTTATTTTTATCCGATGTACAAAGAATAACTCCCTCGGAAGGACTGGGGCTGGGCGGCCGTTTGCATTTGGACGCTTAAAGTGTTATAATAACATTGCGGGGTAGAGAAGCCTGGTATCTCGCAAGGCCCATAACCTTGAGATCACTGGTTCAAATCCAGTCCCCGCAAGATTTTTACTGATACCGCCCGAAAGGGCGGTTTTTTTATGCCCGCCGCGCTTAGACGGAAAAATATTCCGCTTCGGCGGATTTTTTATGTAAAATAGACTTAAAGAGAAAATGAAGGAAAAACGGAATGGTTTGTCCGTTTGTCAGGAGGGAAATATGAACGTAACCATTTTTGTGGGCGGGAATAAAGAATTCACCGCTTCCCGCTTGGGGGTAAAACTGGGAGAATCGTTGGCGGCGAAAGGGTTTGCCGTTACGCTGCGTGCCGCAAAAGGCAAAGTGAAAGTGAAAGATTCGCCCATAACGCTGAAGGAATATGCGGCTACCGCCAAAACCAAAACGCTGGCCACGGCGTTGAAAAAGGAACAAACGGATTTTGTCATTTCGCTGATGAACTTGCCCGGCTGCCAGGCCGCGGCGGAAGCGGGCGTACCGTTTGCCTACGCCGAAAACGAAGGCTTCAAAGAAGACAAAGCCGCCAAAGACAAAAAGGCGCTGCTTAAAAAAGCCAAACAAATTTTTGTAATTCGCACCACGGACAAACCGCTTAACAAAAAAGCCTACACCGGCTTGAAAGTGCAGGAAGTTACCAATCCGGCCGTGTGGGTGGAACATTACAACTACAATAAACCGGCTTGCTTCAAGAAGGAAAACAACATTGTGGCGGTGGGAAAACTGGCCAAAGAAAGCGGCTTTGAAAACCTGCTGAAAACGTGGGCGCGGCTGGCGCCGGCTCACTCCACCTGGCATTTGACGATTGTGGGGGACGGAACGGGCAAGGCGGCAATGGCTAAATTTATCGCCAAAAATCACCTGCAGGACAGCACGGAAATCGTGCCGGATGACGGCGATGTGTACAGCTTGCTGCGCAATGCCGATATTTTTGCATACCCCGCGCTGGACCCGGCCAATGCCGATATTTTGCTGGACGCGATGGCCAGCAAACTGCCGTGCGTGGCGTGCGAAAGCGACCCCGTTACCGACTTGGTGGCCAACGGCATTAACGGCGTGATTGTAAACGCCGACGAAGAAGAACCCTTCACCATTGCGCTGGATGATTTGATGGTCAACTGGGGCAAACGCGTGGGGATTGCGCTGGAAGCCAGCAAACTCAAAGACAAATATCCGTTTGACGATTTTGTCGGCGTATTTTTGGACTTGCTTAAATAAATGAAGTGCCCCGGTTTCGGCCGGGGCATTTTGCAAGAAGACACCATGAAAATCACTTGTGTAATTGGCACGTTGGGCGGCGGCGGCGCGGAACGCGTGATGACGTATTTGTGCGGCGGCCTGGCGGAGCGCGGGCACGAGGTAACGTTGCTGACGTTGGACGATTCCGTCCCCGATTTTTACACGCTTCCCGCCGGGGTGCGCCGCATGCGCATTTCGTTGCCCACTTTCAAGCAGGCGGGCGTTTTGGGGGCGATTCCCCGTTTGTGGAAAATGGGCCGCGCCTTGCGGGCGCTTCGGCCGGACGTGGTTATTAGCTTTATGACGGTCAGCATTTTGGCATGCTGTTGGTTGCTGCGGATTCCGTATATTTATGCGGACCATTTGGACGTGCGGATTCTAAAATGTTCCCTAAAATGGAAAATCTTGCGCAATTGGCTGCTGCGCAAGGCGTACCGCGTGGCCGTACTGTCGGAGCGGGACCGCAAATTTGTGGCCATGTATCACGCGCATTGGAAGCCGGTGGTCATTTACAATCCTGCACTCGCCCCGGAAAAGGGTTTTTTTGCGCGGCCCGAATTTTTGCAGGAAGACAAAAAATACGTGCTGGCCGTGGGGCGGCTGGTTCGCCAAAAAGGTTTTGACCTGCTGCTGGAAGCGTGGCGGCGCGTGTGCGACGATTTTGCCGACTGGCGGCTGTGCATTATCGGTGCGGGCGAAGAGGAAGCCGAATTAAAGGGATTAGCCGAAACGTTGGACGTCCAGCACAGTGTGCAGTTTGTGCCGCCCGTACAAAATTTGGCGGCGGTGTATCGGCACGTGCAGCTGTATGCCATGTCCTCCCGAACGGAAGGATTTCCCATGGTGCTGTTGGAAGCCATGGCGTACGGACTGCCGGTGGTGAGTTTTAACTGCAACGGGCCGGACGTAATCGTGCGGGACGGGGTGGACGGGTTTTTGGTCAAGCCCAATTATACCGAACGGCTGGCCGCCAAAATGGCCGAGCTGATGCGCTCGGAAGAGCTGCGGCGGCAATTTGGGCAAAAAGCGCAGGAAGTCGTCAGCCGTTTTTCCCTGCATAAATATATAGACGCTTACGAAACACTCTGCAAGGAAGCCGTAAAATGAATTGGAACGACCCTCACGTGAAATTAAGTTTGAAAGAGTGGCAGGAATTACTGGACTGGCGCGGCCGGGACAGCCGCCTGGTGCGGGCCGCTTTTGCCTGGAGCCGGCGCAAAAAAGCGTTTTTGGCACAGTTGAAAAATTGGCGCCGCCGTCTGCCGCGGCCGCAGGATCCGCTGCGGGTCTTGTTTTGGCTGCCGGGCGGATTGGGGGACGCCGCGTGTGCCAAGCGGCTGGTCATGGCCTACCGCACGTATTTGCCGCAGGCGGTGTTTGACGTGTATGCCCCGCTGCCCGGCGTGGGGGAAACGTTGTTCGGCGCAGACGAAAAGACCAACGTGCTTACACAGGACGATTTTTATACGGCCGATTATGATTTGGCCGTGCAGGCTTGCCTGGCGGCAAAATTTTTGCACGTAAATGAAGAACGCTTGCGGCGGAACGCGCCGGATTTTTTGCCGGTTTTGCAGCGGGCTCAGCAGGCGCAGGCGGCGCTGGGAACGCTGTTGGACGATTTGTTTTTGACGGAAGGCGTATTGGGACGCTGGCTTTATGCACAGGGCGGACGGCGTTTTGATTTAATGGCTTATACGGCCGGGACCGAACTGCCGCACGATGCGTTTGCCCAGCTAAGCGTAACGGACCATGCCCGCCAAAAATGGGGCTTGGAAGGCGTTTCGTACCTTACTTTTCATGACGGCACCAGCTCGGCGCAGACGGTTTCCCGTCAGCGGCCCACCCGGGCGTGGCCGGCGGTGCGGTGGTGTGAATTTTTCCGGTTGTTTAAGCAGGCTTTCCCGCACATTAAACTGGTGCAGCTGGGCGGCCAAAACAGCCCCGTTTACGAAGAAGCCGATGTGTGCTTGGTGGGCAAAACCCGCGTGCAGGAGCTGCCTTCTATTTTGCAAGGCGCGCTGGCACACGTGGACACGGAAAGCGGACTGGTGCATTTGGCCCAATTTTTAGACGTGCGCAGCGTGGTGATATTCGGGCCTTCTTCCGCACATTTTTTCGGCTACGCCAAAAACGAAAACCTGGCCGCCGGGCCTTGCGGCGGATGCATGTGGGTCAGCAACGATTGGATGCTGAAGTGCCCGTTGGGCGCGGTGGCGGCGCCGTGCACCCAGGCGGTCAGCGCCCAAAGCGTGCTGGACGCGGTCAAGCGCATTTTGAAGCATTAAATTTTTTCGGTCAGCCCGCTGAGCCGTTTGCAAAAGAGCTGCCAATCCCCGCTTTTATAAGCAAGCCCCCACAGCACGCCTACAAACACCACCCCGCAGCAACTCACAATTGCCCATACCGGCAGTTGTTTTCCCCACCCGATATAGACGCCTGCCGCCGGCACGAGCGCCAGCAGGTTTAGCCCCAGCAGCCGCCCCGCCGCTTGGAGCGAGCGGACGTATTGCACCTGCGGGAAGTATTTCTTAAATAGTGCATAATTAATCCCCAAACTGACGCAGCTGCAGGCCACCTGCGTGTAGGGAAAGGCAAACGCGCCCCACCGCTGCATGGTAAAAGGAACCGCCGCAATAAACAGGCCAATGCATGCCAGCGCATAGGGCAAGCTTTCCTTCACTTTCCGTCCGGCCGCCACCACATTGTTTTGCAGCGTAATCAGCGCCAGAAACCACAAAGTCCCCATCAGCGGGCGCAAAAAAGCGGCGGCGTTTTGCACGTCTTG
Organism: uncultured bacterium; assembly: GCA_949294085.1. Lineage (GTDB taxonomy): Bacteria > Elusimicrobiota > Elusimicrobia > Elusimicrobiales > Elusimicrobiaceae > Avelusimicrobium. Next base: position 247,552 of record CASFFX010000003.1, on the reverse strand, counting down.
CCCGGTAAAATGGCCGCGCTTAAAAAACAGCGTTACGATTTCCGGTGCGAAAAAACACGTAAACACCGCCAGCGGCGTAAGTACAAACAGCAGAAAGTGCTGGGTGGACAAAAAGTTGTCGTTTAGCTGGTCCCATTTTTGGCGGGCGGCGTTGTCGGTTAATTGGATTTTGGACACATTGGCCACGCGGTAGGTAAAGATTTCGGTCGGCGAGTCGGAAAGTTGTTTGGCATAGTTGAGCGAGCTGACCAGCCCCGCCGCGTACCCGCTTAACAGATAAATCGGCAGCAGGCTGCTGGCAATATTGGCCAGTTCAATCAGCTGGTTGCTGGCCAGGTTGCGGGTGAGCTGTTTGGGCCACGCGGTTTTGCCGGGGCGGAACTGCCAGGCCAATTCTTTTTTAAGCCAAAATCCGTAAACGAGCACTTGCAGCAGGTTGGCCGCCAAAAAGCCGTACACCATGCTGATAATGCCCCACTGGCGCCCAAACCCCACCAAAAACGCCAAAGGCAGCAACGCGTTCAAGGGGGTTAACAGGGCCGAAGCGAACCGGCGGTGCATTTCCAGTACGGCCGTCAGATAGGCGCAGAGCAGTTGAAGCCCAAACAAAATAAAACTGCAAGTAATCAAGGTGCGCTGGGCCGCCAGTTGCTCCGCCCCAAAGCGGGAAAACAGCCGCGCTAGCCCCACCGGGGCCGCCGCGCCCGCCAGGGCCAGCCCCGCCAGCAGAAACACGTAAAAGTACAAAAATCCATTTAACAGCGGCCGACCGGAGCCCGGCAGTTGGGCTTCGCGCGCCATGGCTTCGGGAATTACCACCGCCGCGTTCATCCGCTGCAGGAACGTCAGCCCAAACCCCAGCACCATCATCAAATAAAAATAGATATCGGTATTTTGCCCGGCGCCGAAGTACAAAGCAATCAAGAGGGCGTTGGCAAAGGAAAGCACTTTCCACGCCAGCGTGGCGCCCACGGCCAGCGCGGCCCCGGCTGTATAGGAGGTGGGCTTAAAAAGATTTACCATATTTGATATTATAATAATTTAGGAGAATATTATTGTGACAACTGAATTTGAACCTGTAATCGGGCTGGAAATCCATGTCCAGCTTGCCAGCAAAACCAAACTGTTTTGCTCCTGCCCCAACGGCGTGGGCGAAGACACCAAACCCAATACCGCTATCTGCCCCGTCTGCACGGGCCACCCCGGCGTACTGCCGGTGCTGACCGAAGGCGCCCTGGAACTGGCCGTGCGCGCCGGGCTGAGCATGAACTGCCAAATTAACGAGTATTCGTCTTTTTCGCGCAAACATTATTTTTACCCCGATTTGCCCAAAGGGTATCAGATTACCCAGTATGACGAGCCCATCAACGGCGCGGGATTTATTGAAATTACGTTTGGCCCCAAAGACCATTTGCAAAAAAAGAAAATCGGCATCCACCACGCCCACTTGGAAGAGGACGCCAGCAAATCTTCGCACGAAGGGACGTATTCGCTGATTGATTTTAACCGGGCGGGCTGCCCGCTATTGGAAATCGTGTCCCTGCCGGATTTGCGCTCGCCGGATGAAGCCTACGCCTATTTAACCGAAATCAAACGGTTAATGCGCTGGGTGGGTGCGTCCAACTGCGATATGGAAAAAGGCGAGCTGCGCGTGGACGTGAACATTTCGCTGCGCCCGAAAGGCCAGGAAAAATTTGGCACGCGGGCGGAAATTAAAAACTTGAACTCGTTCAAAGCGGTGCGCGACGCGCTGAATTACGAAATTGCCCGCCAGAGCCAAATCTTAAACGAAGGCGGCCAGGTAAAGCAGGAAACGCGCCTGTGGGATAAAGAAGAATTGGTTACGAAACCGATGCGCTCCAAAGAGGACGCGCTGGATTACCGCTATTTCCCGGAGCCCGATTTGCCGCCCGTTGTGTTGGAAAAAACATGGCTGGAAGGCGTAAAGGCCCGCATGCCGGAGCTGCCTTCCGCCAAGGAAGCGCGCTTTATGAAGGAAGGCTTGTCGGCGTACGATGCGGGCGTGCTGACCAGCTCGCGCGAACTGTCGGATTATTTTGAAGAGGTTACCAAAGGCGGTAAAGTATCGCTTAAGACGGCATCCAACTGGATTCAAACCGATTTGCTGGGTATGCTCAATGCCGAGAAAAAGGAAATCCAGGATTCGCCGATTTCCGCTGCCCGCTTGGCCGAACTGTTGGAACTGACGGAAAGCGGCAAAATTAACCGCAAACAGGCCCGGGAAGTGTTTGACGAAATTTGGACCACCGGCGAATCTCCCGCCGCGGTGGTGGAAAAACGCGGCATGGTGCAGGTGAGCGACGAAGGCCAACTGGAAGAGTGGGCCAAAGCCGCCATGGCCGCCAATCCCAAAGCGGTGGCCGACTTTAAGGCCGGCAACAAAGCGGCCGTGGGCCCGCTGGTGGGAGCGGTGATGAAGATGAGCAAGGGGAAAGCCAACCCGCGCCTCATCAGCCAGCTCCTAAGCAAGCTGTTAAGCGCCTAGCGCGTGCAAGCTTTGAAAAGCCGGCCTTTTCGGGCCGGCTTTTTAATGTAAATATTAAGGTATGCAAACGGCCCCAAATAGGGTACAATAAAGAACACGTAAATTTTGACGCCTTGCCATAGGGAACACGCATTGACCCGGGGGCACAAAGTCTGCTATTATTTATGTGTAGAAGTACAAAATCTATAACGGAGAAAGAAATGAAAAACTTACTCAGAGTAGTTTTGGTTTTGGCCTTGGCCGCCGGCTTGACCGCTTGCAAAAAGAACGTGAAAGATGACGCCAATGCCGATCTGACCGCCGGTACCGAAATGGTGTTGGAAGAAACCACGGTAACGGAAGAAATCCCCGCCCAGGAAGTGTCCCTCGGTGCGGTGCACTTTGCGCTGGACAAATACACCTTGTCCGCCGATGCTCGCAAAATTGTGGAAGCCAACGCCCAGGCGATTAAATCCGCCGCCGGCGCGGTTACCTCTTATAAAGTAACCGTAGAAGGCAACTGCGACGACAGAGGCACCATCGCTTACAACATTGCGCTCGGCCAAAAAAGAGCCGACGAAGTGAAAGCGTATTACGTGCGCCTCGGCATCCCGGCTGCGAACATCACCACCGTTTCTTACGGCGAAGAAAAACCGGTCTGCTACGAAGCTACTCAGTCCTGCTGGGCCAAAAACCGCAGAGCTGATACGTTGCTGAAAGTCAACTAATTGATGTTTTATTAACAAGGAGCCCGAATCTCTATGAAAAACGTTACCAAACTTATTTTTATGGCAGGTTCGGGCTTCCTATTGTCCGGCTGCATTGCCAGTGAGCGCGATATGAGCACGCTGAAACTGCAGCTGCAGGAGCTGAACACCACCATTACCCAAATGCAGGCCAATCAGGCGGAGCTGGCCGGCAAAATGGAAGAGCTGAACCGCAATTTGTCCGTTTCCAACGAAAATCTCTCTCAGGTGGACGCCCAAATTTTTAAGCTTTCCGCCAAGCTGGACGATTTGACCGCTTCCGTCCGCCCCGGGGGTACGGGTGCGGCGGCGGAAGGCAGCCAAACGGCGGCGTTGTTGCCGTCGGATTTGTTTGCCGAGTCCAAGAGCCATTTGGACAAAGGCGCGTATGAACCGGCCGCTATCGGCTTTAAGCTCTACGTAACCAAATACCCGGACAGCGAAAACACCGAACAGGCCTATATGTACCTGGGCGATGCCTACATCGCCGCCGGGCAAACCAAGCAAGGGGCGATTGCCTACGCCACGCTGCTGCAGAAGTTTCCCAAAAGCAAATTGATTCCCGCCGCCCGCTTAAAATATGCGTTAAGCATTGTGCCGCTGGGCAAGACCGACGAAGCCAAGCTGTATTTGTCCTCCGTCGTGCAGGATTTCCCGTCTGCCCCGGAAGCCAAAACCGCGCAGAAGGAATTGGCTAAATTAAAATAAGCGGCGGACGCTGCCATTTCATGAAAAAAATTTTTTCTTTTTTAACGCTTGCCGTTATTTTGTTTGTTTCCTGTGCTGCTTTTGCCGCACAGCCCCAGACGGACGTATACATTGGCATTACCTCGGTGGGGGACAAAAAGCTCCCGGCCATTGGGATGCCGCCTTTTCGCTATAGCGAAGAAAAAGCTCAGTCCGCCGCCGTGCAGGTGCACGATGTCATGCGCGCCGATTTGCTGTTTGCCCGCTATTTTGACGTTACCGAAAACGGCCCCGCTTTTGATGCGGCCCAATTAACCAATACGCTGAACCAATGGGGCCGCCTGGGGGCAACCTATTTGTTGGCGGGGGATCTTTCGTACACCGCCCCGTATTACACCATTAAAATTTACGTGTATGACATTTCCACCCGCTCGGCGGTGTTTGCCAAGGCGTTTAAGGGCACCGAAAGCAGCCTGCGCCGCTTGGCGCATATTGCTTCGGACCAAATTGTGTCCGCCCTGGTGGGCAAACGCGGCATTGCCGATACCAAAATCGCCTTTGCCAACAACGCCACCCGCCACAAAGAAATTTACGTGGTGGATTACGACGGCGAAAACCTGCAAAAACTGACCAACGACAAAAGCATTGCCATCTTGCCGCGCTGGTCTAAAGATGGGCGCATTTTCTACACGACGTACAAATACAAAAACCCGGATATCTTTGCCATTGATCTGCGCGCGGGCAAAATTGCGCCGGTCATTATTCGCGGCGGCCTGTCGCTGATTGGCGGCGTGTCCCCGGACGGGAAAGCGCTGGCCTTTACCAGCTCCGGCGGGACGAACCCCAGCATCTACATTTATAACCTGGATACGCACGAAAAAACCCGCTTGACCAACAAAGCGTCGGTGGACGGGTCCCCTTCTTACTCGCCGGACGGCAAATACATTACGTTTGTTTCCAACCGCGCGGGCAATCCGCAAATTTACGTGATGGAACTGGCCACCGGCGATACGCGTCCGCTGACCAAAACGTTTAACTGGTCCGACAGCCCGCAATGGTCGCCCACCGGGGAGTGGATTGTATTTTCGGGTCGGGAATCGCCCTATCATCCGATGGATATCTTTTTGGTGGATTTGACGGGCACCCAACTGCGCCGTTTGACGACGGACGCCGGTTCCAACGAAGATCCTACCTGGTCGCCGGACGGCCGATTCATCGCCTTTACCACCACACGCAACGGCAAACGCCAGCTGTACCTGATGGATATGGACGGCAGCGCCCCGCACCTGCTGGCCGATTTGAAAGGCGATTCGTTTACGCCGCATTGGAGTTTTTAGGCGGCGCAACGGTTTTACTTTTCACAGGGCCGATGGAACGGCCCTGTTTTTTTGTCGGCAAAAGACGCATCGGCCCGCCGGGGAAAACGGCCGGAGCCTTATGGTTGGGCCGAAAGGGCGGTGCTGCTTCCACGCAAACAAAGGGACGCCATGATACGTGCCGAGCAAGCGTGCGGAAGCCGCTCCCGCAGGCGCGCTTGTGCCGCGTCAGGTTGCTTGATTTACAAAATGTCTTAATGGAGAAAATAAAAAAATCCCCGCGTTAGAGCGGGGATTTTTTCAGGCGGAAGGGTTATTCGCACTCGGCGTAGCCGGTGGCTTCGCACGAGTCGCCGGGGTAATTTTCGCAGCATACTTCTTCGCCGGCTGCGGGCAGGTACAGGGCGTATTCGCCGCCGTCGGCATCTTCAAACACGGCGTGGTAGCCGTCTGAATAGTGGTAGTAGGTAATATTACCCGCCGGCAGCGGGCCATACGGCAAATCCTGCTGAGCGGCCAGCGTTTGCAGCTGGGCGGCCGCTTGGAAAGCCATCCCGGCCGGCTGTTGGGCAAAAACGCCCAAGGCGAACAGGACACCCATCCCCACCACCAAAATCGCCGCAATGGCAATCATCCAGCCTTTGTGGGAAGGCGTATCGGGCAGGTCGTCGCCGGGCTGAAATTCCGCTTTGACGACGTACGTTTCCGCCACATAATCGTGCAGGGCGCGTTTGCGGTTGGTCAGCCCCGCCATGATGTAGCCGAAATTAAGCGTAATGTACGAAAGAATTTTGGCAAATACACGCCCCGTGGCCCGGCCGAAGCCAATGCGTTCGCCGTTTTTGCCAATGACCTTGATTTTAAGCAGCCGTTTGCCCAGCGTGGCTTGGCGCGGGCCGCTTTCCAAGCAGGCGAAGTAAAGCCACCAAAACACAACAGCCACTACCTGCCATAAAATATAGATCAGCACCAACGAGCCGATGACGCCGGCCAGCGCCTCCGGGGTGGCTTGTCCGGCCGCTCTTACCCGCCAGACAAGAAGCGGAATAAAAACGACAGCCGGCACCAACGAAACAAGAAGGCCGTCCACCACGAAAGCGATACAGCGCCTCCAGAAACCTGCATAGATAGTTGTATTCATCAAGTCCTCCTTTCCAGCTGGGCGGTTTTTCGCGTTTAACCGCCTGAAAACGGTTATGCCTGCGGTTTTTTGTAACAGCGGCGGCAACGGGCCTGGTAAGCGTCCGTTGTGCCTACCACAATGCGTTTTGTGTCTTTGCTGATGCGCTGCGTAAAGCTGGCCGGGTTGCCGCACAGCGTGCAAACCGCCAGGTTTTTGGTTACGTATTCCGCTTTGGCCATCAGTGCCGCCGTTACTTCAAAGGGTTCGGCTCGGTAATCGGTGTCCAGCCCGGCCACAATCACCCGTTTGCCGGCGTTGGCCAACTGCTCGCAGACGGACACGATGCCTTTGTCAAAAAAATTAATTTCGTCAATCGCCACGACTTGCGTGTCTTTTTGCACCAAGGGCAAAATTTCGTCCGATTTTTTGACGCACGTGGCGGCCACTTTGTTTTGGTTGTGGCTGGTAATACTGTCTATGCCGTAGCGGGTGTCTATTTTGGAATTAAACAGCTGCACTTTTTGCTTGGCAATCAAGGCCGTGCGTACGCGGCGGATCAGTTCTTCGGTCTTGCCGGAGAACATACAGCCGCAAATCACTTCAATCCAGCCTTGCGGGTGATACATCAGCGGGTTTGGCATACATGGCTCCTATATATCGCGCAGGTCGCCTTGGCTGCGCCAAGGATACCAGTAGGTGTCTTCCGGCGTTTGGGCTTGGGCTCGCTTGTCGCCGCCGCACAAAACGGTAATGCGGAAGGCGAAGGAAAGGTTATCGTTGCGGTCCCGTACGGTAAACTCGGCCCGTGCGTCGTGGAAATCATACGAAAAACGGAACAGCTTGTTGAACCCCACCAAGCTGTGCGGTTCCAATACGGCGTCTATCCCCAGATCCATAAACCATTTGCCGCTGGCGGGGCGAATTCCCCAGGTGGTGGTAACGGTGTAGCGGTCCGAATCGGTTTGGTAGAGGGAACTGGGGTCCGTATAATCGGCAAAGTTGTTAAAACCCAGGCCGATGAGGTGCTTTTTATAACGGAAATTGGACTGGGCAATAAAGTTGATGTTCTTTTCTTCCAGGTCGTATTGGTCCTGCACGAAGAAGTTAAATTTTCCGTCAGGCGAATTGTACCCCCACTCCAGCAGGAGCGGTTCAATGCGGGTTTTGAGGTGATCCCAATTTTGTTCATAGCCCTTTCCGGTGTGCAGGTCGTAGGTATAGTCGGACAAATCAAACCCCGTTTGAAAGCGTACATACGTGTTGAAGGTGGGGCGATAGTAGTTGTTGACGTAAAGGCGGTTGCGTTCCAGCCCTTTGTCCGGGGAGGACGTGTCCGAGGACAAGGTGCCCGTAGAAAGGCGCTTGGTAAATTGATAGCCAAAATCCGTCGTTCCCAAAAACGAGTGCGTTTGCAGGTTCAGGTCCGTTCCGATGCGCGCCACCCAAGCGTCCCGGTCTTCGTAATATTTGTCGGCAAACGTAACGGTTTGGTCGTAAAATACCGATGGCGTAAACGTAAAAGCGCGGTTTAAGCGGAAGGCTTTTTCTGTGGTCCATTTGGCGTGGGCCTGGCGCTGGTAGGGGCCTTCTTCGTTGGGGAGGCCGTTTTGATTGTACTGCAGGGTAGAGGTGTTGTTAAACTCCACTTCCAAGCGGTTGGACGTTTTGAGCCAGGGGTCGTTAAACGGCAGCAGCATGTATTTGATTTCCGGCAAGGTGCGCTGCTCGGCCATGAATTCTTTTTTCCGCCAGTCAAAAATGTCTTTTTGCTGGTAGCTTACGCGCAGGGTGGAACGGCGCGTTTGGCGCGAAAGAGAGAAGTTGGTTTCCTGGTCCGGCATAAAAATATACGGATTGCCGCGGAAGAAGGTATCGTAAAAATACGGGTCCGACACCATGCGGAACTGGGTTTGGAACTGATACAGCGCACCGGTGGAATTGTTGAAATGGTCAGACGAGTCGTACATTTCCCACCAGTAGCCGCCCTGTACGCCCCAGCGTTTGGTGCTGCTCAGGGAGCGAGTGTCGTCCGTATCGGCATGGTCGTTAATAAAATAGAATTCGCCGCTTCCGCGCAGCGTGGGGGACGTAACCGCCGTCAGCCCGCCGCCAATGCCCACGCCGGAATTGGTGTAATAATCCAAGTTTAATTTGGGGCGCAAGTTCAGCACCGGGCGGAATACCGTGGAGGTTAAAATCCCAAATCCGGTTTTATTGCTTTGGGTAAAATCCACGTACGTTGTCCAAGGTTTTTGCGATTGCAGTGAGCGCCAAAATACCGGCAAATAAAAAATCGGGAACCCGTCCAGCCGCAGCACCGCATTGGTGCCAACGACGCGTTTTTGCGGCGAAACCGTCAGCTTGCCGACGGAGAGCGTATAGTGCGGGTCCGTCAGGTCGCAGCAAGTGAGGGTGGCATTGCGCAGAGTTTCTTTTTGGGAAATGGAAGAAATCTCCCGGGCCGACAAGACCCGCAGGGGCGGATATTCGGTGGAAATGTCTTCCGCCCGGAAATCTTTGGTCGTGTAATTGACGGACACGTTATTGCCGCGCAATTCGCCGCCTTGCCCGTCGCTTACCGTCATGGGGCCTACGGACGTAATAAGCGTGTTGGCCTGGTCCAGCGTGATGTTTTCGCCGGTGGCGGTGCGGGTTTTGCCGTCTTTGGTGTGCTGGATGACCGTTACGTTGCCTTCCAGCGTAACTTTTTTGTTATCCGGCTCGGCGATGGCGCGGTCCGAGGTAAAATAGACGAACCCTTCCCCGTCCGGTTTGGGCAGCACATTGTCCGCGGCGTGCAGCAGCACCGGGGAAAAGCAAACCATAAGCAAAAGCAACCGCGAGATGAATTTCATTTTAGAGTGTCTTGCCGCGCCCGGTAAATGGCATATAGGGCCGCGCCCACGCCACCGATGTCCGGGTTTTTGGATACCAAAATTTTAAGCCGTTTGAACGGCGTTTGAATTTGTTGGGCCGCCAGCACGCGCTTGGCCGCAGGCAGAAAATACGGCGCCGCGCCCGAAACGCCTCCCGTCAAGACGATGGTGTCAATGTCCAGCACCAGCGTAAAGTTGGCCAGCCCGATGCCCAAGTAGTAGCCGGTGTCTTCCCACACTTTCAAAGCGGTTTTGCAGCCTTGGGCCGCTGCGCGGGAAACGATTTCTATCTTAAAATCTTTCTCGGCCGCCACCATTTGGGCTAAAATAGAGTCGGGGTAATCCGTTACGGCTTCCAGCACGCGCCGCTTGATGCCAATGGTGCCGATAAACGCTTCCAGGCAGCCGCGTGCGCCGCAGCCGCACAGCGGGCCGGTGGCAATGTCGGCAATTTTGGTATGTCCAATTTCGCCGGCGGTTCCGTTGGAGCCTTGGTAAAGTTCTTTATTCAAAATCAGTCCGCCGCCCACGCCCGTGCCCAGCGTAACGACCAGCACATTGGTCCCTTGGCGTTTGAGGTCCGCCTCGTACACGCCCCAGGCGGCCAGGGTGGCGTCGTTGGCCACGCAGGGCAAAATGCCCGTGTGCTTGTGGAGCAGTTGGGCCAGCGGCCAGTCGGCAATGTCTTTGAATTTCAAATTTGGGTTATAGCGCAGTACGCCTTTTTGGTTGTCCACATCGCCGGGGGCGCCCACGGCCACCGCCACTTGGTGATCCGGGAATTCTTTTTGAATCTGGTTAATATAATCGCCGATTTGCGCGATAAACCCTTTGGCTCCTTTGGCATAATCGGTTTCTATTTTATCTTTGCGGAAAATTTCGCCGTGTTCGTTCATCACGAACAATTTTACGAAGGTTCCTCCGATATCTACGCCTATGCCGATCATAGGTTACTCCTTGCTTTTGGGATGTGCGTGGTCGTACACGCTTTTTAACTTTTCCAGCGACACATGGGTATAGACCTGCGTCGCGGCTAAACTTTTGTGGCCCAGCATTTCCTGCAGGCTGCGCAAATCGCAGCCGTTGTTAAGCAGGTGCGTGGCAAACGAGTGGCGCAAGCTGTGCGGGGTTACTTTGCGCGCCAGGTGCGACGCCAGGGCCGTATGCTTAAAAATGTAGGCCAAGCCGTCCCCCGTCAGCGGTTTGCCGTTTTTGTTCAAGAACAACGCGTCCTGCGGCTGCGGATTTTTGCGGCACGCCAGATACGTTTTTATGGCGTGCAGGGCGGCGTCCGTTACCGGCACCAGGCGCTCTTTGGCGCCCTTGCCCAGCACTTTTACCAGCCCGTTAAAAAAATCCACGTCTTTTACGCGCAGGCCCGTAACCTCGCTGCGGCGCAGCCCGCTGGAATACATCAGTTCAAAGAGGGCTTTGTCGCGCGCGGCAAAATGTTTGCTGTGGGCGGCCGTATCCAGCAGGCGTTCGGTTTCCTGCACGGAAAGGAATTTGGGCAGGATTTTTTCCCGCTTGGGGGCCGGCAGCAGCTTAAACGGGTTGCGCTCCAGCTTGCCTTGCGCCAGCAGATACGCCGCAAAACTGCGAAGCGACGCGATTTTGCGCAACACCGTGTTGCGTGCGGGCCGGCGGCCGGTTTGCTCCGCCGCCAAAAAAGAACGAATATTGGCCGACGTAAAATAGCGCAAATCGTCCTGCCCGCGCTGTTTGAAAAAGAGCAAAAATTCCTGCAAATCCGCACGGTAACTGCGCACCGTGTGGGGGGAAAAATTTTTATTTTGCAAATGGAGCAAAAATGCTTTTACCCACGCTTCCACCGGTTCCTCCGGTTTTTATTTATTGTCGGCCGCGGCCATTTTGGCGGCATGCGCGGCTTTGATTTGGGCAATTTCTTCCGGCGTTACCGTTACGATGGTTTTGCATTTGGGGTAGCCGGAACAGCCCAAAAATTCCCCGCGTTTGGACGTGCGCAGCACCATCGGCTTGCCGCATTTTTCGCACAGGCGGTCCGTTACAATCGGCCCGGTGGAGGCAATTTTGTGTCCTTCCGCGTCCAGCGAATAGGTGTTTTTGCATTTGGGATACGCCGAGCACGCCAAAAACTTGCCGCGCCGTCCCGTGCGGATCACCATGGGCGCGCCGCATTTGTCGCAAATTTCGTCCGTCTTTTCGGGTTGGACTTTTTCGCCCGAGCTGGTCAAATTGATTTTGCCTTTGCAGGCCGAATCGCTGCAGACCAAATATTCCCCAAAGCGGCTGCGTTTTTTAAGCATCATCTTGCCGCAGAGGGGACATTTTTCATCGGTCTCTTTGGCGGCCGGGCGCTGCATGCCTTTTTCCGCTTCGTCCAATTCTTTTTTGAAATTCGTGTAGAAGTCCGACAAGAGTTCCACCCATTTTTGGGTGCCTTCGGCCACCTGGTCCAGCTGTTCTTCTACGCCGGCGGTGTAGGACAAGTCCATAATTTCCTTAAAGAAGTCTTTCAAACTGTCCGTAACCGTAATGCCCAAATCCGTGGCCACCAGCTTGCTGGTTTTGGGCTGGCGGGCAATGTATTTGCGGTCCAAAATCGTTTTGATGGTGGGCGCATAGGTGGAGGGGCGGCCAATGCCGTGTTTCTCCAGCGTTTTAATCAGGCTGGCTTCGTTGTAGCACGGCGGGGGCGTGGTTTTGTGGTCCTTGGTTTTGATGTCCAGCAGTTTCAGCCCGTCCCCTTCCTGCAAGTCGGGCAGCAGGGCGCTGCCGTCGTCTTTATCCTCCGACGCGTCATCATCCTGGTCCTTGTAAATGGATAAATATCCCGGGAATTTGACCGTCCGCCCGCTGGCACGGAGCACGCACTCTTTTTCGCTTCCGGCGGCGATGTCTATCGCCACCGTGTTAAACACCGCATCCGCCATTTGGCTGGCCACAAAACGCAGCCAAATAAGCTCGTACAATTTGTATTGGTCCGACGTTAAATACGGCTTCATCGCCTGCGGCGTGCGGCGCACGTCGGTCGGGTGGATGGATTCGTGCGCTTCCTGGGCGCCCATCACTTTGCTTTTGTACACGGGCTGTTTGGCCGGCACAAAGGCGGGGCCGTATTTCTCGCCGATAAATTTTTTGGTTTGTTCCTGCAGCAGCTTGGAAACGTTGAACGAGTCCGTTCTCATGTACGTAATCAAACCGACGGTCTGGCCCGAAATTTCAATCCCTTCGTAGAGGTGCTGGGCCGTCATCATCGTTTTTTGGGAAGGGAATCCCAGTTTGTTGTAAGCGTCCTGCTGCATGGAGCTGGTGATAAAAGGCGGTTTGGGCTTCTGTTTGACTTCCTTCTTTTCCACCTTCAGCACCGTGTTGGGCCCTTTGCGCAATAAATCCGACAGCGGGGCCAATTTTTCCGGTTTGTCAAAAACGGTGGTTTTTACTTTGTAATCTTCGGCAAACAGCTTATACGTGGTGGTTTGTTCCACGTTTTTGCCCTGCCACTTGGTAACGCGCGCCCAAAAGGCCGGCGCGGCGCCGGGTTTTTCAAATTGGGCGCCGATGGTCCAGTATTCCTGTTCCTTAAATTCGGCAATTTCCTTGGCCCGTTCCGCCAGCAGGCGCACCGCTACCGACTGCACCCGCCCCGCGGAAAGACCGGAGGTGATTTTTTTCCACAAGAGGGGGGAGAGCTTATAGCCTACAATCCGGTCCAAAATGCGCCGTGCCTGCTGGGCATTGACGAGGTTCTCGTCAATTTTGCGGGCATGGGCAAAAGATTCTTTAATGGCCGCCGGCGTAATTTCGTGAAAATAAATGCGCTGGTAGCGGTCTTTGGGAAGTTTCAGCAGTTCCACCAAGTGCCAGGCAATGGCTTCCCCTTCGCGGTCAGGGTCGGTAGCGAGGTAAATTTCGCTGGCGTTTTTGGCGGCGGCGGTCAGTTCGGCAATCAGGCGTTTGGCCCGGTCCACCGCAACGTATGTGGGCTTGAAGCCGTGTTCTATATCCACGCCAATGTCTTTGGACGGCAAATCCCGCACATGCCCAAACGAGCTGCGCACGATGTAATCGTTGCCCAAAATTTTGCTGATGGTTTTCTGTTTCGTGGGAGATTCTACGATGACCAGCTTTTTACCTTTCGGATTGGTGGTTGCCATAGTTCACTTCCTTAATGAATTAAAATTTGCTTTTGCTGTACAGGCCGTTTTCGCAGGCCAGGAAGCCTTTGACTTCCAATTCAAACAGCAAGGACGCCGCTTCCGGCACGTCCGCGCCGATTGCTTCGGCAATTTGGTCCAAACTGGCCTGGCCGGCGCCCACGGCGTGCATTACCTCGCGCTGGCGAGGCGTCAGCTCTTCTTCCGGCTTGGGGGGAACGGGCGCCGTCGTTTCAAAAAAGCGCGGGTCCAGCCCAAAGCGCAGTTGCTGTGGTATATAGTCTAGTATATCTGCAACGGCGGTTACAACCCCCGCCCCGTCCCGGATTAACGCATTGGGGCCGGCGGACTGGGGGCTGTCTATCGGGCCGGGTACGGCCAAAACGTCTTTGCCCATTTCCAACGCCAGCTTGGCGGTAATCAACGCGCCGGACTTGACTTCCCCTTCCACCACCACGACCGGCTGGGAAAGCGCCGCAATAATGCGGTTGCGGCGGGGGAAATGAAACGCGTTGGGCGGTTTATTAAACGGCAGCTCGCTGACCACTGCCCCGCCGTATTGCAAAATGGCCTTTTCCAAGGCGCGGTTTTCGGGCGGATAACAGCGTCCCACGCCCGTACCGATGACGGCTACCGTCGGTTTTTTTAACCGTACGGCGGCGGCATGGCACTCGCTGTCCACCCCGCGGGCCAGCCCGCTTACCACCGTTACGCCGCAGGCGCTTAAATCGCCGGCCAGTTTGGCCGCGGCCCGCCGGCCATACGGCGTGATTTTGCGCGTGCCCACCATGCCTACGCAGGCCTGTTCGTTGCCGGGCAGTTTGCCCAGCACATACAGGGCGATGGGGGCTTCTTTGATGTTTTTAAGGGATTGCGGATATTCTTCGTCTTCCGGGCAGTAAATATGTCCGCCTAATGCGGCCGTTTTGTCCCACTCTTCCTGCGGGTTGACGGCAAAAGCGTCGCGCAGCAAATGGGCGGCGGTAGTAGGGTTCAAATTGGCTTCCCGCGCCAGGGTTTGTGCGTCCTGGTGCAGAATTTCTTGGGCGGAACCGAAAATTTCAATCAGCCGTTCCAGCCAATCTGCCCGGAAATACAGAAAAGCGTTTAATTGAATACGGGCCAGCCGTTCGGCGGCGGATAAACGGGGATTCATTAAATGTCGGCCACTCCCTTGCGGTCCAGCGGGCGGTATTGCATCACTTCCACCAGATGTTTGATTTCTATATTTTCTTTCCCTTCCAGGTCCGCAATGGTGCGAGCCGTTTTCAAAATTTTATCCAGGCTGCGCGCGCTGAGGCCCAGCTTGCGCATGGCGGTTTCCAGCACGGTGTCGGCCCCCGGCGGCAGCGGGCAGAAGGTTTTGATCTCCCGGCTGGTCATAAAAGCGTTGGCGGGGGTGGACGAACCGGCCTGGCTAAACCGGCGGCGTTGGATTTCGCGCGCGCGGAGCACCCGCTCGCGGATTTGGGCGGAAGTTTCCCCTTCGGATTTTTTGTTCCAATCCTCGTATTTGACGGGATTGAGATTGACGGTCAAGTCTATGCGGTCCAACAGCGGGCCCGAAATGCGGGCTTTGTAGCGGTTAATTTGCATGGGCGTACAGGTGCACGGGGTTACCGGGTCTCCCAAGTGGCCGCAGGGGCACGGGTTCATGGCCGCCAGCAGCGTAAACCGGGCCGGATAGGACACCGTTTCCTTCGCGCGGGAAATGGTTACGCGGCCGTTTTCCAGCGGTTCGCGCAGGACTTCCAAAGAAGAACGGGAAAATTCGGCAAATTCGTCCAAAAATAGGACGCCGTTGTGCGCCAGAGACACTTCCCCCGGGCGCGGCGTGGAGCCGCCGCCGATTAAGGCCACGTCCGAAATGGTGTGGTGCGGGTCGCGGAACGGGCGGCGGGTAAAGAGTTTGCTTTTTCCCAATAAATTGCAAATGGAATAGATTTTGGTAATTTCCAGCGCTTCGTCCTGCGTAAGGGGCGGCAAAATGCCCGCAAAACGTTTGGCCAGCATGCTTTTGCCCGTGCCGGGCAGCCCTATCATCAGGACGTTGTGCCCACCGGCGGCGGCAATTTCCAGCGCGCGTTTGGCCAAGGCTTGGCCCTTCACGTCCGAAAAATCCAGTTCGCTGGCCGGTTCCTCTTCGGCAGGCGGCACATAGCGGATGACCACCGCCTCCTGCGGCAGTTGGCCTTCCAAATATTGGGTCAATTCTTTCAGCGTATGCGGGGTAATAAACGGCGTGCCAGACACTTGCCCTTCCAGCACGTTTTGCGGCGGAATCACGGCGGTTTTGCCCAAATTGCGGCAGGAAATCAGCATCGGCAGCACTCCGGCGCAGGGCCGCAGAGAGCCGTCCAGCGCCAGCTCGCCCAATACCAGTAAATCGCTCAGGCGGCTGCGCGCTTCGGCGGATAACTGCCCGCTGGCGGCCAAAATGCCCAGCGCAATCGGCAAGTCAAACTGGGTGCCGCTTTTGCGCAGTTCGGCCGGGCTTAAATTGACGGTAATTCGTTTGGTGGGAAAATCAAAACCGCTGTTGCGTACGGCCGCCACCACGCGTTCTTTGCTTTCGCGTACTTCCGCGTCCGGCAGGCCTACTACGGCCAACGTAGGCATCCCCGCGGCGATGTCCACCTCCACGGAGACGGCAAATCCTTCTATCCCTTTAATGGCGCCGGTGCATACGTTGGCCAACATATCAGTTAAAACTCAGCACGATGGCGCTGGGCGTGATGGAGACCACCGTAAAATTAATGTTGTATTTGCGGATGATTTTGGCGGCCAGCTCTTCGGGCGTGGAGATGTTGGCCGAGATGTCAAACTGGGCGGCGGAATTGGCGTAGCGCACCAAGTTGAAATCTTCAATTTCACGCAAATCGCGCAAAATATCCTGCACTTGTTTTAAGCGTTCAATAGAGCCGACGTCTTTGATGGTTACGTTAAACACGTTGGCCGAGTTGATGGCCGAGTTAATCGGTTCCACCAGTTGTTTGGCGGCCGCTTCGCACGCGGCGGAAATGGATTTCTGGGAGGCAATTTCTTCCAGGGGGTCCAGCCCGCTTAGCTGTTCGGCCCCTTCCGCCACAACGGCATAGTTGTTGGTGGCATAGACGCGGATATTGGCCCGCGCCCGGTACGACTTGAAAGGAGATACCGTGCCCGGCAGCGCCACCAGCGGGTTGGTCTGCACGTCGGCCACAATCACAAACCGCGCGCCTTCCTGGCGGGCCTGGTCGATGGTCGGGTTGGGGTTTTCAATGTTATTTTGGCTTAAATTGTCGCCGTTAATCAAGGCATACGGCTGACCTTTTAAGGCGCGGTAAATGGCTTGTTTGCAGTCCTGGCGCAGGGAAATATCGTCCCCCACCATTTCGCGGGAAGCCACAACTATATTGGTCTTTTTGGCAAAGGCGTCGGCTTCGGATTGTTTGATAATGTCCCCAATGTCTTTGACCAGCACCATGGCTTTGATTTTGGTGTAGTATTCGTCCCCTTTGCGGTAGGCCTTTTGCACGTGGCTGCGGCGGATAAATCCCGCCGTTTTGGAAACGATTTTGTCTTCCACCAGCTGGGCTTGTTCCACCGTCGTGGCCGACGAAATAAAAATTCCGGCCACTTTTTCCACCGCAGCCCGTTGGGCGGCCAAAATGCCGTCCTGCTTCATTTGTTTGAGGTTGTTTTCGTCATAGGGCACGAGCGATTCGGCTTCTACGTATTCGCCTTCGCCTTTTGGCCCGATGCGAAACGAACTGCAGGCTGACAAAGCCAACCCCGCGCACACCATAAGCAGTAAAAGTTTTTTCATTATTTTTGGCCCTCCGGGTCAATGCCGGCCGCTTTGAGGCGGTTGCGGTCCAAGCGCATAATGACGGCACAGCCTCCGTCGTCCATGTATTCGGTGGACACGAGCTCCATTTGGCTGATAATGCCGTTGGCGGACGTGTCAATCGTGCTTCCCGTGGAAACGGCGTCCACCACTTGCACATTGGCTTCCAAATTGGCGCCGTAAAGCACTTCGGTCGCGCGCTGATAGGCGTGGGCGATGGCCGCTTCGCGGCTCATAATGCGCCGTTGGGAGTCGGACGTATGGGCCGGATTGGCCGCGCCAAACCCGCGCACCCACAGGTACTTGCTGTCCAACAGCGTGTCGTTAAACGACGGCGCAATCGCCCCGTCTTTCACGGCGGATTTCATCGTGCCCGAACAAGCGCATAAGCACAGCGCGGCCGCGCAAAAAAGCAAAAGTTTTTTCATCAGTTTACCTCAACAATTCGGAAAGTACTTTGACGTACGTGCTGGGAGATTTGACGTCTTCGTAATTGATGATGCCGCAGCGAATCAGCATAATCTCCAGCATGTGCGTGAGAATATCGTAAAAGTTCTCGCGCACGGACGGATCGCACGTGTTTAACGCCGGCCCCAAAATAACGGCCCCTTTGAGCTTTTTGTTGTCGCACAAATTGGCAATTTTGAACGCCGAAGAAATGATATTTTCCGTCGCGTAAGAAGAGCGTACCGCAATTTCAAACCCGCCCTGTATGCCCAGCTCTTTGGCGCGCTGCTGCAGCGCATACACCATCCAGTTCATCATATGCGAGCTGTTTTGCGGATAGAAAAACCCGATGCGGCCCCACTCCCCGTTGCCCATGTTGGTAATGGCGGATACGCTGTCCGGGTCGTGGCTTAAAATGGCGCTGGAGGCGTCTTCGCCTTGGGTGGCCAAGAGCTTTTCAAAAATTTTGGCTTGCGAGCGGTCCGCTTCCGGCAGGTGCGGGAAAATTAAATTTTCCAATACTTTTAACCGGCGGATACTGCGGGTTACCGTTCCCAGGGTCATGTGCGGGCCGCCGAAAAATTTCGTAATTTGGGCGTCGTTCAAATCCACGCCGTTATCCAGCAGCATTTTTTTGACGATGCGGAAATGCGTGGCCCCGCGGGCCGGCTTTAATTCGGAAATCCAGCCCGAATCCAGCTTGAATTTAATTAATTCTTCCAGCTTAACCAAGCTTTCCGGCGGGTATTTGGACGTAATGACGATTTGTTTTTGGTCCCGCAGAAATTTGTTGAGCAGTTTGGAAATATAGACGCGGTTCTGTTCGTTGATGGCCAGCAAGTGGATGTCGTCAATCAGCAGCACTTTTACCGTGTCCATAAATTTTTCAAATTTTTCAATATTGCCTTCCATTACGTAGCGCTGAATCCCGCGGGAAAGGCGCACGCCGTTGGTCATAAAAATATTTTCCTGCCCGTATTTTTTGGAGAAGGCATAGGCCATGGCGTTTAAGAAATGTGTTTTGCCGGTGCCCGTGGCGCCGTGCAGAACGAGCGGATTGTACAGTTTGCCCGGGTTTTCAATTACGGAAATGGCCGTAGCATGCGCAAAGCGGTTGACGGACATCACCATATTTTCCAGCGTATAGGTCGGCACCAGCGGCACTTCCAGCGGCCAGTTGTGTTTTTTCAGTTCCGAAAGGGGAATTTCGATGGAGTGGTCAATCGTTTTGGTCTTTTCCAAAATGGTGTTGGCCAGGGCCGGTTTGGGTTGGGCCGGCTGTTGAACGGGGGGCC
Source organism: uncultured bacterium (assembly GCA_949294085.1). Classification (GTDB taxonomy): domain Bacteria; phylum Elusimicrobiota; class Elusimicrobia; order Elusimicrobiales; family Elusimicrobiaceae; genus Avelusimicrobium. The sequence continues at coordinate 228,609 of CASFFX010000003.1, read as the reverse complement.
GCTGCACGGGCGGTTGTTGGGCCGGGTGCGGCTGCGCCGGGGCAGACGCGGGAGCCTGGGGCGCGTGCGGCGCGGCAGGCGCAGGAGGAGCCGGCGGTATAGTGGGCTGCGTCGGCGCTTCTATTTTGCGTCTGATTCTAAAAGTGGTTTTTGGTTCTTGGTTTTCTTCCATGATGGATTCCCCCGATTGAACTGTTGAAAAATGAGTTGCTTCGGACGGGTGTCCCCCGTCGGAGTGAGTTTCGGCCGGTTTGGGTGCGGCAGGCACCGGGCGGGCCGGAGCAGGCGGCCGGGGCGCGGCGGGCTTTTGAGGCGCGGGCGCCGGCTCGTCGTGGAACGACTTTTCATACTGGCGTTTCATCACTTCCGTATTCAAAGTCGTTTCCAGGTTAAATGTTTTGTCTAACGCGTCAATTTGCTGCCCGCGCAAGGTAATTTCGGGCAAGTCGTCGCCGTCTTGTGAAATAGAAATGGTGCGCTGGGCATACTGTGTGGGCGGTACGGTGTTGGTCAAGGCCACTTCTTCCGGCAATTCGCCCGGGGCGGTGTGCTCCATCGCCCAAGAGTTTACGGAAGCTTCTTCCGGCGACGGACCCAAGTTCAAAGGTTCGTCGTCTTCTGCCGGGGCGGGCGCGGGCGCCTTTTCGGCCGCGGATGGCGGCACGGGGGCGGACGGTGCGTCGGCCGGCTGGTCGTGCGGAGGGATTCCCCCGCGCACGGTTTTTTCTATTTGTTCAAAAGGGTCTTCCACCCCGTCATCGGCCAATTCAGGCCCGGGGGCCTGCGGGGCCAGGTGCGGAATTTCGGGCGCGGTGCCCTCCGCGGTGGCAGACGGAGCTTCAGCCAGCGGCTGCGCTGGCGCAGCCGGGGGAACCACAGAACCTTGCGGGGCGGACGGGTGTTCCGCCGGGTGGGCGGCATCCGTTTCGGCCGCGGGCTGCGGCAATTCCTTTCCCTGCGGCGTAGCCTGTACGGCCGGGCTGTGTTTTAGAAAATCGGTGTTTTTCTTGGACAGACGGTCCGTAATCGTGTTTAAGTCTTCCAGGTCTATAATGCAGGTTTGGTCTTTGATTTTTTGCTCAAAAACGTTGAATGTTTCTTCCAAACTGTCTTTGCCGTCGGCCAAGTTGTTGATTTTTTGTTCGCGCTGGAATTGAGAATTTTTGTTGAGGGTTTGATTGTCCAAGTCCAAAAACATATCGTATTTGGTCTCGGCGGAAAAAATGTCTTCCAGCGGCATTTGTCCCAGCATGGTGCCTTCCATATCCTTAATCAGCATGTCTTTGTCGCTGATGGTAATTTCGCCGGATTTTTCCTTGGCGGCGGAAGAAGGGTTCCCGTGAATTGGGGGTTGCTGTGCGTCGGGCAGATCCGCCTGGGGGGGCGTGGCCGGTTCAGCGGCCGGTTGGGACGGCTTGAAAAAGCTGTCCTCCGGTTGGAGCGTGCCGAACTCTTTGTCGGGCGGATTGACGGGCGACTGAAAAAGCGGGTCCCCCAATACGCCGCCCGGCACCAGCCGGTTGACTTGCTCGGACTGGGCTACGGCCTCCTTTACGGCTGTGCGGATTTTATCCAGGGTATCATCGTCCAGGTCGGCGGGCAGTTCAAAAGCGTACACAAAAGGAAGCTGAGCCGGTTGGGCCGGCTGGGCATAACCCTCCAGCTTTTTGGCTATCAGGCGTGCGTCGTTTTCTGTGCCGTCCGTTACCAACGTGTAGCGGCGGCTTTTGTCCTGCGGATCCAGACGGGAGACAATATCCCAGTTTGTAATCATTTGCCCTCTACGATTTTTACCCCGCTGCTGGCGCCGATGCGGGTGGCTCCCGCCGCGACCATAGCGTCAAAATCGGCGCGGGTGCGTACCCCGCCCGAAGCTTTTACCTGCATTTGCGGCGGAACGGACTTGCGCATCAGGGCCACGTCGGCCGCGGTCGCGCCGCCGCCTATAAAACCGGTGGAGGTTTTTACAAAATCGGCTTTGGCTTGGGCGGCCAATTCGCAAGCTTTCACTTTCTCCTCATCCGTCAGCTGCGAGGTTTCCAAAATTACTTTCAAAATATGCCCCTCACAGGCGTGGCGTACGGCTTCCATGTCCTGCAATACGGTGGCATAGTCTTTGGCTTTTAAGGCGCCGATGTTGAGGACCATGTCTATCTCGTCGGCGCCATTTTTCAAAGCATCCTGCGTTTCGTATGTTTTGACGGCGGTGGTGTTAGCCCCCAGCGGGAAGCCAATTACGGTGCAAACTTTAACGTCGGACCCTTTCAGCTGTTCTTTGGCATAGGAAACCCACACCGGATTGATGCACACGCTAAAAAAACCATATTGGCGCGCTTCGTCGCACAAACGGCGGATGTCATCGCGGGTAGCAATCGGTTTTAAGAGGGTATGGTCAATCATTTTTGCCACATTCATACGAAACTCCTTTTTTAGTTAAAGTTGATAATGCGGGCGAATTTTTCCGCAATCAAAGACTGACCGCCCACCAGGGCACCGTCCACGTCTTCTTGGGCCATAATTTCGTCCACGTTGGAGTCTTTCACGCTGCCGCCGTACAAAATGCGGGTCGCGGCCGCAAAATCGGCCGAATACGCTTTGGCCAAGTACGCGCGGATGGCGGCATGCACTTCCTGCGCTTGGGCGGGCGTAGCGGTTTTGCCGGTGCCAATGGCCCAAACCGGTTCGTAAGCGATAATAAGGCCTTTTAATTGTTCGGCCGTAAAATCTTTCAAGCCGTTTTTCAGCTGGCTTTCAATGACGCTCAGCGTTTTGCCCGCTTCGCGTTCTTCCAGGGTTTCGCCTACGCAGAAAATCACGGTCAGCCCGTGGCGCAGGGCCGCGGCTACTTTCTTGTTCAAAATTTCATCGCTGTCGCCGAAAACGCTTCTGCGTTCGCTGTGCCCGATTAACGTGTGGGTGGCGCCGGCGTCTTTGGCCTGCACGGGGGAAACCGCGCTGGTAAAGGCTCCTTTGTCTTCCCAGTGCACGTCTTGGGCGGCTACTTGAATTTCGGACCCTTTGGCCAGTTCCGCCACTTTCGCCAGCGAGGTGTAGGACGGGGCTACGATAATTTCCACGTGATTTTTGTTGCCGGCTTTGGTAAGCGCGGTGATGAGCGCGGCGGATTCCGCCAGCGTGTTATGCATTTTCCAGTTTCCGGCAATAATAGGTGTTCTTTTGGTCATATGTTCAAATCCTCTTTTTGTCATACATAGAATACGCTCCCGTCCTAGGGCGAGAGACTTCTTATTAACATACTATCATAAAGAAAGCGAAATGAAAAGCCCCGCCGCCTGCCTTCTTGGCGCGGAAAACAGAAGGAAAATTTTGATTTTTTGCTACAATATCGGGAAGGGAGAGACTATGAAACATGGGTTTACTGTAATTGAGTTGTTAGTGGTGGTGCTGATCATCGGCATTTTGGCCGCGATGGCCCTGCCGCAGTACCAGCGCGCGGTGGACGAGGCCCGCTATTCCGAAATGATTACTCTGGCGCGTACTTTTAAGGAAGCGGAAGAACGGTACTTTATGGCCAACGGCCTATACACGCGCAATTTGAACGATTTGGACATTGGCATGAAAGCCGACCAGGCAGACGGGCCGTGCATTACCGTAAAAAACGGGATGCAGCTGTGCGTAACCGAATTTTATTTGTATATTAAGGACACGAAAAACTTGAGCAATTCTATTGTGCGCGGCTATGATAACGGAACCCGTTTTTTGGGGTGGTGGTGCCAGGCCTCCAGCGATAATCAGCGGGCGGCGGATTTGTGCGAAAGTTTGGGCGGCGAACTGTACGAAAAAAATGGTTCCGGCTGTATTTTGGGTACGTGCGATTTGTATTCGTTGCCATTATAGCGAGATTCGCTGGCGCGGAAGCCGTTGTGGGGGAAATGTCGGTTTGAAAAATTCGTAAGGAACGGAGAAAACATGGAAAAAGGGTTTACTTTAATTGAGTTATTAGTGGTGGTGCTGATCATCGGCATTTTGGCGGCGGTGGCGCTGCCGCAGTACCAGCGCGCGGTGGACAAGGCCCGCTATTCCGAAATGATTTCCTTGGCGCGCCCTTTTAAGGACGCGGAAGAGCGATACTATATGGCCAACGGAAAATACACGCGCAATTTGAACGATTTGGACATCAGTATGAAATCCGACCAAGCGGACGGCGCCTGCGTGAGCATTAAAAGCGGGATGATTTTGTGCGTGACCGAAGCCTATATGTATGTGCAGGATACCAAGAATATGTATAACACCTTGGTGCGGGGATATGCAAATAGTGCGGGTATTTGGCATGACAGTTGGATTTGCCAGGCGGCCAGCAACAATGCACGTGCGATTGCCCTGTGTAAATCTTTCCCGGGGACCTTGTATCAGCAAAATGCTTCCGGGTGTGCGATTGGGACCTGCGATGCTTATATTTTAGATTTGTAACGTATAGGAATTGCCATAAAAAATCCGCGTCGGAAAACCCGGCGCGGATTTTTTCAAAAGAGTGCGGCGTTTACACGGCGGTCAGGCAGATGTCATATTGGTCTGCCAGGCGCACGACGTCTTGCAGGTCCAGTACCAACGTTTTGTCCGCTTCAAACGCCAATACGTGCAGCCCCGCTTGGTGCAGGCTTTCCACGGTACCCTTGCCGATGACCGGCAAGTCAAAGCGGGCGTCTTGATCCGGCCGCGCCACTTTTACAACGGCCACGGCGGAAGTTTTTTCAGCTGAATTTTTATACAGTTCCCCGGCCCGCAAAATGCACCGGTCCGTTCCTTCCATCCCTTCTACGGCGATGACGGCATTTTGACTGACGACGCACGTCAGCCCAATGTCCAGCGCGGCAATGGCTTTGGCCGTTTTGTAACCAAACGCGATGGCTTTTTGTTCTTCCGGGGTGGGTTGGCGCACGGACAGGACGCCTTTTTGCGGCATAAAATCTTCCAAAAACAGGGCGGAATTTTCAAATTCAATGCCGTCTTTTTTGAATTCGTCCATAATGCGGGAAAGAATCGTTTTGGTTTGCATGTTTTTGAGCGACGCCAAAAACTTGGCTCCCCGCAAATCCGGCATTAAATTGGAAAAGATAGACGTGTGCTGCACCCGCCCGGCCATCACCACGCGGGTAACCCCGTGTTCCTTAAAAAAGCGGATTCCCGCGCCCAGCTGTCCCAGCCGAAACGAGCGGAACACGCAGGCGCAGGTTTTGAAATCCTCTTCTTTGGCGTTGCCTTTGGCTCCAGCGACATACACTTCATACCCGTTTGCCGTCGCCTTTTGGGCGATGTACACGGGCATTTTCCCTTCGCCGGCAATCAGGCCCAGTTTGTTAGTCGTCATTTTCGTGCATGCTGCGCTTGGCCGTGGCCACCCCGCGCGACGACGCGCGGCAAAAATCAATCATATGCTGCACTTCTTTGCAGGGGTGGGTGGCTTCCAGTTCGTCCATGGCGTCCTGGAGGCGTTTGCCGCTGCGGAACAGCTGTTTGTAGGCACGTTTGATTTCCAAAATCGTCTCGCGCGACAGGCCGCCGCGGCGCATGCCCACCAAGTTCAGCCCCACCAAACGGGCCCGTTCGCCTTGGGCAATGCAGTACGGGGGAATATCCAGCGGCAGCATGGCCCCGCCGGAAAGCATGGCCATCGTGCCCACGCGCACAAATTGGTGAATCCCCACCATGCCGGACATGACGACGCGGTCTTCCACAATCACGTGCCCGGCCACGCCGGTGCTGTTGGCAATGATGATGTTGTTGCCCAGGTGGCAGTCGTGCGCCACGTGGGAGTTGGCCATCAGCAGGCAGTTGTTGCCGACGGACGTGGGAATATCCAGCTTGGTGGAGCGGTGAATCGTTACGCACTCGCGGATTTTGTTGCCGTTGCCCAGGGTAACGCGGGTGGGTTCGTCTTTATAAGACAAATCCTGCGGTTTTACGCCGATAAAAGCGCTGGCAATCAATTCATTTCCGTCGCCCATGGTGGTGTTTTCAATCACGCAGTAGGGGCCGATGTGGTTGTTTTTGCCCATGACGACGCCGGGGCCGATAATGGTGTACGGACCGACAACGGTGGACGGATCAATTTTGGCGGAGGGGTCAATAATGGCCGTGGGGTGAATATTAGACATGGGAAGTTTCTCCTAAAATGAAGTTAAGGGTGGCTTGCGCGCACAACTTGCCGTTCACGTAAGCTTCTGCATAGATTTTGGAAATTTTGCCTAAGCGCAGTACTTCAATGGGCATTTCCAGCGTATCACCGGGCTGCACCATCCCGCGGAATTTGGCTTCGTCTATGCTTAAGAACAACGGAATCCCTTTGTTCTCGCCGACGGTGCGGCTCATAATCGCACCGCCAAACGACTGGGACATACTTTCCACCACCAGTACGCCCGGCATGACCGGACGCCCCGGAAAGTGGCCCTGGAAATAGTACTCGTCCGGGCGGACGTGCCGAATGCCCAGGTATTTTTTTCCGGGTTCCAATTCGCGCACCTCATCTACAAGCAGGAACGGCTCGCGGTGGGGAATATTGCGTTTGATGTGATCCTGATCGTACGTCTGCAAAACGGGCATCGTCAGGAAATCTTTTAAGCTGGCAGATTTTGCGCTCATTTGTCCTCCGAATTGGCCAAGAGAATCTTGGCGAAAATGACATTGTGTTTGTGCCCGCCGCAGGCACACGTAATTTTAAGCGGCGGCAATTTGCGCCCGGTGAGGCTGATGTCGCCCACCAGGTCCAAAATTTTATGGCGTACCAGTTCGTCCGGGTAGCGCAGGGCGTTGATGAATTTGTCTTTGCCCACGATGACGGCATTTTCCAAATTGCCGCCTTTGGCCAGCCCGTGCGCTTTTAAGAACGCCAGTTCTTCTTCAAACCCAAAGGTGCGGGCGCGGGCAATTTGCTGGATGTAGTTTTCCGTCGTGAATTCCAGCGTGAATTCCTGCCGGCTGACCAGCGGGTGTTTATGCAAAAACAAGAAGGTAAAAGTTAGTTTGTCGGCCGGTTCGGCGCTGTAAGAAATGGGGCCGCACGAGTAGGTAATTTTCTGCTTGATGTTCAGCAGCGGCTGTTCGGTCTCCAAGTCCCGCAGGCCCGCTTTTTGCAGGGTGTCCACATACACGTCGCTGGCACCGTCGGTTACGGGCGGTTCGGGACCGTCCATTTCCACCGCTACGTCGGTAATGCCCAGCGCATGCAGGGCCGAAAGCACATGTTCTACCGTGCACACTTCGGCGGTGTCATTTTTCAGGTTGGTGCCGCGCAGCGTGGAGCCTACATTTTGCAGGCAGGCCGCAATCGGCCGTGCGCCGACCAGGTCCGTCCGCAAAAAGGTGATGCCGTTGTCGGCCGGTTTGAAAATCATCGTGGCCGGGACGCCCGTATGCAGGCCAATCCCGCGGACCACAGTAGGGGAAGCAAGCGTTTTTCTCATAATTAAAATCCTAATAACTTTTTCAGTTTTCCAAAAAACGATAATTTTTTTACTTCGTCCGCTTGTTTTTTCATCGCGCGGAACTCTTTATACAGCTCGGGCAGTTTGCGCAGCATGGCCTGTTGTTTGAAGGCTTCGCGCTGGGGCATGGCCGGATAGCCAAAATAGACTTGCCCCGCCGGGATAGACGAAATAACGCCCGATTGGGCCCCGATTTGCACCCGGTCGCCAATTTTCATGTGGCCGGCCAAGCCCACTTGGCCCGCCAAAATGACGCCGTTGCCGATGTCCGTCGTGCCGGCCACGCCCACCTGGGCGCACATGATGGTGCTCATGCCCACGCGCACGTTGTGCCCCACTTGGACGAGGTTGTCTATCTTGGTGTTATCGCCGATGACGGTGCTGGAAATTTTGGCGCGGTCAATGCAGGAATTGGCCTGCACTTCCACATCGTTGCCCAACACCACATTGCCAATTTGCGGGATTTTTTGGTGGCGGCCGTCGTGAAACGTAAATCCGAACCCGTCCGAGCCGATTTTGGCCCCCGCCTGCAGGATGACCGCGTCCTTGAGCACGCAGCCCTCGCGCACCACCACCTGCGGGTACAAAATGCATTGGCGGCCAACGGTTACGTTTTTGCCCAGGTAACATTGCGGAAAGATGACCGTCCCGTCGCCCACGGTTACGCCGTCCTCAATGACGGTATAAGCCCCGACCGACACGTTTGCCCCCAGTTTGGCGCTGGCGCTGATGACGGCCGTGGGGTGAATCCCGGGGGAGTGTTTGGGGGTTTGGGCGTCCACGTATTTCATCAGCAAAATGAAGGCCCACTCCGGGTTTTTGGCATACAGCAGGGCCCCGGCAAAGGGGAGCGTTTGCCCTTTGGCCTGTTCGGGCACGATAAGCGCCGAAGCCGGCAGGTGCTGCAGCAAATCGGGTTTATCCAACGAGGTTAAATAGCAAATACCGCCTTCGTGCGCGTCCTCCAGCGAGCAGAGCGCGTGGACGGTTACGTCCGTTTTGGGGCCGGGTTCCGCACCGGTAATTTTGGCAATTTCGGCAATAGTCAGGTTGAGCATAGGCAATCCTCTAACCGCGTTTGCGGTATTTTTTAGATTTTTTTAAGCGGTTGATAAAGTCCTTTGTAACGTTGACGGGCTTTTCCCCGTACAAAACTTCGTCTTTGCGCACGATGGCGCCTACGTTTCTTTTTTTGGCAAAGGATTTTATTTCCGTGTAAATATCCTTCAAAATTTCGTTTACTTCTTTCTTTTCCAACTTCAAAATTTCTTCGCGGGTGGTATATTTATAATTATCAATAAAAAAGCTCCGCTCCGCAATGATTTTTTTGTTGGAAGCAATCCGCGCCGTCAAATCATCCAACTCGGCCGGCGTGTTGAGCGGGCTGGTGGATAAAATTTCCGCTCCCGAAAACGTCAGCCGGTTCAGCAGATTGCCCAGCAAAAGCGAGTCGGCTTTTTCTTCTATTTTGGGCAGCAGCGGCTGCGGTTCCACCACAATCCGCTCGTAAAACGGTTTCAGCTCCCGTACCTGGGTGGCCAGCTGTTTGTTTTCCGCTTCCAGCACGTCTATCAATTCCTTGGCCCCGCGCACTTCTTCTTCTTTGGACAAAATTTTCAGCCGGATTTGCTCTTTAACCGCAATCGTGCGGGGGTGCTCGTTAAAGGCTTCGTCAATGTCAATAAAGGCCACGGTCAGGCATTTTGCCGGGGTCGGTTCGTCGGTTTCTTCCTCGTCGGAGGCCGTGGCGTCCGCGGCGGGGGCCTGTGGCATGCCGGCGGGGGCGGCGGCCGAGGGCTGCCCCTGCGTTTGGGCGGCCGGAGCCTCCTGCTGCGGCTGGGGCGCCGTTTCGGCGGGCTGTTGTTCTTTCTGCGGCGGATTGACCTCGTCAAACGCTTGTTTTTTGGTCTCTTCCGGCAGGACGATTTTGTCATCTGCCGGGGCGGCGGGCTGTTGGGCGGCGTTTTTGGCCAAAATGGCGGCCACGGCGGCGGCTTCTTCGGGAGACAAAGCCTCCGAAGACGTTTCTTGCGCAAATACCGGCGCCGCTAAACTCAAAGCCAGCAGAAACAGCCAAACTTTTTTCATATCTCTCCTACATCATGTTAGAGATGTTGAAGTAGAAATGGGAGCGGTCCTCGTTGGACTTATGGTTGAGGCCGTACCCCCAGTCAATGCGAATCGGCAGCGAGGGCGTCGTAAACCGCAGGCCCACGCCTACGCCGGCCTTGAACTGGTTGACCCCCGGGCCCAGCGAAAATTCCAAATCGTCAAACTTGTTCCACGAGTTGCCCAAGTCAAAGAAGAACGCCAGCTGCGCCATATTGCGCCGGCCTTCGCGGGCCAGCGGAAAGCGCAGTTCCGCGTTCATCACGTAGTACATATCGCCGCCGTATTCGGGGCCCACTTCGCCCGCGCGGTCGTAACCGCGGATGGTGTCCGCCCCGCCCAAGAAGAATTTTTCATAAGGCGGCACTTCTTTGGTGCGGCCGTAGGCCTGCACGGAGCCGATTTTGTTGGACAAGACAAACACAATCGGATAGTTGCCGCCCACGTTCCAAACCGTGTGGTTAAAAATAGAGCGCGCGTTTAAGTACCACAAATCCAAATCGCCCCCAATCGGTCCGCCGGCCAACGCCAGCCCGATGGAGTTGCGCCAGCCGCGGGTGGGGTCCCAGATGTTGTCGCGCGTGTCCACGGCAAAATCTACGCTGAAGGTGGACATATTCGTGTCCCCTTTGGCAATACAGGTGGACGGATCCTGCCCCGGTTGGCAGATAAACAATTCATCAATATCGTAAATATCAATGTTTTCAAACGAATAGCCGAACGAAAGCTGGTAAATATCGTCGTTAAAGCGCGGGCCTACTTTGATGCGTCCGCCCAGGCGTTTTTCGGTATAAGCTTGGTTTTCCGTGGCAAACGAGCGGTAGCGGCGGGTGTTGAACAAATCCACGCCCAAAGACGTGGGCTTGTCGTAAATCCACGGGGTGGACCAGCTGACGGTGTAATCCAAAATTTCTTTACCGAACAACGTCCGCAGCGAAAGCCGCTGCGCCCGCCCGAATAGGTTCATGTGGTTGATGGACACTTCGCCGTACAGCCCGTCCATGGAGCTCATCGCCAGCCCGGCCGTAAACATACCCGGGCGGCCTTCCGCGATGTTGAAGCCCAGGTCCACTTTTTGCGGGTCGGCGGTGGGCTGGAGGTCTATTTGTACGTCGTTTACAAAGCCTAAATTCAAAATTTTGGTTTGGCTGCGGCGGATTTTTTCGTTATCGTACAGATCGCCGGGGTGGATGGAAAGTTCCCGCGTAAAGACGTACTTTTTGGTGTTTTGGTAGCCGGTAACGTCCACGTGGTCAATGTAGAAAATGTGGCCTTCGGCAATGTCAAACGTAATATTTAATTTGCCGTTTTCAATGTTTTTTAAGGGGTTCACGCGCACTTGCAGGTAGCCTTTGTTGGCGTATTGTTCCTGGATGGCGGTGATGGTGTCGTCAAAATCTTTTTGGTTGTAGAGGTGCCCGTCGCGGAAATAGACCTGCTTTTGCAATTCTTCCGGCGTAAACACGTTGTTGCCTTCAAACGAAACGGTGCCGAAGTTTACCTTTTCGCCCTCGGTAATGTCGTACGTCAGGGCAACTTCGGTTTTGGCGTCGTTCATTTCCACCTGCGGGGCCGAAAGATTGAATTCGGAATAGCCTTTGTTGCGCCCGTAGAGAATCATTTTGACCCAATCCTTCTGCAGGTTTTGCGGTTTGAATACTTTGCCCGGGCGGTTGGAGGCTTTTTTGAGGATTTTTTCCGTAGGCAGTTCGGTCGCTTCCCCGTTAAAGTGGACGGCTTGCACCCGCACGCGTTCGCCTTCGTTAATCAGCAGCTTTACATAAACTACGCCCAGTTTTTCGTCGTGGGTCAGTTCGTATTTCACGTCCGCGCTGATGTAGCCTTTTTCGGCGTATTTGGCTTTGATGCGGTCCAGGTCCGCCTCCAGCTTGGCTTCGTTGAACGGGTCTTTGAGTTTGAGCGTCATCGCCTGGGTGATGGCGCCTTTGCCCAAGTGTTTGCGGCCTTCGTAGGTCAGACGGTCAAAAATCGGTTTTTCCTGCACGATGTACGTCAGGCGGTGGCAGGGGTAGGCGTCGCGCTCGTCTTTCGGTACGCGCGTGCCGTCCATGGGGGAGATGTCTATCTCCACCTGGTCAAAATTGCCCAGGGCGGAGATATCGTGGATGTCCTCGGAGATGGTAAAGCGTTCGTACAGTTCGCCTTTTTTTGCGTGGGCGGCTTTGGTCACGGTTTTGGAGCGGATGTTTTTCAATCCGTCCACGGCTACGTCGCAAATCATCCACGGGCCGTTAGGGTCTATTTCCTGCGCGGCGGGTTCTTCCGCGCGCGCGTACGAAACGGCCAGTAATCCGGTTAAAACGAGCAGAGCCAAACGCTTGGACAAAGCAATCCTCCCCTTTTCGGTGGTTTTAATAAAAAAGCCCGCACTAAGGAATAAGCACGGGCTGTTTCATCCAAAAAAGATAACTTATTTGGTAGGTCTTTTTGCCAAACCGCTTTTGATGCAGCCGGTGCAAACGTACGCGGTCTGGGTTTTGCCGTCCAAGACCACTTTCTGCTTCTGGAGGTTCGGTTTGAAGCTTCTTTTGGTTCTTAAGTTAGAGTGGCTGTAGGAGCCGCCGGATACCGGGGCTTTGCCGCACACTGCACATTTATACGCCATAGTTGCCTTCCTTATAACTGAATTAAATTTGGTCCTTATATTCTAGTAAATAAAAGTCCGCTCTGTCCAGCCTTATGCTTCCTTGGGCGGGAAAAATTTGCTGGCCAAAATGGACAGGGCCAAAATTCCCACAATCACGCCCAGCGAGGCCGTAACCGGGATTTTGAAATAATGCGAAATGAGCATTTTAATACCCACAAAGAACAAGATGACCGAAATGCCGTACTTTAGATACGGGAATTTGCCCGCCATGCCCGACAGCAAGAAATACAGCGAGCGCAGCCCGATGATGGCAAAAATGTTGGACGAGTACACCAAAAACGTATCCTGCGTGATGGAAAGTACCGCCGGGATAGAATCCACCGCAAAAATCAAGTCCGACATTTCAATCACCAACACCGCCGCGAAAAGCGGGGTGGCGTAGTATTTGGCATTTTCCAGCGTAAAGAAGTTTTCGCCGTGGTAATCGGTTTTAAGCGGCATGAATTTTTTGAGCACTTTTAGGATGAACGATTGGCTGGGGTCAAAATTATCGTCCTCTTTCTGCAGCAGCATTTTGGATGCGGTAAAAATCAGCAGCGCGCCAAAGACGTAAATCGTCCAAGAGAACATGGAAATCAGCTTTACGCCCAGGAAAATGAAGATAAACCGCAGGACTACCGCCCCCAAAATACCCCACAACAGCGCCTTGGGCTGCAAGTTATGCGGGATGGCAAAGTAGCTGAAAATCATGATAAACACGAACATATTGTCCACAGACAGCGAATATTCCAGCACGTAGCCTGTGTAGAATTCCAGCGCGTGGCGCGGTCCTTCCACCAGCCAAATCGCCCCGCCGAACAACGCCGCCAGCGATACCCAGGCGCACACCATCACGCCCGCTTCTTTAATGCTTACCTTGCCGTGGTGTTTGTTGAGCACGGCCAAATCAATAAATAACGCCGCCAGCACGATTACCCAAAACGCAATCCACATGGCGACGGATACAGTCGTAGTTACAGGTTCCATTCTTCTCGTTTTTCTCCATCAATAAAAGGATACTTCATTATATCAGTTTGGGAGCCTAAAATAAAAAAACCGCCCGCGGGCGGCAAAAAAGCCGAGGATGGGAATCGAACCCACAACCTACGGTTTACAAAACCGTTGCTCTGCCAGTTGAGCTACCTCGGCGCAAGAAGCACTAATATCTTACCATTTTTTACCTTTGCCTCCAATTTTCTTTATGGTAAAATGAACACAGGAGGGACCTATGAAACATGTATTTTGGGCAATTTTTTGGCTGGTGGGGGGGCTGGCACCGGCCTATGCAGACGGCCTGTGCGACGCCGCCCAGCAGCGGCCTTTGCAGCTGCTGGCGCAGGAGTTAAACCGCAATTTCAAAATCTTAAAAAAACAAAAACCGCCTATTTATTACCTGGCCTATACGTATGTGGAAGGAACGGGCAGCGGAGTAGAAATGGCGGAAGGGGGCATTGCGTGGAAGCTGACGCAGCCGCAGCACTTGCTGAAGGTAACCGCCCGCGCCGGAAGCCCGCAAATGGACAATACGCGGGTGCTCAAGTCCAATCAGGATGATTGGTCCGTGCCGGTGGAGGAAATGCCCGCCCTGGACGGGGAAGGGAAAGCCTTCCGCACCGCGCTGTGGCGCGCGACGCAATCCGCCGCCGAGCAGGCCCAGGCCGATTACAGCCGCGTCTTGGCGGACAGTTTGATCTCGTCCAAGCGGGCCGATAATTCGGACGATTTTGTATTCCCGCCCAAATCGGTGTATTGCCGCACACAGGCACCGCTGTCGTTTGACAAGGAACGGCTGGAAAAACTGTTGAAAAAAGCGTCGGAGTTGGTGCAGGGCAAGGACTTTATTTTGGACAGCTCTTTCTCGTTTACCCTGCAGGAAGGCTCCCGCTATTTTGTGGACTCCGTAGGCACCCGCCTGCGCACGCCGGTGGCGTATGCCCGGCTGTCTTTCCAGCTGCAAGGCCAGACGGAGGACGGCCTCTACTTAACCCGCGGGGAAAATTACGACGTCCTCCAGGAAAGCGAACTTCCCACGGACGAAGAATTTTTAGCCGCGGTGCAAAATTCCATAAACCAGTTGCAAACCCTTTCTCAAGCACCGGAGGCGGACCCCATGACCGCCCCCGCCATTTTGAAGAACCGCGCCATGGCCGTTTTTGTGCACGAAGTGCTCGGCCACCGCGTGGAAGGACACCGCCAAAAGGACGATTCCTTCGGCAAAACCTTTACCGATAAAGTAGGCAAGCCCGTGGTGGCGCCCATTTTAACCATTGTGGACGACCCGACCCTGGCGTATTTTAACGGTGTGCCGCTGCGCGGGTTTTACGAGTACGATGACGAAGGCGTCCAATCGCGGCCGGTGGTGTTGGTGAAGGACGGCGTGCTGGAAAATTTCTTGATGAGCAGCAGCCCGATTCACGGCTTTCCCGCTTCCAACGGGCACGGCCGTTCCCAAATGGCCTACCGCGCCGTGGCCCGCATGGGCAATACGCGGGTGATTGCCTCCGAAACGGTGCCGTATGAAAAGCTGGAAGAAATGCTGCTGGCCGAAATTAAGCGGCAAGGCAAACCGTATGGATTTATCATAGAAGATTTATCCGGCGGATTTACCCAAACCAGCACCTACGGGCCCCAGGCATTTAAGCTGGAGCCGACCCTGGTGTACCGCATTTATCCCGACGGCCGCAAAGAAGCCGTGCGCGGGGCGGATATGGTGGGCACGCCGCTGGTAAGCTTTAATAAAGTGCTGGCCGCGGCCGACGATTACGCCGTATTCAACGGGAGCTGCGGGGCCGAATCCGGCTGGGTGCCCGTATCGGCCATTGCGCCCAGCGTGCTGTTGGAAGCGCTGGAGATAGAAAAAACCGGCAAAAGCAGCTCCAAACCGCCGCTGCTGCCTCCTCCTTCCGCGGCGAAAAAAGGGGGTAAAAAATGAAAAAATTTTTGCTTTTTAGCGTATGCCTTTTTACCGGCCTGGCGCTGGGCGCCGCCCAACTGCCGGACAATATGTATTTCCGGGCGATGAAGGACGAAATGGACCGTTCCCTTGCCAAACTGCGGGTAAAAGGCAGCCCCAAGCCGTATTATGTGGCTTATCAGCTGACGGAAGGACATGCCTACTGCGCTTCGGCTTCGCTGGGGGCGCTGCATACGGACAGCCAAATGCCCGCAACGGATTCGCTGTCGGCCTTGGCCGTGGTGGCTACCGGCACGCCCCAAAACGACAGTATGGGGTTTAAGGACGCGTCTAGTGAATATGCACCGGTCCACGCCTATTCCGTGCCCAAAAGTTACTGGGGTATCCGCCACCAATTGTGGGACATTACCAACGAAGGGTTTAATGCGGCTTCGGAAGTGTACGAGAAAAAACAAACCTATAAACGCCAAAAGCACATCACGGAAGAGCGGACGGATTTCGCCCGTGCGCCGCAGGCGTCTTTCGTGGAACCGATTGTTCCTTTCCCCGCGGCGCCCACCGAGCAAATGGAAGAGTGGGTGAAAACGTTGTCCGCCCAAGGCAAAGAAGTGCCGTATATGGAAGATTTTTCCGTGCGGATTTGCCTGCAGCAGCAGGATTTGTATTACTTAAACAGCGACGGCGGGCATTACCAATATACCTTGCCGGCCTCCTGGGTGCAGGTGCAGGCGAAATTCCGCAATCAGCAAGGCTACGAAGAAACGCTGACGGACCGACAGCCCCTCCCGGCGGACTTTACGCTGGATCCGGCCGCCCTGCAGGAGCAGACCCGCCGGGTGCTCCGCCGCGCCGAGCAAATTTTTACGGCTAAAAAAGGCGAGCCCTACCTGGGGCCGGTGCTTTTGATGCCGCAGCCGGCGGCTGTGTTTATCAAACAGCATTTGGTAAAAAACGTCAGCAACCTGACCCCCTTGCTGCCCGACCCGGACGTTACGGCGGGGAGCTTGCGCAATAAAACGGATTTGCGCGTGATGAGCAACAGCGTGGAAGTGTACGACAAGCCGCAGCTGCGCCAATATAAGGGGTTGCCGCTGGCCGGGTTTGCGCCGGTGGACGATGAAGGCGTGCTCGCCCAGGATTTGACGCTAGTGGCTTCGGGCAAGTTTAAGCAGTTGCCGCAGTCCCGCCGCAGCAACGGCAAAGGCCAAAAGAGTAATGGCCATGCGCGGATGTCGTTTTTCACGCTCCCGCGCGAAGCGCTGACCAATGTGTTTGTGAAAGCCAAAAATCCGCTTTCGCAGGAAGCACTGGAAGAAAAATTGCTCCAGCGCTGCCGGGAATTGGAGTTGGATTATTGCTATGTAGTGTGGGACGTGTCTTCGGGTTTAACGGACGTGAATTTGGCCGAGCGCCTCTACACGAAGGACGGCCGGCGCGAAGCGGTGTTCGGGATGAAAACGGACGAATTGGGCCCCCGCGCGCTGCGCGATATTTTGGCCGCCGGACAGGAAGAGGCCGTAGTCCCCACGCGGGACGTCGGTTGGCGCAACATCAGCCTCATCACGCCGGCCCTGCTGGTGGACGAAGTGGAATTAATCCCCACCGAAAAGCAACCGGACCGCAAGCCGTTTGTGTCCAAACCGTAACGAAAAATACTTTTGCAAAACGCCCCGCTTTTTAGCGGGGCGTTTTGGTTAGAAATGCAGTTGCTTAAGCAGTTTGGCCGTTACTTTGCCGGTAAAAGTGTCCGGCTCGGTTTCCAGTATTTCTTCCATAAGTTGGCGGCTGGTCTGTTTGTTGCCCAGGTAATAATCGTCCATGGCGATAATCAACCGGGCCAGCTGATTGTGGGGCTTTTTGGCCAAAATCTGCTGGGCGGTTTGGGCGGATTGCTCGTAACGGCCGTTTTCATACAGCCAGAGCGCTTTGTTGGCCAGCAAATCCTGGCGCTGGGGGGCCAGCAGCAAGGCGGCGTTTAAGTTGGCCAGCGCTTCCTGTGGGCGGCCCAGGCCGCGGGCGGCTTTGGCGCTCAGAAGCCAAAAATCCGGAGACGTATTATCCTCCTCCAACGCCAGTGTGATGTGGATAAACGCGTCTTTATAATTGCGTTGGCGCAGGAAAGTTTCCGCGTAGCGGGCACGGTAAATGGGTGCGGCGGAAGGATTGAGAGCGAAAAACTGGTCATAGAACGACCGCGCTTTGGAATAGAAGCCCATTTTGCTGTAATTGGCGCCTTGCCCTTCCAGCGCTTCCAAATTGTTGGGTTCCTCGGCCAGCACCCGGTCGTAAAGTTCAATAGAACGGTCCAGCAAATCCGTGCGTTGGTACAGGCTGGCGGCGGCCAGCAAAAGCGGCACGTTTTGGGGGTGAAATTCCAGCGCTTCCAAATACACTTCCAGCGCCTTGCTTAGCTGCCCCAGTTGTTCATAACTCATCCCCAGCAGGCGGTAAGCCCGGGCTTCGCGGCGCTTGACGTTTTTGGTTTTGTAAATATAGTCGGACAGGTGGCGAATTGCTTCGGGATAGTCCCCGGCGGAATACAAATCGCGCGCTTGGACGTATTCTTTTCGGTCGCCTACGGGCGCCAGGCCCAGCAGCCCCGTTTGCGTGGCCGAACAGCCTCCCAGCCCCAATACACAGACGGTTAAAATCAGTATTTTATGGTTTGAAAACATATGGCATTACAAACAGCAGGATGTCCTCCTGCAGTTCCCCCAAATGGCGGTTGGCTTCCCGGATGCCCACCTCGCCCGCTTTTTGCAGTTTGTCCAGCTCCAGCGTGCCGGTATCCAGCACGCGGTTGGTCAGTACAAAGTTGGCTTTCTGGGCCGCTTCTTCAATCATCGCGGCGCCGCGCACGTCCCCCACGCGCAGCAGGTACGCAGCCACGGACTGCGGCGTGGTGGAAGCAAAATCCGGCGGGGTAACCGAAGCGATGACGTAGTCGGCCCCCATCAGTTTGACGGATTCCACCGGCAGATAGTCCACGACGGCTCCGTCCACCAAGGCCCGGTGGCGGTATTGCACGGGCTCAAATACGCCCGGGATATTCATGCTGGCGCGTACGGCAATGGCCAAGGGGCCGGAGTTAAACACCACCCGTTCCCCGGTTTTGATGTCCATGGCGGAGCAGGTAAAAGGGGTTTTTAAGTCCTCAAAGCGCAGGTCGCCGATTTGTTCGTGAAAAAAATTGACTAAATTAGCCGATGACGGCAGTTTTTGGGCAAATAAAAAGCGGAACAGCCCCATGACGTTAAAATCGGGCGTGATTTTGTCCATCGTCATATGCGTGCTGATTTCCCACAGCCTTTCCGTAGGAAGTCCCGCCGCATACAGCGAGCCGACAACCGACCCCATGGATGTCCCCGCCAGCATGTCAATCGGCACGCCGGCGTTGTCCAGCACTTCCAGCACGCCCACATGCGCAAAACCGCGCACGCCGCCGGCCGAAAGCGCCAGCCCGATTTTGGGGCGTTCCTGCTGCGGCAGGGACGTAAAACGGCCCCACATAAAATCGCGCAAGATTTCATCGTCTGTCTGCACGGGGAGGGCCCCGGCCGGCCAAGCCCATACCGCCAGCCCTACGGCCGCCAGCAACCCGCGCAGCAGCTGCTGAGAGAGCGTGTTTTTCATTCTAAATCCTGGCCGATGGCCCATTCCAAGTCCGCCTTAGCCATGTGGTTGTTGCGCACGGCCTGAAAGTAGCCTTGGGCGGCTTTCAGATAATCCTGCAAGCCTTCCAGCGGGGCGGTGCCCGTTTGGGTTTTGTCGTGCGCGGCCTGGGCCAGGAGTTTATTTAACTCCTCGTACGCGGCTTGGCGGTCCAGCACTTCCTGCTGCCAGAACATCATATTTTCAAAGCTTTCCGCCACTTGCACGCGGATTTTGTCCTCAATGGAAGAGCGGCGAAGCGCACTTTTTTGCTGGCTGGCCTTCTTTTCGGCAATTTGTTCGGAAAGGTTATACGGAATCGGCAGGCGGAACGCCAGCGAGACTTGTTTGTTCACGTCGTTTAACGTGTCCACCCCCAGTTTTTCGTAAGAAGCGTTTAAGATGATGTCCGGATAGCGTTTGGAGAGGGCCAAGTCAATGGCGATGTTATCGGCTTCCAACGCGTAAATGGCGGATTTTAATTCCGGGCGGAATTCCATGGCCCACAAGCTCATGTGGGGCAGGTCCCAGTCCGTTTTTACGGGGGAAAAATCCCCTTGAATCGTGATACGGGCGTTGAGCTCTTTATTGAGACTGACCAGCATGGCCAGCTGGGCTTTTTTCAGTTCGCTCTGGGCTTGATTGCGCGAGGTGGACAAATCCGCCAGCAGGGCGCGGATGCGGATTTTGGTCCATAAATCGCCGGACGGCCGCGGATACCACTTTTCCGCCAAGGCCCATACTTCCTGCGTTAATTTGGCATTGTATTGCGCATACAAGAGCTGCGAAAAGGATTTTTTGATATTGAGCACGACCTGATTTTTTACAATTTCGTAGCGGCTTTGCACTTGTTTTAAGTTGGCGCGCGCCATTTTGAGCGTGCCGTTAATGCGTCCGCCGGAATACAGGTATTGCGTGGCGGTAATGCCCACGCCGTAAAATTGGTCTTTGTCGCCGTAGAGGCCGTTGCCGGGCAGAAATCGGTTGGCTACCGAGTCCGGCAACACCATCGGATAGTCCAGATCGTACAAGGTGGCCGTGCCCTGTACGGAAAATTGCGGCAGATAGCGGAACTTGGCTTCGTTTACTTTCTGTTCCGCAATGATGATGTCTTGTTTGGCCGTCAGAAAATCGGTGCTGTTTTCCAATCCCAGGCGGATTGCGTTTTCCAAGGTAAGATTATCGTTAACCAAGCTGGAAAATTTCAGTCCGTATTCTTTTTGTGCAAACACGGCCGGCGCGCATAGCATAAAAGCCAGCAAAAGCGCTCCTACTTTTTTCATACACCCCCCGTTACTCGTGCTTCGTTTTTTTGATTTCCGCTTCCACGCGGTCCATCATTTTGTTAAATTCGGTTTGCAAGTCCATCAGTTGGTCCCCTTGGCGCAAATGCACCCGCTTGGAAAAATCCCCCTGCGCAATTTCGCGGCAGGTTTGTTCAAAGCGGTACACGGGGCCCGCCATTTTATGGGAAAGAATGGCGGAAATGATGACGACGAACAGCAAATAAATGGCAATTTTGTAGAAAAATCCGGCCGCCACGGGGAGGAATTCGTCGTAGATAGGTTGCATTAAAACGGGGTAGTTGTCAAACAAGTCGTTTAAGGTGGCCGTCAGTTCAAAGGTCATAATGGCCAGCCCGCACAGCACGCTCATAATCATCAGCATCATGTAGCGAATCTGCAGATTTTTTTTGATAAAAATCGTTCTTCTGTTAAATTGCGGCTGCTGGGCCTGCGGTGCGGACGGTTCGTTCATAAATACCTCTTAAAAATTGGTTACGTAGCGCAGTTGGATAATGCGTTCGCTTTCGTCCCCGCGGCCGATGCGGCGCACGGCGGCGTCCAACGCCAGGGAAGGAAGCAAATAAAAGCGCGCGCCCAAATTCAGGCGGGAATCGCGGACGTTGCGGATATTGTCCCACTCGGCCAAGAAGCTTACTTTATCGGCCAGCGTGTAATACATCCCGGTAAACCAATACAAGCTTTTCCAGTCCGACAGGTTCAGCCCCGCCGTGGCGTTTAAGCCGGGGAAAATGATTTCGCGCGAGAAAGTAAGATAGCCGCCTTTGCGGTCGTCCAAATAATCGTCGGAATCGTTGAAGATGCGCTGGTCGTTGTAGCCGTAGCCGTAGCGTCGGCCGTCGTAGCCGATGGCAATGGCCGGCAGGTACAAGTTGCCGTCAAAAATTTTCCATTTTACCTGGAAATCCGGATCCAACACGCGTACATCGTCGGAAGAGCCTACCAGCTCGTGTATGGCTACGCTTACGCCAATGTTAATGCGGGGGTAAACGCCAAAATCAATGCTTTCCATCAGCGTGCCGTGGTCGTAGGCGCGGGTGAGGAAGGAGGCCTGGTAGCGGTCAAAAGTTTCGGCGGTGGGGACGTCAATAATCGTCGTTTCCAGGCTGATAGGGTCGCCCGCGGCCGCCTGCAAAGCGAACGGGAAAAAGACACAAGCCAACAAAATAACTATTTTTTTCATGATGCGGTTTCCTCTGTGTATGAATTATAAAAAGACGCGCACGTCTTTTACTTCCGGTTTGATGACGTAGCGTACGTTATGCAAATAGACGCCTTCGCGCGCGGGTATAAAATCGTTGCGGTCGCGCGGAAATTCCAAATCCACAATGCCTTGGTCCAGCCGCTCGGAACTGCTTACGACGCCCTTATTCCAGCGGTCGGCTTTTTCCTGGTCGTACGGGTCCTGCGGGTTCCAGAAGTTGCGCAGCAGCACGCGGCCTTTGGGCAGCGGTTCGGCGCCTACGGGGGCGGTTTTCAGCAGGACGTCGGTCGTCCAAATGGTCTCGCCGTCGCACGGGCCGTTGATAAACGTAACTTTATAGCGCGGGTCGTCATCCGAGGGGCGTTTGTTCAGCGTGGCCAGCGAATAGAGCGCATAGGGCTTGCCCGCATTTTGGCAGGCGGCAAACACATGCGTATTTAACAAGCGCTCGTAATCTTGTTTGTCGTCGGTACGGTTATAGGGAGATTCTTGTTTTTCCTGATGACAGCCGGCCAGCAACACACCCGAAACGGCCAATAAACAAAAAAACAGTTTTTTCATGCAGAAGGCTCCTTGTTCCTAGAATTGCCCCGTACGTACGGGCGCGCGTGAGACCACTCTAGAAATTATACCCGTTTTTGGGCAGAAAAGAAACCGCCGCCCGCGGCTGCGGGCGGCAGGAACCAAAAACTTTCGGTTAAAATTTTGCTCAGCGGCCGCGTTCCGTGCGGCCCAGGGAGTTGCCTTTGTCAAAAGCGCGGCGCTCCTGCCGGGCTTGTTTTTCAATGGCTTGCGCGGCACTGCGGGTGCGGCTTTCCACCACTTCACGCGCGGCGTTGCGCTTCATTTCCTGCACGACTTGTTCGTAAAATTGAATTTGGTCGGCCAAGTCGTTGGTCATGGCGGCGGAACGCTCCACAAAGGTGGGGTGCGTGTCGGCGTTGATGAGCGAGTCGTCCTTTCCATAGAAGAAAATGGTGGAGTCCAAATCCTCGCTTAACTGCTTGCCAATCGGGGCCGAAAGAGCATACAGGGCCGTACCGCCTTTTTGATTACGCTGGCGGAGGGCTTCGCGGTTTTCGGCCTGCAGTTCCTGCAAATTCTCTTTGGTATAGAGAATATAGGGCGGGGTAAATTGGGCGGCCTGTTTTTCAATGGCTTGCCTGGCTTCTTCGGTCGCGTCGGGCAGCTGGGCCATTTTATAGGCGGTAAAATCCTGCTGGATTTGTTCGTATTTGCCCAGCGGGTCGCCTTTGAAAACGGCGCCCGTCGCGTTGACGGAGTCGGCCAACTCGGTGTTGTTGGGGTCGTTGTTGGCTACCCAATAGCAATCGCCTTTTTTGCAGGCGCCATTTTGCAGCATAAATTCGTAAATTTCCATCGTTTTCACGTAAGCTTCGGCGTCCATTTCCGGGTCAATATCAATCGGGACCTCGGTGGCTTTGCCGATGATGGGCGTAATGGAAACAGGGGGGAGCTGTTTTTGCGTTTTCTGGAAGAAAACGGCTTTGTTCTTTTCCTGCGTGGCACGCAGCCCCTGCGCCGAAGCCGACGGATAGGATTCGTCCATCGTGCAGGAGTCGCTCTTTACGGAGCGGGGGGCTTTGTTGGTGCAGCCCAGCGTAAGGATATTGCGCATTTCATCCTGCGGTTCCTGCCCGGCGGCCAAACGGTTGAGGCGTTCCTGCGTGCGGGAAATGAAATATTCTTTGGCTTCTTCACGGCGTTGGCTGCGGTATTTTTCTTTTTGCTGGCGTTCTTCGCTCGTTTTCGGGGAAGGATATTTGGAATCGGCCAAAAAGTCGGAAATTTCGTTCAGGGCCTGATCCGGGTCCAGGTAGGCCAGCAGGGAGGTTTGCTCCGCCTGTGCCGTTCCTTGCGGCAGGGAGGTGCTAGGCATCGGTACGTCTATCTCGCCCGTATTGCCAAAGGAAGACCCGCCTTCCCGGCGCGACTGCCCCATCCCTTGCGAGGAGGCCAACCGCGCGGCCGAGCCGTTTTGCCAAATGTCCGGCGAGGTTACGCTTTTTACCGGCGTTCCAAACCCAAAGAATCGCTTAATCGGGTTAAAAAACCGGGCCAATTTGGAATCGGGCACTTCCTCTTTGGGCTGTGTACTGCGGGCGACCGGCGTGAACCGGGCGGCCCGTTCCTGCCGAACGTACGTATCGTAGGCATTATCCCGCGAGTTGATTTCGTGCATACCGGGAGCGCTTAATTCCGGCGCTTTTTGCTGGATGAGCACCCACTCGCCTTCATCGTCTTGAAAATAGGCGTTGGAGAAGCGGCGGGCCGAACCGGCCGAAGGCGTTTGCTCGGTGGAGATGTAGTTTTGGGCGGCGCGGGCGTCGGCATAGGCGGGCTCACCTTGCGGGGTGCCAAACTGTTCCTTAACTTGTTGGTCGGTCAGTTGGGGCTTAGCCGAAGGAGCCGCCTTGGAAGAAGCTCTAAAAAAGCGGGCAATACGGTTCACCAACGCGGTCAGCGGGTTGGACGTAAAAATTTGGGGCGTGGCTTGGGCGGAAGCCGAGGGGACCGGCGTTTGGGGTGCGGGCGTTTGCAAAAAAGGAAGCAATAAAAAGACCACTAAAGCCAAACAAACCAAAAATAATAGAATTTTACCGACGGTTTTCTTCATACGGGCTCCGCTAAATAATAAAAATCCCCCGGCTCAGGCCGCGGGTTATTGCCGCGCCCGAATCCGGTTTATAGAGATAGTTTACCCGTTTACGGCGAAATTTTCAAGGCCTGCAGCTTAGGATTTGCGGAAGAGATTTTTCAAAATCTCCCACGACTTTTGCAGATGCGCCACAAAAGCGTTTTGTGAGTATGTGGGGGACGGTGCGGCCGTTGTTGTGGACGGAGCGGGCAAGGTGTAGCCGGCCGCGGTGATTAAGTCCTTCAGATAATTGGACGGGACGGAAAAATTGAGGTTTTGGTTGCCTTCCCCTTCGTAACTGGCGAAAGCGACGGAAATCACTTCCCCTTGCGCGTTAAAAACGGGGCTTCCGCTGGAACTGGGGGAAATGGGGGCGCTGATTTGGTGCCAGATGACGCCGTCCGCTTTTTTGCGTACTTGGCTGATCAGCCCCGAAGAAATGGTGTTTTGCAGGCGGCGCGGATTGCCGATGACGGTAATCGTTTCCCCGGGGCGTACTTTGGAAGAGTCCCCCAGCGTAACGTAAGGCAAATTGCGGGCTTGGATTTTGAGCAATGCCAAGTCCACATTGCCGGCCGCGGCTACGGTAACGGCCTCACCCGATACGGCCCCGTTGTTAAAGGTAATGTTGACGTATAGGGCGTCTTCGGGCACGTGGCGGCTGGTGGCAATCAGCCCGTCCGGCGTTACGACAAAGCCCGTCCCGGTAAAGGTGGAGCCGTCTTTTTTGGCCACGTTGACGGCCACCACGGCCGGGGCGTTTTTCTCGGCAATTAATACGTGATTGTTCTGCGCCGCCGCGGGGAGAACGGCCCAGCAAAGAATCAGTCCAAGGGTGCAAACCTTCTTCATATTTCAGATTATAGCAATAAATGAAAAGCCTGGGGGGCGTTGAAATGCAAGCGGATAAATAGTACACTTAGTGTTGTAGGTATTTAAGGAGTAACTGTTATGGGAGAACCATTTTACGTAAGCCGCAAAAAATACGAAGCTCTGGTAAACGAGCTGAAAGATTTGAAAAACTTAAAAGCCCAGCTGTCTAACGAAATCGGCGAAGCCGCCGCGCAGGGCGATTTGAAGGAAAACGCCGAATATCACGCGGCGAAGGAAAAACAAACGGAAACGTTAATCCGCATCCAGGAATTGGAAATCCGCCTGCGCAACGCGCAGATTACCGATGACTTGACGGTGGATAAAAGCGAAGCGCGCATCGGCGCGACCGTAACGATTAAAGACTTGGCCGCCAATATTGAATTTACCTACACGCTGGTCGGGTCTATGGAATCCAACCCGGAAAAAGGGCTTTTGTCCGTTAAATCGCCGTTGGCTAACGGGGTGTTGGGCAAAAAAGAAGGCGAAACGTTTGAAGCCATTTTGCCCCGCGGACCCAAAAAATACAAATTGGTCAAATTGGAATATAAATAAACCGAATACAAAATTGAAAACGGGCTCTGCAAAGGGCCCGTTTTTTGTTTCGCGCGGGTAAGAGGCAGGCAAAGCCTATTTCACCATAAAAATCCCCGGGGGTAGCCCGGGGATTTTTGGGGGATTGGTTATTTCAAATGTAATTTCTGCAGTTTTTGTGTGAAGGTTTTGTCGTGCATTTCCCAATAAGTCATACTTTCGCGCAGGTTCAGTTCCGCTTCCAATATACGCGTGCCCGGAGCAGCGTTAAAAGCGCGGGGCAGGCGGTTGTATTTTTTGTAAAACACCTGCAGCTGCGTCAGCGTTTCCACGGCGGACAGGCGCACATGCGGGTTCTGCGTAAGCAGTTGGCGGATTTGCAAAATGTAGGGCGCCACCAGTTTGAAATGGTTGGCCTGATTGTGCGTGATTAACAGCAGCAGTTTGTTGTACAGGCGGCGTTCGGCCAGCGGCGCGTTCCAACGGGGCGCGCGGTTGTAGCGTTTGACGAATTCTTCCAGCTCTTTGGCGGTTTTTTTGTAAATTTCCACCGTAGCGGTTACGCTTTCCTGTGAGCGGGCAGCCGCCAAACCGGCGGTGTATTGCTTGTGCGCTTCACGCAGGACGGTCAAAAAGCCGCTTTCGTGCTGGGGCAGAATTTGATTCAGCGCAATAAAGCCGCGCAGCGTGGATTTGATGTTTTCGCTTACCCAGGAAGATTTCATAATTTCGCGCAATTTCAAATTCAATTTGTGCGGGTGGGCCTTCATATAATCCAGCGCCGTCTGCGCAAACACTTCGCGTACGTCCTGCGAGGCAATAAAGCGCAATTCATAAGACGTCATAAATTTGACCGACAGGCTGTAGTAGTTGGCCAGGTCGCGCATGAACTGCATGTAGTTTTTGTTGATCATCGAATTCAGCAAATACTTTTGCAGGTTGTGGTTGACCACCACCCCGCTGATTTTGTCCAGCAGTTCATCTTCTTGTACCGAGCTTAAATTGAGCGTTTGGTAGTTTTTCAGCGTAGCGGCCAAACGTCTGGCTTGGCTGCGTTCCAGCTCCATGGCATAGGCATAGTTAAGCGCCTCTTTTTCTACCGGCAAATCCATGATCGTGGTTACTTCTTTCAAGTAAGCTTCCGTGGCGGCTTTGGATTTGGCTATCGGGGCTTTTTTCTTGGGGGAAATCTTAGGCAGCGGCACGGCTTGGTTGACGGCCGACAAAATGGCACTCGTGCGGGCGTCAAACGCCTGTTTGGCGGCTTTGACGGCGTTTTCCGGGACCGTGGGCTTTAACAGCTGAAGGGCCAGCTTGCCTTTGTTTTGGGCATAGACGTTGGCCGAAAGAAAAATGCACGCAAACAGCGTGAATAGGGAAGTGAGTCTTTTCATATCTATACTATAGAAAGAAAAGCGGGCTCGCGCCAGGGCCATTGGACCCAACGGCCGTTGGGCCTTTTGGCCCGTCAAAAGGACAAAAAAATCCCCGGGGAAACCCCGGGGAAAAACGGACGAAGAACGCTTAGTACTTTTTCAAGACGGCGTCCTTAGCGGCGCTGGAATAGACGTTGTAGTCCATTTGTTGGAAAATGGAGTCTTTCTGTTCCAGGTCGTACACGTAGCCTTCGTCAATGAGGTTGCCTTGGATTTGCTCGTAGAGCTCGTTAAAGCGCTTGATGTGGTCCTTGGTGCGCTTGGTGGAATATTCCTTGGCGGTTCCGGTGGTCATCAGGAAGGCCCAGTCGGAAGATTGCATCAGCATCAGCTCTCTGGCCAGCTGGTTCAAGGCGCGGCGCAGCAAGCCGTCCGCGTGCGGGAACTTGTTGGCCAGTTCCATCATGCGTTCGGCGGCTTTAATCAAGTGGCGGTAAATCCAATCGTTGCCGCTGTTGAGCCACACGTCGTGGTAGCCTTTGTCGCCCCAAGAGGACATGGACGGCTGCACCACTTGGTTTTCCGGGTACATCGCCAGGTATTCGCTGGGCGTAACGAGCTTGATGTCCTTCTGATCGTAATAGATTTTCTTGAACAGATATTCCAGAAAATCAATCCCTTCGTACCACCAATGGCCGTACAGCTCCGCATCGTACATGGATACGACCAGCGGCTTGCGGTCCAACAGCGTGCTTAAGTATTCAATCTGTTTTTGGCGGTTGAACATAAAGTTGCCGGCGTGCATGGCGGCCACTTCCCGCGCTTCCTGCGGGTTGTAGGCCTGCTTTTGGTTCAAGGGCACTTTGCCGGTAATTTTATGGTATTTCATCCCGATATTGCGGCGTACGCCGTCGGAATGGAGGTAGGGTTTAATATAGT
Source organism: uncultured bacterium (assembly GCA_949294085.1). GTDB lineage: Bacteria > Elusimicrobiota > Elusimicrobia > Elusimicrobiales > Elusimicrobiaceae > Avelusimicrobium. The sequence goes on along the minus strand of CASFFX010000003.1, from coordinate 200,960 downwards.
CGTAATCCAGGTCGTAGCCCAGGTCGCGGTAGAATTCGCGGTAGCGCGGATCGCCGGGATAGCCGGATTCGGCGCTCCAAACTTGCTGGGCCGATTCCATATCGCGCGCAAAAGCGGCCACGCCGGTTTGCGGGCAATACACCGGGGCGTAAATGCCGTATTTCGGGCGGGGCGTGCCATGCAGCACTCCGTGCGATTCGGTAAAGAAGAAGCGGATTCCTTCGTCGCGCAGGAACTTGTCGTCGCCGGGGTTATAGGCGCACTCGGCCAGCCAAATCCCGCGTGGGCTGCGGCCAAAGCGGCTGCGGTAGTCGTTGGCGGCCACTTTGATTTGGGCGTTGACGCTTTCCTTGTGCACCATCAGCGGCAGATAGCCGTGCGTGGCGCAGCAGGTAATAATTTCCAGCTTGCCCATATCCTGGAATTTTTTGAACCCTTCCAGCACGTGGCCGTGGTAGCGGTGTTCAAACAAATCCTGGTAGCGGCGGAATTTGTTGTAATACATGCGGGCCACGCCTTCAAATTCCGTGCCTTGCGTGCGGTTGATTTCTTTTTGCGACAGCTCCACCCGCTGGTTCAAATAATGGCGGAAGCGGTTAATGAGCAGCGGATCCTCCATCATGTTGCACAGCGGCGGCGTGAGGGACATGGTCAGGCGGAAATCGGTGCCTTCTTCGGTCAGGTTTTCAAATACGTTAAGCAGCGGGATGTACGTCTCCACCATGGCTTCGTAAAACCAGTCTTCCTCCAGAAAGTCCGGGTATTCCGGGTGTTTGATAAATGGCAGATGCGCGTGGAGTACCAGCGCTAGGTAACCTTTTTCTTCGCCCATGTTATTTTCCTTGCTCGCGCAGAGCTTTGATGTTCACCTGGCGCGTCTTGTCGCCTTTGGCGTTGCGCGCTTTGATGGGTAAATCCACCACGCTGCCGGCCGGCAGGTGCTGGCGGATAGAAAATTTGCCTTCTTTGAGTTCAATGTCCTTGCCGTTGATGGACACAATGGCGTTTTTGGACGCGGAACCGTAGATAATGATTTCGCAGTCCGCCTGCAGCCAAATGTCCTCGTCGGCGGGTTGGACTTTGTCCAAATGCAAGGTAAAAGAGGACCAGGAGGTCGGCGCGCCGGAGGACGTCAGTTCCGTCAGTTTCCAGCGTTGGCCCAGCACGTGCATTAGCTCGCTGGCGCCCAGACCAATGTAATCAGCCCCGGCCAATTTCAGCAGTTTTTGGAAGTCCCCTTCCACAATCATCCATTTGTCGTCCACAATGTCGGACACTTTGCCGGGCGGCAGCAGCGTGGAATTGCTGCGGGCCACCAGGATAAATTTTCCGTCGTTGGTCAAATACCCCAAATCGGCCAGATACGTGCGGCCGGGCTGAGGGGCGTTGATGTACCAGCTGCGGGCTTCAAAGATGACGGGCATGTCATAGTGTGTAACGGAGTTGTTGCCGTCAAAAAATTCCACATTGGTAACGTCGTGCAGGCGGATAACGGTGCGGGCCTGTTTCAGGACGTCTTCCCCGTATTGGCTTTTCAGATAATCCAAGGTGCTCGGGGTAATTTCCCAAAAAAGGAACAGCCAAGCCGGGTCTTTGGGCAGCAGGTAGCTTTCCGTTTTGCCGTATCCGGACGGGATGTCCGCTTCGGCGTGAACGTCTTTGGCCATGGGTTTGACCAAGGCGGACGAAGATAAATTTTGCGTCATAATATGATTACCTCACCCTGATTTTAATTTTTCGTTTAGAGAATTTTCTCCCCCATTTTATTTTAGCATTTTAATAGGGAAAAAGGGGCTGGTGCGTTTTTTTGTGCTACAATAAGCAAAAGGAGACATTATGCACAACAAACAAGGGTTCGGTTTTTTGGGTATGCTGGCGGCCGTGTGTATTGTGGCCATTTTGCTTTCGTTCGTGCTCAAGCAATACGCCGGGCAAACCCGCCGCGTGTTAAATCAGCCGGGGCTGGCCCCCGCTGCGGGATCCAATTCCCGCGCAAACGCCCAGCCGTGCAACGGCAAGCGGGTGGGCAATATTTGCGTCCCTACGGAGGTGCGCAGTTCCAGCCTGGACGCTTTTGAACGGATGAATCCGTAACATAAAAAATCCCCTTTTGAAAGGGGATTTTTTAATCGGTCCACCCAAACGGCTTACGCAATAAAGCCTTTGGATTTTAATTCTTCTTCCACGGCGGCCATCGTGGGCGGAATCACGCACACTTTGGGCAATACCTGCATGGCGGAATCAATGTCTTTCAGTCCGTTCCCGCCTACCACCAGCACCACCGTTTCGTCGCGTTCTATTTTCTTTTCGGCCACCAGCTTTTTCAGGGCCGCATACGTGGCTGCGCCGGCCGGTTCGGCAAAAATATTGGCTTTGCGCGCCAGTTCCGGGATCGCCTGCAGGATTTCGTCGTCCGTAACCGTCAGGGCCATCCCGTGCGACTCCTGCAGCGCCTGCAAAGCCAGGGCCGCGTCGCGCGGGTAGTTGACGACGATACTGTCCGCCACCGTGTGCGCCGCCACGGATTTTACTTCCGTGTGCGTATTAAAGGCCTGCGCCAAGGCGGCGCTCCCTTCCGCTTGGACGGCAATCATCTGCGGCATACGTTCAATAATGCCCAGCTTGTTAAAGTCCGTAAATCCCTTCCACAAGCCGGCCAGTACGGTGCCGTCTCCCACTGCGACGATTACTTTGTCGGGGGCTTCCCAGTCCAGCTGTTCGCAAATTTCAAAAGCGCACGTTTTTTTGCCTTCCCGCGTGAACGGGTTAAACCCCGCCGCCCGGGAATACCAACCGTATTTTTGGACGGCTTGTTTGCACAGTTCAAACGCTTCGTCGTACGAACCGTCCACGCCAATCACTTCTGCCCCGTACACCAGCAGCTGCACCAGCTTCGGGTCCGGGACGGACTTGGGCGCAAAAATAACCGTTTTCATCGGCATACTGGCCGTCAGACAGGCCAGGGAGTCGCTGGCGTTGCCGGTAGAGGCGTCCGCAATGACTTCCTGTTCCAGTTCCAACGCCCGCGCCACGGCCACGGCGCTGCCGCGGTCCTTGATGGAGCCGGTCGGGTTTCGTCCTTCATCTTTAATCAGCAGGTTGGAAATGTGCAGCTCTTTGGCGAGTTCTTTGCATGGGTAAAGCGGCGTCCAGCCCACGTGCACGTGGGGGACTTTTTCGTGGTCGTTAATGGGCAGCAAGTCCATATAGCGCCACATGTCAAACTCGCGGTTTTCCTTCAATTTTCCAATGCTAAAGCGCTTGGAAATCAGCTTGTAATCGTAATTCACCTCCAAATTGCCGCCGCAGGCCGTACAGACGAAGTTGGCTTCGCTGGTTTTGTGTTCCTTGCCGCAGTTGATGCATTGGAGGTTTAGAATTTTTTTCATACGTTACTTTTCGGCTTGCGGTTCTACTTTCTTTTGAATTAAAATCAAGCTGACGAAAATGAGCATCAGCCCGCCGATTTCCGCCCCGGAGGGCATTCTGCCAAAGGCAATCATGTCGCTGGCCATGGCCACGACCGGCGTGAAATAGGTAACCGACGCCATGCGCGTAGCGCCCCAGCGCTTGATTAAAGCCACCATCAACAGGAACGCCACCGCGGAAGAAAATACCCCCGCGCTGATAATGGAAACGACTACTTTGGTGGTAAAGGCCGAGGCCGCCGGCACCGGCTCCACCAACAGCGAAATAATCAGCAATACCACCGCCGAAAACAGATACTGGTGGAAGGTATTGGCCTCGTGGGTCATGGCGTTGCTGTCCACCATAATTTTTTTAGTCAGCACGTTGCCCAAGCTGTACGACCACGCCATAATCAGGAAGGCAAAACAGCCATACAGCGCCATGGGGCTTGCATCCAGCTTGGCGGAGGTAATCATCGGGTGCATGATAATCAACAGCCCAATCATCCCCACCGTTACCCCGGCGGCGCGGCGCCAGGTAAAGCGGTCCTCGCCTTTTAACAGCACGGCCCCCGCAATAAACGACCATATCGGCACCGTTCCGTTAAAAATCCCGCCGATTGTGGGCGCCACAAAGCGCTGCCCCCAGGAAATGGCCGCAAACGGCAGCAAAATCAGCAACAGACCAATGGTCCACGGCCGCCAAAGCTGTTTTACCGGGCATTTCAAATTTTTGCGTTGAATTGCGTACAGCACGATAAAGAAACACAACCCCGCCAGTACGCGGAAGAAAGTGCCCCAGTACGGCGGCAGACTTTCGACGATGTTTTTGGAAGCCAAAAAGGCCGTTCCCCAACAAAGAGCCAGACACAAGGCTAGTATGTAACTCATATATTTCTCCTTTCGTATATTATAGTAAATTCAAGCTTGCCGTCCGCGCCGAGGCGGGAAATCGTATAATATAAAAAAGATTGCAGGGGAGATTTGAACTATGAAAAAACATGTGCCGGCCGTTTTATTTTTGCTGGCGGCCGCTCTTTTGTGGTGGCTTTCGCTGGCGCCGCGGCGCCACCAGGTTCCGGTGCCGGAAGGGACCAAACCGCGGGTGGTGGCTTCCGGCTACGTGCCGTACACGCTGGCCCGCCAGTTGGCGGGGGAATATGCGGACGTTTCCATGCTGCTGCCGGCCAATGCCGAGCCGCACTCGTTTGAACCGACGCCCGGTGCGTTGGTAACCGTGAAAAATGCGGACATTTTTGCCTATGTGTCGGACACGATAGAACCGTGGGCCAAAGACGTGCTTTCCGCCGCGGGGAAAAATACCGCAGTGGTGCAGGCCGCGCAATATACGGCCCCGTCCGACGATCCGCACGTGTGGATGGATTTTCAAAACGTTAAAAAAATTGCCCGGGCGCTGACGGCTGCGCTCCAGCAAAAAGACCCCGCCCACGCCGCTGCCTATGCCGCCAACCTGCAGGCTTTTGAACAGGAAACCGACGCGTTGGACGAATCCTTTCAAAAAGGGCTGGCCCATTGTCAAAGCCGCGAAGTGGTGCATGTGGGGCATTTGGCGTTTAGAAATTTGACGGATCGGTATCACTTGTCGCTTTCCGCGTTGGCGGGTTCCTCGCACGATGGGGAAAACTCCGTGCGCCAATTGGCGGAGCTGGTAAAATTTATCAAGCGCAATCACATCCGCGCGATTTTTACCGAGGAAACGCTCTCCCCGCGCCTGTCCGCGGCGGTGGCGGGCGAAACGGGGGCGGAAGTGCTGCCTCTTTACACGGTGGAACACGTCAGCAAGCAGGATTTTGACCGAGGGGTTACCTATGGCGAACTGATGCGGCGCAATCTGGAAAGTTTGCGGCGGGGGTTGGCATGCCAAGCGTGATAGAAGCCGAAAATTTGCGTTTTGCGTATGTGCGGGTGCCCGTGCTGGAAGACGTGTCTTTCCGCGTGGACGCGGGGGACTACGTGGGCATCATCGGGCCGAACGGCGGCGGGAAAACCACGCTGTTAAAATTGTTGCTGGGGTTGGAAAAAGGGCAGGGAAACATCCGGCTGTTTGGCTGCCCGCTGGAACAATTTAAGCAATGGCACAAAATCGGTTATTTGGCGCAGAAGAGCCCCGTGTCGCAGAGCGGGTTCCCGGTGTCGGCCGAAGAAGTGGTGCTGATGGGCCTTTCGGACCGGCACGGAAGCGGGGTGTCGCTTAGCGAGCTAAAACAAGTGCACGAAGCCATGCAGCAAACCCGTACCCGCGAGTATGCCGGGCGGATTTTTCACGATTTGTCTATCGGTCAGCAGCAGCGGGTGCTGTTGGCGCGGGCGCTGGTCAGCCGGCCGGAACTTTTGATTTTGGATGAGCCTTCCACCGCGCTGGACCCCGAATCGCGCGAAATGTTTTTTAATTTGCTGGGCGAGCTCAATGCCCGCCGCGGCGTAACCATTTTGCTCATTACGCACGATACGGGCGAGGTGGGCAAATATATTTCTAAATTTATGTATATAGACAAAACCCTTGTTTTTTACGGTACCAAGGAAGAGTTCTGCCACTCTCAAACCGTAGCCGAAAAACTGGGGGCGTTTGCCCAGCATACCATTGACCATTTGCATAACCACGGGCGCTGTCCGCTGGGGGGTGCATGCGGGGAGATTAAAAATGATTAGCGAATTTTTAAGTTACGGTTTTGTGCAGCGCGGGCTGGCGGCGGGAACGCTGGTGGCGGCGGCGTGTGCGTTGCTGGGCGTGTTTTTGGTGTTAAAGCGGCTGTCCTTGATTGGGGACGGCATGAGCCACGTGTGTTTGACGGGGGTGGCGGCGGCGCTGTTGCTGTCGGCCAATCCGGTGTATGTGTCGGTGCCGGTGGTGGCGGCGGCCTCGCTGGGGATTATGAAGCTGACGCAAAAATTTAAGATTTACGGCGATGCGGCCATCGGCATTGTCAGCGCGGCGGGGCTGTCGGTCGGGTTGCTGATTACGGCGCTGGCGGGCGGGTTTAATACCGACTTGCTGGGCTATTTGTTTGGCAGTATTTTAACCGTATCGGCCGACGAAGCTGTTTTGTGCGGCCTGTTGCTGGCGGCGGTGCTGGCGGGGCTGTTCTTTTTCTACCGGGATTTGACTTCCGCCTGCTTTGACGAGCCCTTTGCCCGCACCCGCGGTATTGCGGTGCATACCCTCAATACCGCGCTGGTGGTCATTACGTCGGTGGCGGTGGTGCTGGCGTTTAAGGTGGTGGGTATTTTTCTGATATCGGCTTTGCTGATTATTCCGCCGGTGTCGGCGCTGCTGGTGTCGCGTACGTTCAAGCAGGTGCTGTGGCTGGCGGCGTGCTTTGGCGTGTTTAGCGTGTGGGCGGGAGTTTATTTTTCTTTTGTGTTCAATATCCCTTCCGGCGCGACGATTATTTTGGTCAATTTGCTGGTGCTGGCAGGGGCGTATGCGTGGTCCAAAACGGGGGGACTGAAAAATGCCCGTTAAAAAAACCGATGTTCCGGCTTTGTTAAAAACGCTGAAAAAATTGTACCCGGAGCACATTATCCCGCTGCACCACCAAAACGCCTGGCAGCTGTTGTGCGCGGTCATCTTGTCGGCCCAATGTACGGACGCCCGGGTGAACCAAATTACGCCGGCGTTGTTTCGGGCGTTTCCCACGCCGCAGGCCATGGCCGCGGCGGACATAAAAGAAGTGGAAAAACTGATTCATTCCGCCGGATTTTATCACAGCAAGGCGTTGTCTTTAATTGAAAGTTCCCGGCGCATTTGCGAAGTGTATGGCGGCGAAGTGCCGCAAACGATGAAGGATTTGCTTTCCCTGCGCGGCGTGGCCCGCAAAACGGCCAATGTGATGTTGGGCGATTACTTCAAAAAACCGGAAGGAATCGTGGTGGACACGCACATCAAACGGCTGTCCTACCGGCTGGGGCTTACCAAACAAACAGACCCCGTGAAAGTGGAACAGGATTTGATGAAACTGATTCCTTATAAATACTGGGGTTGGTTCGGCATTGCGCTTATTTTGCACGGCAGGCAGGTGTGCAACGCCCGCAAGCCGGCGTGCAGCCGCTGCCCGCTGGCGCCGATATGCCCCCGAAACGGCGTTACGATTTCGGCTTAATAAAAATCCCGCTTTAAGGCGGGGTTTTTAATGTCAGTAACGCAGGCGCAAGCACGCCCGCAACAGATACGTGATAAATTTAATCGGGTATCGTGTGGGATTGGGCGCCACCTGAAAAAGCGGAAACTTTAATAAGCCCAGCCGTTTGAGCAACGGAAAATGGTTGGAGCACGGGAGGCCCGTTTTCCGTACCCACTCCTTATACAGCTGGAACCACTCGTCAAAGTAATAGTATTTCCAAAACTTGCGGTGCCCCACCGCGTGCACAATCGCTGCCCGGCTAAGCGCCCGGCGGGAACGGCGGGCTTCGCAGTTGTATTTTTCGTCCAGCGGGTCAATGGTCAGGCCAAAATGCTGGCACATCAGCAGCAAAATTCCTTGGTCCGGATAATAGAGTTCCTCGGCAATTTCGGCCGTTTTTTGGTAGCACCAGTCGGACAGTTGGTTCTTATCTGCGGGCAGTTGATTGCTGGCAGCCATAATGCCTGAGTTAAAGTGCGGCTGCTGCATATCAAAGCCGGGAATATCTTTGGTAAAGCTTTGGCGGACGGTTTCGCCGTAATACTCGCGGCGGAAGCCGATGCCGTGCGGAATTTGCGTAAACAGGCCGGACAAGTCGCCCTGCACCAAAACATCCGCGTCCAGCCACAGCACAAAATCGTACGTTTTTAGATAGCGGAAACTTTCGTAACGCGCAAAGGACATTTCCCCGTAATCGCGCAGTACATGGGCCTGCATATTTTGCATATTGGGGAAGTGATACTCGGTAAAGCGGCACGGAAGAACGTTGTTTAAGGCGCGGCGGCAAGTTTCGTCCATATTCTGATAATACACGATGACGTCTGCTTGCTCCAGCAAACGGGCGTCATGGCGTTTTAATCCTAGGAGCACCACGCCTAACGCAAAAGTCAAATTGCCGGTGGCCCCCAAAATCAGGGCAACCTTTTTGTGGGGAGAAGTGGGAGTAAATGGAACGGTCATATGGGTTATTGTAGCACAAAAACGCCCCGCGTGCGCGGGGCGTTTTTTTAAGCGGCGTAAATTATTTGCCCAACAGCGACAAGAGCACCCCCGCCGCTACCGCACTGCCAATGACGCCCGCCACATTGGGGCCCATGGCATGCATGAGGAGGTAGTTGTTCTTGTCGTATTCCAAACCGATTTTGTTGGATACGCGCGCCGCCATCGGCACGGCCGACACGCCGGCAGAACCGATAAGCGGGTTGATTTTGTTCTTGCTGAAGCAGTTCATCAGCTTGGCCAATAGTACGCCCGACGCCGTGGCAATGGAGAAGGCGATAATGCCCAGCACCAAAATACCCAGCGTTTCGGTTTTGAGGAATTGGCTGGCCTGCAGTTTGGAACCGACCGACAACCCGAGCAAAATGGTGGTAATGTTGCAAAAATCATTTTGCAGGGTTTTGGACAGGCGTTCCGCTACGCCCGATTCTTTAATCAGGTTACCAAACGTCAGCGCGCCGATTAAAGGAGCCGCATCCGGCAGCAAAAACGCGCAGAGCAGCAGCAACACCAGCGGGAACAAGATTTTCTCGCGTTTGGAAACGGGGCGCAGCTGCGTCATTTTGATTTTGCGTTCCGCGTCCGTCGTCAGCAGTTTCATAATGGGGGGCTGGATAATCGGCACCAGCGCCATATACGAATAGGCCGCCACGGCAATCGCGCCCAACAGCTGCGGCGCCAAGCGGGAGGTTAAAAAGATGGCCGTCGGGCCGTCCGCTCCGCCGATAATGCCGATAGAGGCCGCTTCTTTGAGGCCAAACGCAAAGGGCTGCGCGTCCCCAAAGTGCACGTAAGACAAGGCAATGGCGCCAATCAGCGTGGCAAAAATGCCAAACTGCGCCGCCCCGCCCAGCAGGGCCGTTTTTGGGTTGGCAATCAGCGGGCCAAAGTCCGTCATAGCGCCTACGGACATAAAGATAAACAGCGGGAACAGCCCCGTCTGAATACCGGCATCATACACAATGCGCAGGAACCCGCCCGTTTCGGCAATTCCGGCCAGCGGGATGTTGGAAAGCAACCCGCCGAACGCAATCGGAATCAGCAGCAGCGGTTCAAACTGCTTTTTAATCCCCAGCCACAAGAGGAAGCAGCATACCACAATCATCACCAGCTGCTGCCACGTAAGCGCGTAGAGCGAGGTGGCGTGCGCGATTTTGGTAAGAGAAGTTAAAATATCCATAGGTTGCCTCTCTTATTTGATTTCCGCCAGCGCGTCGCCGGTTTGAACTTGGTCGCCCTGTTTGGCCAGGAAGTGCACCGTGCCGGAAGCGGTGGCCGCAATGGCGGTTTCCATTTTCATGGCTTCCAGCACCATAATTTCCTGCCCTTCGCTGACGTGTTCCCCGTCTTTCACGCTCAAGCGCAGTACAGCGCCCGGCAGGGGGGATTTGACCGTCCCGCCCGCGGTTTGGGCGGCCGGTTTGGCAGGGGCTTTGGCGTCCGAAGCGGCGGTGGACACGTTGTAGCGTTTGCCGTTTACGACGGCGCTGTCGCCGTCAAACACGACTTCGTACGCTTTGCCGTTTACCGTTACTTTGACGGCATCGCCCGCTTTGGCGGCCGCTTTTTTGGCGTCTGCCGCCCAGCGGATGCCGTTCACTTTGGCTTCGCCTTTCAAATACAAGAGCCCTTTGTCGGCGCAGGTAGCTACGATGAATACATTTTCTTCCGTTACCGGCAGGCCCGCTTCTTTCAGCTTGGCTTCGGCCACTTTGAGGCCTTTCTTCGGGTCGGCGTCGTTGATTTCAAGCGGCGTCTTTTTGGTAGGCGGCAAGCCCAGCTGCTGGCTGGCTTCTTTGACCACTTCCGGATCGGGTTCCACCGGGGTTTTGCCAAAATAGCCCAGCACCATTTTGCCGTAGCCGGGGGTAATTTTCTTCCAGGGGCCAAACATCACGTTGCTGTAAGCCTGTTGGAAATAGAATTGGGAAACGGGCGTAACGGACGTGCCGAACCCGCCCAGTTTGACGCATTCGCCCATGGCTTTTACCACTTCGGGAAATTTGTCAAAGGTGCCGTTGTCGCGCATCATTTGGGTGTTGGCCGTCAACGCGCCGCCGGGCAGCGGAGAGAACGGAATAATCGGGTTGACCGCGGTGGCCTCGGGCGGCAGGAAGTATTTGCTCATGCAGTCCTTAAACACGTTTTCGGCTTCCTGGATTTTTTTGGTATCAATATCCAGCGTGTATTCGGTGCCGCGCAGGGCGTGCCACATCGTTAAAATATCGGGCTGGCAGGTGCCGCCGGAAACGGGCTGCATGGACAGGTCCAGCTGGTCGGCGCCGGCGTGGATGGCTTCCAGGCAGCAGGCAATGGAGTTGCCCGCCGTTTCGTGCGTGTGGAACACAATTTTGGTGCCTTGCGGCAGCAGGCGGCGCGCCATGGCGATGGTCTTGCCGACCGTGGCCGGGGTGGACGTGCCGGACGCGTCTTTGAAGCAGACGGAATCAAACGGAACGCCGGAATCCAAAATTTGGCGCAGGATTTTTTCGTAAAATTCTTCGGTATGGATTTTGCCGGTATGGTCCCAGCCCGGGGCCAGCGACATCATGCTTACGCACACTTCGTGTTTCAGCCCGGCGTCGTGGATGCATTGGCCGGAGTAAATTAAGTTATTGACGTCGTTTAACGCATCAAAGTTGCGAATCGTGGTGGTGCCGTGTTTTTTGAACAGCTGGGCATGGGCCTTGATGACGTCGGAAGGTTGGCTGTCCAGCCCAACGACGTTCACCCCGCGGGCCAAGGTTTGCAGGTTGGCGTCCGGCCCGGCGGTTTTGCGGAAGGTATCCATCATGTCAAAGGCGTTTTCGTTGCAGTAGAAAAACAGCGCCTGAAAGCGCGCCCCGCCGCCAAATTCCATATGGCTGATGCCGGCATGGCGGGCGGCTTCTACCGCGGGCATAAAATCTTTGGTCAGAACGCGGGCCCCGTAAACGGATTGAAATCCGTCGCGGAACGCGGTGAGCATAAAGTTAATTTTTTTCATACGTTTCCCCTTGTTTTATTTTCCTTGAAATCTTCTGGCGGCGGCTACGGCCACGGCGATTAGTGCGTTGTCCTCGGCGCCGGGTGCGGTTTGCGGGAAGTATTTTTCCATCGCTTGCACCAGCTTGCCCAACACTTTCATGATTCCAATCATAATCGTCAGAAACACGAAAACGACCAACATCCCAATTATGGTAATGTTGATGGATTGCATCATCAGGTTATCTGCACTCATACAATCAGGTCTCCTATGTAGATTTCTTCCAGGCCGTTGGCGGTGGCGAGTTGGAGCGTCCCCCGCTCCGAAACGTCCCGCACGGTGCCGAAAAGGGGTTTTTCGCCGTTGCGAACGGCGATTTCTTTGCCGATAAAAGGGAACCGCTTTTTATACGGTTCGCGGATTGCGGCAAAGCCGTGTTTTTCCACGGCGGGATAATCCTGCCAGAAAAAACGCATAATGTCTTGCAGCAGGGCTTGCTTGTCTGCCTGGATGCCCAACATCCAGAGCGAGGTGGCCGGCTGGCCTACGTCCGGCATGGTTTTTTGCCCGACGTTGACGCCCGTCCCGATAATCATCCCTTGCAGGTGCCCTTCGGACAAAACGCCTTCGCTTAAAATGCCGCACAGCTTTTTGCCGTCGGCAAGGACGTCGTTGGGCCATTTTAAGTATGTGTTGGAAAATAATTTTTCAATCGCGCGGCAAAGCGAAAGCCCCATCAGCTGGGTAAAATTGGGCCAAAAATCGGTATGCTGCGGCTTAATTAAAACGGAAAAATACAAGCCGCCTTCCTGTGAAACCCATTTGCGGTTGAAGCGCCCGCGCCCGGCGGTTTGCCGGTCGGCGGAAACAATCGTTCCGTGCGGCAGCTGGGAACAGCGGTCTTTGAGGTAATTGTTGGTAGAATCAATCTCTGCAAAATGCATCACGGGTTCCATACTCCCATTGTAACAAATAAAGAAGCCGGCTTGGCAGGTTTTTTAGAAGAGAAACCGGCATCTGTCCGTTTCGGGCGTTGGAGGCGTTTTTTAGCGTTTGGCGGGGCCTTGCGCGGAAAATTCTTTTTTGATAGATTTTAGCTATGAAGCATACAAAACAAACTGTTTGTCCGGCAGCAAAAAACGCCGGGTTTACGCTTATAGAGCTGCTGGTGGTGGTGTTAATCATTGGTATTTTGGCGGCGGTGGCGCTTCCGCAGTATCAGGTGGCGGTATTAAAATCCCGCTTTGCCAATATGCGCCAAGTGTTTTCCCAATACAAAACGGCGGAAGAAGCGTATTATTTAGCCAACGGACAGTACACCAATGTAACGTCCAATTTGGATTTATCGTTTCCCAACTGCCGTTTATCATCGGACGTATTAATTTGCGACAATTTTTTTATGATGGATCCGCTGGCCAGCAACAGCACCGGGTTGGACGCCAATTCCGCTCGCTTGCAGATTGTACATTGCCCGGCTGTGGCAAAAAGCGGGGGGCTTTATACGGATTGCGTAAGCCAGGGAGATTTCCTCTATACCGTTTGGCTGGATAATTCGGAAAAACCCAATCAAACGGAGTGTACCGGGAAAACGACTTTGGGCACTAAATTTTGCAGAAGCCAACAATAAAATATCTTTTTGCTTGGCCCCGCGTAAGCGGGGCTTTTTTATGTGCAGCAACAAAAAACCCGCCGTTTAACGGCGGGGGAATAAAAAGCAAAAGCGAGGTGTCGTATTAAATTTCCGGCGATTTAGACCGCGCCGCCGCAAACAAAATGGCGGCCGTCATGCTTTGGGCATCGGCTTTGTGTTTGCCGGCAATATCAAAAGCCGTGCCGTGGGTGGGCGAAGTGCGCAAAAATTTAAGCCCGGCCGTTACGTGCACAATCGGTTCCCGGGCGGCCAGTTTTAAGCCCAAGAGGGCCTGGTCGTGATACATACATAAAAGGCCGTCATAATGCCCGTGTACATGGGCGGCCCACAGGCTATCCGCTGGGAAAGGCCCCTCGGCACAAATGCCTTTGCGGCACAGCGTGCGGATAACCGGCTCCAGTATGCAATGTTCTTCGCTTCCGAATTTGCCGTTGTCTCCCGCGTGCGGATTCAGCGCGCACAGCGCGATGTGCGGCCGGGCGATACCCAGCCTCTGAAGCGCCTGTACAAAACAGCGTGCGGCGTTTGCCACTCGGGTGCGTGTGAGAATATGGGGCAAATCCGCAATGGCAAAATGTTCACTTACAAGCGCACAGCGTATCGGCCCGCTGACGAACATCATCAGCCCGTCTTTTCCCGCTCGTTCACGCAACAGTTCGGTATGGCCGACATACGGGATATGGGCCAACGCCCAGCTTTGTTTGGAAATGGGAGCCGTAACCAGCGAGCACGAGGTGCGCAGCGCCAGCTTGCAGCCCAGTTCTACGGCTTTGAAGGAGGCCAGGCCGCCGGCTTCCGTCGGCCCGTGGGGGGCATCCTGCAGGCACTCGCACGTGTCCATGCAAATCAGCCGTGCCAGCTTGTCGGAAAATCCCGCACGGAAAAGCGAGCACGGCTCTCCGATGACAATCGGAGAGCAGGCGTGCTGCACCAAAGGACTTTGTAAGGCTTTTACGGTTACTTCCGGCCCAATCCCCAGCGGATCGCCGGCCGTGATAAATACAACAGGTTTCATCGTTTGTCCGAATATAATTAAACTCAAAAAGGAGGCGAGGAACCGTGTTGACCTTTTAGGTATAACTTAATTGGACAGAATGGGAGCGGTTTATTTCTTTTCGCTCTTCATTTCAGCCTTCGCTTCTTGTTTTGCTTCGGCTTTGGTTTCTTTGGCTGAGGTTTTGGCGTCTTTTTCGGCGGCTTCCTGCAGCAGCGCGTCCGACTCAAACGTAATGGTTATTTTAACGTCCGCTTTGTCATACAGGTCTTCAATGTATTGCGCCATAGCCTGCTGCACGCGCTGTTGGGCAATGTATTGGGCCAAATCTTTGGCGACGTCATCGTACGAAATGGATCTTTCGGCGCGTTTTTCCTTGATTTTAATGATGTGGAAGCCGACGTCGCTTTTAATCGGGTCGCTCACTTTGCCAACGGCCAAAGAAAAAGCTTTGTCGTCAATGGCTTTGGGCGCCACACCTTTCAGCAAAATCATATCGCCGCCGCTGGCCAGGGCATTTTTGTCTTCGGTGTATTTTTTGACCGCTTCGGAAAAGTCCATCCCGCCGTCAATTTCTTTTTTAATTTGTTTGGCCAGTTCTTCCTTCTTTTTCACATCGGCAGGTTTCATGTCTTTGGTTACGGCCAGATAAATGTGCCCAATGCGGACCTGTTCGCCGGTCAGTTGTTTAAGCTTGGCGGCAATCAGCTGCGCTTCTTTGAGTTTGGCCGGGTCTTCTTTTTCCAGTGCTTTGATTTTTTTGGTGTTGTTTTTCATCACCGCTTCCACATTGGCGTAGAGGGCTTTGGCGTCGGCTTCTTCTACGGGTTTGACGGAAGCTCTAAGCTGTTGTTCCATCAATTTGCGTACGGCAATGTCTTTAGAAAGTTTTTTCTTGTACGTTTTCAGGCTCATGCCCTGCTTTTTAAGCGCTTCGCTAAAGCGTTTGTCAGCGCCTTTCGGGTCCGCCTGGCCGGTGGTTTCGTCCACCACAAAGCGGGTTTTGATTTCGTTGAGGCCTTCGTCCACTTCGGAATCGGTTACCGAAATTTTGGCTTCGTCGGCGGCTTGGTAGAGCAGTTCTTTGGAAATCAGCTCCTTAAGCACTTCGCGGCCCAGGATGTCTTTGGCATAGGGCTGCTGCAGAAATTGCGGCGCGGCCAATTGATATTGTTCCACGACGCCGTCCAAATACGCGTCGTATTCGGAGGCTAACACAGGGATCCCGTTTACCGTGGCAACGGAAGATTCCATCACCTTGGCTTGCAGGTTTACCCCCAGGACCGTCAACAAGACGGCCAAAAACAGTTTATTCGCTTTTTTCATATATTACAACCTCGTATTTGTTTTTCAAAGAGTCTAAGACTTTGTCCAGCTTTTTATTTTCCAGCACTTCGCGGATACGCGGTTCCGCTTCTTTGCGGGAAAGGCGCTTTTCCCTCGTTTTCATTATTATATGAAATCCCTGCGCGGTTTTGAAAAAACCCTGCACGCTCCCCGTGGGGGAGTTGGCAGCGATAACCTCTATATTGGAAAGGTATTCGCCCGGCATAAACGAAAGCTGTTTCAGCGAGTCCGGCGCCACGCTGTACTGCCGCTCCAGCTCATTCCATCTCCG
Organism: uncultured bacterium; assembly: GCA_949294085.1. GTDB lineage: Bacteria > Elusimicrobiota > Elusimicrobia > Elusimicrobiales > Elusimicrobiaceae > Avelusimicrobium. The sequence continues at coordinate 185,184 of CASFFX010000003.1, read as the reverse complement.
CGGCGACGCTTTGAGTGCGCGGAGCACTTGGTCGGCGGATTGGGCGTTGTCTATAATAATTTGTTTAATCGTCATTTCGTAGGGATATTTGTCATAATAGGCCGCAATTTCTTCGTCCGATACGGCCGTTTCGCCTTTTTCCCTCAGTTCGTTGTACCACAGTTGTTCCAGCGTCTGCGCGCCAAACTGGCGGTAAATGTCGGCCATTTGGGCGCGTTTGTCTTCCATAATGGAAAGATATACGTCCGACTGGTCCAGCCCTTCGTCTTTGGCGGCGGCGGCAATTAGTTTTTCCCGCGTGATGATTTGCAGCAGGTTCTGGCGCCCAATCGGGGTTTTGGCGAACTGGCGGTCGTCCTCGGACAGCAACGCCAGGCGGTCGTTTACGTCCTGCTCGGTGATAGTTTCCTTTCCCACGCGGGCGGCGGTGTCAGCCGGGATGGTGCTCTCCCCCTGGCGGCAGCCCCAGGCCGCCAGCAACAAAACGGTTAAGAAAAAGCTTTTTTTCATATTCATATACTATATCATTTTTCCGCTTTCAAAATGCCTTCAAAAAAACCAATCACTTCGCGCGCAAAAGCAACCGGCGCTTGACCGGCGGGGGCGCTTAGGCGCAGGCCGTCGCCGTTTTTGGATTTTACAAATTCCACCCGTTCCGGGCCGAACCGGTTAAACAGTTCGCCCGGCAGGGAAGCCGGCATTTTGAACCGGCGCGTAAACAACAGCTCCAGCTGGCCGTCCAGCCAGTCCATGTGGTAAATTTCCAGCGCACCGGCCCGGGCCGACAGGCGGAAAAGCTCCGTCAGCTGGATGACTTCCGGCGGCAGGGGGCCGCTTAAATCTTGCAGTTTGGCCAAAATTTGCTGGGTTTTGGCTTCGTCCGCACTCATTAATTCTTTGTAAAATTTCAGGCGTTCTGCGTCGTCCGGCACGTAGTCGGGCGGGATATAGGCGGCCACCGGCAAGTTGACCTTGGCCCGCAGGTTGCGTTCCACCCGTTCGCCTTTTAATTTTTTTACTTCCGCCGCGACCAAATCGCAATACAGGCTCAGCCCCACTTCGTTGACGTAACCGTGCTGTTTGACGCCCAGCAAATCGCCCGCCCCGCGGATTTCCATGTCCCGCAACGCCAGGCGAAAACCGCTGCCCAGCTCGCCAAATTCCATCAGCGCCGCCAAGCGCTGGCGGGCTTCTTCGGTGGGGTCTTTTTCCTCTTTGGGTTTCCAATACACGGCGGCCAAATCGGCAAAGTTATCCTGCGGTTCTTCCTTCTTTTTGAACAGCCAGTCCGGGTGGAACAAATAGCAATAAGCTTTGGTACTGCCGCGGCCGATGCGCCCGCGCAGCTGGTAGAGCTGGGCCAAACCGAAATTGTGGGCGTTTTCCACGATGAGGGTATTGGCGTTGGTAATGTCTATGCCGGACTCTATGATGGTGGAGGCCAGCAAAATGTCGTATTTGCCCTGGTTAAAATCCCACAGGGTTTGTTCCAATTCTTTTTCGTCCATTTGCCCGTGCGCCATACAAATACGCGCCTGCGGGACTAGTTGTTTCAAAAACAAATAGCGCGACTGCATACTCTGCACGCTGTTGTACACGTAATACACTTGCCCGCCGCGGGCCAGTTCCTGGTTGATGGCGGCGGCGGCCAGCTCGTTGTTCCAAGCCGTTACCACCGTTTTGATGGGCGTGCGGCCGCGGGGGGGAGTGTCTATCAGCGAAATGTCGCGCAGCGACGAGAGCGATTGATTCAGCGTGCGCGGAATCGGAGTAGCGCTTAATAAAAGGGAGTGAACGCCCGCCATTTTGGAGCGGATTTTTTCTTTTTGTTTGACGCCAAAGCGGTGCTCTTCGTCTATGATGACCAATCCCAAATCGTGAAAGGAAATGTCTTTGCTCATCAGCCGGTGGGTGCCGATGATAATGTCGCACACGCCGTTTTTTAATTCTTCAATCACGGCTTTTTGTTCCTTGGGGCTTTGAAACCGGCACAGCATGCGCACGTTGACGGGAAATCCCGCCATGCGTTTGGAAAAAGTTTTGTAATGCTGGTCCGCCAAAATGGTGGTGGGCACCAGCACCATGACTTGCTTGCCGGAAAGGGCCACTTTCATCGCCGCGCGCATGGCCACTTCGGTTTTGCCGAAGCCCACGTCGCCCACCAGCACGCGGTCCATGGGTTTGGAAAGGTCCAAATCGTGTAACGTGTCTTTGATGGCTTGTTCCTGCCCGGCGGTTAGCACGTAGGGGAACGAATCGGCAAATTCCTGTTCAATGCGCGGGTCCCCGTGCACTTCGGGGGCGGGGGTGGCCAGGCGGATGGCTTCCAGCTTCAAAATTTCTTTGGCGGCTTTTTGGGCTTCTTCCTTCACGCGCTTTTTGACGTCCTTCCAGGCCACGCCCCCCAACGCCGAAAGCGCCGGCCGTTTGCCCCCCGCGCCGATGTATTTTTGCACTTTTTTGAAGTCATACATCGGTACATACAGGCGGCTGCCGCGGCGGTACTCAATAATCAGGCAGTCGGTGGGGTTTTCTTCCTTGTCCATGACTTCCAGCCCCAGGTAGCGGCCGATGCCGTGCTCCTGGTGGACCACATAATCCCCCGCTTCCAATTCCTTAAAGCGCACGCGTTTGGCGCCTTCCACGTCAAAGCGTTTGATGACGGAGGCCGTATTGTAGCGGCGGTTCAGAATTTCGTTGCTGGTAATGAGGGCAAAATGGTCCTGCGGGCTGTAAAAGCCCTGCGTCAGCGGGGAAATTTTGAAAGCCGTTTTTTTCAGGTGCGGATAATCGGCTGCCAGTTCGCTCATGCGGTCCAGTTCGCCGCGGTTGAGGCAGCACAGCGTAACCACCATGCCCCGTTGTTGCAGGGAGGCCACTTCGCGGTCCAGCAGTTCCAGGTTGGCGTTAAAAGCAATGTTGGATTTGAGCCCGCAGTCTATCCCCTCGGCCGACGGAAGCAAAGTGGTAATGGCACAGGAAGGATAATCCTCCAGGGGAAAGTCTTTATCCGGCTCGTCAAATACAAACGCGTACTGCGGGGCATAGTCCGCCAGGGACGCGGGAGTCTGGTCAAAATGAAGGGGGATAATGACGGCCTGGTCCGTGTGTTCTTTGGTGTTTTGGGTGTCCAGGTCAAACGCGCTGATGACGTCCACGCGGTTCCCCGCAAAATACAGGCGCAGCGGTTCGGGGCGGTTGAGGCAAAAAACGTCCACCACGCTGCCGCGCGCGGCGTATTGGCCGGGTGTTTCGGCGTAATCTTCGCGGGTGTAGCCGGCGGCTTCCAGGCGGTCCAGCAGTTCTTGGCGGCGCAGGATACTGCCGCGCCGGACGATGAAAACCCGGCTTTGAAATTCGTTTGGGTCCGGCAGCGGCAGCGAAAGCGCTTCGTACGACGTGCTTAACAGCCGCGGCCCGTGGGCCGGCGTAAGCAGTTCGTACAGGGCGTTCATGCGGCCGGTGTCGGTATCCGGCAAGTGAAAAGTTTGGGCGCCGCGCGGGGCAAATTCGTGCGCGGCGTTGTCAAAATCGTCCGAATCGTCTGCCGTTACAAAAAGGGCATTTTGATTGGCGTTTAGGTATTTTTGACAGACAAAATACGCCTTTGCGGCGCCGTTGGGCAAGCCGTAGTAACGGGTGGGAACGGATTGTTTTTTGTCTGTCATAACACTGCCTGCCATAGCCCGTCAGCCGCCCCGCGGAACCGCTAGAAGCTTTGGGGTTCCGTTCCGGCGATAAACGCTTCCAAAAATTTATTGCGTTCGGTGGGCATGGCCAGTTTGCCCGTATTCGGGTTGATGTAGGCAAAGGAAATGCCTTCCGGAACGGCAAAATCGTCGTTGGGCTCGTCTTTCAAGACTTCCTGCATAATGGCGGTCCACCAGCGGGCGGTGGTGCTGCCGGTAAAGCGGGCGCCTTGTTCGTGGGAAGCGTCGTCATCGTAGCCCATCCAGGCGGCGGCTGCGGTGTGGGGCGTCATCCCCACAAACCACATATCGCGGTGGCTTTGGGTGGTGCCCGTTTTGCCCGCGATGTTGCGGCCCAAGCGCGAAACATACGCGCCGCTTCCGCGCTGGACGACCCCTTTCATCATGTTAATCAGCAGGTACGAATCCTGCGGGGAGAAAACGGCTTCTTCCACCGGCACATGCTGTTCCAGCACGCGGCCGTTGGCGTCCTCCACGCGTTCAATATAATAGTTGTCGGTATGAATCCCGCCGTTGGCAAACGTAGTTAAGGCGGCCAGGTGTTCGTCCATCGCCACCACGCTGACCCCCAGCGCTAGCGCCGGTACCCGCGGCAAAGCCGCCGTAATGCCCGCTTTGCGCGCCACCTGTACAACCGCCGGCACGCCAATGGCGTCTATCAAGTTTACCGCCACCAGGTTTTTGGATTTTTCCAATCCTTTGCGCAGCGTAATCCATCCTTCGTTGCGGCCGCCGTAGTTTTGCGGTACCCAGACGCTGAACTCTTTGCTGGCGATAAACGGTTGTTTGGCCAAGTCCAGCGAGTAAAGGTCGGACGTTTCGTCAAACGTACGCCAATTGCGGCCGTCGTAATAAAACATGGTGGGCAAATCTTTGACCAAAGTGGCCGGCGTGTAGCCTTTTTGCAGGGCCGCCATCCACACGTACGGCTTGAACGAAGAACCCGGCTGGCGTTTGGCCTGGGTGGCGCGGTTGAATTTGCTTTCGTCAAAACCGCGGCCGCCCACCAATACGCGCACGGCGCCGGTTTTTACGTCCCGCACCATAAAAGCCCCTTGCAGGCGGGGATATTCGGACTGCGGCTGCTGCGGCTCGGCAGATTCTTCTTCCGGGTTTTCCGGTTCGGCCTCGGTATCGTTGGGGTCAATTTCAATGCCCAAGCCTTTGGCCACTTGCTCGTCGTACTGCTGCAAGTATTCGTTCATGATTTTTTCGGCCGCGGCTTGTTGGTCAATGTCCACGGTGGTATAGATGTTCAGCCCCGCTTTCCATAATACGTCCGTACCGTATTTCGGTTCCAAAATGCGGCGGATGTGTTCAATAAAGTATTGGCCGGGGGCGTCTTCGGGCACGGGCGGTTTTTCGGGCAGGGGTTCCTGCTTGGCGGCTTCCAGCTCTTCGCGGGTGATATAGTTTTGCTGGTACATCACATCCAGCACCAGGTCGCGCCGCTGGCGGGAAAGCTCCGGATTGGCAAACGGGTTATACCGCTCCGGCGCGGGAATCAGCCCCACAATCAGGGCCGCTTCGCCGGTGGTCAGTTCGGAAAGTTCTTTGTCAAAATATTTCTTGGCCGCGGCTTTTACGCCGTAGGCCCCGCTGCCCAAATAAATCTGGTTCAGGTACATTTGCAAAATTTCGCGTTTGCTGAACTGGTGTTCAATTTGGATGGCCAAAATAATTTCGCGGATTTTGCGGATAATCTTTTTCTCCTGCGTGAGGAACACCCCGCGGGACAGCTGCTGCGTCAGCGTGGAGGCGCCCTGTTTGGCCTGGCCGGTCATCAAATCGTACAGCAAGGCGCGCAAAATCCCTTTGACGGAAAAACCGGGATGGGAGAAAAATTCGCGGTCCTCCATGGCCACCACGGCGTTTTGCAGGTCCACGGGGATGTCTTCCAGCGGGACCATGCTGCGTTTTTCAATAGAAAATTCGTGAATCAGTTTATTGTTGCGGTCAAAAACTTTCGTGGTTAAAGAAGGCGTGTATTCTTCCATTTCATACACCGGCGGCAGCCCGGAAAAAATATAGCGCATAAAAACGGCGCTTAAAATAATGAAAAGGAACAGCCCCGCCAAAGCGGAGAAAATAACGGGTTGGGACGAGATGAATTTTTGCAATCGTTTACGCATACAATAAATTATATCAAAAAAGCCCGTTTTTAACTGGGGCCCCGCAGAGGGGGAGCGGTAGTAAAAAGCCGCTAAACTATAGTAAAATAACAATAAAGGTATATTAGAGGCTGCTTATGACTAAAAAACGAATTTCTGAAAAGAAGGAAGAACGTTGTCGCGTTTTCTCCTGTCCTCAATGCCAAACAGAATCGTTTGCCCCCGAGGCGGACGAGCAAGTCCCCTTTTATATAAAAGGAGACGATTTTAAGGCGATTCAATCCCACGGGGTGGACGGTTACGACGTCGTGGCTGTGGTGGACGGTCCTACCCGAAACATTACGATTTTAAGCAATGTGTCCGGCCGGGTGCAGGCGGAAGATTTACAGGAATCCCGCGCGGAGCACCACCGGGCGTTTGACCAAGCCTTTTCCGGCCGAATTCATCATTACGAGTGGGGACTGGAAAAAGCGGATAAACAGTATTTTTACCAAACCACGCTGATCCCGCTGGGCGGCGCGCAAACCGGCGTAACCGGAGTGCTGGCGCTGACGCGGGATATTACCAGCTGGGCGGGCTCCTACCACGGGGGGGAACTGCTGCGGGAAGGCAGCGCCCCGCGGACGTTTTCCCAAATTTTGCTGGCCGCCCGCGAAGCGGAAAAGAAGGAAATTTCCAAAGCCCTGCACGATGAAATCGGCTCGGCGGTGGTCATTTTGACGGCGCTTTTAAGCTTGGTAAAAGCCAGCGTAAAAGAGGGCAACCGCAAGCAGGCGCTGGAAGACATCGCCAAGCTGGACGCCCAAATTAAAGACAGCATCGGCCGGGTGAAAAATATCGTGGTGTCGCTGCGGCCGCCCAGCTTGGAGAACGACGGCGCTTTGGGCGGTTCCATCCGGGAACTGCTGGAAAATATCAGCAGTTACGTGCATATTCCGTTCCGGTTTGAATACAATGACGCCGTGAGCGAAAACGGCATTTCGGACAGCGTAAAAATTTTGCTCTACCGCATTGTGCAGGAAGCGCTGAACAATATCGTCAAGCACGCCCGCGCCAGCCATATTTATGTATTGCTGGAACGCAAGGGGGACGAAATTCATTTGGCGGTGGAGGATGACGGAATCGGATTTAAGCAGCTGAAACAACGTTCCATTCGCAAAGTCGGTTTGCTGGCCATGAAAGACAGCGTACGGCTGTTGGGCGGGACAATATCCATTAAGAGTGCGCCGGGCAAAGGAACCCGCATAGAGGTTACGTGTCCGTGTGTCGTGTATGGGGGAAAAGAATGAAAAAGAAAATTGTATTGGCAGATGACCATGCGATCGTACGCAAAGGCGTGCGGGCCGTGCTGGAAAAATTGGGCAAAGATTTGGAAGTCGTGGCGGAAATTTCCAACGGCAAAGAATTGGTGGAATACGCCCAAAAACACGATGCGGACGTGTATGTGGTGGATATTTCTATGCCGGTGCTGAACGGAATTGAAGCCACGGAACGGTTGGTAAAACTCAACCCGCAGTCCAAGGTGGTCATGCTGAGCATGTACGACGACCGTGTGTCGGTGGAAAAATCGCTCAAAGCGGGGGCCAAAGGATTTATTGTCAAAGTGTCCACCGCCGACGAAATTGTGGACGCGATTGAAGAAGTGGCCGCCGGGCGGTTTTATTTGTGCAGCAAAGTGTCCAAATACATTGTGCAGGGCTTTTTGGGCAAAACCTCGGCCCGCAAGCGCGATGCTACCGGCCTGACACCCAAAGAAAAAGAAGTGCTGCAGCTGATTGCGGAAGGCTACAGCAGCAAGCAAATTGCCAAATCGTTTAACTTGTCGCTCAACACGATTCACGTGCACCGCAACAATATTATGAAAAAACTCGGTATTCACAAACAAGCCGAGCTGGTGCGTTACGCCATCAAAGAAGGCATCGCCCAGTTATAAAGGATTCGTATGCGCATTATTGCAGGAACCGCCCGCGGGCGGAAGATATTTTCCGTTTCCAAAAAATTGCCGGTAAAGCCCATTTCGGACCGGATAAAACAGTCGTTGTTTGACATTTTGCGCCCGCGCATTACCGGGGCGATTATGTTGGATTTGTTCGCCGGGACGGGCAACGTGTCGCTGGAAGCGCTGTCGCGCGGCGCGCAAAAAACCGTCATGGTGGACCGAGAACCGGCCTGTATCAAAAATATTCACCGCAATTTGGAACATTTGGGCTTTGCGGACCGGGCCAAAGTACTGCGGGGAGACGTGTTAAAGCCGTTGGATTGGCTTCTTTCTTACAGCGACAACGAAGGCTACGACATCATTTTTATGGGTCCTCCTTACCGCGACATCAACAACAAAATGCTTTCTTTTTCTCAACCGGCGCTGGCCCAGGTGGCGGCGGCGCGGCTGTTGGCGCCGGGGGGTATTATTGTGTTGCAAAACCACAAGAGCGAAGCCTTTGACGTGCCGGCCGGGCTGGAAATTTACCGGGTGGAAAAATACGGCGATACGTTGGTGCATTTTTTGCGTGCGGCCCAGCTGAAAGAGGACGCCCATGTATAGCGACGTATACGAACTGAATTATTCCAAAATCAAAACCTACCTGGAGTGCCCCGTCTTATACAAATATAAATATGTAGAAGGCAAACGCGAAGGGCTGGTGCCGGCGTCTTCGCTGGGGGTGTCTATTCACCGCGCGCTGGAAGAATACCACCGCAACAGCAACGATCCTTCCGAATTGCTTTCGTATTACGACGATTGCTGGCTGGGGGCCGGGTATGCTAGCGCCGGCGAACAAATGGAGTGGTACCTGAAGGGCAAAAAAATGCTGGAAACGTATGCCCAGGCGGAATACGAACGCAAAACGACGGTGGACAGCACCGAACGCGAATTTATTTTTCAGGAAGGGCAGTGGACGCTGCGCGGCAAAATTGACCGCATTGATAAACATCCCGACGGCTCGTGGGAAGTGATTGACTACAAAACCGGGACGGATGTGGATTTATCGCTTCCGGTAACGGATTCCCTGCAGCTGGGCATTTACGCCGTGGGGGCCCGCCGGGCGTGGAATATGCAAAAAGGGATTGCCACTTTTTATTTTGTGGCGTTTAACCAAAAAATGAGTGCGCCGTTTGAGGCGTTTGACGAAAAGAAAATTTTGGACACGTTTATTGAAATCGGCAAAAAAATAGAAGTAAACGATTTTGAACCGAACTGGGAACATTGTGCCGCGTGTCCGTTCAACACGCGCTGCGAACAGGCGCGTACGGCGGCGCAATAACGCCCGTTCCGCCGGGCAAAAAGGCGGATGAAAACTTATGAAAGACCTAATTAAAAAAGCAAAACGTATTGTAATTAAATTTGGCACCAATGCCCTCAGCACCGAAACGGGCGATTTGGCCCTTTCGCGGTTGTATTCGTTTATGGAAGACATTGCCGCCCTGCGCGCCCAAGGCAAAGAAATTATGGTAGTTACTTCCGGGGCGGTGGGCATGGGAAAAAGACGTCTGGGGCTTACGCAAGCGCCCGATGTGGTATCGCTCAAGCAAGCGTGCGCGGCGGTGGGGCAAATCAGCCTGATGAAATTTTACGAAGACGGTTTCAAACAATTGGGCTTGGTGGCGGCCCAAGTCTTGCTGACGGAGGACGATTTCGCCCACCGCAGCCGCTATTTAAGCCTGCGCGACACGCTCAACCGCTTGCTGGAATTGGGGTGTATTCCCGTTATTAACCAAAACGATACCGTCTCCACCAACGAACTGCGCGGGTATAAAGAAAAAGGAGTCAAAGTGTGCTTTGGCGACAACGATAAACTCTCCGCGCTGGTGGCCAGCGGGATGGACGCCGATTTGCTGTGCATTATGAGCGATGTGGAAGGCCTGTTTAACGGCGACCCGCGCAAAGACAAAAACGCCAAATTAATTGAAGTGGTCCAAGGCGTTACGCCCGAAATAGAAGCTTTGGGCTTTTGTGCTTCTTCCCGCGGCCGGGGCGGCATGAAAACCAAACTGGAAGCGGCCAAAGTGGTTACGCGCTCCGGCGCGGCCATGGTGATTGCCTACGGCAAACGCCCGGGGGCGGTGGCCGGCGTGTTTGGGCCGAATTTCCGCGGAACGCTTTTCCTGCCGGTGGAAGATTTGCCCGGCAAAAAATTGTGGCTGGCGTATGCCACCAACGTATCGGGCGGCGTTACGGTCAATGCCGGAGCCAAGAAAGCCGTCTGCGAGAAAGGTTCCTCTTTGCTGCCGGCGGGGATTGTGGCCGTAGGGGGCGAATTTGAAGCGGGGGACGCGGTGTCTATCCTGGACGAAAACGGCGTAGAGTTTGCCCGCGGCCTGGCCAATTATTCCGATAAGGAGTGCCGCAAAATAGCGGGCTGCCGTTCGGAAGACATCGCCAAAAAAATCGGCTATAAAAACTACGATGAAGCCGTCCACCGCGACAACATCGTTTTACTGTGAGGATTTTATGAACGTATCAGAAATGGCCGCACGCGGCAAGGAAGCTTCGTATGTATTGGCCGCGCTGTCGCCCGAAACCAAAGACCGTGCCTTAAACGCCATGGCGTGTGCTTTGCGCGTACACGCGGATGAAATTTTGTCCGCCAATCAGTTGGATTTGCAAGACGCCCGCCGCGCCGTGGACGAAGGAAAAATGAAACCGGCCCTTTACGAACGCCTGAAGCTGACGCGCGACAAACTGGAAACCGTCGTTAAAGGCGTGGAAGAACTGGTGCAGCTGCCGGACCCGGTGGGCCGTGTGTTGGCGGCCACGGAGCTGGACGAAGGACTGGCGCTGTATAAGATTTCCTGCCCGATTGGGCTGATTGGGGTCATTTTTGAAGCCCGCCCGGACGTGGTGCCGCAAATTGCGGCGCTGGCCGTTAAATCCGGCAATGCCGTGATGTTAAAGGGCGGCCGCGAAGCACGCCATACCAACGATGCCCTGGCCCAAACGCTGCAGCAGGCGCTGGCGTCGGTCCCGGGGTATCCGGCGGGGGCGCTGCAGCTAATTCATACGCGCGAAGAATCGGCCGAAATGCTGGCGTTGGACCAATATTTTGATTTGATTATTCCCCGCGGCGGCAACGCGCTGATTGCCTATGTAAAGGCCAACACCAAAATCCCCGTGCTGGGGCATGCGGACGGCGTGTGCCATATTTACGTGGCGCCGTCTGCCGATGTGGCGATGGCCTGCCGCATTTGCGTGGACGCCAAAACCCAATATCCTTCCGCCTGCAACACGATGGAAACGCTGCTGCTGGACGAACGCTGGCCCGAAGCTCACCAAAAAAAGTTGCTTCAAACGTTAATCCAAAACGGGGTGGAGCTTTACGGCGGGGCGGACATTGCCGCGCTGGCGCCCGTGGCCGGCCCGGTGGTGGATTGGCACACCGAATATGGCGAAAAGAAACTGTCGGTCAAACACGTCAAAAACGTGCTGGACGCGGTGGAACACATCAACCGCTACGGCTCGCACCATACCGACTGTATTTTGACGGCCGACCACGATGAAGCCCAAATTTTTATGGACTTGACCGATTCCGCCGGCGTGTATCACAATGCGTCCACCCGCTTTGCCGACGGATACCGCTACGGGTTCGGGGCCGAAGTGGGCATCAGCACCGGCAAAACGCATGCGCGCGGCCCGGTGGGGTTGGAAGGACTGACCATTTATAAATATAAGTTATACGGAAACGGCCAAATCGTGGCCGATTACGTAGGCGAAAACGCAAGACCGTTTACGCATAAAAAAATAGGGAGCAAATAATGAAACTCGGATTTATCGGCGCCGGCGAAATGGGCGGCGCTTTGATTAAAGGCTTGTTAAAAAGCGGCTGGCCCAAGGAAGACCTTTTGGCCTCGGTTCACAGCGAGGCGTCGGCCCGGCGCGTGGCGCAGCAGTATGGCATTTACGCCGGCACGGATAACGTAAAAACCGCTTCGGAAGCGGACGTCGTGCTCATTGCCGTCAAGCCCGGGGTGGTGCCGCAGGTGTTGGCGCAAATTCAAGCGGCCGGTCTGCCGGCCAAACCAGTAGTGTGTATGGCGCTGGGATGGACGCTGGAAAAGTTGCAGACGGCTCTGCCCGGCTGGCCGCTGGTACGCATTATGCCCAACACGCCGCTTGCGTTGGGGGAAGGCGTTACACTGCTTGCGTTTGGGGCGGCCGTCAATGCCAGCCAGCGCGGCGCGGTGGAAAGCCTGTTTGTGCGGTTGGGCAAAACGGTGGAATTGCCGGAAGCGTTGTTTGACGCGGGAACGGCGGTTTCGGGTTCCGGCCCGGCGTTTGTGTATTATTTTATTGACGCGTTGGCCAAAGCCGGGGTGGACCAGGGGCTGACGGCCGAGCAGGCCGTTACGCTGGCCGTACAAACGACGGTGGGTGCGGCAAAAATGGTGGAAGCGGAAGGAATTTCGCCGGCGGAACTGGCCCAAAAGGTGGCCACGCCGGGCGGCTGTACGGCGGCCGGGTTGGACGTATTGAAATCGTCCGGCTTGGCACAGGCGCTGGACCGCACGATTGGGGCCACGGTGGCCAAAGCGCGCGAGTTTGGCAAAAAATAGTTGGGCGGATTCTTAAAACGGGGCGAATTGATTTCGCCCCGTTTTTTTATTTCCAAAAGTAAAAAGCGATGATAATCACGCCGAGCAGCCAGCGGTAATACACAAATACATCAAAACTGTGCGTTTTGATGTATTTCATCAGCCAGCCGATGACCACAAGCGCCCCCGCAAATGCGCTGAAAAATCCCCACAGCAACGGGGCGTTAAAATCCGCAGGGGACAGATGGCCTATTTCCAACACGGCCGCCCCCGCAATAATCGGCGTGGAAAGCAAAAACGAAATCCGTGCGCTGGCACTGCGCGACAGCCCCAATAGCAGGGCGGCCGTAATGGTAATGCCGCTTCGGGATACGCCCGGCATAATGGCCAGCGCCTGGGCACAGCCAATCCACATCAGCGTGCGGAAGGAAACGGCTTGTTCTTTGTTAGAGGAGCCTTTGCGGTCCGCCCACCATAAAATACCGGCAAACACCATTAAGCAGACGGCAATCATCAGCGGGTTGCGGAAGGTGTTTTCCGCCCAGTCGTTTAGCAACAGCCCCGCTACGCCCGCCGGCACCGTGGCCGCCGCCAAGTACCACAGCATCCGCCCTTTGGGGGACGTGGGGTGCGTCAGCCCGTTTTTAAGCAGTTCCCACCAATCTTTGGCAAAATACAAGAGTACTGCCAGCAGTGTGGCGGCGTGCAGCAGTACGTCAAAGGCCAGCCCCTGGTATTCCATCCCGCGAAAGTACGGCAGCAACACCAAATGGGCCGAGCTGGAAATCGGCAAAAATTCGCCCAGCGCTTGCAGCAGTCCCAACAAAACCGCGTCTAAAATTGTCATAGGTTACTCTCCAAAAACAATACATTTGGGGTGGTGCGGGTTTTCAAAGTCCAGCACGGCAAACGAACCCGGCGCAAAATGGTGGGCTTGTTTGCAAAACAACTGGGAAACAGCGGAAATATTGGGGTTATGCCCTACTGCGGCCAACACCTCGTGGTGTTGGAGTTGTTCTTCCAAAAATTCGCAAATGGTTTGTTCATCGTGCAGGCCGTTTAACACCGTTTCTTGGGAAACGGGCGCTTGCAGGGTGTGGGCCAAAATGTCGGCGGTTTGCACGGCCCGCAAAAGCGGGCTGGTCAAAATGACTTCCGGCCGCAGGCCCCGCTGGGCCAGCGAGCGGGCGGTATAGGCCGCTTTTTCCCGTCCTTCGTCGGAAAGAGGGCGTTCGGCGTCGGTGGATACGCGGGCCTCGTAGGCGGCCAGCGCATGGGCATGGCGGATTAAAATCAATGTTTTCATGGGTTTGCGTATATGCTTAAAAATACAATACAATAGTACAATAAGTACTCTTATTCTACCAATTTATGAAACTTTTTTACGCCCATTATCCTTCGTTGGAAGACGCTTTCGTGCGCTGCGTGCAAACGCGGCGCAAGGGGCCGCTGGCGCGGTGGCTGGTGGTTTGTTCTTCCAGTTTGGTGGCGGCCCGCTTAAAAGAGCGGCTGGCCCGTCAGTTCGGAGCGGCGGCCAATTTTTATTTTATGACGGCTGGCGCCTTGGTGAGTGAACTGGACCGCGAAGCGCCCGGCTCGGTGCTGCCGCTTTTTCCGCAGGATAATTTACGCGATTTCTTAATTAAAAATTTACTGAGCGAACCGGGGTTGGACCGATACCCCGTTTCCCGCGGCTTTGTAAAAGCGGTCAAAAGCTCCCTGCGGGATTTGGCCGATTCGCTGGCGGACCCGAACGTGCTGGACGAACACCTGCGCACCGCCACCGACGCCGTGCTGGAGCAAGACGGCCCCCGCCTGGCGTGGTTCAACCGGCTTTACCGCCGCTATTTGGAGGCCGAAGCCGCGGTGCCCGGGTTCCGCCCGTATCAAAACGCGTTTGAACGGGCCCTGGAACAGGTGGAAACTTCGGACTTTTTGCACGGATTTGACGAAATCATTTTTTACGGTTTTTACGATATGACCGGGCGCCAGCTGGAGCTGTTTCATCGGCTGCGCACCGCATATGCGGTAACGGTTTTTGCCCCGTACCTCAAGCACCCGGCGTACCGCTTTGCCCAGAAATTTTTTGAAACCAATTGGCTGGGGGCGGACGGCGGCGAAAATGCAGACACGGGCGATTTTGGGGCGCTGGGCCCCAGCGGGAGGGTGCTGTTCTCGTCGGAAGCGGGAAGCCCTTGCCCCCGCGTAACGCAAGTCAGCGCGGCCGACAGCCGCGGGGAAGTGTTTTTTGCCGCCAAAGAAATTTTGCGTTTGACGCAACAGGAAGGCTATGCTTTTTCGGACATCGCCCTCATCGCGCGCACGGCCGCCCCGTATCAGGATGAAGTCCGCCGCGTGTTCCGGGCCAACTGTATCCCGCTGGACGCTTCTTTTTCCTATCCGTTGGCCAAATTTCCCTTGGGCGTATTTTGCCTGAATTTGTTTTCGCTGTGGACGAACGGGTTTGACCGCCAGACGGTGCTGGCGGTGGTGTCGTCTCCTTATTTCAAAGCGGAGCAAAAAAACACCTGGCGTCAGCTGGCGGCTCGTTCGTTGGTCAGCCGGGATATGAGCCAATGGCGCGATTTACTGCCGCAAACGCCCCATTACGACCCGGCCTTTTTAGACTGGCTGGAAAACGCACACACCCGCCTGGACGCACTAAATGGCGTGAGCGGCTGGAGCGAAGGCGCCGCGCTGGCGCGTGCCTTTTTGGAACAAAATACCGATACGTCCGCGTTTGAAGGAAAGGACGCAGAAATTTTCCGCACCGTTTGCGAAAAATTGGATTTGTTTTCGCGGTACGCGTCTATTCGGCCGCAGGTGCGCCCGGGCGAGTGGGTGCGCGAGTGGACCGACGTGCTGAACGGGCTGTCGTTTAACGAGGCCGAGGCGGTGCCCGGCGGCGTTACGTTTACGGACGCTTCCCGCGCCCGCGGGCTGCGGTTTAAGGCGGTGTTTTTGCTGGGGCTCAACGACCAGTCGTTCCCGCTTGTTACGCCCGAAGATCCCGTCCTGCGGGATTATTACCGCTATGTGCTGCGTGATGTGCTGGGGTATTGGATTAACCAAAGCCTGGACCGCGGGGACGAAGAACGCCTGCTCTTTTTTGCGGCCGCAACGGCCGCGCGGGACAGGCTGTATGCGTCGTACGCCCGCACGGGGAACGACGGAAAAGCCGCGGTGCGCTCGCTGTATTTGACGGAACTCGCCCGCGCCTGTGCGCTGGCGCCGGACGCTTCGGACGAAGTGCGTATCAGCGGGCGGCTGTCGGAACGGATTGCCCAAACCGAAAATGAATTTTTGACGCCCAAGGAAATTTCCGTTTCGTTTATTCTTCATCCCGAAACGGCTCCCGCCCACTACGAGCGGGCCGGCCTGCTGACGCCGGACGTGAAACAGGCGCTTTCGGCCGCGGCGGAGCTGGCCAAAAACGGTGCGCTGGGCGCGTGGGACGGAGTGATTGCCAGCGGGGCAGAAATTTTTGCGCGCGAAAATACCCGCGGTTTTTCGCCGTCTGCCTTGCAGGAGCTGGCCCAATGCCCGATGAAATACTTTTTTGACAAAGGCTTGGGCCTGGGCGACCCGGACGAGCCCCTCAGCCGGCAGGAATTGTCGGCGGACCGAAGGGGGACGGCCTACCACGAAATTTTGAAAGATTTTTACGAAACGCTGTACCGCGGCCATCTGACGCACGAATTGTTTGACTCGGCCGCGCTGGACTATTTGAACCGCATTTTTGCCCGGCATTGTCGGCCGGAAGATTACCGCCGCTTCGGGATTTATCCGGTAGTGTGGGAACTGATTTTGCAGGAAATGAAGGAAAAACTGGCCGCCTTTGTGCTGGAAGATTTGCACCAGTTGGGGGCGTACACGCCGGCCCGGTTTGAAATGCCCGTCTCGGCCGAGCCGTGTGATGTGCTGCCGCTTCGGCTGCGCGGGATTATTGACCGGGTGGATGTGGACGAAACCCATAAAACCTTCCGCGTGGCGGATTATAAATCGTCGCGCAAAGGAAGCAAAAATTTGGCGGCCGATTTTTTTGACGAGCTGATTTTTCAGCCTTTTATCTACGTTTGGATAGCCCGCCGCCTGCCGCAGCTGGCCGGTTATACGTCGGCCGGGTCGTGCCTGCTTTCCATCAACAAAGGCTATCAGCGGCGCGAACTTTCGGCAGCCGATTTTGACGAAATGACGCCCCGCGCCTGTGCTTTTTTGAAAACCATTACGGATTGGGTCAAACAAGGGACTTTCTTTTTGCATCCGTCCGACCTGTGCCAATACTGTCCCTACGCCGCCATTTGCCGGCGGGACAGTTTTAAGTCGCTTTTGCGCGCCAGCAAAAGCGCGCTTAGCCAAACCCTCCAGGAGGCCCACTTATGATTTTGGAAGACCGTACCAAAGTGCAGACGCAGTTAGGCGTCAATATGGTGGTGGAGGCCGGGGCCGGCACCGGGAAAACCACCCTGCTGATAGACCGGCTGTGCCTGGCGGTGTTGGCGCAAAATACGCCGGTGGAAAAATTGGTGGCGCTTACGTTTACCGAAAAAGCCGCCGCCGACATTAAAACCCGCTTTGTGGAGAAACTGCAGCATTTGATTTTGGCCGTAAAAGAAGCCAAAAAGGACCGGACGCTCCAACTGCTTCGGGATCATTTTTCCGTGTCGGACGCGGACCTGACGTCCCGGGCCGAAGCGGCCCTGGCCCGGCTGGACCGCGCTTCGGTGGGCACGATTCACGGCTTTTGCGCCGAAATTTTGAAGGTGTTCCCGCTGGAGGCCGGCCTGGCACCCAATGCCCAAATTGATTCGGGCCAGCGGGCGGCCCGCCTGTTTGACGCCCATTGGAACGCCTTTTTGGACCGGGAGCTCGGCCTGCAAGCGCCGCGCGGCGAAACGTGGAAAAAAGTGCTGACGGAAATCTCGCTGCCCGATTTGAAGGATTTCGCCCGCGAGCTGTGCAGCGGGAAAATAGAAAATTACGATTATTACGCCCACCGCGATTTGTTGGCTTCCGTCTGTTTGCAGCGGGCGGAACGGGCCGAGGCCGTGGCCGCCGCGCTGCTGCGCCCCGGCAAAAAACCGCGCAATGCCGAATTGGCCGTGCAGGCGGCGGCGGTGTCGTTAAGGCGGACGGCGGCTTTTTTGAAAGGGCAGCCCGTTCCGTCCGCCCCGCAAGAGCCGGCGCCGGCTTTTCCGGCCGTTCGGTATAAAGAGGTGGACGAAAAAGATTTTGATGAAGCCCGCTCGCTGGTGGCGTTTGCGCAGAAAACCGTTCCCGAGCAGCAGCAACTGTTTTTGGACGCTTTTCAATTAGTTAAGAATCTGACGGACGAAGTCCGCGCCGAATTGGCCCGCGAGGGCGTGTTGAGCTTTGACGATTTAATCGTAAAAACTCGGGACCTGCTGCAAAACAATTTGTATGTACGGCGGCTGCTGAAGGAAAAATTTGACGTCTTGTTTATTGACGAATTCCAGGACACGGACCCCGTACAAGGCGAATTGCTGTTGTTCTTGGCGGAAGAAAAAACTTCATCCGCGGCGCGCTGGCAAGACGTACGCCTGGCCCCCGGCAAATTGTTTGTGGTGGGGGACCCCAAACAATCCATTTACCGTTTTCGCGGGGCGGACATTACGGCATACGAACTGTTTACCGATTTGATTTTGAAACAAGGCGGGGTGAAATGCTTTTTGCAGCAGAACTTCCGCAGTGCGCCGGAAATTATTGATACGGCCAACGCCGTTTGTTCCCGTGCGATGGTGCAGCAAAGCGCTTTTCAGCCGGCGTATGTGCCCATTTTTACGGACCAAACCGCCCGCACCGGGGCGGCCCGGTGGCTGTTTGTTGCGGCGGAAGAACCGCTTCCCTCCGCGAACGATTTGCGCGACAATCAGGCCGAGTGCATTGCCCAGTGGATTGAAAACCAGGTGGGCGTGATGACGCTGGCGGACGGGAAAAAATTGGAATACAAAGACATTGCCCTGCTTACGCGGGCGGCCACCACTTCTTCTCCGTTTACGGACGCGCTTCGCCGCCATGGCATTGCTTTTAATGTGGAAACGGACAAAAACTTTTACCGCAAGCAGGAAATTAATGACTTTTTGAATTTCCTGCGGGCCGCCCTCAACCCGGAGGACCGCACCGCGCTGGCGGGCGTGCTTAGGAGCCCGCTGTTTGGATTTACGGACGAAGAAATTTATCAGATAGCCCGCCGCGGGGAATTGAACCTGTTTGCCCGCCCGGCAGACGAACGCCTCCAGCGGGCGCTTGCCTTGCTGCGGCAAGTGGGCCGCCGGGCCGGACGGCGCGCTCTGAAAGATTTTTTGCAGGACGTGTTGGACGATACCTTCCTGCCCGAAGCCTGCGCGGCCGCCTATGAAGGCGAGCAGACCTTGGCCAATTTGAACCGCCTGGTTACTATGGCCCAGGGGTACGCGGCGGACGGGGTGGCGTCGGTCCAGCAATTCTTGGCCGAGGTGCAGACCCTCTTGGAAGAAGAGCCCGAGCGTTTGGGCGCGCCCACGCCCGACGACGCCCTCAATGCCGTATCGGTGATGACGGTGCATAAATCCAAAGGGCTGGAGTTCCCCGTCGTTATTTTGGCCGATTTGTCCCGCAAGGATGCGGGGGCTGCCTCCCAGGCGGCACGGCACATTTTTTCCTGGCAGTACAATATGCACGGCCTGCGCGCGGGGAAAATTTGCGATGTAGGGTTGGCCTTTTTGGAAGAAGAACAAAAGAAACATTCCCAATGCGAAGAAGTGCGCGTGCTGTACGTGGCGTTAACGCGGGCGAAGGAAAAGATGCTGCTCGCGGCAGACGGGCGCAAAGGGGCGGTGAAAGCGGCGGCCGCTTTTGCGGCGGTGGGATTATTCCCGGATGGGGAAACGCGCCCCGCCGTACTGCAGCAGCAGGATTTGGAGCTTCCCGTGCAGTATGTGCCCTACCAAAAGCCGGAAACTTTTCGCTATCGCCACGCCACAGGCCCCCTCCCGGCCGAAAGCCCTCGCGGGGCTGAAGCTTGGCGCGCGGCGTATGACGCGCGCAAAAAACGCTACGAAGATTTTTTGCGGCGGGAAGGCAAACTGACGCCCAGCACCCAGGCTGAACCGGACGTTTTGTTAAGCGCGGCCCAGCAGGAAGCCGCCCAATTGGGCACGGTGTGCCACCGGGCGTTGGAGCGCATGTTGGGGCCGCGGAAAGAAACGCTGCCGGCGGCCGTGCAGGCGGCGGCGGAGCAAGCCGGCGCGGCGGATCGTACGGCGGAGGCGGAAGCTTTGCTGACGCCTTTTGTGCAAAGCGCTTTGTTTGCCCAAATCCGCGCCAGCCAAATACTGGCGTGCGAAATGCCTTTTTCGTTCTTGGCACCGGACGGGACGGTGCAGTCGGGCGTGATGGACGCGGTGCTGCAGCAGCCGGACGGAAGCCTGTGGGTGCTGGACTACAAAACGGATCGCCTGGCCCCCGGGCGGGAAGCCAAACTGTTGGACGAAAAATACCGCCCTCAGCTGGAAACGTACCGCCAAGCCGCGCAGGCGTTGTTTCCGGGGCGCGGGGTGCGGTGTTCGGCCGTGTTCCTGCGGACGATTGCCGCGGCAGACTTATAAAAGATAAAATATAAAAAATTGGAAAAAAGAGGTTCTTATGTTTGATAAACTTGGACAATTAAAAGATTTGTGGAAACTAAAAAGCCAGATGGAAGAAATCAAAAAGCGCTTGGACAATATGGTCATCAAAGTGGAAAGCCCGCGCCATTTGTTTGAAGTTACGATTTCCGGCTCTCAGGAAGTAAAGGAAGTCAAAGTGGACGCGCTGGTTAAGAACTTTTCGGAAGCGGAAATCGCCGAAGATTTGAAATCCGTCATCAACAAATCCGTGCGCGACAGCCAAGCCTTGGCCGCGCAGACCATGGGCAATTTTGCCATGCCGCAAGCGTAATATGTATCAAAACAAGACGCTGGCGGTGTTCGGCGTGTCGGAAAATCCGGCCAAATACGGACATAAAATTTTCAAAACCCTGCTGGCGCAGGGGCTGCGCGTGTTTGGCATTAACCCCAAAGGGGGCACCGCCGCCGGCCAGCCGCTTTTTGCTCGCTTGGCCGACGTGCCCGCTCCGGTGGAAGTAGCCATTATGGTCATCCCTCCCGCCGCTTTGCAAGAGGCGGTGGAACAATGCGTGCGCGGCGGCGTGAAGGAAATTTGGTTCCAACCCGGCGCGCAGGACCCTGCCGCCCGCCAGTTGGCCGAACAGGCCGGCCTGGAAGCCGTGGACTCCTGCTTTATAGCCGACAATGGATTTTGGTAAGGTATGAACGATAGACGCCTGGGCCGTACGGAGCTGCAAATTTCCGCCGTGGGGCTGGGCGCGTGGGCGCTGGGCGGCGGCCCCGATTGGGGCCCTGCGGACGAAACTGCCGCCTTGGAAACCGTTTCCGCCGCGCTGGACGCCGGAGTGAATTTTTTTGACACGGCCCCCATTTATGGGCAAAGCGAAAGTTTTTTGGGCAAAGCCCTTCGGGGCCGCCGCACGCAGGCCGTGCTGGCCAGCAAATGCGGCTTAGTGAAAAACGGCTCCTGGACGGACCACGATTTGCGCCCGCAAACGCTGATTGCCCAATTGGAACAATCACTTTCCCGCCTGCAAACCGATTACCTTGATTTGTATCAAATTCACTATCCCGACCCGAAAATCCCGCTGGAAGAAACGCTGGACGTGTTGTGTCGTTTGCGCCAGCAAGGCAAAATCCGCTATATTGGCGTGTGCAACGTAACCGAGCCCGAGGTGCGCCGCGTGGCGGCGCAAGTGGATGCGGTGCAAAATGAATTTTCTTTGCTGCACCCGCAAAAAGGGAAATCCGTCCTGCCGGTCTGCCAGGAAAAAGGGATTGGATTTATCGGCTACGGGACGCTGTGCGGCGGCGTGTTAAGCGGCAAATACAAAAAAGAGCCCAATTTGCGCCGCGCCGACGCCCGCAACTATTTTTACCGATGTTACCGGGGGGACGCGTTTGCGGCGGCGTGCCAAACGGCCCAGCGGGTGGAGCAGGTGGCCCGCCGAAAAGGGACGTCCGCGGCCGCGGTGGCCGGAGCGTGGGCGCTGGCTGGGGAGGGCGTGTCGTGCGTGCTGATGGGGGCGCGAAGCGCCGGGCAAGCCCAGCAAAATGCGCAGGCGGCCCAAACCGTTTTAACGCCCGAGGAAATACAATTTTTGGAGGATAGGATATGAACGTGTCCGAAGCGGAAGCGTGCGTAGCGGCGCGGCTGCCCAAGCTGGGCGTAAACAAACGGCGCGAGCTGGTGCGGCTGGTGTACGAAATTGCCAAACGGGAGCATTGCCCGGCGGAAGAAGTGCTGCCAGAGCAGAAAAATTTGAATTTTGAATCCGCCAAAAAACAGCTGTTGGCGCGGCGCTATCCCGTCAATTTCAAAACCGCCGCCAAGAACCGTTTTTATCTGCCCAAGCTGGAGCTGGATCCCGCCCAGCGGGCCGATTTAACGCCGCGGGCGTTTTATCCCAAAACGGTCTATGTGGAACGCTCCGTGCAAAATACCGAACTGGCCGACTGGGTGCGGGCGGCTTTCCCGAAAGCTGAATTTTTGGAAACGGACGGCAAAACCCAAGTGGGGAGCCCCAATTTTTCGCGCCGGCTGGAAACGCTGCTGGTGCACCGGGAAAAATACGATTTTTTGAAGCCGTGCCCCTGCAGCTGTTCCGCTGCGTGCTGTGGATATAATTTGATTAATTTGGGGTTTGGCTGCCGATTTGAGTGCGAGTATTGCTTTTTGCAGCAATATCAGAATTTGCACGCCGTGTTGCTGCCCGCCAATTTGGACGAATTTCTGGCCAAGATAGACGGCGCTTCTTTTCGCAAGGGGCCTTTTGACCGTCCGCGCATCGGCAGCGGGGAATTTACTGATTCGCTGGTGTTTGACGATTTAACCCGCTATTCCCAAAAAATTGTTCCCTTTTTCCGCCAACGGCCGCATTTGCTGTTTGAATTCAAAACCAAAAGCGTCAACGTAGCCGGCCTGCTGCAAGCCGGCGGCTGTGAAAACGTGGTGGTATCGTGGTCGGTCAATTCTTCCAAAATTACGGACGGGGCCGAACACTTCACGCCGGGCTTGTCGGCCCGGCTGGCGGCCGCCTGCGAGACGGCCCGGGCGGGGTATCGGCTGGGGTTTCATTTTGACCCCGTGGTGATTTACGACGGCTGGCAGACAGACTATGCCCGCACCGTGCAGGAAATGGCCGACACGCTGCCCAAAGAAAAGGTGGCCTGGATTAGCGTGGGGACGCTGCGCTTTAGCCGGGAACTGAAAAAAGCGATTGAAAACCGATTCCCCGAAAATGAAATTTTGGACGGGGAATTTTTGCTGGATTTTGACGGAAAAATGCGCTACGGCGACGAACAGCGCCTGGAGGTGTACCGATTCTTGGTGCCGCTTCTGAGGCGCTGTTTCCCGCAGGCGGTGGTGTATTTGTGTATGGAAGATCCCAAAATCGTACAGGCATTTTAAGCCGTAAAAAAGCCCCGCTGAAGCGGGGCTTTGCAAAATAAAGATCAGCGTTATTTGGTCAGGCGGGCCAGCTGTTCGTCAAACTCCTGCACCAAGGCAGGGCTGAAGCCTTCCCACACTTTGACCGCGCGGTGTTTTTTGTCAAACAACACGGCATGCGGCAAGCCGGTTACTTCCATGCTTTCGGCCACGTTGCCCGCGTTGTAGAGCGCTTTGGCTTTTAAGCCGTGTTCTTTGGCTACGGCCATTACCGCTTCGGGATTCGGGTCCATAAACGCACCCACAATTTCGGCCCGGTCCGCATATTTTTCGGCCGCGGCGTTTACCGCCGGCATGGACATTTTGCAATACGGGCACCACGACCCCATAAACACGATCAGCACCGGTTTTCCTTTGTAGTCGGTAGAGGTCCATACCGCTTGTTCCTCGGCGGCTACGGGCAGCTGCACTTCGCCCAAGGTGGGAACTTCCGGCAATTTCATACACGCGCCGGCCAATACGGCGGCTGCGGCTAAAAGAAGCAATTTTTTCATTTTTTTCTCCTCAGTTATTCCTACGAAAAACGCCCTGGAAGGCTTCGTATATGATAGAATACAAAAGATGGGTAAATTAATCAAATCTTTGGTTCGCCTGCTGGAAGAACGCGTGGATATTTTGATTATGCCGCGGCTGGGGTCTTCCAAAAAATTCAAAGTGCGCGTGCTGACGCTCGTGCTGGTGTTTATTTTGTGGCTGCTGGTAACGCTGTGCGGATTTTTGTTTTTTATCCGCGCCTATGATTACAACATCACCAAGGCGGACAACAATTTGATGCGCGTGAAAATGAAGCTCATCGCCGACGAACTGGAACGCGGACGCAAATACCTGGATTTAACCCGCACGACCGATACCCAAATGCGCCAGATGCTGGGCATGCCGGGCGGGAAGTTTATCAATTTGCCCAAAGGCTGGGAAGAAGCCAAAGCCAAAGAGGACGCCCATTTCCAGGAAGAGATGGGAAAAGATTTGAAAGATTTGGACGTGGAAGAATTTGAAAAATACATTGATTCCATTGAGGACAGCGCCAAAACGCGTTTGGCCAGCTTTCAGGAAATTGCCTGGTATTTTGCCAACCGCCGCGAAGGGCTGAACTCAATTCCGTCAATTCGTCCGTCCACGGCGCGTATCAGCTCGGGGTTTGGGTACCGGTTGGACCCGTTTGGCCACCGTACCACCAAGCGCCACAACGGGTTGGATTTTGCCGGCAAGCCGGATAGCCCCATCGTCGTAACGGCGGACGGGGTGGTGCGGCATGCCGGGTGGGTGCCCAGCTATGGACAGGCAATTTTGGTGGATCACGGGCTGGGATATTCCACCTTGTACGCGCACACCACGGAAATCCGCGTCAAGGCGGGAGACGTGGTCAAACGCGGGGACCGGATTGCCACGATGGGTTCCAGCGGCCGTTCTACCGGCACCCATTTGCATTACGAAGTGTGGAAAGACGGCCAGGCCGTCAATCCGAGGGACTATTTCAAATAATTTTAGGAGGAAGGCATGGGATTTTTAAAGAAAGATTCGGATTTTTCTTCCGGCGAACATTTTTCGGTGGTCAGCGCGGAGTGCTATTTTCAGGGCACGCTGAGCGTGCAAGGCTCGCTGCGTGTGGACGGAACGCTGGAAGGCTCGGTGGATAATGCCCGCCACGTCATTGTAGGGACGGACGGCAAAATTGTGGGCGACGTAACGGCGGAAATCGTCGTGTGCGGCGGCGTGATTGAAGGCAATGTCTGCGCCGATATGCTGGAAGTATTGGCGGCGGCGTCTATCAAAGGCGATATCCGCGCCAAAAAAATGATTGTGGAAGAAGGCGGCCGCATTGAAGGTCAATGCGTCATTGGCGGCGCGGAGGAAGAAGAAGCTCCTTCCGACCCCAAAGAAAAAACAAAAGAAACAACTAAAAACGAAAAATAAATACTAACGGGAGTTTGAACCTATGATTTCGTTCCTGATTAAATACAAAAAAATTATTCTGATTGTTACGCTGGCGTTTTTTCTGGGCAGTATCGTGTACTTAGGGGCCGACGCGTACCGCCGCGGCAATTTCAGCAATACCGTGGCCCAAGTGGGCTCGCAAGACATTACGTACCGCGAATTGTACCGCGTAACCGAGGACCGCGCCCGCGCGCTGCGCAACCAAGGGGTAGATGTGGACGAGACGATGATGAAATACTTGCAGCAGCAGTTTTTGGCGGCGCTGATCAGCGAAGAAGTGCTGGACCAAGCGGCCCAAAAGGCCGGGCTGGCGGTGTCGGACTATGAAGTTGCGTACGATATTCAAACCTCTCCCTTCTTTTCCCAAAACGGGCAGTTTAACAAAGCCGCGTATGAATACGCGCTGAAACGCTCGGTGGGGATGTCTCCGGCGGAGTTTGAAAAACAACTGCGCAAAGGCAAACTGGCGGACCGTTTCCGCGGGGTGCTGTACTCGTTTTACAAATTGACGCCCGAGGAAACCAAGTATGCCTACAAAATGCAGCATGGAAATTTGAAAGACTTTGATCAAAACAAAGCGGACTTCGCCGATCAGTTGCTGGACACCAAAATGGAAACCGCGCAGCAGGGCTTTTTTGACCAGTTTAACAACGAAGTGGAAATTAAAACTTTTTTACAGGATTAAGCCGTGAATAACGAAGTATTGGTAGTAGGATCTGTGGCTTTTGACACGATAGAAAATGCCAACGGAAGCGTGCAGCGCGTGTTGGGCGGTGCAGCCAGTTATGCTTCCATTTGCGCCAGTTATTTTGCCCGTCCGTTTGTAGTGGGGGTGGTGGGCACCGATTTTACCGAGGCCGACCGGACGCCCTTTCTCAAACGGCAGGTCAATTTGGACGGATTGGAAGTGCGGGAAGGAAAAACGTTCCACTGGGGCGGCAGTTACGATAAGGACTTCAATACGGCCGTTACCAAGTTTACGGATTTGAACGTCTTTCAAAATTTCAACCCGGTGCTCAACGAAGCGCAAAAAAACGCGAAAGCCGTTTTTTTGGCCAACATTAACCCGGAGTTGCAAATTTCCGTTTTAGATCAGGTAAAAAATCCCAAGATTGTGGCTTGCGATACGATGAACTATTGGATTTCGTCCAAAAAACAAGCCCTGCTGGAAGTGGTCAAACGGATTGACGTGTTCTTTTTGAACGAAAGCGAAGCCCGCCAGCTGACGGGCGAATACAACCTGATTAAAGCCGGGAAACTGCTGTTGGAGCAAGGCATAAAATACGTAGTCATCAAATTGGGCTCCAACGGGGCGATGCTGGTCAGCCGCGAGGGCTTGGTGCAGCTGCCTCCTTTTGTGCTGGAACACGTGCACGACACCACCGGCGCGGGGGATACCTTCGGCGGCGGATTTACCGGCTACTTGGCCAGCCTGGACGAGTGGGATAATTTGCAAGCCATTAAGCGCGCGATGATGATTGGCAACGTGATGGCTTCGTTTACCATTGAATCGTTTAGCGTGGACCGTTTGGCCAATTTGACGCAGAAGGACATTGATTCCCGTTTGAAGGAATATGTTTCTATGCTGACGTTTTAGCTTTCGGGCGGCGTTTTGCTGCCCGGGCTGCACCGTAGAAATTTGATTTGGTGCCGTAATTTGCTAAAATAACTAATGTACTGTTATGCCGGGGTGCTGGAATTGGTATACAGGATGGTCTCAAAAACCATTGCCCTTTCGGGCTTAAGGGTTCAAGTCCCTTCCCCGGTAAACGATTTGAAAACCCCTTTGGCGGCGGCCAAAGGGGTTTTGTTTATGGAAAAAGAATCCAAAAAAAGCGGAGCGTACCGCTCCGCTTTTGGGGAACAACCGAAAGATTCGGATTTATTTGTGCAGGGATTTTTTAAGCAAATTCCGCACCGTCTGCGTATAGAACACCGACGGGTTAAAACGGCTGATTTGGCTCTTGGGCAAAAAAGTGCGCAAAATGTTGCGGTACGAACGGCCGGAGCGCGCCAATTGGACGATCTTTTCCTGACAGATAACGCCCGGTTTAACGCCGCTTCGGGAACACGTATTGTATTGGATGTTGGCCAAGGCTTTGTCCTGCACCAGCACTTCGCCGGCCGTTTGGCGGACGGCTTGTTTAACCAGGGGGGAAGGCAGTTCTTTCCCGTTGGCGCGTTTGCGGCAATTGTAGGCTTGGTCTGTCGGGTCGGAAAAGAGCTGGAAATGCTGCCAGTTGGTGTTTCCTTTGTCCAACGCTTCCAGCCGGGATTGTGTGGAAAATAACCCAAACGTACGGGCCAAAACGCTTTGCGCTTTTAAGGCGTTGAGGGATTTTTCGCTGCCGAGCTCACAATTTACCACATGGGTTACGTAATGCTCCAGCTCCACCGTTTCCACCAAATTCACCCCGCCCTTGGCATACGCCGAAAGGGGACCGCTGTAGTTGATAAGACCGCCGTATTTCACTTGGCGTACGGCCACAAAATCGCCTGCGCGTTTGGCATCCTGTTCCAGGCTAATGGCTCCGGCAGGGAGCGCGCGCTTTTTTAAGGAGCCCCACGCCGACGGCCGGGAGAGTGATACCGTGCCCAGCGAACGAACGATGTGGACGGGTTCTTTGGTGGTGCCTAAGGATTTTTTCCGGGAGGAAGTGGCATCCTGCAGCGTAAGCCGCAGGGACGACCCCACAGGGTCAATCAACAGACGGGTATTTTTGGAAATGGGGCCATAAAACGTTTTTCCGATGACGACGGCATAGTTTTGCATAAACGACAATTCGGCCCGCGGTGCACGCTTTAGAATCAATACATTTAGCGTATGCGCCCACGCGCCGTTTAGCCCCAATAGGGTAATTAGAACGGTTAGTACATATTTCTTCATACTTTTATTATAGATAGTAAAGAGAACTCCGCCCAGGGCCATTGGACCCAAATGGCGCTTGGGTCCAAATGAAAAATTTTATTTTGGAGAAAAATTTGCTAAAATAACTAATGTACTGTTATGCCGGGGTGCTGGAATTGGTATACAGGATGGTCTCAAAAACCATTGCCCTTTCGGGCTTAAGGGTTCAAGTCCCTTCCCCGGTAAACGATTTGAAAACCCCTTTGGCGGTGGCCAAAGGGGTTTTTGTTATTTGGATTGGGAGATACGATGGTTCCGGTTCCGTATTTTGGCAAATAGGGCTCCTGCCCCCTGGTATAGCCCGCTGCAAACATACATAATACAAACGGTTACGCCGATTTCGCACCACAGCGATGTTTTGTGTACCCAAAACTGCTGAAAGGGGACGACAAACATAAACTGCAGCCCTAATATGCCCAACAGCGAATGGGCCAAAAAAGACGTGCTGGGGATATACCGCCGGGCCAATATCCGCGCCAGGCACAGCACCAGGCCGGTTCCTGCCAAACCATTGACGTAAAACAATACTAAATTCAGCGGGAAAACACCATGCCCAAACAGGACGTTTAAGATAGAAACGCGACGATTGAGCATGGTCAGCAGAAAGCTCAGCAGGGCCAGGGCCACCGCACTTAACGCCAGCCGTGGCACATCGGGCGGAAACTGCACTTTGTTGCCCAGCCGATAACCCAGATAGTAAAAAGGAAACGCCATCAGCCCTTGTGCCAAAAAGAGGTTATGGTGCTGCAGTGCCACACATACAAAAAACAGCAGTAAAAAAATAACGCTAAAATAACGCGGATACTTAAAATAAATTTCCAGTAACATCCGGTCCCAAAAGAAGGCTGCCAAAAACCACGCTACGGCATTGGGGCCCGAGGTCTGGCCGTGCCATACGTCCGCCGCCGTTCGGAGCAACTCTTGCCAGAAGGGTTTGTGATACACTACGCTTGCAAACACCACGCCAAACAATACAAAAAACACAAACGGCACCAGCATCCGCCGGACCGCTTTTTTGGCGGAGGCGGCCCAAGAAGGCGCCGCCGGGTGCAGTTGGCCCCCAATCCAAAAAAAGAGCGGCAAGTGAAAAGCATAAATAAACAGACGCTGCAGAGAAGAAACCGAATAAAGATGGGCAAAAACGACCAAAAAAGCGCCAATGATTTTGGCATAATCTAAATAAAGAATACGTTGTTTTGCGGGCATGGAACACCTGTTATATAGTTTTGAATATTGTAACATAATGGCCGTCCCTTTGCCGAGATAATGGAATTGGATTATTTAAGCGTTTTTCGCATCTTGTTACAATATAATTATGGTACGACGATTGTTATTTATTTTTCTTTTGAGTTTGGGTGCGGTGGGGCCGCTGTGCGGGCAAATTTATCGGGCGTCCGATACGGCGCCTGTTTGGGAACCGGACGAAGAAAATACCCCCGCCCGGTGGGAGCTGGCTGTCGGGGCGGAGGCGGACACGTTTCAGCTGCAGGATTTTACCGGCCAGTCCGTTTTTAGCGGGCAATGGGGACTCCATGCCCGGCTGTTGTATTCGTTTTGGGATTGGTTTTCCGCCGGGGTGGACGGAGCCGTTTTGGTGCCGCGCGGTGCCATAGACGGGCTGAGCGATTACCGCGCCGGACGCGCCGGCATTTTGCTTAAATTTATTCTCACGCCAAACGCCAGCCCGCGGGCCTATTTTTTGGCCGGGGCGGGGCGCATTTTTACCAAAATGGAATACTGGGACAAATTGGAAAAATCGTTTGCTTCTTCGTATGCCGCGGTGGGGTGGGGGATAGAAGCGGATCTGGCCGAAAATTGGGTGGGCGGACTAGAACTGCGGGCCACCTGCCAACAAGCGTGGGACGACCCTTATTTTTCCCTTAAGCATAAGTGGCGTGCGTCGGCACAGGTGCAGGTGGGCTATCGGTTTTAAGCGGCCGCGTTAATAGAGTTTGCGCCCGGGCTTGCGAAAGGCATTTCGCTTGCCCGGTTTTTTATGCGGGTTTGTTTTGACACCGTAAAAATTCAAAATGCCTTCATACAACGCTTGCACAAAAAAGGAGCGCCCTTCGGGCGTGCGGGCCATTTCTTCCTGTTCGGGCAGCATCAGGTAGGCGTTTTCCACCAAAATACTGGGCATTTGCGGAATACGCGGGATAAACAGTACATCGTTGGCGATGAGGCCGTTGTCCGGCAGGGGAACGTTGCGCGTGAACGCATCATAGACCGCTTGTGCCAAGGCAAAACTGTGCGGATAGTTGTAATACACCGAATATCCGCGCGCCCGGGCCAGCGGGTTCAGCGTTTCGGGCAGGGCGTTATAATGCAGGCTGATGAACAAGTGGGCCTGTTCTTTTAAGGCCAGCTGGTAGCGGCTTTGCAGACTCATGCGGTTGTTGCCGCGGCGCGTTAAAATGACGGTGGCGCCGGCTTTTTCCAATAAAGGTTTCAAATCCTCGGCCAGGGCCAGGTTGGCCTCGTATTCCAAATAGCCCGTCGGTCCGACGGCGCCGTCGTAAGGTACGGTGCGTTTGGGGCTGTGCCCGGCGTCCAGCAAAATGCGGGCCCCTTTGAGCGGGGCATTTTTAGCCGGCGTCAAAGCCGGGCGGTGCATCAGGTCCACCACCAGGTCGTTTCCGGCAAAGTCGTAGGCGTGCCCCCACAGGGCGGCGTCTTTTTTGAAGTAAATTTTGAAAAGCACCGTGTCGCGGGCCGGCTGGGACCAAACAATGTGGTCCACAATCGGGCTGTCCGTTTCAAAGCGGTAATTTTCGGTAAAACTGGCCACATAATAAAGGGTCAGTTCCAGGCGGTCGTTAAATTCGTGTATGCTGATAGGTCCCTGCCGCTCGCCCGTGAATACCAGGCGGGTTTTGTCGGGCAGGACGGTCATCTTGAGCTGCGAAATGTGATTGGGCTTGTAATCGGAAAACAAAGAAGTTTTCAGATTTTTTTCTTCCAGCCAGGCGGTCTCGTTTTCGTTGAGGGCCAAGCGGTATTGCCCGTTCATGCGGCCGTTTAGCAATACCTCGCCGTACGCCCGGTAAAAAGGATACAGGTTTTCGCGCGGGGTGGGAATTTTGCGCAGTTTGACGCCCGGCGAAAGCACTTCGGCCCGGGTGAACGGGTCTTTTAGGTCCAGCACTTTGATACGGGCCGGCGCGGTGATTTTGGCTTCTGTGTCGCCGGGACCGTTTTTCATTTTATAGGTTACTTTGGCCGTTTTGGACTTTTGGTCGGCCGCAATCAAGTATTTGGCCCGGTACATGCCGGGGGCGGCCACGTCCTCTTTCATGGGGATATTTTTGGCGTCTTTCAGGCCCGAGAGCGTAAACGAAACTTCCGCTCCCGGCGTGCCGCGCACGTACAGCCCCACCACATCGCCCGGGATTAATTCTACCGGGTCTTGCGGGAAAACTTCTTCGGGGTCAAATTCCGCCCGGGCGGAAAAGTCCCGTATATCCGCCCCCGGCACCGTGATATGGCGCAGGGCCTGCACGGTTTGTGTGGGGGTGGAAGCCGTCAGCAAAAAGGCAAAGTCGCCGCTTTGCACCGGCAAGAAAGCAAGAAAAGTGCCGTCTTTTTGTACGGGAATTTTTTCGCCGTTGACGTCCAGCGTAAGGGGGGAAGGCAGGTTGATTTTGCCAAACAGGAAAATGTTTTTTGCCCCGCGCGAGACGGTCATATTTTCATAGGGAAATTGAACGGTAATGGGGCTGGTTTGGGCGGCGGCACCCGTTTGGGCGGGCAGGTAGGGAGCCACGGGAATATTTTCCCCCTGCGCAAATCCGCTGCATACGAAGAGAAAAAGGAGTAAAAAAAGGGTGCTTTTCATGCTTATAAAATGATAACATAAATCTATGGTAAATTGCGAAGACGTAATCCGCTTTTTGGATACTTATTTGAATATTGCCCACATTTCCGATGTGAGCCATAACGGCCTGCAGGTGCAGGGTACGCCGCGCGTGGGAAAAATCGTGTTCGGCGTTTCCGCTTCGCTGGAATTGTTCCGCAAAGCCAAAGCCGCCGGGGCGGATTTGATTGTCGTGCACCACGGCCTTTTGTGGGGGCAGGAACAGGCCATTACGGGGCTGTTTCGCGAACGGATTGCCTTTTTGCTCAAGAACGATTTGAATTTGGCCGGTTATCATTTGCCGCTGGATATGCACCCGGTGGTGGGGCATAATGCGTGCCTCATGCGCGCCTTGCGGGCCGAGCGGACCAAACCGTTTGGCGCGTACCACGGTACGGAAATTGGCTTTTGCGGCTGGATTGCTCCGGCTACGCTGGACGAAATTACCGCTTCGCTGGAGGCTTTTTGCTCCGCCAAAGCGCAGGTGTTGGCGTATGGGCCCAAAAAGGTGGAAACGGCCGGCGTGGTGAGCGGCGGCGCGTACAGCCTGCTGCCGCAGGCGATTGCGCAAAAATTGGATTTGTACATTACCGGCGCGCTGGACGAACCCGCCCAGGAATGGTGCCGGGAAGGCAAAATAAACTGTATTGCGCTGGGGCATTACAATTCCGAAAAACCCGGCGTACTGGCGCTGATGAATTTGGTAGCCAAACGTTTTGACGTAAAGACGGAATTTATTGACGTCGCGAATCCGCTTTAATCGGACGGAGGAATACATGGAAAAAGAATTATTCAAAAAAATAGATACCTACAAACAAACGGTCATCGATTTGCAGACTAATATGATTGCGCTTCCGGCGGTGTCTCCCCACAGCGACGGCGAAGGGGAAAACGCCAAAGCCGCGTATTTGATGTCCTTTTTGAAACAAATGAAATTTGACGAATTATACCTGATTAACATCAAGGACCCCAAAGCCAAAGACGGCGTCCGCCCAAACATTGTGGCCAAGTATTACGGGCAAAACCGCAAAAAAACGCTGTGGGTCATGGCGCACATGGATATCGTGCCGCCGGGGGATTTGTCGCTGTGGAAAACGGACCCGTTCAAAGCGGTGGTAAAAGGGGACAAAATTTACGGCCGCGGTTCGGAGGACAATCACCAAGGGGTGGTGTCCGGCATTTTGGCGGCCAAGGCGCTGATGGATTGCGGGGTTCGCCCGCCGTGCAACTTCGCCCTGCTGCTTAATGCCGACGAAGAATTGGGCAGCGAATACGGCATTTGCGCCATTATCAAAAAATACGGCAAAATTTTCGGCAAGGAGGACGCTTTCCTGGTGCCGGACGGCGGAAACCCGGAAGGAACGATGGTGGAAATTGCCGAGAAAAATATGCTCTGGGTCAAATTTACCGTGTCCGGTACGCAAACCCACGCGTCCACCCCGCACTCGGGCATTAACGCGCACCGCGTGGCGGCCTATTTGGCGGTAAAGCTGGACGATTTGTATAAGAAGTTTAACAAGAAGGACAAACTCTTCGCGCCGGAAAGCGGCAGCACGTTTGAACCGACCAAGCGGGAAGCCAATGTGCCTAACGTAAACAGCATCCCGGGGACGGACGTGTTTTATTTGGATTGCCGCATTTTGCCCTGCTATAAAAATGCGGACGTGCTGGCGGAAATTGCCAAAATCGTGAAAGCCGTTGAAAAACAACATAAAGCCAAAATCAAAATGGAAGTGGTGATTAACGATTTGTCCCGCCCGACCGATAAAAAAGAAGCCGTCGTGCAGTTGACGCTGCAAGCCGTCAAAGCCGTTTACAAAAACAAACCCACGCTGGTGGGGGTAGGCGGCGGCACCGTGGGGGCCTATTTCCGCAATGCGGGATACCCGGCGGTGGTAAGCTCCAAGCTGTACGAAGTGGCGCACCAGCCCAACGAATTTTCCAGCATTAAAAATACGTTGGGAGACGCAAAAGTGTTTGCGATGGTCTCAATGAATTTCAAGTAGAGGTGTTTATGAAAAAAGGATTTACGGTAACGGAAATTCTGATTACGGTAGTGGTTTTTGCCCTGTTGTTGGGGTTTACCGTGCCGAAGTTCCTCATGCTGGTGCACAAAGCGCAGGAAGGCAGCACCAAGCACCAACTGGTGCGGGTGCGCAGCGCCATTGCCGCGTATTATGGCGAGCATCAGGGCACTTATCCGACGGACGATCTGTCCTGCTTGGTGCCGACGTATATTGAAAAAATCCCGCAGGCAATTGTGCCGGGCTATACGCCTTCGGCACATGTGTCGGTGGGAAATTACGAGCAAGCTTTCACCAAAACGGGCGGCTGGGCGTACGTGAACGACCCGTCCGACCCGCGCTACGGCGATTTCTTCGTCAATACCGACAAAGAAGACAGCTACGGCAAAGCTTGGCATACGCATTAATTTACTCCCCCGCTTTTTGGAGCGGGGGATTTTTACGCTTTGGAAACGTAAAAGACCGGTAGGAGTGTTATGGACACGTTAATTTTGTGCTTTTCGGTGCTGTTTGGGCTGCTGTTTGGCAGCTTTTTAAATGTTTGCATTTACCGTATTCCGCGGAATAAATCCATTGTGTGGCCGCCTTCGTCTTGCCCGGACTGCAATGCCCGCATCCAATGGTACGACAATATCCCGGTGCTTAGTTACCTGGTTCTGCGCGGCAAATGCCGCAGCTGCAAAAAACCCATTTCGCTGCAATATCCCGTGGTGGAACTGCTGACGGGCGTGCTGACGGGGCTGTTTGTGTGGCGCTTGGGTTTGAGCGTGTGGACGTTTGTGGTGCTGGCGGCGGTGTATGCGCTGATTATTTTGTCCGTCATTGATTTGGAACTGATGATTATTCCGGATCGCTTTTCCCTGGGGCTGATTGTGCTGGGCCTGGCGTTTGCCTGGGCCAACCCGAATTTTACGGGCGTTTGGTGGCAAAAGGAATTGGCCTCGCTGTTGGGGGCGGCCGTCGGCTTGTTTGGCGTGCTGGCAATTGCGATGTTGGGCACTTGGCTGTTTAAGAAGGACGCCATGGGCGGCGGCGACATCAAACTGATGGGCGGCGTCGGGGCGTTAATAGGCTGGGAAGGCGTGATTACCACGGTGGTGTTTGCCTCGTTTTTGGGGCTGGTGTATGCGGTGTTTTTAATGATTTTTAAGGGCAAAAAGAAATCGGACGCAATACCCTTTGGGCCTTTTTTGAGTGCCGGCGCGCTGATTAATTTGTTCTGTTTAATTACGCCCTCGGTGCTGGTGATAGAAATTTAAGCGCAGATTGCAAAAAAACACCCCGAAGGAATTTCCTTTGGGGTATTTTTTTGTAAAACTTATTTTTGCGGTTTTAACAGCACTAAATGGTCGGCCAGTTTTTTGAAGGCTTTGGCCCGGTGGCTGATTTTATTCTTTTCCCGTTCCGTCATTTCGGCCAGGGTTTTTTTGGTGTCGCCTACCAAAAAAATGGGGTCATAGCCGAAGCCGTTTTCGCCCCGGTAGCCAAAACCAATGTAGCCGTCCAGCTTGCCGTCAAAGGTTTGTACGCTGCCTTGCGGCGTGGCCAGGCAGGCCACGGTGCGGAAACTGGCCGCCCGGGCCGGCAGCAGCTGCCCTTCCAGCGCGGCTAACAGTTTGCGGTTGTTGTCGTCTGCGTCGGCGTGTTCGCCGGCGTAGCGCGCCGTATATACGCCCGGGGCGCCGTTTAAGAACTTTACTTCCAGCCCCGTATCGTCCGATACGGCCGGCAGCCCGCTTTCGCGGGCCGCATAAATGGCCTTAATTTCGGCGTTGTCTTCCAACGTGTTTCCCGTTTCGGGCGGGAGCGTCAAGCCGTTGAGGTCCGCCAAGCTGACGTATTCAATCGGCGTGCCGTTTTTAAGTTTGGCGGGCAAGATGTGCACCAGTTCCTGAAATTTATGTGGATTGCCCGTAGCAATTAAAATTTTCATACCGTGCTAGCTTAGCGCATCATCGCTACTTCGTCGGCCAAGTTCAGCGCCACGATGTAGGATTTGAACATGTCTTCTTCGCTCAGCCACTCGGTAAAAGCGTGCGCGTTGTTCTGCCCGGTGAAAACGGTGTAGGCTCCGTTGCCCAGTTTGAGCATTAACATAGAGGCCGTCGTACCGGCACGTTCTTCTTTGAAATTGGGCATTACGCCAGCATTTCTCATCGCATTGGCCACAATGGTGCGGGCCTGCGGGTGGATGCTTTCGGCCACGTTGCCGTATTGTTTGACGATTTCGCGTTCAATCTTTACGCCAAACTGATTGCTGATTTTGTTGGCCACGCTGTCGGCGTATTGTTTCCAGGCTTCAATATTGCCCTGGTTGAAATCGCGCAGGCGGAAGTCCAATTCCGCCACGTTGGGCTGGCCGTCCAGCATGTCCATATGGTGCAATTCCACATAGCCTTGTTTGCCGGTGCTGTTGTTGGGCAGCCATTTTTCCTGCGCGCAGGCGGCGCCCAATTCGCAGGCGGGTTTCCAGGCGTTGCGGTAGCCGTTTTCGGCCGCCATGGACTGGTGCCCGTTCACGCCGTGCACCCGATAGAGCACTTTTTCGGCGTTGAAGTTGCCCACCACCACTTCGCCGTTTACGCCGCCGTCAAAGTCAAAGGCGATGTCCGGGTTATAGGGGGTTTCTTCAATAAAATCGGCCGAGCGGCCCACGTCTTCATTGGGGGTCAGCACGATTTGAATTTTGCCGTGTTTTTTGGACGGATTTTCCGCCAGCGTCTGCATAAAGGTAACCAAGACGGACACCCCGGCTTTGTCGTCGGCCGAGAGCATAGTGGTCCCGTCGGAAGTAACGATGGTCTTGCCAATCATTTGCTTCAAATAGGGGTCGGTTTCGGTGCTGAGCACGTGGCCGTTTTTCAGTTGGATTGGCTTGCCGTCGTATCTTTCAATTTTTTGGGCTTTAATGCCTTTGCCCAAGATGTCCGGCGTGGTGTCGTAGTGGCAGCTAAAGCCGAGGGTGGGGGTTTTCCATTTCAAGTTGGACGGAATTTCCACGTAAATATAATAGTTTTTGGTCAGAATCGTTTTGAAGCCAAATTTTTGAATTTCCGCATACAGCTTTTTGGCGGTTTCAATCTGTTCCGGCGTGATGGCCATTTTGTCGCTGCTTTGGCTGTCGTAGGTGGTGTACTTCATAAAACGGTTCAGCATGGCGGTGCGGTATTTGGCCGCCAGTTTTGCGTTTTGTTCGCCGATGGTTTTCCGCGCGAAAGATTTCAGATACGTGCGTTCAATAGCGGAAGAAGGTAAATAGGTAGCGGCGAAGGCTTGGCTTGCAAACGAGGCGCCAAACAAAAAGACGGACAGTACGGCTAACAACTTTTTCATTTGCATAAAGTCTCCTTAAATACAATCTTAGTTAATTTTATTTTATGAACTGCAAAGCGTTCCTGCAAGGGCCAAAAGACCTAGGAACCGCTGGGCCTTTGGTCATAGGAAAATCTCAATGGGAGCGAGGGCTGCCCGTCCCCACAAAAAACCCGCCCTTTGGGGGGCGGGTAAAAACGAAATGGAAGGCCTATTCGGCCGCGGAAGGCTGCGTTTGTTGCACTGCCCACAGCGACACCAGCCGCAGCGCCGTGCGCAGGGAGGCTTCCATTACGTCCACATCGGCGTATTCGTATTCGCTGTGGATATTGTACTGCCCCGCAAACAAATCCGGCGTGGGCAGCCCCATAAACGACAGCGACGACCCGTCCGTCCCGCCGCGGGCGGCCGTCAAAACGGGGGTAACGTCTTCGTTTTTCATCGCCAGTTGGGCCAGCGATACGACCTGTTCCGGCAGGGCGGCTTTCATATTTTTATATTCGTCCTTAATCGTCAGCGCAAAGTTTTTGCCTTTGTAGTTCATCCCTTTTACGGTGTTGAAGGCACGGTTGACTTCGTTGACCAGGTCCTGCATTTCTTCGTCCGAAAAGGCGCGGATGATGCCTTTTACTTCCGAGCGGTCCCCTTCCGTTACGATGGAATCCACCAAAATAAATCCGCGGCGGTCGGCGGTTGTTTCCGGGCGGCGGTGGCGGGGCAGCAGGGTGTGAAAGTCCGACGCCATCAGCAAATTATCCGAAAAAGCGGAGTTCATCGCCTCTCCGGGGTGCACCGCGCGCATCCCTTCAAACACGGCGGTAAAGGCCTTGGCATTGAACGTTTCGTTGGTCAGTTCGCCCAGGTCGCCCCCGTCCAGGGTGTAGGCATAGTCCGCCCCGAAGGACGCCACGTCAAATTTTTCCACGCCGGTACCGATTTCTTCATCCGGCGTAAATGCTACTTTGACGGTGCCGTGCTGCATTTCGGGGTGGTCGTTTAAGTATTGTACTAAGGTCATAATAATCGCCACGCCGGTTTTATCGTCCGCTCCCAGCAACGTGCCGCCGGACGCGGTAACAATATCATGCCCGCGGGCCCGGGCCAGCTGGGGGGCATTGGCCGGGCTGAGAATCAGGTTGCGCTCGACATTGATGACGATATTGCCGCCTTGGTAATTTTTGTGCACTTGCGGCACGACCTCTTTGCCGGAGGCTTCCAGCGCCGTGTCCATATGGGCCAAGAAAGCCACGACGGGCGCCTGGGTTGGCATATTGGAAGGGATTTCCCCGGTAACGATGCCGAATTTGTCCACTTTCACGTTTTTGGCGCCGTTTTTCTTGAGCTCCTTGGCCAGGGCTTTGGCCAGTTTGGTCTGGCCGGGCGTGCTGGGCACTTTGTCCGTTTGGTCGTTGGACTGTGTGTCAAACGTAACGTATTTGGTAAAGCGCTCCGTTAGCTGTTTTTTGGCTTGGGCTTTGTCGTAGCGGGTAACGGATTTCCAATCCATTTCCTGGGCAGCCGCTGCCAACGGCAGCAAGGCGGCCGCCGCAACGGCGGCAGTTTGGATGAGTTTGTTCATTAGGCCAAATCCTCCAGCGAAGCCGTTACCTGCGCCAGCGCCACTTGGGCGGCGGCCAGTTCGGCCTTCGTTTTTTCTATTTGTTCTTTGGGCGCGTGCTTGATGAAGTTTTCCTGCGCCAGGCGCGCTTGACGCGAAGCAATGTTGGCTTTGGCGGCGGCCAGGTCTTTTTCCAGGCGTTTCTTTTCTTTGTCAAAGTCAATCAGCCCCGTTAAAGGCACGTAAATGGTCAGGTTTTCAAACACGGCGGTAGCCGTTTGTTTGGGCTTGGCCATCTGTACGCCGATGTGCAGCTGGTCGGCCTTGGCCATCAGTTTAATGTATCCTTCGTAGGCTTTTACAACGGCCAGTTCGTCCTCGTTCTTGGCGGAAATAACCGCGGTAATTTTAAGGGCGGGCGGCACGTTGAACTGGGCCCGAATCGTGCGGATTTCGCGCGTAACGCCTTGGATGATTTCCATTTTGCGTACGGCTTCTTTGTCGCACCAGGCCGGGTTGAACTGCGGGTAGGACTGCTGCAGCAAAAATTCGCCCGTTTCGTGCACGTAAGGGCGCAGCGAAGCGGCAATTTCTTCGGTGATGAACGGAATCAGCGGGTGCAGCGCTTTTAAGGTGCCGTAGAGAATATTGACGCACAGCGCCATTACTTTTTCCTTCTCGTCGGTTTGGAAGCGTTGCTTGGCCAGCTCCACGTACCAATCGCAGAAATCGCCCCACAAAAAGTGGTACAGCGCATTGGCCGTCAGCGCGAGGTTGTATTTTTCTATGCCTTCGCGGGCGGTTTTGACAGCGTTGGTGAAGCGGTCCAAAATCCACTTGTCCGCCAATTCGGTTACTTGCGCGGGCATGGCCAGCGGGCCTTGGATGCCTTCCATATTCATCAGAATAAAGCGCGAAGCGTTGTAAATCTTGTTGCAGAAATTGCGCGCGCCGGTAATGCTGTCTTCCGAGTAGGGGATATCCTTGCTGGGCACTGCCTGCATCAGCAGCGAAAAGCGTACCGCGTCCGTACCGTATTTGGCGGTCATGTCCAATGGGTCAATGACGTTACCTTTGGATTTGGACATTTTCTGCCCGTGTTTGTCGCGCACGATACCGTTTAAGTACACGTCTTTGAACGGGAGCTGCCCCGTAAAATCCAGGCCGGTCATCACCATACGGGCCACCCACAGATACAAAATTTCATAGCCCGTTACCATCACGCTGGTGGGATAAAAATACTGCATTTCGGGCGTTTTTTCCGGCCAGCCGAATACGGACATCGGCCACAAAGCGGAAGAAAACCACGTGTCCAGCACGTCGGGGTCCTGCACCAGGTCGTGCCCGCCGCAGACGGGGCATTTTTCCGGCTTGCCGTAAGAAACAATCGGCTTGGCGCCGTCCTCAAAGGACACTTTCGTCAGCTGTTCGTGGCCTTGCTGATCGGTGGCAAAGGTAAGGCCTTTTGCACTGCAATGGCGGCAGTACCAAACCGGGATGCGGTGCCCCCACCAAATCTGGCGGGAGATACACCAATCCTGGATGTTTTTGAGCCAATTGACGAACGGATTTTTCCAGTTGGCCGGGTGGAACTGCAGCGCGCCCGATTCGGCCGCTTCAATGGCGGGTTTGGCCAGCTGGTCCATTTTGACGAACCATTGTTCGCTCATAAACGGTTCAATGGGGCTGTGGCAGCGGTAGCAGGTGGAAACGGCGTTGGTGTATTTTTCTTCTTTGACCAGCAGCCCGGCGGCGTCCAAATCTTTGACGGTTTCTTTGCGGCAGACTTCGCGGTCCATCCCCAGGTATTTTTCGGGGCAGTTGATCATTTTGCCCTTGTCGTTGATGACCGTCATAATGGGCAGGTTATGGCGCTGGCCTACTTCGTAGTCCGTCGCGTCGTGCGCCGGGGTAATTTTCAAGGCGCCGGTACCAAAGCCCAGTTCTACGGCTTCATCGGCGATAATCGGGATGGCCCGGTTGGCCAGCGGGATAATGACTTTTTTGCCGACCATATTTTTGTAGCGTTCGTCTTTGGGGTTGACGGCGATGGCGGCATCGGCGTAAATGGTTTCGGGGCGGGTGGTGGCGATCACAATGCCGTCCGAACCGTCCTCGCCTTTGTAGCGCAGGTACCACAATTTGCCGGCGTGTTGTTCGTGCTCTACTTCAATATCGGAAAGCGCGGTGGAACAGCGTACGCACCAGTTAATTAAGCGTTTGCCGCGGTAAATGTATTTTTTCTCCCACCATTGGCGGAAACATTCGTACACGGCTTTGGCGCGTTTTTCGTCCATGGTAAAGCGGATGTCGGACAAGTCCAAACTCCACCCCATTTTGCGGAACTGATTGAAAATGGCGTTGCCGCATTCGTGGTACCAGTCCCATACGGTTTGGACAAAGGCTTCCCGGCCCAGGTCGTGGCGGGATTTATGCTGTTCTTTGGCGAGTTTCTTTTCAATGACGTTTTGCGTAGCGATACCGCCGTGGTCCGTGCCCGGCACCCAGTAGGCGTCTTCGCCAAACATGCGGTGCGCGCGGATTAAAACGTCCTGCAGCGTGTTGGTGGAGGCGTGCCCCATATGCAGGGCGCCCGTGATGTTGGGCGGCGGGATGACAATGACAAAGGGTTTTTTGCTTTTATCGGCTTTGGCGGCGAACAATTTGGCTTTTTGCCATTTGTCCGCGAGTTTTTGTTCTACTTCTTGCGGTTCGTACGCTTTGGGTAACATGCAGAGTCCTCTTGAGTTGGTTTCTTCGCGTAATGTGACGTTACGCGCTTATTTACATTTTACCAATTTAAGAGGGGGAAAAACAGCCGCCCCGGCCGTTGCGGCCGGGGCGGAAAATCCAGCCATCCGCGCGGTTAGGAGCCCAGTTTGTCGGCTACTTTCAGGGCCGCAAACACCGCCTGCGGCGTAACGGCAAACGGCATATTGTGCATGGTTTCGCCTGCGGCACAGCTGGCCGCGGCGGCTTTTTGCAGTTCGGCGTCGGACACATCCTGCAGGCCCAGGGCGACCAAGCAGGTGGGCAGGCCGATTTGGCGGCAGAACGCCAGCACCTCGTCAAATTCCGCCTGGGGGGCGTTTTCCAGCACCAGCTGCGCCAACAGCCCAAACGCCACCTTTTCCCCGTGCATAAAGGGGTGCGTTTGCGGCAGGGTGGTTAACCCGTTGTGAATCGCATGCGCCGCGGCCAAACCGCCGCTTTCAAAGCCCACGCCGCTCATATACGTATTGGTTTCCACAATGTCGTCCAAGGCGCTGGAAACGGTTTTGGCTTCGGCGGCCAATTTGGCGCGAAGGCCGTTTTTAAGCAGGCTGTCGCGGCAGGCGCGGGCAATGGCCAGGGCCGACAAGGACGAACGGCCCCCGGCCGTAGTCGCTTTGCCGGAGGCAAAACAAGCGCGGGCTTCGTAGTAGGTGGCCAGCGCGTCTCCCATCCCGGCCACCAGCATACGGACCGGCGCTTGGGCAATGATGGCCGTATCCACCAAAACGACGTCCGGATTGTTGCGCAAAATGAGGTAGCTTTCAAAGGCGCCTTCTTCCGTATAGATGACGGAAAGGGCGCTGCAGGGAGCGTCCGTGGACGCCAGAGACGGGGCAATAATCACCGGCAGTTTGGCGTAGAACGCGGCGGCTTTGGCGGTGTCTAAGGCTTTGCCGCCGCCAATGCCCAGCACCACCTGGCAGTTCTTTTCGTGAATTTCTTGCACGATGCGGTTGATTTCCGTCATACAGCACTCGCCCGAAAACGCGTGTGCGGCAAGCGTTACGTTGGCTTGGCGGAAGCTTTGTTCCACCTGTGGCCAGTTATGCTTTAATATATGCGGCCCGGCCACGGCGTAGGCGCTTTGGGCCCCCAACCCTGCGGCATAAGCGCCCAATTTTTCCCAGGCGCCCGGCCCCTGCACGTATTTCATCGGCGAAAAGATAATTCGTTCCATAACGTCCCCCTTGTGTTTTTTCTTATTGTATTCTTTTGGCGGCGGAAAGCAAGCGTTCAAAAGGATTAGTCAAAAAAACCGCCGCAGCAAGGCGGCGGAAAAGATTATTTGGCTTTGCGCGGCAACGGGTCCAACCGGCAAGGCTCAAAAAAGTCCATTTTGGGGTTGTACACCCGGCTGTCCACTTCCATAAGCGACAAAATGGAGTGAGATAAATTGTCGTGCGAAAAATGCTTTTCGGCCGCTTCTTTTTTCAGACACTCGTAGTCCAAATGGTCCGATTTTTTCATCACGTCGCTCATCCACACAATCATCGGCACGGAAGTCTGTTCCTTGGGCGCAATGGAATAGGGCAGCCCGTGCAGATACATCCCGTTTTCGCCCAGCGATTCGCCATGGTCCGACACGTACATCAGCCCGCTTTCATAGCTGGGGAATTTTT
Source organism: uncultured bacterium (assembly GCA_949294085.1). Lineage (GTDB taxonomy): Bacteria > Elusimicrobiota > Elusimicrobia > Elusimicrobiales > Elusimicrobiaceae > Avelusimicrobium. The sequence continues at coordinate 142,297 of CASFFX010000003.1, read as the reverse complement.
TAAGAATATCAATGACGGACGATACAATATAGTCCGTGTAGAGGATGGTGTTGTCGTACGTGTTGACAATTTGCTCCTGCGTGCAGGTTTGGATTTCTTCCGTATCGCAGGTGGGCGTGAATTTTTTGAAGGCGTCTGGATAACGGCGGAAATAAGTGGGGCCGTGGCTGCCAATGGTGTGCAGCACAATAAAGGCGTGGTTGCTTTTCAAGTTTGCCAGATACTCTTCCAGCCCTTCCAGCAAAATTTCGTCGTGGCAGTAAGTCCCATCGCAAAAGCGTTTGTCGTTTACGTCCATTTCCACATTGGGCACGCGCTGGCAGACGCCTTTGCAGCCGTTGTCGTTTTCCTTCCACAAAATTTCATATCCCGTTTGCTGCAGTAAATCCAGCAGGTTTTCGGTGTATTTGGCGTCGGTCGGGTCAAAATCACCGCGCGGGGTAAACGAAAATATGGCCGGGACGGAAAAAGCCGTGGCTGTACCCGCCGACTGTACGTGGCGGAAATTGACGATATCCTGTTTTTTAAGCAACGGGTTCGTTTCCCGCGGGTATCCGTTGAGGGAAAAGTTCATCGCGCGGGCCGTTTCGCCCAAAATCAGGATGAATACGGTTTTTTCTTCATCGGGATAGGGAACGTGTTCGGCCTGTTCGTCCAATTTGGTAAAGGGGCGTTTCTTCTGGTGTTCAATTTGAAAGTACCGAAACGTGGCGTAAATATAGTTCAGCGGAATCACCAAGCGGCGCACCTGATTGTTGTTGCGTCCGAACGAAGCGTACTGCTTATAGACAAACGGCGTCAAAATAATCAGGCACAGCAGCAAAATGCCCACCCGTTTTAACCGTTGCAGCAGTTCTTTGGCAAAAGGCTGGAAATGAATTTTCGTCCGCCACAGGGCCAGCGCCGGCAGCACCCCCAGCACGATAAACCACGTCAGCGAGCGCAGGGTGATGAGGTCTTTTACTTCGCCGGGGTTCGTTTCAAACGTATTGCGAATCATATCCGCGTCAATAAATACGCCGAATTGGTAGGTAAGGTAGTTGACTCCGGCCGAAATCAGCAATAACAAAATGACAATCGGTTTGCCCACATACGGCAGCACCAGCAAGCTAAACGTCATATACAGCAGCGTAAACAAAAGCACCGGGATAGACAAAATAAATAAACCGCCCAACCAGCCGGACGGTTCCGCATGCACCCAAATAAAACGCCAAAAACTGATGTTAAGAAATAGTAAAAAGTAGAGGGTTAAAGCGGCAATTAGCCGCAAAGACGAAATGGAAAATTTAGTTTGCAGCAGAGAAAGGATTTTTTTCATAAGGAGGGCTCCTGTGGGGCTTTTCTATATTTTACCAATATATAAGGAAGCCGCCTAGGGGGCATGAAAACTTGGGAAAAAGCGCACATTATGCCATAATATAAATATGGAAAGAAAAAACATACAACCGGCACAAGAAGTGATAGAGCCAGAAGTTTTGGACGAAAACGGCCGCCCGATTCATCCGCAGCCCCAGCGGGATTCCGCCCGCCCGAAGGGCGATACGGGGGGAATCATCGGCGGGGTATTTGTGCTGGCGTTTGGATTTATTGTTACGCTGCTGGTGGCGGCATTTAGTATTTTTGTTTTGCTTCCGCTTATGCTGTTGGGGCGGTTGTTGGGGATGCAGGTAAGAACCTTTAAGCGTTAGCCAATTTGTGCTGGAATAAAAAACCGCCGGGGGGTCCCGGCGGTTTTTGTTGTATTTATAAATTTCCCGGTTAAGCCGGGGGATTTGTTTTACAGATACAGAATTTTGAATCCGAGCATCATTTCCCAATCATACGAATATTTATTGCCGGCCAAGTGCCAGCCGCCGCGCACGTACATAGACGAGCCGACATTGACCATCTTTCCCAATTCAAACTCTCCAATCAGTTCCGCTTCGCCGGGGTTTTGGTAATCCACCGTATAGCGCGGGTCAAACTCAAACCACCAGCCGCTGTTGCCCGTAATGCCAAAAATCATGCGGTAGCGGCTTTCGTTGGTGTCGTCGCGCCCGCTGCTGCCCGCAAACGAAAAAATATGGCGGTATTCCGCTTCCACAAAGAAATTGGGCGAAAGCTCCCACACGCCGAACACTTCCGGCTCGGCCACCCATTTGCCGTCCCCCAGCAAGCGGTCGGTGGCGGTAGGGGCGGTCAGTTCCATGGCTAAGCCGTAGGAAAACACTTTTTGGGGCGTATAATTGACGTACGTGCCCGATACCATAATGTCGCCCAGGCCTTTGGCGGTGTCGGTGTCGTTGCCTTGGCGGGCAATGGGAATTTCGGCCCCGAATTTCCAATGCCGGTTCAGCTTGAACGACGGTTTAATTTCCACCGTGTAGGAAACATTGTTGTCCCGGTCGTCCTTGGCCTTAAAGCGCGGTTTAATTTCCAGCGACGTGATGTTTTCGGTAGGCAAAATATCCAGCACTTGTAGGTTTTTTTGCAATTGAGCCCAGGAGGCGGGTGCCATCCATAAAACGGTGCAGAGCAACAATAGGTATTTCTTCATAAAACCTCCGAAAATAGGCAGAATAAAAAAGCCCCTCGCGGGGCTTGTAAATGGCGGAGAGGGAGAGATTCGAACTCTCGATACGGTTTCCCGTATGCAGTCTTTCCAGGACTGTGCCTTAAACCGCTCGGCCACCTCTCCAAAGGGGTTGCGGCTTAACTACTTATTTATTATAGCAAATTAATTTTTAAGTTGTGCATCTCCGGCGGGAAAGGCTACCTCTCCTTGGCCTGCAGCAGCAATTCCTTCAGCCTTTGCGGAGTGGGCGTTTGCCCGCTAAGGATGATTTTTCCATTTACCCGTAATGCCGGAGTTTGCATGGCCCCGTATTGTATGATTTGCTGGAGATCCTCCACTTTTTCCAGCTGGGCGTCCAACCCCAGTTCCTGTACGGCGGTTTGGGTGTTTTTCCATAAAATTTGGCATTTGGCGCACCCCATCCCTAAAATTTTGATTTCCATCATTTCCTCCTATAATATTCCGTTTAATAAGTATCCCACTCCGATAAATGCTACGATGAGATACAGCGAAAAAAGCCCAATCATTTTGGCGGAAAGCACTTTTTAAGCATAATCATTTCCGGCAGCGAAATGGCGGTAATGCTCATTAAAATTACCAAAGCCGTTCCCACCGGTACGCCTTTTAACAACAAAGCTTGTATGATGGGAATTACAGTTACGTGATTGGCATACATGGGCGCGCCAATTACCGAGGCCAACGGTACGGCCCACGGGTTGGAAGCCCCCAGGTATTTGCTTAAGAACTCCACCGGAACATACCCGTGAATAGCGGCCCCGGCCAGTAAACCCAGCAGTACATACATCCAAATGCTTTTTAGCGTGTCCCAGGCAAAGAAATGGGCATATTGCAGCAATTCCTGCCAGCGCTGCAGGCGGGTGGTATGGGTTTGACAGCTGCAGCAGCTGCGCGCGCTTTGCAGAGCCGGCTGATAGGTGCAGAAACGCTCCAAATGCAGGCGGTCCGCCAGCCATCCGCCCAAGACGGCAATGACCGACCCGCACAACACGTAAATCCCGGCCACCGTCCAGCCTGCGCCTTTCATGCTAATCAGCATAAAAGTTGCCACCTCGCTTACCAGCGGCGAACTGATTAGAAAGGCCAGCGTAATGCCAAACGGAATTCCCGCCGTAATAAACCCGATAAACAGCGGAATAGAAGAACACGAACAAAAGGGGGTAACAATCCCTAAAAATACCGCCAGAAAATATCCATACCAGCGGTTCTTGCCGGAAAGATAATCCCGTACTTTTTCGGCCGATAGCTGCGAGCGAAACAGCGAAATAACAAAAATCAGCACATAAATCAGCACAAAGATTTTCGTGAAGTCTTCCACGAAAAAATGTACGGAACTTCCCAAACGGCTCTGTGCTGAGAGGCCCAACCCGGCGGTAGCCCAATCGGCCAGCCGTGTAAATACTGAAAACATATTTTCTTCTCCTTTTATCTATATATTCAAATATATCAATATGTAAAACAAAAAAATTATTTTGCTTGGGCCGCTTCCGACAGTTTGGCCAGGCAAAGCTGCATGTCCCGCAGGCCGCCCGCCCGAAGGGAATAGTGAGTCCATTTTCCTTCTTTTCGGGGCGACACAATCCCGCCGTCGCACAGAATTTTCATATGGTGCGATAAGGTGGATTGGCTGATATGCAATAAATCCAGCAGTTGGCAGGCGCACATTTCCCCGCGGGTGAGCAGCTGCACAATTTGCACGCGGTTTTCGTCGCACAACGTTTTGAATAAGTGGGCGGTTTGGCGATAAGATGTCATACAAAACCTCTTTGGTAGTATAATAAATATATTGATAAACGTCAATATGTATGCGGATAAAAATCCCCCGGTCGGCCCGGGGGAAAACCTCAAAACAGATTGGCTAACATCAAAATCAGCAGTCCTAAAAACACACAGCAGAGCAAGAATTTGGACAGGCCCAAATGATTTTTAAGCCAGCTGTTAAACGTGGCCGATTCTTTGCCGCACAGCGTCAGCACGAACACCAACACCAACGGCAGTACGAACATCAAATTGTACACAATCAAATATTCGGCCGCTTTCCACGATTGGCTGCCCGCTTCCTTCAAAATGACCACGCAGGTGGGCAGGTACACCTGGCCTGTGCATACGGCTTCCACACCGGACACCACAAACCCCACCGCAAATGCCGCCAACATCAAACGCCACATGGAGGAGTGTTTGTCCTTCAGGAAGAAGCGCATCACTTTGTGGATGTATTCCTTGTAGCTTTTGGGCAGCTGCAGGAGCATTTTTTCGGATTTTTTGGTGCGTTGGTAAACGATCAAATCGTATAAGCTAAGCGCCAAAAAGAGCACACACAGCAATACCGTGCCCCATTGCACCACCAGCGTAACGTAGCGAAATCCCTTCATGGCGTACAGCGCGTGAAAAGCGCCTAACCCCATCAGCAAATACGCCAAAAAGACCGACACACAGTATGCCGTCCCCACGATGATGATTTCTTTTTTGGTGTATTTATATGCGGCCAAAAACGAGACAAAAAACACAATGACGGCAAACGCACACGGGTTAATGCCGTCCGCCAAGCCGGCGCCGATAATGGCCCACAGCGTAATTTGGCTGAACAGCGATTCGTGTGCTTGCAGTAAGGCGTCTTTATCGGGCTGGGCCGCTGGTTCGGCCGGCTGGGCAGCGGGCGCCTGTTCGGCCGAAGCCACTGGTTTTTCCTCCGCAGGTTTTGCTTCGGCGGTTTGCGTATCGGCCGGTTTTGCGGCAGCGGTTTCGGCAACGGCTGATTTTTCTGCCTCCGGTTTTGCGGCGGCCTTTTGAACGGCCGGCTTAGGCAACCCGGGCACGTGGGTCGTTTCGCGGCCCAGGCGGGCTTTTTTAACGGCGTCGTCTGCCCCGGTGGCAATTTGCGTGGGGTAGCCTTGCAAAACGGTACTGCCGATGACCATCATCGGAATACCGGCCGATTGAACTTGGTAATTTTCCAGGGTTTTCCAGAAGCGGACATTGTTGGCTTCTTCCGTCAAATCAAATTCATACAGTTCCACTTCGCTGCCGTGTTTTTCCCGAAATTGCTGGGGAAATCCATCCTGTTTTAAGTGGCGGCAGTGCGGGCAGGAAGGCGAAGTGAACAAAACCGCTTGTACGGGCGCGGCCCAAGCGGCGGAGCCGAAGCCCAGCAGGGCGGCGGCCAATAACAGCAAGTGAAGCATACGTCTGCGTATCATGTACTAAACTCCTAACATTGATTCTGGCAGGAAGCCAGGTCTTGAATTTGTTTTGGCGAAGGATTTTCCCACAGTTTCCAGGGATCCTTCGGATCAAAATCGGGCGACGGTTGGGTGCACGTTTTGTGCGTTACGTGCGTAACGGGGTGCTCGTTGCAGATGGTCAGCGTTTTGGTGCAGGAGCAGTTGGTCCCGTTGCATTCCAGCTGGGTGGAAATCAGAAAATGTCCGTCGGCATTTTTGCATTGGGCGTTTTGCAGGGAGAAGGCCGGCTGAGCCGGGGCTTCCGCCGGGCAATGCAAATACGCACTCCACCGCACTCCCAGCCAGCTGCCCGCCGCCAACAAGAAAGCGGCGCAGGTGCCCCATGCCAGCGGGCGCGCCCAGCTCCGGTGGGAGGAAGGCGAGGACTGCAGGCGGGCCCACACCCGGTTTTTGGCCCGGTTGCAGGGGTCAAAATCCACTTGTGCGGCTTGTTTTAGGATGTCTTTTTCGTCGTTCATTGTTTCTCCATACAGCGGCGTAATTTTTGGGCGGCGCGGTGCAAAATTGTGCCCACATTGCTTTCGCTCAAGCGGGTTACGGCGGCAATTTGGCGGTTGTTTAAGCCGGAATAGAACTTAAGGGAAATCAAGTCCCGCTCTTTATTGGACAGTTTTTGCAAAGCGCGCAGCAAATCGGCGCGGAAAACGCTTGCTTCCAAGGTTTCCTGCGGCGTTGGGTCCCTTCCGGGCAAAAAATCGGTGTGCTCGTCCGCCAACGAAAAGACATTTTTTACCCAAAACAGCCGCCAGTACATCGTGGTTTCGTTGCGGGCAATGGTAAACAGCCATTGCGCAAACGAACCTTTGCTTTCGTCAAAGGAGCCAAAATGTTCGTAGCATTTCCTCCACGTGCCGGCGCAAATGTCCTCCGCCGCGGCGGCGTTGCGCACGCGGGCCAGCACATAAGCGTACACTGGCTTGAAATACGTATCGTACAGGGCTTCAAATGACGTCATGCTACTAATACTATGCTTCTGCGGGGAAAGTATCACATCTTTTATTTTAGCTTTTATGGCGCACAAAAAAACGCCCCCGGCTGGGCGCCGGGGGGAATGGTTATAAAAGTTCGTTTAGCCAACGGGTGATTTTATTGTCCACCGCGGCGTCGTACTGCGGGCCCAGGTTGTTGAAGGACGCGCTGGGAAGCAGGCGGGCGTTGCGCGCGTGCGCGGCAAAGTCTTCAAAGAAGGTTCCGTAATTGCTGCCCTGCGTGGAGAACGGCACCACCGGCTTGCCCTGAAAGTCCATTTCCTGCAAGAAACGGTACATGGGCGTGGACAAAGTGTACCACCACACGGGCGACCCGACAAACACCACATCGTAGGAAGAAACATCCGGCAAGGGGTGCTGGATGGCCGGGTAACGTTTGGACGAGAGCTGGCGTTTAAGAATTAAATAAAACCACGGAACGGAAGAAATCGGTTCGGCGGTTTCTATGCGGTACAAATCGGCCCCGGTGCGCTGCTGGATGCGTTGGGCAATGTCCTGCGTGTGGCCGGAAAGCGAGTAATAAATAACGAGGGCTTTGCCCAGTTGGGCCGTATAGGGCACTTGCGGGCCTTGATAGGGGGCCATTTCCTGCTTGTTGCGCTGGGCCACCCGCCATAAATGAAATCCCCCGATGCCGCCGCCCACCAGGGCAGCCGCTAACAGAATCAGCAAAAAGGTTTTAAGCATGTTTTGTTTCTCCGTTTACGTGTTTGGGCCGGTTGAAAAACCGGACGGCGCGGTCCGTCAGAAAGGCCAGCATAAAGAAAATGGCCAAATGCTGAACGAAAAAATCGGTGGCGCTGGTGCCTGCGCGGCCGCGCATAAATAAGATTTTTAAGAACAGATATTGCGCGACGGTTCGGTGGAAGAAGGCGTACACCCCATACAGGGCAAACAGCCAGCACGCCCCTTGCCAAAAGCGGCTCCAGCCCGGGCGAAGCGTGGGCAAATGGGCCCGTATCAGCCCGCCGTTTAAGCCGACGTGTATGCCCATCAGCACCAAGCTCCAATAGGCAAAGAATGTATGCAGCTGCCGAGCCGTCCACGGGCCGCCCAACTGCAAAAAAGCAAACACGTCGCGCGAAAGCAAAATTCCGCTTACACACAGCCCCAGCATGGCCAGCAGTAGCAGCAGGTTGACCCCGGTCAGCACCGCCCGCAGCGGCGTGTACTTGCCCTTGAACAGGCTCTTGTACCACCCCGCATTGAGCGCATTGTGCGTGATAAAACATACGGCCAGCGCCGTGCCCAAAATTTCGTGCGGAAAATTGCCCGTAAACGCATGCCCGAGCGACAGCAAAAAGAGAACGGTCATGGCGCCGTCCACCCCTAATTTAATGCGAAGTATTCGAGTCATACCGTTCTCTCCTTGTGTGAATAGGTTTTTCTTTATTATAGCGTTTATTGCGCCAACTGGCGAAGCCAATTTTGCAGGTCTTTTTCGTTGGCTCCCGAAGCACGCCCCGGGAAAGAGACCCCTTTCAAAAAGTGCGCCCCCGGCAGCTGGGCGTGCATATCGCTCTCGCAATGCTGCATCCCGCCGCCGCCGTTAGTGAAAAACGGCACCAACGTTTTTCCCGTAAAATCATACTGCGCCAAAAAGCTTTTTACCGCCGGCGCGTACGTGCCCCACCAGTTGGGCGACCCGATAAATACCACCTCATATTGCGCCATTTGAGGCACTTGGGCGGTCAGTTCGGGGGTAAAGCCGGCGTTGATTTCCTGTTTAGCCTGGGCGGTTAAATCGTTATAAGCGGCGGGATAGGACTGCTTGGTTTGAATTTCAAACAAATCCCCGTTTACCGCTTGCGCAATTTGCCGCGCCACCGCCTGCGTGTTGCCGGAGTACGAGTAATACGCGACCAACACTTTTTTGCCGGCAAACGGCTGGTTGGAAGCGCCGGAAGGGGCGCCCGATTCTTGTGCGTCTGCCGCGCAGCCTGCGGCGGCCAAACACACCAGGCCCGAGCCAATAAGTTGGGTCATTTTTTTCATATGGTTCTCCTATTTAAGTGCGTTTTGAATATCCTGCACGATTTGCTGCGGCGTCAGGTGGAAACGGCGGTAGAGCTCTTCGGTCGGTACGCGGTCGGTAAATTCTTTTTGCGCGCCGAAGTTCAGCACCTTTAGGCCGTTTTTTGCACAGAAGGAAGCTACTTTTTGGCCGAAGCCGCCTTCTACAATTCCGTCTTCCAACGTAACAACCAGGCGGTGCTGTTCGGTCAGCCGGTCCAGGCAGTTGCGGTCCACCCCGGAAATATAGCGTGGATTAATCAGCGTAGCCCGTAGGCCCAGCTGCTGCTCCAGCAGTTTGTGAACGTGTTCGGCCAAGTGGTAAAAATTGCCCAGGCCCAGCAAGGCAACTTCCCGCCCGGAAACGACCGTTTCAAAACGGTTCAGCGGGTTGTAATCCTTTGCCACCGGCCGTCCGGCCGCGGCCAACGGGCCAACCGGCACCCGAATCGCCACCGCATGTTCTGTTTGCCGTACGGCCCAGTCCAGCATGGCCAGGTATTCTTCTTGGGAGGTGGGCGCCAAGTACACCAGGTTGGGGATGTTGCCCAACAGCGCCATGTCAAAACAGCCCAGGTGCGTAGCGTCCGCCCCCGAGATGGAACCCCCATAGACCAGCACCACGGCGGGATTGTTGTTGAGGGCTAAATCCTGCGACAGCTGGTCATAAGCGCGCTGGATAAACGAGCTTAACACCGCCAGCACCGGTTTGGCACCCGCCCGGGCCAGGCCCGAAGCACAGGCCACGGCGTGTTCTTCGGCAATGCCCACATCGGCAAAACCTTCGCCCAGCTGCGCGCGGATTTGCGGCGTGAGTGCCACCGCCCCCGGCGTGGCCGGATTCAGCACGATGAAGGAAGAATCTTCGCGGTGCTTTTTTAAGAAGTAATCTACGGTAATGGAATCGTAGGACTCCTGCGCCGCGGGCGGATTTTTGCCTTCCAGCGTGCCCGGCAAAATCCAATGGAAGGCCTCTTTGTTTTGTTCGGCCTGCGCACAGCCTTTGCCCTTCAGCGTGTGCAGGTGCACGACGGTGGGACGGGGCGTGTCTTTGACCTGTTCAAAAGCGCGGATCAGCGAAGGCAGATTGTTGCCGTCGTCCACGTACACATAGTCAAACCCCAGCGCCTTGAAAAAGTTCGGCTCGCCTTTTCCCTGCGTTCGGCGCAGCAAGGCCAGGTTGCCGTACAAACCGCCGTGGTTGGGAGCGATGGACATTTCGTTGTCGTTCACTACGATAATGAGATTCGTGTGCAGCGCGGCGGCATTATCCAGCCCTTCAAAGGCTTCCCCGCCGCTTAACGATCCGTCCCCAATGACCGCAATGACGTTGCGGTGCTCTTTCTTCAAATCGCGGGCCATGGCCAGCCCCACCGCCAAGCTGGGGGCGGTGGACGTGTGGCCTACGACGAACCAATCGTGTTCGCTTTCCTGCGGATTGGTGTAGCCGGAAATTTCGTGGTATTTGGCCGGGTTGGTAAAATATTCCTTGCGGCCGGTGAGAATTTTGTGCGTATAGCATTGGTGCGACACGTCAAACACCACTTGGTCCGTGGGGGAATTGAACACGTAATGCAGGGCAATGGTCGGTTCAATAAACCCCAGGTTGGGCCCAAAATGGCCGCCGGTCGCGTCAATTTTGTAAATCAGCAAGCGGCGTATTTCGTCCGCCAGCGTTTGCAGTTCGGCGGGGGAAAGCGTTTTCAGCTCTTGGGGAGAATTTACTTTATCCAGTACACTCATAGTTTCCTCATTTATATTCTTCATCCGTTACCGGGTCCAGCCAATCGGTCTTTCCGTTTTGCTGGGCGTTGGTTTCCAGCGAAAGGTGTACAAACCAGCTGTCGGGGGCGGCACCGTGCCAATGTTCCACTCCGGGGGCAATGCGCACGAGGTCTCCTTTCTTCAGCACGCGCAGTTCGCCGCCCTTTTCCTGGTAGCGGCCTTCGCCCGCCAGCACTAGCAGAATTTGCCCTCCGTCGTGTTTGTGCCAATGGGTGCGGGCGCCCGGTTCAAACGTTACGTTGCCAATCGGTGCGTTGAATACGTTGTCTTTCGGGTTCAGCATATTGAGGTACGTCTGTCCCGTAAAAAATTTTCCGTACGGGTTGGGTTCGCCTTGCGCAAAAATTGTATCAATGGGTGCTTGTTTCATAGTTTGTTTTTCCTCCTGAGGGGTAGGTCTGGTCATGGCGGAGGCGCCCAACAGGGCCCCGGCCGCCAAAATAAGAAGCAGTTTGTATTTTTTCATATTCGGCTCCTTTTATTTTTGAGGGCGCGTTTTTAATACGGCCTCCAGCGCCTGCATGCCGCGCACGGCCGTTTTGCGCCCGACGGCGCTTTTAATCACGGCCATCAGCCCTTCCAGTTGGGCTTCCGTTACGCCCACATTTAAGGCCATGCCGATATGCGCCTGCAGCTGCGGGGCCACATTGCCCAGCGCCGCCAGCGCGGCTACGGTAGCCAGTTCGCGCTCCGAATAGCTTAATACGCCGCGTGCAAAAATGTCGGCAAACAAATGTTCCTTCAAGAACGTATCCGTGTCTTGAATAAAAGCGGCCGGATGACTGGGCAGCGGGGCCGCGACCAATACTTCCAGATTTTTTTTGCCCAATTCGTACCGGTCCGTTCCCGCCGGGATGACGGCCGGCTGCGGCCCCTGCAAATCTTCTTGCCCCGCTTCCCGGCGCGCTTGCACCACTTGTTCCAATACGCCGGCCGCATTTAAGCAGCGGGGAAACCCGGTGTAGGCGTACAGCTGCAGCACAATTTCTTTCAGCGCGTTAATGCTTAAGCCGCTGTTTAAGCCCAGCACAAACGCTTCCTGCAATCCTTCCAAATCGCCCACGGCGGTAAAAGCGGCCGCTTGCACGATGGCTTGCTGTTTGGCGGACAGCGCTTGCTGCGCTTGTTTCCAATCGTACGCCTGCAAACCGCCCGTGCCCAAAATCCCGGCCGCTACAAGCCCGGCAATTCGTTTTTGCGTCAAATTCATAGGTCCTCCTGTTGACTGGATTAGGCTTTGTGTTTAGTATATACGCTGGAGTTTACTCCAGGTCAAGGCCTTTTTGCTGGGGAGCGCGCAAACGCTCCCCAGGCTTTGCTAGCAATTTTTGCCGGCCTGATACGCTTGTTCAAAGGCGGGCGTATTTTTGATTTCGCCTTTTTGCCAGGAGCCCGTTCCGTAGATAATGGCTTTTTCGCGGGTGCCTTCCAGGCAGTCCTCGGTAAAGCCGCGCAGGGCTTCTACCGTGCGGGCCAGATTTTTGGAATTGGTGTCGGCCGCGGTAAGGATAAAGTACACGTCTTTATTGGAAATTTCCGTATAGCGCGGGACGGTTCGGTCAATAAACGTTTTGAGCTGGCCGTCCATGGAATAAAAATAAACCGGCGTGGCAAAAACCAATACGTCCGCATGGACCATTTTGTCCAGCAAGGCGGCCATATCGTCTTTTTGAACGCAGCGGTGCGTTTCATTGCATACGCCGCAGCCTGTGCAATAATTGATTTTATGTTCGCGCAGCGAAATTTTTTCCGCCCGGTGCCCGGCTTCCAGCGCGCCTTTTAAGAATTGGTCGCACAGCAGGTCGGAATTGCCGCCCTTGCGGGGGCTGGCCGAAATAATGAGTACTTGTTTGGTCATAAATTCTCCTATTTTAATAATTTCTTTTCACAGGCCACGATTTTTTGTTCGTACACGTCAATTTTATAATTCAGCCTTTTTAACGTGGCTTGCATTTGCTCAATGCGTTGTTTCAAGCGGTCTCGTTCCTCAATTAACAAATTTTTGCGCTTTTGCAGGGTTCGGTTTCCTTTGGCATAAAGCGCAATGTATTGCGTCAGCACTTCTATAGAAAGCCCCGCTTCCCGCATGCATTTGATAAATTCCACCCAGCCGCAGTCCTCGGGTGTATAATCGCGGATTCCGTTTTCTTTGCGGTTTACCGGCGGAATCAGCCCGGCTTTTTCGTAATAGCGCAGCGTGTCCACGGATAAACCGTACTTTTTGCTCACTTCGGATATCGTCATAGGGCGCCTCCTTTCTATATATTATTGTAATGCTTGGAGTTAGCTCCAAGTCAAGCTTTTTTTGGGCACAAAAAAAGAGCTTCCTTTCGGAAGCTCTTGGCAAAAAAACAGGCGCTTAGCACGCCAAGCTTTGGGCGGCGTTGGAAACGGGTTCCTTCCACCGTACGGCCAGCAGGCCGCACACACAGGCGGCAATGGCGCAGATGACAAACGTAACGCCCGTGGAGATTAAAATATTCCCCATGCCCACCAAAGGCGATACAATGCTGCCAAACAGAAAACCGGACGCACCCAGCAAGGCCGAAGCCGTGCCGGCTTGTTCCCGCGCGGCCTGCATGGCCAAGGTGGTGGCGGAAGTGAACGAAAGCCCTACCATAAAAAGCAGTACAAAAAGCAGGCTTTCAAACACTACAATAGACGCCCCGCTCGCCAGTGCGCCGCACACAAGCGCGCTGCACACAAGCATCCCCGTACAGCTGGTAACGATACAAGTTTCCTGCCGTTTGAACTTGACCGACATGCCCGCCCCGCTGATCATTGCAGCGGCGTTGGCCGCAAAAAACAAGCTGAAGGCAAACGGGCTGAAGCCGTAGTGCTGCTGGATGATGAACGGCGAAGCCGCAATATAGCCAAACAAAATGGCCTGCGAAAAAGCCAATTCCAGCACGTACATCATGTATCTGCGTTTTTGCAGTACGATTTTGAACAGGTTCAGCGTGTGCGACAGTTTTTCTTTGGAGCGTTTGGTGCGGGAGAGCGATTCGTTAAAATGCAAACACCCGGCCATCAGCAATAAGCCCAGCACAAACAGCACGGCAAAAATTCCCTGCCAGTTGGTAACTTTTAATACGGCCCCGCCGATTACCGGCGCCGTTACCGGGGCTACCCCGTTGATGGCGCCCGTAACTGCCAAGGCGGTGGCCAGGTTGGCCCCTTTGAATTTATCCGTGGCAATAGAGCGGGAGATGACAATCCCGCCCGCCCCGGCGGTGCCTTGTACAAAGCGCAGCGCGATAAACACTTCAATATTGGGTGCAAACAAACACGCTAACGTGGAGACCAAAAATAAAATCATGGATACAATCAGCGGCGTGCGGCGCCCGAGTTTATCACTCAGCGGGCCAAACAAAATCTGTCCCGCGGCAAGCCCGAGCATGGAAAACGTCAGCCCCAGCTGCACCATAGAGGTGCTGGTGTTAAAGAACGACGTCATGGTCGGAAGGCTGGGTAAGTACATGTCCGTTACAAACGGGCCAAAGGCCGTCAGCATACCCAGGAATACAAATAAAAAAAAGGCCGAATTGCGCCTTTTTGTGGAGGTTCCCTTCCAGGTTTTTTTGTTCTGTTTCATTTTATATATTGTATATCTTTTGAGAGCCGGTTTTCAAATGAAGGAAGGCTGAAAAGAACCTAAAAAGGCTTGTTTTTTAATGATAAATACGATTTGGCGGCTTGCCGCCTTCCGGCACAAATAAGTACAATATATTTATGTACTTTTGCCGCCGTTTCCTGCCGCTTGCCGCGGCGTTTTTGCTGGGGCTTGGCCCGCTTCCTGCGTTTGCACAAAAGCCGTTTGTGCAGCTGCCGCGCGCGCTGGAAGAACAAGCTGCCCGCCGTATTTCGGTTTGGAAAGGGCAGCCGCTTCGTTTTGCTCCGCTGGCACGGCCTGTTTCCTATCGGCCGCCGTTTCGCCCCGTATCACTCAAAAAAACTCAAGGTTTGTCGGCCGCGTATTCCCAAGCGGTGGCGCTGCGGCTGCAGCGGTTGGCCGCTTCGCGGAAACGAGTCAATATCTTTCCCGGCAAACAGACGGTGGACGCCGTTATTTTTGATTTGGACGGAACCTTATTGGATTCGCTGACGGCATGGGAAAACTCCGGTTCCAATTTCTTGCGCTCGCAGGGCATAGAGCCGCCGGAAGGGCTGGATGAACAATTGGCCAAAATGTCGTTGCTGGACGGTGCCCGGCTGGTAAAAAAAATGTATGGCCTGCCGCAGCCGCCCGAAGAACTGCTGCGCCTTACGCTGCAGCCCGTACGGGCGCATTACGAACGGGACGTCCCCGCCAAGCCGGGCGTGCCCGAAATGCTGCGCCGCTTAAAAGCGCAGGGCATTAAACTGTGCGTGGCCACCGCCTCGGACCGGGAACTGGCCGAAGCGGCCCTGCGGCGGCTGGGGCTGCTGGATTTGTTTGATTTTATTCTTACCTGTGATGAAGCCGGTGCTGGGAAAAGAAGCCCCGCGGTGTATGAAGCGGCCCTCCAAAAACTGGGCACTTCCAAAACCCGTACGCTGGTGGTGGAGGACGCTTTGTACGCCTTGCAAACGGCGCACCGGGCCGGATTTCCGACAGCCGCCGTGGCGGACGCTCACTCCGCAGCGGACCAAGCCCTCCTGCGCCAAACGGCCGATTACTACCTCTTTTCTTTTGCTTCCTGCCGGATTGAAAAATAACGAACGATTGGGGCGTTAAATTTTTGCTTGTTGCGGATGCCGGCCGCGGCAGCCAAAGGACGGGAAAAATTTTGTTCTTCCTCGTAAAAAAGCCAAAAATTTTTCCTTCAAAAACCCCATTTCCCAACCCGTTGCAATATGGTATATTAAAAGGGAAGGAAGTACCATAATAAAGGAGGGGAGTTTATGTGGGAAAAAGATATTGATATTCGCGAAGTACGCGAGATTCGCAGCCGCACGCTGGTGTATTTCGGCGTGGGAGCCATTGCCAAAATCGCGGACATTTGCAAAGATTTGAAAGCCAAGGGAATCTCCAAGGTAATCGTGGTAACGGGGCACGGCGCTTATAAAAAAACCGGCGCTTGGGATCACGTTACCAAAGCCTTCGCGGAGAACGGCATTACGTACGTGCATTATGATAAAGTAACCCCGAACCCGAACACGCACCACGTCAACGAAGCGGCCAAAATGGCGGCCGATTTCGGCGCTCAGGCGATGATTGCCATCGGCGGCGGTTCCGCCATTGACGCGGGCAAGAGCGTGGCTATTTTGATGAAGAACCCCGGTCATACGGCCGAAGACCTATACGAATTCAAATTCACGCCGACCGAAGCCGCGCCGATTATCGCCATCAACTTGACGCACGGCACCGGTTCCGAAGCCAACCGCTTTGCGGTGGTGAGCATTGAAGAAAAGAACTTCAAACCCGCCATTGCCTACGATTGCATCTACCCGATGTATTCCATTGACGATCCGGCTTTGATGACTGGCTTGGCCGAAAACCAGACCCGCTATGTGTCCATTGACGCCGTCAACCACGTGGTGGAAGCTTCTACGACGAAAGTTACTTCCCCTTACGCCATTGACTTGGCCGTTGCGGTGGTGAAACTGGTCAACGAATATCTGCCCGTGGCCTTGAAAGACCCGGCCAACCTGGAAGCGCGCTATTTCTTGGCGTACGCGGCGCTGATTGCCGGTATCAGCTTTGATAATGGTATGCTGCACTACACGCACGCGTTGGAACACCCGCTTTCCGGCGTGAACCCGCACTTGACCCACGGCTTGGGCTTGGCCATGTTGCTGCCGGCGGTCATCAAAAATATCTATCCCGCCAAACCGGCTACGCTGGCCGATGTGTTGGCGCCGATTGTGCCCGGATTGACCGGCTGCGCCTGCGAAGCCGAAAAGGCTGCTTTGGGCGTGGAAAAATGGTTGTTCTCGGTGGGCTCTACGCATAAATTGGAAGACGAAGGTTTCACCGCGGCCGATGTGGACAAATTGGTGGACTTGGCCTTCAACACGCCTTCGCTGGGCGGGTTGCTGGGCATCGCTCCGACCGAAGCCACGAAAGATGCGGTCCGCGCGATTTACACCGAATCGCTCAAACCGTATAACAAATAAAAATTGTTTGCGAACCAAAACCCCGGTCCTTACGGCCGGGGTTTTTTGTATGCATGCAAAGGGGTGGGATATTTTTTGTGGGAAAAGATACCGGCTTTTATCCGTTTCGCCGGAGGGAAAGTTGCTGAGCAAAGGGCGCAGAGGCTAGCCGCCCCACTTAAGACCGCGTGCGGTTGCCGCGGATATAGTCAAAAAAGTGTTTGACGCGGGCGTCGCACAGGATGTCTTTGACCGAAATTTCTTTTTTCAAATGCACTCCCGCCAGCGTGCGGCAGCGGCTGAGGGCCACATAGGTTTGCCCGGGGGCAAAGGCGCCGCGGCCGATGTCCAGGTAAATACTGTCAAACGTTAAGCCTTGGGATTTATGTATGGTGATGGCCCAAGCCAGCTTGAGGGGATACTGCTTAAAAAACCCTTTTACCTTCGGCTGCAGTTTTTGCATCAACGGGTTAAATTCGTAGCGCACGTCTTCCCACACGTGCGGCTCCACCTGATAGACGGCGCCTTTCAGTTCCACCTGAATAAAATCCGGTCCCAAATCGTACACGGTGCCAATGTCGCCGTTTACCCAATGGTCGTCGTTGACCAGCATCATAATTTTGGCGCCCTTTTTCAGCCGCAGCACCGGTTCGGCCGGCGGGGTTTTGGTGCGGAAGGATTCATCCGCCGTGGCCGTGTAGGCAAATTCCTCGCCGGGTAATTGGGATAAATAATGTACGTTGCGCCACGCGGCATCACGGTTGGTGGGGGCGAGGATAATGCTGTTTTCAAATTTTTCGGGCAGTTCAAATGTTTTGTGCGTGTTTAACAGGGCGTCCAGCTCGGGCTGCGTAACCTGCCCTTTACGAATTAAATTAAGCAGGCGGGCAAAGTCCGGGTCGGCCTTTTGACGGAATAATCGGTGCAGTTCAAATACTTCCGTGGGTAGGCGGCGCAGCACGTGGGCCTCAAAAAAATAGGGGCTTGCATACATGGTACGGAAATAATCAAACAATCCGCCGGAGGCTGGCTCCTCCACGGGGGGAAGTTGGAATAAATCGCCAAACAAAACAATTTTTTTGCCGCCAAACGGTTCCTGCGAGTGGGTGGAAATTTGCAAAATATAGTCCATTGCGTCCAGCAAATCGGCCCGCAGCATGGAAGCTTCGTCTATGATCAGGGTGTCTATCGCGTCCACCGTTTTGCGCGGCAGGCGTTTTAGGTTGCTTTTGTCCAACAGATTGCCCGGTTTTAAGTGGAAAAAGGAGTGCACCGTCTGCCCGCGCACGTTGATAGCCGCCAGCCCCGTGGTGGCCAGCACCACCACATTTTGGGCGGTGTGCTCGGCAAAATAGCGCAGCAGCGTGGTTTTGCCGGTACCGGCACGGCCCGTAATAAAAATAAGCGGTTTGATAGGCGGTTTGGCTTCCAGTAGGGCGAGGGCGTCCTTAAATTCGTCGGTTAACAAGATTTCTTGCTGTCCAGCGGTCATACCTTTATTATAGCAATTAAAAAAGAAGCGATTGGGGGATAGCAATTCGCTTGAAAAATCGGTAAAATGACAGTATGATATGTACAAGGGGTTTTTGAATAAGGAGACGATATGAAAAAATTTTTTACCGTATTTTTTCTGCTGGCGGCTCCGCTGGGTCTTTTTGCAGAGAATAAAATACAAATGGTAACGTTTTTCCCGGTGCCGTATGTAGCCTACAGCAAAGTAAATGTGGGAACTCAGTTTGATATCGGTGCGGGGCGGTTGTGCAATCTGAATTTAGGCTGTGCCGAAAGCGGGGAGCTGGGCACAAAGCCACTGAACGTAACGGAATATGCCTCGTTGCAGTCCGGCACGCTGAATCTGCAGACGGCAAAAGCAGTGCGCAGTCAAGAATTGCGCTTGGGTTTGGGCGGTGGTGCAACGGCAGTAGATTTTCGTTCAGATTTGCGGTTGATTAATTTGGACAAGGGATACAGCATGGAAGCCAATACAATGAATTTGTATAGCTTGAAATTGTTCCCGGATTACATCAACAATGCCTTCCCCAGCTGTGCGGCAACGGGGGCGGAAGGAGCCCCGCAAATTTCCTGGCAAAAGCTGCAGTTAAAAGACAAAGAAGAAGTCTTTTTGGTCTGCGGAACACCGAAAGATGCTCCTGGGTGTACAGATGCGGATTACAAAGCTTCTCACAAAAGTGAGTGTTGCCCTGGAGTAAGTACGTCAGATAATGTATGTTATCAGGATTGCAACTGTACCACAAAGGCCGAAACAGCTGGTTCTCCCAACAAATTACGAGACGAGTCTGCCATGTGTGGTAGATTAAATGTGAATTGCGAATGGATATACCAAAGCTCTTATCAAACAGAATCGGAATGTTTGCAACAGATGGGAAGTTCTCTGAGTGTAGGGAGTTTTGGCTCTTGCACTTGGGCTACGCCTATTTATGTTTCCGGGTCCAATGCCACCTGTTTAACTTCAGGGGGGAGTTGTTTGGTAGGGCCGGGGGGAGGTTCCGCCCCTACTTATTCCGTGTATAGTCAAGCCTATACGGTAAAGAATTCGTGCTCTCGTTGTAAAAACGGATGGTAAAGCTGTGTTATTAGTTTTTTTAGGCGGGGCGAAAGCCCCGCCTTTTTGTGGAACACAATATGATATAGTAAACATATGGAAACCAGTCTATTTACGGCATTTGGACTTAGCTTTTTGGCCGGAGCGGCCACGGCTGTGGGCGGCGCGCTGGCGTTTGTGATAAAAAGGGAAAATCTTTCCGTTTTGTCGCTGGGGTTGGGTTTTTCGGCAGGGGTTATGCTGTATGTTTCGTTTATGGAAATTCTGCCCCAGGCTACCCAATCGCTGGAAGGCTTGTACGGTACCCCTGCGGGCGCTTGGGCGGCCACGGGGCTGTTCTTTGGCGGAATTGTGCTGGCCTGGCTGATTGACACAATGCTGCCTTCCCACCACGTGCAGGAACACACGCTGGACCCTTCCGACAAACTTAAACACCTGGGCCTGTTTACGGCCCTTGCGTTGGCGATTCACAATTTTCCGGAAGGGCTGGCCACGTTTATGGCTTCTTTGCAAAATGCGGCGCTGGGCGTGTCTATCGCGGTGGCGGTGGCGATTCACAATATTCCGGAAGGGGTGGCCGTGGCCTTGCCGATTTATCACGCCACAGGCAACCGGGCAAAGGCGTTTTGGTACAGCGCCGGATCCGGCATGGCCGAGCCAATAGGCGCGGTGGTGGGGTTTTTCCTGCTGCGCTCTTTTTTGCAGGGAGCGGTGTTTGGCGTGTTGTTTGCGCTGATTGCCGGGATTATGGTGTACATTGCGTTGGACGAACTGCTGCCCACCGCCCATGAATACGGGGACGGGCACCGCGTCATTTGGGGGGTTGTAGGCGGGATGATGGTAATGGCGGTTTCGCTTTTGTGGTTGTAGAAAAAAACCGGGGTTTCAAACCCCGGTTTTTTGTGGATAGCGGAACAATTAAAAAATCAGCGGAGCCAACACAAACGAAATAATCATCCCCAGCGAGTAGCTGGTAACGTTCGTCGTCAAGCTGAGCATACAAGCGTCTTTAAGCGAAATCTTGCGGGGATTCATCAGGCGGATAATCAGCCCTTCCGCCACCAGGCAGAAAATCCACAAAATGGCCGTTTCTTTTACGTAGCGTGCCAAAATCAGCCACGATACCGCCGTGGTAATTAGGTTGGCAATTCCCACGCTGTACAAAATGGTAAAACTCTTCTGGCGGTACGATAAATACGCTGTGGCCGCCAGCAATTCCAAAATCAAAATAATCGCCAGCGAGTACCAGGCGTCTTTGCGAATCCAATTGCGCGTGTCCGCCTTTTCGGGGGACAGTTCCACTTGCAGGCCGTCGTCATTCACATATACGTTAAAACGGGAGCGAAGCGTGCCGGGCGTGGGGAAAACATTGCTTTGCAGGGTGGTGCCGTCCTCAAACGAAATAATCAGCTTTTGGTAATTATCGTAGGCATAGGCAATAGAAAAGCAACCTTCCGGGCTGCAGTACAGTTTTTGCAGACCATATACCCCAAGCGGTTTGCTTTCCAGGCATTGGTTGTCGGTACATTGGATTTGCTCGCTGTGCAGCGGGTCAATGCGCGGGGTTTCGTCCGTCTGATAGATAAAAGAAAATTCCATTTCCGGCTTGGGGGATACGTCCGCCCACAGCGGCGAAAAGAGACAGAAAAAAAGCGTCAGCAGGAATAATTTTTTCATTTTTTTCTCTCGGTATTCTTTATTTTGTATTATAACATTAATGAAGAAAAGGGGGAACCAAAATGTTTTTTACAAAAACACAAAATGAAAAATATGCCGATGTAATGATTTGGGCCCTGCAAACGGCCCGACGCAACGGGCAATTTAAGCCCTATGACGTTATTTTACTGCGAAGTGATTTGGCTGCCTTGCCGCTGGCCCAGGCCATTTACGGCAAGCTGCTGGCGCAGCGCTACAACGTGATTTTGCGGCTGAATTCGCCGGAAGATTTTTCCAAAGAGTTTTATTTGCACGCAGACGACCGGCAACTGGCATTTGTGGCCGCCGGCGAAAAAGAACTGCAGGGCGCCATCAACGGCCTGATATCGCTGCGGGCGCCGGAGGATTTGACCCATTTGAAAAAGGCCGATCCGGCCCGCATTGCCAAAAGCGCGGTAGCCCGCAAACCCCTGCGCGAAATTTTGGACGTGCGCGAACAAAAGGGCCTTTTTTCCTGGACGCTGTGCAACTACCCGACCGAAGAATTGGCCAAACGGGCGGGCCTTTCCTTAAAAGAATATTCCCAGCAAGTGGCGCGGGCGTGCTTTTTGAACGAAAAGGATCCCGTCAAAAAATGGCAGGAGGTAACGCGGCAAATTACCGAAATCGGCCGCTGGCTTTCTTCGTTGCCGATTCAAACGCTGCGGGTGGAATCGGCCCATATGGATTTGGAAATTTTACTGGGCGAAAAACGCAAATTTGTGGCGGGCGGCGGGTGCAATGTGCCGTCGTTTGAAATTTTTACCTCACCCGATTGGCGCGGTACGCGCGGCGTGTATTTTGCGGATTTGTCCTCCTACCGCAGCGGGAACTACGTAAAAGGCGTACGGCTGGAGTTTGAAAAAGGCCGCGCCGTCAAAGTGGCGGCCCAGCAGGGGCAGGAATTTGTGCGTAAAATGCTGGCGATGGACCCGGGGGCCGCGCAAATTGGCGAATTTTCGCTGACGGACCGGCGTTTTTCCAAAATCACCAAGTTTATGGCCGATATTTTGTACGATGAAAACTTCGGCGGAAAATACGGCAACTGCCACGTGGCCGTGGGTTCCAGCTATGCCGACACGTTTGCCGGCCCGCAGGCCAAATTGGACAAGAAACTGAAGGAAAAACTCGGGTTCAACGATTCTTCCCTGCATTGGGATTTAATCAACACCGAAGACAAAACCGTTACCGCCCGCTTGAAGGACGGCACCTCCCGCGTTATTTATCAAAAGGGGCAGTTTGTTTATTAATACGCCAAAATAGCCGCCCATGCGCGGGGCCCGGGTCTCTTGCCAGGCACGGAATATCCCGGCTTTGCGGCCGTTTATGGCAAAATTCATTTGGCAGCCGGTTGGAGCGGGCAGGAAGGAAATGGATTGTCCCTCACGCCCAGAAAGTTTCTTCTTTGTTGCCAGAAGGCTTGGCCTTTGCCTACCAGGTGGCGCAATCGGTTCAATAAATTTTTGCGACCTCTAAAAAACGCCCGAAGTGGTTGTTTCGGGCGTTTTTTTATGGGAAAATTCTCCGCAGAATTGTTTGCAAAAACCCATAAAAAAACGGGCCTTTCGGCCCGTTTGGCTTGTCTTGGGAGAATTAAATCTCTTTATGCAGAACTTTCAAGGTGGCTTTCTCTTTGGCTACGGGCAGGCACTCCTGCACGCGGTAATGTTTGCCGTCCACCATCTTGGAGATGGCGGCAATGTCGGCGTCCGTGAGGACTTCCTTATCATACGTGGTGCGGAACTCGTATTCCAAACCGCTGTTGCGGATTAGGTCCATGGATTTGCGCAAAATGGCCGGATTAAATTCCACCCCCGTGATTAAGGCGTATTTTTCCAGCGGAGCTTTGAGGTCCATGGCGATATAATCCACCAATTTTTGGTCTATCAGCTGCTGTATCATTTCCGGGCGGGTGCCGTTGGTGTCCAGCTTTACGGCGTAGCCCATGGATTTGATTTTGGCCAGGTAGTCGGGCAAATCGTCAAACAGGGTAGGTTCCCCTCCGGTTACCACGACGCCCTCCAGCGTGCCTTGGCGGCGTTTTAAGAAAGCGTCTATTTCCTCTTCGGCAACAGGTTCCGTGAACAAATGCGGGTACACCAATTCCGGATTGTGGCAGTAACGACAGCGAAAATTGCACCCTTGTGTAAAAATTACCGCCGCCGGCCGACCCGGGAAGTCAATCAGTGTAAATTTAATCAGCCCACCTAGTTTCATACGTTGCCTGTTGCCGAGAGTAAAAAGTTATTTGTCGCTGGCGCAGTCGCAGCCGCAGCCAACGCGCATGGTTTTTCTCATGGCAAATTCTTCTTTTTTGCCTTTGTTCCAGTTCTGGACGGGGCGCAAATAGCCCACCACTCTGGAATACACTTCGCATTTGGAACCGTGAACTTCGTTCATTTCTTTTTTCAGTTCCGAAATTTTGTTTTCAACAATTTGTTTTTCCTGTGCAGTCATGGTGTTGTCTCCTAAATAATAACCGTGTAAAACGGAGCCGGGCCCGTGAAAACCCGCTACTTTATTATGGCACTTTGCCATATCCGTTTCAACTGCTTTTTTGGGTTATGTTTTGGCGGTTCATAACCCAAAAAAGGTAATTTGTGAAGAACTATTTGCTGTAAAGCTGTTCTTCCAAAAGCTGTACTTGGCGTTCCAGCTCCTGCATGCGTTCGGCTTTGCATTTGGGGCATTCAAAATGTTCGCCTTCAATGTAGCCGCACTTGGGGCAGATGCTGAACGTGGGCGTGATGGAAAAATACGGCAAGGTGTATTTTTCGCACACGGTTTTGATGAATTTCTTCATCGCTTCCAAATCTTTGATTCTTTCGCCGGTAAAAATGTGCTGTACCGTGCCGCCGGTGTATTTGGACTGGATGTTGTTTTGCAGGTCCAGCATTTCAAATACGTCGTCGGTATAGTTGACGGGCAGCTGCGAAGAGTTGGTGTAGAAAGGCGGATGCCCTTGTTTGTAAAGCTCTTCGTTGGCGCATTTAATTTCCGGATAGCGTTCCTTGTCCAGCTTGGCCAAGCGGTACGAGGTCCCTTCGGCCGGGGTGGCTTCCAGGTTGTAGTTGTTGCCGGTTTCTTCCTGGAATTTTACCAATACTTCGCGCATAAACGTAAGCACTTTTTCGGCGAATTTGCGGCCTTTTTCGGAACCGATGTCCTCCCCAATCAGGTTGACGGCGGCTTCGTTTAAGCCCACCAGCCCGATGGTAGAGAAGTGGTTTTTCCAATATTCGTTAAAGCGCTGACGCACCGTGCGCAGGTAGAAGCTCATATACGGATAGAGGTTCCCGCGGGTAAAGCGTTCAATCACTTTGCGTTTAATTTCCAAGCTGGTTTTGGCCACTTCCATACGGTCTTTCAAATTGGCGAAGAACTCGTCCTCGTTTTTGGACAGATACCCCAGCCGCGGCAGGTTGATGGTTACCACGCCGATAGAGCCCGTCAGCGGGGCCGAACCGAACAAGCCGCCGCCGCGTTTTCTGAGTTCGCGGTTGTCAATGCGCAGACGGCAGCACATGGAGCGGGCGTCCTCGGGGTTCATGTCCGAGTTGATAAAGTTGGCAAAGTACGGAATCCCGTATTTGGCCGTCATTTCCCACAGCGGGGTCAGTTTGGGGTTGTCCCAGTCAAAATCTTTCGTAATGTTGTACGTCGGAATCGGGAACGTGAACACGCGGCCTTTGGCGTCGCCGGCGAGCATCACTTCGCAGAACGCCCGGTTGAGCATGTCCATTTCGTTTTGGAATTCGCCGTAGGTTTTGTCCTGCAGTTTTCCGCCGATGATGACGGGCTGGTCCTTATAATAGGAAGGAACCGTCAGGTCCAGCGTCAGGTTGGTAAACGGCGTTTGGAAACCCACGCGCGTAGGCACGTTGACGTTAAACAAAAATTCCTGCAGCGCTTGTTTTACTTCCTCGTAGGAAAGTTTGTCGTAGTAGATGAACGGCGCGAGCAGCGTGTCAAAGTTGGAAAAAGCCTGCGCGCCGGCGCTTTCGCCCTGCAGCGTGTAGAAAAAGTTGACCACCTGTCCCAACGCGGTGCGCAGGTGTTTGGCCGGTTTGCTTTCCGCTTTGCCGACCACGCCCGTAAACCCGCTTAACAGCAGGTCCTGCAAGTCCCAGCCCACGCAGTAGGCGCCCAACAGGCCCAAGTCGTGCAGGTGGAAATCGCCTTCCGTATGCATACGGCGGACGTTTTCCGGATAAATTTTGTTGAGCCAATACACCTTGCTGATTTCGGAAGAAATATAGTTGTTCAGCCCCTGCAGCGAATAGCCCATATTGCTGTTTTCGTTTACCTGCCAGTCAATCTTTTGCAGATACTGGTCCACCAGGTCCACGTTAAATTTGGAAGAAATTTCGCGCATGCGGGCATGCTGGTCGCGGTACAAAATGTACGCTTTGGCCGTTTTGTGGTAGTTGGACGTCAACAGAACGTCTTCCACAATGTCCTGTACGTTTTCCACGTTCGGCACGGTGTCGGAGTACAATTGCTGGATGATGTTGATGGCGCGAATCGTCAATTTTTTGGCGGTTTCCGAGTCAAATTCTCCCGTCGCTTCGGCCGCTTTGCAAATGGCCTTGGTGATTTTTTTGGAGTCAAAACGTTGGGTAGTACCGTCTCTTTTGACGATATGAGTGATTACTTCAGAGTTTTCCATAATATCTTGTCCTGGTAGATTAAATGGTCGTGCGAAATTTTCACGACTTCTAAAATTTTGGCATAAACAAACTAAAATTGCAAATCACGTCTAACAATTTTGGGAAGGCGGAATTAAAAAAACGTTTTCTCCGACGGAGAAATGCCCTTTTTCTGTTGCCGGAAGGCGGGCCCGGTCGCGCTTCTTAATAGTAATTATTACTAATAACTAAAGGGGTTGTCAAATAGTTTGAGGACCTATAAAAATATATCCTCAAAAAATAAGGAAAAACACCAAAAAGACCTATTTGCTACCCGGCTTGAAAATCCGGGAAACACGGCGGGGGCTTGACGGAAACGGCGGAACTGTCTAAAATAAGAAAAAAGGCTGCAAAAGGGGGAACGTATGGATTTTTACCAATGGTGTGTACTGGCGGCGGTAGTCGCTTTTGTCGTATTTGTGGTGTTTGCGGTGCGGGCTTTCCTGCAAATTACGCGCACGGCGGAAGCGGTGGAGTATTTGGCTGTTTCCACGGCGGAAAATGTGGACAAAACCAAAAGCGCGTTTGACTTGATAGACAATGTATCCACCCTGTTGGATTCCACTTTTTATAAAGTGATGAAGCTGGGGATGGATGTGATTAAAAGGTACCGGGCCAAATAAACTTTCAAAAAAGACGGGAAGAAAACTTCCCGTCTTTTTATTTAAGCGTTTAAGACCCACACGCCCACATTCAGGTAGCCTGCAAAAAGCAGCCACAGGCCGTAGGGCAGCATCAGCCAGGCGGCCGGACGGCTTTTGGCCCACAGGGCTTTGGCCAGCCAGGCGCCTTCGGCCACGATGAGCAGCAAAATGACAAACGCCGCGGCGGGGTTGTGGTCCCCAAAGAACACCGGCGTCCACCAGGCGTTTAGCGCCAGCTGTACGATAAATAAGATCAGCGGTTTTCGCGCGGCGCTCAGTCCGTTGCGGAAGGCCAAGAATCCGGCCACCCCCAATAGCACATAAAGCACGCCCCAAGCCATGCCGAACACGGCGTCCGGCGGCATAAACGGCGGCTGTACGAGGGTGTGAAACCAGTCCAAATTGGCCTGCACCGCCCCCGCGGCCACCAAACTGGGCAGCTGGCACAGCGCCAGCCAGAACACCAGCTTTAGTATAGGTAGGATGTATTTCATAGGGCTACCCTAGCATTTTATGCGAGTTGGGAAAAGAGGCAAAAAAGGTTAGAAGTGCGGCGGGATATGCCGTTTGCCTGT
Organism: uncultured bacterium; assembly: GCA_949294085.1. Taxonomy (GTDB): domain Bacteria; phylum Elusimicrobiota; class Elusimicrobia; order Elusimicrobiales; family Elusimicrobiaceae; genus Avelusimicrobium. The sequence continues at coordinate 115,453 of CASFFX010000003.1, read as the reverse complement.
TAAAAATGGTAAAATAACTACAGTATATTGTTAACCTTTCAATCCGAGGATATTATGGATACGAAACTGATTACGGAAGTAACCGATTGGCTGAAAACCACCGATTTGGCTGAATTTTGTTATGAAAAAGACGGCGATTGCATTGAGGTAAAAACGGCTGAAGCGCTGCCGGAACCGGCACATTTTTCCTGTTCGCTTACGGCGGTAACCTCCCCCGCGGTTGGGATTTACCACGCGGCGGATAAAGGCAAAAGCCTGGTGCTTAAGGAAGGCCAATCCGTAAAAGAAGGCGAGGCGTTGGGCTGGGTGGAGACGGTTTCCCAAAAGCACAAAATTACCGCGCCCGTATCCGGCAAACTCCGGGTCGTTACGGCGCAGGAAGGCGCCCCCGTGGAATTTGGACTGCCGTTGTTTTTTATAGAGAAATAGGAGTTTGCCATGTCCGCCAACATTACCGTTACGCCTTTCAAAAAAGTTTTAATTGCCAACCGCGGCGAAATTGCCCTGCGCGTAATTCGTACGCTTAAAGAAATGGGCATTAAGTCCGTGGCTGTTTATTCCGAGGCCGACCGCAACAGCCTGCACGTACGCATGGCCGATGAAGCGGTGTGCATTGGGGCGGCGCCCTCGCCGGTGAGCTATTTGAATATTGACGCGATTGTAACCGCCGGCAAAATTACCGGGGCCGATGCCGTGCACCCGGGGTATGGGTTTTTGTCCGAAAATGCCGATTTCGCCGCCGCCGTTACCAAGGCCGGCATGACGTTTATCGGCCCGACGGCGCAAGCCATTGAAATGCTGGGGGTCAAATCCACCGCGCGCGAAATTGCCGTAAAAGCCGGCGTGCCGATTACGCCCGGTTCCGACGGAGTGGTGGGCAAGAACTTCCGCGAAGTGGCCCGCAAAATCGGATTTCCGATTATGATTAAAGCTTCTTTGGGTGGTGGCGGCAAAGGGATGCGCGCGTGCCTGAAGGAAGAAGATTTGGAACTGATGATGAAAACGGCACAGGGCGAAGCCAAGGCCAACTTTGGCGACGACCGCGTGTATTTTGAAAAACTCGTTTTGAATCCGCGCCATATTGAAGTGCAGGTAGCGGGGGACAATTACGGCAACGTAGTGGCCTTTGCCGAGCGCGACTGCAGCATGCAGCGCCGCCACCAAAAGCTGGTGGAAGAATCTCCTTCCCCGTTTGTGGATCCGGTAACCCGCCGGCAATTGCAGGAAGCGGCGTGCAAACTCGTCAAAGCGGCCCAGTACCGCGGCGTGGGCACTGTGGAATTTTTGATGGCGCAAAACAAAGAATTTTATTTTATGGAAGTAAACACCCGCTTGCAGGTGGAACACCCGGTTACGGAATCGGTCTGCGGGCAGGACTTGGTTAAAATGCAAATTCAAATTGCGCAGGGCGAGCCGCTGCATATTTCGCAGGAAGAAGCGGCCGTGATTAAATGCCACGCCATTGAACACCGCATTAACGCCGAAGACAGCGAACACAATTTTACGCCGTGCCCCGGCACCATTGAAGAGTGGATTCCCGCCGGCGGGCTGGGCGTGCGGGTGGACAGCCATATGTACACCGGCTACACGATTCCCAGCTATTACGACAGCCTGATTGCCAAGCTGATTATCACCGCGCCGGACCGCGAGCATTTGCTGGCGCGCAGCCGCCGCTGTTTGGGCGAATTTTTGGTGGGGGGAATCAAAACGACGATTCCGTTCCATCAAAAAATCGTAAATAATGAAGATTTTATCCATGGCAATATGGACACCGGCCTGATTGAACGCATGATGGCCAAAGAGAAGGAAAAAAGTGAAAGCCAAAAATAAGATTTTGGGCCCCCGCGCACTTAAAAAATTTGTAGAAGAAGCGCGCCGCCGCGGTCAAAAAATCGTTTTCACAAACGGGTGTTTTGACATTTTGCACGCCGGGCATGTAAGCGTGTTGGAATTTGCGCGTTCCAAAGGGGACGTGCTGGTGGTAGGCTTAAACAGCGACGCTTCCGTGCGCCGCTTGAAAGGGCCCACCCGTCCCGTCAATTCCCAGGCGGACCGTGCCTTGGTGCTGGGCGGGCTGGAAAGTGTGTCCGCCGTGAGCATTTTTGAGCAGGACACGCCGTACGAATTAATTAAACTCGTCCGCCCGGACGTATTGGTAAAGGGCGGCGATTACAAGACCGACGAAATCGTCGGCCGCGAATTTGCAAAAAAAGTGGTGCGTTTTCCGTTGTTAAAAGGACGGTCCACCACAAATATAATTAAAAAGGTTAGTAAATAACCGCAAAGCGGCCCCGCAGGGTGCCGCGGCGCGGGTTGTTGCGCCACGAGGATAAGAACATGTCTGATATTTTTGAAAAATGCAGAAATTACAAGGACGCCAAACTGGCCATGCGCATGGGCATTTACGGCTATTTCCAGCCGATTGAATCTGCGCAAGGGCCGGAAGTAATGTTGGGGGGCAAAAAATACATTATGGCCGGTTCCAACAATTACTTGGGCTTGGCGGACGATCCCGAAATGAAAAAAGCGGCCAGCGAAGCTGCTTTGAAGTTTGGTACGGGATGTGCGGGTTCGCGCTTTTTGAACGGCAACACCAAAGCGGCCGACGAGCTGGAAGCTCGCCTGGCGCGGTTCAAACGCAAAGAAGCGGGCCTTTTGTTTTCTACGGGATATCAGATGAATTTGGGCGTAGTGTCGTGCTTGGTAAAAAAAGGCGACTATGCCATCGTGGATAAACTGGACCATGCCAGCATTTTGGACGGCGTAAAACTTTCCGACGGAGAAATGGTCCGCTTCCGCCACAACGACCCGGCGGATTTGGACCGCGTACTGGCCAAACTGCCCGAAGAATCCGGCAAACTGATTATTGTGGACGGGGTGTTCAGCATGGAAGGGGACATTTGCCCGTTGCCGGAAATTGTAAAAATTGCCAAAAAATACGGCGCCCGTATTATGGTGGACGATGCCCACGCCACGGGGATTATCGGCAAAACGGGCCGCGGAACCTGCGAATACTACGGCTTGGAAAATGGCGAGGTGGATTTGGTGGTCGGAACGTGCTCCAAAACATTTGCCACCGTCGGCGGGTTTGTCGTGGGCGATGCCGATATCATCCATTATATCCGCCACAATGCCCGCAGCCAGATTTTTTCCGCCGCGCTGCCGCCGGCCTCGGTGGCTTCCATCACCAAAGCGCTGGAACTGATTGAAAACGACACTTCCCGCCGCGACAATTTGTTCCGCCTGACGGCGAAACTCAAAAAAGGCCTGGAAGATTTGGGCTTTGATTTGGGCACCAGCACCACGCCGATTTTGCCGGTGCACGTGGGCAGCAACGAAAACTGCTTTAAGATGTGGCGCGCCCTGCACGAACTGGGCATTTTCTCCAACCCGGTCGTCAGCCCGGCGGTGCCGCCCGGCCGCGCGTTGATGCGCTTGACGCTGATGGCTACGCATACCGACGAACATGTGGCAAAAATTATTGACGCTTTTGCCAAAGCCGGCCGCGAAATTGGCGTAATTAAATAAGTTCTTTCCTAGGGAAACCCCGTTCTGGCTGCGGCAAGACCGGGGTTTTCTTTTTTGTAAGTGAGGTGCCTTTATGGACGTACATGTGCGAGAGCTGACCGAGCAGGAATTAGACGCGTTTATCAATTTTCCGTTTGAGTTGTACAAAAACGACCCGTATTGGGTGGGCGAATTGAAGGCCGACACCAAGCATTTGCTTCGTGCGGACCATATTTTTTGGACGCACGGCGAACGGGCTTTGTTTATGGCGTTTGAAAACGGGAAACCCGTCGGGCGGATTATGGCGCTGGTCAACCGTGCCCATAACGAATACCATAAAGAAAATATCGGATTTTTCGGATTTTTTGATTGCATTAACGACCCGCAGGCAGCGCGGGCGCTGTTTGACGCGGCGGAAAAATGGCTCCGTGCCAAAGGCGTAAGCGCGGTGCGCGGCCCGGCCAATCCGTCCAGCAATCACGTGTATGGGTTGTTGATAGACGGGTTTGACAGTATGCCCGCCATTATGATGCCGTACAACTATCCGTATTATGCCCAGCTGATTGAGGGGGCGGGCTTTAGCAAAATTAAAGATTTGTTGGCTTTCCAGCGCAGCAAGGACGATCAATTTTCGGAACGGTTTTTGAAAGTGTGCGCCCGGTGCTCGCGCGGGAAAGGCATTACGCTAAGACGGCTGAATTTGAAAAAAATAGAAGAAGAAGCCGAGGTAATCCGCAAAATTTATAACGAGGCGTGGGCGGAAAACTGGGGTTTTGTGCCCATGTCCCGGCAGGAAATGGCGGACGTGGTAAAAGAATTGAAATTAATCGTGCGTCCGGAAGGGACATGCGTGTTGGAAGTGGACGGCGTACCGGCCGGATTTTACATTTTAATTCCCAACATGAACCACGTTCTTAAAGAGTTGAAAGGCTCGCTGGCCAACCCGTGGCGCGTGCTGAAAGCGCTGTGGGCGTGGCATAAAATTAAAGACGCCCGTATGATTATGCTGGGCGTATCGCCCCAGTTTAGAAAGCGCGGCATTGACCTGATTCTAATTAAGCACATCATTGACCACGGCGTTGCCGTGTGGAACGAGGCGGAGCTGTCGTGGGTGCTGGAAGATAACGAAGGCATTATCCGCGGTATTTTGGAGTGCGGCTGCCACCCCAGCAAGCGCTATCGGCTGTATCAAAAAAGTCTGTAGCGGCAAAAGTCCCCGCGGTTGTTTTACCCAATCAAAAGGCCCCGTTCTTCCCATGGAACGGGGCCTTTTGTAGCATTTGCCCGGGTGGCGAGTCCCCACTCGCGGTCCGGACGGGTAAAAACTAGTAGGAAGTGAAACGGAACAGGGGTTTCCGGTTGATCTCTCTTTATAAAATACGCTATTTCCCGCCAAAAAGAAAGCCAAAAAACTAATTAGTTTGGATCATAAAAAAGCGCGTGCCGTTTGTTTCGGCACGCGCATAAAAGAAGGGCCCGCGTTAGTTTGTTTGCGTAACGCGTTTCCACGCGGCGATAAAATCCGGCGGGACGGGGGCTTCAAATTTCAAATTTTTCCCCGTCAGCGGGTGCTTAAATTCAATCCGGCGTGCGTGCAGCATCAGCCGGTCGGCCGTAGCCCCGCGGTAAAGCCAATCCCCCAGGACGGGATATCCCAGCCAGCTTAAGTGAACGCGCAGCTGATTGGTGCGCCCGGTGCGGGGATAAAGCTCTATATAGGTAAACCCGTTTTTGCGTTCCAGCACCTTGTAGTCGGTAATGGCTTCGCGCCCCACATCGGAGGCTTTAATTTTTCCGCCGGTCACGCGGCCAATTGGTACGTCAATGGTGCCTTCGTCGTCGGGCACTTCGCCGCAGGCAATGGAGTGGTAGGTTTTGTGCACTTGCCGGTTGGCAAACAGCGCCACCATTTCCGCTTGAAATTCCGGATTTTTGGCCACCAGCATGACGCCGCTGGTTTCGCGGTCCAACCGGTGCACCAGCCCGGCGCGGGGGGTGGAAAGGTCAAAGCCTTTGGGCGGATCGGCCAGGATGACGGACACCAAGGTTTCCTCCGCGGAGAAAACGGCCTCGGGGTGTTCTTCCCACACGGGGCTTTGCGGATGCACCAGCATACCGGCGGGTTTAATGAGCACGAAAAAATCTTTGGCATCGTGGATGATTAAATCGCTCAGGCGGGTTTTGGCTTGTACGGCGGGCATTTGTATTTCCACCACTTCGCCCCGCGTAAGCGGCCAGGAAGGTTTTACCTTTTTGCCGTTGACGGTAATTTTGCCGTCTTTAATCATTTTCTGCACGATGGCGCGCGAAAAGTCGGCCAATTCGTCGGCGGCGAACACGTCCAGCCGGCGGGAATACCCATCAAAAACGATTTTTTTGTTCTCAGCCATTTTGTTTATCCTTTTTTAAGCGGCTCCATAAATAAAACGCGGCGGCCGCCGCCACCAGCGCAATCCCTTGCGAGGGGGAAAGCCCGGCCATGTATTCCCCGCGGAAATCCCCGCGGAAAAATTCAATCACAAAGCGCATCAGGCTGTAGCCCAGCACATATTCCACCAAGATCGTGCCCGCCCGGTGCGGCTTTTGGGAGGCGGTATGGAGCAGAAAAAATAAAATCAAGTTGCCGGCGGCTTCATACAGTTGGGTGGGGTGCAGCGGCACGCCCAATAACTCCGGCGCGACCAGCGAGTGCGGGTCGGAAAATACCACGCCCCACGGCATATCCGTCGGGCGGCCATAGCAGCAGCCCGCCAAAAAGCACCCAATCCGTCCAAATGCGTGCCCGAGCGGCAAGCCGACAATTAAAAAATCGGCCGTTTTTAAAAGCGGCAGTCCCTTGCGGCGGATGTACCAAACTAACGCCCCGACCGACACAATCATCCCGCCAAAGAAAACAAACCCGTAGCGGAAGTCCCGCACGATGTTGGTCAGTTTTTCGGCCAGCGTAGCGCCCAGCTGCGGCCAGGATACCACAATATAGAGCAGCTTGCTCCCGGCCAGTGCCCCCATAAAGGCAATAAAAATCAGGTTCCAAAAAGTATCCTTGTCCAGGCCGATTTTTTTAAGCCGCGGCAGCAAATACAACGCCGCCGCCGCATACCCCAGCGCGGTCATCAGGCCGTAGCTGGCCAATTCAAAAGAGCCAATCTGCAAAAATACCGGGTGCATTACAGCGAGTCCTTATCCCGTATGGCGTTGCGCATAAAGGGATTTTTCAAGCGTTCATAACCAATGGTGGAGCTGCATTTCCCGCCGTAGCTGTGCCCGGCAAAAATTTGGGTGTCCTCGGGCAGTTGGGACAGTCTTAACAGGCTTTGGCGCATATGGCGCGGATTGGAGGACGGCAAATCCACCCGCCCGCACGCCCCGGGGAAGAGTGTGTCCCCGGTAAAGAGCGCCTGGCCGATTTTGATGCACACCCCGCCCGCGGTGTGGCCGGGCGTGGGGATGATTTCCACGTCAAAAGGCCCTATTTTTAGCTGTTGGGCGCCTTCGTAGGCGTGGAGCATATGCGGGTCTATGCCGCACAGCACCACATCCTCTTTTTCTATATACGCCTTGAGGTGGTGTTTTTCCAGCAGGGTTTGGGCAAATTTTACGTGGTCAAAATGCCCATGCGTAAACAGCACCGCCAGCAAGTTCAGTTTTTTTTCGCTGAGGGTGTGCTCCAAAAAATTCATGTCCCAGGCCGGATCTATCAGCAGGGCGTCCTGCCCCTCGCTGACCAGATACGTGCAGTTGTCCATCGGGCCCAGGTTGATTACGTCTATGTGCATAAAACCTCTATTTTTCAGTCAGCCGGAATTGAATTTCGCCGGGTTTGACCATATTGTACTGCGTGCGGGCAATTTCTTCCACGTACGCCAAGTCCTGCTTTTGCAGCAAGGCCATTTTTTTCAGCATTTCTTCGTACTGTTGGTCCAGCACGACGCTTTGCCTGGCCAGCTTGCGCAGTTCTAGTTTGTTGTGGAATAAACTAAGGATGTTGCTCCCCAGACATATCACAACGACTGCTGCCAGCACGGCGGCCAGCAGCAGTTGTTTTTTGTGTTGGAGTAGAAGTTTTTTGAGTTCCTGCATTATTTTTCAAATGCCGCTGCGCGGGCGTACACGGCTTTGTCGCCCAGTTCTGCTTCTATTTGCAGCAGGCGGTTGTATTTGGCGGTGCGTTCGGCGCGGGCCGGGGCTCCCGTCTTGATGGCGCCCGCGTTGGTGGCTACGGCCAAATCGGCGATGAAGGTGTCTTCCGTTTCGCCCGACCGGTGCGACACAATGCGCGAGTACCCGTTCTTTTCGGCCAAGGCCATTACGTCAATCGTTTCGGACACGGTGCCAATTTGATTGACTTTGATTAAAATGGAGTTGGCGGCCTTTTCGGCAATGCCTTTTTGCAGGCGTTTGAGATTGGTAACGAACAAATCGTCCCCCACCAAATTGATTTTTTTGCCGAGTTTTTTGGTAATCAGTTTCCAGCCGTCCCAATCGTCCTCCTGCAAGGGGTCTTCAATGGAAATCAGCGGATAGGCAGCGCACCAGGCGGCATAGAGGTCCGTCATTTGCTCGGCGGAGTACATTTTGCCTTCAAAGCGGTAGTGCCCGTCGTGGTAGAATTCGCTGGCGGCGCAGTCCATCGCCAGGGAAATTTCCGGGTGGCCGGCTTTTTTGGCGGCGGCGAGAATCGTTTTCAACACGTCTTCGTGTTTGGTAATTTTGGGGGCGAAACCGCCTTCATCTCCCACCGCAATCACCATGCCTTCTTCTTTAAGCAGGCTGCGCAGGGCGTGGTACGTTTCGCTGGCTTGGCACAAGGCTTCGGCAAAGGTTTTGGGCGCCGTGGGAACAATCATAAATTCCTGTACGTCCAAGCCCGAATCGGCGTGTTTGCCGCCGTTGACGATGTTGAGCATCGGGGCGGGAATCACGTACGTATCGTAATGCAGGCCATACACGTTGCGGATGTGCTGGTAAAGCGGCAGTTTTGCGCTGTGGCAGCCGGCGCGCAATACGGCCATGGAAACAGCCAGCATGGCGTTGGCGCCCAGGTTGGATTTGTTTTCCGTGCCGTCCAGCGCAATTAAGCTTTCGTCCACCAGACGAATATCAAACGGGTCCATACCGGCGAGCTGTTGGGAAATGCGTTCCACATTTTGGACCGCTTTTAACACGCCTTTGCCGTTGTAGCGGGTGCCGCCGTCGCGCAGTTCCAGCGCTTCGTGCGAACCGGTGGAAGCCCCGCTGGGTACGGCGGCGGTGCCGGTGTTGCCGTCGTCTAGCAGCACGTCTGCCGCCACGGTGGGATAGCCCCGGGAATCCAAAATTTCTCTTGCCGTAATTTTTTTGATGCGAGCCATATACAAACCCCCTTTCGGCCGCCCCGCGGCCGCAGATTAGACAATACTGTCTATAATTTTTTTGCCTTCTTTAATGAGCGCGGCCGGCAGTTTTTCATCCTGCGCTTCCGCGTACATGCGAATCAGGCGTTCGGTGCTGGACGGCCGAATAGCCAGCCAGCTGCCGCCCTTCAAAATAAACTTAAATCCGTCCGTAGAGTCAATACGCCACACGGAAGTCTTGTTGATAGAAAGCGGCGGGCGAATATCCAGCCGTTCCATAATGCGGTTAATTTCGGTTTCCGTTTTGGGAATACTGACTTTTTGGTCAAACAGCTGTTTGTATTTTTTGTAAAAATCTTTCTTAAGCTGTTTGAAGGATTTTCCTTCCACCGCCAGCATGTCCACCACCAGCAGGCAGGCCAGCAGGCCGTCCTTGTCCGGGATGTGGTTGGCTACGGCAATCCCGCCGGATTCTTCCATCCCCATAATGTATTGCCCGGTGGTCATCAGTTCCGTAATGTACTTAAATCCCACGGGCGTTTCGCGCAGCATCAGGCCGTGCATTTTGGCCACCTGGTCTATCAGGTTGGAAGTAATGACGCTGCGGCACACGCGGCCGCCCACTTTTTTGTTGCGCACCAAGTGTTCCAGCAGCATGGGGGCAATTTCGTTGGAAGAAACCCAGTTGCCGTCGGCGTCTATAATACCGAATTTGTCGCAATCCGGGTTGCAGGCGATGCCCAAGTTCATCTTTTTGGACGTTACCAGCTTTTTCAAATCCGTCAGGCTTACGGGGCCTGCGTTAGGCGTGTATCCGCCAAAGAGGACATCGTCCCCTTCGTGCACGCCTTCCACGGTTACGCCGTGTTTTTCCAAAAAATCGCGGAAATAGTTTTTAGCCGTGCCGAACAGCGGGTCCACCGCGATTTTCAGCTTAGATTTTTTAAGCGCTTTGACGTCAATCATTTTTTCCAAGCGCGCCAAATAGCCTTTGCGCAAGTCCTTGGTAACGACGGCCGCCGCGTTCAAATAGCCAAACTCGGTGGAGGAAGCTTTTAAGATCTGCGCGCTGGGGGACGGAATGCGTTTTTCAATATCCTGCACGATTTCGTTGTTGGCAATACCGCCGTAATACGAAATCCATTTCACGCCGTTTACGTAGTATTCGGCTTCGCTGCCGGTTACCACAATGGCGCCCACGGCGCATTCATTTAATACGGCCCATTCCGCCACGGGGGTAGGAAGGGGGAGTTCGGCCACTTTTACGGTAATGCCGCTTTGCACCAAGGCGTTGGCGGCAATATAGGCGAATTGTTTAGATAGAAAACGGGTGTCAAACCCCACCAAAACGAGGGGTTTTTTGGGCTTTTTGCCTTGAGCCGCGCAATGCTTGCGGTACCCTTCACCTTCAAAACCGTAGAAGGGATGTTCCAAAATGTGTTCGGAAATCCCGTAAGCCAAACGTTGTACGGACTGGGCGGTAAGCCCGTCTGCGGTGACGGCCCGGAAGCCGGCGGTGCTAAACTTGATATCTTCACTCATCGTGCAGGTATTATACTAAAAAACAGGCGTTTTTTCACGCAGGCGGGCCGGCCGCGGCAAAAAGCCAAGCACTCGCCCGTAAAATGGTAAAATATATATAATCCATAATAAGGAAAGAAAAATGAATTTTGAATCCGTTAAAAAATACATTAAAGACGCCGGCCTGCCCAACTTTCGCATTGGGCAAGTGCGCGAAGCCATTTTTAATAAAGGCATTTCTTCGTGGGACGAAGCCACCAGCCTGCCGCTGCCCTTGCGCGAACAGCTCAAGAAGGACTGCCCGTTGCTGAGCTTTGAGGTAACCGAAATCACCTGCTCCCAACACGACAAAGTGGCCAAAGCGTTGCTGACGCTTAAAGACGGCTGGCGGATTGAAACCGTGCTCCTTAAGCCGCAGGATGCGTGGAGCGTGTGCGTTTCCAGCCAGGTGGGCTGCCCGCTGCGCTGTTCGTTTTGCAGCACGGGGAAAATGGGCTTCAAGCGGGATTTAACCCAGGAAGAAATTACCGACCAGGTGCTGATGTGGTATCAATATGTCCGGCGGGAAAAACTGGGGGAGCGTATTTCCAGCGTGGTGTTTATGGGGATGGGCGAACCGCTGTTGAACTATTTGAACGTCGTCAAGGCGGCAAAAGAACTTTCCGACCCGGACTACTTGAACATCGGCGCGCGGCATATTTCCATTTCCACGTCCGGCATTGCCGATAAACTGCACAAATTGGCGGTGGATTTGCCCCAGGCCAATTTGGCCATTTCGCTGCATAATGCCGACAATGCCGAACGCAGCCAGCTGATGCCCGTGAACCGCAAATTTGATTTGGACGATTTGAAAAAAGCGTTGGAAGAATACATCGCCATGACGGGCCGGCAGGTGTTTTTGGAATATTCCGTAATTGAAAACGTAAACAGCCGGCCGGAACATATCCGCAAATTGGCCGATTGGATTTACAGTATTAAAGACAATTACCTGCTGCACGTCAATTTGATTGCATGCAACTTGGGCCGCGGCGAAAAAACCAGCGACCGCGTAGTGAAGGAATTTGCCGCCGGGCTCAAAGCCATGGGCATTGGCGTAACCATTCGCAAAAGTATGGGCAACGACATCCTGGCCGCTTGCGGTCAGTTGGCTTCCCAGAAAAAATAGGAGGGAATATGAAAAAAATAACCATATGGGGCGCAGTTTTGCTGCTGTTGGCGGGGTGTGCGTCCTTGGAACAAAGCAATTTGGATTGGATTCCGATCGGGCCGGATTTCCCGCCCACCAAAGCCAAAAATGTGGAAATTTTGGGCAGTAAAGCCGATGTAACCCGCCCATACGGGAATTTGGGGCTTTTGCGCATTAAAAACTTAAAGCCGGACCGGGACGTCTTGAAAATGGGGGTGGAAAAAGGACGCCGGTTTGTCGCTTCCAAGGGGGCGGACGCCATGCTCATCGGGCAGTATAACAGCGCCGAGGACGGCGCCACCAATCCGCGCGTTACGCTGATTATTTACGCCATTAAATACGTGGATGACCTGACGGAAGAAGACGAAAAAGCGATTGAAGATTTTAAGGTATTGGGGATTTTAAATGAACGTTCTGATAGCTAAAACCGTCGCCGAGTGCGAACAATGGACGGACGTGGCCGTTGTAGTGGACGTATTGCGCACGGGTACGACCCTGTGCGAACTGGCCAAACGGGGCAAAAAAGAAATATTGGTGTTTGCCGACGTGCAGCAAGCGGCGGCTTTTGCCCAAACCCATGGGGATTTTGAAGTATTTTGTCCGGGGGATTTCCCGGCCCCACACGCGGATAATTCCCCTTATTTGGCCTCCAAATCCAATGCCCGCCGCCCGGCGATGCTTTGCTCCGAGGAAGGGGGAAAAGCCCTCTTGCGCGGGGCGGGGAAAGCTTCGCTGGTATTAACGGGCGGATTTTGCAATTTTAATTCCTTGGCCGAGGCGATTGTCGCGCAGGAAAAAGACGTTCTTTTGATTCCGGCTTCGCTCTACAGCACGGCCGACGCCGTGGAAGACGGCCTTTGCGTGGCCGCCTTGAAGGATTACGTGCAGGGCGTGGGGCACCCGCAGGACGCCATTGTGGAATACAACAACACCATGCGCTGTGTGGAATTTTGGAAACAGGGGCCCAAAACCGCCGCCAAAGACGCCAAAATCGCCTTTAAGCTAGACAGCGTGCCCGTCGTTCCGCAGGTTACTTTTTCGCCCAACGGATACGGCGTTTGCCACCTGTATGGCACGCCTGCCCCGGCCCAATGGTTGGGGGTCCAGCCGGCGCCCGCGGCCGAACCGGCCCCGCAAGCACCTTCCCGCCCGGCGGATGAAGCGCCCGCTGCGGCCCAGACGGAGGCGGAACCGGTACAGTCGCCGGTTTCGGCTCAGCCGACCGACGGAAAACTTTCCGCGCCGACGCGTCTTAAAAACTTTTTTAACGGGATTTTACAAGTGGTAAAAGAAGAAAAAGAAGAATTGCAGCGTGAAATTTCGGCCGCTGTTCCGGCCGCACCCAAAGTAGCGGCCCCGCAGTCGGACGATTTGCTGGACGCCGTATTGAAAAAAAGCGAAGCCGCCAAGCCGGCTGCCGCGGTTCAGACGCCCTCCGTCAAATTGGCCTCAGAAGAAACGGCCCCTTCGTCCAAACCGCAGGACAGCGGGGAAGTGTCTTTTTCGCAGGCGCCTAAGGGATTTTCGGAAAAGAAAGCCAAAAAAGCGATTGTGTTGTTCTCGGGCGGGTTGGATTCTACCACCTGTTTGTATTGGGCGCTGGCACACGGATATACGTGCGAAGCGCTGACGGTTTCCTACGGCCAGCGGCACGAGCGGGAAGTGCTTTCCGCACAGATGATTGCCCGCAACTTGGGCGTGAAACATCACTTGATTACGCTGAACCTGCCGTGGCTTTCGTGCTGTTCGCTGGTGGACAAAAATCAGCAGCTGCCCGATGTGGCGGTGGAGGACATCCCGAAAGAAGGCATCCCGTCCACGTACGTACCGGGGCGGAATTTGATGTTTTTGTCGGTGGCCGGTTCGCTGTTGGACGCCGTAGGGGCGGACGCGATTATCGCGGGGCCGAACGCGGTGGATTTTTCGGGCTACCCCGATTGTACCCCGGCGTTTTTTAAGGCGGCGGCCGAAGCACTCAACCGCGGTACCAAACGGGGCGTGAGCGAAGGCATTGAAGTATTGGCGCCGCTGATGCGTTTGTCCAAGGCGGAAATTGTGAAATTGGCCGCCAGCTTGAAAGTGCCTTTTGAATTGACGTGGAGCTGTTATGCCGGCGGCAAAAAACCGTGCGGCCATTGCGACTCCTGCAAACTGCGCGCCAAAGGCTTTGAAGAAGCCGGCGTGCACGATACGGCGCTGGATTAGCTATGTGGAAATATTACTTGTTCTTGGCCGGCGCGATTGTGTGCGAGATTGTAGGCACCAGCGCGCTGAAAGCGTCGCGCGGGTTTAGCGTGCCTTTGTGGGCGGTGCTGACGGCAGCGGCCTACGGCGGCTCCTTTTGGCTGCTGGGGCTGACGCTAAAAGGCATGGCGCTGGGCGTGGCGTACGCCATTTGGGCCGGCGTGGGAACGGTGCTGACGGCGGCGGTGGGAATTGCCGTGTTCAAGGAACGGCCGGATTTTGCGGCGGTGTTGGGCATGGGGTTGATTATCGCCGGCGTGGCGGTAATGAATTTGTTTTCTAAAACGATTTCGCATTAGGAGGGAGTATGAAAAAATTTACGTTACTTTGCGGCGCTTTGCTGCTGGCAGCCGGAACGCTGTGCGCAGCGGAAGCGGCCGATAAAACGGCCGAAAAAGCGGCTTCCCAGCCGGCCGTGCAGGAGCAGACGAAGACAGTTAAACTGTCGCCGGCGGAACAGAAAAAGGCCTTTGAAAAACGCCAAAAGTTAATAAAAAAACTGGTCAAACAATACCGCAAAGCGCCCGCAGCCCAGCAGCCGGCTATCAAAGCCCAGCTGGCGCAGGTTGTGTCCGAAAGTGTGGATGCGGGGATGGCGTATGTGAAGCAGCGCATTGCCGATGAACGCGCCAACCTGGATAACTGGGAAGCCAAAATGAAAGAGAACGAACAGAACTTGGACCAAATAAAAGCGCGCCGGGTGGAGGAGTTGCTTTCTCCCGAAGCGGAACGCAAACACAAGGCCGCCCAGAAAGCTTGGAAAAAGCAAATGAAAAAAGCCGAAAAGCAAATGCGGTAAAAGAATTTGCCCATAAAAAATCCCCGCGGGTGTTCCGCGGGGATTTTGTTTTGGAAAAATCAGTTAAACAGGCCCGAAGATTCCAGCGCGTTTAAGGCTTTGGTAATGTCGTTGACCACAATAATCCAACGGCTGTTGGGGCCTGCCCCGGCGGTGCCGTAAATGGTGGTAATGTTGATGCCGTGGCCGGAAAGGACGGCGCCAATATCCCGCACCAGGCCCACGCGGTCGGGCGCGTCCAGGCAGATGGCGTCCGTTTTCACGCTGGTAAAGCCGGCTTTGGTAAGCGCATGGCTGATTTCCTGGTCGTATTGTACCGCCAGGCGTACGACGGCCGCGTCGTAGCGGACGTCTTGCGAAATGGCAATTACGTCCACATTGTCGCGCACGAACAGCTCGGCGAAGTTTTTCAAAGCGCCGGGTTCGTTAATCAAAAATACGCTGTATTGTTTTACTACGCTAATAGCCATGCAAACCCCTTGTTCAAAAAGATCTTTCTTAGATTATATCAAACCTGCACCCCAGCCGCACAAAAACGGACCTTCTTTTTTTACGGACGGGGCTGCGTTTGACGGATTACGCGAAGCATTTGCGCGTGGATTTTGCCGTTGGTGGCCAGGAGCGTTTTGCCGTAGTCGGCGATTTTTTTGTATTTCTTGCCGGAAAAATCCGTTACTTTTCCACCCGCTTCCTGCAACACCAACACGCCGGCAGCCACGTCCCACGGGTTCAAATTGTCTTCCCAATAGCCGTCCAGCCGGCCGGCGGCCAGCCAGCACAAATCCAACGCGGCCGAACCCAAGCGGCGCACATCGTGGCAGGCGTTCAAGAAAGCGCCAAACCGCTCTAGTAGCGCCGGCAAGCGCGTAAACCGGTCGTACGGAAAGCCCGTTACCAACAGCGACTGTTCCATCTTGGGCGTAGCCGAAACGTGAATTTTTTTCCCGTTTAGCGTAGCGCCCTTGCCTTTTTGCGCCAAAAAAGTTTCGCCCGTGGCCGGATTGGTTACGCCGCCCAGCACGGGTTCGTTTTTATAAAAAAGGGCAATGGAAATTCCGCTTTGGGGGAACGTGTGGGCAAAGTTGGTGGTGCCGTCAATCGGGTCAATGACCCAGACGTAATCCGACCCGGTTTTTTTGACGCCGTTTTCTTCGGCCAGGTAATCGTGGGCAGGAAAATGCTTGCGGATTAAATCCAAGATGATTTTTTGGCTGGCAATATCGGCCTGGGTAACCAAATTGGCCTTGCCTTTGAGCTGGTAGCCCACTTTGCCAAACCGCTTGCGCACCGCGCGGGCGGCGGTTTGCAGGCATTGAATCAAAACGGCTCTCTCTTGCTTCATTGTTTCAGCTCCAGCACGTCGGCCGCTTTTAATTTGTTTTCCAGGTCCAGCATGGCTTTGCAGTCGTCCTCGTTGTACATCAGCACTTTATGCAGCAGTTCGTCGTTGCCGGTTTTAAGCCAGTTGGTAAAATAGACCATGCTGTCCATGGCGCCGCAGTCGTCCTGCCGCCAATGAAAGCCAAACGCGGGCGCGGCCGCTTTCAGCGAGAAGCTGGGCGCCGGCAGGTAAAATTGCTGGTTGACCGCCACCTTCAGGTCATAGCACAGGGCGCAGAGTTTTTTTAATTTTTCGGCGTCCTGCGGGTGTTTGGCGGCCAGATTTTTCATTTTTTTCACTTCGTATTCCGTCCAATGGTACAGGGCGGTGTCCGAAAAATCTTTGATGTAGTCGTAGAACTGTTCAAAAATTTTGATTTCTTCTTCCGGCGTTTTGGCTACAAAGCTGACGTATTTGTTTTCTTCTTTATCCCAAATGCCGATTAAATACACGAAGGAAACATTGTCTTTGGTAAACGTTTCCGTGGCTTCAAAGTCAAAATACAAATTGTATTTTTTGGCCGGGGGCGGAAAGTGCCCCGCTTCGCGCAGAACCGGCTGGTGGTGCAGATAGGCTTGGGCATTGTAATAGGAATCGGTAGCGTGGGGTTCTTCCAAAATGGAGCGCAGCTTTTCCAGCCCGGCGCGGGCTACGTCATCCGTATTAAAAATTCCGTTAATTTTCAGGCATTGGCGCATTTCGGTATTCAGCCCCGGCAACATCAGCAAATCCTTGCTTTCGGCCACCACTTTATTGGCGTACACGCGCCACGGCGCACTGGCGGCCTTGGGCGGTTTATGCGCTTCCGGTTTGGCTTGCCCGTCGCGGATACGGCGCCAAAAAGCCAGTTCCTGTTCCAGGCGTTCGCAATGGTCGTTGTACAGCACGTCTGTCGTGCGGTCTTTCAAAAATACGCGCGTCTGTGCGGGGGTATAGCCCTGTGCGCGGCCCAGCATGTGATTTAGCAGACAAACTTGCAGCGCATAGTGTTCCTTCAAATCATGGGCTCGTTTGAATTGAAAAATGTGATAATGGTACGGGCCGAAGGAGCTGGGGGCCGTGTCCGCCCGGATCAGCAGGTTCACGCTGCCGTACGTGTTTTCGGGCAGGTTCCACAAAAGGGCGTTGGCAATGGCGCTTTCGCCGCGGGCCATGGCACCCAGGGTATTGCGAAAACGCTGGGTTTCATCTTCGCCGGTGATAAATACCACGCCGGGAAACTCGCTTTTAATCCATTGGTCGCGGGCGTTTCGGTCGGTGCGGATTTTCAGGTTTTCGTACCGGTTGGGTTCGGGTACGGCGGCTTCTTTGGGGGCGTGGAAGGAACACCAAATGCTAAAGGGATCTTCCAACAGGGAAAACATTTTAGAGGCGTTAAAATCTTGTTTGCCAGGCGTTCTGCCGGCGCAAAGCGTATCAAATAAAGCTTGCAGTTCGGTTTCAGTCATTATAAGGTATTCTAGCTTTTTTGAAGAGAGAATAAAAGCCTTTTGGCGGCTTGCCAGTTTGGCGGGTTATTTGCTACCATAAAAACTTAAGAGTATGCCACAAAACGAACAAAGCAAAATGAGTTTGGGCCGCTTAATCCGGCCGGAAAGAGTGTTGGTGGCCGAAACGTACCCAAACAAAAAAGAATTGATTGAAGCGTTGGTGAAAAGTGTTTGCCTAGATTATCCGCAGCTGGACCCGGCGGACGTGGCCTCCCAGGTGTTAAAGCGGGAGGAAGGCATCAGCACTACGCTGGACACCGGTCTTTCCATCCCGCATGCGCGGCTGGAAGAATTAACCGATTTCGCGGCCGCCATGGCCGTATTGCATCAGCCCCTGCAGGATGTTTCCGGCGGGGATTTGCCCATCCGGGTAATGTTTCTTTTCTTGTCGCCGGCTAAGCCGATTTTTTTCCAAAAACATTTGCAGCTTCTTTCCGCGCTGGCTGAAAAGTTCAAACCGGAATTTATTGAAGAACTGGTTTCCCTCTCCTCTGCGGAGGAAATTGCCGCGCGCCTGGCGCGGTAGTGCACCGTCATGAATATTCCTTCCAACTCTTCCCGCGTTAAAAAGGTGGTCGTGCTGACTACCGCTATGCTGACGTTTATCCCTTTTTGGAAAGCCGCCGCCGTGGTGCTGTGCGATTTTGGCTCCAGCGCGTTTTATGCGGGCGGGATTGCCATGCGGGCCTTTGGGCCGGCGTTCCCGTGGTACATTTTGGCGGTGATGTTGTTTTCCGGCTTGCTGCTGATGCTGGAGCTGGAAGCCTGTTCGCTGTTTGTGCGCGGAGGGGCATATAAAATCGTCCGGGAAGGCCTGGGGGACACGGCCGCCAAGCTGGCGGCGTCGGCCTTGATTTTTGATTTTATTTTAACCGGCCCCATCAGCGCGGTTACGGCCGGGCATTATCTGTGCGGGCTGTTAAATTCGTTTTTGGAGCTGCTGGACAGCGGCCTGGAATTGCCGGAAGCCGGAGTTTCGGTGCTGTTTGGCCTATTGGTAACGGGATATTTTTGGCGTCAAAATGTAAAAGGGATAGAAGAATCCAGCTCCAAAAGCGCCAAGATTATTGCGTTTTCGCTGGCGGTGTGTTTTTTGTTGGCGATATGGTCCTTTATCACCATGGCGCTGCATGGCGCGCACTTGCCGCCGACCCAATTGCATTTTTCGGACGAATCGCTGGGCTGGGCGGGGCATATTGACTGGATGCAGACCGTTGGGCTAGTGGGTATGTTTATGGCGTTTGGGCACAGCGTGTTGGCGCTGTCCGGCATTGAAACCCTGTCGCAGGTGTACCGCGAAATTGAATACCCCAAAGCGCAAAACTTAAAGAAAGCGGCTTGGCTGATTTTTGGGTTCGCCCTGCTGTTTACGGGTGGGCTGACGTTCTTGTCCGCGGTGATTATTCCGCCGGAATTGATTGCCACCAAATACAACGACAATTTGCTTTCCGGACTGGCGATGAGCATGGCCGGGCCCAATTTCCTGAAATTGCTGATGCAGGCGCTGGTGGTGGTGTGCGGCGTGGCGATGCTGTCGGGCGCGGTAAACACGTCGCTGATCGGGTCCAATTCGCTGATGAACCGCATTGCCGAGGACGGAATTTTGACCGATTGGTTTCGCAAAATTCACTCCCGCTACGGCACGTCTTACCATATCATCCACGTGATAGCGGCGGTGCAGCTGGCGGTTATTTTGCTTTCGCGCGGCAACGTGTATTTGCTGGGGGAAGCGTATGCTTTTGGCGTGATGTGGTGCTTTGTGTTTGAAGTAACGGCCATTATCCGCCTGCGCTGGAAAAAGGCCGCCCAAAAGCGCGATTTTATGTTCCCGCTCAATATTAAATATGAAAATTATTATATCCCGGTGGGGCTGATTTTGCTGTGCGGCATTTTGGTAACGGTGGCCTGCGTCAATTTGTTTACCAAGCAAATTGCCACGATAGCGGGGCTGGGATTTACGGCTTTCTTGTTTGCGGTGTTTTCGCTGTCGGAGCGGTTGAACGCCAAGCGGGCCAATACGATGTTTGAAGAAGGCTACCGCGAGCGCATTAACGCCGAAACGGTGGACGACTTAAAAGAAGCGTTTGCCGATTTGGACCGGCCGCACCGTATTTTGGTGGCGGTAAAAAGCCCGGACAATTTGTACCACCTGGAAGAAGTGCTCAGCAAGGCGGACGCGGAAAATACCGACGTGATTGTACTGTACTGCAAACCCGTGGAAAACATGCTTTACCGCCAGGACATGCGTTCGGCCGCGGTGGACGAGCATGAAGTATTTACGGCGGTTATTTTCTTGGCGGAAAAATACGGCCTGCCCGTTACGCCGGTGCTGGTGCACTCCAACGACGCTTATTATGCCATTGCCCAGGCGGCGGCCGTGGCCGACGCGGAAGAAGTGGTGATGGGCGTATCCGGACGCCATGGGGCCAACCCGCAAATTGAACGTGCCGTGATGACGTGGGGCGCGGTAAAAGAACAGGAACTAAAACATCCCGTTACGCTGCGTATTTTGTGGGAAGGAAGAGAAGTGTCGTACCGGTTTACGCGGTAATGCCTCCGTGCCGCGGCAATATGATAAAATAAAGATATGGCTATTCTGCGTGTTACCAAATACGGCGAAAACATCTTGCGCCAAAAATTAAAACCCGTTGATTTCAAAACGTTGCAGCCTTTGCTGCCCAAACTGCTTAAGGATATGGAAGAAACCTGCTTGGCGGTGCGCGGCGTGGGGTTGGCGGCCAATCAAATTGGGCTGGAATATCGCCTGGCGGTTATTTTGATTCCGGAATCGGACCAGGAAAACGCCCCGCTCAAACGCTACGTCATCATCAATCCGCAAATTCTTTCCAAACGGGGGGAAAAACTGGAGGAGGAAGGCTGCCTTTCCCTGCCGGGCCTGTGGGCGGAAGTCAAACGGGCGACCGACGTTACCATTAAATACACCGATGAAAACGGGCAGGAGCAGGTCAAGCGGGCGCGCGGGCTGTTGGCCAAGGCTTTTCAGCACGAGGTGGACCACTTGGACGGCAAATTGTTTATTGACCTGGTGGACCCCGCGTTGAAACCGGAAGTAAAAAAAGCCATTAAAAAACTGCGTAAAAATTGGGATTAGTTTTGAAAAAACTTCTTTTTCCCGCCGGATTTTTTGAAGGCGGGATTTTTATGCCTCGGCGGTCAGCGCGTTGGGCTGCAAAAAGCGGTTGCGCTTGGAAAGCCTTTTTTTCTATACTAACTTTATGGCAATCATTCTATCCCTTAAGCGTGTAAGCAAACAGAACAAGAGCAAAAAGTGCTCTTGCGCTCTTGCTTACAATTTTGCGGATAATTAACGGCCTTATTTTAATAAACGAATTTGCAGCGCCCCCCGCTTAATTGTAAGCGGGGGTTTTTTATGGAACGGCGCTGTAAAACAAGGAGAAAAATATGTGTTTTCATTACCAAGGCGGAGAACTTTTTGCGGAAGGGGTGGACTTGAAGAAAATTGCCGAAAAAGTCGGCACGCCCTTTTATTGCTATTCCACCGATAAACTGATTCGCAATTTTAACGCGTACCGCACGGCGCTGAGCGATTTGAACGGAACGGTGTGCTATTCCGTCAAAGCCAACCCGAATTTAAGCGTTGTGGCGGCGTTGGCGCGGCAGGGCGCGGGGGCGGACGTGGTGTCCGCCGGGGAAATGTACGTGGCGCTCAAAGCGGGCGTGCCGGCCGACGAAATTGTTTTTTCGGGCGTGGGCAAAACCGAGGCGGAACTGCGGGAAGCCATTTCGCAGGGCATTTTGCAAATTAATGCCGAGTCCGCGGCGGAAGTGGAAACCATCAACCGCATCGCCGTTTCGTTGGGCAAAAAAGCCAATCTGGCACTGCGCGTCAATCCGGACGTGGACGCCTTGACCCACGTCAAAATTACGACGGGCACCAAAGAAAACAAATTCGGCGTGCCGTGGCAGGAAGCGCATGCGCTGTATCAGCAGGCGGCCCAAATGCCGGGCATACGCGTGGTGGGGATTGCGGTGCATATCGGCTCGCAGCTGCTGGACTTGGAACCGTTCCGCCTGGCGTTTACCAAAATTGCGTCTATGGTGCGCGCGCTGGAAGCAGACGGCCTGGTGCTGGAAAATGTGGATTTGGGCGGAGGCATGGGCATTAACTACAACGTGGAGCTGCCCCCCACGTGCGACGCGTACGCCCAGGTGGTGCGGGAAACGTTGGGAGAACTAAAAAAACACATTATTGTGGAGCCGGGGCGCTCCATTGCGGGCAATGCCGGCATTTTGGTAACCAAAGTGATTTGCTCCAAATCCAACGGGGAGAAAAATTTTATTATCGTGGACGCCGGCATGAACGACTTGGTCCGCCCGGCCTTGTACGACGCGTGGCACACCATTTTGCCGGTCAGCAAACAAGGCATCGCCCCGATTATTGCCGATATTGTGGGCCCTATTTGCGAATCGGGCGATGTGTTCGCGCGGGAACGCATTATTGAGCCTGTTCACGAAGGGGGGCTACTTGCTATAATGTGTGCTGGGGCGTACGGGGCGGCGATGTCGTCCATCTACAATTTCCGCCCGCTGGTGCCGGAAGTGATGGTGCACGGCAGCGAATTTGCCGTGGTGCGCAAACGGACTTCGTACGAAGAAATGTTAAGCGGGCACGCGCTGGCGCCGTGGCTGTGAGGAAAAAATGAGAAAAATCTGCATTATGAAATTTGGCGGCAATACGCTGGCCAACAAACCCAAACTGTTAATGGCGGCGCAGCTGATTAAATCCCGCTATGACGATAATTTTATTCCGGTGGTGGTGGCTTCGGCCAACGGGAATCTGACCGATGTTCTGCTGGACCACGCCTACAGCATTACCCCTTCGCCCGACAAACGCGAGCTGGATATGCTGGTAACCACCGGGGAACGCGTGAGCGTGGCGCTTTTGTCTATTGCGCTGCGCGCCATTGGCGTTCCGTCCGTCTCGCTGACGGGGTCGCAAATTGGCCTGATTACCACCTGCACCCATACCGGGGCCGACATTTTGGAGTTAAAAGGCAACCGCTTGGTTAAAGAAATCCAGGAAGGGCACGTGCCCGTGGTGGCCGGATTTCAGGGGATTGGCGAAAACAAAGAAATCACCACCTTAAAACGCGGCGGGAGCGATGTGTCCGCCGTGTTTTTGGCGGCGCAGCTGGGGGCGGACCACGTGGAAATGGTCAAAGACGTGGACGGCGTGTACTCGGCCGACCCCAACAAGGATCTCCAAGCCCAAAAATACGAAGTCTTGGATTTTGACGAAATGTACAAATTGGCCCTCAACGGCGCCAATGTGCTCCACCCGGACGCCGTCCGCCTGGCCAAGGAAAAAGGGGTGGAAATCCGCATTGTTCACTATCAAACCGGCCAAACGGGGACCGTGATTAAATAGGAGCCTTATGAAACCGACTTTCAAGTTCAATCTGTTTGGAATCATTTCCTTTTTGGTGCTGTGCGGCCTGTTTTACTGGCTGTGCCCGGCGATTTCCAACCCTACGGTGCGCTATGGGATATACGGCGTGTTTGGGGTGGGGTCTTTTTGCGCGTGCTTTTTGGTGATTAAGCCCAAGTAACCCGGTGGTCGCTGGGGGATTATACCCCCGCGCAGGCGGCCCCCAACCGCCTGGTGCGGCGGCGAAAGCGGCGCGTGTTATTCGCTCCGAAAATATGATATGATATGAGCTATGGATAATATTGTCATTTTACAACTCATTGGTTTTACCGTTTGTTTTATTTTGCTGTTTGTATTTACGGCCAAGTACCGCGCCGCGCTGGCCCGCGAAACGGATTTTGAACCCGCCGTGGAAGATTTAACCGTGGTTACCGTGGCCCAGCCGCCGGCTTTTAAGCCGCGGGCGTCCATTTTGCACTCCCTGCCGGGTTCTTCTTCGCTGGAAGTGGCCGATTTGAAGGAAAAAGTGAAGGAACTGCATTACCGGTTGGAAGAATTAAAAGTACAGCACGACAAATCCAATGCGGAAATTTCCAAGCAGCTTTCCCGCTTGGAACAGCGCTTGGGCACCTTTGAACAGGAATACGTTACCAAACTGCAGCCCACGTTGCTGAGCCTGATTGAAGAATTGGAAAATATGAAAGTGGGGGAAGATAAACAACCCAAATAAAATTTTTCCGCTCATCTTTTGAACAAACCGCCGCAAAACAAGCGGCGGTTTTGCTTTTTATACAACTGTATAATTTGCAAAAATTTGTCCATTTTTAGTAAGTCAAAAAGCAAAAACACCGGGAAATTTGCATTTTTTGGAAAACCCGTTTGCCCCCGATTTAGACGGGAAAGAAACAAAAAAGAGTTTTAGAGGGTAAAAAATTCTTACAAAGCAAATGAGGTTTTGTCAATACTTTGGGCAAAAAAATGGTTCGCGGATTTGTTTTGCTTCCGTAAAATTTCATAAAATATACCTATATACGTATGCCAAGGAAAGAGGATTTTACGTTTAGGAGACAAAATGAAAAATAAAAACCTTGAACCTATCGCCATCGTTGGTATTGGGGCGATTATGCCCGGAGCGTTAAATAAAGACGAGTTCTGGAGCAACATTAAAGAAGGCAAATACTGCATTACCGAAATTCCCGCGTCGTACTGGGACTACCGACTTTTCTACAGTCCCGATCACAAAGCCGAAGATAAACTTTATTCCAAAATCGGCGGTTTTATTCCTCAGTCTTTCAAATTCAATTCCTTAAAATACCGCATTCCTCCGCAAATTGCCAAGCAGATGGATACGGTGCAGCACCTGGCTATTGAAACCACGCGCATGGCGCTGGAAGATGCCGGCTATGACAAAAAGGCGTTTGACCACAACCGCACGGCGGTAATTATCGGCAACTCCATGGGGGGCATGAAAAATGAAATGTCCAACACCCGCCTCAACCGCCCCTTTTTGTATGAAATTTTGAAAAATACCCCTTCCTTCAAATCGTTGGCCCCGGCCGACGCCCAGAAAATGCTGGACGAAATGGACGCGGGCGTGCGCGAAAAATTCGCCCCGATTAACGAAGATTCCATGCCCGGCGAATTGGCCAACGTAATTCCCGGCCGCGTGGCCAACGTGTTTGATTTGCACGGCACCAACTTTGCGGTGGACGCCGCCTGCGCTACTTCGCTGGCTGCGATTGACCAAGCCGTCAACGGCCTGCGCATGGGCAACTTTGATATGGCCGTCGCCGGCGGTGTGGACCAGATGATGTCTCCCTCTGCGTACATTAAATTCTGCAAAATCGGCGCACTGTCTGAAACGGGGTCTTACCCGTTTGACGCCCGGGCCAACGGCTTTGTGATGGCGGAAGGCGCCGGTATGGTGATTTTGAAACGTTTGTCCGACGCCGTCAAAGACGGCGACCGGATTTACGCCGTCATCCGCGCCGTAGGCGCCTCTTCCGACGGGAAAGGCAAGGGCATTACCGCCCCGAACCCCAAAGGCCAAAAACTGGCGGTGGAAAAAACCTTTGAACAGCTGGACTATACGCCCGAGGCCGTGGGCCTGATTGAAGCGCACGGTACCGGCACCCGCGTGGGCGACGCGGTGGAACTCGGCGCGCTGACCGAGCTTTTTGCGCCGTATGCCAAACCCGGTACCATTGGGCTGGGCAGCGTGAAGAGCCAGATCGGCCACGCCAAAGCGGCGGCGGGGATTGCGTCTTTAATCAAAACCTCGCTGGCCTTATATAATAAGGTGTTGCCGCCTTCCGTCAATTTTGAAACGCCCAACCCCATTGTGGATTGGAGCACCTGCCCCTTCCGCGTAATTACCAAAGCGGAAGAATGGCCCGGCGGCAAAATCCGCCGCGCCAACGTATCCGCCTTTGGTTTTGGCGGCACGAACTTCCACGTGGCAATGGAAGAAATGAACGACAGCCTGCTTAAAAAGGCTGAAGAAGCAAAACAACAGGTAACCGTTTCGGCGCCTGTAAAGGAGAAACCTACCATGACCAGCCGTAATTCGTACACCCTTCACGTTCCCGGGGAAAAAATCCAAAGCGATGTATTGACTTTTTCCGCCCCGACCAAACAGGAACTGTTTAACGTGTTGGACAAAGCGCTCGTCGCGATTGAATATGACCCCACCTATTTGCCGAGCATTTCTTACAAAAACCACATTGCCAAGCCGGCTAAATTTGCGGTAACGATTAACGTGGAGTCTCCGGAAAAACTCAAAGAAAAAATTCAATTCTTCAAAAAGACGGCTTCCGCCCAGGACGTGTGGGAACAAGAATCCCTCTACCTGCGCATGAAAGGCATTTATCCGTTTACGCCGTCTGAAATCAAACCCAAAGTGTGCTTTATGTTCCCCGGGCAGGGTTCGCAGTATGTGGATATGATGAAGGACCTGGCCTCCAAGTACAAAGTCGTGCAGGATACCTTTGACGAAGCGGACCGCCTGCTGTTAAACATCATCGGCCAGAACCTGACCGACACCTTGTGGAGCAAACCCGGCGAAACGAAGGAACAAATTGCCGTGCGCGAAGCCGCCATTAAGAAAACCGAAATGACGCAGCCCGCCGTGCTGACGGCGGACATTGCCATGATGCGGCTGCTGTCCTCGTTTGGCATTAAGCCGGACGTGGTCATGGGCCACAGCTTGGGCGAATATGCGGCGGCGGTGGCGGCCGGTATTTTTGATTTTGAAAACGGCTTAAAAGCCGTGTGCACCCGCGGGAAAGTGATGTCTGAAATTAAAGTGGAAGACAACGGCAAGATGGCTTCTATCGCGGCCCCGGTGGACCGGGTAGAACCCGAATTGGCCCGCATCAACGGCTACGTGGCCGTAGCCAACAAAAACTGCCCCACGCAGACGGTCATCGCCGGCGCCAGCAAAGCGGTGGACGATGCCATCAAAATGTTTACCGATATGGGCATCCAGGCGGTGCAGATCCCGGTGTCGCACGCGTTCCACTCGGCCATTGTGCGCCCGGCCATGCCGCAGTACCGCGCCTTCTTGGATACGCTGACTTTCCACGCGCCCACGATGCCGATTACCACCAACGTAACCGCGGAATTCTATCCGAACGATCCGGAAAAGATCAAAGACTTGATGGTAACCCAGATTTCCCACTCCGTGGAGTGGATCAAACAGTTGCAGACCACCTACGATTCCGGGGTGCGCCTGTTTGTGGAATGCGGGCCCAAACGCGTGCTTTCCGCGTTGGCTTCCAACACGCTTTCCGATAAAAAAGACATTAAGGTATTGGCTTCCAACCACCCCAAAAAAGGCGGCATTGTGGAGTTCAACGACCTGTTTGCCAACTTGATTTCTTCGGGTATTCACTTGGATTGGAAAGGAACCGATATGTACGGTGATAATTCTACTTTTAACCCGGCGTTTGTAAACTGGGTAACCGGTAACGCCACCCCCACGGAAAAAGCCGCGGGTACGGTGCAGAACAATACCGTCTGCGCCTGCAAAACGGGCGTGAGCGCCGCCAAAGGCAGCTGCGCGCAAAAATCCGTGGTCATCAGCGGTATTGCCGCGGGCGGCCCCGGCAGCTGGGACAAAATCTTCCGCGAAGGCGTGTTGGACGAAATTCTCTCCGGCCGCAATATGATTGAGCCCGTCAGCTCCGAAATCCAGCAGAAGCAAATTGACAAGCACGTGGAGTTCGTAATTAAATCCAAAGACGGCAACCACCGCATTGAACGCTTAACCTCGCCCATGCAAGCCATTAAATTGGCGGCCAAAGGCGGCGCGTTTGATTTGGAAAAAGAATTTGGGCTGCCGGCCAAATGGGTCCGCTCCATGGACCGCAGCTTCCAGCTGGCCATTGCCGCGGGTATTTTGGCGTTGAAAGACGCGGGAATCCCGCTGGTGCTGTACTACAAGCCTACTTCTACGGGCGGCTACTTGCCGGACCGCTGGGGTCTGCCGGCCGATATGATTGACGAAACGGGCGTCATTTTCACGTCCGCTTTCCCGGTGGCCAACAGCATGATGGGCGATTTGTCCAAACGGGTAGCGGGGCTGCTTAACAACAAAACGGCCAAAGAAGTACATGCGTTTTGCCAAAAATTGATTTCTCAAATTTCCGATCCGGCCCTCAAAGCCGAAATTGAAGCTTGGTATCAGGCCAATTTCAAAGACAAAGAAGTAGAACCGGAAGCCTTTACGTCGGAATTTATCTTAAAGACGATTATCATCGCGCACTCGCATTTCTGCCAGTGGATCCGCGCCCGCGGGCCGGCTACGGCCATGAGCGCTGCCTGCGCTTCCACCGCGCAAGCCATTGCCGTGGCGCAGGACTGGATTAAACTGGGCCGCTGCAAACGCGTCATCGTCATCAGCGCCGACGATATTACCAACGACAACGTTTCCGAGTGGATTTTGACGGCTTTCTTGGCCTCGGGTGCCGCTACGACGGAAGCCGACGTTACCAAAGCCGCCCTGCCCTTTGACCGCCGCAGAAACGGCATGATTGTGGGCATGGGTGCGGTGTCGCTGGTTGTGGAAGAAGAATCCGAAGTAACCAAACGCGGTATGAAACCGTTGGCCAAACTGTTGGAAACGGAAATTGCCAACAGCGGCTTCCACGTAACCCGCTTGGACGTGGCGCACGTGGCGCAAGTGATGAACCGCTTGGTAACCCACGCCGAAAAGGATTACGGGTTGAACCGCTCCGACATGGCCAAACAGTTGGTCTTTATCTCGCACGAGACGTACACCCCTGCGCGCGGCGGTTCCGCCAGCGCCGAAGCGTACGCTTTGAAATCCACCTTTGGCAAAGACGTTAGCAGTGTCATCGTCAGCAACACCAAAGGGTTCACCGGGCACTCCATGGGTGCCGGGTTGGAAGACGCCATCGCCGTACGCTGCCTGAATACGGGCCTCGTACCGCCGATTGCCAACTTCAAAGAAGCCGACCCCGAATTGGAAGGCATTACGCTTAGCAAAGGCGGCCATTACGATTTCAAATACGCCTTGCGCTTGGCGGCCGGGTTTGGTTCTCAATTAGGTATGACTTTACTGGAAAAAATGTGGCAGGAAGGCGAACCCCGCGTTACGGACGAAGCCAAACACCAGGCTTGGCTGAAGGAAATTTCCGGTCAGCAAGCGCCGGTGCTGGAAGTGGTGCAGAACACCCTGCGCATTAAAGACAATTATCAGCATGGGGTCAAACCTTCCTTGGTAATGGAAGG
The DNA here is from genome assembly GCA_949294085.1 of uncultured bacterium. Classification (GTDB taxonomy): domain Bacteria; phylum Elusimicrobiota; class Elusimicrobia; order Elusimicrobiales; family Elusimicrobiaceae; genus Avelusimicrobium. Next base: position 86,828 of record CASFFX010000003.1, on the reverse strand, counting down.
GTCCCAAGCGTTTGTGGACAAAGTAAACGCCATCCACGCGCACGACGCCAAAGCCGCGCCTGCGGCGGCTCCGGCTGCGGCTCCTGCCCCGGCCCCGAAAGCGGTGGCGCTGGACGAAGCGACCGTAACCAAAGAAGTGGTCAAAATGGTCAGCGACAAGACGGGCTACCCCGAAGACATGCTGGACATTGACTTGGATATGGAAGCCGACTTGGGCATTGATACGGTGAAACAAGCCGAACTCTTTGCCGCGCTGCGCGAACACTACGGTATTGCCCAGCAGGACGGAATCCAACTCAAAGACTATCCGACGATTCGCCATTGCATTAAATTTGTGCTGGCCAATGCGGGCAAACCTGCGGCGTCCGCACCGGTAACTCCGGCGGCTGCGCCTGTGGCTCCTACCGCGCAAGCGACGGTTGCCCCGGCGGCTGTAACGCCTGCCGCGGCTCCGAAAGCCGTAGCGTTGGACGAAGCGACCGTAACCAAAGAAGTCGTGGGTATGGTGGCTGAAAAGACGGGTTATCCGGAAGACATGTTGGACATTGATTTGGATATGGAAGCCGACTTGGGCATTGATACGGTGAAACAAGCCGAACTCTTTGCCGCGTTGCGCGAACACTACGGTATTGCCCAGCAGGACGGAATCCAACTCAAAGATTATCCGACGATTCGCCATTGCATTAAATTTGTGTTGGCCAATGCGGGCAAACCCGCGGCGGCCGCGCCTGTGGCTTCCGCGCCGGTAACCCCGGCTGCGCCTGTAGCGCAATCGGCGGTTGCCCCTGTGGCCCCGGTAACGCCTGCGCCGGTAACTCCGGCCGCGGCTCCGAAAGCGGTGGCGTTGGATGAGGCGACCGTTACCAAAGAAATCGTCAAAATGGTAGCGGACAAAACGGGCTACCCCGAAGATATGTTGGACATTGACTTGGATATGGAAGCCGACTTGGGCATTGATACGGTAAAACAAGCCGAACTCTTTGCCGCGTTGCGCGAACACTACGGTATTGCGCAGCAGGAAGGCATCCAGCTCAAAGATTATCCGACGATTCGCCATTGCATCAACTTTGTATTGACCAACGCGGGCAAACCTGCGGCGGCCGCGCCTGTGGCTTCCGCACCGGTAACTCCGGTTGCGCCTGTGGCTCCTGCCGCGCCGGTAACCCCGGCTGCGCCTGCCCCGGCGACTGTAACGCCTGCGGCGGCGCCTGCTCCGGCTCCGAAAGCCGTAGCGTTGGATGAAGCGACCGTAACCAAAGAAATCGTCAAAATGGTAGCGGACAAAACGGGCTACCCCGAAGACATGTTGGACATTGACTTGGATATGGAAGCCGACTTGGGCATTGATACGGTGAAACAAGCCGAACTCTTTGCCGCGTTGCGCGAACACTACGGTATTGCGCAGCAGGAAGGCATCCAGCTCAAAGACTATCCGACGATTCGCCATTGCATCAACTTTGCGCTGGCGCATGCGGGCGGCAAGACGACGGCCGCGCCTGCGGCTTCCGCGCCGGTAACTCCGGCCCCGGCGGCTGTAACGCCTGCGGCGGCTGCGCCTGTGGCTCCTGCCGCGCCGATAACCCCGGCCCCGGCGGTGGAAACGCCCAAAGTGAAATTGGCCAAAAAACCGGAACACGTGATTGCGGAACACATTGGGGTACCGCAAGCGGACGCGTTGATCACGAATCCGACGGCTCCGATTGAAAAGCACTTCTCGCTGGCGGAACGCCCGGAACGGGAAGGCTATCAGGGCGAACATTGCCACGAGAAAAAACTGCGCTACGTTACCACGGTGGCGGACGCGCCGTTGACGGAACGCGAAAACAGACGCTTGTCCAAAGACCGCACGGTACTGTTGTTTGCGGACAATTCGCAGCTGATTAAAGCGTACCAGGAAGAATTTAAGGAATTGGGCGTGAAATACCACGTGTTCACCACGCTCAAAACCCGCAGCAAAAACACCACGATTGTAAACTGGGAATCGTACGAAGAAACCGAAGCGGCCTTGAAGGATTACGCCGCCGAGGATCCGAACATCCAGGGTATCGTGTATCTGTTGGGCGCTTCTATCAAGAAATTTGACAAGAAGGCCAGCCCGCATGCGGATTTGACCAAATACGTCATGCCGCTGTTCATTGCGCTGCGCGTATTTGAAAAAGGCCTTTCCAACCGCCAGGACGCCGATACGTTCTTCGCGGTCAACACCAAGATTGATGGTACCTTTGGCTATACTACCAAAGAAGAGTTCAACCCCATTGTCGGCGCGCTGACCGGCGGCACCACCTGCTTCCGCAAAGACGTGTACGAACGCACGGGGGCCATCTCCAAATTGATGGATTTTGAGCCCACCGCCACCGCGGACGAAATGGCCCAAAAAACGATGGACGAAGTGCTCCACGGCGATATGCGCCTGATGATTGGTACGCGCGACAATGTCCGCTCCACCATCCTCTCGCTGCCGACTCGCCTGGACAAAAGAGTCAAACACTTTGACCTGGCCGGCAAATCCATTATCTTCACGGGTTCCGGCCGCGGGATTGGCGCTATGCTGGCCCAAAAAATTGCCGCCCAGTATCACAGCAAAATCATTGTCTTGGACATCATTGAAATCCAGGAAAAGACGCCGCTGTGGGCTTCTATGAACGAAGCGGAACTGGCCGCGCTGAAGAAACAGCTGTGGGAAGACCTCAAGGCCGACAAGACCAAAAAGGCGACCCCGGTCATGTTGGAACGCGCCTTCGGACGGGTGAAAGATTCTGTAACGCTTTACAACAACTTGCAGAAACTGCGCGACTTGGGCAGCGAAGTGGAATACTACCACTGCGACGTAACGAACTCCTCCATGGTCAAAGAAGTCTGCACCAAGATCAAGGCCAAAAACGGCCGCGTGGACGGACTCATCCACTTTGCGGGGTTGGAACGCTCCAAGCTGATTTACGATAAAGATCCGGCGGAATATTACCGTATCTTTGACGTCAAAGCGACCAGCTTTGCTTCCTTCCTGGCCAACAACATCGTGCGCGACGACGGCTTCTTCGCCTTTGCGTCCTCCATTGCCGGCAAATACGGCAACCTGGGCCAGAGCGACTACGCCAGCGCCAACGACTACTTGGCCAAATCGGCGCTGTCCTTGTCCAACCAAGGCTACCGCGCCATCAGCATTGCCATGAGTGCTTACAAGAACGTCGGTATGGGGGTGCGTGCGGGGGTGGAAACCTTCCTGCGCTCCAACGGGGTGGACTTTGTGGACCCCGAAGACGGTATGCAAATCTTCCTGGACGAAATCGTCTATGGACAGGTACCGGAAATCGTACTTACGGGTTCTTTGGGCAGACTGGACTGGGACCATCAGTTAAAGTTTGAGTGGGACGAAATCGGAGCCGATGATAACGGCTCCGACGGAGCCCCCACCGGTTCTGCGCCTGCGCCGGCCGCTTCGGCCGCGCCGGCAAAAGCCGAAACGGGAGTGGACGCCTCCAAAGCGACGCACTTTTTAGGCAACATCACTTCGCTGCAAAAAGGTTCGGAAATCCACCTGGAAAAAGAATTTAACTTAAATTCCGATCCGTACCTGGCCGACCACGCCATTGAAGGCACGCCGTACGTGCCGGGCGTGATGGGCATTGAAACGTTTATGGAAACGGCCACGGCTCTTACGGGCCAAGTGCCGCAGGGCCTCAAAGACGTGCATTTCTACCTGCCGATTAAGCTTTTAAGAAATCGCCCGCAGGCGGTGCGCGTCATTGGGAAAGCCGCCGGAAACGAAGCCTCTATGGAAATTGAATCCGACTTTATCAACAGCAAAGGCGTAAAGATGGGCAACACCCGCAGACACTTTACCGCCAAAACGCTGGAAGGATTTGTTTCTACCTGGGACTCCGTAAAAGCCGAAGCGATGACCGGCCTGACCGCGCCGATGAGCGTGAGCAAAGAGGAAATCTACCAAAAGTATTTCCATGGTCCTTCCTTCCAAGTGCTGGAAGGCATTGTGCGCGTGGATAAACACGCTTCGCTGGCGGTTTACCACACCACGCCGCGCCCGCAATGGAACGACGGCCCCCGCACGCTGTTGGCCAACCCGATGCTGATTGAAGCGGCCTTCCAATGCTGCGGTTTCCAGGATATGAGCATTGAGCACAAAATGACGCTGCCCGACGGCATCGCCGAAGTGGCCGTGCTTAAAAAGCAACTTCCGCCTGCCCAGCTGTACTTGTACGGCGTAAGCCGCGGCAATACGGCGGACGGGAAAACTTTGCACGACGCCTATGTGTTTGACGCGCAGGGCGACGTGTGGGTGGAAATCCACGGTTACCAGGCCATTGGCCAGTAATCCGGGGCGAAATGTCCTGCCCCATTAAAGCAGTTGATTTGAACCGTCTGCCCCCGGCCGACGAAATCCTAAGCTCCCAGGAAGCGGCGTTTTTCCAAACGCTTCGCTTCCCGAAGCGAAGGGTGGAGTGGCTCGGGGGCAGATTTGCTTTAAAAGAATTGGTGCACCAGGCCGTGGGGGCGCCGCTTCGGGAGATAGAAGTGCTTCCTCATCCCAGCGGGAAACCCCTTTTGCAGGTGGGGGGAAAACCAAGCGCGCTGGCGTTTAGCATTACGCACAGCCACGGCTGGGCCGTGGCGGCCCTGGGCCCGGAGCAAAGCCGGGTGGGCATTGATTTGGAAAAAATTGCACACCGCATAGACGCTTGGGCGCACGATTTTTTTCATCCGTCCGAACTGACCGACACCGGCGACGCTTTTCTGACCGCCTTGTGGACGCAGAAAGAGGCCGTGGTAAAACTTTTGGGCACCGGCTTATCTCTCAACAGCTACGATGTGCGCTGTGTGCGCGGAAAGGCTTTCTTCTTCGGGCCCGCACAAGAGGCCTACGCCCGCCTGGGCAGCCCCGCCATTACGCTGCAAACCAGCGAGCTTGTGCCCGGCTTTATGTTTACGCTGGCGTACGGGCAATGAGCCTTATTATTTAGTAAAATAAAAATATACAGATTTTGGAGGGACTATGATTGAACTCTTTGAGGACCCCAAACAGGATAAGCCGTCGGACCAACCCGCTCCGGCCAGTTTGGTAAAATTCAGACAAGTTTCCCAAGACGCCTTGAAAGGCGCCGGCGAGGCCCGCATCAAAGCCCAGAAAGACAAAGGCAAGATGACCGCCCGCGAACGTATTTCTTACCTTTTGGACAAAGACAGCTTTTTGGAAATTAAAAGCTTGATGGAAAGTTCCTGCAGCGATTTTGGCATTAAAGACAAACACATTAAAGGCGACGGCGTAATCACCGGGTTCGGCCGCATTAACGGGCGCGAAGTGGCACTGTTTGCCCAGGATTTTACGCAGATGGGCGGCTCGCTGGGGCTGGCCCACGCCAAAAAAATAGCCGCGCTGATGGACCGCGCGATTGAAGCCAAAATCCCGCTGATTGGGTTGTTTGATTCCGGCGGCGCGCGCATCCAGGAAGGGGTGGACAGCTTAAACGGCTACGGGGAAATTTTCTACCGCAACGTGAAGGCTTCCGGCGTGATTCCTCAAATTTCTGTTATTTTAGGCCCTTGCGCGGGGGGAGCGGCGTATTCCCCGGCGCTGACGGATTTTATTTTTATGGTGGAAGGCATCAGCCATATGTTCATCACCGGCCCGGGCGCGGTGAAAGCGGCCACCGGTGAAGAAGTAGATTTTGATACCTTGGGCGGTTCCCGCCCGCACAGCGAAAAAAGCGGCGTGTGCCAGTTTGTGGCCAAATCAGAGCAGGATTGCTTCCGCCAGGTGCGCGAGCTGCTTTCTTTCCTGCCGCAAAACTGCGAAGAAAAACCCCCGCTGGATACCACCAGCGACTTGGTGGAACGCCGGGTGCCGGTGTTGGAACGCGTGTGCGAAATGGACCCCAAAAAGGCGTTCCGCATCCACCATGTCATCTGGCGCTTGGCCGATGATTACGGCTTCTTTGAAATTCATCAAAATTTTGCCAAAAACGTGGTAACCGGGTTTATCCGCCTGGGCGGCCACGTGGTGGGCGTAGTGGCCAACAACCCCGCTTGCTTGGGCGGCGCGCTGGACAGCGACGCCAGCGACAAGGCGGCGCGGTTTATCCGCTTCTTAAATGCGTTTAACATCCCGCTTTTAACGCTGGTGGATACGGGCGGCTATTTGCCCGGCGTGCAGCAGGAACATGGCGGCATTATCCGCCACGGGGCGAAGCTGTTGTATGCGTATTCCGAGGCGTCTATCCCGAAAGTAACCCTCGTGCTGCGCAAAGCTTACGGCGGCGCCTATATCGCCATGGGTTCCAAATACCTGCGCGGGGATTTTAACTTTGCGTTCCCCAGCGCGGAAATTGCCGTAATGGGCCCGCGTGGCGCGGTGGAAATTTTGTACTCGCGCGATTTGAAGGCCGAAACGGATCCTGCCAAAAAAGAAGAAATGAAACAAAAACTGACACAGGAATATTCCGACAAGTTTGCCTCTCCTTATCAGGCGGCTACCAACGGTTCCATTGACGAAATCATTGAACCGGCCGAAGCGCGCACCAAAATCATCCGTGCGTTTGACGTGCTGAAAAATAAGCGCGATCCGCACCACAATCCGCGCAAAGGCAATATCCCGCTGTAAGGGCGGATTTTTCCCAATCCCGCAGGAAAATTCCTGCGGGATTTTTTATGGGATAAAAATCCAACGCGCCAGGGACTGGAGCGGAAGCCAAAAGTTTGATATTATGTATGTATGGAAAACGAGTCTTTAGACAGTGTAAACGAATATTTTAAGCATTTGGGCAAAATCACGAAGGAAATGGATCGTGAAGAAATGGCCCGCTTGTGGAAATTGGCCAAAAAAGGCGACAAGGACGCAAAAAATAAAATTATGGAAATGAATTTGCGCCTCGTGATTCCGACGGCCAAACGTTTCCAGCGCCCGGGTATGGAACTGATGGATTTGATTGAAGAAGGCAACCTGGGCCTCATGCAGGCAATCGACAAATTTGAACCCGAAAAAGGCTATCGTTTTTCCACCTATGCCATTTATTGGATAGAACAATACATCCGCAAGTACATTGAAGAACAATCCGGTTCTATCAAAATTCCGTCGCATGCGTGGGGCAATTTGAAAAAATGGTTCCGCGCGTGGAACGAGCTGAAGGAAGCCAACGGAAGAGACCCGTCCTTAAACGAAATGGCGGCCGAACTGAATTTGACGGCGCGGCAGGTCAAGTCCATTATGGATACGCTGAGCGCCGCTAAGGGTGTGGATTCGCTGACGACCTTGGTGCACGATGAGGACGAAACCACGCTGGAGGATTTGATCAGCGACGACGGCAAAGGCAATCCGCATGATGTGTTTTTGAAAAATGAAAATCAAAACAGCATCAAAAAAAGTATGGCGGATTTGAACGACCGCGACCGCCAGGTGGTAATTATGCGTTACGGCCTGGACGATAACGAACCGAAAACGTTGGGTGAAGTGGCGGAAATTTTGGGTTTGTCGCGCGAACGCGTGCGCCAAATTGAAGAACGGGCCGTCAACACGTTGCGCAAAGAAGCTTTGAAAGCGGGCATTTTGGAACCGACCACCGTGGATTTGCGCACCCGCAAATTGCACAGCGCCATGCGCCCGCGCCTAAAAACCAATATCTTGGGCCAAACCGAAGACAACAGTCCCTTGGCCCGGCTGCTTAAAAAGCGTGCCGCCTTGCTGGCCGCGCAAAAAGCCAAAGCGGAGCCGAAAGCAAAGGCGGCTTCCAAAAAATCTGCCAAAGCGCCTGCTAAAAAGGCCGCGCCCACACGCAAGAAACCGCTTGCTAAACCGGCCAAGCCCGGCAAGAAGACTCCGGCCAAGCCGGCTAAAAAAGCCGCGGCCAAAAAAACTTCCCACGCACGCTCCCGCAAATAATTTTACGCCCCCGTAGCTCAATTGGATAGAGCGGCTCCGTCCTAAGGAGAAGGTTGCGAGTTCAACTCCCGCCGGGGGTATGTGTTCCCTTCGTTCCGTTTCCAAAGGTTGCTTTTGGTTGTTTAACAATTTATCGTACAAGAAAGGAGGCCCTTATGGCTGAAGATTGCTTTTTAAAAGCGGTAAAGGCGCGCCGCTCCCGCTACGCCTTGGAGGGGAAAAGCCCCGTTCCCAAGGAGCAAATTGTCCGCACCATCCAGCAGGCCGTTCAGCATACGCCCAGCGCGTTCAATTCGCAGGGAACGCGGGTATTGGTGCTGTTTGGCCCCAAGCACGCCCTTTTCTGGCAGTTGGTGCTGGAAGAACTGCGCAAAAAGGTGCCGGCTGATCACTTCGCCCCGACGGAAGAAAAAATTGCTTCGTTTGCCAAAGCGTACGGGACGGTACTGTTTTTTGAAGAGTGGAAAACGGTGGAAGCTTTGTGCGAAAAATTTCCCACCTACAAAGACAATTTTCCGATTTGGGCCTATCAGGCCAATGCGATGACGGAGTGGGTGATATGGACGGCCCTGGAACAGCTGGGGCTGGGGGCCAGCCTGCAGCATTATAACCCGCTGGTGGACCAGGCGGTAGAGCAGCACTTTGCGGTGCCCTCCAGCTGGAAGCTGGTGGCCCAAATGCCGTTTGGCAAGGCCGTGGCGCCGGCGGCAGAAAAGACTTTCCTGCCGGTGGAACAGCGCGTGCTTGTGGAAGAATAAAAACAGATACAAAAAAAGAGGGCCTTTCGGCCCTCTTATATGGTTTCCGGACTAGGACTCGAACCTAGAATGACTGGACCAAAACCAGTAGTGATACCATTTCACCATCCGGAAATAAATTGTTTCATCACAGCTAAAGCAAGATGAATAACGGAAAACCCTGTGCTGAACCCTTTTATTGTACGTCTTGCCCGCTTTCGGAAGCGGCATTTTTGTTGTAGTCGGACGCACTGGCATTTTTCTCGGCGCCTTGCGGATTCTTTTTCAATTCTTCCTCGTAAGCCCTTAAAACATTTTCTTCCAGATATTCCCGAAATTGCTGATTAATCGGGTGAACCATGTCTTTGTGGGTTCCGTCAGGCAATTTCCGGGAAGGCATACAGAGAAACACGCCTTTCGTTCCTTCTACAACTTTCATATTACGAACTACAAAGGAATCGTCAAACGTTACGCTAGCGAACGCTTTGAGGCGATCCTCTCCCATAAGATGTATTCGTATTTCCGTTATTTTCATCCTTTAAGCTCCTATGAAATGTTGTAAAGAAAACTATCCGTTCCTTTGTTTGTAATTTATTTACCAAATTTTTTGCATCCTTTTCAGTTTCAACTAAAGCAAAAACCGTGGAGCCAGAACCGGACATTAAAACTGCATCTGTATTTGTTTTTCTCAAATCGCGCAGCACATTTCGTACAGAGTTTGTAAAAGGAACAACGCACTCCTCCAGCCGGTTGAATAACAAATCTTTCCAGTCGGCTAGAGGATTTGCACATCTTAGGTATGTTATTAATTTATCTAAATTGGAGCAGTTTGTCAAGACGGATTTTTTATCGGGCAGCTGCAGCCGTCGGAAAACCTCTTTGGTGGGCACGACCGTATTGGGATAGACCAACACCAGCCACGGCAGCGGCCCGGGGGCCTCTACGGGGGTCAGCTTTTCGCCGATTCCTTCCCCTTTGAGAAACGTGTCGTCATACAAAAAAAGCGGTACGTCCGCCCCCAACTTAGCGGCCGCCGGCAGCAGTTCCTTTTTGTCTTTGCCGAACAATTCGCACAATGCCAGCATGACGCCGGCCGCGTCCGACGATCCTCCGCCCAAACCGGCCCCGGTGGGGGTGTGTTTTTCCAGTTCCATGTCTATCTGGGCGGTGAGGTGAAAGTGTTCCAAAAAAATAACCGCCGCGCGGTAGGCTAAGTTCGTTTCGTCGGCGCGGAGCAGGGGGCCGATGGGGCCCGTCAGCTTGAGGGTGATGGCCGTTTGCGGGGCGGGAGTCGCTTGCAGGGTCAAACGGTCGCCCACGTTGATTTTGGCAAACAGGGTGGCCAATTCGTGGTATCCGTTGGGGCGTTTGCCCGTTACTTCCAAAAACAAATTAATTTTTGCCGGACAAAAACGTGTCGTTTTCATTTGGGATTTCGCTCCGTATTGTGCACCAAAGCGCCCCAGTGGTATTCTTCGGTGGTTAAAAGTTCGCCGTTCTCGGCATACACGTTGCGCGTGCCTTCCAGCATGCCTTCCGTGTAAAATTCTTCCAGGTGGGGCTTGCCGGACGCAAAATATCCTACGCGCTCTCCATCCAGCCGGCCATGGGCATAATGTTCCTTGTACCACAGTTCCCCGGTCGGGAAATATAGCCTCCGCTCGCCTTCCAGTTTTCCCTGCACAAAATTTTCTTCGCTTTCGGGCTTCCCGTTGGGATACCAATACGTGCGTTTCCCGTGCAGGTGCCCGTGTTTATAAAATTCTTTTTCGCGCAGGGTCCCGTCATTTTGCGTTACGGTGCGTTCCCCGTCCAAGTAGGCATTTTTATAGGTGCAGCAGGCGTGCAAAGTATCGTCTTTGACCGGGGTAAAATATTCCGCGGGGCCTTGCAGTACGCCGTCCACGTATTCTTCGCGGGAGAGGAGCGTTCCCCCTTCAGAATAGCGCAGCAGGGCGCCGTTTAGCTTGTTGCCTTTGTAGTGGGCTTCGGTTTTCACCTGGCCGTTTTCGTTAAATTCTTTTACTTCTCCGTCGGGAATTTGCCCTAAAATTTCCAGCGTAACCCCATTGGACGAAAGCGTTTCTTCCGCCACTTCTTTTCCGTTTACATAAAAGGAATTGGCGTTCTTGCTGCTTTTTAAGATGGTGCCCGGATAGGAGCGTATGGCTTTTTCGGCCGCGGTGGGCGTGTGGGTAGCTTTGGTCAAATCGCGCTCGGTAATGCTGACCAGCTGCCCGTTTTGGTATTCTTCGCTGTAAGTAACGGTATTGTCGGTTAGGTTAAGCACTTCAAATTTTCCGTTTAGTTTCCCGTCTTGCAAATGTTTGATGGTGGCGGACGAAACATTTAATTCCGTTACTTCTCCGTTGGGCAGTTCCCCGGTGGTGTTTACGATGTTTTGTTCTTTGTCCAAAAACTCTTTTGCCAGCGGGATGGCCCGGTAATAAGTGCGCCCGGACGGAGTGGAAATGCAGATAAATTTTTCTTTCATGAAACGCTCCTGTATTTGAAATCATTGTACAATACTTTGTTTATTGCGTGTGGGCAATCTTTGCCTGAAAAGGCGTGGAGGTGCAAGTTGTGGATTGATATGGCAGGGCAAAGGGGGTACCATGCGGGGAAACATGAGATTTCTTGTCATTTTAGGCCGCCGTTTTTAAGCGGGGGCTTGTTGCAAACGGGCGATATGCTTGACAAAGGGGGCTTTGTCTGGTAGCCTTTGATTATAGTATACTTTAGACAGAGGGGTTTATTTTGATATAGAGAGGATGAAGCCATGAGCGAAGTGATTTTGACAGATGCCAATTTTGAACAAGAAGTGTTGCAGCACAAAGGACCGGTAATGGTGGATTTTTGGGCGACGTGGTGCGGCCCGTGCCGGATGCTTTCCCCGGTGGTGGAAGAACTAGCCAAGGAATATGCCGGAAAAGTGAAAATCTGCAAATTAAATGTAGATGAAGGACCGGACACCAGCTCCAAATACCGCGTTACCTCTATTCCCACGCTTATTTTCTTTAAGGACGGCGCGATCGTCGGCCAAACGGTGGGATTGCAATCCAAGGCGTTTTTGCAGGGAAAACTCAACGCCTTGCTGTAAGGTGTCATTATGAAAAAAATTCTTCTTTTGGCGGTGTTGCTGGCGGGGGCCGTTTTGGCGGGCCGCGCCTGGGCACAGCAAGCCAAAGAACTAGAGCCGCTCACGAGCCGGAGCTATGCGTCCGTGGACAAAAACGACGTAACCGTCGTGATGTTTACGGCTTCGTATTGCCGCCCGTGCCGTGCAGCCAAAGAGCAGTTATTCCCGGCGCTGATGGCCAAATACGCCCAGGATAAAAATGTCCGTTTCTATACGCTGGACGTGGAGCACGACTCCCCGGCCGTAAACGGAACTTTCTTAAAAGACGTTTGGGGCGTAACGGCGCTGCCTACTTTTGTGGTGGTACAGCACGATGCGGTGATGTTTTCCAAGCGGGGTTTTTCCGATCAAACCGCCGTCAAAATTCGGCAAGACCTTGAAGCGCGGATCAACGCTTTGAAATAACCTTTCCCGCTCCTTGCCCAGGCAGGGAGCGGGGATTTTTCTCCCATTTTTTCCTATGAGCGATTTCGTACCCCAGTTTTTTTTAATTGACGCACACGGTTTTTTGCACCGCAATTACCACGCGCTGCCCAAGTTGTCCACGTCGTCCGGGCAGGAAGTGGGGGCGTTGTACGGCTTTGTGCGGTGGCTGATTAAAATGCTGCGGGAACAGAACCCGCCTTATGTGGCGGTGTGCTTTGATTCGCCCGGCGGCTGTGCGCGGCGCAAAGCGTTGCTGCCCACTTACAAAGCCAATCGCAAAAAACCGGACGAAGCGCTGGTCAGCCAGCTGAATTTGGCGCGGGAATTGGTGGACACCTTGGGGCTGCGCGTGGTGGCGCAAAGCGGAATAGAAGCCGATGATTTAATGGCTTTTTTGGCGCGCAGCGCCGCCAAAGAAAAAGTGCCCAGCGTGCTGGTAACGTCGGATAAAGACGTGTACCAATTCTTAAACGACTGGATTCACATTTGGCCTTCGGGCGGGAAGGACGGATTTAAGGGGCCCGAGGCCGCCCGGGAAAAATTTGGGGTGGACGTGCCGTTCCTGCCGGATTATTTTTCCATTGTGGGCGACGCGGCGGACAATATCCCCGGCGTGATGGGGGTGGGGCCGAAAAGCGCGGTGGATCTAATTCACAAATTTGGACATTTGGAGGACATTATCCGGGCCGCCCAGAACGACAATCCCGACCTAAAACCTTCTTTAGCCAAAAAAATTCTTCAGCACGAAGGCGAAGCCCTCCTCTCCAAACAGCTGGTGGTGCTGGACCCCAATTTGAACATGCCTTTTTCGTTGGAAGATTACCGGGTCCGCACGCCGGATCCGGCCAAATTGTCGGCGCTGTTTGCGCATTATGAATTTAAGAATTTGTTGGATTTCTTCCAGGCTCCTCACCCGGCCGCCGCGGCGCCGGCTCCGGCGGACGTGTCGGTCCAGCTAAGCGTTTCGCAAGTGTTGGAGCGGGCCGCACAAAACGGGAAAATTTTCGTCCACGCGCAGGATGAACTGCTGGTGCTGGGCTTGAACGAAGCCGAAGCGGCCATCGTGCCTATTTCGGATGTGGAACCCTGGGAAATGGACGCCCTGAAAAAAGTGGTGCAAAACGACGCGATAGAAAAAATCGGGTACGATTTGAAATTGACGCTGCGCGAGTTGGATTTGAACGTGCACGGACAGTTTATCACGTGTTTTGACGGCCGGCTGGCGCGCTACTTGCTCAATCCGTCCGGGGACCTGAGTTTTTCCGGGGCGTGTGCGGACTATTTTTCGGCCACCGTCAGCGAGGAGAATCCCCGCACGCTGATGGTGCAGTACAACCGTTTTATCTGGCAAATGCGCGATATTTTGACGCAAAAACTGCAGCAAAGCGGCCAGTACGATTTGTTCCGCAACTTGGAATTGCCGCTGATGATGGTGCTGTCCGATATGGAGTTTGCGGGATTTCGGGTGGACCCGGGCTGGCTGGAAAGTTTTAAGGCGTTGCTGGAGCAGGAAATTGCCCACCTGCAAAAAGACATTGACGCCCGCGCCGGCTATTCGGTCAACATCAATTCTCCTAAGCAGCTGGGCACGCTGCTGTTTGAAGAAATGAAAATTCCGCCCGTCAAAAAAACCAAAACCGGCTATTCCACGGACGAAGAAGTGCTGGCGCAAATTGCCCAAACTTATCCCATTGCCCGCGCCATTTTGGAATACCGCGCCAGCAGCAAACTAAAATCTACCTATGTAGACAATTTGCTCTTGCTGGCAGACGAAAACGACAAAGTGCACTCGTATCTGGACCAAACCGGCACGGTAACGGGCCGTCTGTCCAGCTCCAGCCCCAATTTGCAGAATATTCCCGTCCGCACCGAAAAAGGCCGCCTGCTGCGCAAGGCGTTTTGCGCGGCGCCGGGCAATGTGCTTTTGAGCGTGGACTATTCGCAAATAGACTTGCGCGTTTTGGCGCACGAAAGCCAGGACCCGGTTTTAATGCAGGCCTTTTGGGACGGGGGAGACATCCACACCCAAACCGCCGCGCAAATTTTTGGCGTCATGCCGCTGATGGTTACGGACCAAATGCGCTCTAGTGCAAAAGCAATTAATTTTGGTATTATTTATGGACAGGGCCCCATGGGCCTTTCCCAATCGCTTGGCATATCCATGCGGGAAGCAAAAGAATACATCGACAATTATTTCAAAAACTACCATGTCGTACGCCAATGGATTGACCAAAATATTGCCGCCGCCCGGCAAAACGGTTACGTAAAAACGATGTTGGGGCATGTGCGGTATCTGCCCGAGTTTAATATGGGCGTGGGCGCGATGACGTCTTTTGCTCAGCGGGCGGCTATCAATACCATTGTGCAGGGCGGGTCGGCCGATATTATTAAAAAAGCGATGATTGACGTTTTTACCGCGCTGCGCGGTACGCCCGTACAAATGACCATGCAGGTGCATGATGAACTGATTTTTGAGCTTCCGCAGGACCGCTTGGGCGAAATGGCGGCGCGCATTAAAAATTTAATGCAAAACGCCGTACACCTGCGGGTGCCGCTTTTAGCCAGCGCAAAAGCGGGGAAAAATTGGTATGAGCTGGAAAAGCTGCCTTTATGATTTTACGTACAAAAGACAAGCTGCTGGTGGGACTTACCGGAAATATTCTAAGCGGTAAGAGCACGGCCCTTGCTTTTTTTGCCCAAAACGGCGCGGCTACTTTGTCTGCCGACGAACTGGTCCGCGAATTGTATCAGGTGCCGGCCGTTCAAAAAAAATTAACCGCGTGGTTTGGCTCTTGCCAACCGGCCGATGTAGCCCGGTGCGTGTTTGCGGATACGGCCCAGCGGAAAAAATTGGAAAAATACCTCCACCCCAAAGTCTTGGCGCTGGCCAAAGAGCGCATGAGACAAGCCAAGCAGAAACTGGTGGTTTTTGAAGTGCCGCTCTTGTTTGAAGCGGGGTGGGACAAACTGACCGATTTGAATATCGTGGTACTGGGGGACCGAAGCACCCTGGCGGCCCGCTTAAAAGCCCGCGGCTTAACGGCGGGTGAGTACAAACGCCGTTTGGCCGGCCAACTGCCCGAGGAAGAAAAAGTGCGCCGGGCCGACGTGGTGCTGGCCAACCGGGAAGGAAAAACCGCGTTGGGGCTGAAAATCAAACGCCTGTGTGCGGCGTTGCAAACTATTTACGGAGTTTAGAAGGAGTTACAATGGAAGAAAATATCCCGCAGGAAAAAATTGCGAAACCTGCCAAAGAAACCAAACCGGCCAGACCGGCCGCCGCGGAAGAGGGCAAAATGCAGCGCCCCGTCCGCCCGATGCGTCCCGCCCAGCGCAATGCCGCTGTGCAGCCTGCCCCGCGCCAGCCCAACGGAGCCAAACCGATGGACGCCCGCGCGCTCAACAAGCTCAGTATGCCTGAGCTGACCAAGCTGGCCGTCAACTACAACCTGGAGGATATTTCCGGCCTGCGCAAGCAGGAGCTGATTGGCCGCATTGTGGCGGTGCAAGCCAAGCAGAACGGTTCCGTTTACGGTGGAGGCGTGCTGGAAATTTTGCCGGACGGATTTGGTTTTTTGCGCTCCGAGGAAAACAACTACCTCGCCGGAGCGGAAGATATTTATGTTTCGCCTTCCCAAATCAAACGTTTTGGGCTTCGCAAAGGCGACACCATTGAAGGCTTAATCCGCCCGCCCAAAGACAACGAACGCTTTTTTGCCATGCTGCAAGTGCAAAAAGTGAACGGGTTGGATTCGGACAAAGTGTATAACCGCCCGCTTTTTGAAAATTTAACGCCGCTGCACCCCAACGAACGCTTTACGCTGGAGTTGGACAAAAACTCGCTTACCCAGCGCGTGATTGATTTAATCGCGCCGATTGGCAAGGGGCAGCGCGCCTTGATTGTCGCTCCGCCCAAAAGCGGTAAAACGATGATTTTGCAGGCCATTGCCCACTCCATTGCGGAAAATTACAAGGACGCCGTGCTGATGGTGCTGTTGATTGATGAACGTCCCGAAGAAGTAACCGATATGAGCCGCAGCGTAAAAGGGGAAGTGATTGCCTCTACGTTTGACGAACCGGCCGACCGCCACGTGCAAGTGGCCGAAATGGTGCTGGAAAAAGCCAAACGCCTGGCCGAACAAGGCAAAGACGTGGTCATTTTGCTGGATTCCATTACCCGCTTGGCCCGGGCCTACAACACGGTGGCGCCGTCGTCCGGCCGCGTGCTTACGGGCGGGCTGGAAGCCACCTCGCTGCAAAAGCCCAAACGCTTTTTGGGGGCGGCCCGCAATATTGAAGAGGGCGGCTCGCTGACGATTATCGCCACCGCGATGATTGAAACGGGCAGCCGCATGGACGAAGTGATTTTTGAAGAGTTCAAAGGCACCGGCAACAGCGAATTGTGCTTGGACCGCAAACTTTCCGAACGGCGCATTTTCCCGGCGGTGGACATTAACCGCAGTTCCACCCGCAAGGAAAATCTGCTCCTGTCGGAGGACGAGCTGAACAAAGTGTGGATTATGCGCAAGGTGCTGGCGCCCTTAAGCTCGGTGGACGCGATGACGCTTTTGCTGGAAAAGTTGTCTTCCACCAAGTCCAATAAAGACTTTTTCAAGCAAATGGAAGTAAACGCCTTTTAGCGCGGGGGGAAAGAATTTGCTTTCCCAAAGCCCGCAATATATGGTAAAATAAATCATAAGATTTCCAAAGGAAGACTAAAATGAAAGAGAAAATACATCCTACTTACGAATTCGTAGAAGCTGTCTGCGCGTGCGGCAATAAATTTTTAACCCGCTCCACGGCCAAAACTTTGAAGCTGGACATTTGCTCCGCTTGCCACCCTTTCTTCACCGGCAAACAAAAATTACTGGACACCGAAGGTATGGTGGAAAAATTCAACAAACGCTTTGCTAAGACCGAAGGCAAAACCATGGTCCGCAAACCGAAAACTGAAGTAAAAGCCAAGGCCAAGCTCGCTAAAAAACCGGCCGTCGCCAAAAAAGCGGCCGCCAAAAAACCGGCCAAAAAAGCCGCTGCCAAAAAAGACGAAGCTGAAGCCAAATAGCAGCCGTTTTACAAAAGAGCAGACGTCCGATAAGGGGGTCTGCTCTTTTTCTTTGTAGTTCCCTGCAGGGGCCATTAAAGCAAGGATTTTTATGGACACCACCAAATACGTAACCGAATTTAAGCAGTTGGAAGAAGAACTTTCTTCCGGGCATCTTTCCAGCCAGGAGTTGGCCGTCAAAGCCAAACGCCACGCGTTTCTCAAACCGATTATTGAAAAAGAACAGGAAATCAACGCCGCCGAAAAAGCCATGGCGGACGACCGCGCCATAATTGAAGCCGGCGAAGACAAAGAGCTGGTCAAAATGGCGGCGGACGAATTGACGGAACTGGAAGAAAAACTGCCCAAACTGCAAAAAGAACTGCGTATTTTGGTCATCCCGCCGGACCCGAACGATTCCAAAAATATTTATTTGGAAATCCGCCCCGGCGCGGGTGGGGAAGAAGCCGCCTTGTTCGCGGCGGAGCTGTTGCGCGTCTATCAGCACTTTGCGCAAACCAAAGGCTGGACGACCGAAATTTTGGAATACACACCCACCGGCCTCAAAGGCTGCAAATACGTCAGCATGTTTATTAAAGGGGACGGGGCATACTCGTGGCTGCGCAACGAAGCCGGCACCCACCGCGTGCAGCGCGTGCCGGATACGGAAACCTCCGGCCGGGTGCACACGTCCACGGTTACGGTGGCCATTATGCCCGAGGCCGAAGAGATAGACATTGAAATCCGCCCCGAAGATTTGGAAATGGAAACCTGCCGTTCCGGCGGTGCGGGGGGTCAGAACGTAAACAAGGTGGAAACTGCCGTGCGCATTATTCACAAGCCGACGGGCATTGTCGTTTCCTGCCGCGAAGAACGCCACCAAGGCAAAAACCGCGAAAAAGCCATGGCCATGCTGCGCGCCAAGCTGTACCAGATAGAAGAAGAAAAACGCAATAAAGAAATTTACGATGAACGCAAAGCCCAAGTGGGCACGGGGGACCGGTCGGAAAAAATCCGCACGTACAATTTCCCGCAAAGCCGCGTAACCGACCACCGGACGGACAAATCGTACCACAACTTAATGGAAATTATGCAAGGCGCCATTGAGCCGATTTTGGAAGATTTGCGCGCCTACCGGGTGGAGCAGAAGCTGAAAAATCTGCAAATCTAACCCTTACTTTATTTAACGGGCCGGGCGGTACAAGAGCCGTCCGGCTTTTTTACAAGGAGAAACTATGCCGCTTGTCTGCCAACTGCTGCAGGACGCCGGTGCCCGGCTGGAAAAATCCGGTTCCGATGAACCCCAAGCCAACGCGCAATGGCTGCTGGCCGAAGCGTTGGGCGTAAGCCGCACGTGGGTGCTGGCCAACGGGGGGGAAGAAGTGCCGGCCCCGGTGCAGGAAAAATTTTTGCGTATGCTGGCCCGCAAAGAAGCGGGGGAACCCCTTTCGCACATTGTGGGCGTGCAGCCGTTTTGCGGGTTGGACATGCGCGTAACGCCGGCCGTGCTGACGCCGCGCCCCGAAACGGAAGATTTGGTTGAAAAATCCGCCGCGCTGTTTGAGCGGCAGGGGCGGTATGAATTTTTGGACATGTGCACGGGCAGCGGCTGTATTGCGGTGGCGCTGGCCAACAAATTTCCGCGGGCGGTGATTACGGCGGTGGATGTTTCCACGCAAGCGCTGCAAGTGGCGCAGGAAAACGCCCGGCTGCACCGCGTGGAAGAGCGGATTCGGTTGCTGCAAAGCGATTTGTGGGAAAATGTGCAGGGAACGTTTGATTTAATTATTTCCAATCCGCCCTATATTCCTACGGCGGACTTGGCCGGCCTGACGCGGGAAGTAAAGCACGAGCCGCGCCTGGCGTTGGACGGCGGAGCGGACGGCTACGCCGTTACGCGCCCGCTGTGTGAAGCGGCCGACGGGTATTTGAAACCGTCGGGCTGGATGACGCTGGAATTGGGCGAAGGCCAAGCTTGGCCGCTGGCGCGGGGCCTGGCTGAAATCGGGTGGAAGGCGGAAGTAAAAAAAGATATATTTAACATAGAGCGGTTTGTGTTTGCCCGCAAAAATTAACTTTTCTTAACGCAGGAGAACGTATGGACAGATTTATTATTCACGGCGGAAAAAAATTAAACGGAACCGTTCACATCAGCGGCAGCAAAAATGCCGCGCTTCCCATCTTGGTTGCCACGTTGCTGACGGACGAACCGTGCATTTTGCACCGCGTGCCCAACTTGCGCGACGTGCGCACCACGCTTCAAATTTTGGAGTATCTAGGCAAAAAAGTCGTCTATCAAAACAATACCGTTACCATTACGGCCGACGGCACGCTGAAAAACACCCTGCCGTATGAACTGGTCAAGCAAATGCGGGCCAGCTTTTGGGTGGCGGGGCCGCTGTTGGCCCGGTTCAAAATGGCGGAAATCCCGCTGCCGGGCGGGTGCGCCATTGGGGTGCGGCCGGTGGACATCCATCTGAAAGGATTTGAAAAATTGGGGGCCGAGTGCGAAGTAAAAGCGGGGGACGTGATTATCCGCGCGCGCGAATTGAACCCGGCCAAAATTGTGCTGCGTTTTCCCAGCGTGGGGGCCACGCAGAACCTGCTGATGTGTGCGTGCCTGATTCCGGGGGAAACGGTGCTGGAAAATGTGGCCAAAGAACCGGAAGTGGACGACGTAATCGCTTTCTTAAATAAAATGGGGGCGGAAATTTCCGTGGGCGACAAAGGACAGATTGTGGTGCACGGCAAAACGGCCCTGCACGGGGCGGAGCATACCGTCGTGGCCGACCGGATTGAAACGGGCTCCTATGTGTTGGCGGCTTGCGCCACCCGCGGGGACGTAACCGTTACCGGCTGCGTGCCGGAGCATAACTCCATTTTGTGGGAAGATTTGCAGGAAGCCGGTTTTACGCTGGACATACAGGAAGATTCCGTGCGTGTACACGCCTACGAGGGAGCCATACACCCGGTGCGGGTGCGCACGGCGCCGTATCCGGGCTTTGCCACCGATTTGCAGGCCCCGTGGATGACGTTGATGACCTTGTGCGACGGGACGGCGGAAGTGGACGAAGATATTTTTGAAAATCGTTTTATGCACGCGCCGGAGCTGGTGCGCATGGGGGCGCAAATCGTTACGGAAAAAAGCGTGGCGCGCGTAACGGGCGTGAAGGAATTGTCCGCCGCGCACGTGCAGGCGTCCGACTTGCGCGGGGGGATGGCGTTGGTCATTGCCGGTTTGTGCGCCAAAGGCGAAACCGAGGTGGAGCGCGTCTATCACATAGACCGCGGCTACGAAAATTTGGAACAAAAGTTAACCGCGCTGGGGGCGGATATACGGCGGTATAATCCCGATAAAAATGAGTTTTGACATTGTTTTTAATTATATTCTCAAACGCTCCGGCATTGGCTGCGGGGCCGGGTTGGAAGGCTTCCGCGCCCTGTTGGAGCGCCTGGGCAACCCGCAGAATCAATACCGCATTGTCCACGTGGCGGGCACCAACGGAAAAGGGTCCGTCTGCACGTTGATTGCACAGGCGTTGACGTGCGCCGGATACAAGACGGGGCTTTTTGTGTCGCCTCATTTGGTGTCGCCTACGGAACGAATCCAAGTGAACGGGACGCCGATTTCCAAACAGCGCTTTGCGCAAACGGTGCTGAGCGTGTTCCAGGAAGAGGAAGAAGAACTCAATTTTTTTGAAATTCTCACCGCGGCCGCTTTGCTGTATTTTGCCCGCCAGAAAGTGCAGTACGCCGTGCTGGAAACGGGCCTGGGCGGACGCAAAGACCCTACCAGCGCGTGTACGCCGGCGGTCAGCGTTATTACGTCTATCGGGCTGGATCACATGCAGTTTTTGGGCTCCAGCCTCACGCAAATCGCCCGCGAAAAAGCCGGCATTATTAAACCGCATGTACCGGTCATCAGCGGTACGGTCAATCCCGCCGCGCGCGACGTAATTCGCAAAACAGCCAAAGAAAAAAACGCCCCGCTTCGCTTTGTGGGCGAAGGGGAGCCGTTTTACGAATACGCATACGATTTTGTGAACAACCAAACCGTTCTGCACACCCGCGACCGGCAGGAGTGGCTGCTGCATGCCTTGGGCCGCCGCCAAACCATCAATGCGTGCGTGGCTTACCAGGTGGGCCGCCAGTTGGGCCTGCCCGAAGAAGCCCTTCAAAAAGCGTTTGAAACGGTTTCGCTTCCCGGCCGGTTTGAAGTGGTGCGTACCGCCAAAAATACGTTTATTTTGGACGGCGCCCACAACCCGCAGGCGGTGGAGCTGCTAATGGAGTTTTGGCAAAAAACGCCTTTCACGCACGATACCGCGCTTTTGTGCGGATTTATGAAAGACAAAGACTACAAAAAAATGCTGGCTTTGCTGTGCCCGCATTTTGAGCGGATTATTTTAACCGTTCCGCCTTCCGCCCGCGGAGCGGACGAAGCCGCCCTGCGCGCGGCCCTGCCCAAAAAAGCGCAGGTAACGTTTGAGCCGGATTGGAAGAAAGCCCTTTTGCTGGCCAAAAAGTCGCCGCGGGTGCTTTGTACGGGGTCGTTTTACCTGGTGGGGGCGGTGCGCGGCCGGCTGCGGATTCGGGCCCGGTAGCGGGGTGGTTTTCCCGTCAGAAAACGGGGTTGACAGTAACGGGGCGTTTGTGGTTAAATTTAATGTAAGCATTTTTAGGACGGGGAAACAGCATGGCGTTAGACAATAACCAATTTGACGGACACGGCGACATCGCCCAATTTTTGGAAAAATTCAAAGAACAATCGTTCCCGGGAGCTTCCGCCCCCGAAAACGTGTACGCCAGCCGCGAGGGGTCTGTCCCGTCCAAACCCACCCAATATGACCGTTCCTTTGAAAAGCTGGAACAGAAAATCAAAGAATTGGAAGAACGCTTTGAAGCGTCCGCTTCGCAGAATCAGCGGATTCTTTCCGAGCTGGCCCGCACCCGCGAGGCGATGGAACGCCAAAAAGATAAAGACGCTTTTTTGGAACATATTTCCCGCACGATTGCCAGCCTGAAAGCCAGCGTGGAAAAACTGTCCCGCGCCCAGCAGGAACGCCTGGCCTACCGCGAACCGGAGGTACAGCGCAGTTTTGACCCGGTTCCGCCGGCTTTTAAGGCGGGCGACGCCGAACATACGGCCATTTATCACTATCAGGCGCATGCCGCGGCTTCGGACCACAAGAACCCTTCGGACCGGGAAGAAAAGGAACGCATTATTTCCAGCCTGCGTCAAAAAGCTTCGCAGTTAAAAGCCGTCAACAGTGCTTTGGACCGCGAAATTAAAAAAGCCCAGCAGGAAAAAATAGAAGCGCTTAGAAAATCGGCCGAACAGGCCAAAGAAATTCTTTCTTTGCGCGACCAGCTGACCGCCGCGGAAGAACGTTTTAAGTCGTTTGATTTTGAAGGACGCATTATTTCCATCAAACAGGAATACCAGCAAAAGGTATCCAGCCTGGAAAATCAGTTAAAAGAAATTTCCGATACGTGCATGAAGCAGGTGGAGGAAATTGAATCGCTCAAGGCGGAAAACGTCAAACTGCACCAAGCCGCGGCCGAAAAGGAAGCCGCCCTGGCCCGACTGGAAGCCAAAGAACGCGAATTGGTGGCGCTGAAGGAAGAAATGGCCCAGCTGGAAGAGAACAATTCCAAAAGAGCCAAGAAACAGCTGGCGGTGTTTTCCGAACGCCTGCGCGCGCTGGAAGGCCAGCGCGACGGCTTAGCCACCGAATTGGCCCAGGCCCAGGCCTCGCTGGATGCGGTGCGGGAAGAAAAAGATTTGCTGGAAAAGAATTTCAAAGAGCTGGTGGAAAAAATCAATAATAACGATGCCGTCATTGAACAGCTCAAACGCAAAATTGAAGTATTGGGCCAGCAAAATGAAGAATTGACCCAACACAATCAGCAGCTTTCCCACCAAAACGAAGCCTTGGCCCAGCACAATGCGGCCCTGCAAACCGCCAACGACACGCTGACGCGCGAACGGACGGAATTGTCGTTGCGGACGGAAGGACTGGCCCGGGAAAAAGAGGATCTCTCTTCCCGCGCAAACGATTTAACCCGGGAGAAGGAAGCCTTGGCGGAACGGGCGGAACACTTGGCCCGCGAGAAAAACGCGCTGACCGACCGGACCGAACAGCTCAGCCGCGAAAAGGAAGAACTCTCTTCCCGCACGGACGATTTAACCCGCGAGAAGGAAGCCTTGGCGGAACGGGCGGAACATTTGGCCCGTGAAAAAGAATCTCTCAGCCGCAAGGCGGGTGCTTTGGGCGAGGAAAAAGAAAACCTGTCCAAAAATGTGGAAGAACTGAATTTGCAAAAAGCGGCGCTGGAGCGGGAAAAAGCGGCGCTGTCTTTGGAAAGCGGCAATTTGAAAAAACGGACGGAAGCCTTGGAAGCCGAAACGAAGGAATTGGCCAAAGAAAACCAGCAGCTGCGCAACCAAAGTGCGGCGCTGTTGGCGGCCCGCCTGGTGCAGGAAAAAGAACGGGCGGCCAAAGAAGAAACTTTGCGCAAAGCGGCGGCGGTTCGTCCGGCGGCGCCTGCGGCACCGCATAAGCCCAACCCGCCGGCCGTACCGGTGCAGGCGGCGTCTGCAGCTCCTGCCAAACCGGCGGAAGCCAAGCCGGCTCCTTCCCCCAAAGTGATGACCGAGGCCGATTTGCCCGAAATCCGCGTGGCCGACCCGGTTCCCCAGCCGGAACCGCTGTTTGACGGGGAGGACTTCTTGGAAAAGACGGACAGTTTTATCGGCCGTATGAAGTGGTCCATTTTTCGGGAAGACAAATAAAAACGATATCCGGCCTGGTGCAAAACATCAGGCCTTTTATTACGAGGAAGCAAAGAGTATGTCTGCATTAAAAGTGTTGGTGTTGTACGGCGGGAAATCCACCGAGCATGAAGTGTCTGTCCACAGCGCGCAGACGGTGTGCCGCTTGTTGGAACAAAAGAAAGACAAATACCAGATTTATCCCATTTTTATCAGCAAACAGGGCCATTGGTTTTTGCAAAAAGCCTGCGGCCCGCAAACCCCGCAGGATGTGCCCGTAACGCCGGTGCTGCGCCCGGACGCCAACCTGGCGGCGCTGGACGGTTCTTTTACGCTGAAAGCCGATGTCGTATTCCCGGTGCTGCACGGCACCAATTGTGAGGACGGCACCATGCAGGGCTTTTTGGAAACGCTGGACGTAGCGTATGTGGGCTGCGGCGTGTTGGCCTCGGCTATGGGGATGGACAAAGAAATTTCCAAAATGGTAGCCCGCGAAACGGGCGCCCCGGTATTGCCGTATCGGGTGGTATCCAAGGGGCAGCCGTATGATCGGGCCGCTTTGGAAGCGTGGGTGGCCCAGACGGGGCTTCCCGTATTTGTCAAGCCGGTGCGGCTGGGGTCCTCGGTTGGGGTGCGCAAAGTAAAGGAGATGAGCCAACTGCACGAGGCCGTTGCGTTTGCCTTGCAGTTTGATACGGACGTGATGATTGAAAAAGGGGTGGACCACGCCCGGGAAATTTTCTGCGCGATTTATGGGGACGAAACCCACCTCAAAACGTCGGCCTGCGGGGAACTGCGTTCCCTGGCGGGGGAATTTTTTGACTACAATGCCAAATACATTGTGGCCGGCGGCTGTGAGACCAAGGTGCCGGCCGCGATTGATGACCATACCGCCCAGCAAATGCGCCAAGACAGCGCCGCCTTGTTCCGTGCTTTGCGCGGAAGCGGCCTGGCGCGGGTGGATTTTTTGATGGATAAAGACGGTTCGTACTATTTTTCCGAAATTAACACCCTGCCCGGTATGAGCCTGACCAGTCTGTTCCCGCAGCTGTTTGAAGCCTGCGGCGAGGACTATAGCCAAATTCTGGAACGGTTGATTGAATTGGCTCAAAAACGCCATGCGCAGAAAGAGGCGCTGTCGCTGAGTCGGTAATATGCAATACATACTGAAACGTTTTTATGCGCTGAATTCGTGGGTAAAAATTATTTTGTATTTTTGCCTGTTTGGCACATTGGTCAATTTGCTGTTGGTCCTGCGGGATTTTTCTTCCAGCGGGGTGCTGCTGCGGCTGCATGCGGGGTTTTTGGTGCTGTATGCTTCGCAGGCGGTGTTTATGTTGCTGCACGAGCGGTTGGTGGGCATATTGGCCTTGCTGCAGGGCATTTTGGCCTTGCTGACCAATGCGGACTTTACGTTTGTGCCGCTGTTGCGGGTGCTGGGGCAGTTTTACTATGTGTTTAATGCGACCCCTTCGGTGGAAGCGCTGACGGTGTATAAGTATGTGTTTGTTTCGGCGGCGTTTACGCTGCAAATGTTAAGCGCGTATGCGTTGTTTACGCTCTTGCCCAAAAGCGGGCCCAAAAAGCCCAATCCGGCCCCGGCGCAGGAAGCCTAGTTCGGCTTTTTATCTAAAAACCCCAAAGCTTTTTGCTTTGGGGTTTTTTGTCGGTTGAAAACAGCTGTTAGCGGGGAAAAATTATTTGAAATTTTGGTATTTGCGGATTACTTCGTCCTTAAATTCCAAAAAGTTTCCCTGGGCAATGGCTTGGCGCGCCCGCTCCATCAGGCGGATTAAAAAGCGGATGTTGTGTATGCTCATCAGGCGGTGGCTGGTCAGCTCGGCCGAGCGGTACAAATGGCACAAATACGCGCGGGAATAGCGGCGGCAGGTGTAGCAGTCGCATTCGGGGTCCAGCGGGATGTCCTGGGTGCGGTATTCGGCATTTTTGATGTTCACGCGGCCGGTGCTGGTCATGGCCATGCCGTTGCGGGCCACGCGGGTGGGCCATACGCAGTCAAACATATCCACGCCGCGTTCAATGGAATTCAAAATTTCCACCGGCGTGCCAAGGCCCATAAAATAGCGCGGTTTTCCTTCGGGCAAATGGTCGGTTACGGCCAGGACGGATTCGTTCATCTGTTCCAGCGTTTCCCCCAGCGACAGCCCCCCAATGCAATACCCGTGCGTAGGGAGCGAGGCCATATGCAGGGCGGCTTCTTTGCGCAAATCCGGGAAAATAGCCCCCTGAATAATGCCAAACAACAGCGAATTGCCCACCTGAAAACTGCCGTCTGCGTTTGGGACGATGTGCTGTTCGGGCACGGTTTTTTCGTAAGCTTTGGCGGCGCGTTCGGCCCAGCGTTTGGTAAGGTTCAGGGCTTCGCGGGCGTCGTGTTTGGCGGGGTCTTTGGCGTGGATGCACACGTCCAGCATGGTCCAAATGTCCGAGCCGATTTCGCTTTCAAACTGGATGACGTTTTCGGGCGTGAAGAGGTGTTTGCTGCCGTCGTGGTGGGATTGAAAAGTGACGCCTTCTTCTTTGATTTTGCGAAATTTAGAAAGGCTATACACTTGAAATCCGCCCGAGTCGGTCAGCACGCTGCCGTCCCAATGCATAAATTTATGAATTCCGCCCATTTGCTTCAAAATGGGGGTGGTGGGGCGCAGATACAAGTGATACGTATTGGAAAGCAAACATTCGGCCCCGGCGTTTTTCAAGTCCTCATCGGTTAACGCTTTTACGCACGCCTGGGTAGCTACCGGCATAAAAACCGGGGTGTGCACCGCACCGTGTTTGGTATATAAAATCCCGGTGCGGGCTTTGGAACGGGTGTCTTTGGATAGAATTTGAAAGGGAGAAATCATATGTATATTTTATCATATCTGACGGGCCGCCTCAGAGGGAGTCCTGTTTGGCAAAGGGCGCAGCGGCAGCGCTGGAGCAGGGTGGCCTAAAGGGCATAGCGGGCCTGCCCCCGGAGAGGGGTACTTTTTCTGGCGGCAGAAAAAGTACGAAAAAGACCGCCGCCCCAGTATCCTATAAAAAGCAGGTTTTATCGGGAAATTTTATAACTCGCTGCGCTCAAACAATAAAATTTCTAATCCGCCAAAACCGCTTTTTATAAGCAGAACAAAGGGGCGGATAAACGGCAACCACATCAAGGGGGACAAGGCCTTATTACAACGCAACAACGTGGATAAACGGCAACGGCATAAAAAGGAAATATCATATGGAGCGGGGCGAGGTTAGCTTTTGGCCTGTCTTTTCATAAGAGCGCGACAATATGGAAACAAGGTGGCCTAAACCAATCGTGTGAACGGGCTTAGAGTGCCTGCCCCGGCAAGGGGCTTGATTCGTTTTTTTTTTTGATAAATTTTGCTTATGAGCAAAAATTATCAAAAATCCTTCCCGGCGGGGAAAAACGCCGGATTTACGCTGATAGAGCTTCTAGTGGTGGTGTTAATTATTGGCATACTGGCGGCGGTGGCATTGCCGCAATATGAAAAAGCGGTGCAGAAATCCCGCGTAACCGAGGCGATGGGAATCCTCAAAAAAATGGCGGACAACGTGGATATGTGTTTGTTGGCCAGTGGAGGAGATTTGAGCCCGTGTGCAATACCTGACATTGTATTTGAAGGCCTGGAGCATTTGACGGTGAGTGAATATCAGTTTGAGACTAAAAATTTTAAGTATTCATGGTATGGTGTTCCCATCGTCAGGGATAAACAAGAAAATTATCAGTTTTTACTTGTTACTCCGTCGTTAGTGCAGGCTGGTATTACAGCCCCTGCAGGGCGTTGGTGTGTTCCTCTCACGGATAAAGGCACTCCCTTTTGCAAGAGCCTAAGCAATGGACAATCTGTTGATATGGACGGTTCTACCATGTATCCTTTTTAAGAAAGCGTCGTTCTAATCAAAAACCCCGCCGATAGGCGGGGTTTTTTGCGGGTGTTTATAAAATCATCATACTGTCGCCAAACGAGTAGAAGCGGTATTTCTTTTCCACCGCCTGCAGGTATGCTTCGTAGATGAAATCTTCCCCGGCAAAGGCCGACGTCATACACAAAGGCGTAGAATCCGGGAAGTGAAAGTTGGTAATCAGGCAGTCTATCGCCTTGAATTTGTAGCCGGGATAAATGAACAAGTCCGTCCATTTTTTGCCCGGGTGGGTGATGTGATTTTCGTCGGTAAAGCTTTCCAGCGTACGCGTGCTGGTGGTGCCGCAAGAAAACACCCGCTTGCCCGCCGCGCGTACGGCGTTTAGCGTGGCGGCCGTTTCGGGCGACACTTCGCCCAATTCCGCCAGCATATGGTGTTGCTCCGGTTCGCCGCGAAGCGGCTTAAACGTGCCCCAGCCCACGTGCAGTGTGATGTAGCAAATTTTTACGCCTTTATCTTTTAACTTTTGCAGCAGTTCCGGCGTAAAATGAAAGCCGGCCGTCGGCGCCGCAATGGAGCCGGTGTATTTGGCATAAACGGTTTGGTAGCGGTCCTTATCGGTGGCGATGCTGGGGGTCATGCCGTCGTGCTTGCGGGCTTTTTCTATATACTGCGGCAGAGGCATGAGCCCATGGGCGTTGCAGAACGGGAGGATGTCGTCTTGATTAAATTCCAAAATGGCTTCGTTATTTTCCGTTTTTCCGGTTACTTTGGCCTGCAGGCCGTCGCCAAAGTCCAGGGTAATGCCGTCTTTATAATCGCGCGTTAAAACGGCCCACACGTTGGGCTTTTGCAAAGGGCGCACCAAAAGCACTTCCACCTTGCCGCCCGTAGGTTTGTGGGCAAACAGCTTGGCGGGGAATACTTTGGTATTGTTAATCACCAAAGCATCGCCGGGATTGAAATATTCGTGAATATCGCGGAAGATGCGGTGTTCAATGGTGTGCGTGTCGCGGTGAAGCACCATTTGGCGCGAACTGTCGCGCGGGGTGGCCGGTTGTTTTGCAATCAGCGGGTCCAGATTCAATTTTTTGAAGCGTTCAAATGCCATAGTTAAATTTGCCGGAGTTCCGAACCGGGATAATAATTTTTCAAAATCTTTTTGTAGTTTTTTCCGTCTTGCGCCATGCCGTTGGCCCCGTCCTGGCACATTCCAATGCCGTGGCCGTAGCCTTTGCCTTCAAAGTGAACGTCTTTTTTGCGCACGGACAGCTTGGTAATTTTGCAGCTGCGTATGCCGGTGGCCAAACGGAAATTGCCGCACGGAACCGTTTTGGAGCCTTTGGAGGTGTGAATCGTTAAGTTGCTGGCGCGGCCGGTGTCCGTTTTACGGGCGATTTTAATGCTTTTCAGCGTGCCCGCCAAGCCCACGCGTTTGGCGTAATTTTCCACTTTGGCACGGGGGACGTTCATCTGCCATTTGTAACTTTTGGAGTGGGAATCCGTCTTGCAGGAAGCCCCCGAAAGCGGTTTAATGGACGTGAGCCCCGGGTTCCAGCTGCGCACGTCGTCCGTCCCGCCGCCGCAGTTGGCGTGGTAGTAGGTAAAAAACAGCTTATCTTGGTACGTCAGCACTTGGCCGCGGGTGGCGTCCACCGCTTTTTTGACGGAGTCGTACTGCTTGCCGCCGCCTTTGTACATTTGGCTCCTGACGTCGGAAAATAAATCAAAGTGTTGGTTCTTCACATTTTCCAGCGTTTTAAGCGTATAGGTGCGGGCCGCCACCGCCTGGGCTTTTAAGGCTTCCAGCGGCCAGGTATAGCTCATTTCATACGGAAGCACCCCGTACAGATACGTTTCCAGCGGGGTGTGTTCCACCAAGTGGAAACGGTTGGCGGTGGGGATAATGTAGAATTTGCCGGCGTAGGAATTGGTGTCCCAGGTCAGCAAGGTGCCGCGGGCCGGCTCTATGACGATGGGTTTGGAAGATTTCAGCGTGCCCACCTGTACTTTGCCTTTGCCCAACGCTTTGACGGACAAGGTGCCGGCGCGGGAAATTTTGTACTTTTTTTCTAAGTCCAGCGTATAGATGTAAATTTTGCCGGAGTGCTTGATTGTGGCGGCGCGTTGGTTTTCCGCCAGCAGCACGCGCACGGTAACGTCTTTGGGGAGGGCGGCGGCCTGCGGATCCTGCGATTGGGGTTCGCTTGGACGGGAGAGCGCGGCCGAGTTGATTTGCCCTTGGGCCGACAGCGCAGCCCGTTTGGATGGCGCCGCACAGGCGCTTAAAAGCAGAACGGTTACACCAAGCAATACGTATTTGAACGGTAATTTCATACAGTCTCCCGGTTAGAAAAGTAAGTCGGCATGCTGTTTGCGCCCCAAATGTTCATAGGCCTTGCGGGTAGCCACGCGCCCGCGCGGCGTGCGGGCAATAAAACCAGCCTTGATGAGGAACGGTTCAATCACGTCCGTCAGCGTATCTACGGCTTCCGATACGGCAATGGCCAAATTGTCCACCCCTACCGGTCCGCCGGAAAAACGGTCAATCAGCGCTTCCAAAATGCGTTTGTCCACGCTGTCTAGGCCTTCGCCGTCAATATCCAGCGAATCCATAGCCAATATGGCAATTTTACTTGTGATGACGCCCTGCCCTTTTACCTGGGCAAAATCACGCGCGCGGCGCAGCAGGCGGTTGGCAATGCGCGGGGTGCCGCGGGAACGTTTGGCCAATTCTTCCAGGCCTTCGCGGTCGGCCTGGATATTCAGCAGGCGGGCCGAACGGGCCAAGATGTCGGTCAGCTCCGACGTTTCATAAAACCCCAGGTTAAACACAATGCCAAAACGGTCGCGCAGGGGGCCTGTCAACAGGCCGGAGCGGGTCGTCGCACCCACCAGCGTAAAGCGCGGCACGGCCAGCTTGAGCGTGGTGGAGCCGGCGCCTTTGCCGGTATTGATAAAAAAGGTAAAATCTTCCATCGCGGGATAGAGGGCTTCTTCCACTGCGGGGTTGAGGCGGTGAATTTCGTCAATAAACAAAATGTCTCCGTCGGCCAGTTCAGTCGTAAGCATGGCGGCTAAATCGCCCGGGCGAGCCAGCACGGGGCCGGAAGTTACCTTGATGTTGACGCCCATTTCTTTAGCCAAAATATTGGCCAGCGTAGTTTTGCCTAATCCGGGCGGCGCGTAAAAAAGGCAATGGTCCAGCGCTTCTTTGCGGGATTTGGCGGCCGCAATAAAAATGCGCAAGTTTTCTTTTAGCTTGTCCTGCCCGACAAATTCGTCCAGCGAGTTGGGACGCAGGGCCGCTTCCAGCCCGGAAGATTCATCCGGCAGTTGGGAAACGTTGAGAATTTCGTTTTGGTTGCTCATTTTTTCAGTACCCGCAAAGCTTCTTTAATGATGTTTTCAATTTTATCGTTGGGGTTGATCCCTTCGGTATAGAGTTTTTCCATCGCGCGGCGCGATTCCGCGGGGGAATATCCCAGCGCCGTCAGCGCTTCCAGCACGCCGCTCATATAAGGCGCTTCGTCCATTACCTTGATTTTGCTTTCGCCCTGTACGGTAATGGCGTCCATTTTGTCCTTCAGGGAGTTAATCAGCTTTTCCGCCGTTTTGGCGGTAAATCCAAAAATCCCCGTCAAAATTTTGGGGTCGCGTTTTAGGATAGCGTTGTGAAAGTCCGCCACCGAGCGAAGCGCTTTATTCAAAAATTCCATCGCTTTTTTGGGCCCGGTGTTGGGAATAGCCGTTTTGAACAGGAGCCATAGTTCTTTGTCCTCCTTATTCAAAAATCCGTACAATACGGTGCCGTCGTAGGGAGAAATGGATTCCGCCACGTACAGCGCGGCCTCGGTGCCGGCCGTCAGTTCCAGCGCGGAGCTGTGGGCCAGGTTTACTTCATACCCTACTCCGCCGCACACGATGACGGCTCCGTCCTCTTTTACTTCCAAAATTTCACCTTTCAAATACGCTATCATAGCTACATTTTAGCATATTATAAGGTGGGGCCAGACGCCGGAGAAAGCCCTTTGAAAAACGACCGGGACCGGGCCGGGAAGGAAGCCAGTCCCTGGTGAGAGAGCCCCCTGTTTGAAAGGCCTTGATTCGTTTTTTTTTTTTGATAAATTTTGCTTATGAGCAAAAATTATCAAAAACCCTTCCCGGCGGGGAAAAACGCCGGATTTACGCGGAAAGAGGCAAAATCGGTTGCCTAGGAAGGACATAATTATTACACATAATTACGCCCTGAAACGGGCGGAACAGGAGAAAAACTATGAAACAGGGTTTTACGTTAATAGAGTTGTTGGTAGTAGTTTTAATCATCGGCATATTGGCGGCGGTGGCATTGCCGCAATATGAAAAAGCAGTGCAGAAATCCCGCGTAACGGAGGCGATGGGCATCCTCAAAAAAATGTCTGACAATGTAGATATGTGTATGCTGGCTCAGGGAGGAAATATTTCAGCCTGTATGGACCAAGACATAATTGCAGAAGGATTTGAAGGATACATACAATCCGATGGAAGTTTTGTAACTAAAAATTTTGAATATAATTGGTGGGCTGTTCCTGTGGCAATGGAAAAAGCAGGAAATTATTGGTTAGCGTGGGTTTCTCCTACTATTGCTGCAGCAGACGGAATTGATCATAGTCAAATACCGGCAGCCGGCCGATGGTGTGTTGGATGGAATGAAAAAGGGCTTTCCTTTTGCAAGAGCTTGAGTGCGGGAAAAGCGCCCAGTAATATTCAAGGGACCGATTATTATCCGTTTTAATGCGACAAATACCCAAACCAATTATAAATTTGGGCAGGGTATCCTGCCCCCATACAGGCTGGTTTTTGGGGATCAAAATTACGTCAAAGTAAAATGTAAAAATCTATCGGTTCACGCAGGCTGAAACGTAAAAATTCAGTAACTGATTATTTGAGAAGTTTTTTGATTTGTGCTTTTTGGGCGGCCTTCAGTTTTTCCAGGAAGGCCGCTTTTACGTTAATCATCGCGTTAAGCGGGGCGGTTTTGGCGTGGCAAATGGCAATTGCCACGGCGTCGGCCGTGTCATCCGGCGAGGGGGCCTTGTCCAAATGCAGCGTCAGCTGTACCATGCGCTGCACCTGTTTTTTGTCGGCGGTGCCTGTGCCGCAGAGCATCATTTTCACGCGTTTTGGGGGGTAAAACGAAAGGGGTTTGCCCGCCAGCTGGCAGGCCAAAATAATCACGCCGCGCGTCATTACCGTATTGGCCATGGTAACGGCGCGTTTTAAGAAGAAGTTCTGCTCCATAGCCACTTGGTCCGGTTGGTAGGCGGCCAGCAGCTTTTGCAGTTCTTCAAAGATGTATTCCAACCGCTGGGGCAAGGGAAGTGCGGCGTCCGTATGCAGCAGGCCGCACGCCTGTAAAGACAAAACGGAACGGGCGTTCCTTGTAAGGATGGCCCATCCCGTTCTGTCTAAACCAGGGTCTATACCTAAAACGGTGGTCGTTTGATTCGTCAAGCTTCCTCGGTCTGTTAGGCGTTGAGTTTGGCGGCGATAGATTCGTCTATATTGGAGTTGTCATAGACATTCTTGGTGTCGTCGTGGTCGTCCAACGCTTCCAGCATATTCATCAAGGTTTCGGCGGTATGCTCGTCGGTAATGTTCACTTCGGTATCCGGCAGCATCGTCAAATCGGCCGACACAGGCGTAATGCCTTTGGCTTCAATGGCTTTTTTAACCGCGTCCAATTCGGCCATATCCGGGTTGGTGATGACTTCATACACGTCGCCCGCGGTGCGCACGTCTTCGGCGCCGGCTTCCAAGGCCAAGTTCATCAAGTCGTCTTCGGAAATGTCTTCCTTCTTTACGACAATTAACCCTTTGCCTTTGAACATATAAGACACGCAGCCCGCCGTGCCGATAGAGCCGCCATGGCTGGTGAAAATTTTGCGAATTTCCGAGAACGTGCGGTTTTTGTTGTCCGTCGTGCATTCCACGATGACCGCCACGGAACCGGGGCCGTAGCCTTCGTACGTAATTTCTTCGTACGATACGCCCGGCAGCTGGCCCGTACCTTTCATAATGGCGCGTTTGACGTTGTCCGACGGCATATTGGCCGCGCGGGCATCATCAATCGCTTTGCGCAAGCGGGGGTTTTGATCCGGATTGCCGCCGCTCATTTTGGCGGCGATGGTAATTTCTCTTAAAATTTTGGTAAATACTTTACCTTTTTTGGCGTCTACGAGGGCCTTTTTGTGTTTAATACCGGCCCAGTGCGAATGTCCACCCATAGGTACGCTCCTTACTACAAATTTAGATATTTCTATTTTAGCAAATTTTGACCCGGGCTGACGAGGGGGGTAGAAATAGACGGGAAAAACGGTGTTTGCCTGTGGGGGCGGTTCCGTGCCGGCCGCGGCGGATTAGGAAAATTCCTTTACGAAATAAAAGCGGTTGCGGGCCGGCCGCCCACTTGGGCTGCGCGGTTCCGATTGCAACGGAGTGTTCGGAAAAAACGGCCAAAAAGCGCCAAGAAATTTGCCCCGTACAGGACTTGAACCTGTACCACCGGTTCCGAAGACCGGGACTCTATCCAATTGAGCTAACGGGGCGTATGCTTATTGTAGCAAACTTTTTAATGATGCTTATCCAAAGACAGCGGTTCCGGGTGGATGGTAACTAAGGTCTGCGCGCCAAAGGCTTGTTGCAGGGCTTGTTCCATTTTGTCCGTAGCGTCGTGCACGCGCTTGAGGTTCCACTCGTCCGGCAGATAGACGTGAAATTCCAGGCAGGCATATCCGCCGATTTTGCGCGTTTTAATGCTGTGCGCACAGGCCGAGGCTTCCACTTGGCGGCAAATTTGCGCAATTTTGGTTTCCGCCTGCGTCCCCAGGGATTTATCCAGCAATTCCTGCGTGGCGGTTTTTAAGATGTTCCACGCTACTTCAAAAATAAAAAAGCTGACTACCACCGCCGCCAGCGGGTCCAGCACCGTCCATTTATTGCCCAAGAAATACGCCCCGCCGATACCCAATAAGGTGCCGATGGAGCTCATCGCGTCGGAGCGGTGGTGCCAGGCGTTGGCTTCCAGGGCCGAACTGCCGATGTGTTTGGCGGCTTTGAGCGTGTAGCGGTAGAGCCACTCTTTGACCGCAATGGAGAGCACCGCCGTCCACAAGGCAATGGCGTGCGGGCGTGCAATGCTGCCGCCTTCGGCCAGGCGGACGATGTCGGTAATGCCGTTGTAAAGAATTTTGACGCCTACGGCCAGCAGGGCCACGGCAATTACCAGCGTGGCTAAGGTTTCAAAACGGCCGTGCCCATAGGCGTGTTCTTGGTCGGCGGGGCGGGCAGAAAATTTAAGGCTTACCAGTACCACAATGTCCGTCAGCGAATCGGAGAGCGAGTGCACGGCGTCCGCCACCATAGCGGAAGAGCGGCCCCATACGCCGGCCGCAAACTTGACTGCGCAGAGCACCGTATTGATAATCATGCCTTTTACGGTAATGTCCCGGGCATAAGCGGAACGAGAATGCAGGTCCATATATTTATTTTATCATTTCATCCTGTGGCAAAACTAATGTTTTTTTGCTATAAATAATACATATGAAATCTATTAAAAACGAAGCTGCGGCCCAATGCCCGAATCATTGTGAACCGTTTGATGTGGAATATTGGTCTTTCGTCTGTGCCGATCAAGACCCGGACTTAAAAACCGCCATTTTGGGCGGCGAATTGAATTTAGTGCAATGCCCCGAGTGCGGCACGTTCTTTCATCACGACGGGGATTTGATTTACTTTGACCAGCCGGCCCAACTGTTGGTATTTGTCTTTTCCGAAAAAGACCGCCAGCGCGAACCGGAGTTGCTGCAGCGGATGAATAAGGATTATGAATTAATCAAAAATACGCTGTTTAAGCAGCTCAATATGGACTACCCGCCCATTTCCGTTTTTGGATTGGAAGCCTTAAAACAAATTTTGGAGGCGGACGAAACCGCGTTTTACGAATCCGAAGCCGTGGCTGCGGCCGCGGCGGAAAAGGGCTTTGCGGTGGCGCGGCTTCAGCCGGCCTACGCGCGGGCGCATCACTTTCCTTTTTATGTACCGGCGCCGGCTTCGGCCCAAACGCCCAACGATTATGCCGTGGCGGGGGCCAAAGTATTGCAGGGCGGGCTGAAAAGTTTGTTGCTGCGCAATTTTGTGGATGGCATGAGCCAGGAAGGTGCTCCAATGCCCAAAACCTTATGATGTTCCATATCCCCAAACCGTATCGGGAGCACTTGTGCGCCATTGGCGAGTACGCCCAAAAACTGGGTTTGCAAGCCTGGGTGGTGGGCGGTGCCGTGCGCGATTTTTATTTGAATAGAAATACGCTGGATATTGATTTGGTGTTTACCGGCAATCAAGAATCCGTGGCCGGGTTTTGCGTTAAAAAATGGGGGGGAGACAAGCGGAAATTTTCCCAGTTTGGCACGTTCCGCGTGCATTTGGACGACGGCCTGAAGCTGGACTTGGTGCGCGCGCGCAAAGAAACGTACGCCCACCCCGGCGTATTGCCGCAGGTTACGTTTTCGTCCGATATGAAAGACGATTTGTTCCGCCGCGATTTTACGGTCAATGCGTGGTGTTTTTCCATTTTGCCCAAGACGTTTGGGCAGCCGTACGATCCGTTTTTTGCTCAAAAGGATATTGACGCGGGACGGGTGCGCATTTTGCACGACAAAAGTTTTTTGGACGATCCCACCCGGCTTTACCGGGCGGTCCGCTTTGCGGGACGTTTTGGCTGGCGCCTGGCTCCCAAAACGGAACGTCTGCTGCACGAAGCCATAGAAGGGGAATACCCGCTGCTCTTGACCCGGGAGCGCTTTTGCCGCGAATTCTTGAAAACCTTGGAAGAAGAACGGGTAAAAGACATTTTTGCGTTGATGGAAAAATACGATATGCTCAAATTTGCCTGGCCGGGCCTGCGCTGGCATGACGAACTTTTGCAGGCGGATACCGTGCAAAAGCGTATCGGCGTGCTGGTGTGTTTGCTGGGGGCCAGCGGGGAGGATTTTTTGCGTACGCTGCATTTACCCAAGGACCTGACGGCCAGCATTGAAGGAGCGTGGAAAGTGTCGCAGGAACAGCTGAGTCCGCTGGCGGCGCTGTCGGACTTTCAAAAAGACATTTTGCATATTGTGTTGCCTGGCTTGCCGCCCTTGGCACTGGAGCCGTGTTTGCTGCGCGGACGGGATTTGAAAGACGCCGGTTTGTGCGGCCGCCGTATTTCCGGTGCGTTGGACCGGGTACGCAAAGCCCAATGGAAGGGGGAAATCCATACGCGGGAAGAAGCGTTGGCCTTGCTGGCGCCCTAATTTGTGCCTTACTATATAAGATAGTTTGGAAATAAAACCTTGGCATGAGTGCCGAGGTTTTATTTTTTTGTCTTGAAAAAATTAGAGGGGAAAATGCCGTTTGAAGGCTCGGGCGTGTTCCTTTTGCATTAGATATAAAAAACCGGCCGGCTGGTGAAGCCGGCCGTCCGGTTCCTCAGGCAAAAAGAAAGGGAAGTGCCTTTCCTTTTGCCAGCTCCGTTTTGGTTTGCTTTAGTTGTAGCCTCAATTTTATTTATTAATTAAGGTTATTTTAGTATAACTAATTTAAGCTATTTTTGCAAGTGGAAAAATGGCGGGATATTTCTCCGACGGCGAAAACATTTTTTGCTAAATTGACAAGACCCAATTTTCAAAAAGTCATTAAAAAATAGAAAAAAAAGCTGGACAAACCCCGCCAAAAAAGTACAATAAAAAAAAGGTCTTTTGTTTGGTTACGGCTGAACATTGGATTATGCTGAAAAACAGACAGACCGACTTTTCAGCAAGGATAAAAAAAGTGAGAGCCTGCTTATGAGAAGAATCCTTGTCTTGTTGTTTGCGATGGTCTTTAGCTGTAATGCGGCCGTATATGCGCAAAGCGGTTATGTGGTGAGAGTGCTTGCCAAGCCATCTTTTCAAAAAGAGTTGGCAGCGGCCGCTGACCGGGGTGGAAACAAGGTCAAAAATGGCCGAAAAAAGGCCAAAAATGCGGCAGCTGCCCGGCGAGCTGCCAAACAAGCGGCGGCTGCCCAGCGTGTTACCAAAAACGCGGATGCCGCCCGACAAGCCGCCAAAAATGCGACTGTCCGGCAAGGTTCCCAAAAAGAACTTTTAGAGGCTGCCCGGCAAGCCTCCCAAACGGGCCTTTCGGAAACCGCCAAGAAGGCGGCGGCTCGCAGATCCGCTCAGAAGGGCTCCAATAAGGGCCAATTCAAAAAAGGTTCCCAAGGTCCTTATATTGCTCGGGTTACCCGCTATATCAATGCACCTCTCTCCAGCAAGCAACAGGCGGAAGACCTTGTTGCGTCGATGAATCCTGACAATTTGTCTTCCTTTGAGGGTTCCCGCGTTATCAAAACGGCCAAAGGGGAGATTGTCATCCCGGAAATACGGATTGTTGCAGAATTCCCGGTGCCGATTCTTTCTAACCCGGCTTCCATGTGGGGAAGCTATCGCTATCTGCGCAAACTGACGGCACTTTCCCGCCAGAGCGGAACCGTTAACCCGCGCTATGCGCAAAAATGGAAACTCATCTTTGATGTTACCTCTTATAATGGGGTGCACCACATTATAAACAAAAGCACCTTAAAAACCATTTACTATGATATGAAATCGGCTGCTGCCAAAAAGGGCGAACGGCTGAATATTTCGCTTAATGACATGCAGAACGATGCGCCGGCTTCGTTGCATCCGTATCATGGAAATCCGGAATTTAGCGTGCTGTTTCATAACTTGAACCGCCAGCGGGCGCTGTATGAAGACGGCGGCGTGCGTGCCGTATTAGAGGATTATTTCTACGGCTTAAAAGAACTGCACCGCACTTTCCCCCGGGAAGCTCCTTTCGTGCCGGATGATGTCATCCGCAATACCATGAAGGAAGCTAGACTGTGGGCGGAAACGTACCACTTGCGGTGGGAATAAATTCCCGCAAGCGGGTCGTGCC
Organism: uncultured bacterium; assembly: GCA_949294085.1. Taxonomy (GTDB): domain Bacteria; phylum Elusimicrobiota; class Elusimicrobia; order Elusimicrobiales; family Elusimicrobiaceae; genus Avelusimicrobium. The sequence goes on along the minus strand of CASFFX010000003.1, from coordinate 47,942 downwards.
GGGCAATTTGCCCCGGACCCGATAATTTGCCATAATAAAACTATTAGGGGAGGCTGCATGATTTCATGCAGCTTTCCTTTTGTGTGAAACCCCGTTTGAAGCGAGCAGAACAGATGACTCAACAAGAATTTCCTTTAATCAGCGTATTGGTGCCGGTCTATAATGCGGAAGCTTTTTTGCCCGGCTGTTTGGACGGCATTTTGGGGCAGACGTACCCCCGACTGGAAGTGCTGTGCGTGGAGGATTCTTCTACCGATAACAGCCTGCATATTTTGCAAAAATACGCCCGGCAGGACCGCCGCGTGCGGGTGATTTCCTGCCCGCCGCCGGGTGGCGTGGCCCAGGCACGCAATACGCTTCTGTCGCAGGCGTCGGGGGAATATATTGCTTTTGTGGACGCAGACGACCGCATCGCCCCCGAATACTTGGCCCGGTTGTATGAAACGGCCCGGCGGACCGGGGCGGACGTGGTGCGCTGTTTGTATGATTTTTGGAATATCCAAACCGGCGAGCAAATTCCTTGCGAAAAAGTCTGCCGCGAATTTTTGCGTCCCGCGCCGGACGCCGCTCCCGTAAACCGCTTGCAGACGGCGTTGGATGATTCGCAGGTATGGCTCAAACTCATTAAACGTTCGCTGATTCAAGACCACCAGCTGCGCTTTGCCCCTCAGATTACCCCCGAAGATTTGGCTTTTGAAATTTTGCTCTATCAATACGCCCAAAAACCGGTGTTTATTTCGGATCATCTCTACCGCTACCGCATTGCCAATCCGCTTTCGCTTTCGGCCAACAAAGCTTCGTCTGCGTTGGGGACGCTGAAAAGTTTTATTTGGCTGTGCGGAGAGGTCCAACGCCGCCAATTAACCGACGCCGGTTTCTGTGGGCGCTTAGCGGCTCTTACGCTGCAAGCGGTGCGCCGCATGCGCAAGTTTTCCCTGCCGGAGTCGGCCCAAGTGGGGGCCACGTGCCGCCAGGCTTTTGGAGCAATTGCCCCTTTGCTGGCCTGCTGCCGCTTGGGGACCCGCTTAAAATACCGCGGATACAGCTGGCTGGCCCGATTTGTAAAGGACGAGAATTTGCCGAAATGGGTTCGCTGGATGCGCTAGCCAAAAGGCCCGCGCCCGCTGGGCGGAAGAGTATAGAGCGCAGCCTAAATCGGACCAGCTCGAAATTAGAATTCTTTTTGTCCACCTGTGCCTCCAAAAAGCGGAACCTGTGCTGAAAATAAACATTTGAAATGATTAAAAACCACAGCCGTTTTGACGTTGTTCCCAAAACTGCAAAACGGCCAAAACGGTTAAAGGAGTGTTTTATGTATACCCCAAACGACATACAAGTTTTCTTTTTTGCCCACGATCGGCCGGATTTTTTGGCCCAGGCGCTGGATTCATATTTGGCGCAAACGGTGCAAGGGGCGGAGCTCGTGGTGCTGGCTAATGCCCCCAGCGACGCGCTATTGCAACGGCTGGAATCCTATAAAGACAAAGGCGTAAAAATAGTGCTGGAAAAAGCTTCCCTGGGCGTATATGGCTGCACCAAACGTTGCCAAGAAATGGCTTCCCGCCCGATTGTAGTTATGGCGCATGACGACGATTTAATCCACCCCGCATATTTGGAAACGCTGTTAAAGGCTTATAATCAGATACCGGATTTGAACGTGGCCCTTTCCGCCATGGGGGACTGGGACGGGAAACCTTTTTCCACTCGGTACCATACGCGTGCGGCGGTATTGGACCGCGCCCATTTTTCGGCTTATATTTTTATGGGCTGTTCGTTTACGTTTAGTTCATGCAGTTATAAAACGGCCCACTTGCAAACGCTCCCCGGACCGGATTTTGCACACTACGGCAAAGTAAAAGACGTTCCTTATATGGTGGACGCCTGCGGCGGCGGCAAAGCGGCGGTTTTGCAGTTTCCGTTTGTAAAATACCGCATCCACCAAGCGCAGGACAGCCAAACCTATTCCACCGGTCCGACGGCCAAAGAGTGGATAGAATTGGAACTCTTTCATAAACAAGCGATGGAACAGGGGGGAAAATCGCTGCAAACAATGTATGCCCGCAATATTTATCATCGCTTAAAAATTGGCTGGAGAGATTGGTGCCTCTGCGAACACGGTAAAATGACTTTTGTCGGCTATTTGCAATTGGCCCGACAAATGGGGGCTTTGACATTTGCTCAACAAGTGTGGGGCTGGCTGCTGCGCGGAAACGTGCGGCAAAAGGTGCTAAAGGGCTTGTTCCCCTTGCAGCAGACCGAATTGCAGTAAGTTTTTTGGCACAAAAAACCCCGCGTTACGCGGGGTTTTTTACAGCAAAACGAGGTCATTTTTCCGGCTGCATCAAATCGCGCAATTTCCAATAGATGGGTTTATCGTATAACTTTGGATTGGCTTGCATCCAATCCAGTGCGGTGTTATTGTCAGCGTCTTTGGCGTTTACGTCCACCCCGGCCTGAATCAGCATTTCTATAATTTCGGGGTTGGGGGAAAACATGGCCGCTACCATTAAAGACGTCATTTGATTGCTGTCCCGTACTTTGGGATCGGCGCCGGCGTCCAATAAGGTTTTAAGGAAAGCCGGGTTTTCGTTGTTGGCTACGGTTCGCATCAGTACCGTTACGCCGTCTTGGGTGGTGGCATTAAGGTCTGCCCCGGCCTTAAGCAACGCCTGCAAAACGGCCGGATTGGTGTTGCTGACGGCATACATCAGTGGGGTGGCGCCGTCTTTGGCCTGGGCATTGAGGTCCGCCCCGGCTTTCATCAAGGTTTGCACGACTTCGGGATTATCATTTTTCCACGCCGCGGCCATGAAAGCCGTTTTGCCGGTGTCCGTCGTGGCCTGGAGGTCCGCCCCGGCCTTAAGCAACGCTTCTACCGCCTGCGGCGTAGCCTGGGCGGCGGCCAACATCAGCACGGTATCGCCTTCTTCGTTAGCGGCGTTGACGTCGGCTCCTGCCGCGAGGGCTTTTTCAATCACGGCCACGTTGGCGTTTTTCTTTTGTACTTCTTGAAATAAACGTTCCTGCGGAGTTAATTTTTGGCAGCCGCTCAGCAATCCAAGCACCAAAAGGGTTCCCAACAGTACCCCACTTTTTTTGTTCATACTTTCTCCTGTTTTGCCGGCCGATTTTGTCATTAGCCGGTTGATTTATTCTATAAACAAATTGTAACAAAAAGCGGGGCAGTCCTTGGGTTTGGCAAAAGAGCGCAGCCCTCATAAGGCGGCGGGAACGGGTATGTCGCCCGGAAAAAATAAAAAGGCTAGGGGAAATGGCTCTTATTTATCTTTTTCCGGGCGGGGATGAAAACAGGTCGTTTGACGTTTGTTTTTGGGCAGCCGGCAACCTGCAAAATAGCCGGGGATTTGGTTGTAAAGACAACAGGAATAAACTACAATAGGGAAAACAGGGGTTTGGAAATATACCCTCTTGCTCCTTTTTGAGGCAAATTTATGGACATCAAAGCCTTTTTGAAAAACAGGGAAGAAATGCAGCGCTCGCTGCCCATTTTTATCTTGGCCGATACGTCGGGCAGCATGGTGGGGGCCAAAATTGACCAGCTGAAGCGTTCCCTTAGAGAAATGATTCAAAATTTGCAGCAGTGCCGCTCCGTTCCCGGCCAGTTTAAGCTGGCTGTTATTACCTTTGACAGTGAAGTGCGCGTCATCCAGCCGCTGGAAGATGTAGCCAAGCTGACCTTGGACGAAAAAGAATTGCACGCCCAAGGACGCACGTCTATGGGAAAAGCTTTTGAAACCGTTGCCGCCATGATAGAGGACAAACAAGTGGTGGATTCCCGCTCCTATGCGCCGACGGTGGTGTTGATGAGCGACGGCGCTCCGACCGATTTTGACGGCAAAACAAAAGAAGACATTAAAAATTGGCCCGCGCTGAAAAAATTAAAAGAGGGCCCCCGCAGCCAAAAAGCGCAGCGTTTGGCCTTGGCCATCGGGAGCGACGCCGATGTGCCGGTGTTAAAAGGATTTATCGGGCGGGAGGACATCCCCCTGATTCGGGCGCATAACGAGGCCCGCATCCTTAACTTCTTAAATTGGGTAACCATGTCGGTCGTTTCCCGGTTGCGAAGTGCCGATCCCAACCAAATTAACGTATTGCCCAGCTATATGGATTATGAAAATCCCGACGATATGCTATGATCCTCAAAAAAAATCACACGGCCGATTTTCAAATTCTGGGGCTGTCGGCCCGCGGAAAAACCCATCGGGACCAAGGCCTTCCCAATCAGGATGGCTTGGGATATTTTACGAGCCGGTACGGGGCCTTTTTTGCCACGGCCGACGGGGTGGGCAGCTGCCCCAAAGCCCATATCGGCGCCCAACGTATCTTGAAAATTTGTAGAATTGTGTTACATCTGCTGATGCGCCGCCGCCTTCCGTTTTCCCAACCTGCTATTGCGGCGGAGCTAGTCCGGCGTTGGCGGGCCTGGCACAGGCCCGATACGCGGGAATTGTATGCAACTACCTTAAAAGCTGTTTTTGTGTGCGGGGGAGAATTGGCCGCCGTATCCGTGGGGGATGGCGCCCTTTTGCTGTATGACGGCCAGAACGTGTATCGGGCGGAAGAGAGGCCCGCCGGGGATTTTGCCAACGAAACGGCCTGTTTTAACCGAAGTATCCAAGCCCAGGAAGTACAAGGATTTCAAATAAAATGTCCGCGCCGGTTTGTGCTGTTTTTGTGTACGGACGGCATTTCCTCGGCGATGAAGGATAATCAATTTTCTCTTTTTATCCAAGAATTGTATGCACGGAAATCTACGGACGCTTGCCAGCGGGAATTGGAAAATTTTATAACCGAAATTGACAAATACAACGGGGACGACAAAACCGCAGAGGTAATTTATTATGGGGCCGATTAAAATCCAACAAGGGCAACAGCTGACCACCCAAAGCGGCGCGGTGCTGAGCGTGGGAGAGTATTTTTGCGAGGGCGGGCAAGGGTTGCTGTATGTGGATAGGAGCGGCAAGTATTTAATCAAGCTCTATCCCTGCAAAACCCAAGAACGCCAACAACAGCTTGTTAAAAAATTTACCGATATTCAGGCCAAACAAACGCTGAGCACCTGGCCCAAAAATTTTATCACGATTCACGACGTATTGGCCTTTTCTTCCCCGCAGGAGGGGGCCGCCGCGGCCTATTATGCGGGCTACGTGATGGATAAGCTGGACAGCCAATTTAAGCCGCTGTCCGAGTTTTTAAGCAGGAATTATTTGGCCGAAAACGGATACAACTTGCGCAAACGGTTGGTGGTGGCTTCGGCCATTGCCAAGGCGTTTCGGCAGCTTAATCACGAGGGGTTGGCCTATTGTGATATTTCGCCGGCCAATATTATGCTGAAACTCGCTGCGAACGCGGTGCAAATAAAATTGATTGATATTGATAATGTGTGCCCTTCCGGCACCGCGTCCTATTCCGTTGGCACCCCGCGGTATATGGCGCCGGAAGTGTATAGAAGGGAGTATTCGCCGGATGTACTGTCCGACGATTATTCTCTGGCCGTTCTCATCTTTCAAATTTTGCGCTGCGGTCATCCGTTTATCAGCCCGCAGGACGAAGCGGCTTCGTTTGAAGCCGAAGAGCAGGCCGCCAATGCCCTTTCAGCCGCCCATTATGCCAAAGACCATCAAGCCAATTTGCTGGATGCCGAGGAGGTGCTCTCCCCCAAGCTGCAGGCGTTATTTCGGCGTACGTTTGTGGACGGCTTAAATAACCGGATGAAACGGCCTTCTTCCTGGGAATACGAAATTGCCTTGATAGAAGCTTCCAACCAAGTTGTAAAATGCCCGCTCTGCGGCACCTACAGCTATGCCTTTCACCGGCAGGTGTATTGCAGCAACGAAAACTGCCCGCACCACACAACCCCTCTGCAGCGGGGGCCGGTGTTGCGGTTTTATAACCGCATATCCCGCGCCGGAGAACATACCGCTGCCCTGCTAAGTGAAACCTTGGTGCGGGAATTTGTCCTGCGGGACAACGAGTGGAACGTGTTCAAAATTTTTTATGTACACGACCTGGAAGCCCTGCCGTATTCGGCCGAGTTGCAGCAGAAAAATGCCCAGCTTTTGCAGGGTACTTTTATGATTTTATTTCACAAGGCACATTGGTTTTTGAACGTGCCGCGCGGCGGTCAGGAGGCGGAAGTCCGCTTCCGCGGTCAGCCGATCAGCGCGCTGAAGCAGGTTTTTTTCAAAGGGAACCAAGTCTTTGCCTGCCGTGATTTGGAAGAGCTGAAAGACCAGGACGAATTTTGCTTTCTGAAAGAAGAAATTAACCTGAAAGAGCAGGGAACGTTTTACTACGAACGGATTGCCCGGGTGGAGGAATAGCGGATGAAATTGTCGGATCTATATTTTTCTAAAAAATACAAATTTAGTATTGCCTACGATGAGAACCTGCACCTGCACCCCGGCGAAGAGATTACGCTTTCCTTCCCGGAGGCGCATTTTTCGCGTCCCGGCTATTTTCTGCTTAACGAATATCAGCCGGTCCAGCTGGCCCCCGCGGACGCCGAAGAAGTGGGCCAAATACTCAAGGCCCAGGCGTTCAATCAAACCCATGCTTTTTTTGCGGTAGATTCGGTGGAAAACCAGCGAATCTACCTCCAGCTTTATCTGGTAAATTTTCATCAGCAGTATCTGTCCCCTTTGGTGTTTAACTGCACTTCGCAGTTGCTGCAGCGAAAAGGGCGGGAACAATTAAAAAAAGAATACGTTTGCAGTTTGTTTGGAAAGGAATACGTTTTTGCGCTGCGCCCGTTTGATACGGCCGAGCAGCCCGCCAAAAAATTCTATTTGTTCTCGGCGGACAGAGTACTACTGATAGAAGAACAAAACAACGGGTGGGCGGCACAAAAGGAAATAGCCCGAAAAATGCTGCCCGTGGACAAGATGGCCGTTTTGGCGCTGGGGGCGCCGTCCGTAGAATTTGCGGAAAACCAGCAGGACGCGGAACTGACCCAAAAAATAAAGGTCCTGCTCCAAGAAGCCGCACAGGACGATTTTTTGAAGTTATGGAACAATTACCACAATATGGAAAAAGCCTTGCTGGAATACGAAGCCGCCCAGGTGGGTTATGTGGAATATACTTCGTACGAAAGGAATTTTTTCCGCAACGACAAAAATCTTGTTTTCCATTTGAAGGAACCGTTTGAAGGCAATAAAGGCAAGCTTTCTTTGGGCGCCATTAAAGACAAGGCCGATTTGCTGAAAGGAACGGCCGATATTTTGCCCGTAGGGCAGCTGGAGGACGTCCGCGGCAGCGGGAAACTGTTGGTAACGTCTTTGTCGGAGGACGAAGATTTCCTGCCTCCGCCGGATCAGGGGTTTTTGATTCTGAATCAAAAAGGCAACGTCAGCGCCAGCCGCCGCCGTGAAAGGGCGCGCCAAGCCATTGAAAGCGGCCAATGCCCGATTCCTTATCTAAAGGAATTGATTAATTCCGGCGTGGCCGAGCCGCTGCATGGCCCGCTGAAAAATTTGATTACCGAAACTTTTAGGAAACGTTTTCCCATGGCCGCCAAACTAAACGAAGAACAGCGCCGCGCGCTGGAAGCCGCCATCTGCACGCCGGACATCGCAGTCATTAAAGGCCCTCCGGGCACGGGCAAAACCCTGGTCATTCGGGCGATTGAAGAACGTTTCAAACAAAATTTTGAAGAGGAAGAAAGGAAAAAGCAGAAAGAGGCTCAGCTTCATAATCAAGAGTATGCCGTGCAACTGCCTAAAATTTTGAAATCCAGCTACCAAAACGGCGCGGTGGACAATGCCCTCAAAGGCAGTACGATGGAGGACTTGCCCGCGTTTCGCGTTTCTTCCCGTCCCAGCAAGCAGTACGAAGAGGATTTGGAAAAATGGGTAAAAAATGTTTGTATGAAACTAACCCAACAGCTTCAAAATCCGTCGTATCAAAAGATCAAACAGCAGCTGGAAACGCTGCGCGGCCAATACGACGCCTTCCTTCAGGAGGGCAAACCTTTCCAAGCCGGGCAGGCCTTGCTGCAAGCGTGGCTGGACGCTTTTGGCGGGCAGATTTCGGGTGAATTCAAAACCAAAATGGCGGCTCTTCTGCAGAGAAAGGAGGACGCGCCTTCGGAGCAAAAAACGCTGGCAACGCTGTTGGAAGGCCAGCGGTTGCATCCCCGCGCCTTTGCGGAAGATGACGGCAAAGCCCGCGCGCAAAAATTGCTGGAATACATGATTTTGTACCCGGAGGAAGATTTTACGCCTGCGGTTCGGACGAATATCCTGCAGCTCTTGCGGGCTTCTTCGGAAACGGCCAATTTTAACAGTCTATTCCAGCGCTTTGTGGCCGATATAGAAAACTTGAAAAGAAAATATGCGGGGGTTTCTCCCGCCGATTGGGGGGAAGCCGTTTCGCAGCTCATTAGCCAGCTGGAGCCCCACGTGAAGCGAAATTTGACCGATGCCGCCTCTCCCCACGGACTGGAGCTGAGCCAGGCGTTTATTTTGGAAGAATACCTCCAGCATTTCCAGGTGGAATACAAACAGCTCATCCAAAAATACAGCTCTACCATTGGGGCTACCTGCCAAAAAGCGGGGGGGAGCGATTTGAAAGGGCAGGAATTTGATTTGGTCATTGTGGACGAGGCCGCCCGCGCCAATCCCCTGGATTTGTTTATCCCGCTGGCTAAAGCCAAAAAAGTGGTACTGGTGGGGGACCAAAGCCAGCTAACCCATATGCTGTGCCCGGAAGCGCTGGAACGGCTGAAAGCGCTGCAGCAACAGGACCAGATTGCTAAATTGGAGGAAAGTTTGTTTGAACGGCTGTACAAATTTCTTTCCGCCCAGCAAGCCCAACAATTAAAAGTGGTAGAACTGAAAAAACAGTTTCGTTATAATCAAACGATTTGTGATTTTATCAGCCGCCATTTTTATAACAATCAGCTGACGACCGGGGACATAGAAAATTGGGACAAAGTAACCCCCAAAAGCGGCCTGTACGGCAATTCTCCTCTTGCGGCCGTCCATATTCCCCTTTCCCAAGGGATGGAAAGCCGCCAGCGGGGGTTGGTGTCTCTTTCCCGTGCGGCGGAAATTCCGCCCATACTCCGCGATATCCGGGTCATTTTGCAGCAGGATCCGGCCGCTACCATTGGCGTAATTACGTTTTATTCGGCCCAGAGTTTGTTGCTGTCCCAAGCGATAGAGGAAACGTTTAACGGCGAAGAAAACAAACGAATTTTTGTGGGGACGGTGGATTCCTTTCAAGGGGAAGAATACGACTATATCCTGCTTTCTGCCGTGCGGGCCAATCCGCAGCATCGGGTCGGTTTTTTGGCTACGCCCAACCGCTTATGCGTAGCCTTGAGTCGCGCCCATAAGCAAATGATTCTGTACGGAGATAAAGAAACCGTCAGCCAAATTGATTGCTTGAAGGATCTGTTTGTCCAATTTGAAAAGGAGGCCTGCTGATATGGGCGCTGAGGTTTACACGATTTCGCTCCGCAAATGGAACGCCAATCCCGATGCGTTTGCTTTTTATTATCCCCTGCTGGCTTACGAGTGTGAAATGGCCAAAATAGAGCAGGATGATGACGCAATTCAAGAAGCCGTGCTCAAACTGCTGGATAAGCGGAGCTGCACGCCTAAAAGTTTGGGAGGAATGCTGTCCTTGCCGGAAGGCGTCCTGCAGCGGGTATTTGATGTGTTGGAACAAAAAGGCTTGCTCCAACACACCCGGCAAATTGGCTGGCGGTTAACACGCCCGCTGGAGCAGGCTTTGGAAATGCTGGAAAGTCCCAATACGGTGCATAAGGCCATTGGCTATTTGTTTTTTGATCCTTTATCCAAAGAACTTTGCCCGTATATTTATTTTGGAAATGTGTTGGAACGCGTGGTGGTGTCCAACCTGCCGACGCTGATGTATCGGAACAAGGCCGCTTCGTTTGAAGTATCGCGCCTGGAACCCTACGATTCCCGCTGGCAGAAGGCCTACCGCTCGTTTTACAAATTTTGGGAAGCGGCCGAACGCGTCCGCAAAGAACGAGAGCGCCGGGAAGAAACCCCCGAAGAAGGGCAGGAGATTATTTCGCTGTCGCCCGCCGAAATGGGGTTTGAAGAAGCCGAGGATCCCCGGGAAGAGCCTGCCGCCCCCCAAACGGACTGGGTGTTTTTGGACCATACCCAAACCTTGGTAAAGCCGTTTCACAAACCGCCGCTTCATCTGTGGGCAGAAACGCGGGTTTTGTGGGAAAAAGACACCGCAGGGGGCTGTTATATTCAGTCGCCGTTTCCGTTGGAAGAGCAGGATTTTTTTGAATTTCAGGCCAAATTGAAAAACAATGACGAACTGAAACAAAATGTCTGGCTGGAAATGCCCAAACAAGGCGAAAAGAAACTCTTTTGGGAGTTTTTGGAAGGGGAAGTGAATAAACGCTTTCCTCACATTTTGGCGGTCCAAAAGACCGTGGAAGAACAAATGGCCGAACGCTGGCCGCTGGTGGGCGCCTTGCGGGGCAATGCCGCCTATCCCCTGGAATATAGACGCTGTTTGGAAGGATTTGAGGATTTGGTCCGGCCGCCGGAGCGGCTGAGTTTCAAGTTTATGCGCGGAATTTTGGTGTTGGTGGACGGATTGGAGGGGTGGATGGAGTGCGTGCTGGAAACCCAGCTGCACGTGCTGGAGGCCAACCCCTCGCTCAAAAGGCAGGTGGAGGCAGCGCTGCGGAACTATTCGGACTGTGCGCTTTTTTACGGCAACTACTTTTCCAACACGTTTGACGACCAGCGCTACCGTATGATAAACGGCATGCTGCGCGAAGCGCTCAAAAAGTTAAAAAGCACGTCCCACGGCAACAGCGCTTTGCAAAAAATGCTGAATATTTTATGGCTGGATCACCGGGGCTGCCGTACGCCCGAAAGCACCGCGTTGCTGGCCCGAGAGGGGCTGGACTCCTTTTTTGACGGATTGAACCGGTTAAACCGGATTCGCACCTTATACAGCCACTCCGGCCGAACGAACCCGCAGGTTCCTTCGGAGCAGAAAATGCAGGAAGATTACCGCTTTTTACAGGAGCATTTTTATCCGGCCGTTGCAAGAATTTTACAAAGCTTAGGGGTAAGTACGTATGGGGAAAAACAAAAAAAATAAAAACAAAGAACAAAACAACCCAACTCAAGCCAATAAAATGAGCGCTTCCGAATGGTTGGATTCGGAAACGTATCGCAGCGAGTTGATTGCCGCGCTGAACGAGAAAGGGGCGGAGTTTATTGCCGGGTTTGTGGGCAACATTTCTAGTAATGCGGCAGAAAAAATTGGAGATTTTACGACCCAGCGCGACGCGCTGAAAGCGGAAATCGCCGCATTGGAAAAAACGCGGGAAGATTTATCCCACCTGCAGCAGCAGGCGCACGACGCGGCCGCCCAAATTAAAAATGATGCACAACGCACCGCCGACGAGATAAAATCCGCCGCGCAGGAAGAAAAATCGCATATCCTCAAGCAGGCCCAAGCGCAAGCCGTGCAGGAACGGCAGAAAAAAATAGAAGAAATTGACAACCGGGATGCCCAAAGCCAATTAAATGCGGACAAACTGCAGGAGGATAAACATAAATTATCCGAAGATCGCCTGCAGCTTGCTCAAGAAAAACTCGCGCTGGAAGACGCCCGCGTGAAAAATGAAACCGCGCTGATGGAATTTAATCTGCTAAAAGATGAATATAATCGGGCCCGGGAGCGATTTTTGGCGGCCCAGTCTCAGACGGCAGAAATAGAAAAATTGAAAAACAGTTTGCAGGAAGCCAGCGCCCGGTGCAGCGGGTTGGAAGAACACATCCGCGACCAGCAAAACGTCATGGCGTATTATCAGCAGCTGGAATTGGAGTTAGGGACCGAAAAACTGCAAGCGGCCGATGTGGCCCAATATATTGAGCGGCTTGAAAAAGAAAAAAATTCCCTGCAAACGCAGCTGGATCAGCACACCAACGACCTGGAACAAAAAAATGCGGAAATAGCAGAGGATCGGGAAAAATATCAGCTTTTGCAGCAGGAAGTGCAAGCCCTGCGGCTGAAAAACTCCCAAATTGATTTGAACAAACGGTTTGTGGAAGTGTCCCAGGCGATTTGCCGTAACTTGATGGAGGACATAGAAAAGCTGAAAAACGCCTTGGCCAATCACCTGGTGGATCCGTCCAGCGAGCTTTCCGGCATTGACGCTATGAGTAATGAAGCGCTGGTAACGGAAAAGCAGCAAGGGGAAGAAATCAAAAACTTGGCGGAAATGGTGCAATACGTCTGCCAATCGGCCGCCGCGTTGGAGGACCCGCTGTATTATGAAACGGATGACATCCGGGCTTTTGTGGCGGGGTTGGCGGTCAGCCGGCTGCTGATTTTGCAAGGGATGTCCGGCACGGGCAAATCCAGCCTGCCGCGCGTGTTTGCCCATGCGTTGGGGTTTGATCAGGCGTTGATTGCGGTGGAATCTTCGTGGAGGGACCGGAACGATTTGCTGGGTTATTATAACGATTTTAGCAAACAATTTAACGCCAAAACGTTTACCAAGCGCCTCTATACCGCGGCGGTGCAAGATAGCCGCCATTTGAACCGCCCTTATTTCATTACGTTAGACGAAATGAATTTGGCGCGTATTGAATATTATTTTTCGGATTTTTTGGCCATTTTGCAAAATCCGGACCCGGCCACCTGGGAGCTGGAATTGTGTGCCAAAAAATTATGGGTGCTTCCGGCCGCCGATACGCCTATCCAACATTTGACGGAACGCCTGGGCAGTTTGTGGGAAAAATACAAACAAGGCCACACGCTGACCAAAGCGGAGGAGGAAGAACTGCTGTTTGGCCTGCATACGGAAGGCTGGACCGCCGGTCCCAACGCGCTGGTGGACGGGAACCGTATCAAAATCCCTTCCAGCGTATGGTTTATCGGCACCGCCAACCGGGACGAATCCACTTTTGAAATCACGGATAAAGTGTATGACCGCGCGCAGGTGCTTAGCTTGGACGAAAAAGCACACCCCGTTCCGGCGGGAACGTACATCCCGCAGCGGTATATTTCCAACAGTCAATTGCTGGGCTTGTTCCGGGCGGCGCGCCAGACCGCCGCGGACGGGGAAGGAAGAGACATAGAATCCGGCGTAAAGACTGTTTTGCAAGGGATAGACCGCATCCTGAAGGAAGAGTTTGACGTGTCGTTTGGAAACCGCATAGAAAAACAGGCGGTCAATTTCGCCAAGGTGTTTGTGGCGGCGGGCGGCACGCTGGAAAAAGCGTTGGACTATCAAATCTCCACCAAGCTGCTGCGCAAAATTGCCAACAGCGACAATAAAGACGGGATTGAACTGCTGAAAATGGAATTTGAAAAATCGGGAGCCAGCTATTCCAAGTCCATCCATTTATTGGATAGAATTTTGAAAAGATTGGGCTAGTGCCCGGACGGAACATCCGCTATGAACGCCTGTTTTGACGACTTGTTGCACCGCAACGAAATTACGCCTTTGTCCGAAAAGGAAATCCGCTGTTACCAAGCTTTTGATTCGGCCTTTAGCCAAAATCCGGGGCCAGTCGTACCGCGCATTACCCGGGAGCACAGCCTTTCTCTGTTTGCGTATGACTCCGTATCGGACATTCCGGACTTGGGCCCTATCCTGCAGGAGCTGCAAACGCATTATGCGGCCTTGGCGTCCCTTTGCAAAAGGCCTTATACGCATTTGAAAACCACGCAGGAAGTGCTGGCCATAGACAAAGTAAAAAAATCGGCTACGAGGCCATTTCGTATTTGGCTTCTCACCCGGAGGATTGGCAGCACAAAGGCGTGGCGGACATAAAACCTACGCGCTTGTTGTCTATTTCTAAAGACATTGATTACGGCATTTACGAAAACAAAGTAGTTAAAAAGTTAATTGACGGAATCCTTTCTTTTTTATGGCACCAGCGCACATTGTTGAAAGCGAAGGAGGAACAAATCCAGCAGTTGGACGCGGCGGCAAACCCGGATATAGGGGCCAAATCTATTTTTGGGTGGGATTTGGCGTTTAATACCGCCATGGGGGAATTGTTTAACTTTACGGGTTTTCGCGATACGGACAAGGAAGCTTTCGTGTCGGCCTATTTGGAGCAGATTCAGGGGCTGCTGCGAAAATATCGCTTGCTGCGCAAGAGCGTGCTCTATAAAAAAGCCGGCAACACCAAACAGATTCACGGAAATTTGTATATTACCAATTTGTTGTTTTTCCACAAGCAATACCGCGCCGCCCGTATTTTATGGAACAAGCTGAAGGATTTTAGCCAACACACCCCGCTGATCCAAGGCGCTCCGCTGGCGGACCCAAACGTGGCGCCCGCCTACCGAAACTATTGCTATGCAACGTCCGTTTATGTGCTTAGCAAATTGGGGTTTGTGCAGCCCCAGCCGGGCGCCCCTTGGGAAAGGCCCGGCCAATTGCAGGTAACCGTCCGCCCCGGGCCCGATGAGACCTGGCAGTTTGTGTTTCACGATATCCGCCCGCGCCGTGTGTTTTATACCGATGTCCGCGGCAAACCAGCCGCCGTCATCTTGCCGCGCCAGGATACGGAGGCTTTTGTACAGCGGCTGTTGCAGGAAAACAAACACAACCGCTATACGCCCAACCTGCATGGCTTGATTTATCGGGCGAGGCAGGAACCGCGGAAGAGCCTTGTAGTGGAATTGCGGCCGTTTCCTTGGAAGGTAAACAAAAACATTTCGCAAATTCGCCAAGCGCTGCGGGCGGCGGCTTCTTCGGCCGATTTTACGTTAACCGCTTTGCCGCTGCTGGGCGAAGGGGAGAAAACCCTCACCAGCTATGCCTCCGCGGACGGGAAAAGAGGAATTATTCCGCTGAGTTTATTTGACATTAATTCCTACCGCCGATTGCAAAAAGTGTTTCTGCGCGTGATTATGGGGTTTGAGCAAGAGTTTTGCCCCGTATGCGGCGGCGCGCTGGGCGCCGAAAAAGAAAACACGCGCGTCTGCCAGGTGTGTGCGCTCCAGCTGATTCATACGGAGTGCAAAAAGGGACATGCGTACTCCTATTTAACGTATCCCGTTTCTAAATCTTACCGTCCCTTTTGCCCTTACTGCGGGGACAGCGCCCACTTGCAGGAAGAAGGGGGGCGTATTCGCTGTTTGACTTGTTCCTCTTGGTTTGTTCAAACCAATCGGATGGATTTTTCCCCTTCCGTGTACGCCAATTATCAACCCCACAGCGGCGAGGAAACGGATACGGCCGGCCAATGGCTAAGCGAAGATGCCGCCTTCCGTTACATTGATGTAGTGCCTTTGCGCATTGTAAAAAATGTAGAAGAAGTGCGCGTTTATCCCACGTGTCCGGTTTGCCAAGAAAAGTAATCTTTCTATTCTGCCGCGGTGTTTTGCGTGCGGTTTGATGGGCAATATTTTGCCCCGCCTGTTTTGGCAGGCGGGGCTTTTTTTCTCATCTATCTGCATTTGCTCCCGTTTTTGAATTGCTGTAAATTGCCTTAGCGGCGTCGGTGCCCGGCCGCAAAGAAGTGCGCCTCCTGGCGGACCAAGCGTTTTGCAATTTACGTCAATACGTTGTCGCGGGGGGATGTTAGACTATAAAGGTCGTTCCAATCCCATTAACAGGAGACTGATTATGCCCGATCAAAAATATGAGTGCACTCGTTGCCACCAGGTGTTTGTGTTTTCTATTCCGCCGTCCGGGATGAAATGCCCGTCGTGCGGGGGATATATCGTTCGGAAATAATGCTTCCAGCCCGGCATATTCCAAGCCGGGCTTTGTTTGAAATCAGGAGAATCCCATGGGAGAACTCTTTTGCGGAACCGAAGACCAACATCTAGAAGTGCTGGTATTGCTTCTTAAACACCCGTCGTTAACGTTTAGCCAGCTTGCATTTTATTTTTCCTCTTCGCTGCTGGCGGCTGTCTTGCTAAGCTGGCTGGAGCTGAACGGATTAACGGCAAAGAAGCCGTCAACGGGCCGCTGGATTTTTTACACGGACAAAATGGAGCCATACCTTCACACGCATTTTTCCGCGGACCAGGTGCAAGCCTTTCGGCAAAAGGTGGGCCAAACCTGGCGGGAGCGCGGCATGAGCGCGTACGTGGCCGCCCCCGGGCGCTGGTTCCAAGCGGGGACGGATGCCCATATGCTTTTATGGGCGATTATTACCGGCGTGGTACTGGGCCTTTGGGCGGCGCTGTTGCCGGTGGCGGGGAAGTATTTCCCGGGGGCGGTGAAAGGGATGGTTCGCGGGGCGGAGGTTGCTGCGTTTGCCGCCATTTTGGCGGTGGGGGGCAGATACGGGGGATCCCAGCTGTTTTTGTATATCGTGCTGACGCTGGTTGCAGGACTGTTTTTGGTGCCGCTGATTGCGATAGCCGGCTGGCTGGTGTGGCGGGGCTTGGGGATCATGTAAAGAGGAAACAATGAAACCGTTCAAAAAAATCACAAAAAAATCCGGGAAAGCAAAATTGTTTTCGCCCGCGTTTGCGGAGAAAGATAAACGCTTGGTGCGTTTGGTGCGGCTGATGTTGCTGTTGGACCGAGGGGTTTTGAACCTGGACCACGCCGCCCGCGAGTGTGGGGTTTCCAAACGGACCATCCAGCGGGACTTGAACGTGCTGGAAGCGGCGGGAATTCCGCTCTACAAGCCTTGCGAAGCAAATTCCAATTATTGTTTAGCCAAGGATTTTCGTCTATTTCATTACCGGCTGACTCCCCAAAATGCGGAAGATTTTGTAAATGCTTATACCGCGCTTTTGGCTTTTGCCCAAAAACCTTATGAGTTGGTACCTCCCATACAAAAAGAATATTTGCGCTTTGCCGAACAGGAAAACTCAAAAGAAGAAAAGCGGCGTGCCGAAACCGGCATCCGCCTGTACGCCGTCAAAGCCGGGCGGAGTGATTTTTTGTCGCTTATGTTGCAGGGGAGCCTTTCTGCGGAGCCGGTGTGTGAAAAACTGCAAAAAATCTTTTTGCTGGATTTGCTGGTTACCCGGGACTATCCCTACGCTTATCAACAAGCCCAGCTGGAAGAAAACGCCCGCGTGCTGGCGCATATGTATCGTTTGGAACGGCGCTATGAAAAAGCGTTGCAATTATTGCAAAAAATTCGGCAAAGGGATCCGCACGAAGCGTGGAGCTACGGTGAAATGGCCTTTGTGTATTACGAACAGCACCAGGTGTCTGAGGCGTTGCAGGTGGTGGAAGAAGGAATTCAAAAAGCAAACGATAAAGAAGCGTTGGGACTGTATCGCGTTTTTCTGTTGGCGGAAGACAAACAATACGAGCGGGCCCTGTCGGCTTTTCAGCGGCTGTGCCCGTATGAGGACGCCTTTTTTGCGTTTGCCGCCCAGCTGCACTTCAAAGCGGGCCAACTGCCCCAGGCCCTCAAATACATCAACCGCGCCTTGGAGCGTGTGCCCGACCACAAAGGCTACCAGCTGTATAAAGGCGCTATTTTGCAAGCGTTGCACGCGGGCAAACCTCCCCACACGGATCCGAAATAAACCGCAAAAGGGCCCCAGCGGCCCTTTTTTGTTGGGGGCAAATGGCCCTAATGAACGTTTTGACAGTGCTCTTCCGAAGGTCAATTTTTCATGCGACAAACTGTTGTCATAGGGCTTTTCTACACTATATCCAACAGGAGGAGAATATGCCCTATACTTACGAAGATTGCCGCAGTTTTTTTTATGTGAATCGGTTATTGGATAATCTGGAAGAATTGGAAAATTTAGAGCAAATCAACGTTCTGCGTTGGGCCAAACATTATGGCGTGGGTAAAAAAGAGGCCTGGCATACTACGCCGGAAGCGGCCCAAAAACGGTCTTATAAAGCGTTGCGCAGGCTGCTGCAGCAGCAGGCAACGACGGAGGAACTCAAACCGGAAAGCACGTTGGAACGAAATATTATTTTTGCTCAGCAGCTGTTTCATTTGACGCCGGCGGAGGCGCAGTTGCTGGAGGGAATTGTTTTAGGCCGCAAAAATACGTATTTGCGGCATTTTATGTCCAGCTGCCTCAATACGCGGGATTTTGCTGTTGCCAATCTGGCCGCTTTGGCCAATCTGTCCGAAGAAGAGGTCGCCCCGTTGCTGCTTCCTGAGGCGCCTTTAATGCGTTTTGGCTTAATCGTGGAGCATCGGAGCTTTGCCACGGAATATGCCGTGCCGGTAAGTGTGCGGGAACTGTTGAAGTATAAGCACAGTACGGTAGAGGAGTTAAAAGTTTCCTTCTTGGGAAACCCGCTCCAAACCTCCTGCCAAGCCCGGGATTTTAGCTATGTGCCCGAAACGGATTTCGCCATAAAATTAATGCGCCATGCCGGCAGTATGCCGGGGTTTAACATTTTGCTCTACGGCGACCCCGGCACCGGCAAAACGACCTTTGCCCAAATGCTGGCCGCCCGCGCCAAAAGGCAGATTTACCCGGTAGGGGAACGAGCCAGCCGCGAACGGGAGAACAATTATCGCTTGCAGGAGCTGCACCAAAAAACGGCTCTTTTGGCCGGAGATTTGCGGGCTTGTTTGCTGTTTGACGAGGGGGAAGATTTATTTTCCAGCCGGATGACCCGGTGCGATAAAGTGGAAATAAACCGCTTGCTGGAAACCAATTCCACCCCCGTCATTTGGACGACGAATCACATCGAGCGGATGGACCCGGCGTTTATCCGCCGCTTTACGCTGGCGGTGCATTTTGAGGAGCCGCCGATAAAAATTCGGCAAAAGATTTGGCGCTCCCAGTTAAAAGCCCATCAGCTTGCCTGCTCGTCTAGGGAGGCGTTGTCTTTAGCCAAGGATTTTTCGGTCCCGCCTGCCATGATTGCCGGAGCGGCGCGGGCGGCTTCTTTAGTAAAGGGGGATTTAAGCACCGTGCGCCGGCACCTGGAAATTATGGCGCAGGCCCTGCAAGGCGGCTGCAAATTGCCGGAGGAGGAAAAAGCGCCGCAAGCCTTTCAGGTTTCTTTAATAAACGCCGATACGGATTTGGCGGCGCTTACGAGGCAAATTAAAAAATGGGGAAAACTCAATTTTTCACTTTGCCTGTATGGGGCGTCGGGAACGGGAAAATCGGCCTATGCGCGGTATCTGGCCGAGCAATTGGGGCTGGAAGTGCAGCAAGTGCGGGCGTCGCAGTTAATCAGCCCGTATGTGGGCCGAACGGAAGAAAATATCGCCGCGGCTTTTGCGCTGGCCCGGCAGGAAAAGTCTTTTTTGGTGCTGGACGAGGCCGACAGCTTTTTGCAGGACCGTTCCCGCGCGCATTATTCGTGGGAAATTACGGCCGTCAACGAAATGCTTACCTGGATGGAAAGCCACCCGTATCCGTTTGTGTGCACCACCAATTTGATGGGCACGCTGGACCCGGCCTGCTTGCGGCGGTTTACGCTTAAGGTAAAATACGGGTTTTTAACGCCCGTTCAGGCGGCGGAAGCGTTTGGCTATTTTTTTAAGTTGAAAATTTTGCCCCAACAGATGTATCATTTAACTTCGCTTACTCCGGGTGATTTTGCGGTGGTCAAAAATAAAGCGCAATTACTGGGCCAGTTAAAAGACTTGCCGGCCTTGGTCAACCTGTTGGAGCAAGAACAAAACATCAAAAAACGGGAAGATGCCCCGAAAATCGGATTTTGTAAATAGGAGGAAATCGTATGGAATACATAATTGTGTTGCTGGGTTTGCTGTTGCTGTGGGGAGGCGTTTATTGGTTCTGCCCTGCACCAGGGAAAAAATGGGCTTTTTGGGGCGGTTTTGTTGGTATGCTGACGGTGGTGTATTTCCAGTTTGTGTTGCACCCGTACCGCTTGGAACGCATTGTGTTTGATTTAAGCCAAATTTAATGCGTTGGGGAGAACCATGACCCAAAAAGAACAAGCTGCTAAGGTAAAAGACGTGCAAATCGTGAGCGGGGAAATAGGGAGCTTCAAGAAAAAAGAATCTGTGCAGGAGGACCTCTTTTCCCGCCACTTAACGCCGGGGGAACGCCAGCTTTTACAGCAGTTTACCTGTCTGCGGTTTTTTAGCCAAATAGACACGCTGGTAGGTAACTTGGGCCTTACGGCGGAATTTTTTAAGCGTGCCCAAGGGGCCCTGCGGGAACTGGCCACTTTTTTGCCGCTCAACGATTTGCAAATAGTGCTTTTTGTGGTGTTTTATATGAATTCCGAAGATACAGGTTCGGATATTGCCTTGAACACGGTTTGCGAATCTTTACACCTGTCCAGCCGGCGTTTGCTTCGTTTGATAGATTGGCGGGAAATGGAAGATATGGGGCTGCTAAAGACTAATTTCCGGGCTTCGCCGGCGGTGTTTCGCTTGCCGGAACAGGTGATAGACGCGGTGGCCATGGTGGATATGGCCTTTTACTTAAAACTATTTCAAAATAGGGGAGCCAAAGGCACCAGCGAGGACAAGACGGACTTGTTTATGCTTATTTCCTTGGGGATTATACAGAAAAAATGAACAACCAAATTATTTGTATAGCCAAGCCTACTTCGGAGGTATTAAAAATTTACCCGGCTTACCGGACCTTTTTCCCGCGGTTTTATCAGGCCTTGGCGGCGTTTCATACGGTGAAGGTATTGGACTTGCCTGATATTTGGGTAAGGGATTTCCTGCCGGAGCAAAATAGCCAAACAGGGGAACTCGTTCGGCTTATTTTTAATCCCCGCTACGCCAATTATATTCCCCCGTTTACGGCCAAAATAAATGTTGCCGCGCAGCGTTTGTTTCCGGTGCCCCAGTACCCGGTGCGCCTAGACGGAGGAAATATCGTCCGCGGGCCGGACGGGATCGTATTTTGCTTTGAAAGCAGGCGGATTTTCCGCAAGAGTACAGCGGGCGAGCAGGCGCAAAAAGAGGCCGCCTTAAAGCAAGCCTTGGGCGCCCGCCAAGTGGTGTGGCTGGCGCGGGAACAAGGCGATAAAATCAACCATATAGACGGCTTTATGCAGTTTATCGGGCGGACGCTGTTTGTCAGCGACGAACGCTTTGACCCGTACTTAAAAAGCCTGCTTGCGCGGCGGTTAGGGCAAATTTTTCAAGCGCTGCCGTCCGTTGAAGTGCGCTTTTTGCCTTGCGTACCGGACGAATCGGACTCAAGCGGACTTAGCGCGCGGGGCATATACGTCAATTTTTTGGCAACGTCCCGCGCGGTGTTTGTGCCGCAATACCATTTGCCGCAGGACCAAGAAGTACTTGCTATAATAAAAACAGCCACGGATAAACCGGTAGTCGGGATAGACTGCGCTGAAATAGCCCGCTATGGCGGTGCCGTGCATTGTTTAACCAAAGAATATACGGCCAACACGGCTGTTTCGGCGTGGAGCGCAAAATCAGTTTCAAAAGGCAAAAAATAAAATATATGTTATCCAAATCCCAATACACCAAATACAAAGGCTGCCCCAAACACTTGTGGCTGTACCGCAATAAAAAAGACGTGCTGACCCCGCCGGATGAGGCCGCCCAAAAAAGGCTGGCCCGCGGGCAGGATATCGGCCTGCTGGCTCAAAAGCAGTTCCCGGGCGGTGTGGCGGTGCAGGACGGGTGGAAAAATCCCGCCGCCGCCGTGGCCCAAACGCGTGAATTAATGGCCCGCGGTGTGCCCGCTATTTACGAAGCGGCTTTTTTATACGACGATATTTTGGTGCTGGTGGACATTTTGGAAAAAACGCCCACGGGGTGGAATATCGTGGAAGTAAAAAGCAGCGGCAAAAACTTAAAACCCATTTATCTGGACGATGTTTCCATACAAAACTATGTAGTTTCCAACTGCGGGGTAAAGGTGGAGCATTGCTATTTAATGCACATCAATACGGATTATTTTCAAACTGCGGCAAAGACCGATTGGAAACAATTTTTCCTTTTAACGCCCCTGGACGCGGAGCTGACCCCGGCGGCCGACATCTCGCAGGACCTGAAAGACATTAAAACGCTGCTGGCCGGCCCGGAGCCGGCGGCCGTACTGGATAAAAGCAACTGCGACGGCTGTGAGGCGTATGACTACTGCTGGCGGAACGTGCCTGCGGGATCGGTGTTTGAAATTTTTCGCAGCAATGCGGCGCGGGAATACATGGCCCTGGGCATTTTGCGCGTGCAGGACGTGCCGCCCGACAGCTGCAATACGCCCAAACTCAACCACTGGGTGGAAGTGTACCGCACGCAACGGCCGTATATAGACCGTACGGCGGTGGCCCACTGGTTAAACAAGCTGGAGTACCCGCTGTACTATTTTGATTTTGAAACGACCCAGCCCGTTATCCCGCTGTGGCCGTACAGCCGGCCTTATCAGCAGATTCCGTTCCAGTTTTCCCTGCATATTCAGCGCAAGCCCAACGGGTCTTTTGAACATGAGGAATACTTGTTTGAAGGGAAAAAAGACCCACGTTACGGCTGTGTGGAAGCGATGCTTAAGTACATTGGCGAAACAGGAACGTTAATTGCCCACCACGCCGCGTTTGAAAAAACACGCATACGGGAAATGGCTAACGACTTGCCTCTCCCGCGGGAGCAAAAAGACGCGCTCTTGCGTATGAGCGAGCGGTTTATGGATACGGAAACCCCGTTTAAGCAGGATTATCTGCACCCCCATATGCACGGCAGTTCCTCTATTAAAAAAGTTTTGCCGTCCCTGGTGCCGGACATGACGTACGAAGGCATGCCCGTGGCCAACGGGGGGGACGCCATGAACGCGTTTGACGAACTGTATTTTGGCCATTTGTCCGAAGCGGCCGCCCGGCAGCTGCGCCGGGATTTGCTGGCCTATTGCGAGCAAGACACGTGGGCAATGGTTAAACTGGTGGCTGCTTTGCGGGACAGTGTGGCAGAATAGAAACGGCCGCACAACGGAAGCAGAAGAACCTTTCCGACTGTCGTTTCTTGCTTTTTTACGGCCGCCCAGACGGGATGTGCCTAAGGGTGCGCTTGCGGGTTGCTGTCCCACCACGATAAGAATTTTTCAATCATGTCATCCGTCTCGTTATTCCAGGCAACCAGCACCTGCTGCTGCGGGGTTACCCAGGCGGTGGGTGTTAAAATATACTGCGTGTTATTGACTACCAGTCGGCCGGCGAGGTTAGAATCTTCCCCCTGGCCAATGGAAACTTGGGCCCCTTTTTCTTGCAGCTTATGGCCCAGCACCACATAGAAGGGATTGAGATGATTGCCGTAAATTTCACTATTCCACACAAAAGTTGTTTCCGTCAGCGGGCATGTGTTTCTGTTGAACCAGGCGTAGCGTACGTCCGGACAAGAAAGCGGTTTTGAACCCCCCAAAAACTTTACAGAGGGAATAAAATCCGGGTATTTCAGCAGATAATACCGCCAATCGGAACAAGGAAAAGCATGCTCCTTTTCCTGCAACATTTTTTCCAACGGATGGGGTTCCGTCCGTTTTTGGGCGTAGGCCCGAATAAAAGCTGGGAGGAACCGCTTTACTTCATCCGACTGATTGTAAGTTAAAAAGAAGTGCCACTTGTTTATGGAGCCGTAGTAATATTGGCGTTTGCGGAAGGGGATTCCCTTAAATCCGTACGCCACCATGGTCCGAATAAGCAGGGGATAGAGGGTTTCTTCTGTTTGAAACAGTTCGGTAAGGATTTGTCTAAGCTGAGGGCGCATTTCCTGCTGTTCAAACAAAGGCAACACGTTGTACAGCAACCCTTGGAAGAGTGGCAAATCCTCTACAGCATATAATTCATCCATTTCCTGCGCCGTTAACTGGCCGATAAGTTTCGCCTTTTCTTGTTCGGGGAGCATAGCGTCTTGTTTTGCCCAGCGATTGGCGGGACATGCGGCAAATTTCCGGTAAAATGCGGCTACGTCATTTCTGTTTTTTACCGCCAAATTGAGTACGGCCGTAATATCTTTTAATTGATCATACAAAAAGCCGAAGCGCAAGTTGGCCGTAAAACTGACCCTTCTGTCTGAAAAATCCCGCTGGCGGAAAGAGTGGATGTAGTTGCGTACGATGCGAAGGGCCGCCACGCGCACCGCGTTTTCCGGCGCGGCAGGCGGTTGGAGGGTTTTGTCCGCCTGCTCGGATAGACTTTCCTTTTGTAACCGCCCTTCCAAAAAGATAACGGCAAAGAGTAATAACTTGTTATCAAAGAACGACTTTTGGAAGAACTGATTTAATAAAGGCAGGAGACCCATTTTTTTGTTTTCTCCGCACAAAAAAGGAAAATTTTTATAAGGGTCTGTAAAGGCCGGGTTCCCCTTTACCACTTCCGTAACAAATTGAAAAGCCCACTTCAAAAAATTAATTTTAAGCGGAGAAGCTTTCCCCCTGTGGGACAGCGCTTCCTGAAATAAATTTACCTGCCAATCGGCTTCTTGAAAAGGGGATTCCGTCCGTAACGTTTCTTCTTCCTCCCGGTTGCTCCGGTGGGGCGTCCATCCGCGGTATTCCTTTCTGTAGCGCATGTAGCATATTTCCGCTATAAAACAGATGAAATGGAACATCTGCTTATCCATATCCGCGCCTTTTTCTTCCAGCGTTTTGCCCAAAGCCCTCAGATAAAAAGTTTTCAGCCACGCGTTATCCATATTCCAAGCAAAGGTTTGCTCTTTTGGCAAGGATTTTTCAACGCCGCTTTCGCGGAAGAACTCCACCAAATGCGATTTCAAATTTTCAAAATCCGTCAGCATTTTCCCGCGGGAATTCATTTTTACATAAATTTCATCTCCCATGCCGTATTGGAGGTTGAGCACAAAAAAACGAATAAACTCTAAATCCGCTAACGTATAGGGGGCGGAAGAGAACTTTTGTTTGATGCGGTCTAATACGTGCAGCATACTTACAATGGTGGGGTCCTGAAGCCAATTTTTAGGAAACCAAGTGTAGCTAGGCAACGTATCAAAAAATGTTTGGGGCGGATTGGCGGACAGAATTTTTTGGAAAATAGGTCTTTTCTCATCGTCCAACAGGGCCTGCAAAAAATCTTGCGTGGAAAGGCGGGTGGCATAGTCAAAGGAGTTTTTAAGCCATGCTGTGCAGGTTTGATTTTTTAGGCAGAAAAACCAATGCAGCAAGAACAACAAAGTCAGGCGCTGCTGTCCGTCCAGCGGGAAAAAAGTCTGCCGTTCGCTTTCGGCGGGGCTGCCCGCCGGTTTCATAATCCCGTAAATAAAATCTAAATACAGGGGGGTTTTGGTGTCCAGCGCTTCTTGGATGCTTTGCAAAAAGCGGCCTAACAGGTTAATCGTTTTTGAATCCTGCCTGCCCTGGGCATAGTCCCGCTGGAGGCGGGGAATTTTGATGGTTTTCCCGTCTTTAATGAATTCTGCAAAACTAAAATCTTGTCTTGGTTCGGTCATTTTTTCTCTCATTTAGGCAGAAGGGCTTTTAAGGCTTGTTTAATGGCTTCCCTGTAATCTGCAGCGTCTTGTTCATCCCAGTAAAGGTATTGCCGGATATCGTTGGAATAAAACTTCAAAAAGGCATTTAAGGTAGCAGGCGGAACGTACGAGCCTTTTGCCATTAATTCGCGCAGTTTGACTCTTTTTTCCATAAAAGGGCTATTGCTTAAAGCGGCGTTATTTCCGTGCCCCAGCAAAGCCAAATTGCCTATTAGATGTTTGTCTTTACAAACATGGGTGTCTTGTGCGGCAGGCTCCAAGCTATTCAAATCCTCCGATGAAACTTGCGATAAATTTTTCAACCATTGGTTGATTTGGTTGATTTTTTCTGCAACGGGGACCTGAGCTGGAAGCTTTGAAGTTTGATAAAAGTTTTTGTAGCTGATTAAAATTGCTTCTTTTTCTTTTTCTTTCAAATTGGCCGGGTGCTGCGGATAAATATGCTCCACCGTCCACTCTTTCCACTGGGAAAAGGGAATATACTCCACGGAGAGTTTGTTTTGCAGAATTTGGTTTATGTTGAAATAAAGCAATACTTCCTTTATTTGGTCATAGTTTTCTTTATACGAAAGATCTTCAAATCCCTTTTTGCCTACGGATAATTCGCCGCCGTTTTGTTGCAGACCCATCTTTTCCTTGACTCGTTCCAAACATTTGGCGGCAAAATCCTTTTTCAATAGCGGCCCTTTCCACCACTTCCATATATCTTTTAAGTCTTTGGGTTGCTGCAGAATCGTTAACAGCCCCACATAATGGTAGAGAACCTTGTCTTCCCGCCATTCGCTGAAGGTGAAAAATAAGTTCCGAATTTCCTTCATTATTTTTTTTATTCTTTCTAGTCTATCTTCCGCAGGAAAGTCGTTTTGTAGTTTTTTTTCAAAATGTTTGAAGGTAAAAAAATATTCGCTTTTTTCTTCTTTTCCGGCCAACAAATCCAGCAGCAACTCAATACGGCAGGGAGTTTCCTGCTGGGACAAAAAATACCAAAAATCGTCGGTAAGCTGTTTTTCTATATCCTCCCACAAGATAGCCAGATGGGAGGTGGTTTCTTCTATTTCCCCTTTAGAGTAACTCTGAGGGAATTGACTTTCCGCCAGAAGCAGCGCTTTTACCAGCTCGGCATTGGTCAATGGTATTTTCCCTTGATTGATGCGGGCAAACACCGTTTCGGCTTTTTGCCCGTGGGGTTCATACCAAATGAATTGGAGTTGTTTTAAGATCCGTTCGGCAAAAAGGTTTTTATCAAAAGACGGGTCTTTTCCCCACTCTTCAAATTTTTTATGAATACAGCGGAAAGCGGATTTCATATACAGCACATCAATTTCGTCCGTCTGGCAATCTGCCTGGGGGGCCCCCGCATCACAGGTTTCTAAATATTCGGAAACTTTTTCCCGTGTTTGATAGGCCAGGTGGGGGGAGTGTTTTCCCAGATATTTTAAGAGCAGAACTAAGGTGGTCAGGCGTTGTTGCCCGTCTAGAACGGCAAAACAATTATCGGTTCCTTCTTGTTGTTGAACAATAAGAGGCTGCAGGCAGTAGTCTGTCGGCGGGAAATCGTTCAGAAGCCCATAGTCGTGAATATCGTCCAGCAAACGTCCTACTTCTTCCTGTCCCCAGCGATATCCCCGCTGGTAATCCGGAATTACAAAAGAATAGTTGGCTAACGTTTCTATACTCTTAAGGGGAATCTTAAACATACGGTCATTGTAGCAAATTTGTTTTTTTATTCTATATCCGTATTGCGGCGTATCGCCCGAAATCACTTGGCTTTCCCCGGGCGTCTGGTCCCCAGGGGCCATCTTCTGCGCTATATAAAAACGACACTTAAACGGCAAATTGCTATAATTTGATTATGTCCAAAGAAATTACCAGTAAAACCAAGCGTATCGCGGACATCCTGAGCTTGCTGGAACAGGCACCCGTTCAAGTGCCCGAGCTGGCGGCCCGATTTGGCGTGTCCAAGCGGACGATCCAGCGTGATATGGAGTTACTGGTGCAGGCGCAATTTCCGGTTATTTCGCCCCGGCAAAGCGTGTATATGCTGGCGCCCGGGTTTTCTTTGGCGGCGGCTAAGCTGTCGGCCGCGCAAGCCAGTTTGCTTGTTATGGCCGCCGATGTTTCCCGCCAAATCGGGGGGGACTTTGCTCCGGTGCCAGAAACAATCGGTCAACGCTTTATGCCGGCTTCCTTTGCGCATTGCGTATTTGGGGCTACGAAATACGATTTTGCCGAAACGGAAGAACCGGCCATTACGCTGTTGAAATGTATTAAATACCATTGTTTGGTGCGCGTGTATCTGAAGGATTGCAAAAAGAACCGCACCTTGTATCCCTATATACTGCTTCGCCTCTACGATAAATGGTATGTGGTCAGCGCCAATTCCAAACGGGAAATGGCGTGTTATGCCCTGGAAAACATAGGCAATTTTTCGTTGCGGGAGGACCGCGATACCACGACCGGTTATGCGCAGTTTCGGCCGGTTCCCTTTATAAAGTGGGCCATTTGGCAGCGGGCGCATCGGTGGGTAGAAGAACGAACTCCCCAGCCGGTGGCGCTTCCTGCGGCCTCGGCGCAAACCCCCACGGTTTCCACACAAGGGCCCACGGGCCAGGCTCAAGACCCTACGGCCGCGGCCCAAGAACCTACGCCCCAGGCACAGAAAGCAGCGAAACTGGAAAATAACCCCAACACGCTGGCCGCTTAGCCCTCCCAATCCGCTGAAAACAGCTATTTTTACTCCTTGTTATTATCAAAAATGACGTTAAAATGTCGCAAACGGTAGAGGGGTGGACAAAAAGCCCTTTTTCTGCTATAATTTTATTATAGAAAGGATAAAAAGACGTTAAAATGTCGTTTTTATCATTATTTTACAAATAACGTTATTTGAAGGAAGATAGATAGTTTTGCTATCCATCTGCCAATTCCTAGGAAAAACAATTTTCACCGCATGTTACGCGCGTGAAACAAAGCTGGGATTGGGTCTTCCGGAAAATACCGTATAGATCCATATAGAGTGTACGAGGGACAAGCCCGACGACTACACAGCAACCTGCCTTGGGGTAAGGTGCTAAAGCTTGGACGATGGGAACTGCAGCCGTTTTGCCGTGTGTAGAACCCATCAGAGACGATGGGTTCTTTTTTACCGCCTCTCTGATGGGATTATCCAAAGGAGAGGTTTTTTTATGAGAACACAAAAACAAACCTATAAACCGGAAGAAATTTATCCAATCCGCCGCGTGTGGGTGGTGGAAGAAGCCCGTTTGGGCGCGGAAGAACCGGCGGAGGAAGAATTTGGCTATAACGATTGGGACATTTATCACGGGGCATAAAGGAAAGCACGATGAAGAATACAAAAAAAGCGGAAACGGTAAAAAAATATACCTCCCGCACGGAACTGATTGAGCAATTAACGCATTGGCACGCCAAATGCGGCGTGGCCATACGCCAAGCCGAGTGTGTGCAAATGTTCAAGGAAATTTGCGCCCGGCTGAAAAAAACCAATGGCAACAAAGTGCCGATGGCCGCTTTGGTGCAGAAATACAACTTGAACGATACGGAACTGTTTTTGGTGTTGTTTTTGGCTACGTCGCAACTGTTGCAGATTATCACGCCGTCCACGTGCAAGGTAACGGCTTTGCTGCAAACGGCACAAACTTTCGCTTCTTCCAAGGAAGTGATGGAAACGCTTTTTGACGGGAAGAGCATCCTCTTTCAGAAGCATATTTTGACTTTAACAGGCGGTGTGCTGCATATTCAAAAAAACCCGCTTTTGGCGCCGCCGGCTGCGGGCACGGCCCGCTCGTCCCGGCGCACGTTTAGCGCGCCGCGGGTGTTGGCCGAGCTGAATAAATACGTCATTGGGCAGGACAGCGCCAAAAAACAACTGGTGGCGGGCGTATTTGAACATTTGGCCAAATGCGCCCAAAATTCCGATATTCCTTTTAGCAAAAGCAACATTTTTATCAGCGGGCCGACGGGCTGTGGAAAGACGTATTTGTGCCAGTCGTTAGCGCGTATTTTGAAACTGCCGTTTGTCCATGCGGACGCTTCCCAATACACGCAGACAGGCTATGTCGGTATGAGCGTGGGCAACATCCTGCAGCCGCTGGAGCCGCTGGCCACGGGAAACAAACTGCCGCTTTCTATCGTGTTTATAGACGAAATTGACAAACTGAGCGAAGGCGGGGAGCGCTGGGGCATTGCGTCGGCTAATGTACAGGCGGAGCTGCTGCGGATGATAGAAGGCCGCTATTTTGAAAAGGAAGAGCATCTGTCTCACCGGCAGGTGGCGTGGGACCTTTCCCGCGTGCTTTTTGTGGTGGGCGGGGCCTTTGAAAAACTGCAGGTAAAACATGCGGATAAATCCGTCGGGTTTACCCCGCAGGCCGCGGTGCGCAAAAAGGCGCTGGCCGCCGAGGACTATATTGCCTACGGCATGCTGCCGGAATTTATCGGGCGGTTTTCGTATTTTGTGCAGCTAAACCCGCTGGAAAAAGAAGATTTGCGCCGTATTTTATTAAACCCGTACAACGGCCCTATCAGCCAATATAAAAAGCTTCTGCACACGTCCGCCGTCATCCAGCCGGAACTGGTGGAAAAAATGGTCAATCAGGCCTATGAACGGCGTTTGGGGGCCAGAGGGTTGCAGCAGCAAGTGGAGCTGTTGTTTCAAGAACAATTTTTACAGCAGACCGTAAAGGTGTGCTTATAGGAGGAAAGGATGAATATCTATTCGCAGCTTGTGCAGTTTTTTGACCAAATGGAACAGCAGCGGCGGGCGGTGTTAAGCCGTTTGCCGGTAAAGGGATATGCCAGCACGCAGGAGTTGTTTGCCGCGTGTTCCCGCTGGATTAATCTAGAGCGCGGCCCGTTTTACACAAACGGTTACAAAGAATATTTTGAAAATATTTGCGCCAATCTGCGCCACCCGGACAGCCAGCATTTGGCCTTGGCTTTATTGGCCAAACTGAATAATTTGAGCAATATGCAGCTGTTTTTGCTGATCCGCCTGCTGACGGTATCGGCCCTGGGGAACTGCCTGTGGGACAATTTGCTGGAAACTTATACGGACCGTGCCCAAGCCCTATTTTCGGAACAGGAGTGGAAAACGCTGTTTCTCCCCGTGCAGGATACCTATACAATAGGCAACGTGCTGCAATACAACCAGCGGACGGTTTGCTTAATGCGGCCGTATGTGCACATCAAACAATTTTTGGGGGTGTTGCCCAAATCCAACGGAGGTGAATAAAGCAGGCGGCCCGTTGTGCCGCCCCGCAAAGATTAAAATTTATACGAAAACCGCAACACCGCAAAATGGAAAATTTGGCTGCCACGAACAAACCGCGTTCCGCTTTTGCGCAAAGGGCTTGTTCTTTCCATAACGGGCTTTGAATCAATCGTTGCGTGTTCTAGGTATATTGCCAGCGATTTTTTAAGTACAATCAATACATAGGACCAAGAAGCAAAAGAACGTTCCCGGCGGCAGTATCCCGGGGGCAAACCGCTCAAATAAGGAGGAGCATATGACGACTGGGATGTTTGTTTTTCTGTTAATTGGGATTGTAGTCATTGGGTATTTTATTTCGGCCCACAATACGGAGCTGCGCCTGCGCAACTTGGTGCTGGCCCAGCAAAAGGTGTGCGAGGCCAACTTTGACAAAATGTGGAAAGTCATTAAACAAATTACCCACGTGTCCGACACGTATTTGGAAACGTTTAAGGAAATTTATCCACAACTGATTGCCGGGCGCTACCAAGGCAAAGACTTGGCGTTTATCATGGAGCAAAACCCGACGCTGGATTCGTCCGTCCTGCGCCAGCTGGCCACCGCCATTGAAGCCAACCGCCAAGAATTTTTTGCGCAGCAACGTATGCTGGTGGCCCGTCAAAAAGAGCACAGCACCTATATCCACAGCATACCGGCGTGTATGGTCTTGCTGTCTGCAGAGGAAATAAAAATTACGGTCATCACTTCGGACTATACCGAAAGCGTCTATGCGTCCGGCAAGGAGAACCTTGGATGACGGCTGCTTATTTGTATGCGTTGGCGTTGTTGCTTATCATCCCTTTTTTGATGGGGTGGCAGCCGCTGGGCATTTTTGGCTTGGTGATGGGGTCCCTATTGGCGTGGCTGATTATTTGGCTTTTTAAGGAAGGGGCCACCTGTCGCGAGCAGGATGAAGAATACATTGGAACCTATGTGCTGGAAGCGCGCTATTTTACGGAGTGGACGGAGCGCGTGCGGCATGAAGATAAAAAAACCAAAAAAGTTACCTACGAAACCGTCCATCACCCGGAAGACTGGGAAGTAACGGTGGCCGAAGGCCGCCGGACGGTGCGTATTTCGCATACCACGTATAACCGCTATGTGGACGCGTTTGGCAACGAGCACGAAGCCAATGCCGACCATCAGTATGAAGCCCGAGGTACCATCCTTGACCCGGGAACCTGTTATTACACGCAGTGGCCCGGCACGTATGCAACGGCCTGCTACCGCTATATTACGCGGGAGTACGATAACCCGACGCTGCGTGCACCCAACCTATTTCAAACGGAAGATTTAAGCGAAGAAGACGTGAAAAAATACAAACTGTGGGAGTATTGCAAGCGCGAAATATACGGTTCTGTCAAAGGCGACGATGTGGATGCCTTGGAAAAAGAGGCGGAAGATTACAACTGCTGGTTCCGCACCAAACAAATTAAACTGAATTTCATTTTGCTGGAAAACGCCGATACGCGGTTGGCCTTGTATTGGCAGCAATACTGGAAAAACGGCAAACGCAATACGGTCAACGCGGTAATTGGCGTGGACGGAAAACACAAAATCAAATGGGTGCACGTCTTTGGCTGGCAAAACGAAGGCGTACGCGTCAAATTGCGGGATTTGTTAGTGGGATGTAGCGATATTAATGACATCGTGGCCCATTTTGAAGAAATCAAAAATTTACTGGAAACCGAGTACCACCGGGCGGATTTTAAGCAGTATGACTACATCCGCCGGCGCTTTCCCTTAAAAGGGGCCCTCATCACGCTGACGATATTTTTGGGGTTGTTCTGCGGGTTCTTTTGCCGCGAGCCCTACCCGCCGATGGACGCGATGCGCTTTATCGCAAAAAAAGATTTGCAGTCCGCCAAAAAAATTTTAGAGCCCTATATCGGCACGGCTCCCAAAGACTCGTATTCTTACAGCAATCTGGGGATGATTTATTTTACGGAAGGCAAGCATGAAGAGGCCCTGCGTATGCTCAACTACGCCATCGCCCATCAAGAAGGATACGACGCGGTGGAAATTATGTACCATAACCGCAGCGAAGTGTACAAAAAATTGGGCAATTATAAAGCCGCCTTGAAAGACGCCCAAAAAGTTTTGGAACTGGTGGAATATCCATCGGAGTTGTATCTGTGCAACCTGGAAAGTATTTATGAAACGTTGGGTTACAAAAACAGCTTAAGGCGGCTGAAAGAAAGGCTGAGCGGGTACGTCAATTTTGCGCAAATGGATTGTACGCAAGCCGACGCCGTAAAACCTTACATTTCCAAAGACGTGGACGATGTGTATTATGGGCGTTTCCCTCTCGTAAAAAAGATATTTTCTTAGGGGTCATGTCAGAATTTCCGCGTGGGTTTTAATGGTGCGCCCCCGGCCGTATTGTAGGGGAACGGCGGACAAGTTCGTGCTGTTTCCGTAAGCTAAGCGCCCCGTGGGAAAATAGATTTTTACCCAATTTAACTTACGTCTTTAGCCTTGCAGGATGAATAACTGGTAGAATTTTGTATTCTACAATCCACTAGGTTTTTTGATATAATGAGGCTGGTATTAACACGTAAGGATGGAGTGATACAGAGTATGAAAAAAGAGAAAGGGTTTACGCTTATAGAGCTGTTAGTCGTTGTATTAATCATAGGTATTTTGGCCAGTGTGGCTTTGCCGCAATAGACTAAAGCGGTGGAAAAAAGCCGGGTAACGGAAGCCAAAACGATGTTAAAGTCTATTCAAACGGCATCTCAAGCATACCAATTAGCTTCAGGGAGTGCTCCTACTAATTTTGATGAATTGGATTTAGGTTTTACGAATGAAAATGGTAGTACAGCTACAGGTAGTACGTTTTCTACGAAAAATTGGAATTTTTCTTTTTATTCCTGTCCTAATTCTAGTGGTCCTGGTGTTGCGGCGGAGCGTAAAGGTGCAAGTTTTTTTATAACGTATTGCAAAACCGAAGGGTTCCTTTGCAGTGGAGAGCCAAGAGGGTGTAAAACAGCAGGTTTTGGCAAACAACTTTCCAGCCTTTGTCTTTCTGGTTATTGTTTTATGGAGTAATGCCTTTATAAACGCTTGCGAAAAATGTTTGCCGATTTGGGTGGCAAGTTGCTATTGACTGTAAATTTCGGGGGCCCTTTCTCTTCCATACGTTCATACGCAGTTTTGCGTTCTCCTTGTGTTTGCTGTCTGTTTTAACCAAAAAATATCCTTTTGCGGAAAGTGCTGCACTTCAACAAAAAAACCACGCTTTCGCGTGGTTTTTTAATGGTGCGCCCCCGGCCGTATTGTAGGGAAACGGCGGACAAGTTCGTGCTGTTTCCGCAGGATAAACACGTCGGGGGAGAATCTCGTTGGCTTCCAACAAAAAAACCACGCTTTCGCGTGGTTTTTTAATGGTGCGCCCAACAGGAATCGAACTTGTATCTTCAGCTCCGCAGGCTGACACTCTATCCATTGAGCTATGGGCGCTTAAATCGGATGGGTACTTACTTTTCCTGCTACCCTATTATTCTAACATTTTTGTTTTTGTATTTCAATCCAATTTCTCCGCCGAATCTTTCCCGACGGGGGAACTAATTTTTATTATACCATTTCTTCCTGCCGTTGGGGCTTTGCAAACTGCTATAATACATATATGAAAGAAGAAAAAACCGGTACCTATGTGTACGATAAAAAATTGGGCAAAATGGTAAAAGTGTCCGACCGGATTCCGTCTGTGCACAAAGCCAGCGGAGGCTGCTGCGGCGGTTGTTGCGGGCATTGCGGCTGTCATGACGACTAATCGGTCGGAAGCGCCGTCCTCTTTGGCTGCTGTGCAGCGTTTGTTTTCGCAAGCGGTGGGGGGCGTGCTTGCCGTATTGCAAAAGGCATTTTTGCCGCATTTGGCCGCGGGGCTAGGGCTGTTTTTGATGACGTCCTACGTTACCTATGCATTTGGGTTGGCCCCGGCCGGGTTTCCGTCGTGGGTAGAAAACGGCCTGGCGGCGGGGCTGTTTGTGGTTTATGGAGCGGCGGCTTTTTTGTATGCTATGCTGACCGCGTGTGTGTTTGCCTTGCGGGCCGCTTGTGCCACGTGGGACGCGTTTATTGAGGACCTTTTAACCCAAGTGAAGGAAAAGGTGGCCTCTAAAATTGACAATATGAACGAAGGGCTGGCCAAAGACCAAGCCAAAGTGGTGGTGGCCGGGAGCGTGCGCGAAGTGGCGGCGCTGTTTGCCGGGTACGAGCGTACTTCGGTACTGCGGTGGCTGTCGGCGGTGTTGTTAGGGGTTTTGACGCTGGCGTTGCGTTCGGTGTTGCTGGCGCGGATTGTGAAGATTTCCGGGCAGACCGTCAATCTGGCCAAATTGTTCGCCGGGCGAGCCACGCTGGCGGGGGCGGTGTTTTTGAATTTGAGGTTGTTTGCCACGCTGGCGCTGTGGGGGCTGTATGCGGCGGGGATTTTGGTGGTATTGCTGAATTTTTGTTTTGTATTTTGGGCGAAATAATAGTTTAATATAAGGAAATATGCGGAAAATTCTTTTGGTGTTCATCAGTTTGTGTTTGGCGTCCGCCGCGTTTAGCGAGACGGCGGCCCAGCTGTTTGCCAAAGCAAAAAGAGAAAAAAATCCCAACACGCAAATCAAAATGCTCACGCGCGTGATTGCCAAATCGCCGCGTATGGCGGATGCATACCATTACCGGGCGGACGCCTACCTGAGTTTGGGCCGCAATAAACAGGCGCTGGACGATTATTCCCGCACCGTAGCTTTGCGCCCGAAGGACGCTTTTCGTTATTATGCCCGGGCGTTGGCGTACCAGAAGATGAGGCGTTTGTCGCTGGCGCAGGCGGATTTAACAAAGGCGATTTCGCTGAAATCATCCTATCGCAATTTTTATTTGGCCCGGGCGCGGGTCAATGCCGAGCTGGGCAAGTACGAAGACGCCCTGCGCGATTATCAAGCCTATTTGGGCAAACGCAAGCCCTCGGCCGCCATTGCCAAAGAGATGATTCCCGTCTATTTAGGCGCTTACCGTTATGAAGCGGCCAAAAAACAGCTGGAGGCGCTCCAGGCCGCGGGGGACGATTCGGCCGATATCCATTTTTGGACAGGCCGCATTTATTCGGGCAAAAACCGCCTGGATGAAGCCGTTTCCGCCTACAGCAAAGCGATTCATCGCGACGCGTCCTACGCGCAGGCGTATCGGTACCGGGCCAGCGCATTTAAGGACATGGGGGATTATCCCGCCGCGTTGGAAGATTATACCGTGCTGCTTAAGCTGCAGCCGGAAGCCATTTTTTATAACCGCCGGGGGCTCGTGTATGAAGAAATGGGCCAGTTCAAAGAGGCCGCGCAGGATTACACCCGTGCGATTGAAATGATGCCCAAGTGGGCCATCCCCTACAACAACCGCGGCTTTGTAAAAATGCATTTTAAGGATTGGAAAGGCGCCAAGGCCGATTTGGAAACTGCAATTCGCCTGGACGGCACCAGCCCCACCCCGTATGTCAATTTGGCGGGGGTGTATTGGCTGAGCAAAAAAGACCGCAAAAACACGTATGACAATTTGGATAAAGCGGTGCGGCGCAATTTCAAAAATTTTGAATCGCTGTACGACGAAGACCAAAAAGGCTGGATGTTCCGCAATATCAACAAGACGGCCGAGTTCCGTGCGGTATTGTACAAGTAACCTTTTTGAACGTAAAAAACCCTCCCGGGCGGGATGGTTTTTTTATGGGTTACACAATGCCCAAATAAATCAGCCATACCACGCCGTAGCGGGCGCATTTGGAAAGGCCCGCCGTCAGCAAATAAAAGCCAAAATTCACTTTTAAGGCGCCGGCCATGATGGTAATCGGGTCGCCGATGAGGGGAATTCCCGCCAAGAGCAGCGCGGCCGTGGCGGTCAAACAGCAGGCGGGCTTTTTCCAAGTAAGTGCTTTTAACGGGGAACCATTTTTCGTTTTGGAACCGGCTTAAATAGCGGCCCAGTACCCAGTTGATGCTTACGCCAATAAAAGTGCCCGCGCAAGCGGCCGCCAGCAACATAAGCGCCCGGTATTTGCCCGAAGCCAACAGCGCAAACATTACCAGCTCCCCTTGGGCGGGGATGATACTGGCGGAAATCAGCGAAATAAAAAATTGAAAAATAAGGATGTGTAATTCCGGCATAAGGCCCTCTTTTACAGGATAGCGTATGCCTCGCCTTTTGAAAAGCGCAAAGAAGGGTTAGTTTGGTCCATTTCGGCTAAAAAAGCCCGGAGGCCGCCCAATAAATAGCGCCATAGCGGCCCAATTTTCCCGGCGTAACAAGCAGTGCAAACGGGAGAAACCGCACTCCCAGGGCTCCGGCGGCCAGGGTGAGTGGGTCGCCCACGATGGGCACCCACGCCAGCAACAGCGACCACACCCCATATTTTTGGAAGAACCGTTCCGCTTTGGCAAATTCCGCTGGCGAAAAGGGAAACCATTTTTTTTCTCTAAAGCGGGCCGCATATTTCCCCAGCCACCAGTTCACGGCCGCTCCGGCCACATTGCCCGCCGTGGCGGCCGCCAGCAGCCAGACGGGGTTGTATTTCTTCAGACTCAGCAGCCAAACTAAAATCCCTTCCGACTGGGCCGGCAACACCGTGGCGGCCAAAAACGCGACCGAAAACAATCCTATCAGCGCGTGGGTTAAACTCATAAGAGCTCCAGCGCCTGGCCCCAAATCCGCCGTTTTTCGGCGTAAGACCGGGCCGCATGGGCCGGGCTGGTGGAAGGCAAAATACGGCAGGTTTTGTCGGCCGGGAAACCGAACGCCCGCTTGAAATGGGCCGCGGCGGCCTGCCCGTTAAATAAGAGCGTGCGAATTTGCGGGTATCGGGCAAACAAGGCCGGAAAATCGTTGGGAACGGGTTGTTTGATATTGCCGTCCAAACTGCCTGTTCGTTCGCAGCGGGCCAAGGCGTCCCACAGGCCGATGCCGTGAGAAAGAAGGGTGTGTAATTTGTCTTGATAGTCGTGCGGGGGGCGGCCGTGCTCCAGCAAATCAAACATCAGCTGCCAAAATTGATTGCGGGCGTAGGCGTAGTATTGCCGGGCCCGCAGCGAGGCTTCCCCCGGCATACTGCCAATCACTAAAATACGGGTGTGAGCGTTTACGACAGGCGCAAAACTTTCAAGCATAAATTTATTATAGGAAAGTTTGCAGGCGGGAAAAACCCGTATTTCGTTTACGGGGTTTTGGCGTCTTCTTCCGCCAGGTATTGCGCCAAAATCCGCGCGGCCGAGGCTACTTTGTCCGGGCAGGGGCGCAGGCGGTAGTATTGCGGCGTGCGTTCCTGCGGGGTGGGGTCCTGCGGGCCGGGCGGGAGGGACAAAAGCTCCCGGCAGATAATAGAACCGTTTTCTTCCTTAAACCGCCGGGCCAGCTCCTGCACGCGGGCGTACAGCTGGGCTTTGGCGGTGCGGTCCGTCGGGTCCAACGAGGCGTACTTCATCCCCAGTACCATAAACATCGCACTCACGGCGCCGCACACTTCGCGCAGGCGGCCCATGCCGCCGCCAAAGCCGGCGGAAATTTTGAGTGCGGTGGAATCGTCCAGTCCTAAGTCTCGGCTGAAGGAAAGGAATACGGCTTGGGCGCAGTTATGCCCCGCCAAAAAACGTTGTTTGGCTTCGTCGGCTTTAGCGGTAGGGTTTGTCATGAGTGATACTCCAAATTAAGGAAGATAAGGCGTTAAGACCAAGGAGGAACCGTCCTCTCCCAGGCGGACGCGGCACCAAATGGGGGAGCCTTTCGGCCCTTTTACCAGCACGGATACTTCTACAAAATCCGCCGCGGGAACCGTTTGGTCCAGCACGTGCACATAGTCTCCTTTTCTCCAGCCGCGCACGGTAACCACCACGGGCACGCGGCCCTGTTCAAAACTGTTCAAAAACGCATAGTGCACGGGGTCTTTGGCATTGGGAGCCAAATACGTTTGCGCCACCTGCAGGTCTTTTAGCATATCCTGCGTTACGGGCATGGTGCCCAAATTTAATAAGCGCAGTTGGGTATTGAGTTCGTTGGCGTCCTTGCCGGTATCCTGCGGGCGCAGGCCGTTTTTAAGGATATTGCGCAGGGCGTTTTCGTCCAATCCCATGCCGCGGTAAAGGTAAATTTTGTTGGTAGGTATCGGGAGTTCCGGGAAGGCCGCCGCGTTTTTGGCTAATCCGTCCAGCGTCAGCCCCTCCAACGAAGGAACCGTGAGGGAATAGGAGAAAACTTTTGGCCAGCCTTTAGCCGGCCGGGTCCCGCGCAGTTCCACCACGCGGCGCAGGGCCTGCTGCAGCGACTTTTGATTGATTTTTTGCTCGTAGCGTACCACAACGCCCGGATATTTTTGGGCCAGTTTTTGTTTCAGCGTTTTGTTCCGGATTCGCGCGGCGGCCGCGGCCGTTTTGGACGAGGCAGGAGCAATTTCCGGGAAATTTTCCCACACTTTGGAGCCCGCTCTTTGCTCAGCAGCTTGGCGGCCCATCACCTCAATCCATTTTCCGCTTTGGGCCGAAAGCGGCGCGGCGCAGGCTAGGGTAAATACAAAGGCAACAAGTAACGATTTGTGCAGTTTCATACGCTTGGGGCTCCTTCAAAAATCTTCTATTTTTAGTATAGCTGCATTTGCTTCAAAAACCATAGGCCTAAAGACCTATTTTGCTTCCACATAGGGCGTAATTTGAAAACCCTGTTCCAGGACTTGTACTTTGCACCAATGCGGCGTTCCGTCCACCTGCAATAAAACGATGGCTTCCTCCAAGTCGGCGGCGGGGATATCGCGGTCGTGCACAACGATGTTGCCGTGATACGGAAAATTGCGTACCGAAAGAAGCACCATGATTCCCTTATGGCGGTTGCGCCAGGCGTAATTAAACGCGAGAACGGGAGAATCCGTCAAATTGATAACCTTCTTTTGCGCCACTTGCTTAAGCGCGGCCAATCCACCCACACTGGCATAGGACATCCGCAGCGAGTTATTGTCCGGCCCGACGTCTTTTACCAGCAGGCCTTCCTGCAAAATACGCCGCAGGGCCGTTCCGTCTGCCGGTAGGCCCAACCCCCGGTAAATGTGCTTTCGGTCCAGCGCGAAGGGCAGCGTGGGGATTTCTTTCCCGGAATAGAGAAAAGGGAAAAAATCGGAAGTTACAAACGCTTTTTCCTCGGCGGGAACGGGTTTTTTCACGGGGACTTTTTGCGCCGCCACGTGTGTGCGCAAGGATTGCATTTGCTTCATTAAGCGTGTTACGGAACGCTGAAGCGAATTTTTCAAATGGGCGGATTGGGAGTTGGAAATTTTGTTCGCCTCTATGGCGGCAGTAGGCCGCTTGACCGAAGGGGGAAGCGTTTGCGCGGCAATTTTACGAATGGGTGCGGTGAGATTACGGTTTATTTTAGGGGGCATTTGGCGGATGTTTTTTGCCACCCCTTGCAACGTATTTTTGAAATCTGGGGCTGCATCCAGATTTCCTGCCAACGGCAGGGTGCAGACCCAAAGAATAAAAATTTTTAGGACATATTTCATATTTTTATTATAGGTAATCCGTCTGAGAGAAAACAGGGCCGAAAGGCCTATTTGCGGCCTGGGTCTAACCGATAAATGGTAAGATACCTCTATGAGCGAAACTTTTGTTTATTGTTCAAGCCCCGTGGGGCGCCTGGCGGTAGCGGCCGATGAGGTTGGCCTGACGCGTGTGGCCTTTTGCCCGGCCCGCTGGTGTGAGCAGCTGCCTCAAAAAGGGACGCCCTTGTTGGAACGCGCCTGCCGGCAGCTGCAGGAATATTTTGACGGGACGCGCCAACGCTTTGACCTGCCGCTGCACCCGGCGGGAACGCCTTTCCAGCAACAAGTGTGGCGGGCGCTATTGCAAATCCCTTACGGCCAAACGCAAAGTTACGGTACGGTGGCCCAGCGTATCGGCCATCCCCGGGCCTGCCGCGCTGTGGGCGGGGCCAATCACGTCAATCCCATTGCTATTGTAGTGCCGTGCCACCGGGTGATAGGGGCGGACGGTTCCCTGGGCGGATACAGTGCGGGGCTGGAAAAGAAACGGTTTTTGTTACATTTGGAAAAAGAGATTGTGGCCCGACACAACGGTTAGACACAAAAAGCCCGGCCGAAAGGCCGGGCTTTTTACACAGAAATTTGTTCCCTTGCGGGAAGCGGGCTGACGCCCTGTTTTTATAACCCCGAATCAAGCGTTTTTATTGCACGAGTGTCCCGAACGCTTAGTGCAAAAACAGCCTAAGCAGAAAGTCCTTCCATTTGGTATAGGGCTGATAGCGGGCGGGCAGGTCCGGAAAGAACTTTTTATCCAAAATGCTTTTTGTGTGCGAGAACGTTTCAAACCCAAACGCTCCGTGATAGTTGCCCATCCCACTGGGGCCTACCCCGCCAAACGGCAAATACGGGGTGGCCAGGTGCAAAATTACGTCGTTTACGCAGCCGCCCCCAAAACGGCAGCGTTCCGTTACGCGGCGAACCGTGTGTTTATCCCGGGAAAATACGTAAAAAGCCAGGGGGTGCGGGCGTTCTTCCACCGTGCGCAGGGCTTCGTCTAACGAAGTGTACGTGAGAATCGGCAAAATTGGGCCGAAAATTTCCTCTTGCATAACGGGGTCCTCCCACGTTACGCCGCTTAGCACGGTCGGCTCTATTTTTAGGGAATTTTTGTCGCTGGTTCCGCCCACCGCCACTTTGCGGGAATCCAGCAACCGAAGCAGGCGGTTGAAATGCTTTTCGTTGACGATACGCCCATAGTGCGGATTTTGCAAAGGGGAGGAGCCAAATTGTTGGCGGATTTCCGCTTGCAGGGCTTCCACCAGCGGTTTTTGCACGGCCGGCGGACACAGCACATAATCGGGCGCCACGCACGTTTGCCCGCAGTTTAAGAATTTGCCGAATACAAGGCGCCTGGCCGTCAGCTGCAGCGGGGCCGATTCGTCCACCAAACAGGGGCTTTTGCCGCCCAGCTCCAGCGAAACGGGGATTAAATTTTCGGCCGCGCGGCGCAGGACTTCTTTGCCCACGGTTCCGCTGCCGGTAAAGAAAATATAATCAAATTTTTGGTCCAGCAACGCTTTGTTTTCTTCGCGGCCGCCCGTTATCACGGCGGCGTATTCTGCGGGAAATACGCCTTGTATCAATTCTTTCAAGAAAGCGCTGGTGTGGGGAGAATAGGCGCTGGGTTTAAGGATGACGGTATTTCCGGCGGCAATCGCGTCCACCAGCGGTTCCAGCGAAAGCAAAAAAGGATAGTTCCACGGGCTGAGAATCAGCACGTTTCCCCGCGGTACCCGCTTGATGATACTGCGGGCCCGAAAGTTGGAAAGCGGAGTTCGGACGGTGCGGTCCCGTGCCAGCTGGGGAAGATGTTTTAAGAAGTAGCCAATTTCTTCCAACGTTTGTCCCACTTCGCACATATACGCTTCCGTTTCGCTTTTGCCCAAGTCCTGGTACAACGCCCGATACAGCGCTGGCTGTTGTTGCAAAATGGCAGTCCGCAGGCGTTTTAGATAAGTAATCCGCGTTTTAAGCAGCAATGTAGCGCCGCTGTTAAAAAAGTCCCGTTGTTTTTGTAAAAGTGTATGCATTGGCCCCCCGTATGCGGCCCCGTCAAAGGGACCGTCCCAAACTTACTTATTATATTATGGCATAAATGCCCAGACTATGGCAGGGGAAAAAACTTCGTGCGCGGGGGGAAACCCCCAGGCGGTGCGTTGCCAGGGACACGCTCCATGGCAAACAGGAATTCAAAAGAGGTTGTATAACACATGAACCTGGGGCGGGCAAGCAGACAGAATCGTCCATGCCTGTTTGCGCAAGCATGAAGAAAATGGGCTTTTGTACAAAACAAACAAAGAATTGCTGTGGATTCATTTGTATCGGATAAATAAAGTAGTATAATGGGAAAAGATGAAAGGGAACGACTGACAATCGAATTCTTGAGGGAGAGCCATGGGTTTCCTCTTTTTGAATCCGCGCTACAAAAGCGCCCTGTTTTGTGGCGTGTATGTTGACCTTCCTTTTCTGTATTATTTCTGCTAGAGAGGTTGTATGAAAGGAATTATCTTGGCCGGCGGAACAGGCAGTCGGTTGTATCCTGCCACATTTGCTGTTTCCAAACAACTAATCCCTGTGTATGATAAACCGATGGTGTATTATCCCCTGTCCGTTTTGATGTTGGCGGGCATAAGGGACATCTTGCTGATCTCCTCTCCCGAAGCCTTACCTCTGTACAAGCATTTGCTGGGAGACGGATCCGCATTTGGAATTCAGGTGTCCTATGCAGAACAACCCCGCCCGGAAGGACTAGCCCAGGCCTTTATTTTGGGGGCGGATTTTATTGGCAAAGATTCCGTGTGCTTAATTTTGGGCGACAATATTTTTTATGGACGTGATTTGAAAAAAATGGTGCAGGACGCTTCCCACCTAAAATCGGGCGGCCTCGTTTTTGCCTATCACGTGAAAAATCCTTCTTCTTATGGAGTGGTGGAGATAGATTCCCACCAGAAAGCCGTTTCGTTGGAAGAAAAACCGAAACATCCCAAATCCAACTGGGCGGTAACGGGGCTTTATTTTTATGATAACCGAGTGGTGGATATAGCGGCTAACTTAAAGCCGTCTTGGCGCGGGGAATTGGAAGTTACGGACATCAACAAATGGTATTTACAGCGCGGCGAACTGCAGGTGGAACGTATGGGCCGCGGTATGGCGTGGCTGGATACGGGAACTCATTCGGATTTAATCAAAGCTTCTATGTTTATTGAAGCGTTGGAAAACCGACAAGGACTCAAAATCGCGTGTTTGGAAGCGATTGCTTTCAAACACGGGTGGATTGACGTCAGCCAATTGATCCGCCGGGCGGAACTCATGAAAAATACCGAATACGGCCAATACTTGGCCCACATACCAGAGGATATGGAAAATGGATTTTTTTAGGCCTCCAATTGCAGGATTGGCGGTAATTACGCCGAAAGTGTTTGCAGACAACCGCGGCTATTTTTTTGAGTCGTATAATGCGGCCGCGTGGCAGGAAGCCTGCGAGGGGGCGGTATTCGTGCAGGATAACGAAAGCTTTTCCCGCCGGGGAACGGTGCGCGGACTGCATTTTCAAAAGCCGCCTTTTACGCAAGCCAAATTAGTACGTGTATTGGACGGAGTCGTGTGGGATGTGGCGGTGGATTTGCGCCGCAAAAGCCCTACCTTTGGCCAATGGTTTGGGGTGGAATTATCCGCCGAAAACCGGAAACAGTTTTTTATTCCGCGTGGGTTTGCGCATGGATTTTCCGTGTTAAGCCCTACGGCCCGCTTTGCCTATAAATGTGATAATTTGTATCACAAAGAATCGGAAGGCGGCATTTTGTTTAATGATCCCGAATTAAAGGTGGATTGGAAAATTGATTTGGCAGAAGCCGTTCTTTCTGACAAGGATTTGAAAAATCCCACTTTTGCAGATTATAAACAAAATCCTATTTTCATCTCCTAATTAAAGAGGGTTTCTTTATGAACCAAACGATTTTGATTACTGGCGGAGCAGGTTTTATCGGGTCCAATTTTGTGCCGTATTTTTTGGAACATTACCCGCAGTATGACGTAGTGAATCTGGACAAACTAACCTATGCGGGAAATCTAGCCAATTTGAAAGAGTGCAAAGAGAATCCGCGTTATACGTTTGTGCAGGGAGACATTTGCGACGCTTCGCTAGTCAAACGGCTGTTTGAGGAGCGGGATATCCGGGGCGTAATTCATTTTGCGGCGGAGTCGCATGTGGACAATTCCATTGCGGGGCCGCTGCCGTTTATCAAGACGAATATAGAAGGAACGTTTACGCTGCTGGAAGCGGCGCGGCAGCATTGGATGAAAGGCCCCGGAGAAGTGAAACCGGGCTATGAAACGTGCCGCTTTCATCACATTTCTACGGATGAAGTATATGGAAGCTTGGGGGCGACGGGTTTGTTTA
Organism: uncultured bacterium; assembly: GCA_949294085.1. Classification (GTDB taxonomy): domain Bacteria; phylum Elusimicrobiota; class Elusimicrobia; order Elusimicrobiales; family Elusimicrobiaceae; genus Avelusimicrobium. The sequence goes on along the minus strand of CASFFX010000003.1, from coordinate 3,372 downwards.
CGGAACAAACGGCCTATGCGCCGAACTCGCCCTACTCGGCCAGTAAAGCTTCCAGCGATTTATTGGTGCGGGCGTATTATCATACCTACGGGTTAAACGTAACGACGAGCAATTGCTCCAACAACTACGGGCCGAAACAACACGCGGAGAAACTGATTCCGACGATTATCCGCAAAGCGCTGGCGTGGGAACCGATCCCCATTTACGGAGACGGGAAAAACGTGCGGGATTGGCTGTACGTGCTGGACCATTGCAAAGGGATTGCGCTGGTGTGGAAACAAGGAAAAAGCGGCGAAACGTATAACATAGGCGGGCGGAACGAACGAAACAATTTGCAGATTGTAGAAACGATTTGCGCCTTGCTGGATGAATTGCATCCTTCTTCCGGCGGGATACCTTATAAAGAACTGGTAACGTTTGTGAAAGACCGAGCGGGGCACGACCGACGCTACGCCATAGACGCCAGCAAAATAGAACGGGAGCTGGGGTGGAAGGCGGAAGAAAACTTTGAAACGGGTATCCGAAAGACGGTGCAGTGGTATTTGAAAAATATATGACCCTAAGACAACTCGTTCGCAACTTAAAAGGAAAACACATTACCCAAGAGCTGATTCAGCAGTTTGTGAACCGGCAGCAGGACTATCAAGCTATTCCGGCCCACCAAATAGAACAAATAGTGGTGGGGGATTCAACGGCACGTTATGGAATCGCCCCAAAAACATTTTCGTTGCGGACTTTTAACGCCGGGGAAATATCGGCTGATTTGGAAATGGATTTTCAATTGGTGCAGTTGTTGCTCGCCAAATGCCCTCACATTAAACGCGTGATTTTGTTTTATTCTTTTTATGACTATGGATACAATTTAAGTAAAAGTAATAATCGCTATTTGTGCCCTCTTCATACCCGGTTCTTGGGGCTTCCTAAAAGGGCAATCCCTGCAAGCGTAGTGTGGGGGGCCAAACTGAAATTTTTTCTCTATTCCCACTTAAAACCGACCCGGCCTCCGCACAATGACGGGGAAGATTTTCCTTCGTTTTTTATGCCAAAGGACGATTCCGTTCCGGAATTGGTGGACAAACACATCAAACAGGCCACGAAATATGGGCATGCCCCTTGGCAATGGTTTGTGCGGTTGCGTGATTTATGCGCCCAGAAAGGGGCACAGCTGGTAGTTTGTATGCCGCCCGTTCGTTCGGATTATTACCGGGATTTTGTGCAAAAAGTGGATTTTAGCCAGGTGGTTGCTCCGTTTACGCAAGAAAAAATCCCCTGCATTAACATGCAAACCCGGCTGCCGGACCGCTTGTTTGGAGATTGCTTCCATTTAACGCCTGCCGGTGCCAGGGAGTTATCGGCCCAGTTGGAAAAAGAGCTGCAGAAATACACTTATTCATAATAAATGCCGCAAGGAGTTTTATAACGATGAAAATCGCAATTTCCGGAGCCAACGGATACATTGGCGCGCAAGTAGTTAAAACGTTACTGACGTGGGGACACAAGGTAATTGCCCTGGATTTTCAAAATACCAATCTGCCGCCGCAGGCGGTCTTTTTGCCGATTAACGTGCTGGAAAGCACTCCGACTATTTACCAAGATATGGGGCGGCCTGATGTGTTTTTGCATTTGGCGTGGAAGGACGGGTTTGTGCATAATTCGCCGGCCCATTTGGAACAGCTTTCGGCTCATGCCCGGTTGCTGCGCCATTTGCTGGAGGGCGGACTGAAACAGTTGGCCGTGATGGGTACCATGCACGAAGTGGGCTATCACGAAGGCGCGGTGGATGAAAACACGCCTTGCCGTCCAATTTCCCAGTACGGCATCGCCAAAAATGCGCTGCGGGGGTCTTCCTGCCTGCTGGCGCGGGATCATCAGGCCGTATGGCAATGGCTGCGCGCTTTCTATATCTATGGAAATGACATAAAATCCCACTCGGTGTTTACTAAAATTTTGCAAGCGGCTCAAGCCGGCAAACAAACTTTTCCTTTTACGAGCGGAAAGAATAAATACGACTTTATCCCCGTACAAAAACTGGCAGAGCAAATTGCAGCCGCGGTGGTGCAGAGCGAAGTGAACGGTATTATTAACTGTTGCAGCGGCAGGCCGGTAAGCCTGGCGGCGCAAGTAAACCAATTTATTGAGGAAAATCATTTGTCTATTAAGTTGGACTATGGAGCTTTCCCCGAACGTCCTTACGACAGCCCGGCTATTTGGGGAAATGCGGATAAAATAAATCAAATTATGAATCGTGAAAATAGGAAGAAAACGGGTTTGTTATGAACATAAAAAATAAAATTTTCCGTTTATTTTACCGCCGAAAAATTCAAAAGGACCAGCTGGTAACGCGTATTTTGTTTTTTCGGTTTAAGAAAAAAATTACAGAAAAAGAATTAAAAAAATACATTTCGTTGAACCAAGAGATTTCTTTGTCCGTTCCAAACTGCCGTTCCGTAGGGAAATGCACCTATAGCTCTTCGGAGGTGGAAATTGTGTCTCCCGACACGCAGATTGGATCCTTTTGTTCTATTGGCAATAATGTGCGGATTGGACATTGGGAACATCCGTTACAGTTTTTATCCACCTCGCCTTATTTGTATTTAGATGCCTGGCGGTATAAAAAACCGGAAGCTCCCAGCCATAATGAATTTTGGTTGGAAAAAGTAATTCCTGTACGTATTGGCAATGATGTATGGATTGGGGATAATGTGTGTATTAAAAATGGCGTTACGGTAGGGGATGGAGCCGTGCTGGGCTTAGGATGCGTGGTTACCAAAGACGTGCCCCCTTATGCCATTATGGGCGGAGTGCCTGCGCGGGTTATTCGCTACCGATTTGATGACAAGACGATTGCCCGGCTGTTGAAGGTAAAATGGTGGAACCTGCCGGATGAAGTGCTTCAAAATCTTCCTTACGATGACGTCCAGCAGAGCCTTCGTATCTTAGAAAGTTTGCAAACTGCAAATGCAGCTCCTAATAATTGAAGGGGGCAAATTGGCTAGTAGAAAATTGTTTTTCTATTTGCCAAGGACCGTTTGGCGCTGCGGAATTGAAAACGTTAAAGCCTAGCGGCAATTTTTTCCCAGTACATCTTGGAATTGCTACAATAAGGGCAGGAAAATCCAAAAATAGCGGGAAATGCCCCACATACTGTTTTATTGTGTTGCAAAAGGGGAAGCCCCCTAAATTACTTTTGGGAGGGAGAATATGAAAGGTCTTATTTTAGCAGGGGGAGCGGGCACCCGGTTGTATCCGGCGTCTTTGCCGATTTCCAAGATATTGCTTCCCATTTACAATAAACCGATGATTTATTATCCGCTGTCGGTACTGATGATGGCGGGGATTAGAGATATTTTAATTATTACCAACCCGGAAGAT
>CASFFX010000002.1 GCA_949294085.1 uncultured bacterium | reverse complement strand
GCCAATATGCCAATAATTAAAACTACTACCAACAATTCAATAAGCGTAAACCCGCCTAATCGGCCCGCTGTAATGTTTTTCATCGTTTGCTCCTTTTTTGATTAAATTTTGTTTCTAACAAAATTTATCAAAAAAAAAAAACGAATCAAGGGGCGAGCCGCCCCTACCCGCCCAGGCCACGGGGCTCTGCCTCGGACAGGGCTCTGCAAAATACGGGGCTCATGCAAAAAGGAAACAACTTGTTGTGAATGTTTCCGGGCCAGAGCCGGACCACCTCAAACAAAATCCTTGCCAAGAGGCCGCCCCCAACGTGATTTTAACTTTTTTGAAATGCCCGTTCTCCCCGGAAAACGCGGGCAAAATTTCCCCAATCGGGCCCTGCCATTTTTCAAATGTGCAAATTTGGCTTGACAGCCGCACCCAAAATTTATAGAACAAAATATAGAACGAGATAAAAAGTAAAAGGAGCCGCCCATGAAAGCCCTTCACCCCAAACAAGCTGAACTGTTGGAAATTTTGAAAGCCAATATCTCCGACCCGCTGACCATGGAAGAATTGGCTGACCGCTTGAACGTAAGCGGCAAGAGCGTGGTGTTTCATCACATCAAACAATTGGAAAAAAAGGGCTTTTTGAAGCGCAATCCCGCCAACCCGCGCGATTATATTATCTTGAAAGACCCGGAACGCAACGTCATTTATCTTAAAATGTACGGTATGGCCAAATGCGGCCCGGAAGGAACCCTGCTGGACGGAACCCCCACCCGCATTGTGCCGGTGGACCCCAGCATGATTTATTTTCCGGCGTGCAAAGGGTTTATGGTGGAAGCCAAAGGCGACTCTATGCAAACGTTGATTGCACCGCACGATTGGCTGATTGTGGAACAAAATCACACCCCCAAAAATAAAGACGTGGTGGTGTGCGTAAACAACGGGGAAGTGATGGTAAAGCGTTTTACGCAAGACGGCGAAAATGTGATTTTGCAATCGGAAAACCCGGCCTATAATCCCATTGTGGCCGATCGGGATTCCTTCCACGTGGAAGGCATTGTGCGCAGTATCATTAAACGAAGCGTAAGCTGCTAGATTCCTGCTGCTCCGGGCGCCGAAACCTGGGGCAATTAGTCGTAACCTCACCGGGGCCGATCCAACCAGCGGCCCCGGGTTTTTTATGTCTGCCCGCGGGTTTTACCGGCCCTCGGGGGCACATCGTATTTTGGCTCCCCCTTTAGCGCAGGACCGCAAAACCGCCGCGGAACCCTCAGGGGGTATTTCCCTTACAACAAAAAACCCCGCCGAAGCGGGGTTTTGCAAAAATACGTGTAAATTATTCTATGACCAGCAAGGACCGTCCGTCCTTTTCTTCGGAATACGGGTCCAGGCGGTTTTGGCCGTCCACCACGTACAAGAACTTATACGTGCCCGGCGCAATGGAAAGGGTGGTTTCCCAATAGTCGCCGCGTTTCTTAAGCGGCTGGGGTTTGGCCATCGTAAACCCGCTGACTACGGACACCTTTTTGCCCTCGCCAAACCAGCGGAACGTAACCCGGCGGTATTTGCTCTTCGGGTTCACTTTCACAATCACGCTTTCTTTCTTTTCCTGCACGGCGGCAGGCGCCGTTTCGGCCGGTTTTGCTTCGGGGGCCGGTTCCGCCGCGGGGGCGGCTGCCGGTTCTGCCTTTTCGGCAGGCTGCGGGGCAACGGCTACGGTATCGGTTTCCGTAATTACGTCCGTTTCCACAATTTCGGGGACATCCACGGTTTGGGTTTGCTCCGTCATGGCAGCAACGGGAGCTTCAAACACGCGGGCAGAAAAGTGCTTGTAGAGGAAAAACCCGAACACGCACAGCAAAATAATGTCTATGATGATTAAAAACAGCCACAAATCTTTATTTCCGGCGGGTTTAACGTCCAAATCCAGGTTTTCGTTTTCCATAGTTTTTCCTGATTAAAAAAAGCGGGCGAAGGGAATCGAACCCTCGTCTAAAGCTTGGGAAGCTTCCATTCTACCATTGAACCACGCCCGCATAAGCGGCTTACTGCCTATTTATTGTAGCAAAGTTTTGAAGCAATTGTACATACTTCTTTTATTTTTCGCGGGGCAGCGCGCGGATAAACGCCAAGGCTTCTTCTTTGGAGGACACTTTTCCCTCCACCTGGGCCACGGCCACGGCTTCCAAAATGGAGCCGATTTTGGGGCTGGGCGGCAGGCCCAGCGCGTCCATTACGTCCCGCCCGGTAATCAAGCGCGCCGGCTGCACTTTTTTGGGCGTATCAAAAAATTTCTGCAACAGCAGCGTCAGCACCTGCATATGCCGCAGCGTCTTGCCGATATTGGCCGTTTTTTGGGCTTGGGCCAGGCTCATCATCCGTTGGCCGCTTTTGGGCAAAATGCGCCGCAGCTGTGCGTCCGTTACGTAGCTGGCATAATCGGCCCAGCACAATAGAAGCAAAGGAATAGCCGCGTCCCCCAAGTCGCGGAAGAAGTGATAGGCTCCCCGGTCGGTAATGACGTCGTTGCTGGCCAAATTGGACGGGCGCAAATGCTCGCCGATCATCGCGCAAATCAGGCGGATATCGGCCCGGCTGTAATGCAGCCGCTCCAAAACCGCTTTGGCCATTTGGGCGCCTTTTTCTTCGTGATAAAAAAAGCGCAGCCGGTCCCCCTGCACTTTGGCGGTGGCCGGTTTGGCAATGTCGTGCAGCAGGGCCGCCATTTTGAAAAGCGGCTTGTTTTGGGCATACGGCGCCAGTTTTTTGGCGTATTTCGCAAACGCTTTGTCTAAATGGTCCAGCAAATACTCCATCCGCCGAAAGACTTCCAGCGTGTGTTTGAGCACCCCGCCTTTGCCATAATACACTTCGGCGCATTTTCGCTGGGGCTCCAACTCCGCAAACAACGCCGTCAGCAGCCCGCATTGGTCCATCAAAATCAGATTTTCGTACGCTTTGGAAGTGGCAAACAGCCGTTCCAACTCTTCGTGGATGCGTTCCCCGGCCGGGAGAGAGATGAGGGCGCGGTCCTTTTTGATTTGCAAAAGCGTGCGCGAAGAAATGGAAAACCCCAGCTCCGCCGCCGAGCGAAACGCCCGCAGCATACGGAGCGGATCCTCCCGAAAAACCTGCGGGTTGCTGCGGTCTATCACTTTTTCGGCCAAGGCCTTCAGCCCGCCCGAATAATCCACAATTTGTTTGCGCTGAATTTTGGTTAAGCGCAGCTGGGCCGTATCGTTTTTGCGCGGCGTAATCGTAATCTGCGGCAAGGCCGCCACCGGATACGCCAACGCATTAAACGTAAAATCGCGCCGAAGCAAATCGGCCTTGAGGTCTTTGCCCTGGTAAGCGGTTAAATCAATTTGTATTTTTTCTTTATGGGTAACCAGCCGCCAAACCCCCAATTCGGGGTCCATTTCAAATACGGCGGCTTTCAGGCGGCGGCCCAGCTCCTGCGCGGCGGTGCGTACGTCCTGCGGGGGAAGGGCAATGTCCAGGTCCGACGAGGGACGCCGCAGCAAACTGCTGCGCACAATTCCCCCCACATAATACCCTTGCGGGATTACCTCGTTTAATACCCGGGCCAAATTAAGCAATGGGTCCCTCCGCCGCGGCCCCGCCCCGCGCCGCCAGCTTGGCAACGGCGTCCTTGCGCAATTCGCGTTTCAGCACTTTGCGCAGGGCGTTTTTGGGCAGCGATTCCACAAATTCAAAATCGCGCGGGCGTTTGTAGTTGTCCAAATGCGTTTTCAAAAATTTTCTAAATTCCGCCACATCAATCGTGGCGCCTTCTTTTTTAACGGCATACAGCTTTACAAATTCCCCGCCGCGGCCGTCCGGCACGCCGATAATGGCGCACTCTTCAATACCCGGGTGCTCGCAAATAATGGCTTCCACCTGGGCGGAAAAGACCTTCAGTCCCTTGATGATAATCATGTCTTTTTTGCGGTCTTTGATGAAGATAAATCCGTCGTCGTCCACTTCCACAATGTCGCCGGTTTTGAACCAACCGTCCTCGGTAAACGCGTCGCGCGTGGCGGTTTCGTTGCCCCAATACCCGCGGAACACGTTGGGGCCTTTGATGCACAGCTCGCCCTCTTTATTGCGGGGCACTTCGTTGCCGTCCTCATCCAAAACCACGGTGCTGACGGCGGGAATTGCCGGCCCTACCGATTTGATTTTCTGCAATTCTTCCGTATTGACGCTGACGACGGGGCTCGTCTCGGTCAGGCCGTATCCTTCCAAAATCGGCACACCGATTTTTTCTTCAAACCGGTCCTTGATTTCCTGCGTCAGCGGCGCCGCGCCGGACACCGCAAACCGCACGTTCTTAAACGGCCAGAAGCGCAAATACAGCCGCTTTAAGCCCTTGGCCTCTTTGGAAAGGACGGCATAAATCTGCGGTACCGCCAAAATGACGGTTACTTTTTCCGTTCCCATGGCGCCCAGCCACTTGCTGGCCGGCATAATGTTGGCCACGATGACCACTTTCAAATTCAGATACAGCGGGATTACCACACACGTCGTCCACGCGAAGGAGTGGAACATCGGCAGTAGGCACAGGAAGCAGTCGTCGTCGGTAATTTTGAAAATTTGAGCACAGGAAATCACGTTGGAAGCCAAATTGCCGTGCGTCAGCATGGCGCCTTTGGGCAAGCCGGTGGTGCCGGAAGTGTAGAGAATAAACGCCAAATCTTCCAGCCCGGCGCACGCGGAAGAAGTTTCCTCGTGCACGGTGGATTTTTCAATCTGCTCCCAAAACAGCTGCAGCAGCGGATTGCCCGCCACCGAAGAGGGGATTTCGTCCGTAGAAAAAATGTATTTTACCGTCGGCAAATTGGGCAGACATTTGACGTAATTGCGGATGAATTCCGCCTGTGTTACCACGGCTTTTACGCCGGCGTTGTTCAAAATATATTCTATTTCTTCCGCTTTGGTAACCATAAAGTTCATGGGGATACACACCGCCCCCAGCTTATACAAGCCGAAGTTGGCCACGACCGTATCAATGGCGTTGCGGTGCGCAACGGCCACGCGGTCCCCTTTGCGGATGCCGTGTTCAAAAAACATGTCCGCGGCCCGGTCCACCTGCATGAGCAATTCGTGATAGGAAATTCTTTTTTCGGTGCCGGCTTCTACCAAAGCAATTTTGTTGGGAAAACGAAAAGCACTGTCGGCAAGAGCCGTATATAAATCTTTGCGGCGAATCATAAGCACCTCATCGTAACGTAGTTTCTTCTATTTTAATAAAAATTAAGCTTGGCGGGGGTCCAAAATATCTCTAAAGGCGTCCCCCAGCAAATTCCACCCCAGCACAAACATAAAAATCGCTCCGCCGGGGGCGACCACCGTGTACCAATACGCAAAGGGATGCCCGGGCGTGCCCAGCACCCAGTTGCGGGCCATGGCAATCAGCTGGCCCCAATCGGCCGTGCCAGGCTGCGCGCCCAAACCCAAAAAGGAAAGGGAAGCCGCCGTCAGCACCACGTAGCCAATATCCAGGCTGGCCACCACCACGGACGGATAAATGGCGTTGGGCAAAATGTGGCGCAGTAAAATCCGCGGGCCGCGCGCACCCAGCGTGCGGGCCGCCGTTACGTAATCGCGCTGCTTGACGGACAATACGTCCCCCCGCACCAAGCGGGCGTAGGACGGCCAGGCCACCGCCGTCAGGGCAATCATCATATTTTTAATATCCGGCCCCAGCATGGCGGCAATCACCATGGCCAGCACCAGCGAAGGCACGGCAAAAACCACATCGGTCAAACGCATTAAAATTTCATCGGTTTTTCCGCCGAAATACGCCGCCGCTCCCCCTACCAGCAGGCCAATCAAAAAGGCAAAAAACGTAACCGTAACGCCAATCTTAAACGCCAGCCGCGTGCCCCACACCACGCCGTAGTACAGGTCATACTGCTGTTCGGTCGTGCCGAACCAGTTTTGGGCGGAAGGCGGCTGCGGCGCAATTTCATAACTCTTCTGCGGCAGCTGATAGGGATTATTCGGGTTTTCCACCGGCGCCAACACCGGGGCCAGCAACGCCACCAAAAAGAAAAATACCACAATCACCAGCCCAAACAGGGAAGTTTTGTTGGTGTAAATGCGTTTTAGAATTCGGTCGTTTATCATATTATTCCAGCCGTATGCGCGGGTCCACCGCCGTGTATAGAATATCGGAAAGCAAATTGCCCAGCACAAACAGCACCGCCACCATCAGCGAAAATCCCAAAATGCCCGCAATATCCAGCTGCTGCGCGGCAATCACGCCAAAGCGGCCAATGCCGGGATAGTCAAAAATCGTTTCCACAATTACCGTTCCCCCCAGCAGGCGGATAAACTGAATACTGGCCAGCGTAATGACGGGGATAATGGCGTTTTTGCCGGCGTGTTTATACACCACCTGCCACTTGCTTAAACCCTTGGCGCGCGCGGTGCGGACGTAGTCTTTATTCAACTCTTCCAACATGCTTGAACGCATTACCCGCACCATCAGCGCAAACGACCCGATACACAGCGTTACCGCCGGCAGTACCAGGTGGTTCAATACGTCCCAAAACACGCGCAAATTGCCGTTTAACAGCGAATCAATCAGCAAAAACCCGGTGTACGTCTTAAACGCCCCGCCGTGGATAATCATATCCGTATAGACGGAATACCCGCCGGGGGCAAACCAGCCCAACTGGCCGTAAAAAATCATTAACAGCAAAAGCCCCAGCACAAAAATAGGCAGCGAAAACCCGCCCACCGATATCAGCCGGGCCACAATGTCTTTCCACTCGTCTTTGTGTATGGCCGAACCGCAGCCAAACCATACGCCAAAAAACACCACAAACAAAATCGTTACAAACGCCAGCTGGATTGTGGCGGGAAGATACTCTTTAATCGCCTGGGAAACGGGCATATTGGCGCTGGGGCTGTAGCCCAAATCGCCTTTCACCACGTTGCCCAGCCACCGCCCATACTGCTTGAACACGTTGTCGCGCAGGCCGTATTGGCGGATAACTTCTTCCAGCGAGCCCATTTGGCGCGGATCCTTTACATACAGCGAGGCGCGCATTTCCGGGCTTAAGCGCTGGGTGAGGAAAAACAACAGGAACGTAACCCCCAGCACCACCAGGGGCAACATTAAAAGTCTGCGTACAATATAATGAATCATACCTGTTGTTTTTCCTCGTTTGCCAAGCGGCTATTTCCGATAAACCAATACCGCAGAAAGCGTAATTTTGAACGCTTTGTAAAATTCGTCCAGCTCCAGGCTTTCTTTTAACGTATGGCAGCCGCGGCAGCCCACGCCCAGGTTGGGCAAGGTAAAGCCAAAACCGCTGAGCACGTTGGCATCGCACCCGCCGCCGGAAGCCATTGCCCGCATCGCCACGCCTTGCTGTTTGGCGGCGGCCAGCACGGCTTTGACCATGGGGTGGGTTTTAGGCACGTTTACCGCGGGATAGCGCTGCACGGGCACAAATTTCACTTGCGGTTTGTGCACTTTGCCGTCAATTTTCTTGGTAAAATGTTTGACGGCTTTTTCAAAGCAGGCTTTCATGTGCGCGGTTTGTTTTTTCAGTTTGGCGTCGCTTAAGCTGCGGGCTTCGCCTTTCAAATACAGTTCGTCCATCACGATATTGGTTGCCTGCCCGCCCTTGACGATACCAAAGTTGGCCACGGTTTCTTTGTCCACGCGGCCCAGTTTCATCTGGCTCAAAGCATACACCGCCACATCCAGCGCGGAAATGCCTTTTTCCGGGCATACGCCCGCATGCGCCGCCAAGCCTTTAATCCACACTTCAATCGTGTTGACGGCCGGCCCCTGCACCAACAGTTCGCACAGTTCTTCGTTGTCCAAAATCAGTCCTTCGCGGCCTTTGAGCTTTTTGTAATCCAAATTTTTAGACCCCTGCATGCCGTTTTCTTCCGTCAGCGTGAACACGGCTTCCACCGGCGGATAGGGTTCGTTCTGTTCTTTTAACGTGCGCAGCACTTCCAAAATAATGGCCACGCCGGCTTTGTCGTCCGCGCCCAAGATGGTGGTTCCGTCGGAAGTGATGCGGTCTTTTTTCACCACGGGCTTAATGCCTTTGCCGGGGACGACCGTGTCAATATGGGAGCTGAGCACGATGGGTTTGCTCTTTACCGTACCCGGGAAAAATCCAATCACGTTGCCTTTGGCATTGGTTTCGTAGGCTTTGCCTGCGTTGTCCACATACACCGTGCAGCCCAGTTCCTTCAAACGGGCGGCTACAAATTCCTGGATAGCTTTTTCGTTAAACGATTCGCTGTCAATCTTAATCAGTTCCAAAAAAGTATCTACCAGGCGTTTTTCGTTTATTTTCATATAGGCTCCTATACGGCTGATTTACTTTTGGTTGTTTTGAACGGCAGCACACGGCATGCACACGCATGACGCGGCAACACTTCCTTTAATTCAAAAGGGCCCTCTTGGCACGCCGGACGGGCATACCGGCAGCGCGCCGCAAACGGGCAAGCCCAGCTTTCCCGCTCCGGGCACTCGGCCGCCGGCTCGGCCGACGGTTTTTCCCCCCTGCGGTGCACCGAAGGCACCGCCGACAACAGCGCCTCCGTGTAGGGGTGCTGGGGATTGGTAAACAAATCTTCCGCCGGGGCTTTTTCCACAATGCGGCCCCGGTACATGACGGCAATATCGTCGCACAAAAAGCGGGCTACGGCAAAATCGTGCGTAACAAACAGCATGGAAAGGCGCCGTGATTTTTTGATTTCTTTCAGCAAATTCAAAATTTGCGCCTGGACCGACACGTCCAACGCCGACACCGGCTCATCCGCCACCAAAATTTTAGGGTTCAGCGCCAAGGCCCGCGCAATGCAAATCCGCTGGCGCTGCCCGCCGGAAAATTCATGCGGATAACGCGCTAACTGCGTTTCGGACAAGCCCACCGCCCCCAACAATTCCTTCAAAAACGCTTTTCGCTCTTCGGGATCTTTTTTCAGCCCGTGAATGTCCAGCGGTTCGCTTAGAAGCTGCCGCACGTTCATCCGCGGGTCCAGGCTGGAGTACGGATCCTGGTACACCACCTGCATTACGCGGCGCAGCTTCTTAAATTCGCTTTTGGACAAGCGCGCCACATCCTGCCCGTTGGCCAGCACCAAGCCGGAGGTGGGTTTTTCTATACCCAAGAGTACCTTGCACAGCGTGCTTTTTCCGCAGCCGGATTCGCCCACGAGTCCCAACACATGGTCCTCTTCCAGCGTCAGGCTGACGTCCCGCAAAACGGGCTTTTCCCAATTTTTGCCCAGCCAGCGGCGGCGCGTATAGGTTTTGAACAAATGTTCAATTTGCACGGGCGCAGTCATTTGCCCTCCCGCAGCCAGCACCGGGTGCGGCGGCCGTTTTCTTCAAAAAGCGGCGGGCACTCCCGGCGGCATTTTTCAAATACAAACGGGCACCGCGGCGCAAACGGACACCCCGCCGGCAAGGCCCCCGGCACCGGCGGATGTCCCGTAATTACGGGCAGAACCTCTACCTTGCGGTGCACGGGCGCCAGCGAATTCAGCAGGCCCTGCGTATAAGGGTGAAGCGGACGTTCAAACAGCTGGGACGCGGGCGCGTATTCCATACACAGCCCGGCATACAGCACCAGCACATCGTCCGCAATGCCGGCGACTACGGCCAAGTTGTGCGTAATAAACACGGCCGACATCCCGCTCTGCTGCTGCAGCTGTTTGATGAGTTTTAAGATTTGTGCCTGCACCGTTACGTCCAACGCGGTGGTGGGCTCGTCGGCCACCAAGACGTCCGGCTCCAAAGCCAGCGCCATGGCAATCATCACCCGCTGGCACATCCCGCCGGAAAATTGAAAAGGATATTCGTGCAGGCGTTTTTCGGCGTCTGCGATGCCCACTTTTTCCAACAGTTTAACGGCTTTTTCGCGGGCGGCCGATTTGGACATTTTCCGGTGGGCCAACAGCGTTTCCGTCAGTTGTTCGCCTATGGCCAGCACGGGGTTGAGGCTGGCGGCGGGATCCTGAAAAATCATAGAAATTTTGTTGCCGCGTATTTTGCGCAGTTCGGCCCGGCCAAGCGTGGCCAAATTGCGCCCCCGATAGCGGATTTCGCCTTCGGTAATTCGGGCCGTGGGCGGCAACAGCCGCAAAATGGAAAGCGCGTGCACCGTTTTGCCGCTGCCCGATTCCCCCACCACGCCCAATACGCGCCCCTTGGGAAGGGTGTAAGACAGCCCGTGAAGCACCGGCAGCAGGCCGTCTTCGGTAGAAAAAGCGATTTTTAAGTTGCGTACTTCCAAAATGGGTTCGTCGGGCTGTGTCATTTGTTTTATTATACCAATTTAATACGCTTCCCCTATCAAAAACCCTTTTTCCACCCCCCTGCCGCACACGCGGGGAATTTGCTAAACTTATATATATGAAACAACTCGCACTTTTGTTAGGTTCTCTTTTGCTGTGCGCGTGCGGCGGCTATGACACCGTTACCGTTACGCTTCCGGACGGATACGCCGTGCAGGCGCGCGTAGCCGATACGCCCGAAAAGCAGGAAAAAGGGTTGATGTTCGTCAAAAAACTGCCGGAAAACGAAGGGATGCTTTTTGTGTTTGAGCAGGAAGAGGACCAAGCCTTTTGGATGAAAAACACGTTGATTGATTTGGACATGGTGTTCATCGGGGCGGACAAGCGGGTTACGTCCGTGGCCGAGCAAGTGCCCCACTCCTACACCTATACTCCCGACGACGAGGTGGCCTATGCGCTGGGATATGGGCAGTACGTGCTGGAACTGGCGGCCAAAACGGCGGCCCGGCATGGCGTGCGCGAAGGCGAACAAATTCAATTTGAGTGGACGGGAAAATGAAACGCTTTTGGGGACTGGTGCTTGCGTTATGTGTACTGTGCACAACCGCTTGGGCGGAAGCGGACGGCTGGGCTGCGTTAAACGCCGAGGCCAAACGCCACTTGATTAACTTGCTGAATATAGACACGTCCCTGCCGGAGCCGGACGAACTTTCCGCCGCGCGGTATATTTATAAGGAATTTAACAAACACGGCATTGACTGGGACATTTTTATCCCCAGCCAAGGCAAGGCCAACGTAATGGCCCGCTTAAAAGGGAGCGACCCCTCCCTCAAGCCGTTGTTGCTCATTTCCCACCTGGACACGGCCCCCGCCGCCGAAGGCTGGAGCTATCCGCCCTACAAGGCCACCGTTGAAAACGGCAACATCTACGGTCTGGGAGCCACCGACGCCAAAAATTACACCGCCGCCTATTTGGCCTTGTTTACGTGGCTTAAAGACCAAAAAATTACCCCCAAGCGGGACTTGATTTTCTTGGCCACCTCGGGCGAGGAATCCGGCAGCGAAACGGGCCTGGTGTGGCTGGGCGGCGCCCATTGGGACAAAATCAACCCCGGCTACGCATTAAACGAAGGCGGCGGCATCATCAAAAACGTGGACGGAGCCGACCTCGTTTTTGCCGAAGCGTCCACCAAAATGTACATGGACATTAAAGTAACCGCCTACGGGACGGGGGTGCACTCGTCCATGCCGGTCAACGACAATGCGGTGTATTTGCTGTCGCAGGCGCTGGCCAAAATTGCCGGCTACAATCCCCCCGCCAAACTGACGCCCACCGCACGCACCTTTTTTAAGGCCATTGCACCGCTGCAGGACGAGGACGGCCAAACCACCATTGATTTCTTGTTAAACGGCACGCCGCAAAACAGCCAGTCCGCCGCTGAAATCATGGCGCTGGATCCGTTTTTCCGCAGCCAGTTGAAAGACACCATCAACCCCACCGTTCTTTCCGCCAGCAAGGACACCGGCTCCGCCAGCGGCGAAGCCAGCGCCATTTTGAACATCCGCCTGCTGCCCGGATCGGACCCGGATGAATTTTTTGAAAATCTCAAAAACCTCTTTACCGAACAGGACGGCATTACCCTGGAAATTTTGGAACGTCCCCAAACGCCCTTCCCCCAGCCGATGGACGGAACGGACGAACTGTTTGCCTCTATTGCCAAAACGGCGCAAAAGCTGGTGCCGGGCGCCATTACCGTGCCGGGCATGAGCCCTGCGTCGGGCGACAGCGAAATCCTGCGCAAGCTGGGCGTGATTACCTACGGATTAGGGCCGGATATGGACCCGCTGTCCGAAAACACCGCCCACGCCGCCGACGAATTCATCAGCGAGCAGGACCTGTACCACCAACTGCAATTTGTGGCGGGGATTGTGTTTGACTTTGTCTATGGGCAGGACCTCCTTCCGCTGCAGCCCCAGCAAAAAGCCGTTCCGCCCAGCCAAACCCCTGCGCCGCAGCCGGCGCCTGCCAAGAAACAGCCTTAACCTTTTTTATTTTCCCCGGCGAAAGCCGGATAATTTACGAGGAATTGTATGCAAGAAGAAACAAAAAGAAACTTGGAAATTTTTTCCCGAAACGAAATTACCGAACATTACATCTACCTGCGTTTGGCCGCCCGCGAAAAAAGCGAAGCCAACCGCCAGGTGCTCCAAACCTTGGCCACGGACGAAAAACGCCATTACGATTTAATCCGCCAGGAAACCGGCATCGCCCAACCGCCGGACCGTATGAAAATTTTTTGGTATTCCTTTTTGGCCTGCACCCTGGGGCTGACGTTTGCCATTAAACTGATGGAATCGGGCGAACACCACGCTTCCGGCTCGTACCGGGCGTTTACGGAATATCCCCAAATTGCCCAGCTAGCCGCGGAAGAAGACGCCCACGAAGGCAAACTCATCGGGCTGATTAACGAGGAACGACTGTCGTATATGAGCTCGGTCATTTTGGGCCTGTCGGACGCGCTGGTGGAATTTACGGGGGCGCTGGCAGGGTTTACGTTGGCCCTGTCCGACAGTAAACTCATTGCCCTGACCGGCGCCATTACGGGCATTGCGGCGGCGCTGTCTATGGCGTCGTCAGAATATTTATCGTCCAAAACGGAGAAAGATTCCGGCAAGCACCCGCTGAAAGCCGCCGTCTATACGGGCGGAGCCTATGTGATTACGGTTACGCTGTTGGTCGCCCCGTTTGCGTGCCTGACGAACGTGTTTGCCGCGCTGGGCGTGATGCTGTTGTTTGCTTTGCTGCTGATTGCCGGTTTTATGTTCTACTACGCCGTTGCGCGGGGAGAAAGCTTCAAACACCGCTTTATTGAAATGACGTGCCTGAGCTTCGGGGTGGCGGCCGTCAGCTTCTTCATCGGGTTTGCCCTCAAAACCTTTACGGGCATAGAAGCCTAACAGAACGTCCCTTGTTTTATTCTAAACGCACGGTGAAAGCCGTGCGTTTTTTGTGTGGCGAGAAACCCCGTTGGAACCCCCATTTATTAGGGCGGCTTTCGAGGAGGGGCGCAGGCAAACACGCCCCAGGGCTTTGCAAAAAAAAGGCGCGTTGAAAAATTCACGCGCCCTTTGCCCGATTCATCGGAATTATAAATCTATTTCCATTTCAATCGGACAATGGTCCGAGCCCATCACGTCCGACAAAATTTCCGCCCGGGTTACCCGCTTCAGGGATTTTTGGTCCACCATAAAATAGTCCAGCCGCCACCCCACATTGCGTTGCCGGGCCCGCGTTTTGTAATCCCACCACGTATAATGGCCGCCGCCTTTTTCAAAGGCGCGGTACACATCGGCATATCCCTGCGAAAAGAACCGGTCCAGCCAGGCGCGTTCCTCGGGCAAGAAGCCGCTCACCGTCGCATTTTCGCGCGGGCGGGCGAGGTCAATTTCTTGGTGGGCGGTGTTCACGTCCCCGCAGGCAATCACCGTTTTGCCGGTTTGGAACAACTCCCGGCTTTTGGCTAAGAACTGCTCGTAAAACCGCAGCTTAAAGGCCAGGCGTTCCTCCCCTTGGCCGCCGTTGGGAAAATAAATGTTCAAAAAATAAAATTTCGGATATTCCAAAATCAGCGTGCGCCCTTCCCGGTCCAGCTCTTCCACGCCCAACCCGTATGATACGGCCTGCGGGCTTTCTTTGCAAAAACAAGCCACCCCGCTGTACCCTTTCCGTTCGGCCGAGCAATAAAACACCTGATAGCCGGGCGGATTTTGCAGGGCAGGCGCCAGCTGCTGCGGCTGGGCCTTGGTTTCCTGTACGGCCAGGATGTCCGCCCCGCAGGACGCCAAAAATTGTGCAAATCCTTTCTTTTCCACCGCCCGAATTCCGTTGACGTTCCACGAAATAAATTTCTTGTGCATTTTTCCCCCCAAAGCAAAGTGGTATAATATATTATAAATCAAAAAGCCGCTTCCCCCTCAAAACGGCTTCAGGAGCCAGCAAATTATGATTAAACATGGAAAATGCTTCTTCACTTCCGAATCCGTTTCCAAAGGACACCCGGACAAAGTCTGCGATCAAATTTCCGACGCTATTTTGGACGAAATTTTGAAGAAAGACAAAACCGCCCGCGTGGCCTGCGAAACGTACATCACGAGGGGGCTTGTGATTGTCGGCGGGGAAATTACCACCCGCACCTGGGTGGACGTGGAACAAATTGCCCGCGACGTGATTAAAAACATCGGCTACGACGACGCCAAATACGGATTTAACTACAAAACCTGCGCCGTCATCAACATCATCGGCAAGCAATCGCCCGACATCAGCCAAGGGGTGGACGTCGGCGGTGCCGGCGACCAGGGGCTGATGGTCGGCTACGCGGTGGACGAAACGCTGGAATACATGCCGCTTTCGTTGGTCTTGTCGCACGAAATTTTGAAAAATTTGGAAAAAGCGCGCCGCACCAAAATGCTGCCCTACTTGGGGCCGGACGCCAAAAGCCAGGTAACCGTGGAATACCACGACGGAAAACCCGTGCGCGTGGATACGATTGTCGTGTCCACCCAGCACACCGAAGAAATTCTGGACCGCAGCGGCCACAAAATTACCGAAAAATCCAAACGGGAAATTGAAGCCGCCGCCATTATTCCGGCCGTCAAAAAATGGATTGATAAAGACACCAAAATCTACATCAACCCCACGGGAAAATTTGTCATCGGCGGTCCTCAGTCCGACACGGGGCTCACGGGCCGCAAAATTATTGTAGACACTTACGGCGGCCGCTGCCCGCACGGCGGCGGGGCGTTCTCGGGCAAGGACCCCACCAAGGTGGACCGCTCGGCCGCGTATATGGCGCGCTATATTGCCAAAAACATTGTGGCGGCCAAACTGGCCCAGGAATGCACGGTGCAAATTGCCTATGCCATCGGACGGGAAGAGCCCGTCGGCTTTTATGTAGATACCGACGGAACGGGCGTAATCCCCGACGAAAAACTGGCGCAAATTGCCCGCAAAATTTTCCCGCTTACGCCGCGGGGCATTATTGAGTATTTCAAACTCAGAAATCCCATCTATCTTGCCACCGCTTCTTTCGGGCATTTCGGCCGCAAAGAATTCCCCTGGGAAGCGACCGACAAGGTAAGCGCGCTTCAAAAAGCCGCCAAATAATTTTAGGCTCCGCTTTTGGGCGGAGCCTTTTTGAACGTATGATGAAATCACGAGTACAAGAAGCCAAAAACAAACATAAAAACGGTTACAACTGCGCCCAAGCCGTCGCCTGTACGTATTGCGACTTATTGGGTATGGACGAAAAAACCGCTTTCCGCGCGGTGGAGGCCTACGGCCTGGGCATTGCCAAACGTTACGAAACGTGCGGCTCCGTATGCGCCATGATGATGTTGGCCGGCCTTAAAAACAGCGACGGAAACCTGCAAAAGCCCGCTTCCAAATTTTCCACCTTTGAACTGGGCCAGCAAATGACCCGCAAGTTTGAAGATTGGAACACCACTTGTTGCTGCGCCTTGCTGCGCGGAACGGACGGGAAAACGGACCGCCTGCGCTCCTGCCGCGGCTGCGTGGCCGACTGTGCCCGCATTGTGGAAGACGTGCTTTTCCCCGGGCAGTTTGAACCGTATGAAGCACGATCTGCGGAGGAAGAATAATGAAAAAAGTTTGTATGATTGTTACGGACGGATTTGAAGAAATTGAAGCCATCGGCACCTACGCCATTTTGCGCCGCGGCGGTCTGACGGTGGACATTTATTCGCTCTTGGACAAAGACGCCACGGGCCGCTTTGGCGTTACGTGCACCCACCTGCTGCCCTTTTCCAAGCTGGACAGCACCCGCTACGACGTATTAGTCATCCCGGGCGGCGCCCAGTACAAAGCCTTGCAGGCCAGCCCGGCCGTGCACGCGCTGATTAAGCAGTTTATGGACGCGGGAAAAACGGTGGCCGCTATTTGCGCCGGCCCGACGATTTTGGGGCACGACGGCTACTTGAAAGGCCGCCGCTACACCTGCTTTACGGCGATGAACGAAGACTTTGGCGGCACCTACTGTGAAGATTACGCCGTAAAAGACGGCAACATCATCTCCGGCAAATCGGCGGCCGCCGCCATAGACTTTGCCTTCCTGGTGCTGGAAGACGCCGCCGGCAAAGAAGTAGCCGACCAAACCAAAAAAGCCATTTATTACCAAGAAAAATAAATCAGCTGCACACAAAAAAACCCGGGGAATTCTGCCCCGGGTTTTTTAATTTCACCGCATTTAATCAATCAAATATACATTGGTGGACACCTGTGTCGTTCCCAGCGTGCGGCAAATGTCGGCATCTTTTTCCGTAAACCACGAGCAATAAATCCCGTCCTGATCCGGCATGACGTAAAAATAATACCGGTTTCCCGGCAAGCGGTTGGCTACGGCAATACTGCCGGGATTTTGCAAGGACTGCGTGCCATACATAAAATTTTTGGTGTTTTTCCGACGGAATCCCCCCATAGAGGAATCTTCCCCCGGGATTTCAATATCTAAATCATCTATGTGTTGGGCATAGGTGCCGGTGGCCATAGAATAGGTTTTATTGGCATTGGCAATCGTGCGGACCAACGTCAACGCTTCGGCCGCGCGGGATTTTTCCACCGCTTTTTCATACTGCGGCACCGCAACCGCCGCCAAAATGCCGATAATTAATACCACCACCAGCAACTCTATCAGCGTAAATCCGGCGCATTTTCGCTTTTTTGTAACGCAATCTAAATAGGTGTTCTTCATAGTGCTATTATAGCAAAAATCGGCCCGCCGGACGCCCTTTTTTGAGCCGTCCGTTTTTTTGCACAGGCCCTTGTGGGTTCGGCCGCCGCATAAAAAAGGCGGGCCGAAAAGCTTCGGTCCGCCTATCAAAATAGAGATCCTTCTTAAAACCGCAAAGTGAGCGACGCTTCCGCCCCCAAGCCATAATACGCATAGTTGGCGGCCAAACTCAAATCCATATACGAAGGCAGCTTAAAGTTAAATCCGGCCGTAGCCCGCGCGGTGGCGGCATGCTCGCTTTCTCCTTCCAAAGAGGCGTCGGACTGGGCTTGATTGATGTTCAGCGTGGTGTAATCCACCCCGCCGCCGATATACGGCACAAAGTATTTGAATTTCATAGAAAGCACCAAACTGGCGTTGTAGTGCGTGGCCGAAAAGTCCCGCGCGCTGGCGCTGTGGGCCGCTACCACCAACATCGGCTGGAAGGAGCCCAACATTTCGTTGGGGCGCGTAATCCCCCAGCGCAATCCGCCGCCGGCAATCGTAAGCCCTTGGTAGCTGCTGGCCCGAATAAAACCGTCAATGCGAAACGGCATCCCGATATCCGCCTGCAGCCACGGATACACCACGGAACCGACTTCGTCCCGGTCGCCCAACGCGGTATGCTGGCGGGTGGCGTAATCGTCGCCGTTTCCTTGGCTCATGCGAAACACCATGCTGGCCCGCGGCCCAATTTGAAAGCCGCCCCAGCCCAGCACGCGGCCCGTGGTATAGGTGCCGGAGCCGATTAATCCGCCTAAATCTTTGGTAAACGCGCGGACATTGTCCCGCGTTACGTTGGCGCCAAAATCGTCCCAAATGTTCCGGGCGGACGCGCCCGTGGCACACAGCAGGCAAACGGCCAGCGCCAAAATCGTTTTTTTCATGTTCATCGGTAACCTCAAATTTTGATAATTGCCCGCCCTTTCGGCCGGACTTACGACAAAATCACTTGGTCGCCCTTCTTCACCCGCCCTTTCAGCAGGCCGCCGGGCAACTCCAGCGTATAGCGCGAACCGCGCACAAACCGTCCAAAACGCCACGGTTTCATCTGTTCCGCCACGTACAGCACTTCCCCGTTTTTATCCAAAAAAATGGCGTCTATGGCAAAGCGCATAAAACATGTATGAATCTGCGGGCAAGGGTCCAGCAATAAACCGGTGTCTTCCTTCATCCCCCGGCGGAACATCAACCCTTTCAGCCGGGTAAAATAGGTGTTGGCTACTTCCACTTCTTGGGCGAGCACCTCGCCCGTGCGTTTAAGGGTGCACTTCATTGTTTTTCCCCACGGGCAGCCGCTTCGCCGCGCGAGGCGGCCGAAACTAACAACTGCCGTACTTGCTGTTTCAGATTCCCGTCTAAAAAAATAAAATCGTCCGGTTCCTTTACGGCGTAGCCGTTTTGATTTTTGAAAATCAAAAAAGTAATCTGCCATTGCCCGCCGAAGGAAACCTCCGCAATCCACATCCCCGGGCGCGTGAGCGCCGCGCGAATCTCCGTTACCTGCGGGTCCGCCGAAGCGGCCGGCTGCCGGCAGACGGCAGGGCAGGCTTGCACAAAACGAAACGTTTCACGGTCCAAGATACGCAAATTGGCGTACTTTCCGCGGGCCAGCGGCAACACGGGGCGCCCTTGCTGCAGGGTAATGTGCCGAACCTTAAAAAAAGAACCGTACTGCAAATCCAACGCGCACAGCCCGCACGATGCGGCCAAACACATCCCCACCGCCAGAGCTGTGCGCTTCCAAAACATTACGCGGCCACGCGTTCCACGTAGTTACCGGTGCGGGTATCCACCAGCACGGTGTCGCCTTCGTTGATGAAAAGCGGCACTTTAATTACGGCGCCGGTTTCCAGCGTGGCTTCTTTGGTGGTGTTGGCCACCGTATCGCCCTTCACGCCGGGCACGGTGGAGGCAATTTTGAGCGGCACTTTAATCGGCAGTTCTACGTTAAAGAGCTTGTCGTTAATGTAAATGCCGATAGCGTCCATATTGTCTTTGAGGTATTTGGTCAAATCGCCCAATTTTTTCACTTCCACTTCTACCTGGTCGTAGGTTTCCGTATTCATAAAAGTGGCCATATCGCCGTTGGTGTAGAGATACTGGAACGGGCGTTTTTCCACTTCCACTTCTTTGAATTTGTCTTCGGGGCGGTAGGCCGTTTCAATCACGGCGCCGGTGGTAATGTTGCGCAATTTCACGCGCACGACGGCGCGGGCTTGGCTTTTGCGGTGATGCTGGAATTCAATAATTTCCACCAACTGACCGTTTTCGTCTTCAAAAATAAGACCTTCGCGAAATTCTGTTGTACTAAGCATTTTATACCTCTTTTTGGGCCAAACAGAAGCCCGAGATTATTTCTGCGTCAATTTTTTGGAACCGCTCTTGGTAACTAAAAAACTGTCCTCCAAGCGTATCCCCCAGCGGCCGTTGAAGTAAATGCCGGGTTCTATGGTAACCACGTAATTTTCTTCCAGTACGTCCGGTCCGCCCGCACGCAAAATCGGGCGGTCGTGTTCCTGCAGGCCGATGCCGTGGCCGGTGGTGTGGAAAAATTCTTTTCCATATCCGGCTTTTTCTATCACGGAGCGCGCAGCCGCGTCCACCGCGCCTGCGCTTGCGCCCGCACGCAAAGCTTTTACGCCTACTAAGCGGGCTTGGTTTACGATGTTCCAAATCTTGGTATATTCGGCCGGCTCTTTGTTGCCGTGCCACCAGCTGCGCGTCATATCCGAGGTATATCCCTCGTAAAAGCAGCCAAAATCCATCAGCACCGCTTCGTTGGCTTTCAACTTGCGGGTTTTGGACGGCGTATGATGTGCGTCGGCCGTGTTTTCGCCAAAGCAAACGATGTTGAACGGAATGGATTCCGCCCCGCGCCGGTGCATGGCCACCGCCATCAGCACGCGCACGTCCTCTTCCGTCATACCGGTTTTAATTTGCGGTTGAACTTCTTCAAACGCGTGCCAGGCGATTTGGCAGGCTTTTCGCAGTTTGGCCGCCTCGTCGGCGTATTTGGCCATACGCATTTCGCCAATCAACCCGGAAGATTTGCAAAGCCCCGCTTGCAGCAACGTTTCGCCTTGTTCCAAATTCACAAGGGCCGGGTCAAACGCTACGCGTTTTAAGCCCAGCTGTTTGATTTTATCCAGCGTTCCTTCCAGCATGCCGCCATAAGGCACGATTTCCGTTTTCAAAAAGGCACGGGCCGGCGTCATCTTGCTGGCAATCAGCTGTTTGGTCAAGCAATAGGCTTTGCGGGGCGTAATCAAAAACACCGCTTCCCCGTCCGACAAGTCAATCCCGGACAAATAGCGCTGTTCCAAGCGGTCGGCCGTCAAATAGCCGTCCAAACCGGCCTGCCGAAGCAGGCGGCGAAAATCGGACATACGCTGGGGAGCTAAATTTTTAAGGGCCATAGGTTATTTCTTCGTCAAAATTTTGGCGCCGGTTTGGGCGATGGCCACCGTGTCTTCCAGGCGCACGCCAAACTTGCCGGGCAAATAAATGCCGGGCTCCACGGTTACGATGTTGCCTTCCTTCAGCACCGCGGCGGACACTTGGCTGTTGTAGGGATTTTCGTGAATTTCCAACCCTACGCCGTGCCCCGTGCCGTGCGTATAATAGGCGCCGTAGCCGGCCGCTTCAATCACGTCGCGGGCGGCGGCATCTACCTTTTGGCAGGGCACGCCGATCCCCGCCGTTTTAATGCCTTGTTTGCGGGCTTTATCCACAATTTTCCAAATTTTCGTATATTCGGCCGGTTCCTTTTTGCCGTGCCACCAGCTGCGGGTAATATCGGAACAGTAGCCTTTGTACACACAGCCGAAATCCATCAGCACCGCATCTTCCGCTTTTAATTTGCGGGAGCCCGTTTCGTGGTGCGGGTTGGCCGCATTTTCGCCGAAAGCCACTATCGTATAGAAGGAAGTGGTCGTCGCGCCGTGGGCACGCATAAAGCGTTCCATTTCGGCCGCCACTTCAAACTCCGTCATGCCGGTTTTCACGCGCGGTTTGATGTATTCATACGTCAAGTAGGCAATCCGGTTGGACTGGCGCAAAAATTTTAATTCTTCCGCGTCTTTGGTTTCGCGCATTTCGGTAATAAAGCTGGGCGCTTCGGCAAATCCGCCCTCGCGCAGCATTTTTCCGGAAAGATAGGATTCTTTGCCCGCGTCAAAACCGGGGTGGGTTAACCCCAGCTGCTGGGCTTTTTTAATGGCGGCCGCCACGCGGTTTTCGCAGCCGATTACTTCCATGTACGGCGCAAATTTGCTAAAAGGTTCCACATACAGGTCCCGCGTAAAGCAGGTAATGCCTTTGGGATGGATTAAGAAAACCGATTCGTCCGGGTAAAAGAAAAACTCCGACAAATAAAATTGATCCAGGTTGTTGGTTACCACAAACCCGTCCAGCTTTTGCTGGCGCATCATTTTTCTAAACGCCGCAAAGCGTTCGTCTTTGTAATTTTTCTGAGCCATAGTTTCACCGCCTTGGAAAACGTCTATACAGATATGATACAATTTTAGCCCTTTGCATACAATCATAAGTTTTCGCGCGCGTAGGGGATTAATCCGTTCAAAAAAGGTCGGAATATAATATAATAATTTAAGTATGGCACAACGTCCGCTGTTCAAAACGCTGTTGTTGATTTTGGCATTGGCTGCCGCGCCGGGAGCGAGGGCGGAGGTTTTTTCGTCCACGGACGGCGCATTTACGCTGGATATGCCGGCCGGATGGACGTTGGTAAAAAATCCGCCGCAGGACAGCGTACTCTCTATCCAAAAGGGCTCTTCCCGCCTGGACATCAAAACCGTAGCCTGTGCCACCGAATCCTGCATTGAGCAAAAGACGACCGACGATTTGGCTGAAGTAAAAAGCAAAAAAATGCAGGTCATCGGCAATTCTTATACCGGCGAAGAAATCAAACGCATTGAATTTTCCACCGGGGACCCCTTTTTCTACATCAGTTTTTTTACGCCGAAAAACGACTTTAGCTCCGGCTATTTTTTAATTGACAAACAAGGCTACTCCATCCTGGCCAAAGACTTAACCTACGCCGAAACCGACTTGGTATTTTCGTTTATTTCGCCCGTTAAGAAAGAAGCTTCCGCCGCTTTGGAAATGGATTTAGATTCCCCCCGCGCCTACGACATTGCCGCCCTGCCCGCCGTGCAGGAAGAAGCCCTGGATTTAACCGTTCCTCCCGCTGCCGCCCCGGCGGCACCGGCGCGGACGGCCGCGTGGAAAAAAGTACTGGCCAAGCTTAAAGTAAGCACGCTGGTGTCGGAACACATGCCGCCCTACATCCGCCGGCTGGGGCACGGGTTTGACGTGTTAATTGGGTTGCTGCTTTTGTTTGCGGTGTTTGAAGCGGCCTTGTGCGCCCTGCGCCCGCTACTCCACCGTCCGGTGCCTACGCCGCGGGCAAACCCCAATTCGCTCTATCCCATTAAATTTTTGCGGCTGTACGGAACGCCGTCGCTCATTTTCCGTGCCAAAGACAATCAGGGCAATATCCTCACTTCCTTATCGGCCCGGTGGGACAGCTTGTTTTTATTCTCCGGACTGGCCGTCATCGCGCTGACGCTGTTGGTCCTGGGCGCG
Organism: uncultured bacterium; assembly: GCA_949294085.1. Classification (GTDB taxonomy): domain Bacteria; phylum Elusimicrobiota; class Elusimicrobia; order Elusimicrobiales; family Elusimicrobiaceae; genus Avelusimicrobium. The sequence goes on along the minus strand of CASFFX010000002.1, from coordinate 44,288 downwards.
GCAGGTTTGGGCGAAAAATCCGGCTTGCTGCCGCTTTCCGCCTTTGGCTACAGCACGCTTTACTCCGCGTGCTCGCTGATTATTCCGCTGGGAGCGGCCATCTTTTTCTGCGGGATTGTGTGGTCCCAGCTGATTTTGCGGGAAATAACGCTGTTTGACCGAAAAGGGAAAAAAGCCGCTATCATCTTGCAAAAAGGTTTTGGGCTGAAATACGAAAGGTATGAAATTTATTTTGCCCGTTCCAAAGACGTGCTGATTGCCACCCGCAAACGCTTTGCCCTGCGCCGCACGTGGCAGCTGTTTAGCAAAGAAGGGCATGCGCTGGCCTCTATCACGGAGCGAAGCGCGTGGCGTGCGGTGCTGCGCAAAATTTGCGGCCACACGTGGGGCTTGCTGCGCGCCGACTACGATATCTCCGGACAAATGGATTGTCAGGGAAGCATTGACAACGCCCACACGCCGTTTGACCGCTTCATCTGCAATATAGACAAACCCCAAGCCTTAAATGCACGCGATTTACTGGCCGTATCGCTTTTAATCAACATCCGCGACAAAGACAAATGGTATCCTTGGTTTAACTAAAAACCCCGCCGAAGCGGGGTTTTTTGCCGGGCGGTTATTTTTCCGCTCACGGACGGTGCGAATTTGATATTCTATACCTATGCGCATATTGATTTCCCTTTTTCTTTGTTTTTTTTCGGTGGCCGCGGCCGCACAGAGTACGGAAGAATTTGTCCGTGCGCAGCTGGCTGACCCCGTGCTGGACGGAGCCTGGTGGGGCGGACTGGCCCAGTATGCAGACGGAACAAAACAGGAAATTTTTGCCGTCAATGCAGATACCCGCCTGACGCCCGCCTCCACCCTCAAACTGCTTACCACCGCCGCCGCCTTGGAAACGTTCGGCCCGCACCACCGTTTTCAAACGCGCCTGTACGCCTCGGCCCGGCCGGACGAAAAAGGCGTGCTGAAAGGAGATTTGTACGTACGCGGCGGAGGGGACCCGACCCTCGGCTCCACCCGCGTAACCGGAGCCAAGGACTGGCAAACGGTTGCCTCCCGCTGGGCTCAGTCCGTCAAAAAAGCGGGCATTACCCGCGTGGAAGGCAATTTGTATGCGGACGTGTCCGCCTTTGAAGGGCCGTCCATTGCGCCCAAAGTGAATTGGGAAAACATCGGCAACTACTACGCCGCCCCCGTCAGCCCGCTGTGTTTTAATGATAATTCTTTCAAAATTTATTTCAAACCGCAGCCGTTTGGCGGCAAAGAAACCGAAATTGCCCGCACCGACCCGGAAATAGAATTATTGGAATTAAAAAATTTCGTCAAAACGGACGCCAAAAACAAATGCGACAACGCCTATGTTTACGGCGCCCCGCGCCAATACGAAATGGAAATTTACGGCACGATTCCAACCAATTTTACCGGATTTTCTATCCAAGCCGCCCTGCCGGACCCGGCCCTCTTTGCCCTGCAGGCGCTGCACAACGCCCTGCGCCAGGAAGGGATCGCCGTGGGCGGGCGGCCGCAAACGCTGGACCAAGCACCCGATTATACGCCCATGACGCTGCTGCACACCGAACAATCGCCGGAGTTGAAAGACATTATCGTCATCGTCAACAAACGCAGTTTTAACCTGTATGCCGAAATGCTCCTGCGGCAGCTGGCGCTCCAGGCCGGGCGGAAAGGAAGCGTGCAAAACGGGCTGGACGAATTACAAAAATTCCTGCGCAAAAACAAAATTGCCTCCGCTTCCGACGCCGTTTTATATGACGGGAGCGGCCTGGCGCGCGACAATATGCTCTCCCCCCGCACGCTGGTCAACACGTTGCTGTTTATGACCCAAAGCCCGTATTTTTCCTATTACTACCAATCGCTCGCCACACCGGATGACCGCGGCGACTTGCTGTTATTGCGCTATTTTTTGAAGTCCAAACACCAAGTGCAGGACGTCCGCGTAAAAGGCGGCACGATTGACGGCGTAAAAACCGTAGCCGGCTACGTGCAGGACGAAAAAGGCAATCTCATTGCCTTTGCTCTTATGGCCAACAACCTGGCCTCCAAAAATGAAAAAATTCTTCGCATTCACGAAAACATCATAAAAAAATTGCTCACTCATCCCGCCCCGTAAGCCGCTCTTTTCGGCACCGGGCTTCACACCGGCAAAGAAGGATTTCCGTCTGTATATCCTGCGGGAAAACAGGCACGCCAAACGCCCGGCGCAGCCCGGTCAACACCGGCTGCTGTGCCCCATAGCTACACCCCACGCACGTTTCTTTACAGCGCTTTTCTTGGGCGTCCGGGCGGGCGGGGCACACGCTCGCTTCGCCATAAATACGGCGGTTTTCCGCTGCAAAGCAGGCATTATACACACGGATCAGCCGCTGCAAACATGCGTCCTGCCCCGGGCTACATAAAGCGCCGTTTACACCGTCCACCGCCGCGTTTACGCACGCCGCACGGGCAAAAACGGCATTTTCCAGTTCCGTTTTTCCAACAGGCATTAGAGGTCCTCCCGCCACAGCGGGTTTTGATGGGGAAATAAAAAGGCCCCGTGAAGGGGCCTTTGGCTTACTGAGGAAAGCTTACCACTTCATTAAATACGGCGGGATCAACAGCAACATGGACAGTACCGCCAGCACAATTTGCAACGAAATATTCCAGCGGGCCCATTTCAGCCACGGGATTCCTGCCATGCCCAGTGCGGCCATGGTAACGGGAGCCGTGGGGATAATGGCGTTGGTCCAGCCTTCGCCAAATTGATAGGCCAAAATAGAAAGCTGCGGGCTAATGCCCAGCAAGTCCGAAAGCGGAATCATAACCGGCATCGTCAGCACCGCCTGGCCGGAACCGGACGCCACAAAAAAGTTGATAAACGTATGCGCCCAGAACATCCCTTCCACCGCGGCCAAGGGGTGCAGCTGGCCAATCGCCTGGGCAATGGAGTGGAGCACCGTGTCCAAAATGCGCCCGTCCGACGCGATGACCACAATGGCCCGCGCCAGCGCCAGCATAATGGACACGCTGACCATACTGCGGGCTCCGTCTATAATAGCGTCCGTCGTTTGGTTCAGCGTCAGCCGCCCAATCAGCGCCGCCAACAAACCTACCCCCAAAAACAACCCCGAAATTTCAATAATGTACCAATGGTACACCGCCACCCCGTACACCAGCCCCGCCATCCCCAGGGCAAATACAATGGAAATGGCAATATGCGAGCGCTTAAATTCCGGCTTTTGCAGTACGTTTAAGTGCAGGTGTTTTCTTTTTTCGCGGTCGGCTTCATACGTCAGGCTTTTTTGCGGATTTTTACGCACGCGTTCGCCATACAGCGTAACGAACAAAATAACTACCGCCGTACAAATGGCCCACACGAGCAAGCGGTATCCCAACCCGGAATACAACGGCAACTGGGCGATGCCCTGCGAAATGCCCACCGTAAACGGGTTCATAAAAGCCGAGCCAAACCCCACCCAGGCGCCCAGGAACGGAATACTCACGCCGACCACGGTGTCATACCCCAGCGAAAGCGCCAGCGGAATAAACAGCGGGATAAAGATGAGGGTTTCTTCTTCCATGCCGAACACGGCCCCGCCCAAAGAAAACAAAATCATACTGGCGGGAATAAAAAATTTCTTCAGCCGTTCCCGACGGGAGAACAAATAACTCGTGCCCAAAATAACCGCGTTTACCGTACCGGTGCGGTCCAAAATGGTAAAAATAGCACCGGTAATAAAGATAAACACGATAATGTCAGCACAATCGCCAAAGGCTTTGGCGGGGGCGGTCAAAACGGCCGCTAATCCCTGCGGATTGGCCTCTACCCGGTGGTAGGAGCCTGCTACGGTGTAGGAACGGCCGTCGCGTTGAACGGTGTTGTATTGCCCGGCGGGCAACAGGTAAGTCAGCACGGCCATGACAATCATAATGGAAAAAATCAGGCCGTAAATGTTTAGGGAAAATCCGGATTTCATCTATATTATTATAGATTATTTTGGGGTTTTCCCGCCTGCGGGGTTTACTGAGAACGCCAAAAATCGGTCCAATCCTGCCAAAAACCGATGATGCCAATTCCAGCCACCACGCCGAGCAGCCCATACAGCAAAAACAAAGCCATTGTTCTTCTCCGGCCGTCGGGCGCAAAGTTCAGTTTGCCTTCCGCTGGTCCCTTTTCACATGGGTGGGAAAAGGCAAAAATCTTAACTTTGCTAACCCAAACGGCTTTTTATTTGCTACAATAGACTTGCGCTTCCGGGCGGAAATACGCAAGCCCGGGCGTAACCGAGCCAACACGCCGCGAGCGCGGCGCAGGTTTACGAGGATAAACCGCTCTGTTTTTGGACTTTCTTCGTGTAAGGGAAGGAAAACCAAGTACGCCTGTAAGATAAGAGGGAGTGGGCCTCTTACAAATCCTATTTGTAGTAAGTATTGTAAGTATTTGTCAAGCTTTTTTTGGACCTAAAAAGACCCATTTTTGAGGGTATCTCAATGATGAATAAATTTGAAAAGCAATTGGAAAAGTGGAACGGCGGTGTGCTTAGGGGAGCGCAAGCAAAGTTAGCAAAACTGTTGCACGTTTCTACCGCCACAGTTGCCCTGTGGGCCACCGGCAAACGCCGCCCCTCCAAGGGGTACGCCGCGCAAATGGCCCAGCTGTTCGGGATGGACGCTTACGACGTTATACGGCTGTTCCCGGCCAATACCACCTATCCCGAGTTGCAGCCGCCTCATCGCCCCCGCTCCCTGCGGGACGCTCAGGCCCCGGAAAATACTTACCGTGCTGACTATACTTCCTGCAACCCGGGGGATAGCTTTTCGCTCAGCAACAGCGTTTCGCTGCCTTTCTTAGAAAATGCCCCGGAAAATTATCCCAACTACCAGGACGGCGACGTGGCCGAGTGGTGGACGGTCCCCCGCCATCACGCCAAGGGAGCCAAATTTCTCGTTTGCGACCCGGCCGACAAAGAAACCCTTTTCTTTATCCGCCCCGAAAAAGACTGGCAGGACGGGCAGGTAATGTTTATCCAAACGCCGCGCGGCTACGTCATCAAGCGCGTGCAAATTCAATCCGGAGGCATTACCTTGTGGCAGAAGAATAATGCCCCCTATAACGAATTTCCGCTCCATTTGCTGCAGCCGATTGGAACGGTGGTGCGCAAAATTACGGGCGTATAGCCCTTGAATTTAGTCGTAATTCCATTATACTGTAAGTATCCCCGGTGGGACGGCTGTACAGAAAACCCCCCGGCGCGCCAGCCCCTCCTGTAAGACGTTGGGCGACGCGAACGGATGACAACTGCCGCGTGTTGACCGGGCTGGCGGGCGCGAAGAGCGTGGCTGCCTGGAGACCGTAAGCGCAGAAAACAAGAGTTCTTTGAGGAGTAGACCGTGCGGGGCAGGTTTGCCCGGGATGCAAGGGCCGTTTCACAAGCCTCGGACCCGTTACCTGAGGGTAGTGGGAGCATGCCGAAGATATGGGACGGAGCAACCGGCTTCAGGTGTCGTACGGCGCCGCAAAATTCTTGACTGTCAGCGTAGGTTCTGGTTTGGGGATAAGAGAGTAATCATGGAAGAGTCGACTAACTGAGTCCTCCGCATGAGATCATGCGGAGGGCTCTTTTTATACCCCGTTGGAATAGCTGCTGGATGGGCTGTTTGTTTTCAACATAAAAACCCCACTCGTCGGAGTGGGGTTTTTAATTTGGCAACCGATTTAATGTTCCCGCTTTTTGAACTGTGCGTTGTACAAGGACGCATACGCGCCGTTCGGCTCGCGGAGCAGTTCGTCATGCGTGCCGGATTCCACAATGCGGCCCTCATTAAGCACGACAATCTTGTCCGCATTAACGACGGTGGACAAGCGGTGCGCAATCACAAAAACGGTGCGGTTTTTGGTCAAATTGTCCAACGCTTTCTGTACCACGGCTTCGGATTTATTGTCCAACGCGCTGGTGGCTTCGTCCAAAATCACGATAGGCGCCTGGCGGATAAACGCCCGTGCAATGGCTACCCGCTGCCGCTGCCCGCCCGAAAGCGTCAGCCCGCGTTCGCCCAATTCCGTATCCAAGCCATTTTTAAGGGTACGGATAAAATCGTCCAAATGCGCATTTTTAACGGCTTCCTGCAAGTCCTGCTCCGTCGCGCCGGGGCGGCCAATCAAAATATTGTCGCGTATGGTGCCCGTGAACAAGAAATTATCCTGGAAAACGACGGAAATATGATCCCGCAAGGACTTGAGGGTAAAGTTTTCAATATTCACGCCGTCAATGGTAATAGAACCTTTCGTTACGCTGTAAAAACGGGGCAGCAGGCTGACAATGGTGGATTTTCCCCCGCCCGAATTGCCCACCAGCGCAACCGTCGTGCCTACGGGCACCGTCAAATTAATGTCTTTCAGCACATACACGCCCGGTTTGTAAGCAAAAGAAACATGGTTGAAACAAATTTCTTTGTGCACACCCGTCAGCGTGAGAGCGCCGGATTTATCCGAAATGGCCGTTTTCAACGCAAAAATTTCAAAAATACGGTCAATGGCCAAGAAGGCTTTTTTGATGTCCACATAGTTGTCCCCCATGGTTTTTACCGGCGTATAGAGCATTAAAAGCGCCGCCACAAAGGAGGTAAAGTTACCGCTGGTAATGGTTCCGTTTACAATCATAGAGCTGCTCTGCCAGAACACCAACGCCAGCCCCAACGACACGATAAAATGCATCACCGGCGACAGCCAGCCCGTATGTTTGACCATATCCATATTCAGGCAAAACACATTGTCCATCAATTCGTTAAAGCGGCGTTCTTGGTCCTCCTGCAAATTGTACGCCGCCACCGTGCGGTTGCCATTAAACATTTCGTTATACGCCCGCATGGCAATGGAGTTAATTACCACCGTATTGCGCACCAATTCTTCCAGCTTCCGACGCACGATAAAAATGAGCGCCCCCGCCGCCGAAAACGCCCCCACTGCAATCAACGTAAGCTGCCAAGAATTGTAAAACAACACAAAAATCAGCGTAATGGTGGAAAACACACGCGTTACAATCATGCGCAGGTTGTTAATCAGCCCGTTGCAGGCGGTATCCGCATCGCCGTTGTAGCGCATCATAATGTAGCCGGAATCCGTTGTGTCAAAATACCCGCTGTGCATGCTGAGCAATTTGCAGAATAGTTTTTTGCGCACGTCCAGCGTAATTTTATTGCCCACCCACGAATTGAGATACTTTACCACATACGTCAAAATGCTTTGCACCAGCACAAAACCAATAATCAACAGCGGAATATACGCCGCAAAGGAAGCATTTTTGGCTACCAGCACGTCATCGGTGTAGTATTTCATAAACATGGCCACCGTCGCATCCAGCGCACCCACCGGCAGTGCCAGCCCCAGCCCCAGCAACGCACGGAACCAGTACGGCTTTACAAAAGGCCACATCTTTTTATAATTATCTACGAACGGATTTTTGGTAAGCAGTTCACTTACCGGACGGGAGAAAAAATTTTTCATAATCACCTTCTGTGGGTAAAATATCTATTTTATTATAACAATTCGGGGTTTGAATTGTCCTGTACAAACGGTCCTTTTTATATAGGGGTTGAAAAAGCCATTTTACTTTGCTACACTAATCAAACGGTGCCTGGAAAAGACACCCTTTTCCAATGCATAATTTTTCCCAACAGGGGTAATATATTTATGGTTATTAAAAAGACGAACAAAGAAGCACTGACCGCAGCCGAACTAAAAGAAATTAAAAAACATTTATTGGAATTGAAGGAAGACGCCGCGGCCCGCTTGAAAGATAAAAAAAATATGGACATGCCGGAAGCCGAAGTGGGCGACCCCATTGATGACGCCAGCAAAAGCCTGGACAAAGAAATTTTGTTTGAACTTTCCGGCAATGCCCACAGCACGATTGAACAAATTGAAGCCGCCTTGCGCAAAATTGACAAAGGCATCTACGGCATTTGCGAATATTGCCGCCAGCCGATTCCCAAAAAACGCATTAAAGCCCTTCCGTTTGCGCGCTATTGCGTAAATTGCCAGCACTCCACGGAAAGACACCGCGAATAACCGGTTTTCCTCTTGCAAACGCCCGGCATTTTGAAAGTGCCGGGCGTTTTTGCAAGCGCTCGCCCCCAACGTGCAAATGGAGCCCGGGAAAGTTCCCCAGGGCCAGTTAAGCAATTTCTTAGAACAATGATTTTCTCTGTGAGCCCCGCCCAGAAAGCCAACCTCCCTTAAACGGTTTTTGAGCGCGGCGGACAAATTGACTCTATTGCGGTTGTATCCCTCACCTCATCGCAAAAAAGCGGTTCTGCCGTATGCTCAACAAAAAAGCCCGGCCGCAACGGGCCGGGCTTGGATTATCTACAATATCTAACTTATTTGGTTTCTTCGTCGCTTTCCGTTTTGAAGGAATCCTGCAGCAACTGGCCCAACGTCGGGCGAGGAGCTTGCTTCAAATACTGGGCAACGACTTTGCGGTTCTGCACCTGGTCATACTTCTTGACGGACAGATTGACCGTATAGGTTTCCGGATTTACACCCACCACCAAGGCGGTAATCGTGTCGCCTTCTTTGGCAGAGAAATCGCGGCCCATTTCAAAGGGGCTGATGAAACCTTTGGTGTTGTTCTTGCCAATGGTGCACTCCACTCCGTTTTCCGCGTCCACTTTGGTTACCGTCGCTTTGACGGAGCTCTTGTACGGATAGCGGCGTTTTAAGGCATCGGCCGGATTCAAGAACAATTGTTTCAAACCGAATTCCAATTTCGGAGTTTCTTTATCCAACGCCAGCAATTTGGCTTTCAAGCGTTGGCCTCTTCTGTAATTGGCAATCGCGGTTTCCGGTTCTTTCCAGGCGATATTTTCCAAATTCACAATGCCTTCAATCCCGTGGAAGCGCAGGAAAAGTTTGTCTTTGTCCACCTTGGAAACGACCACCCGCAGCACATCGCCTTCTTTAATTTCGCTCAGCACTTGGGCGCGGCGGACGGCTTCGTCCTCTTCCAACACCTGTTTGCGGGAAATGATGAGTTTCTGTTTTTCTTTCGCAAATTCTACAATTTGGGCTTTGATTTTGGCCCCCACCGGCAAGTAATGTTTGTAAGCGGTGTGAAGTTCAGACAAGGAAAGCGGCATAAAACCGTTCACGCCGAACACTTCCACAATATAGCCGCCTTTTACGCATTGAACAATGGTGCCTTTCACCCGTTCTTTGTCTTCGTACGCTTTTTTGCAAACGTCCCAGCCCTGTACTTCCAGCGCTTTTTTGTGGGACAAAATAGCGGGTCTTTCGTCGGAACCGCGTTTCACCAAAACGGCGGAAATCGTGTCTCCCACGGCGGGCAGCGTTTTGCCTGCAAATTCGGATACGGCGATAGCCCCCTCTTTTTTGGCGCCGGTATCTACCAAAATGTAATCTTGATTGATTTGTACAACCGGTACTTCTACAATTTCCTTCTTATACAACTTCTCCGATAAAGACTCTTGCTGCGCAATTAACTGGTCCATCGTCATTTCTTGTTCGTTAATTGTGTCTTCGGTGTTTTTAATTTCTTCGTTTGTCGTCATAAGTCCTTATTACAGTTTTGCCCAAACGGGGAAAACTGCGTAACCTCCGTTAGATATTTATAGAATTTATTGCTTCCATTACTTGATTTGCAAATTGTTTATACTGCGCTTTATGCTCCAAGGCCGGGTCCTTCTGCAGGTGCATCACGTGGCCGAATTTCACCCGGATTTTCCGCACCCACGGCCAGCCGAACGTGCCTTCCACCTTTACCGGCAGTACGGGCGCGCCCGTTTTATAAATCAAAAATCCGATGCCGCTTTTGGGCTTTTGCGGTTTACCCGTGCGGCTGCGCGTGCCTTCGGGGAACATGACGACGCTTTGGCCTTGTTCCAACGCGTGAACCACTTCCTTCAACGCGCCAAAGTCCCCAATCGTGCGCGTCCGGTCCACCGGGATATACCCGCTGCGGCGGAAGAACCACCCCAGCACCGGCACGGAAAACAGTTCCTTTTTCGCCACAAACCGCGAGTCCCGCACCAGCCCGGCAAAACTGCCAATGGCCGGCGGATCCGCATTGGAAAGGTGGTTGCCCGCTATAATCAGCGCGCCGGTTTTGGGAATATTTTCCAATCCCTCCACCTTAAAATCGTAACAAACTTTGAAGTAAACCCGTGCTATTAATTTTATCAAATTAAGAAGCATAGTGCTGGATTTTCTCCCACACGGCGTCGGTTACCTGCTGCATATTCAAAGACGACGTGTCTATCACCACCGCGTCCGGCGCGGGTTTAAGCGGGCTGACGGCCCGGTGCGAATCGCGATAGTCGCGATCTTCAATCAGTTTCAAAATTTCGTCGTAATGCGGATGCTGCCCGGCTTCCTGCAGCTGCTTGACGCGGCGTTTGGCGCGTTCTTCGGCGGAAGCGTCCAAATAAAACTTCAGCTCCGCATCCGGGAACACCACCGTCCCCACATCGCGCCCTTCCATCACAATTCCGCCGTCCTCGCCCACATCGCGCATTTTTTCAGTCAGCACGCGGCGGGCTTCCCCGTTGGTGGACACGCGGCTGGCCACGCTGCCTACTTCTTCCAAATGCAGTTTGGGGCCCAGATATTCGCCGTCCACGTACATTTTGAGCGACGCGTCCGGCTGGCGCACGAACGTGAAATGCAGCTGCCGGGCGGCGGCCAACACGGCGTCGTGGTCCTCGGGCTGGATATGCTTTTCAAACACTTTATAAGCCAGCGCGCGGTACATTTCCCCCGTGCTCAAAAACCCGTACCCCAGCTTGGCGGCAATCGCTTTGCCGACGGAGGACTTGCCCGTCCCCGCGGTACCGTCAATGGCAATTAACAATCCATTTGTGCGCATATTATTCGTTCACCGCGTCCAAGCTGCCCGTTACCCCGCGAATTGCCAACATAATGGCATCGGGGCTGGTGGCGGCGGCCTGAGCCGTTTCCAAATCAATCAACCCGTCTTTGTACAACCGGGCCAGCGACTGGTCAAACGTATTCATGCCGTAGAACTCGCCTTCCTGCATCATTTTGTACAAATCGCTGGGTTTGTTTTCCAAAATCAGCTTGCGCACCTGCGGCGTGGAAACCAAAATTTCCAACGCCGGGCGCATACCCGGTTTAATGGTGGGCAGCAAGCGCTGGCAGACAATCCCGCACACCAGTTCGGACAGCTGCAAACGCACCTGGTCCTGCTGCTCAATCGGGAACGCGTCCACCAAGCGGGCCAACGTCTGCGTGGCGTTTACCGTGTGCATCGTGCCCAGCACCAATTGCCCGGTTTCCGCCGCGCCGATGGCGGCCTTCATCACTTCTCCGTCGCGCAATTCGCCGATAAGCACCACATCGGGGTCCTGGCGCATGGCCGCGCGCAGCGCGCCCGTGTACGAAGGAGTATCCACCCCCAATTCCAATTGGCTGACGATACAGCGGTTGTCCGAGTGCATAAATTCAATGGGGTCTTCAATCGTTAAAATGTGGCCTGCGCGGGTTTTGTTGATATGGTCAATCATCGCCGCCAGCGTGGACGTTTTGCCCGAACCGGTCATCCCCGTTACCAAAATCAGCCCGCGGCGGCTTTCGGAAATTTTGCGCAAAATGTCGCCCGGCAAGTGGAGTTCTTCAAAGGAAGGAATTTTAAGCGGAATATGGCGGATGGCCATACAAATTTTGCCCATTTGGCGAAACACGTTGAAACGGAAGCGGCCGTACGATTTGGCGTCCAGCGAAAAGTCCACCGTGCTGTACTGTTCAAAAATTTTGCGTTCGCGTTCCCCCATGCAGGCGTAGGCCATTTTTTTGGCTTCGTCGTTGGAAACGAAACTGTCGTCAATCGGTTTAATCTGGCCGTTCAAGCGCACGTAGGCGTTTGAATTGCCGCGGATATGCAGCCCGCTGGCTTTGTTGTCTACTACGGTTCTTAATAAACTTTGCAGTCCTACCGCCATCTTTTTCTCCTCTTACGACCGGTTTTTTTTGCGGCGCAAATACGCCGGGATCAACATTGCGTCCTCGGGCTCCGGCGATTTGGGGTCCTCAAACGAGGCAAATACTTCCTGAGCCGACGGTTTTTTCACCGGCCCCGCGCCCAGCATTTCCGTAGGAAGCGGACGGCGTGCGTTAAACACGCTGGCTTTTTCGGGGCTGAAACCGGTGGCAATGACCGTTACCTTAAACATCCCGTTTAAGGAAGAGTCATACGAATAGCCAAACATAATAATAGAGTCGTTGCTGGCGTACTGGCGAATCAAATTCATCACTTCGCCCTGTTCCAGCAACGTCAAATTTTCTTCGGCCGAGAAATGCACAATAAACCCTTTGGCGCCGCGGATATCGGCATTTTCCAAAAGCGGCGAAGAAATGGCCTTTTTGACCGCCTGCAAATGACGGCCGGGGCCGCTGGCTTCGCCAATGCCAATGAGCGACTTGTGCGAGCGGCACATCACTTTGCGCACATCGTTAAAATCAATGTTCACTTCGCCGGGCTGGGTGATCACTTCCGAAATGCCCTTTACCGCCTGCAGCAGCACTTCATCTACCATTTTGAAGGCGTCTTTGGATGAGGTTTCCGGGTCCACGTTATCAAACAGTTTTTCGTTCGGCACGATAATCATGGAATCCACGTACTTCTGCATTTCTTTAATGCCTTCGTCGGCCTGTTTTTCGCGGATGTACCCTTCAAAATTAAACGGACGGGTAACTACGCCAATCACCAATAAATCGTCGCCATAAATTTCTTTGGCCAATTTGGCCAAATACGGCGCCACCCCCGTTCCGGTTCCGCCGCCCATACCGGCCGTGATAAACAGCAAATCGCATTGGCCGATGATGAGCTTCAATTTTTCCTTGGATTCTTCGGCCGCTTTTTTGCCTTTTTCGGGGTCGCCGCCGACGCCCAAGCCCTTGGTAATTTTTTCGCCCACCTGCACCAAATAGGGGGCTCGGTTGCGGCGCAGGTCCTGCGCGTCGGTATTGACGGCGATAAAATCCACGTCTTTGAGGCCGGAACTGACCATGTGGTTAATGGCGTTTCCGCCGCCGCCGCCCACTCCAATCACTTTGATTTTGGCCTTTTTGCTTTCAAACAAATCGGCCGGCATAAATAAATCTTCCATAGTCGCTCCGTAATCAGCCGCCGAAAATGTCCACGCCCTTAAACAGCCGCCCCAACTTGCTAAAGAACGAGCCGCCCTTTTCGTAAGAGCCGCCGGAATAGTCATCGTAAGCGGAATTGTCGGACGCGTAAATAGCCAGCGCCATGGCCGTACTGTACAACGGGTCAAAAAATTGGTCGTCGCTGGTAATCAAGTCGCGCTGGACCACCCCGCGGCGCACTTCTTTTAAGCCTAAAATGTTGACGCAATGGTCCGTAATGCCGGGCATTTGCGAACCGCCGCCCGTTACCACGCCCACCACCGGGAAATTTTTATAGCCGGACGATTCCACACAGCGGGCCACTTGTTCTATCAGTTCTTCCACCCGGGGCTGGATAATGTCCAGCACGTAGCTTTTTTTGATGTTGTGCGTGCTTCTGCCGTCCAACGATGGTACGGGAATTTCGCCTTCTTCGTCCAAAAATGTAGGAAAGGAAACGCCGTATTTTTCTTTAATTTCTTTGGCGTTTTGGCGGCTGGTATGCAGCAGGCGGGAAAGGTCGCTGGTAATTAAATCGCACCCGTAGGGAATATCGCGGGAGAATTTCAAAATGCCGTCTATATAGATGCCGACGGACATCGTTTCTCCGCCCAAATCCAATATCAACGCGCCGATTTCTTTTTCTTCCTGCGTCAAAACGGTGTCGGCCAAGGGAACCAGGCTGTAAAAAGTGCCGTCAATTTTGTACCCCGGGCGTTGGATGGCTTTGGCCAAGTTGTTCAAATGGGTGGAGGAACCCGTCGTAATATGCACGTCCACTTCCAGCAGGGAGCCTTCCATCCCTTCCGGGTTGGTAATGCCTTTTTGCTTGTCTATGGCATAGCCCTGGGTAATAACGTTGACGATTTCGTTGTCGTTTTTAATCGGCATGGCTTTGGCGTTTTCAATCGCCAGGGCCATATCGGCCTGCGTAATTTCTTTGTCCAGGCGGGAAATGTTGTACGTGCCGTGGTTGGAAAACGATTCCAAATGCGCCCCGCGCACGCCCACAAACAAACTGCCGATTTCCTGGTTGCACTCGCGTTCTATACTGCCCAAAATATGCGTAACGGCGGCGGAAGTTTCGCGGATGTCGGACACCATGCCCCCCCGCAGCCCCTTGCACGGGACGCTCCGCCCCGCCACTACTTTTAACGTATTTGTTTCAAAATCGTGTGCCGCGGCGATACACGTCATCTTGCCGCTGCCGATATCCAATCCGGCGATGATATTCGTTTTAGCCATAAAACCCACCTAAAAAAAATATACCTATATTATAAAACTTAATGGGACTTCTGTGTTAAAAAAACTTTGCCGTATTTGAAAAACGTAAAATCCAGTTTTTCCAGCGTCTGGTAATGCTCGTGAGAGAACGCCAAAATCCGGGCGGCGGCCAAGGCCTTGCGCTTGAGCTGGACGGCTTGCCCAAAGTCAATCACACAGCCGTCCGGCATGTGCATTTTGACGGTGTTTTTTTCCAAGTCCATTTGCAAAAAGGCAAAATCCAACTCTTTATTTAATTTCAGCGTGCTTTGCACCAAATCAATAAATTCGGGGCTCAGCTTTTCGGGCACCGGGCCGGAAAGTTCCACAAACGGCACAGACGCCGAAGAGGACGGGTCCGGATAGACGGTGCTGTCCTCGTCTATATAGCGCACGCTTTCGTCCGGCAGGACGAACTTGGCTATCGGCTCGCGCCGTTTGGCCGCCACGCGCAGTTCCCCGCTTAAAAGCCCGCGGGAAACGGACACCTCCTTCAACATCGGATAGCGCTTGATCAATTTGGCACGCAAAGCGGCGGCGTCCTTGACCGAAAAGGGTTTCCCCTCATACGGGCGCAACGAGGATAAAATTTCGGATTGAAAGGGGGCCGGAGAGCCCTCGGCGGAAACGGTTTTGACGTGCCAGTCGGTTAATTTGGAATTGACCAGCAGCTGATAGCCTTTGGATACGCCCAGCCACCCGCCAAAACCGACGACGCCCGCCAACACCGCGAGCAAAAAAAACTTAAAAAAAAAGGATGACCTTTTCCGCCGGACCACGCGTTTTTTTCTTCCTAGAGACGACGCTGAAGGCCGGTAATAGTCATACTTTTTCATACACGCAACCAACAAATTAAAATGGGCGGAAAGGGAGTTGAACCCTTAAGGACTTTCGTCCATACGGTCCTGAGCCGTACGCGTCTGCCAATTCCGCCACCCGCCCAAGTAAATATATTGTAGAAAATTGCGCGAAAAAAATCCAGTTTTTTATTTTGTATAGGGAAAAAAGCGCTTTTTTACACTTATTTCGGCCGTTTTTTTTGTTAAAAACGAATCGTGTTTTTGAAGCTTTTTTCCATTTCGCGGTTCAAATCGCGCTTTTTTAAGGCTTCGCGTTTATCAAACAAATGTTTGCCCTTGGCCACGCCCAGTTTCAGCTTGGCCCAGCCGTTTTTGAAATACACTTCCACCGGCACCAGCGCATAGCCTTTCAGCTCCGCCTTGGCCCCCAGCTTGCGGATTTCTTTTTTATTCAGCAGCAGCCGCCGCGGGCGCGTGGGGTCCGGCTCCGTCAGGGAATTAAACTTATACGGCTTTACGTGCATATTGTACACGCGGGCCTGTCCATTTTCCACCCGCACAAAGCTTCCCTCCAGGCTCAGCTCTTTCTGGCGGATGGATTTCACTTCCGCCCCCAGCAGTTCCAAGCCGGCTTCGTAGGTGTCTTCAATAAAATAATCGTGGTATGCTTTGCGGTTGGTGCACACCACCAAAACGGACTCTTTCTTCGGCATACACATATCATAGCAAATTGCACACGCCCCGCACACGCGGCCCAAAAGTGCTATGATATAAGTATGATTATTGATGACGAAAAACTGCAACGAACTTTGGAAAAAGCCAAGTCCCATACGGACTCCGAAGTGACGGAAATCTTGAAAAAAGCCCGTGAGCTAAAAGGCATCTCGCTGGAAGAAGCGGCAGTCCTGTTAAACCTCACCGATAAAAAACTGTTAAACGACCTTTTTAATACGGCCAAATTTGTTAAGGAAGCCATTTACGGCAACCGCATTGTGCTGTTTGCGCCGTTATACATTTCCAACATTTGCACCAACGAGTGCATTTATTGCGCGTTCCGCCGCTCCAATACGGCCTTAAAACGCCACGCCAGCACGCAGGACGAAATCCGCCAGGAAGTAACCGCCCTGTTGCAGCAAGGCCACAAACGTATTTTGATGGTGGCCGGCGAAGCGTACCCCGGCGGCGGCCTGCAGTACGTGTACGACAGCATCAAAACCATTTACGATACCCGCTGGAACGGGCAGAATATCCGCCGCGTCAACGTCAACATTGCACCGCTGACCGAACCGGAATTTGAAGAACTGAAAAAGTGCAACATCGGCACGTATCAGCTGTTCCAGGAAACGTATCACAAAGAAACCTACGCCAAGCTGCACATCGCCGGCGCCAAGAAAGACTACCAGTTCCGCCTGGACGCTATGGACCGCGCCCTGCAGGCCGGCATTAACGATGTGGGCATCGGGCCGCTGCTGGGCCTGTACGACCATAAATACGAAATTTTGGCCACGCTGGAACATTCCTGGTACCTGGACAAAACCTACGGCGTGGGTCCGCACACCATTTCTATTCCGCGCATTGAACCGGCCGAAGGGTCCGACTTCAGCCTTCACCCCAACGACGTGCTGAGCGACGATGATTTCAAAAAATGTATTGCCGTCCTGCGTTTGGCAGTGCCGTACACGGGCATTATTTTAAGCACGCGCGAATCGCCCGCTATGCGCAACGCCTGCCTGGAGCTGGGCGTATCGCAAATTTCGGCCGCGTCCCGCGTGAACCCGGGCGGCTATTCCTACGACAAGCAAAACGGCAGCCAGTTTACGCTGACGGACGACCGTTCCCTGGCCGAAGTGATAGACGCCGTGGTGGACGCCAAGCACATGCCGTCCTTCTGCACGGGCTGCTACCGCTTGGGCCGCGTAGGCAAGGATTTTATGGATATGGCCAAACCGGGCCTCATCAAAACCCACTGCCTGCCCAACGCCATGTTTACGTTTGCCGAATACCTGGAAGACTTCGCTCCCGCGCCGTTGAAAGCCAAAGGCTACGCGCTGATTGAAAGCACCACGAAGGAAGCCTTCCCGCAGGATTCGCCGATTCGCCAACTGATTGACAAAAATCTCAAGGCGATTAAAGAAGGAAAACGGGATTTGTACTTTTAAGTTTTCCCCGTTCTAAAAACGCCCGGTGTGCTGACGGCACACCGGGTTTTATATGCTCCATTTTCCAATAGGAAGGCTTTTCAAAGAAACTTCCACACGCCCCCGGCCTTGCCCCCGAAAACGAACGCGCGCTTCCGCACGCCAAGCCCCAAGGCAAGCGCCATACGCCGCCGCACCGATTTCGATTTCAGGGCACAAAAAACCCCGCCCGAAGGCGGGGTTTTATCTGTGCGAAAACAGATTAGAATTTCACGTTCACGCCAGCTTGATAAACGGTGGCATCCTGCTGACCGTTGTGGGCATCTTTCATGTCCGTTCCCAGTTTGGCATAGCCAATACCGGCGAACAGGCCAACGTTTTCGTTGTGCTGGTAGGTGGCGGTCAAGTCCGCTTCCAGCGTGGCCGCGTCTTTGCCGGATCTTTCCTGGAAGGCAAAGCCGTCCAAGGCGAAGGTCCATTTTTCTACGTTGTAGTCCAAGCCCACGTTGAAAATGCGTTTGCCTTCCAACGCTTGATAGGGCTTTTCGCCAAAATAGGTTTTGCCATACACTAAACCGGGCGCATAAGCACCGTATTCAGACACGACACCTTTTTGGTAGATGAAGGCGGCTCTGGGGGTAAAGGCATCCATATTCAACGAACCTTCCGCTCTGACCAAGTACGGCGTATCGCTGCTTTCTTTGACCAAGCGGTCGCCGTTATGGCCGCGGGCGTATTCCACGCTCAAGGCACCGGCTTGCGGCATCATGGACAATTTGGCCCCGTAGAAGCCCTGGTATTCATCGGCCCACATATTGTTCTTATACGTATAGCCATACACTTGGGCTTTGACCATATCCGTCAGGTTCATATGGAAATCAATCCCGAAGAAGTCCGCATTTTTGTCTTGCAAGACTCCCAGGTTCTGGGTTTTACCGGCAATCAAGGTCAAGGCCTTTACATCGTCGGCATAGGTCAGTTTGGCCGCATCCAGCGAGTTGACCGAGCTGGACAACGCAGCCATATAACCGTGGCGCGGGCCAAAATACAATAAGGCGCTGTCTTCATCGCCGTAGAATTGGCGGCCCAGGGTTAATTCAAAGCGGTCCATTAAGTTGGACAAAACCATATTGGCTTCCGCCAAATAGATTTCATCTTGATAGGTATTCAGGCTTCTGCCTTCAGAAGCGCCGTCCCAAGCCGTGTTGTACACGAATTGAACGTTGGCTCTCACGTCTTCGGTCAATTCGGCAGACAAGCCGGCCATCACGCGGGACGCCGCGCCGTTGGCATCGCTCTTTTGCGCATTGTTGTTAGCGCCAATGACTTCAATTTCGCCAATGGCATCTACATTATCTACGATAGCGGCGCTAGTAGGCCAAGCCATCGTCAGGACTAAAAATAAGCCCAGTAGTTTTTTCATCTAGCTACATCCTCCTGTGTAATTTTAACTACCCTACTCTCCCATTGAACCTTATTCCCTGTTTTTTTGCAAGCTAAAGTTTAGGTTAGTCTTGACAGGACTTTACATAACTGCTATTCTATTTCCCCTTTTAATTAAACCGTAATGCAAAAACGACAAAAAATTGCTTTTTACCGTCTGAGAATAAATTTTAATACTGCCTAACTTAAAGTGCATTTTTTTGCCGACTGACAAAAAAACCCGCGCTGCACACGCGGGTTTTTTTAATTAGTTTGCTCTTACGCCCAAAGCGAAAGCTTGGTTACTTTGTCCGATCTTCTTACCTTGGGTTCGCCCACCAATTCCTGAATATACGCTTCGCACACGTATATTTTGGTGCCCGGGAACAAGTGCCCGCCAATGGCCTGGTGGTCTTTGCCAGCCATTACCACGTGCGCATGCACTTGGGGGCGGTTATCCTGGATGCTGATGTTGCCGCAGAGGCTGATAAGCTCCATTTCCTGGTTGATGACGGTCTTTTCGTATTTTTTCTTGTTCTGGTCGTAGCAGCCAATGGTTGCGTTGGACACGGAACCGATCACGTTTACGACGCCGCATTTTACCTGGTTATCGTGGCAAAAATCAGCCAGCGATTCCAACAAATCCTTGCCTTTAGGAAGCCTGAAAAGATATGTCCGTCCGGTCAAGTAAGGTTTTTCTTCTGCCATTTTATTCTCCTATCGGGCCTAGAGCCATTGGTCGGCCCGCTTCAAATCCTGTACATAAGCGCACACGGCGGCGAACAGGGAATCCCCGTCCAGCCCGGCTTCGGCATACACTTTAGCCGCCGACGCACTCGCCAAGAATCTGCCGTCCCTATGCGGGTACAGCGTATGCCTGCGCCCCGCCAGGCTGTTAATCCAACAGTCCAGCGTGGGCAGGGTAAAATCGGTAATCCCCATCGCCGTGCGGAACAGTTCCGCCGGCAGGATTTTTTCCTGTTCGGCCGCGGGCAAAGCTTCAAACAGTTCCCGGCTGGTGATGTACACCACGTTCACGTCCGGGCCGTTTTGGGCCAACTTGGGCAGCAGGTTTTCCACCACAATGCGCCCCACGCCCGCACCTTGCACAAACACCGTTCCTTCGGCCTTGCCTTTGGCGCGGCGCAAATAATACACCCCGTTAATCGCCTGGGCAGCCGGCTCGGCCCCCAACGCCTCGCGGTCCATAAACGCATACGACGGGCGCACCACAAACGGCGCAAACACCGCCGGTCGGCGCGACAAGGCGTACACCGTCAGCGGCCAAATTTCGTCCACTTCCAAGGGGGTAATGGTAATGCACGCACCCCGGGGAAAGTTATCCTGCAACAACTGCAGGGACTGCGGGTCCGCATGCGTCGGGCCGTCCTCGCCGGTAGGCAAGCTGGCATGCCCGTTGAACATAATAAAGGTGTTCGGGTCCGCCCCGGCTTCCCGCGCGGCTTGTACGCCAATGGCGTGCAGGCGGGCCGCTACGTGTTCAAAGGCCAAGAAGGCCCCGTAGGAGGACGACACCCCAATATGCTTGCCAAAAGCGGAAATCCCCGTGCACAGGGCGGCCATGCCGTCCTCGCAGATACCGCCCGCCGCCAAACGGCGCGAAAGCGGATTGGAAACCGTATTAAAGTTGCCGGCAGGAAAATCCTTGGAAATTTCCGCCGCGCCCGTAGAGCCGTACAAATCGGCCGACGCGGTCAAAATCGTTCCCTGCGTGTGTTTGTTCAAATACGCCAACACCTTGCCAAAAATGCCGCGGGTCGTGTAGGATTTGCCTTTTTCAAACACAAATTCCGCCGGCACGTCCGCGGGCGAAAATTGGGTGTACAAATCTTTGCTGTTGCCCAAATCCGCGCGTACGGTGCGGTGCTGGGCTTCCAGGCGGGAAGCCGCTTCCTGCAGGCGGGCGGCGGCGTAAGCGGCGGTTTTTTGGTCCGCTTCCAGCGCGCGGCGTACGGTCAGCAGGCTGTCCCAGTAGAATTTTTCAATATTGACGTCGGTCTTGTCCCCTTCAAAACGCGGAAACGTAACGCCAAACGCTTTTTCAAATTCCGCCAACGATTGGTAGAACCCTTCCGAAGCAAATTTATGCCCCGACCCGTGCGACGCTTTCCCTTCAATGCCATAATGCCACCCTTTGACCGTGCGATACACGATAGCCGTGGGCTGATGATTGGAAATTTCCGCCGCCAGCCGGTGCGCAATGTGAATTTGATTAAAATCGTGCCCGTTGGGAACGCGAATTACGTTGAAATCGTGAATATAGAAAAATTCCATCGGGTTCCATTGGACGTAATCGCCGGGGTGTTCCCCGTCGGCCGTTACGCGCTCGCTTTCAATGGAAGCTTCGTTCCAGTCTATATGAAAGACGGCGTTTTTCAGCTGGGCCGTAGCCGCCATAGCGGCCGCTTCGCTCACGCGGCCGGCCGTCAGGCCGCCTTCCCCTTCCACAATATGCACCACGGGGCAATTTTCGCCGTAAGCGTCCGCCGCGGCCAATGCCAAGCCGACGGCCGAGCCGTCCCCCACGCCGCTGGCGCCCGTGCTGGTGCGCACAAACGGCACCATTGGTTCCGGGTGGCCGCCCAACGGTTTGGAGTGGAACTGTTTGAACAAGGGCGTGCCCTGCATTTTGTTATGCCGGAATCCCAACAAATCTTCCAGGCGAAGCTGGTGTTTTTCGTCCCGGGCCAAAAGCTGCGGCGCGGCAATGCGCGCACACTCGTTGCGAAGCGCCCACAGCGCATACAGCCCCAGCGCCTTGTGTCCGGCCGCGTAGGAAATAATATCGGCTTCGTCTTTTAGCGGGTGGGCCAAGTCGTAAGCCATATCTTTATATAAAAGGTGTTCCACAAACCGTCCGCTGGAAATGCTTCCCCCCGGGTGGCCCGAAGTGGGGACATAGTTGTACAACAGCGACACCAACGCCCGATACACCGTATCCAGCCGTTCCAGGCCGGCGGCGTCCTGCGGGGCCAGCTGATATTTCGGATTATCCAAATAATCGGTTACGTCTAAAAATACGTTTCTCTTTTTTCCCAGTTCAAAAGTTCGGCTCATAGTTCATCTTCCTGTTTATAAAGTAACGTCGTTCAGTCCGTTCTGCGCAGCTTCATACGCCAGGCAAAACGTATTTTTTATATCGCGCATACTCACAATTTCCACGTTGGAGTGGATATTGCGCGTAGGGATAGAAAGCCCGCACGTGGGCACACCGGTTTTAGACAAGTGCACCGCACCCGCATCGTTCCCGCCCCGGGGCGCAATGCGCACCTGGTAGGGAATATTTTGTTTCCGGCAACAAGCTTTGAGTGCTTCAAAAAGCGCGCAAGGCGTGATGGTGCGCGCGTCCAGCGCGGTAATGCCCACCCCTTGTCCCAGCGCACAAATGTAATCCTGCGGAGCGCAGCCGGGAATATCCGCCGCACCCGTCGTGTCCAGGCACAGGGCCAAGTCCGCCTCTATGCCAAAAGCGGCCGTGGCCGCCCCGCGCAGGCCGACTTCTTCCTGCACCGTAAACACGGCATACACGTTGTAAAAGGGATTTTTTAAGTTCCGCAGCAATTGCGCCAGCACAAACACGCCCGCGCGGTTATCCAGCGCTTTGGCGCTTACCAGCCCGTCGCCAAACTCGGCGTAAGGCCGGTCCAGCACGGCAAAATCGCCCGCTTCCACCCGGGCTTTGGCTTCGGCGCCGCTGAACCCGATGTCAATAAACAAATCTTTCACGCCCAACGCTTTGGTGCGGTCCGCCTCGGTCGTGATGTGGGCCGGCTTGGTGTCAATAATGCCCAACAGCGGGCCCGTTTTGGTTTGCACCCGCACCCGCTGCGCCAGCAGCGTGCGCGGATCAATTCCGCCCACGGTTACAAAGCGCAAAAATCCGCGGTCGTCCACATAATGAATCATCAGGCCCACTTCGTCCATATGCGCACAAAAAAGCAAATTTTGTTTGGACGTGCCTTTCTTAAAGAAAATCAGATTGCCCATTACGTCGGTGCGGACGGAATCGGCATAAGCGCTAAGCGTATCTTGCAAATAGCGGCGGACGGCGGTTTCGCGGCCCGAAATACCCGGCAGTTCGGTGAGGGTTTTAAGAATAGAAAAATCTAGTTTTGTCTCCATTGGTATTCACTTCTTGACAGTTAAGGTATTTACATTATACTCACAAACTTATTTTTTTGCAAGTTTTTCCCGTCGTACGGTCGGACGCGCGCGCGCACTCCGCTATTTCCCGTTTCTTTGTCCGCGCCAACAGATCCCCCACATCCTGGGAAAAAATAGTAAAATATGGGGGACAGAATTTATTTTAGGAGGCAGTTCAATGACCGTTTCTTATAAAGAACTTGGCTTGGTGAACACCCGCCAAATGTTCAAAGATGCTATGGCCGGCGGTTACGCGATTCCGGCTTACAACTTTAACAATATGGAACAGTTGCAAGCCATCGTTACCGCTTGTGTGCAAACCGGCTCTCCGGTAATTTTGCAGGTTTCCAAAGGCGCCCGCCAATATGCCAACGCCACGCTCTTGCGCTGGATGGCCCGCGGTGCGGTGGAAATGATGAAGGAAATCGGCAAACCGGTGCCGCTGTGCCTGCACCTGGACCACGGCGATTCCTTTGAACTGTGCAAAGACTGCATTGACAACGGATTCTCTTCCGTGATGATTGACGGCTCTCACTTGCCGTACGAAGAAAACATCGCTTTGACCAAAAAAGTGGTGGACTATGCCCACCAGCACGATGTAACCGTGGAAGGCGAATTGGGCGTTCTGGCCGGGATTGAAGACGAAGTTTCCGCCGAACACCACACCTATACGGACCCCGCCCAAGTGGAAGACTTTGTAAAACGCACCGGCGTGGATTCGTTGGCCATTTCCATCGGTACGTCCCACGGCGCTTACAAATTCAAAGTGAAACCCGGCGAAAAACTGCCTGAACTGCGCTTTGATATTTTGGAAGAAGTTTCCAAACGCCTGCCCGGCTTCCCGATTGTATTGCACGGTTCCTCCAGCGTTCCGCAATGGGCCGTCAAACAAATCAACGAATACGGCGGCAAATTGGAAGATACGGCCGGTATTCCGGAAGAACAGCTGCGCAAAGCGGCCAAATCCGCCGTGTGCAAAATCAACGTGGACTCCGACGGCCGCTTGGTAATGACTGCGACGATCCGCAAAATCTTCGCCACCAAGCCGTCCGAATTTGACCCCCGCAAATACTTGGGTCCGGCCCGCGAGGCGTTGATTAAAATGTACGCCGAAAAGAACGAAAATGTATTCGGTTCCGCCGGCAGAGTCAAATAAGTTTGCTGGACAAAAACCCCGCCTTCGGGCGGGGTTTTTTTGTGTACGGCGGGGCAAAATTTCTAATCGTCCGGCCGGAAGGCCGTTTGAGAAAAATAAAAAAGCGGAGCTTTTCATCTCCGCTTTTTGTAAATGGGCACGCGTTAAATGCCTTTTTTGCGGAAGATTTCCGTTACGCGGTCAAAAATGCCGTTGCAATAGGCAATGGCCAAACCATAGTTGGACAGCGGAACCTTCTTCTCTTTCAAAATATCCAGCCGCCGCATAATCTGCGTACGCGTTACCATACATCCGCCGCATTGAATGGCCAGCTTGTATTTTTCCGCGTCGGCGGGAATCGTGTCCAAATTGGCCACGACGTCAAACTCCAGTTTCTTGCCCGTGTATTTGCGGATTAAATTGGGCAGTTTCACGCGGCCGATATCGTCGCAGTTGTTGACGCTGTGCGAGCAGGATTCCAAAATCAGCACTTTGTCCCCGTCCTGCAGGCGGTCCAACGCATGGGTTCCGCGCAGGAACGCGTCAAAATCACCTTTCAGCCGCGAGAACAAAATGCTAAAGCTCGTCAGCGCAATCGTGGGCGGCACAACGGAAGCCACATAGGCAAAAGCCTGCGAATCCGTTACCACCAATTTGGGCGTATGGGTTTGCAAATATTCGCGCAGTTCGGTGTCCTTGAGGCACACGGCCACGGCCCCAATGTCCAGCAGGTTGCGGATCGTCTGCACCTGGGGCAAAATCAGGCGGCCTTCCGGCGCGGAAGCGTCTATCGGGATGACCAGCACCACTTCGTCCCCCCCTTTCACAAAATCGTCCAAAATCACGTTTTGCGAATAGGAGCTTTTGGGCAAGTGCTTTTTAATCATGTCCAAAAGCCGCGGCAGGAGCGACGGGCTTTTGCACGAAAATTCCACCACGTCCGCTCCTTTGATTTCCACATTGACTTTCTGCAAATCGCACTTGTTGTGCACGAAGAAAAACGGCACTTTGCGCGCCACGCAAGTTTCCATCAGGGTTTGGTCATACGAGTCAAACTGGCCGGCAAACACCAAGATAGCCAAATCCACCTGGTCCAGCGCTTCGTTGGTGCGCTGCACCCGCTGGGCGCCCAGGGCGGAAGTATCGTCTATGCCGGGGGTGTCCAAAATCGTTACGGGGCCGACCCCTAAAATTTCAATAATTTTTTTCACGGGATCGGTGGTCGTACCGGGGTGTTCCGCCACGACGGAAACGTCCTGCCCGGTCAATACATTAATGAGGGAGCTTTTGCCCACGTTCATCTTTCCAAAAATGCCGATATGCGGCCGGTTTACTTTTACCATAGTACAGTTATTATATAAAACAAACCCGCCCGGCGTTAAAGCCCCGGCGTGGTGCGGCCAGCCCGGCGGCGCAGTCGTTTGGCTTTGGAAACGGCCCCTGGCGGCGCGCTTGGAGCTGAAGAAACGAGGACATCCGCCAGTTTATCCAAACCTGCCGCGCCAACGCCGCCCAGCAGTCAGTCGGCCGTTCTTCCTTGTGAAACAAAGGAGTGATGCAGCAAATGCGAAAAATAAGTGGAACGACTTGTGGCATCCCCTCGTTCAAAAAGAGAACGCCGCAACCCACCTTAGCTGACCAATCCGGAACAAGGCTTTTCATTTTAAGCCCCGCCCAACAAGCGGGGCCTTTTTATGCGCTCCAATTAAGGTATAATAAAGGAAAGTCCGTACCAATAAGAGGATACCCGTATGAATAAATTTGACAGTTACCTAAAAGAACGTGCCAAATTAGTGGAAAAAAATCTCTCCAAATACATTTCCAAAATCCAAAATGCACCCAAAATTTTAACCGACTCTATGGATTATTCCCTGCAAGCTGGCGGCAAACGCGTGCGCCCTATTTTGCTGATGGCTACCGCGGAAGCCTTCGGCAAAAAAGCGGCCGACGTCATGCCCGCCGCCTGCGCCGTGGAAATGCTGCATACCTATTCCCTTATTCACGACGATTTGCCTTCTATGGACAACGATTCGCTGCGCCGCGGCAAACCCACCAACCACAAAGTGTTTGGCGAGGATTTGGCCCTGCTGGCGGGCGACGCACTGCTGACTTACGTGTTTGAAGTGTTTGCCCAAAACGGCAAAGTAAAAGCCGTCGGAGCGGAAAACACCTTAAACGCGCTGGCGCATTTCGCCAATTGCGCCGGGGCCAGCGGCATGGTGGGCGGCCAAGTGGCCGATGTGTACGCCGAGGGGATGGGCCGAAGCGACGCCCACAGCCTCCGCGCCGACAAGCTGCGCAGTACGTCCAAACCGTTGGCGGATAAAACGCTGCACTACTTTATGCTGCCGCTTTCCGTCAAAGAAACGACGCCCGAAACCATCTTAAATTATATCCACGCCAACAAAACCGGCGCGCTGATCCGCGGTAGCGTGGAAGCGGGTGCCCTGCTGGCCGGCGCCAAAGGGAAAGATTTGACCCTCATCAAAAAATACGCCAACTGCATTGGCCTGGTGTTCCAAATTGTGGATGATATTTTGGACGTTACCGCCTCGGCCAAGCAGCTGGGCAAATCCAACAGCGACCAGGAAAACGGCAAGCTGACCTTTGTCAGCCTGTACGGGCTGGAAGGCAGCCGCAAACACGCCCAGCTGTTAATTGCCAACGCACAAAAAGCGCTGGACGCGCTGAAAGACGTGAAAAAGAAAAATCTGTGGCCGCTGTACGAAATGGCTGAATTTTTCAAAACTAGAACTTATTAATTGAAGGATTGTCTATGAAAGTACTTCCCAGTATCCAGAGCCCAAAAGACTTGCGTTTAATCAAAAAGGAACTGCTCCCCACGTTGTGCGAAGAATTGCGTTCCGTTATTATTGAAACCGCCAGCAAAAACGGCGGGCATTTGGGCTCCAGCTTGGGAGCGGTGGAAATCATCACCGCGCTGCATTACGTGTTTAACACGCCGGAAGACAAAATCGTGTTTGACACGGGACACCAAGCCTACGCGCACAAATTACTGACGGGGCGGCAAAAGGAATTTTCCACCATCCGCACCCACCACGGCCTAAGCGGGTTCCCCAAACGGTGCGAAAGCCCGTACGACACGTTTGGCGTGGGGCATGCTTCCACCGCCATTTCGGCGGCGCTGGGCATGGCCATTGCACGCGACCAAAAAAAGGAAAAATCCAAAGTCATCGCCGTCGTGGGCGACGGCTGCATGACCGGCGGCATGGCCTACGAAGCCATGCAGAACGCCGGGCTCCTGCGCACGGATTTGCTGGTCATTTTGAACGACAATCAGATGTTCATTTCCCAACGCGTCGGCGCGCTGGGGCGGGCGCTGACCAAATTGCTGACGACCAAATACGTCCAGCTGGCCGAAGAAAAAGCCTCCAATTTCTTAAAACGCTTTGACGAGTTTGGCAACAACGCCGCCAAATTGGCCAAACGGGCGCGCTCCATTTTGTTCCCCGGAACGCTGTTTGAAGAAATGGGCTTTCGGTATTTCGGCCCCGTCAACGGCAACGACATTAACGCCATGCTGGAAGTGCTGGAAAGCGTAAAAGACGTTAAAGGCCCCGTCATGCTGCACGTCGTTACCAAAAAAGGCAAGGGCTATAAACCCGCCGAAGAAAAGCCAACCCAATTTCACGGCGTGGGCGTTTTTGACGTGGACACCGGCGGCACCATTGGCAAGTCCAATTCCATCACGTTTACCCAAGCTTTTTCGGACGCGCTGGTAAAACTGGCCGAAAAGGACCCCGCCATTACCGCCATTACGGCCGCCATGCCCGAAGGAACCGGGCTGGATGCCTTCCGCGACAAATTTCCCTCCCGCTATTTTGACGTAGGCATTGCCGAAGAACACGCCGCCACGTTTGCGGCAGGGCTGGCAGCGGGCGGATCCAAACCGATTGTCGCTTTGTACTCCACCTTTGCCCAGCGCTGTTACGACCAAATCGTGCACGACGTGGCCCTGCAAAATCTGCCCGTGGTGTTCGCGCTGGACCGCGCCGGCCTGGTAGGAGAGGACGGCCCCACCCACCACGGCGTATTTGATTTAAGCTTCCTGCGGGACATCCCCAACCTGATTTTGGCCGCCCCGGCGGACGAAAACGAAATGCAGCATATGCTGAAAACCGCTTTTGACGCCAAAGCCCCCTTCGTGCTGCGCTACCCGCGCGGGGCGGGCTTTAATGTGGAAATGGACGCCAAACCCAAACGCCTGGAAATTGGCAAAGGCGTATGGCTCAAAAAAGGGAAAGACTTGACGATCTTGGCCATTGGCAACCGGGTACACCCCGCCTTGCAGGCCGCGCAGGCGCTGGAAGAAAAGGGCGTCCGCTGCGGGGTGGTCAACATGCGCTTTGTGCACCCGCTGGACACCCAAATTATTGACGAAGCGCTCAAAACCTCCCGCCGGTTGGTAACGGTGGAGGACAATGTACTCGCCGGCGGATTTGGCTCGGCCGTGGCGGAGTATTTAACCGACAAACAGGCCGACTTCAAACTCCTGCGCCTGGGCATCGGCGACGAATTTGTGGAACACGGCAAAGTGGCCAAGCTCTACGATCAGCTGGGCCTTAATGCCGAACAGATGACGCAGCATATCCTGAAATGGGCAACCAAGTGAGGCACTTATGACCAAAGAACAAGACGCCATTGAACACGAAGATTCATACATCAAAGCATACGAAGACATTAAACTGCTTAAAAAAGATGTAATGCGCCCCGTGCGTATGGAATTGGAAGTAATGAAGCCGGAAATTTATTTGCGGCATTTTAACGTAACGGAAACGATTGTGTGCTTTGGCAGTGCGCGCGTGCGGGAAGAAAAACAGGCCCTGCACCAAGTTCAAACCGCCAAAGAAGCCCTGGCCCAAAATCCTTCGGATAAAAATCTGCAAAACCGGCTGTACGAAGCGGAAGGGCTGGCCAAACTGAGCAAGTACTATCAGGAAGCCCGCCGTTTTGCCAAATTGGTGGTTCAGCGCGCAGGCGATCGGTTTGCCGTCGTAACGGGCGGCGGCCCCGGGCTGATGGAAGCCGCCAACCGCGGTGCTTTTGAAAACGGCGGCCGCAGTATTGGCATGAACATCACGCTCCCGCACGAACAACGCCCCAATCCGTACATTACCAAAAACTTGGCGTTTCTGTTTCATTACTTTGCCATCCGCAAGCTGCACCTGGTGATGCGCTCCAAAGCGTTTGTGGTGTTTCCAGGCGGATATGGCACCTTTGATGAATTGTTTGAAATTTTAACGCTGGTCAAAACAGGCAAAAAGGAAGACATCCCGATTGTGCTGGTAGGCAAAGAGTTTTGGAACACGGTAGTGAACATCCAGGGGTTGGCGTCGTACGGGGTAATTTCGCTGGAGGAAGCCGAAACGTGCGCCCTGGTGGATACCGCCGAAGAAGCGTGGGACGTAATTGCCAAATATTACAAAATCAAATAGTTCTGCTTCACGAAAAAGCCCGCACGTTGCGTGCGGGCTTTTTTATGGCAAAATTAGAACGAATAAGCGGGGCCTATACCGTACCAATCTTCGTAATACGTGCCGCCCAACGATTTGCAAAAAGCCGTTCCCTTTTCTGTTCCTGATATACAAGCGCGCCGGCCTTTGGTCCAATAATCCGGATCTTGAGCCATAATTCCCTGAGGCACCATCCAAATCAAATAAGGTGCATTGTCCAGACTGGCCGGGGCGTCTCCCGTAATAGGCCAACCCATTATAGTATTACTAAGAAATGCCATAAACGCATAGTTTTTGGTCAGCAGGAGGTCCCCCGAACTGGAAAGGGTGCCGTATTGCTCCAAGCCCTCACCCATCAAGTCCCAGCAGGTATCTCCCGTCGGGTCTGAAAGCAAACACAAGTCCACATTGTCGCACACCTTTTTCATCACGACGAGTGCTTCCGTCAAACGGGCTTTCTGCACCGCTTTTTCATACTGCGGCAGCGCCACCGCCGCCAGTATGCCAATGATTAATACCACAACTAATAATTCTATTAACGTAAAACCCTGTTTCATCGTTTTCTCCTGTTCCGCCCGTATTTGGGCGTAATAGTAGTGTAATAATTACAGCCCCTCCAAAGCAACCCCAGTGCTTTATCCGGCAAAAAAATCCCCGATTTGAAAAATCGCTTTATTTGGCGTTTTTCCCCGCGGGAAAGGATTTTTGATGTTTTTTGCTCATAAGCAAAATTTATCAAAAAAAAAAAAACGAATCAAGGCCTTTTAGAACGCACCTCGTTGCAGCCCTTTAGGCAGCCACCCCGAACTGCACAAACAGGAGCTTTGGATTGCAAGCGCACCTGGCTACGGGCCACGCGCAACCGAACGACGGGATTTTTGCCCTATACGGAGAAAAAACAGCTGGGAATTTCCCATAAAAAAAACGCCGCGGCCCGAAGGCGGCGGCGTTTTTTGTTTTTACTAAATTATTTTTTCTTTGCAACTTTTTTTACAGCTTTTTTAGCGGCGGTTTTTTTAACCGCAGCTTTTTTCACGGTTACTTTTTTAGCCGGTTTTTTAGCGGCGGCTTTTTTGACCGCGGCTTTTTTAACGGCCACTTTTTTCACGGTTTTTTTAGCACAGGCTTTTTTGGCGCAAGCCTTTTTAGCACAGGCTTTTTTAGCCGGTTTTTTAGCGGCGGCTTTTTTAACAGCTACTTTTTTGGCAGCCGGTTTTTTGGCGGCGGCCTTTTTCACGGTTTTTTTAACGGCCATTTTTTTCTCCTGAGACAATTAGTTTTAACCTCATAAAAATAATAGCACAAATCCGTTCAAAATGCAAACATTTTCTCGTCTAAGAATAATTTTTTCAAAAAAATCAAGCCCCGTTTTTCCCGTCGGAAAACATAAAATTTATTTTTTCTCCGTCGGAGTCTTTGCTGAATTTCGCACTAAGCCATACACGCCGCTGCGCCCGCACAAGGCCGTAAAAACAAATGCGTTTAACGTGTTTTTGTAAGCCAGCGTAACCGCTACCGCGCCCAACAAGGCCGGCCAAAAATGAATCTGCTGCACAAAAAAACCGCGCACAAAACTGGACAGTGCCGCATAACAAATCAGCACCATATACCCGCAGTTAAAGCCATACAAAATTTGCAACGTTCTTTTAAGCGTGCTCACTTTTCCCACCCGAAGTACGAGCGGCAGCAGTACGCTTTTGCCAAACGCGAACAACACGCCCAACACAATGCCTTCCGTATAAAATCCTTCCAGCAAGTGCCCCGCGCCGGGCGCAATCAAACTAAAAAGCAAAGCCAAAAATGCGCTCATTTTTTCCCCCACAAACTAAGCAGCGCCGCAGCAGTTTTAACCTTGGACACCCGCGCATACGCAAGCCCTGTCCGGTCCGTAAGCTGCCCGGCCAAGTGCTCCAAATCCGCGGCCGTTCCCTGTTTTAATTCCAGCTCTATTTCCTTCATTTGCACGATGCGCCCGGCCACGTAAATCCGGCACGAATCCAACGCCATTTCCAATACCGAATTTTTGATTTCCACGTCATACACCTTCCGCCTGTTTGCCAGGCGAAACAGCGGCCGCAGGCCTTCCAACGCAAGGCCTTGCCACGATTTTTTGGCGTGCAGAAAATGCAGCGCTTCGGCCAAATTGTGAACGCCTTTTAACGGGAGCGTCTCCTCGCGGCGGACGGCTTTCCCGTTGTGGATTTCCGTTTTGGTTTTGAAGGTGGCTTCCCAAGCTCCGTCCGTACAGCGCACCCGAAACGCAATTTTTTGCCTGGATAAAGGGTCGGTAGAATCATCCAAATAGGTATCTAAAATACGTAAATTTTGTGCCGTAGCCGCCAAACGCACGCCGGGAATTGCCTTCACCGCGGCCACCATTTTGGAAAAAGCGCGCGGAGTGTTGGCGTCCCACTTAAATTCGGTTTCCAAATGTTTCATATGTTTAGTTTAGCAAAAAAGTATAATGAATTTGAGGAGGGATTTATGAAAAAACTGCGTCAGCCTACGTCGCTCCAATGCTTTGCCTGCGGGAAGAACAATCCCTTTGGGCTTAAATTGGAGTGGTACAACGATTACGATAACAACCAGGTGGAAGCCAATTTCTCGTTGGACGATAACTATTGTTCCTATCCCGGTACGGTGCACGGCGGGATTTTGGCCACGATTTTGGATGAAACGTCCGGCCGGGCGATTCTGTTGAAAAACGATTTTAACCGCTTGATGGTAACCTTAAAAATGGAAGTGGTCTATAAACACAACACCCCCACCCATACCCCGCTGAAGGCCATTGGACGGGTGATTAAGGACAGCGGCTCCCGCGCGATGGTGGAAGGAGAAATCGTCCTGCCGGACGGGACGGTGTCGGCCAAGTGCACGAGTATCCTGTACAAAATTCCTCAAGCCGTAAAAGACAAATGGGGCCCGGAAGAAGAAGAGTGGAAGCGCACCACCCCCCAAGTGGACGCCTGACGATACGGCAAACGGCCGTTGAGTTCCGGCTTGGATTTTGCTAAAATATAGTATCGCTTTTGGATCGGTAGCTTAGCTGGTAGAGCGCCTGCTTTACACGCAGGAGGTCACAGGTTCGAGTCCTGTCCGGTCCACCATTTATTAGTATTAGTGTCAAAATGACGAAAAAGCCCGAAAATTGGGGACAAATTAGGTGTTCCAAATTTTTGGGCTTTATCATAACTAATTGGCTCTGTAAAACATAATTTTAGAACACCCTGCTTTTGCCGATAGTCCCCAATCTTCCAAACTGCCAACGGTTGGCGCAAGAAATCCAATACATATTTACTATGTGCTTTAAGTGCTTCCGCTTGCTTGATGTCATCCTCATGGGTAGTATTTTCTATTTCCGTAATTCTGGCATCCAGTTGCGCTAGTTTGGTTTTGCACATATCGGAAACGGTTTGATTGTTCCCTTGCTCTAAAAGCAAAGAAAAGCATCGTTCCTTCGCTTGTTTGAGGGTTGCCAATTCTTTTTGCATTTTGATTCTATGCTCGTGCCAATCCTTGCTTACATTCTCACACTTCTCCAAAATTAGCACCTGCGCCAAGTCGATTAGGGACTTTTTAGGTGTTATGTCTGCCAATAACTTTTCAAAATCTTGGTGTAGTTCGCTTGGTCTAATTGTTTTACCCACCTGCGAACATTTTTTGTAATAACAGTGATAATAAGGATGATGCTTTCCGGATTTGCTTCGTGGCTTGCTTCCGGTTAGTGCATGACCGCAAACAGGGCATTTGACCCACCTTCTAAGCGGAAAATCCTCGTCGTGAATATTATATTTACGAGGTTTTGCTAAGGGGCATTTGCCATGTAATCTATCTTGTATTTTCTGATAGGTTTCTTGGCTGATAATCGGCTCTATAGCCCATTTCTGTTCCGGAATATTCCAATGCGGATAGCCAAAAAATCCGGTATAGACCTTATTAGATAGCATCGTCTTGATATGGTTAAAGGTTATATTGATGTGCCTTCCGTATGAATTGACCAAATCCTTGTCTTTCAAATAATCCAAGACACTTTTATTAGTGAGGAATTTGCCCGTTGCAAAGCCCTCTAATGCTTCTTGGATATAGGTGGCAGTAGGTTCAGAGCGCACACAATGAATTTTGCCATTTATCTTTTCATGCTTATACCCAATAGGGGCACAAAATATCCAAAAGCCATTCTTGATGTGTTCAACCATACACGATTTGGCCCGTCGAGCATTACTCTGTCTAAAAAACTG
The DNA here is from genome assembly GCA_949294085.1 of uncultured bacterium. Taxonomy (GTDB): domain Bacteria; phylum Elusimicrobiota; class Elusimicrobia; order Elusimicrobiales; family Elusimicrobiaceae; genus Avelusimicrobium. Next base: position 10,498 of record CASFFX010000002.1, on the reverse strand, counting down.
GCTGAGCGTTGCAAATATGTTTTCTACCAAAGCACCTTCGGCACTATCTTCCAATGTCATATTAACACTTTGGAGAGAGTGGCCCATGTGTTTTAGTTGTGATTTAAGAAGATTATGAATTAAAGTGTCCCTAGCCCATCTATTCAAATCTTCCACTAATACGATGCAAGGTTCTTTTAAGTCGCCCAAATAACGAAACATCTCTTTCAAAGCAGGCCTGTCCTGTTTCCCGCCGGAAATGCCTTCTTCTTTGAACACTTTAATGACTTCATAGCCCTTGTTATTGCACCAAGCACGGCATTTGGATTCTTGGCTATCAAGTCCATTACCTTCCCGAACTTGTTTGTCGCTCGATACCCTGCAATAAATGACCACTTTTTGCTTGCCCATCGTATAATTCCCATACTACATTGATAAATTCTTCTAGTGCTTCTACTATTTGTTGCACTTGTTCATCGGTTAAAGTTTCGTTTAATTCGCCCAAATACTTACGGTACTGCTTTACTTGAAGTGAACTCATAAGGTTTGCCCCTGTTAGGTTCAACTCCAAGGTATTTGGTCATCGAACAAATTTTAATTTTAATAAACTCCGCCAACTCCAAGAACTTTGGTCATTGGGCTAGTTTTTACTATTTTACTTTGATTCTTTCTTTAATCGTTTTCTGCACGATACTGCCGTCTTGTACTCTGGTTAAAATGTCGCCATAATCCGGCAGAGTGTCCCCGTCCTTATAGTCGGCAGTACACTCTATTAGCGTGCTTTTCCCGCCTTCTTTGGGGGCAATAGTAATGCTTTTATACTTCTTTGTACGCAATACTTCTAAAATGGCTTGCTCTTTTTCGCTCAGCACAAAAGCATTTTCGCTATGCACGGGGATTTTGTGTTTGCCTAACTTCACCCGTGCGCTTAGCAATTGATTAAAATTGATGCAAATATACCCTTCCGGCACTTCTTCCAATGCTTGCATAAGCAAAATATCCTTCTGCGTAACGCAATCGGCGTGGCCGTCGGGTGTAAGCATAAAATAGATATTTCCCCCGTTGCTTAACCCCATTACACGCATATAGGCATATTCCAAAGCAGTGATGTCCGTTTTGGTCTTGCCAATCGTCAAAGTTTTCTCTAAATCCTGCTTTGCCACTTTTAACTTCTGGATAGAGAAATCAAACTCCCTTAGTTTGGCAAGCAAGTGCATAAACACCATATCCATCATGGAAAATTTGCGCCATCCTTCGTTTCCGGATTTACGGTTATTGTCGAGCAACCCAACCGATTCCCAATAATTGATAATGCGGAAGGTTTTATCGGTATCTTTGGCAGTATATTTCTTTTCCCGCAATTTGGTTAAAACTTCGGGATGCCTTTGTAGGACATCAAACAAGCCCATCATCTCTTTGATAGTGCCTTCGGTTACGGTTCTTTTGCCTAAATAATACATATTCCTCTCCTTAGATTAAATAAATTATACCTATTAGTATAATTTTTGTCAAGTGTAAAAAAGACCTAAGTTTTTTAGGCTAAATTTTGAGGGTTTTTTATGCGTTCCAGATGGATGCTATTTTGTCGGCAATTTTTTGCTTATAGTAGGCAATAACTTCTTTGCAACGGCGGATATAATCTTCTTCCCATTCAATTTTTTCTACAATGGCTTTTTGCTCGGATAAGGGTGGAAGATAGAACTCAATTAAACTCATGTAATTAAACCCTACGCGTGGAAGTTGCGCCCCTTTGATGCCTTGCAGAATTTGAGCATTTATATTTTCACTTGTTAAAATGATAGCCAGTAATTTAGGGAGTATATTGTTTTTGGCTCGTAACACAAGTATATCCGTAGAACATATACCATCTTCTTTGGCTAAATATACCTTATTCAAATTGGGCCTTAATTTGCCATATAGCACATCATCTTTTTGAAAAATGTTCTTAATGCTTTTTATGGAAGAATAAGGATGCTCAATCATTCCCGTCAATTCCATTTTTGAACTTAAAATATTCTCCAACCCAATGTAATTTACAATCCCCGTTTTTTCTTGTGGGTCTATGGTTTTATCTGATTTTTCGCACACATCACCGAGTTTAACTTTGGGCCAGTTGGGTTTGATGGCAAAGTAGGGTTTCCAGTTGTCTATTACATCTTGCGAACCGTTGATAATGGCTTGATAGCCCTCTAATTCCTTTACAATTTTTTCCTGCACCTCTAACGGCGGAAGCGGGATTTGAATATTTTTAATTTCCGAAATTTTTAACGATGGATATGCGCTATTTGCCGTCATTGTCTTGGTGTCAATGTAAAGCAAAATAAAAAATAAATATTCCTCCAAAATTTTGTTATGATGCACCACTATGGTTGCCAAATGAGATGATACATAACTATCAATTCCTAAAATAGCTCTGTGATTGAGAAATGTCGAAGCCCCACTTTTCGGCAATAAAATAGTTCCTTTCTTAAATAATGTTAAACCTTTAATTCCTTCTTCATTCAAGTAATCAGATATTTTTACTAAATTGTCCGATATATGAACTTTGCCGACATCCGAAGTACGACAAAATGGATATATTCCATTTCTAAAAAAGTCAGCAGATTGTGGAGCCGAATCCCCAGAAGATACATCGGCCACATCTCCCAATTTAACCATTTCCCATTTGGAATTAAGGGCTTGAGGTGTTTGCTTATATCTACTGGCAGTAAGATTGTACTCCCCGTTTTCGGCAATTTTGCTCTTTTCTACCAGTAAGCAATTATCGGGCAGTTGCAAATCGGCCTTATCGTATGATTTTTGATATGCTTGGATGGCTTCTAAGGCAGAAGGCAAATCATTTTCTTTAATGGGTCTGCGCTGTGCGCCTAGGGAAAAACCGTCATTTTTGACATCTACAAACAAGATTTTGTCCGTCTTTTTGGCTAGTTGCCTATCAAAGAATAGAATGGATGTTTTTACCCCAGAATACGGGTTAAATACGCCCGACGGCAAACTTACCACCGCATAGAGGTAATTATCTTCTATCATCATTTTACGCAAACCTTTGTAAGCCGTAGCCGATTGGAAAATAATCCCTTCCGGCACGACAAAACCCGCACGCCCGTTAAGGGTTAAGTGTTCCATAAAGTAATCTACAAATAGCACTTCGGACTTGTTTGCCTTGATACCAAACTTGTTATGCGGTCTTATCCCGCCTTTTGGGGTCATAAATGGAGGATTGGCAAGGATAACATCAAACTTATCTCCCCATCTATCTTCTTTGGTAAGGGTATCATACTCGTACACCTGTTGGGTAGCAAATTGGTGTAAATACAAATTTACCAGTGATAGTTTCTTCATAGTAGGGTCTATATCGTACCCTGTAATATTCTGCGCAAGTTGTTTAATAGCACCTGCTGACAAGGGCTTTTTATGCTCGTTGGCGGTTTTAATAATGTACTTATAGGCCGAAATTAAGAATCCCGCCGTACCGCAAGCAGGGTCTAGGATAGAATCATTTTTCATCGGATTTACTACTTCAACGATAAAATCAATAATGTGGCGCGGTGTTCTGAATTGCCCTGCATCCTTTTGTACACCCATAATAGATAGCAAATATTCAAAGCCATCTCCCAGATTCTCCGAATTAGCGTATGATAAACTATCTATTTCTTTTAAGAATAAGGTGAGCGTTGCGCCATCTCTAAACGGAAGGAAGGCATCCTTGAAAATGCTTCTAAACAGTTGCGGGATTTGTTTGGCATAGGGTAATTTATCCAGTGCTTCGGTGTAGAGGTTGATGCGCTCGCTATTTCCAACGGTGGCGGATAGCAATTTACTCCAAGCATATTTTTCCAAATCATCCACAAAAAACACCCTTTTCCCGCCAAAAGAGATATTTTCCAAATCCATATCGTCCATAAACTTGTAAATCATGGCGGTAGTGATTAAATCTATCTGCGTTACCGGATTAGGCACTTTGCCCACTAAAATATTACGAGCATTATCTATGGTTTGCTTGGTGTCTTTGTCTAGCATTTTGTTTCTCTCTACATGTAGGTGTTTAGGTTAATATTTCCCTTTATGTAGGCAGGCAATATATCTCGATACCCGTTCAAATGCCTATAATCATCAAGGGAGAACCCTGCACGAGTGTCTAAAAGGGCATACTCTTTATCATCAATAATTTGGCGGAATTGATCATCGGTAGCATACGCTTGGATGAACTTCTTAACAAACGGCAGATGTTCCGCATCCGGTTTGTAAATGGCAATAAACTTGTCGCATTCATCTTCCAGTAGTTCTTCACGGTTCTTAAAGGTTTCTATCAGTCCGAAAATCATTTCCAAAACTTCTTTCCAGTTGAGTTGGCGGTCCAAGTTTTGGGACTCTTTTATCTTCTGCAAATTGATGTATAACTCAGGTTTATCTTCAAAGCGTTCCTTGACCAGATAGATGGCTCTTTCCCAGTTTTCGTTATTCACCGCAACTTTAATATCCACATCTTGCCGGATAGAATCGGTGGCTTGCTTGAAGAACATTCTATCCACTTTCATCCCCTCGCTACCCACTGCCATAGTTTCTATGGTTTTCACTTTGTCGGGGTCGGTGATGCTAATATCATCTATCGGCGGTGGCGGTGGCACTGGCGGAGTCGGCCCTTTTCCACGATTGATAGGCAACTCTAACACGCCATCATAGTCAAAATCTTCCTCAAAATACTGGCAGTTAGCAAAGAAGTCCAAAATCTTAAATTCTTTCTTCTCCACAAGCGTGGTATGCTTTTGCTCATCCGTAAATTTGAAGGTGTGCTTTCTGGTTCCTCGGCCCTTGATTTGGATAAAGTCGGTAGGTGAGAAAATAGGGCGCATCAAAACGATATTTTGAATGTCCGAGCAATCATATCCGGTAGTCATCATCCCGACGGTAACGCATACCCTCGTTCTACTGGTTTCATACCCTTCTTTGAATCTGCTAAGCCCTTTTAGTTTGTTATTGGCAAAATCTACTGTGTATTGTTGCGCATCCATCACGCTAGAAGTTACCTGCGTGGCAAAGTCCGATTTGTACTTGTCGGGGAACATCTGGCTTGCCATTTCGTTGAGGATTTGCGTGATTTTGGCACAATGGTTTTGGGATACACAGAAGATAATTGACTTGCCAATCTCGCCGGAAATAGGATCTTTCAGGGCATTATCCATGAATGCTTTGCATAGCACTCTATTGGTGTTATCCGAAAAGAATTTCTTTTCAAAATCCGTATGGAACATATATTCTTGGGTTTCCTGCCCTTCTTCATCTTTGACCGTTATAGCATAGCCCTTTTCGGATAAAAGTTCCGTCGTGATATCCGTTCTTGCATCCACCACCACGGGCGCAATCAAATAACCGTGTTTCACGCCATCTACCAGCGAATAGCGGAAGGTTGGCTCGCCTGTTTCACAGCCAAAGGTTTTGTAGGTATCCAGCAAGATTCTCCTTTCTAGGGCTTTGGGGTTTTCGGCTTTTAGCGCATTGACATCCAAATTTTTAATGTAATCCTTCGGGGTAGCGGTTAAACCTAACTTATAGCCGATAAAATACTCAAACAAGGCCCGTGCGTTGCCCCCGATACTGCGGTGGGCTTCGTCGGAAATAACTAAATCAAAATCAGTAGGAGAAAATATATCCTTATACTTGCCTTCTAAACTCTGCACCGTTGAGATGACAATATTGGCTTTGTGCCAATCGTTTCTTTTTTGCTTGTAAATTATGCAATTATAATCTTTTAGATAGGCATCATAGTTCTTTTTGGCTTGTTCTTCCAGTTCCAACCTATCCACCAAGAAAAGCACCCTGTTTGCGTTGCCTGTTTTGAGGAATAATTGAATAATAGCACCCGCAATAAGGGTTTTACCCAGTCCGGTTGCTAGTTCTAGCAGAAATCTCTCTTTACCATCGGCAACGGCTCTTTGCACAGCTTTAATAGCATCAATCTGGTAATCTCTTAAAATCTTATAGCCATAGTTACGGCAATAGGCATCTCTCGTTTCCGGATTGAGATAATCGGGGTCTTGTAAGATATTAGGATTTTGGGTTAAAGCAATAAATTCTTTGGTAATCTCGACGGATGCCAGTTTCTTGGGTTGGGGTTTGAAGTGCTTTTTATCCATCAAGGATTGTTGGGTTGGCATGCTCGTAATGTCTTGCGGATTGCCATTTTCAATATCCCAAAAGAAGTGCTTATCCCCGTTTGAGAGAATCACAAACCGGATGCCTTGGCTTTCCGCATACTCACGGGCTTGTTCTTTGGCAAAAAGTGGGTTTATGCTCGCTTTTTTGGCTTCTAATACGCACAGAGGGAAGTTTTTATCGTCGAGTAGTAAGTAATCAATAGCCCCGCCCCGTTCTTCATCGGCTTTGCGCACACGGGTAGAATGCTCTAAATCTACATTTTTCTTGCCATTTTTGTCATCACACAATCGCCAACCCGCTTTTTCAAGCAGCTTATTGATTTTGATTCTGGCTTCCGCTTCCATTTCCGGCATTAATTTCTCCCAGTAAGATGAAAAACAACTACACAAATTTATTGTAACAATTTATCTCATTAAGAAATACAGATATCCCAACGATTCTCTCGTATTTCCTCATCAGTGCGTTTTTGCTCGTCATTGGTTGGCATATCCCCGATAAAGCGCATGATTAACTCAAATGCCTTGACATCCCCCTGTCCAGCCCTGCGTATCAAGGCAAGCGCAAGGGACTCTTTGCTATACTCTGAGCCAATCTCTGCGTTGGTAAGCAATTCGGTTAGGATTTGGCGCATTTTGCGTTTTTCTTGGCGTGCTTTCCCGCTTGCAATACCGCCCTTTTGTCCTTTTTCTCTTGCTTCGCTCGTGCTTCGTATCGGGGTTAAATTATTATTATTCATATATCTATATTGCTATATTCTAATTCTCTCTGGTGATTAAAAGAACTACGGCTCTTTGGCTTTTCTGTCGGCAGTTTCCAGTTTAAGAAGGCAATCAAGGATAGAATTATGCTCTATAAACTCGGCTTTATCCAGAATATCAGAGGCAAGAGTGTTCCAACTATTAAGAACATTGGTCCACCATTTCAAAAGGCACTTCTTACGAAGTGCCTTTTTTGTTAATGTGTAAACTCTTTTTCCGACGGTAAACGCTCGTCTTTTTTATCCATACCAGTTCTAGAGTAGTATTTACTGCCCACAAAAAGGCTTGAAAACTGGTTGAGTTCTCTACTAGATATATCTGATGGCTCCGCATTACATTTAAAATTTACAATACATTTGTCTCTGATTTTTCTCATGGGAACAGAATGGGCACCCTTGATTTTTTGAGTTCTCCACCGAATCTCTGATTGCCACTCATATCCGCATTTTTTACATTTTCTCTAGACTGTTTTAAACCTCCCCGCCGTAATATTCTCAGGGCAGGTTCCCCATTTTTAGTAGGATGCCACTCTTCTTCCATTTTTGGCAGGGTTTCTAATGACGTTTTGTCTAGTAAATTAAAGCTATATCCTCTCTTTGCTAGTGGATACTGTTGCGGTTCTTTTGCAAAGATCATACATATTTCCTCCGTTACCTTATAAAATTACACCTATAAGTATAATTTGTGTCAAGAAAAATAGATTCCCCTGTCTTGACACATAAAAACTAAATATGCCGAAAATGAACTGCTTAGCGAGTCAAACCACTTAATTCCCTTCTGAAATATTTTGTACAATGACTTTATATATTATGGGGTCAGTGCTATGAATTATTGGACACAATTAAGTATAGAATTTGCAAATCAGCGCAACTATTTAGATGAATTGTTTGCCGTATATCCAACTATTCCTGACGGGATCAGAGACATTGACCACACAAAATGGGAAAAAATCGAAGAATATTTTGCCAAACGAGATAATGAAATGCTTGTCAAAACGCTATTAACCCTTGATTTATTTCCGATAAAAGATTCTTATGTTGCATATTTAAAAAGAGACAAATCTGCAATTTTAAGGAATCCGAAAACAATTAACAGATTAGCTGGCAGAATGTACGAGTTAGGTTTGCCCAAACTATACGAAAAATGCACAGAGCCCAAGGAAACAAATAGACAAATTGGCCCTTTATTTAAGAGATGGGTCAATAAAGGGTCTTTGGGTATCAAAATATTGAAACTTAATGAGTTTATAAATACCAAGGAAGATGCCATATTAGATGCTAGTGATTCGGAAATGATGGATTGGGCAAAAAAACAATTAACTACAACAGAGAAAAAGGGCTGGATTTTGTTGCTAGACTAAAAAGCAGATATGTTATAGGAGAAGCCAAGTTTCTAACAGATTTTGGTGGGCATCAAAATGCCCAATTTAATGATGCTATAAGTACGATAACAACAAAAAATATCAACGCAATAACTGTTGCAATTTTAGATGGGGTCTTGTATATCCCAACTAAAAATAAACTATATAAAGAAATTACAAAAACTTACAGCAATTACAATATTATAAGTGCTTTGGTCCTAAGAGAATTCTTATATTCATTGTAGGGGATATCATGAGATTAGAATTTGAAGGAAAAAGAAGTGTTGAGGATATTTTGAACGAAGAAACGACAAGTACTCCGGCTTGTGCAACGCTCAAAATAGATACCAATAAATTATTTTTCGGTGATAATCTCCAAGTTATGAAGTTCTTGCTTAAAAACGGATATAAGGAAAAATTCGACCTCATTTATATTGACCCCCCTTTCGCTACAAATACCATATTTAGAATAGACTCGAAGCGTAATAGCACAATTAGTATGGCAATTGATGGGGAAATTGCTTATCAAGACACACTCATTGGGGATGCTTTCCTTTCTTTTATCAGAGATAGATTAGTAGTCGCAAGAGAATTATTAAGCCCCAAAGGGTCAATCTATTTGCATATAGATTATAAGATTGGGCACTATATCAAACTTGTAATGGATGAGATTTTTGGAATATCTAATTTTAGAAATGATATTACAAGAATAAAATGTAATCCCAAAAATTTTAGTCGAAAAGCATATGGCAATATTAAAGACCTAATTCTTTTTTATAGTAAGACGTCAAATCCAATCTGGCACAATTTCACCTTGCCCTATACCAAAGAAGAAATAGCGAAGTTATATAACAAGATTGATGTGAATGGAAGACATTATACAACGATTCCTTTACATGCCCCTGGAGAAACAAGAAACGGTAAAACTTCTCAAGCATTTAAGGGAATTCTGCCGCCAAAAGGCAGGCATTGGAGAAGTGCTCCCGAAGAATTAGAGAAACTTGATAGATTAGGTCTAATTGAATGGTCTAAGACGAAGAATCCAAGAAAAATTGTTTATGCCGATGAAAAAGAAGGGAAAAAAATACAAGATATATGGGAATTCAAAGACCCTCAATATCCATCTTATCCCACGGAAAAAAATTTAGATTTATTAAAGCAAATTATCAACATATCTTCGAATAAAGGTAGTCTCGTTTTGGACTTCTTTTGTGGATCTGGTACAACCTTGATTGCGTGCGAAGAACTCGGCAGAAGATGGGTAGGTATTGATAAATCTTCTAAAGCAATAGAAGTTGTCAAGAAACGACTCTCTAAAATTTCGAATCTATACTCACCAAACATAGAAATCATCAAATTCTAAAGGATATTGCATCCTTTTTAAAAAATCCAAGGATTTTCTGTGATTTCTTCATCCGTGCACTTTTGCTCGCAGTCTGATAGAATATCACCGATAAAGCGCATAATCAATTCAAATGCTTTTACATCTTCCTGATTTGCTTTGCGTATCACAGTAAATCCTAATGCTTCCTTGCTGTACTCTGATCCAACTTCTACATTTGCGAGCAATTCCGTTAGGATTTGTCGTATCTTGCGTTTTTCTTAGCTGGTATTCCCACTATCGATATTGCTTTTTCTATCTTTTCGCTTTCTTCGTGCTTTGTATAGATATTAAATTATTATTATTCTTATAATATACTTTCTATATTCTGATTAACTACGATGATTAAAATAGCTTGAAAATTTAGCTTCATAATCAGTAATTTCTAATTTCGAAAGGGATCAAGAATAGGGGCATGCACTATAAACTCGGCTTTTTCGAGTATATTAGTACTAATCGTGTTCAAGCTTTTAAGGAGCGCTGCCCCACCATTTCAAAAGGCACTTCGTATGAAGTGCCTTTTTTGTTGCCTTCAAATCTATTCGTCCGTCGGGAATTTGCCCGCTGATAGGGTGCCGTTTATCACAGAGCAGTTGCCATTTGTCCGTTTTTCGCCCGCTAGGCGGGCATTGTTTTAGGTCTTTCCTGCAAAAAAAATCCAAACGATTGTTAAACCGTTTGGATTCGCCTTAAAACAATATAGAATTTTAATTTTTAAGCAGCCGGGCAACGTATTGATAGTACGAATTTTTCGGTTTTCCTGCTAAATACTTCTGCAAATCCTCCCGGCTGATAAACCCTTTTTGCAGCGCGATTTCTTCCAAACACGCAATTTCTATCCCTTGATTTAATTGCATGCTGTGT
>CASFFX010000001.1 GCA_949294085.1 uncultured bacterium | reverse complement strand
GCCCCCTTTGGCCGCACTAGCACAGCCTTACATAGCGCTAGCCCATACAAGGGGCTTCCAAAAATTTGGCCATAAAAGTGACCTCCTAGTTGGAATTTGGGATGGGAGCTACCCACCCACAAAACGATGAAAGAACCAAAATGCGGCGGCTGGGGCCGAACGCATCAAATAAAACAAGACCGCGGCTGCAAAGAAACGCGGCGGGTGGTTGGATAGTACGGCAGATCTTATACGGCAACAATTTTGGCGGGGGAAACCCCGTCAGATATCCAACCACACAAACCGATAGAACATACAGGGTTAAACCCACGCTTTTGCAGAGCGGTATGCACTATCGGTTTTTATTTTAACAAATTTGAGTTAGTTAAGGGGAACCAAAAAATGACTAGAGAAAAACGGGCGAAAATGCCTTTGGAAAAGAAACTGGGCGGGGTGGAATACTACACCTTGTGGGGGGTGTGCGAGCAAGTGCCCGGACGCACGGCCGGCAGCCGCCTTTCCCCGAATCAGCTGCTGAAATACGTGAAAGAGGGCTGCCCCTGCTTTGAACACGCCGGTATGCTTTTGTTTGAAAAAGACCTTACCGGATTTTATAACTGGCTCCGGCAGCGCAAGCCGTTGCGCCAAATAAAAGCGCAAGAACGATTGCGCCGGATATACGGGAGGTAGCACCATGAAACGCTTTTGGCACTTGCTGAGTCACCCCGAAGAACTCAGCACGCCCTGCGCGGCGGTGCTAATGGGGGGAATTTACCTTTTGGTGGCCCTTATGTACGTTTGGCAAATTTGATTCCGGCTATGGCCGGCGGGCGCGGAACCTCCTAACAGCATACGAGAGTATCCCCTCGCGCCCGATAGATTTGAATGTGGTGGCGCCCACTATAAAAAGCCTTGACGGTAGAAGCAACCGCCCTGGCCGGTAGGTTAACCGGTGTTGTTCTTTACATACCAGTATGGCGAACGAATCCGACCGCGCGGACGCATTGAAAGGCCGGTATTGCCGGAAACAAGTAGCCCTCCCCGAATTGAAACACAAACGGGGCTTATTTAAGGAGGTTGTTATGGTAATTGGACTGAAAGACTACAAACGCGCCCAGGCGGAAAAAGCCCGGCAGAAACGCGAACTTGCCAAGCAAATAACGGAGTTAAACAAACAACGCGACGAACTGTTTGGTAAATGGGTATTCAAAAAAAGCGATGGACGAAGAATTTTTAAGGAAAGAAGCGCAGCGGGTATATTTGGATATTCACAAGTTACAAGCCCGCTATGACGCTATTTAGGAGGTTAATATATGGTATTCCAAAAAGCAACAAAAGAAAAAGCCAAATTAAGAATGGCTTTAACGGGCCCCAGCGGCTCCGGCAAGACTTACACCGCTCTTACCTTGGCGCAGTATTTGGGCAAAAAGGTGTGCGTGGTGGATACGGAGGGCAACAGCGCCAGCAAATACGCCAACCTGTTTGATTTTTGCACGCTTTCGCTGACGGATTGCCACCCAAACAACTTTATTAAGGCCATAGACGCCGCCGTGGCGGAAGGGTTTGATGTGATTATTTTGGACAGCCTTTCCCACGCGTGGAACGGCAAAAACGGCTTGTTGGAATTGGCCGACCGTGAAAAAATGAAACTGACCAACCAATTCCAGGCCTGGGCCAAAATGGCGCCTATCCAAAACGCGCTGACCAACAAACTGCTGACGGCCCCTATCCATATTCTGACGACCCTGCGCGTAAAAACCGCCTATGATATGCAGGAAGAAAACGGAAAAAAACGGCCGGTAAAAATTGGGCTCGCTCCCGTTCAGAAAGAGGGGATAGAGTACGAGTTTGACGTGTTGGCGGAAATGACGCCGGAGAACACGATGATTATTTCCAAGACCCGCTGCCCGGAGCTGAACGGACAAATTTTTAACAAGCCGGGCAAGGAAGTGGCGGATATTCTGAATGGGTGGTTAAACGACGGAGCTGAGCCCGTAAAGACGGAGGCGGAGCAAAAAACCGAAACTGCTCCCGCCCAAACGGTGACTGCGGCCCAACCGGCGCCCAAAAAAGAGCCTCTTACCCAGCAAACGGCTGCCCCCAAACAAGCGGCCCCCGCAAAAGAAGCCGCGCCGGCACAAGCCGCGGAAAACGTTTTCCCAGAAAAAGGGGTGTTTGAACACACCGGCGTATTGGCCCACATTGAAAACAAAGGCACCAATGGCGCCAACAAATGGGAATTGTTCTTAAAAGACGTGAAAACGGGACTGGTTACGTTTTCGCAGGCGATGAATTTGCAGGCGGTTGCTCTGCTTGGTAAAGCAGTAAAAATTAAAGCCGTGGTAAATAACCCCGGGCAATATGTGCTGCTTCAAATCAGCCCGGTAAATTAAAGGAGATAACAAATGACAACTTTTCCAGTAGATGTAAACGAATTTGAAAGAGCGGGATCCAACGAGCGCTATATCATCCCGGACAATACATACCGGTTGGAAGTAGCCGAAGTACGGGAACAGACCAGCCAAAAGGGGCTTCCGCAGCTGAATTTTAAGCTGAATTTGGTGGATTATGTAAATGACCCGCAATGGCCCTACAACCGCTGGACGTATCACACCATTACGCTGATTCCCAAAGGGGAGCGCGGGCACGGAATCGCCCTTAATTTGTTGAAAATTTTAGGGGCGGTGCCCGATGAAAACGGCGTGATTTGCATCGTGCCGGAAGCGTTTGTCGGGCGGCAGTTTAACGCGTTTGTGTTTAGCGAAAGGGACCAGCAGGGAGTCCTGCGCCAGCGTTTGAACCACATTGAGCCGTTGCCCGAAGTGGCGGAGCCGGAGAGTGAGGAGGTGCCTTTTTAATGCTGACGACTCTTCCGACCCCAAAAATACAGGTGGAATTTAAGGTGGTTCGACGCGCCCATATTTACCGAGCCGGAGAGGTGGATTATCCCTCTGTAACAAAGATTTTGGGCGTAATTGACAACGGTAAATCCAATGCGCTGTCCATTTGGGCGCGGCGGGAAGCGTTGAAACTGGCGGAAAAAGAACTGTTTGGCGCGTTGGAAAGCGGCACGGTGTTGGACTTTGCCAATGTGTCGGAAATCCTAAAAAGTGCGGACCGGCAGCCGGATAAGCTAAAAGACGCCGCCGCAGATTTGGGCACCCGCGTGCACGAAGCCATAGACGCATACATCTTGGGCAAACCGCCGGCGTTGGACGAAGAAAGCGTGGTGGGGTTTACCAATTTCATCAACTGGCTGAGCAAAGAGAAAATCCGCATTATATCGGGGGATATCCCGGTGGCAAGCCCGCAATGGGGCTTTGGCGGACGTCTGGACGCCGTTGGAGTAGATGAGGAGGGAAAAGTCATTATCTTGGACTGGAAAACATCTAACGCGTTGCGCACGGAGTACCCGCTTCAAGTAGCCGCTTATGCAATTGCGTTCCAAGAAATATACGGGTTGGAGGTTGCCGGCGCAAAGGTGGTGCGGTTCGGAAAAATGGATCCGGCCGATTTTGAGCCGCGGGACGTTAACTTGCGCGAAGCCAAGCTGGCGTTTTTTAAGGCGCTTGGACTGTATAAAGCCTTAAAGGCTGAACTTTGGGCCTAGGACGGGCCGGGGACTGGCTGAACCTCCCCAGTCCCCCAGGAGGTTAACAATGATTTTTAGATGCCTTAAATGTGGCCGCTGGAGCTTTGGAAAGGGGCCAATTTGTACAACCTGCGAGCGGAAACTGCGCGCCATTAAAAACGAGGTAAAGGGAAAATGAGTTTCAACTTTAGAAACACAAACACGCGGGAAAAATTCCTGCTGGGCGCCATGCTCCGCGCCCGGTACGGCAAAGAACTGCGGGCCGAGTTCCGCTTTTGCCCGGGGCGTAGGTTCCGCGCGGACTGGTATATCCCAAGCCTCAACGTGCTGGTGGAGTACGAAGGGATATTTGCCGCCAAAAGCCGGCACACCCATTTGGAAGGATATTCCAAAGACTGCGAAAAATACAACTTGGCCACCGTGTTGGGCTTTCGGGTGCTGCGCTATACCGCGCGCAATTATGCACAGGCACAGGCCGATTTGGACGAACTGGAGCAGGATTTGAAGGTGGGGGGGAGCATATGACAAAGAACACTTTTGTTTTGCGGACGAGTTATGGCGAAATTTTTAATGAGATGTCTGACAAACAGGCCGGATCGTTGATCAAAGCGATATTTAACTATGTTGCCACGGGAGATGAACCGGTGGGGTTTAATGATGTTGAATTAAAAATGGCCTTTCGTTTTATAAAACAAGACATTGACTATGACTCCAAAAAATATGCTGATTTGTGTCAAAAAAGGGCTAATGCTGGAAAAGCTGGAGGCAGACCTGCTACGACGGTGAAAAAGCAAAAAAAGCATTTGGTTTCCGTAAAACCAAATGGTTTACAGAAAAAACATGTAAAGCATAATGATAATGATGTTGTAGTTGATGTTGTTGTTGATAATGATGGTGAGAGTGTTTTAACAACATCTACCGCGGACGCTGCCGCGGAGCAGAATCCTTCCCAAAAATTAAATTCCCTTCAGAAGTTTTCAAACGCTGTGATTGAACGGTTTGAAGATTTGGAAACTAAAGACCAAATTGCGGTGTGGTTTAAGCGCAATTGCCGGAATTTAAGTGATATTTTGAAATTTTGCCACGGGGATATTCCACTTGCGCTAGAAAGCATTGCGGTCTGCGCCGAACGCTTGGAAAAGGCCGGATTTACCGGCGGTTATGAGGCCGTCTGCCGCAATCTGCCCGAATACTACCAGCAGGCAAAAAAACGCCTGGAGGGGGTAAATTATGCGAACGAAAAGCGTTGAAAGCGCCTTCAAAACTACGGTGCTGCCCTATCAGCCCAACAGCTGCAAAAACTGCTGGAACCTGCCCACCGGTTCGGCCGATGACGAGCTGGCGCCGCGATTCCACGGGATTTACGTGTCCGTGCCCATCCACCTGGTGGAACCCAACGGGAACATTGTGCTGATCGGGTACAAAGCCCAATGCCTTACCTGCTGGAATGTGCGGTGGTATGACGGGCAGGGCTGTGTGTACCGCCTGGGCGAAAAGGTGGACTTTAAGGCCCAATTTTGGCCCGAAATTACCCGTAACGGACTGGACGCGGACGGGTTCCACCGGTACGTGTTTGAACACCCCAAAGAGCGGTATTTTGAGGTTTCCAAACTGCCCAAGTACGAATCCCGCCACCGCGCGGACTTTTACGAGCCAAAAGGCGAGAGGTGCGAACTGTATGTTTAAGCGGTGCGACCATTGCGACGATTTATTTTTTTGCGGAGGATGTGCGCCGTGTGGAAAACGGCCGGCTCTGCGCGATTTGCCACGAGCGGGGTGTGAAGCTGCCCCGCAAGCATACGGCGCCCGGACGGCGCTAGAGGCAACTTTCGGGCAACCTTTGGAGAGATTATGAACGACAGATTTAGATTTAGAACACCCATATATGGGGCAGACGGAAAGTTTAAGAATCTTGTTTATTGGCCCGCTGTTTATGGTGCGCCGGCTGTAACTTGCCGCGAGGGTGATGTTTTTGGGCAACCCGAACAATGCACGGGTCTGAAAGACAAACACGGTCGGCTGATTTATGAAGGGGATATCGTCCAGCACGACACCGCAGCAGGGCCGAAATGTTGGCCTGTTTTGTTCAAAGACGGATGCTTTGTCTTGCCCTATGAAAGCGGAAATGCGTGGCTTGGAAAAGTGATTCAGAATTGCCCCTATGATAGCGGAGTTGTTGTTGTTGGCAACATCCACGAGAACCCGGAGTTGCTGGAGGGTGGCAAATGAGCAAGCAAAAATTTAAGGTGGGGCAGAGCGTTGTTTATCATAGACCGAAAGGCGGATTTTACCAAATCACTCTTCTAAAAGAAGCAAGCGATATTGGTTGGTGGTACAAATCCCCAAAAACAGGGGAAATGCTTATTGCTGAAAACAAGTTTTTATATTCCACGAAAGAGGAGGCACAAAATGGCGATAATTAGACGCAGTTTTTTTAATACTCCCAAACCGAAAGAGCCGGCAAAACCTATATCGCAAATGAGCGACAAGGAAAAGACGGAAACCATTTATGATTGCCTGCTTGATTTCTATGAAAACGAAGTGGCTAATATCAGAAATTGGATAACCATCAGAGAGGTTCGGTGCGGAACAGGATTTAAGCATCAAAGTAAGCGTTCTTTTGATTTTATGGCCATATCTTCCCTTAACGGAAATGCAGTAGTTGGGTACGAAGTAAAAGCCAGTCGGGCTGATTTCTTAAAAGATCTAAAAAACCCAGAAAAACAAAAACCATTACGATGTTTTGCAAACCTGTTTTATTATGTTGCACCAGTCGGGCTGATTCGGGCAGAAGAATTGCCGCCTTGGGCTGGGTTGAAGGAATTAAGATTTGACGAAGACAAACAAGAATTTTATCTTTCCGAAACCCAAACACCGCCGTATATGGCGAATTTGCCGCCCACTTGGGGATTTGTATCCGAGTGCATACGAAACAGAAGCGAGTTTAGAACAAAGCGTCTAACGCTTGAAAATGAAAGATTATCCCTAGAAATCATTAGGCTTGAAGAAAAATTAAGAGATTTAGAATTTGAAAATTTTTTGTTGAAAAATAAAAAAAAGGAGGCGGAAAATGGGAAATAAACTCCACCTGCCCCTTACTTACCATTGGTTTGATGAAATAAAATCCGGGCTGAAAACGTGCGAATACCGCCGGTTTACTGAATGGTGGAGCAAACGCTTGTCTGGCTTAAAAAGGGGCGATTTGGTCGTTTTTCACAGGGGTTATTCTTCCCATACTATTACACGGCAAATCGTAAACATCCGCGTGGTGGACGGGTGGAATTTGCCCAATGAGGTATATAAATTTTTCGGGTGCCCCAATGAATCCCGCTTTTTTGAAATAGCGTTTGAATAAACAAATTTTGAGGTTGCGGCTATTTTCCGCCGCCTTTGGCGGCTGGCTGTGTATCGGCACAGCACGAAAAAGGAAGGTAGTCGATGAGAAAAGAAGTAATAGGCAAACAAACGTTGTATTGTGGCAATTCGCTGGAAATAATGGACTTGTTGCCGGACAAGGCTTACGGGCTGGTGCTTACGGACCCGCCTTATATGATAAACACCAAGAGCGACGGAACCGGCAAAATTGACCCTTGGGGCGATTATATGAACGCCGCGGTGTTTTATTCCAAATGGATTGAGCAGGCCCGGGAAAAGCTAACGGACGATGGCGCGTTGTTCTCATTCTTAAACTGGCGGAGCGTGGCCACCTTTATGCGGGCGTCCTGCCTGTTGGATTGGCCCATGGAAAACCTGCTGGTTTGGAACAAAAAGCATTTAGGTACCAATACCTATGGGTTTCGCCCGGTGTACGAAATGATTGCCCTGTTTAGGAACAAGGGTTTTAAGGTGGAAAACCGCGCGCTGGGGGACGTGATAACATTCCCACGGTTGACCCGTAAGCCAAATCACCCGGCAGAAAAGCCGCTGGATTTGTTGCTTTTTTTACTGGAAACCGCCGGCAAAGACAACGTGTTGGATGTGTTTATGGGCTCCGGCACTACGTTGCTTGCCTGCCAGCGTTTGGGGCTATCCGGAACCGGTATAGAAATCAACGAGAAATACTTTGATATTGCCTGCCAAAGGCTGCAGGACGCCATAAGCAAGCAGTAAGCAAAAAAGCGTGTATATGAGGGGTAAACACGCTTTTTATTTAGATATTTCCCCTTGAAAAACGCTAAATAATAGGCTATACTCTTACTGTGGGTTGGATAACGGACGAAAGTCCGTGGTGTCCAACCCATTTTTTTGGACACATCTGACGAAGCCCCGCGACCGCGGGGCTTTTTTGTTGCCCCCAAAGGAATTTGCTATGGGACAACGAAAATCTACCCACGAAAAAGCCGGCTGCGGCGGCATCGTACCGCCCAAAGAACACCGCTTCTCCGCCACCAACCAGCCTTCGCGCGAGGCTAAAAGCGCGGGGCTTCGGCGCTGGCAGGAGCGCAACCGGCTGAAAGAAAATTTGATGCGCGTTTTTACCGAAGAACTGCCCGGCTCAGACGGAACGAAAACCGTGGCGATGGCCGCCATTGCACGGCGGGTGCGCAATTTTTTGTTGGAAAAGAACCCCAAGGGCATGAGTGCCAAGCAGGTGGAACTGGCCTTAAAGACATTTGAACTGCTGGCCCCCAAAAAACTGGAACTGGGGGCGGAACCGGGCGGAAAAGCGGCGGTGGTGCTGCTCTTTGACAAAGAAGACAAAGCGGCGTAAGGGGGATTATGGACTTTGCGCTGACGGCTATTCAAAAAAAGGCGCGAGGGGTTCTAAACTCGGCTGCCAAGTTTATTTTGCTCTTTGGCGGGAGCCGAAGCGGAAAAACATTCGTCATCCTGCGAAACATTTTAATCCGGGCGCTGAAAGAGCCTTTTAGCCGCCATATTGTGTTTAGACAGACGAGAAAATCGCTCAAAGAATCCGTTTGGCTGGACACCTTGCCCAAAGTGCTGCGGCTGTGTTTCGGCGGGATTGAGCCCTATCAAAACGACCAAGAACTGTATTTGCGCTTTGATAACGGAAGCGAAGTATGGTTTTCGTATTTGGACGACAACCGCAATTCGGACGCTATTTTGGGGAAAGAGTACAACACCATTTTTTTGAACGAAATATCGGAAATTTCGTTTGCGATGTTTAACAAGGTGCTGACGCGTTTGTCCTTAAAAAACGGGCTTAAAAATAAGCTCTACTGCGACTGCAACCCGCCCGGCCGGTGGCATTGGGCGTACAAAGTATGGATTGAAAAACAGAACCCGGCCGATAAAACGCCGCTTGCCCGGCCGCAGGATTATGCAAGCTGCCTCTTAAACCCCAAAGACAACCTGCAAAACCTGCCCGAAGATTATTTGACCGTGTTGCAGGGGCTGAGCGAAGAAGAACGAAACCGCTTTTTGCTGGGGGTGTGGAGCGAAGGCATCGCAGGAGGCATTTACACCAAAGAAATGGGTCTGGCCGAGCAACAGGGGCGGATTAAAAAACTGGAATATGACCCCCGTTTTAGAGTGTACACCTTTTGGGATTTGGGAATTGACGACAGTACGGCCATCGTGTTTGCGCAGTTTGTGGGAAAAGAAATCCGACTGTTGGATTACTACGCCAACAACAACGAAGGGATGGACCATTATGTGGACGTGCTGCGGCAAAAGCGCGAAGAATTTGGTTACAGTTACGGGACGCTGTTTATCCCGCACGACGGCGCAAACCGCGAATGGATTACCGGGCGCAACCGCCGCCAAGCGCTGGAAGCCAAAGGATTTACCGTGGAAGTATTGCCGGCAGACCGGGTGGCAGACGGCATTAACGGCGCCAAAATGCTGTTTGAAAACATCTTTTTTGACGCCGATAAAACGCAGGATTTGCTGGAGTGTTTGCGCAATTACCAACGCAAATACGACGCGAATAAGATGATTTTTAGCAAGGAGCCGCTTCATAACTGGGCCAGCCACGGGGCGGACGCGTTCCGCTATATGGCGCAAGGGTACAGCCGGTATTTGGCTAAACCCGTGCCGCAACAAATCACGCGGCCCGAAGGAATTACTTTTAACGACGTGCGCAAGCATTTACGCAGGCGCACGGATTTGGGGAAATACTGATGAATTTGTACGACGAAAAAGAAATGAAAACACAACTGAAAAGAGATTTGGCCTCACTGGGAGCGGCCGCACCAGCTTATGAAGGGGCGGAAAACATTCGCACCTTGCTGGCCTACTTAAACCGCTATTGCGGAGCGTATTTGCGCGGACTGAAAAACAAGGGAATCATCCGTTCCTTTCGTTTTGGCATTAGCCCGGTGTTTTTTTGGCATCCCAAATTGCGCGTAATTACAAAAACGGGGAAAAGCATAGATTTTGCCTTGTCCGGGCTGTACAAGCTGCGCCCGGTTATCTTTAGGGGGAATGGATGAAAAGCGTTGCCTATTATCAAAAATTGGTGGAGCAGGCTTGGGGAAAAAGCGAAAAATGGCGCAAAGAGGCCAAAGAGGTGTGGAATACCTACAACGACGCGCGGCGGTTTAACGTCTTGTACTCCAATACGGATTTGTTGTTGGGGGCGCTTTCCAGCCCGTCGCCTAAGCCGGTAATCCGCGTGCGCTTTGCCAAACAAACGGACGGCAGCGAAAGCGAACGCACGCTGGCCCGTACCGCGGCGGAAGCGGCCGAAAGAGCCGTTGTGTATAACAATGACCAATTTGACCTAAAGCAGGAAACGCACGCTGCCGTGCTGGAAGCCTTGTTGTCCGGCCGCGGGATTTTGCGCGTAAGCTATGAGCCGCAAATCGTGCAGGAAACGGTTTCCCGCCCGTTGATTACCCCTACCGGTGCGACGGTGGGCGAAACGGAAGAAACGGTGGAACACATCGGCGAGCAGAAAGTAACCTTGCAGAATGTGGCTTTTGATTCGTTTTTATGCTCCGACGCCAAACGCTGGGAAGAAGTGTGGTGGGTGGCTTTTAGGCACTTAATGGATAAGGCGGAATTGAAAGAGAAATTCGGATCCGCCGCTGAAAACGCCCCGCTGGCTTACCGCGAAGAAAACGACACCCAAGACAAACGCTATGTGCGCGAACTGGCCGAAGTGTGGGAAGTGTGGGATAAGCGCGAACGGGCGGTGGTGTTTTTGGTAAAAGACTATGCAAGCTACCTTTCCAGAGAAGAAGACCCGTATGGGCTGGAGGGATTTTTTCCGATTACGCGGCCGCTGCAGTTTGTGCAGGGGCGCGATTTAATGCCCGTGCCGGAATACCGCCTGTACCGAAAAACGGCCTTGGAATTGACGCGCATTGCCAAACGGATGGACGATTTGGTAACCAACATCCGCGCCAACGCTTTGTATGCGGGGGAATTTAAGGACGAGCTGGAAGCCCTTAACAACGCCGAAGATAATACGGCTATACCGGTGGGGGAAAGCTTTGCCAGCATAGCCGAAAGAGGGGGAATTGCTGCGCTGGTGGCCGAGTACCCCAACCAGGGTAAAACGCAGGTGCTTTCCGTGCTGGAACAGCGCAAACAAAGCACGCTTTCGGAAATTTACGAAATTACCGGCATTGCCGACATCCTGCGCGGCACAAGCGACCCGGCCGAAACCGCACAGGCCCAGCGTATTAAAGGGCAGTTTGGCTCTATTCGCTTAAAAGCGCGCCAGCAGGCAGTGCAGTATTTTATCCGCGACGCCATGCGCCTTTGCGCGGAACTGGTGTGCGAACATTTTACGTTGGAAAATTTACAGCGCGTGAGCGGCCTTGTTTTGCCCACGCGCGCCCAAAAAGAAGAAGCCCTTTTGGCCACCCAATCCAATCAGCCGCTCCCTGCGGACGTTTCGCAAGCCCTACAAAAACCCTCCTGGGAAGAGGTGCTGGATGTGCTTCGGGCAGACCATTTGCGCGCCTGCACGCTGGAAGTGGAAAGCTCTTCCACCGCGTTTGACGAAACGCAGGAAGACAAAGAAGCGCGCATAGGGCTTTTTAAGGGCGTGTCCGACTTATTAAACGCTTCTTTGCCTTTTATGCAGTCCAACCCCGAATTTATTGATGCCGTAAAAGCCAATGTGCTTTTTGCGGTGGATGCGTTTCCGCAGAGCCGGGTGTTAAAAGAGGCATACGAAAACGCCTTTGCCGCGTGGGAAGCGCGCGTAAAAGCCCCCAAGCCCGCACAGCCCACCCCGGAGCAAATGCTCGCGCAGGCCGAACAGTTAAAAGCGCAGGCGGAAATAATGACTGCACAGGCGCGGGCCGCGGAAGCGCAGGTAAAACTGGCGCAGGCCGGGGAAAAGATAAAACTGGACCGGGCCAAGCTGGTAAAAGACACCCAAAAAGACGCCGCCCAACTGGCTTTGGAAAGCGCCAAAATAAGCTTGAAGTAACCATTTGAAGTACCGTAGCCGATAGAACGGTGAAACGGGAGGATATATGCAAGAACACGAAATAAACGACAGTCTGACGGACAACGAACCGAAAGATGAAGTCATTACGGCGGACGGGTTAATCGCCCAGGCCGAAGAAGAACTGGAAGCCGCCGATGCGGAACCCAAGGACGGAACGAACCAAACCCCGGGGCAAGCCGCTGACGTAGAAACCCAGGAACAAAAAGAACACCGGGAAAAACTGGAAAAAATGATTGCCAGCTGGCCGGAAGAAGACAAAAAACTGTTTGCTTCCGCCCCCGATAACCTGCGGGATTTGTTGGGGAAATACTACCACAATTTCCAAGCAGACCATACCAAAAAAACACAGCAAGCCGCCGCTATGCGCGCGGAACTGGAAGCGGAATTGGCCGAGCTTAGACCCGTAGTGACGGGCAGATTTCAAAACATGAAAGAATTTGCCTCGTTTGTTTCCGACGCAAGACGCTTTGAAGAAGAATTGAAGCGAAACCCGCTGCGCACCTTAAGCGTGCTGGCGAAACAGGCGGGGATAAGCCTGGAACAGCTGCAAGGCTACCAGCCCGATCCTGCCCAAGAAGCCGTGCGGCCCATTGAGGCCAAGCTGGAACAGTTGCAACAGCTTCTTAGCCGGCAAAACGCACCTGCTGCCCCCAAGGCTCAACCGCAAGCCAAACCGTGGGAAAAAACATTGGAAGAGTTCGCGGACGCGGTGGATGACAAAGGAAATAAAACACACCCGTACTTCGCTGAAGTGGCGCCCGTAATGGGGTACATTATGCGACGCGACGGGCACGAAGACCTGGAAAAAGCCTACCGCGAAGCCATTTACAGCCTGCCCAAAGCGCGTGAAGAACTGCTGGAAAAAGAACGGCAGCAAGCCGCGCAAAAACAGGCCGAAGTAGAAAAAGCCAAAAAGGCTGCCCTATTGCGTTCCCGCGCAAGCGCAGCGCCGCATGCGGGCGGAAACAAAATAAAAAAAATTGACGACATCATTGCCCTGGCGGAAGAAGAGCTGGCCGGGCAATAAGGAGAGTAAATGAGTAATTTTACCGACTTGGTAGTAACTACGCTTCGCAAATGGAGCGATACGTTGGCCGACAACGTTACCGCCCATTCGCCGCTTCTTTCGCGCCTGAAGGAAATGGACGCCATCGTGAAAGAGGACGGCGGCGTGGCCTTGGAAGAAGACATTATGTACGCCGAAAACGGCACGTTTAAGTGGTACAGCGGCTATGAACTGTTGGACATTTCCGCTTCCGACGTGCTGACCTCGGCCGTGTTCCCCTGGAAGCAGGCCAACGCCAACGTGGTGATTTCCGGATTGGAAATGCGCAACAACGGCGCCACCAAACAAAGAAAACACAATTTGCTCAAAAGCAAAATGTTAAACGCCGAAATTACGATGAAAAACAACGTAGCCAAGAGTTCCTATTCCGACGGAACGGGGGACGGCGGCAAGGAACTGACGGGCTTGCAGGCGTTGGTGTCCGACAACCCGGAATCCTCCAGCGTGGGCGGCATTGACGCCGCGGCGTACCCCTTCTGGCGCAACCAGGCTTACAGCTTTGCCACCGAGGCCTCCGTGGAGGAAGGAACTCCCACTCCCGAGCAAATGCTGGCCGCTATGGACGAAATGATGATCCGCACCACGCGCAACAGCGACCGGCCGGATTTGATTATTGCCAGTGCGGATTATTACCGCTTGTATAAAGCGGCGGTAGTAAACATGAAGCGCATTGTGGATGGGAAAACCAAAATCGGCGATGCGTCCTTCCCGGCGGTGGAGTTTGAAGGCGTGCCGGTGGTGTACGACAGCTTCTGCCCGGCGGGCCATATGTACTTTTTGAATACCCGCTATTTGAAGCTGCGCCCCCACAAAGACGCGTTCTTTACGCTGGATGAAGAACGCCTGCCCGTCAACCAGGATGCAAAAGTATTCCCGATGATTTTCCAGGGGAACTTTACCATTTCCAACCGCAACTTGCAGGGTGTTATTACCGCCTAGTTGCCAGGGGCGCGCGCAGCGCCCCCAAACAATAGGAGAAATTATGCTTAATTTCACTTCGGCCGTCAGTTCGGCCGCCGCGCAAGCGGAAGATACGCCCAGCCAGGAACTGGGGGCTAAGCTGCTTACCACGGATGGAAAAGTGGCTATTTATGTGCAGGCCTCGGAAGCCATTGAAAAAGAGACCGCCTGCAAAGTGTTGGACACGGGCAAGGCGGCCAAAACCGGAACCGGTATTGCCTGTAAAACCGATTACGCCATCGGCAAAGACCAGTACGGCTTTGTGGTCTATTCCCTGCCGACGGCCGCTTAACGTCAATAATCCCGCCGGAAAACCCCGGCGGGATAATTAGAGAGGACTTTTATGGAACAAGTGTTCAAAGAAATGTATGGAACGGATTACAAAGAAACTTGCGGGGTTCTTTCGGTATTGGATGCCAATACCGGCAGTTTTAAGACCGTGCGCGAAAAGGGCGTGTTTGGCCGTTTTGCCCGGGTGAAACAGTTAAACGGGTTTAAGAGCCGCCAAAACGGAGCGCCCGTTTATGACGAATGCGTGATTTGCCAAATTAAAATTTCTTCGTCCGTAAACAAAGACGTGGTTTCCCACAAAGTAACCGGTGTGAAAGGCGCGGAACTGAAAAAACGTTTTTCGGAAAGCTGGGCCGATTTTGAAAAATTGGAAAAAACAGCCAAAGCCAAGGCCCAAGCCGAAGAAAAAAAGGCAACCGCCGCGGAAAAAGCGGACCAGCCCAAAACGGCTGACCTCAAAAACAAAGGAAAATAATTTATGAACGCCCTAAAAATAATCCAGGAAATTGCGCGGGTGCTGGGATTGGATATTCCAAACACCCTGACAAACGCCAACGATACGTCCGCCCAGCGGGTGCTGGGAATCGTAAACCGCGTGCTGGACGCGGCGCTGAACAGCTACTCCTGGCAGGAACTGCAAAAACAGGTTATTTTTAGGGCGGATACGAACCAAAACGCCTACAACGAAAAAACGGGCGGGCTGGCGCTTGCCGTATTGGCGCCCGATTTGGGACTTGTCGTGACGCCGCAGATTTACGAAATGGGCTCCTCTACCCCCGTGCGCTACCTGACGCCGGACGAATACACCCGGCTGTTGGTGTTGGGTACGGGCGCGGCGGACAAGTATTTTACCGTAATGGGGGGAGACCTCGTGTTTTTGCCCAAGCTGGAAGCCACCGGCTGGAAAGGCGTGCTGCGCTACCGCAGCAAATACGGCGCGCTGGCCGCTGACGGTACGCCCAAACGCGCCTTTGACAAAGACGACGATACCACCCCGCTGGACGCCGAACTGCTTATTTTGGGCGGCGTGTACCGCTTTAAGCAGGAAATGGGCTACGACTATGCAGACGCCCAGCAGGATTACGAAGCCTGCCTGGCCGGGCTGAAAGCGCGCAACACCTATGCGCCTGTTTTGCACGGGGCGGACCCGGACGCCCCGCAACTGCGCGTGAACATTCCTGATACCGGGGCGGGAGCCTAGCATGAGAAAACCGTTGCGCCCTACCAATAAAGATTTACGCCGTGCTACGGCTTCGTTTTCCGCGCCGGTGCTGGGGTGGAATACGCGCGATAATCTGACGGGGATGGATCCGCGCTTTGCCCGCGTGCTGGAAAATATGGTGGTGGACGGCGGGCGTATTGGCGTGCGCAAAGGGTTTACCCTGGCGGCGGCGTGCAGCGATTTGCCGGAAATGCTGGCCGCGTATGATTACGGAGCCGTAAAAAAATTATTTGTGGGGGCTGGCAATAAAATTTGGGAAGTGGATTTTACGAGCCATACGCTTCTTCAGCGGGCGGAAGGGTTTTTGAGCAATCGGTGGAACTCCGTGTTTTATAAGGGCCGTTTGTACTTTTTGAACGGGCAGGACCCCGTACAGGTGTTTGACGGGGAAACCATAGAAGCCGCCGCTTTTACCCAGGCGAGCGAAAACGAAGAACAAACCGCGCTGGATACGGCACCCTTTTTTGCAGGTACGCTGTACAAAAACAGGCTGTTCTTTTTGGAACGGGAAAGCCTGCGGTTTTGGTACACCAAAGACGCGGGCAGCGTGCAGGGGGAAATGCTCCCCTTTGATTTGGCCCAAATAAGTCGCCTGGGAGGGCATTTGGTGTGTGCGGCGGCATGGACATACAGCGTGTCTTCCGGTGCGCAGGAAAGCCAAATTTTATTTATTACCAGCGAAGGCGAAGTGCTGGTGTACGCCGGCGACAACCCCAGCGAAATAGACGCCTGGACGCTGCGCGGCACATACAAAATACCGCGCCCGCTGGGAAACAAATGCGTGTGCGCGTTGGGAGGCGACTTGGTGTATTTGGGCGAGAACGGATATTATATGCTTTCGCAGCTGTTATCCGCCCCCGCCGCACAGAAAACCGCCGCATTTTCGGACGCGATTAATCCCACCCTGGCGGAGCTTAAAAGCTCTTTTGCCAACTACGGCTGGACGGTAAGGCCCTTTCAGACAGACGGATTACTCTTGGTAAACGTGCCGGAAACGGGTGCGCAGTCGGTGCAGCACGTGATGAATTTGCAAACAGGCGCCTGGAGCCGGTTTACCGGGTTAAACGCACTGGACTGGGCGGAATTAAACGGGAAACTGTATTTTTGCGGCACGGGGGGCGTTTTTCAGGCGCAGACCGGGCAGAACGACAACGGTAAAAGCATTAATTGGCGTTTTATGGGGGCGTACAGCACCTTGGGCACGCCGTATGCCAAAGCCTTAAAAGAAGTGGTGCTGTATTACCAGGGAAGGAACGAAATGAAATTTGACGTCAATGTGTCGGTGGATTTTAAGAAAGAGTACCGGGCCTATCAGTCCAGCCCGGCCGCTCCGCAGAGCCAGTGGGACACCTCGCCCTGGGACGAAACCAGCTGGGCCGCCGAAGCGGCCGCCGTAAAAAAGAGGCTGGTGCTGCGCCTGACGCAGGGAACCTACTTTAGTTTGGGCGCCAGCGGCGCGCTGTTAAACAGCGAGGCCAACCTGCTGGGATATGACGTGTTTTTTGAGCAGAGTAAAAATTTGGCATAAAGGAACTATTTATGGGAAAGTTGGCACAAGCCTTGATAAAGTACGGAAGGCCGTTTTGGAGCGCGATAGGCGATGATAATGCCGCCAGCGTGGCCGGAGCGGCGCAAATGGTAAACGACTACCTTTTTGGGCCAGAAGGCACCGATGCGCAACGCTCTTTTGAGGAAGGCCGGCGAGATTTTAAGCGAGGATTGCGCAACGTGCGCTATGAAAACCCGTACGGGGCGTTTGCGGCAAAAATGGCCGGAAATATACTGCTGGGAACTGGGGCGGGCAAAGCCTTAAAAATGAGCCGATTGCTGAAAATACTGGACAATCCCTTTCAGGTTTCGGCTCCGGTGCGGGTGTACCCCAAGCGAACGCGGCAGCAGTGGCAGGCAGATTTGCAGTATGGCAAAGAACAGTTTAACGCGTTGCGCGCACGTGGACCGCTGAAAAGAGAAGGACACCCAGACGCACGGATAAATGCTAAGGTTTCGTGGCGCAAAATAAAAGAAGGAAATAATCCGCAGAGCTATGACATGCTGGACGAAGTGCCGGATATTTATGCGACCGGCACATATTACCCTTCCAGCGGACTATACAAAGGCAGAAATGACGATTTTCAGCAGTTCCACTGGTTTCAGAAGGGTAACCGAGGGGTACAGGTGGCGGAAGACGAAAAAGGACGGGTACTCTACAACGTCAACCCGGACATACGACAGTATTTACTTGAACATTCCGCTACCGCAAAACGGCTGGGAATAGATATAAGTAAGTTGTAAAAAAAGAAGGAACACGCATGCGTGTTCAGACGCACTTGTGTTCCTATTGATAGTATAAGCCAAAAATGACGGAAAGTCAAGGATTTTTAGATGGGAACAATAGAAAAGGAGGCAGAAAAATGGGCTTTTTTAGCGATTTGTTTGGCGGCGGCGGAAATGTGCCGACCTACGATGTAAATCAAGCCAAAGAGATGTACAACTACACCCTAAACAAAGGGCGTTACAACGTGAACAACGGGTTGGCCGGACTTACGTGGGACCCGGCGACCAACACCCTTAATACCACTTACGGGCAGCAAATGCAGGGGGTGCTGGGAAACCTTTTTGGCGGAACCAACGCCGATAAGCAGGCCGCAGACAGCGTGTACGGTGCATTTTCCGACCGGTATGAGCCGATTTTTGAACGGCAAACGAACAATTTGCAAGACCGCTTGGTAAACCAGGGTATCCCCGTGGGAAGCGAAGCGTATTCCCGCGCGATGAGCGATATGAGCCAAACCCAAAACGACGCCCGCCAGCAGGCCATGTACCAGGCACAGCAGGCCGGACAGCAGGCGCGCAACAATGAAATCCAAAACAATTTAAGTATTTTTAGTGCGTTTAACCCATTAAACGGCTATGCGGGTTCTTCCGCCCAGGGAAGTACCGAGATGTACGACAACTTGTACAACAGCCAATTAAACGCCTACAATGCCCAACAGCAGGCCAAGCAAAATATGGCATTAGGCGGGCTGACGCTTGGTTCTTTGGCTGGGAATGTACTGGGCGGAATTGGCGGGACGCTTTTTGGAAATAAAGAAGGAGAAAAGAAAGGGCTTTTTTCCGATGCGCGCATTAAAGAAAATTTGCGCCCGGTGGGGCAGCTGTTTAACGGGCTGACGGTGTATGCGTTTAACTTCCCGGGGGAAGCCGTAACGCGCATTGGCCTGGTGGCGCAGGAAGTGCAACAGCACATTCCGCAGGCGGTAAGCCAAACGGAAGAAGGGCTTTTGACGGTGGATTACGATTTGGCCAGCCGGTATGAAGAAGAGGAGGAAGAAGAAAATGTCCATAGCTGATTATTTGATGAATTACCCGAAAACGCCGCAACTGAAAACAAATTACGCCGCAAACGCCCTGCAAAATTTGCAGCAGAGCGGTAACCCTTTTGCCGGGATAGCAAGTGCGTTTTTAAGCCCGTTTGCCGCAAAAACAGACCGGGACAACGCCCAGGCACTCCAGCAATATGCCCAGCAGAACGATTTGGCCAATACGCTAATGAATTGGGGGCGGCAGGACGAACTGGAAAAGCGCAAGCGCGACTGGGCGTTGGAAGACGCGCAAACCGCCCGCGAAAACAAACTGGCTGACGCGCTGGAGCAGTACCGCCGCGAAGACGAAGTGGCGCAACGCAACCGTGATTGGAGCTTAGCTGACGCAGTACAACAATACAACCGCGAAGACAAGGTGGCGCAACGCCAGCGCGACTGGGCATTAGACGACAGAAAGGCCCTGCGGAATAGAGAAGACCAAATAGCCGAAAATGCTGCTGCAGCGGAAGCGAAAAAAGTAACTGAAAGAGAAGCAAAAAAACAGGACGAACTGGAAGCGGCAAAAATAAGATTTCAAAACGCACAGGAGATAACAGGACAATTAAAGACACTAATAGATAAAGCGACATATTCGCCTGTCGGGCGCAAACTGGATAGATGGGCAAATGCCTTTGGTGTTACTACCGAAGGGGCCGAAGCTGAAGAGCGGTATAGGCAAATTGTAAATAATGAGCTGATGCCTCGTATCCGAGAATATATGGGGGCTGCCGTTACGGCAGAAGAAAGCGCAAGAGTTCTTGGCTTGTTAGGAGACCCCACAGCTTCTAAAGAGAAAAAAAGAGCGGCTTTGGATTCCTTTTTGGAAGCGGCCGAAAGAAACTTAAAAAACAAACAAGATCTTGCCAATGGGACAGTTGGGGTGAAAAATGACAACCCACTTAATCTGTAAAGGGGGAAAATATGGATATTACAGAATTTAGACGGCGTTACCCTGTGTATGACGGCTGGAGCGATGACGAACTGGCCGACCGGTTATACAATAAGTTCTACCAAACCAAAATGAGCAGGGAAAGTTTTGAAGAACAATTCCGCCCTCGGAAATACTCCGGTTTGGAAAAAGCCGTTTACACCGGGCGCGCCGTAGCGGAAGGGCGTTTATTTGGATTGGGCGATGTGCTGGCCGGGGCGACCAATACGGTAATGAGCCCGCTGGCCAAAACCGTAAACGCCTTGAAAGAAGGCACGCCGCTTTCCGCACAGGATTTTAACCCCGTAAAAAACTTTCAAGAAGGGCGCGGGGACTTTGTGCGTGAACAGGAAGAATTTAAGAAATTTCACCCGGGCTTAAACACCTTGGGGGAGCTGGCGGGCGGACTTTTGGGCGGAGGTTTGGGCGGGGCCGCCAAAAGCGTGGCCGGAAAAGGACTGCTGCGTACTGCCGGACAAGGCGCTAAAGAAGGAGCTAAATGGGGTGGAATTTTTGGCGCGGGACAGGGACTTACTGACGATGCCGACCGTTTGAACCCCGTTGGCGCACTGGAAGGAGGAATTAGAGGTGCTGTGTTGGGCGCGCCGTTTGGCGCGGCTTTTGGACTGGCGGGGGCTGGAATAAACAAAGCCGCTAAAACAGGCAAAAAGTGGATTGCTAATTATAAAAACAAAGATTATAACACCGTGGCCAAAGCCGCCGGGGAAGATGTGTTGCAAAAGAGTATAGACACCCAAACGCCGCTTTTGGATATTGGAAACAGCAAGGTGGCCCAACTTGCAAAAGATGTAAAAAACAATAATGTTGAGGCCAGCGACTTATTGACGGAGTTTGTGGAACAGGGATATGCCGGGCAGGGGGATAAACTGCGCCAAATTGTGGGCAAATATATCCCGGCTACGGGCGCGGAGACCGCCGAAACCCTGACCGCCGCCAAACGCGCTTTAAGCGAGGCCGCCTATAAACCGATGCAACAAATGGGGGCGTTGCTCCCCCAAAACCCGGGACTTGCCAAACTGGTAGCCAGTAACCCGCAGATAAAGCGTGCGATGTTGACGGCAAAGCGGAATTTGCCCCAGCTGGGGGACGACGGATTTAACTTGTTTAACGAAACCAAAAAAGTGTTGGACGATATGGCCATGCCAAACCCGTTGGCTTCCGGCGCGGAAAAGAGCCGTATCCGCTACGCCCAGCAGGCAAGGAGCGCCCTTATTGACGAATTAGATAAGGCCACCGGCGGCCAGTACAAAAAAGCGTTGCAGGAGTACGGCGATTTGCTGGGTGCCGAACAGGCCTTAAGCCGCGGACGGGAATTGTTAAATATGGACCCGCAGGCCGCTGCCGCAATCTACCGGCAGGCGGGGGCATCCGAACGGGAAGCCATGCGCGTGGGACTGGCGCAGGAGTTGCAGCGGCGCATCCGAAAAGGGAGCATAGACGGTTCTGCCCGAAACCTGGCTTCTACCCTGGTGGGGAGCGAACAAAACAAGCAAATCTTCCGCTCCGTTCTGGGGAAAGACGCCGATAAATTTATTGAAGAACTTTCCGGCGTGAACCGGGCGGTTAAAAACTACGGCATTGTAAAAGGCGGGAGTGATACGCATTCTAATAATATGCGCGCCGAGGAATTGGCGGATTTGTTGTTTGGAAAGATAACAGCGTTACCTAAGATTGTGGCAGGAGAAATCATTAGGCGGGTAACGGGGAGAAACCCGCAGGAAGTGGCCAAAATGATGACCGACCCGGGCTATCTGGCCGCCAAACGATGGGCGGCTATGCAGCGCGATATTAATGTGGCGCGCCGAGTGGGGAAAGTGCATTTTGATTTGCTTCGCGCCGGAGGGCCGCTGGTAAAAAAAGGAGAAGATCCGGTAAGAGTAAATCATAATTCGTGGGATCATATTAAAAAAAGCCCTGATCCCCACAGCTATGACGCTATCCAATATATACGAGACATACATGCCAATGGGGCGGAGCGCAAAAATGTGGAAAATTATAAACGACGCGGAGATAATTTTACTTCTTGGGATTATTATCAAAAGAGGGAAGCTACCCCAACCGGTGAAAAGGAAATGCTTGTGAGTGTGGGGAACACGCCGCAATATAGAGAACTGCACAACATAAACCCGAATGTAGAAGAATTCCTGCAAAAAAAATTTCCTTGGTTCTCTGGGAAATTAGACCCAGATATGCCAAGGAAAAAACAGGGTGGAATACTCCGGAATACTCCTCCCTTATTAAATAGCATAACCAAAAATAGGGGGAATGTCAAGCCAGTTTCTATGCGGGATTTTATGCGTGTACTGCTTAGCCCACAGTTTGGCGGTATTGCGGCGCAAGTGGGAAACGATAGAAATAAAAAGAACGCCCAAGGTTTACCGCGGTCACAATCCGCGTTCAATGGAAGTCCTATAAATGGAACATCTTCCGTGGGTTACAATCCCGCCAAAAAAGATATGCCTGAAAATGAAAATGGATATTTTTACAACATTAACCCTATTGATTATGCAATAAAAAAGTACCAGAAGCTGGTTGTCCCTCCAACAATGAGGGGCCCTTCCGGTACATTAAACCCAAGGCGGTTATCCCAGAAACCAACTGGGGCCATTGCCAAGGGTAATAATAGTATAGCCAATAAACAGCCAAAAAACAAGACCGGCAAAAACGCGCTTACCTTGCGGGATTTGATAATCCTGCTTAGCCGCCCTTTTACGCTGGGCGCAGAGGGAAACATTGCCAAACAAAATTTACAGGAGGGGAACTGATGCCTTTTGACGAGAATGGAAACTTTACGCGCCTGTACGGCAAAACCGGCTGGCAGGACGACCGCGACGCCAATACCAAAATTTTGGCCTCCCGCCACGATGAGGACGCAAACGACACCGCAGACGCCCTAAACCAGGTGTTGCTGGCAGACGGCAGAAAGCCCGCATCCGGCGCTTTTAAGATGGGCGGATACCGCGTGACGGGTATGGGAGACGCGCAGGACCCGCAGGACGCGGCCACGGCCAAACAGGTGCAAAACTTTGCCTTTAACTACGCAAAAGACGTTTCCACCGAGCCAAATGCCGTGAAAGTAAACCTCTCCCCGGCGGTACAGGCCCTGCCTGCGGGCATGCTGCTGTTTGTGAAAGTGGCAAATGCCAATACGGGCAAAACCACCTTGCAAATAAATAACTGTGCCGCAAAACCCGTTTATTTGGCGGACCAGGAAATCGGCGAAGGCATGCTGAAAGCCGGACAGGAATACATTTTCTTTTACAACAGCGTGCTGGACGCTTTTCAGCTTTTACCAACCGGTCCTTTAACCGGGCAGAGCGTACCGCCTTTTACGATGATTTTGCTGGACTATTTGCTGACGGGCGACGCGGCCATCGGTTGGGAACTGCAGGGAACGCGGTGCTATAAAAGAAAATATTGGGAACAATACGAACAGCTGGTAAGCGAATACGCAGACGCCGTGGATCGCACGGAAACGGTGGAAGGAGAAGAATTTGCCTACAAAGTGAATTTGGACACGATGCGCCGCTTTTACACCAAAAACGCCTATGACGACCGCTTTGCCCTGTGCGGCGATTCGGGCGGGTATGTGCTGGACGAGGAAACCTATTCCTTCTACCTTCCAAAATGCAACAACTATATGCGCCCCGCCGTTGATGCGGATAATTTGGAAGCGTATCAAACCGACACAATGCGCCCCGTGAAAACAAAAATTCATATGGGCGGTATCAACAGCGTGAGTGTGGAAACGGGCCTGACCTGGAACAGCCAAGGACCCGGCGGCGGACAGGACGGCAGCGGTTGGGACAGCCAAAATGGCGATATCGGGGTGGATACCTCGGCTTTGGGGGCAAATTACAACGGGGAGGAAACCGCTCCTAAAAGCCGCTTTGTGGCCGTATATTACAAACTGGGCAGCACCTATACCGAGCAAACCAGCCGGGCGGTGCTGGCGGCTGAAGAATACGCCCGGCAGGCGGCACAGAAAGTGGCAGAAGCTACCCAGCAAAGTACACTTGCCCAAACCGCCTGCACCCAAGCGCAAACCGCCGCCACGCAAGCTGCGGACAGCGCACAGGAGGCAAAAGGGTATTCTTCCGGCGCGCTGGGTGTGCTGACAAATCAGGGCGTGGTTAAGTTTTGGCGCGGAACGGAAGACGAATATGCCGCGTTGGAAAATAAAGACCCCAATACCCTATATATGGTGGAGGAAAGCTGATGGGGATTTGTCGCGGAAATAAAAATTTGACCCTGTTTTGGGGAAGTGGGCGCGAGGACGGGACTTCCAATGTGCGGCTATACCTGGGGGAAAAACTTATCTATATGCCGTTTAGACCTCCGGAAGGAGATTTGCTCTTGGCCGGAAGAGGAGTGTATCTAAAATCCGCCTTGGAAAATTTTCTTTCCTACAAAAATGCGCCGCAGATTGTGGAAGACAGTTTATCCGGAAAGAACATTGACACGGGGACGTTTGAACTGTCTTTTGAAGTGGCCTGCACGGCCCTAACACAGGGAACGACTGTTCTTTTGGCGCTGCCCGGCGTGGTGCAGGTAAAAAGCGAAAGGGGAACCCTCTTTTTCCTTTTTTCTTGGGCGCACGGCTGGAAGTACTGCCCGGCAGAGTGGCTGGCGGAGAACTGGAATTCCATTTGTTTGAAAGGAGACGGCGCGCACGTTACCCTTTCCGTTAACGGCCACAAGGCCATTGTAAGCGAAGCAGAATACCCCTATTTAACGGCCGGACTGTTGGACGTGCGGCAGGGGTGGACGAAATTAAAAAACATTTTTGCGCAAGGAGAATAATATGGCGACGACGAAACAATACAGCGATTTGCAAGACGGCGGTTCTTTGCAAAGCAATGACAAATTTGCGGTGGCACGCGACGGAGAAAAGGAACTGGTTACCGTGTCTGCCGACGCCGTGGCACAGCGCGCGGCAGATATTGTTCAGGATGGAGCATGCGCCGAATTAATGGCGGCGGTGTCGTTGGGCAAAAGAGAGCTTGCCAAAAGACTTTGCGATAAAGGCGCCGATGTCAAAGAGACGGACACCTTGGTGGATATGGCCGACGCGTTGGGAAATTTGGCGATTTCCGGCTCGTTTGACTTCAAAAAAGGGTTCGTACCCTATGGATATGACTATGAGGCGTCTTTTTTCGCGGCGGCAGCAAATCCGGTCATGCTTTTGCGCAATTTTAAGGATACGATTTTGTATAGCCATGGAATCCTGCGTTATATTCCATACGGCGACTACGAAACATTGGACGAATTTTTGGCGGCGGCCACTTGCAGTATTGCCATAGATACGCAGCGCGGAATTTTTTCGTGTATGGCCTTAAGCGGGAATGGACAATATTTGGCGCTTCCGATTGCCAACAATAAAATTAACCTGTATTCCGTAAACAAAGAACTGGGTACGTTGGAATTAAAAAAAGAAATTTCCCTTACCATTACTTCCAAATACCAAACGCCTTCTTCCGCTGACGGAGTGTTGCGCTACGGGTGCATCCCGGCCGTGTCTGACGATGGCGAATTGGTCTCTTATTTTACGTCCAATTCGTTATCCATGGCCCTTGTCAACACAAATACGGGAGAAACGGTTGAGAAAAAATTGTCCTTTTCGGGTTTTCCGGTTTCGGCCATGTTTGTAGATAAAAAAATATATTTTACAACGGTATCGGGCGTATATGAAGTGCCGTTTGAAAAAGAACCGCTGGCGCTGGGGAGTAGTGCGTCCATTATGACCTCCGGCGTTGGGGTGCGGATTTGCTGCCCTGCCTTGGGGAAATTGCTTGGTTTTGGCTACGAAACGATCTATGAAGTGGCTGGGGAAACGGCAGACAGCGTGGCGAATTCTCCGTATTACAATACGCCTCTTCTTGTGTACAACCCGGAGAATCCGCAAAAAGAATTGGTGCGCCTGGACATCTTTAACACGTGCAACCTGAAAACGGGTGCCAAACAAACCAGTAACGGAATTATGGGGGTATATTTCCCCTGCGTAAAAAAAGAAGGCAATTTGACCACTTTTTACATCCCAAAAATAGGCGAGTTTGTTCTTGATTTGGAGAAGAATTGTTTTCTGAATATTGATCCGCGGTTGATTACTTTTGGAGTGAATTTTTCGGGCAGTATCAAAAACAGTCTCTTTTTGTTTGAAAGCTCATCGTCTAATACGATAGGTTGGCTATCATCCTCTGCTTTTATGAACACTATTAGCGGATATGGGGATATTGATTATATATTACCCGGGCTTGCGATTGGACGTTCGCAAAACAATATAAAAGGCGGAAGCGTGCAGTATTATGAGCGGCTGTGCAACGTAGGACTAGTGCGCGCCATGCAAAACAAGACCGTTCTCTATGGAATCGGGTATGTGTCGCACAAAGATTTGCAAACGGGCGCCTATGATTATCAGAGTCAGACAGTTGAATTGGAGGCCGAACAATGACGCCGGACTTTTTTAATGCCGCGTGGAAAATCGCGGCCCTTGTGTTTGCAGCCGGCGGAATGTGGAGCGAGCTGCGCGCCATCCGCAAGGACATCGCCCGCCTGGAAGCCAAGCAAGATAAATACAACACGCTCCAGGAGCGCGTCGCGCGTCTGGAAGATAGCTGCGCAAACGCGCATAAACGTATAAGTGAGCTTCATTACAACCGGAGGGACTAAATGGACTACGAAAAATTAGCGGCCCGAATTCGCAAAAACGAGGGACTTTCGTATTTGCCCTACCGGTGTTCGGCCGGCGCGCTGACTATCGGGTACGGGCACAACCTGGACGCGCGCGGAATTTCCAAAGAGGTGGCGGAACTGCTTTTGAAGCAGGACCTTGAAATTGCGGATCGACAGGTAAAAAACAATTTCGCCTGGTGGCCGAAACTTGATGACGCTCGTCTAGGCGTGCTGGTAGAAATGTGCTACAACCTGGGGATTTCGCGGCTTGTCGGCTTCAAAAAAATGCTGGCGGCCGTTGAAGCGGGCGATTACAAAAAGGCGGCCAAGGAAATGCTTGATAGTAAGTGGGCCTTTCAAGTAAAGGGCCGCGCGGTGGAACTTGCAAAAATTATGGAAACCGGAGAATGGTATCCGGAAGGAGTGAACAAATGAACGTGTATGTCTTACTTTGCCTCGCCGCTGTGGCGGTGGTGGGGCTGATTGAATGGGTTAAAAACTTTGTGGAAAAGTTTTTGACGGTCCCCGGCTGGGTGTGGTCTGTGTTCGTGCTGGTGGCGTCCATCGGCTGTGGCTTTTTGGCCGTGTACGGCGCCGATGTAACGGAGCATAACCCGCTTATGGCGGTGTTGTTGGGGTTGGCTATTTTGGCCTTGGCCCAAATTGGGTACGAAGCGATTAAAAAGGCCATTATCAGCCGTGCCGAAAAAGCCCTGGGGCTTGAGTGTGAAAAAACTAATTAGCGTATTAGCCCTGCTGATTATAGCGGGGCTTTTGGTTTCAAACTGGTACAAGGGCTGGCAGATAGATAAACTGTCGGCTCAGACCGGTACGCTTCCGGACAGCCAGGCTGCGCGCGTGGTGGTAAAGGACAACAAAATGACAGCCACGGTGCGCCAACCGGATGGAACCGTAAAAACGGAAGTAAAGTACGTGCCGCCGGAAGGCCGCGCGGAAATAGTGCAGCCGACGGCCGGCACCACGGAAATAAGCGTAAAGCGCGCCGGTTTTACTTTTTGGCCGGCGGTGCAGGGTTTGCTAGGCAAAGAGTTAAAAGCCGGCATAGGCGCGCGTTTGGTTTATTTTGATAGGTACGGCGCCGGCGTCGGCCTGGACACGGATTTGGAAGGGTATCTGTTCGTTGATAGACGGCTGGACGATTTGACGGGTCTTTTGAAAAACACCACGGTTGGCCTATATGGCGGACGCAGGCGGCTTGGTGTGTTGGTGGGGGTGTACTTTTGAAGTGCCCGCAGGCAGAATTTGACCGCTATTTGAGCGAGGCTATCTGTAAAAAATATGGCCTTCCGTGCCGCGTGGCGTGCAGAAGCTGCCGAGAAAATATCGGTAACTGAAATATAGGATATTTTTATTTTGCACCTTAAAATAGAAATTAAGTGGCAATTATTTCTACAATTATCAATTTTCTAAAAATTGATAATTAGCTTCCAAAAATCGGCCCAAAAATGGAAGCTAACGAATTAGCTTCCAAAATTAGGTAATGTATGAGAAAACAAGAAAGGTCACCATAGAGGCGGGATCCATTACTCTTTTTTGTTTTCTAATTTTTTTGCTTTATTTTCGAGTTGTTTAATACTTTCAGAGGGAGTGGGCAAATCTTCTGGCATAGTACCACCCAATTCTTGTATCGTTTGCCGGATTTTCTGACCTACTTCAAAATGCGTTTTATTTGCCTGCATCTTCCCTTTAATATTTTCTCGCTGTAGTTTTTCTTGTGTTTGTGTAGCCCTGAATAAATTCGCGGCCAGTTCGGTGCTACCCATATGGTCTAAAATATCTTGGCTTTTTTTGAGGCCTTTTTTCTTATGAATAGCATTTTTATCCATGCCGCCATACAGCCCTTTATAGCCGTGGTTTTGAAAAATGGCATAATCACGGGGTTCAATAACCCCAGCCTGATTAGCCGCCGTCGCGAGCTGTTTATTATGAGCTTTCATTTCTTTACGTAATTTTAAGCGTAATTCATCTTCTGACAGAGAAGGTGTTTCTTCCGCTAGTTCCTGTTTGCGCGTTTGTATTGCAAAATAGGTTTGCCCAAAAGAAACAAGAGGTTTAGATGGGTCGGCGTTTTGGATAATTAAATAGCAGGCATAACGAGATAAACCGTAATCTTTGATTTCTCTTTGAGAGCCTGACCCTAAAGAAACCATTTTGGTGATTTCAACGAAATGGTCTTCCACCGCTGTGGTTTCAGCATTAGCACAGGAAATTTTGGCTTTTTCAATGGCATTCTCAAAATTGCGCCAATCTTCATAGCCAAGCAAAGCAGCTAAATCACGCGCGCTCCAAAAGTCAGCGCCATATTCGTTAGTTTGCTTTATTTGTTCAAAAGGGTTCATCTGGTTAGAAAGGTGTTTATTCATAGCTCTTAGTATATGAATTCGAAAATTGAGTGTCAAATAAAAAATCCTCGGTTTTGAACCGAGGATTTTAAGATTTACTACAGTTTTTACTACACTGTCGTCTAAAACTGGCTCCCCGAGTAGGGCTCGAACCTACAACCTACCGGTTAACAGCCGGTCGCTCCACCATTGAGCTATCGGGGAAAAATCTGTTTTTTGAACTGCTCTTTCTTACTACACAATTATTGTAGTAAATCTATTTCGTTTTGTAAATACTTTTTTTCTTTTCCGACGACAAAACAGCCCAAAAATCTTCTTTTCGGCGCGCGCCAATGCTGATAATAATCAGTATTCCAAACACCCCGCTCACCGTCAGCAGCGTGGCTTGCAGGCTGGTGGCTTGGATTAAGGCCGCCAGGCCCAGCACACAAACGCTCTCCACCGTATACGTAGCGGTGGCAAACAGCCCCAGCATTTTGCTGCGGTAGTCCAAGGGCGTGCGCAGCAGAATAATGCTGATAATCATCGCACCAAACGCGCCGAACGGAATCCCGCACAGCGCCGTAGCGGCCAGCACCGCCCACGTGGGCAGATTAAAGTACAGTACCAAAACGGAAATCAAATAGCCGGCATAATTCAGCGTGAGCAAATTAAAAAACGTAAATTTTTTGGAAGCTCCGGCAAAAAACAGCGCTCCGGCAAAAGCCCCCAGGCCGAACGCGGCCCCCAAAAAACCCAAATAAACCGAATTAAACCCGTGCTGAAAAATGTAAGAAGGCAGCAACACCAGCTCCCACGACTGCCCCAGAATAAAAGTGGGAATTGTAAATAAAATCGGTTCCCACAGGGAGCGGTCCTGTTTCAAATGGGTCCACACCTGGCGGTAGGTGGGCGTGGGGCGCAGCTGGCGCGGGCGGCGGTTGGTAAACACCACCACGCACAGGCTTACAATGACTACGCAAAACGCCACGCACACAATCCACGCGGCCAACAGCCCATACGCGGCAATAATGGCGCCGCCCAACAGCGGGCCGACCACCGTCATAATCCCGTCAAAGGCTTCAATAATGCCGGAGGTTTTGGAAAGAGGCACGTCCGCATAGCGCGAGAACGTGGGCGAAAGGGCTGTGCGGGCCAGTTGGCCGGGGGCGTCAAAAAACGAACTTAAAAAAATGATGAGCCCAATCAGCCACGGCCAGTCCCGCCCGGAAGCAATTAGTACCGGGATCATGCCCAGCAAGACGAGCTGGATTACTTCGCACGAGAGCATGGTTTTGGAGCGGCCCAGCCGGTCAATAATCGGCGCCCCAAAAAGCGACGAAAAAATATTGGGCAGCAGCGCGCAAAAACCGACGAACCCCGTCCACAATACGCTGCCGGTGGTGGAAAGGATGTACCACGGCAGCAAAATTTGCATAAATTGGTTCGTCAGCGACGAGAAGGCTTCCGTCGTCAGAATCAGCTTCAGCGGGGTTTTGTTGGTTTGGCGGGTGAGTAATAACATATTGCGTACCTAAAAAAATTATATAAAATGATACATAAGAAGGGGGAGTTATGGCAGAATATAAAGATTATTATAAAATCCTTGGCGTGAACAAAAACGCCACGGACGCCGAAATCAAAAAAGCGTTTAAGACCATGGCCCGCAAATACCACCCGGATTTGCACCCGGAATCGGAAAAGGCCAAAATGACCGAAAAATTTAAGGACATCAACGAGGCCTACACCGTTCTTTCCGATAAACAAAAACGGACGATTTACGACCAGGTGGGCGAACAAGGCTATCAGGATTATGCCCGCGGCGGGGGAGCCTCTTCCCGTGCGCGTTCGTCGTCCTCCTACGGCGGCGCGAACCCCTATCAGCAGTATCAGCAATATACTTATAGCGGCGACGGCGGCGGCAACTTTGGCGGTTTCGCCGGCAACAGCGGCGCGGAAGCTTTTTCCGGCGGCGATTTCAGCGATTTCTTCCAAAGCATTTTTGGCGGTATGGGCGGCGGCGGATTTGGCGGCTTTGGCCAAAATTTCGGCCGCAGCGCAGCCTCCGGCCAGGCGGCCGGCGACGTGGAAGCCGAATTGACGCTGAACTTGGAGGACGCCCACCGCGGCGGCAATATGCAGATGACGCTGCCCAACGGCCGCACCGTTACGGTCAAATTGCCGGCGGGCGTGAGTGAAGGCAAAAAAATCAAATTAAAAGGCATGGGCAATCCCACCCGCCGCGGCAACGGAGATTTGTACTTGATTGTCAAAATCCGCCCGCATGCGATGTATCGCCTGGAAGGGGAGGACTTGTACGTCCCCGTGATTATCATGCCGTGGACGGCCGCTTTGGGCGGTACGATTTTTGTGCCCACGCTGGACGGCCCCGTGAAGGTCAAAGTGCCGGCGGGTACGCACAACGGCAAAAAGCTAAAATTAAGCGGCAAGGGCTTAAGCGCCCGGGGCAGCCTGTTTGTTACGCTGACTATTGACGTGCCGCGCACGCTGACGAAGGAGCAAAAAGATTTGTTTACCAAGTTGGCGCAAATCAGCTAATTTCCAACCGCCCGCGGGGGTTGCCCGCGGGCTTTTTTAACGGGAGGACGTTTTATGACGGAGATTACGTGTACTTATACGGGCGACGGCGAGACCGAACTGGTCCATGGCCCGACAGGCAGTAAAATTCAAACGGATTTGCCGCCGGATAACGGCGGGAAGGGGCGGTGCTTTTCGCCCACGGATTTGTTGGCCTCGGCCTTTGCGTCGTGCATGCTGACGATTATGGGCAAAATGGCGGCGGCCCGCAACGACAAGTTGGAAGGTACGTGTGTAAAGATAGAAAAAATTATGGCGCAAAATCCGCGTCGGGTGGGGGAGTTTGTACTGGATATCACGTTCCCGGCGCATTTTACGTTGGAGCAAAAGAAGTTTTATCAGTCGGCCGTACACGCCTGCCCGGTGCATCAAACCTTGCGCGAGGACGTGAAAATAACGGTCCATGTGTCGTAACATCACAAACAGGCCTGGCCTGTAAAACTAAGGAGAAAACTATGGCAATTAAAACCGTATTAGGGGAAAATTTACAAACCAAAAGCGTGCTGGAAGGCAAAACGGGCGAAGTGCACTCCGCCTATTTGGACCCGCGCGAAAATATGAATCCCGGCGAACTCTTGGCGGCGGCGCTGGGCGCCTGCATGCTGACGATGGTGGGCTTTATGGCCTCCAAACGCGGGGAAAACGTAACCGGAACGGAAGTGCTGGTGAACCCGGAATTTGACGACAAACACAGCCGCGTGGTAAAAATGGGGCTGACGTTTGTGTTCCCTGCGGCGCTGACGGACGAACAAAAAAAGTTCTATGCCCGTGCCGCCCAAACCTGCCCGGTGCACAACAGCCTGCGCGAAGACATTTCCTACACGGTGGAAATTAAATAAACTTCGTTTCAAACAAATCCCGCCGGCTTCAAACCGGCGGGATTTTTATGGGCTAAATGTAAAGGGAACCCTTTATTTTAGGAGGCGGATTTTTTAATAATTTCAAAATCCGTTTGGAAGCCGTATCGGACTGATTGGCAAGCAACTGGCGGATGTCTTCCTTTGTTTTTTCGTCGGGGATAGCCCCGTATTCATACAACAGTTTCACGGCGCGGTCATTTTTTACGGCGGCGGCGTAGTACAAAGGCGTATGCCGGGAATTGTCCGCCAAGTTGGGGTCCGCCCCGCGTTTGAGCATGTACACCAGCAGGTCCTCGCGGGCTTTTTCGGAAGGAAACTTTTGCGTAAGGGCCATGATCAGCGCGGTCGCTCCCAAATCCGTTTGGGCGTTCAAGTCCGCCTGGCGGAAAATCAACAGTTTGGCGGCTTCGGCCTGGCCGTCCCGCACGGCGATAAACAGCGGCGTCCAGCCCTGCGCCGTGGGATAATTGATATTCAACCCCTGGTCTATCAAAAAATTAATTAAATCTTCGTTCCCGCTGGACGCGGCCGCCTGCAGCACGTTAAATTCCACCCCGCTGTATTCGCGGTTTTTATCGTAAAAAGAAAGTACGTAATCCAGCGGGGCGCCTTGCTCCAAACCGTTTTTTACGGCCAGCAAATCGCCGTAATAGGCATTTGCAATTAAGTTTTCGCCTAATTCCTGTATTTTTTTGGTGCGGTAATCAAACCCCAAATAAATCACCAGCAACACTACGCCGATAAGGGCTAATTTTTTCATATTGATTCCTTTTGCCCGGCC
Organism: uncultured bacterium; assembly: GCA_949294085.1. Taxonomy (GTDB): domain Bacteria; phylum Elusimicrobiota; class Elusimicrobia; order Elusimicrobiales; family Elusimicrobiaceae; genus Avelusimicrobium. The sequence continues at coordinate 59,320 of CASFFX010000001.1, read as the reverse complement.
TATGGGCTTGCGCCGGCCGGGCGGATTTCTTTTATTTTAGCAAAAGAAAATACGAGAGGGAAAATGGTTTTTGTTACAATATGTCTATGAAAAATTTTTTATTCCGTCTAGACCCCTACCGGCAAAGCTTTTTGTTTTTTAAGTGGGGATTTTGGAGCATTTTTGTATGCGGCGGCCTGATGGTGTGGTTGGGGCTTCATCCGCAGAGCGGGTTTGTAAAAGCGGCGTTGGACAATATGTTTGTGTATTTGCCCAATTATTTAGTGCACGAGTTTTCCCACCGCTTTTGGTGCAGCTTGCGCTGGGAGTGGGTGTGCTATGCCTCCGGAAATGCGATGGAAACGCTGCTGCCGCTGGCGTTATGCTTGGCGGCCCTGCGGTTAAAAGGGGGGCGTTATTTACAGCCTTTTTTATTGTATTGGCTCGCTACCGCCCTGTATGGCGCCGGGATTTACGCCGCCGACGCGCGCGCCAGCGCCCTGCCGCTGACGTCTTCGGATATGATGAGCAATTTTACTCCGGGAACCGTAAAAGGGGATTGGCATTACATTTTGGAGCCTTTGGGCCTTTTGGAGTACGATGTGCTTATTGGCCATATATTGGTATTTGGTGCGGCCTTTTGCTTGGTACTGGCCGGCTGGAGCCTGTGGTATTACTGGACGCATACGGAGCAATATTTGGCCGTGGAACGCTGAATTTTTTGGGGCGTCTGTTGGCGGAGAGGGCGTGTTTGCGTCAAGGGGCCGTGAGGAGAAAAATTTTGGCTGCGGCGCCGCGCCTAAGATGAGAGGGCCTTGATTCGTTTTTTTTTTTTGATAAATTTTGCTTATGAGCAAAAATGATCAAAAAACCTTCCCGGCGGGGAAAAACGCCGGATTTACGCTAATAGAGCTTCTTGTAGTGGTATTAATTATCGGTATACTGGCGGCGATAGCCGTACCGCAATATCAACGAGCCGTAGATAAATCGCACTTGACCAAAATCTATACCTGGGCAAAAGCGTTGGCCGAAGCGGAACACGTATATCAAATGGCAAATAACAAATATACCCCGTATTTAGAAGATTTGGATGTTTCCGTGCCCGGGTGTACTTTTGACAATATGTCGTATGAAGATCGAGGCGGAAGGGGCACTTATCGCTGTGAAGAAAATGTTATCGTTTCCTTAAATGCCTGGCAAGGGATTTTGCATCTGTACTTGCAGGGGCGGCAAACCGGAAATGCAACGGTAGAATTCCAGTTTTATTTGAATCGTGATTTAACCCTGTGCGGTGCCACAGCGGGCCGTTGGGTAAAAGTATGCGGAAGCTTGGGGGGGACATTGTATTCACAAACGGACTCTATGACTTATTACACGGTTCCGTCCTGAAATCAGCCCGTTTTATTGACGGCTTTTGCAAAAAACGCCCCCGCTAGCCTGCCTGGGGCAAATCGGTTCATCAGAAGCGGTAAAAAATCCACTCGGAGGAAGTTTTCTAAGCAATTGGTATCCATAAAAAAACCCCAGCCTTGCGGCTGGGGTTTTTTGTAGCTTCAAACTATTTTACAACCTTTTCGGCAGGCTGCATGGCGGCCAGTTGTTTGTACAGGTCGCGTCTCCAGGCATACTCGGATTCTGCGCGTTTAATCAGTTCTTTCGCGAGTTCCGGGTTATCCCGCATCAGGCCTTTGAAGCGGTTTTCGCCGCTCATATAGTCCACCAGCGGGAGCGTGGGTTCCGTTAACGGGCTGTCCACATGCAAGGGGTTCTTGCCTTCGTAGCGGGCTTCGGGGTTGAAGCGGTACAGGATCCAGCGGCCGGCTTGTACGGCGCGTTTGGCTTCGCCCATACCTTTGGACATATCAATCCCGTGCGCAATGCAGTGCGAGTAGGCAATCACCAACGCCGGACCGTCGTACGCATCGGCTTCCGCCAAGGCTTGGATGGTCTGGTTCATGTTGGCGCCCATGGCTACCTGCGCCACGTAGATGTTGCCGTAGGTCATGGCCATCATGCCCAGGTCTTTCTTCGGCATGGTTTTGCCGCCCGCGGCGAACAAGGCTTTGGCGCCCAGTGGCGTAGCTTTGGACATCTGCCCGCCGGTGTTGGAGTACACTTCCGTATCCAGCACCAAGATTTTGATGTTCTTGCCGCTGGCCAGCACATGGTCCAAACCGCCGTAGCCGATATCATAGGCCCAGCCGTCGCCGCCCAAAATCCACACGGATTTGCGGACGAGGTAATCGGCCAAGCTCAAGAGGCGTTTGCATTCTTCGCAGCCTTTTTCGGCGCCTTTTTCCAAGACGGCTTTGAGGTCGGCCACGTTCTTGCGCTGGGCTTCTACACCCGCGTCGGTGGATTGGTCGGCGTTCAAAATGGCGTCAATCAAAGCGGCATGTTCTTTCAGCCCGCCTTCTTTGGCCGTGGTCAGCAACGCTTTGGCGTCGTGGTTTAACTGGTCAAACGCCAAGCGCATACCCAAGCCGAATTCGGCGTTGTCTTCAAACAAGGAGTTAGACCACGCCGGCCCTTTGCCGTCCTCGCGTTTGCAATAAGGCGTGGTGGGCAGGTTGCCGCCGTAAATGGACGAGCAGCCCGTGGCGTTGGCAATGGCCAAGCGGTCGCCGAACAGCTGCGTCAAGAGTTTGACGTAAGGCGTTTCGCCGCAGCCCGCGCAGGCACCGGAGAACTCAAACAGCGGTTTTCTCATCTGGGAACCTTTGACGGATTCCTTTTTGGTCTTTACTTCGGCTTGTTTGAGGCCCAGGAAGAAAGCGAAGTTGTCAATTTCGTTTTCGCGAACGGACAGCTGGTGCACCATATTGATGGCTTTCTTTTCCGGGTTTTCTTTGTTCTTCGCCGGGCAGTTGTAAATGCAGGCGCCGCAGCCGGTGCAGTCTTCCACCGCTACCTGAACGGTGAATTTGAGGCCGGCCAAGTCGGCTTTGCCGTCGGCAGATTTGAAGGTTTTGGGAGCGTCTTTCAACGCCGCGCCGTCATAGGCTTTAATGCGGATGGCCGCATGCGGGCACACCATGGAGCAGAAACCGCACTGGATGCAGGTGTTGGGATCCCATTGCGGTACCATGATGGCGATGTTGCGTTTTTCGTATTGGGTGGTACCCGTCGGATACACGCCGCCTTCCGGCATGGCCGAGGTGGGCAGATCGTCGCCGCGGCCGGCAATCATTTCGCCCAAGACGTCTTTGACAAACGCCGGAGCTTCCGCCGGGACCGGGGCTTTGGTGTGCAGCTTGGAGGTTACTTCCGCCGGATATTTTACTTCCTGCAGGCCCGCCAACGCGGCATCTACCGCTTTGTAGTTTTTCTGCACCACTTCTTCGCCTTTTTTGGAATAGGTTTTCTTGATGGCTTCTTTAATATCGGCAATGGCTTTTTCGGTCGGGATTACGCCCGCAATTCCGAAGAAGGCCGTTTGCATAATGGTATTGGTGCGGCTGCCCATACCGGTTTTGAGCGCAATTTCGGAAGCGTCAATCACGTACACTTTGAGTTTGCGGTCAATGATGATTTTTTGCACTTCAGCGGTCAGGTGGTTCCATACTTCCTGGGCGTTGTAGGGCGAGTTGATCAGCACGGTGGCGCCGACTTTGGCTTTGCCCAACACATCGTATTTTTCCAAGAAGTCAAACATATGCACGCCGATAAAGTCCGCCGATTGAATCAGGTACGGCGCGCGGATGTATTTTTTGCCGAAGCGGATGTGGGACGTCGTCATAGAGCCGGATTTTTTGGAGTCGTACACAAAGTACCCTTGCGCAAAGAATCCGTTGGCGCTAATGATTTTCATCGTGTTCTTGTTGGCGCCCACGGTGCCGTCGGAACCCAGGCCGTAGAACAAAGCGGCGAAAATGTCGTTGGCGGCTTTGTTTTCCAGTTTGGTTTCGGGCAGAGAGAGGTTCGTCAAATCGTCTTTGATGCCCACCGTAAAGTGTTTTTTGGGCTCGTTGGAGGCCAAATTGTCAAACACGGCTTTGACGTGGGAAGGCGTAAAGTCTTTGGAGCCGATCCCGTAGCGGCCGCCGATGATGAGCGGAGTGGCCGGGAATTTGGCTTTGGCTTCGTCGGTCAAGAACGCGGCGCAGACGTCTTGGAACAAAGGTTCGCCCAAGGCGCCGGGTTCTTTGGTGCGGTCCATCACCGCAATTTTCTTGACGGTGGCCGGGATCGCTTTTACAAAATCCGCAATGGAGAAGGGGCGGAACAATTTTACTTTCAATACGCCCACTTTTTGGCCCTGCATCGCTTCCACCGCGTTTTGCGCTACGTCCGCGCCGGAACCCATAATGACAATCATGCGTTCGGCATCGGCGTCGCCTACATATTGGAACAGTTCGTAGTGGCGGCCGGCGATTTTTTCAAATTTGGCCATTTCTTCCTTCACAATGCCGGGGACGGCGTTGTAGAATTTGTTGACGGCTTCGCGTTCCTGGAAGTACACATCCGGGTTGGCGGCGGTGCCGCGCACGGTGGGGTGTTCCGGGTTTAAACCGCGGGATTTGTGTTCGGCGACGAGTTTGTCGTCAATCATTTCGTGCATTTGGTCTTTGGTCAAGGGTTCCACCATATTCAGTTCGTGGCTGGTGCGGAAACCGTCAAAGAAGTGCACAAACGGCACGCGGGCGCGCAAGGTAGAGGCTTGGGCGATAAGCGCCATGTCCATGGCTTCCTGCGGGTTGTCGGAGCAGAGCATGGCCCAGCCGGTCTGGCGGACGGCCATGACGTCGGAGTGGTCGCCGAAAATGGACAACGCCGTCGTGGCAACCGCACGCGCGGACACGTGGAACACGGTCGGCGTCAGTTCACCGGCGATTTTGTACATATTCGGGATCATCAGCAGCAAACCCTGAGAAGCAGTAAAGGTAGTGGTCAGCGCGCCGGCGGTCAGCGAACCGTGTACCGCACCGGAAGCGCCGCCTTCGGACTGCAGCTCGCTTACGGACGGGACGTTGCCCCAAATGTTGGTTTCGCCTTTGGCGCTTTTGGCGTCACAGATTTCGCCCATCGTGGAAGACGGGGTAATCGGGTAAATAGCGATTACTTCGTTGGTAGCATGGGCGACGTGGGATACTGCGCCGTTGCCGTCCATAGCAACTAGTTTAGCCATAATAGAGAAGTCTCCTTTTGCGTAAATTAAAACGGTCTGTTTGCGTGTATGACAAACACGCCAGCCCAGAGGGATACTCCGGCTTGTATATATTGTATAACTTTGGCCTGTATTTGGCAAACGTTTATTTACCGCTCGGTAAATAAACGGACGTCCGGATTTGGCAGGGGGAAAACCAGGCGCCTTGTATAGACGGGAAACGGCAAAAAGCTTGACCTGGAGTTCGCTTTAACTGGTACAATAAAAAAAGGTCTTTTTGACCCAGCACTTGTAAGGAGGGAGTATGAAAAATTGGAAATGGGGGTTTTGCCTGTTGGCCAGTGTATGCCTGGCCGCTTGCGGAACCGACAGACCCGCTGAAAAACAGCCGGCCCCGACGCCGGAAAAAGCCGTGGTCTATTTTACGACGGACATCAGCCCGAAAGGACTGGTAAAAATTTACGATAAAATTTCGCAGGATATTACCGGCAAAGTAGCCATCAAAGTACACACCGGCGAGCCGCACGGGCCCAATATCATCCCGCGCGATATGGTCAAAGCGCTTCAGCAGCACATCCCCAACAGCAACATTGTGGAAACCAACACGCTCTACGAAGGGGGCCGCCACACCACCGAACTGCACCGCCAAACCCTTAAAACCAACGGGTGGGATTTTTGCAAAGTGGACATTATGGACGAGGACGGCGCGGTCATGCTGCCGATTAAAGGCGGCAAGCATTTTAAGGAAATGTCCGTGGGAAAGAACTTGCTGAATTACGACTCGATGGTCGTGCTGACCCATTTTAAGGGGCACACCATGGGCGGTTTTGGCGGTTCGCTTAAGAACATTGCCATCGGCTGTGCCGATGCCAAGGTGGGCAAAGCCATGCAGCATGGCAGCAACGGCGCCGATTTGTGGCGCGCCAATAAAGAGCTGTTTATGGAACACATGGTGGAAGGCGGCAAAGCCGTAACCGACCATTTTGGCAAGCACATTGTGTACATTAATGTACTGCGCAATATGTCGGTGGATTGCGATTGTGCGGGCACGTCCGCCGCGGAACCCAAAACGCGCAATGTGGGCATTTTGGCTTCCACCGATATTTTGGCGGTGGACCAAGCGTCGGTGGACATGGTGTATGCCCTGCCGGATGAAGAATCACACGATTTGAAGGAACGCATTGAATCGCGCAAGGGGCTGCGGCAGCTTTCGTATATGAAGGAAATGGGGATGGGAAACGACCAGTACGAACTGGTGAAGCTGGATTAACGCCCCCACAGACCATTTCGCCCGCCCGCAGCCCGGGCGGGCGATTGCTTTTGGGGGAAAATTTACTATACTATTAATAGTTTGATGAAAAGGAGACTCCCATGAAACAGGGTTTTACGTTAATTGAGTTATTGGTGGTGGTACTGATTATTGGCATTTTGTCGGCCATTGCCTTGCCGCAGTATGAAAAATCGGTGGAGAGAGCCCGCACCGCCGAAGCGCTGCTGACCACCAAAAGCATTGTGGATGCGGCTTCCATTTATTCCACCACGTACCGCACGTGCCCGAACACCCTTTCGGACCTGGACGTGAAGGTGGACGGTTCTTCTAAAGATTGGAGTTTTGGCGTTACGTCGGAAGGGGCCCGCAACTGCGGGGCCACGGTGTCGCCCACGGCCGGTACGGCTTTTACGGCGTCGCGCATTTTGGTCAAAAATGCGGCTACCGCTCCGGCCAATATGAGCACCGGCGACATGTATTGGCATTGCGTCAGCGGAACGTGCACGGATTTTTTTGATATGATTCGCGTAACTCCCGTTTCCGCTTCTTCCACTTATTACAAATAAGCGGGAAACGCTTTTTGAATTGCCCCGTTTGCCAAGCAAACGGGGTTTTTTGTGCCTCCAAGCAGGCGGAGCAGATTTTGCTTTGCACTAATTTATATAATTAAACTATGTCCCTTAACCAATGGCTTTGCTCTTATCGTCCCCTTTGCGTAGCGTACGAAACGCTGCGCTGGCTGTGGCATAAGATTTTCTTTTTTGTTCATACGCCAACCCCCGTTTGGTACCGCTTTGATAAAAAGCATCAGCCGGGCGAACCCGTGCACGAAACCTTGCCGCTGGACAAAAACTGGTATCGCATTTGCCGCCCGCTGTATCGGCATGAACACGTGTATTACGATTTGGGCAAGGCCCTACAGGTCAATCCGCAGGTAAAAGGCGTGGCGCTGATTTTTTTTATGGGGATTGGCGACTACCTCTACACTACCCCCATGCTGGCCGCGCTGAAGCGCCAATTTCCCCAGCTTCCGTTTTACGCCTATGTGGGCGCTCAGTTTGATCGGAACAATTCCCCTTTGGTGGGCAAATTGCTGGAGGAAAACCCCCATTTTGAAAAAGTGTTTTACTTCCACGGCACCCGCCACCCGCTGATTTGGAAGAATTACGATTATCAAGACGCCTTGAAACAAATTCCGGACGGTTTTTTGGCGGTGCCCGTGTATTACGACTATGGGGTGCAAATTCGGCACCGGGTCAGCAGTTTGTTTGAAACGTTTTCGCTGCCGGTCCCTTCGGAAATTCCCGCGCCGGTTATGTATTTCCCGCAAGCGCAGGCGCCGGCCGTGCAGGAATATTTGGCGCGGGCGCGCCGCGGCGCCCAGGGCAAGAAAGGCATTGTGTTTTTGCAGCTGGATTCGCGCGGTTCCAACTATGTGTATCCGCATATGAAAGCCTTGGGAGAGGGATTGATTCAAGCCGGATATTTTGTGATGAGCGTTACGAAGGGCGGTCCCGTGGAAAACCCGAATTATTTGGAAATTGACATCAAAAAATTGGCCATTAATCAGACGTGGCAATTCTTGTCTATTCTAAAGAGTGAATTTCCTTTGTATGTGATTGCGGTCAATTCCGTATTTTGGGCGGCGTCGGCCGGGCTGCACTTGCCCAACTTGGGGCTGCAGCATTGGATAGACAAAAAAGTGCACAACCTGTGGTACCCCAATATAGAGGTGGTAACGGATTATATTTATCCGCGGCTGCCGCGCGAAAAACAAATTTTTGCCCCGCCGCAAAGCTATACCCGCCACAACAAGAAAATTATAGACTATAAACCCGACTGGGTCATCCGGTGGTTCAAAGAGAAGTTTGAAAAATAAAAAAAGGCTCCGATTCACGGAGCCTTTTTGTTATTTGTATTCGTTATAGCTGACGATGTGTTCCAGCGTTTCGCGCGGCCGGGGGGAGGGTGTTTCCGCCGGGTAGCCCAGCGCAATTAGGTGTTCAATCTTTTTGCCTTTGGGCAAGTGGAAAAATTTTTCGGCTTTATCGGAATTGAGCCAGCCAATCCAGCACGTTCCCAAACCCAGGTCCTGCGCGCGCAGCACCAGGTGTTCGCCGGAAATGCCCTGGTCCACCAAATAAAATTCCGTCCGGCGGAAGAAGTTGCCCATGCGGCTGGTGAAGGAGCCCCGGTCCGATACGGCGGCAATGAGCACGGGCGCTTTTTCGGCAAATTTCGTCATGGCATAAATGCCGGGAAAAGCTTCTTTGCAAAAAGCGGATTTGACCTGCGGGTCATCTATCACGATATAGTGCCACGGCTGCGAATTGCAGGCGGAAGGCGCCAGGCGTGCCGCTTCCAAACAAGCGTTTATTTTTTCCCGTTCCACGGGTTTATCCTGGTATTTGCGCACGCTGCGGCGCGCTTTGATTACGTCCATCAGTTCCATATTACGGCCCCCTGCGGTGTGAAGATAAAAATATATTACCAAATTGCCTGCCTGTTTTTATAAAATAACTTATTATGCAATTTACAAAATATACCGGAATTGGAAATGATTTCGTCCTGCTGGACGGGAAAACCGCGCGCCGGGTAGAAAATCCCCGTGCGTTGGCGCAGAAAATCTGCAACCGCCATTTTGGCGTGGGTGCGGACGGACTGGTGCTGCTGCTTCCGTCGGAAAAAGCCGATATGCGTATGCAAATCATCAACCCCGACGGCAGCGAAGCCGAAATGTGCGGCAATGCCTCCCGCTGTGTGGCGCTTCATTTGTACAGCCACGGCATCGTGCGCAAAAAACAAATCACGCTGGAAACGCTGGCCGGGTTGATTCACACCGATATTATAGACGAAGCCGCCGGCACCGTGCGGGTGGATATGGGCCTGCCGCGGCTGACGCGGGGGGAAATCCCGATGACGGGCCTCAGCGGCGAGAAAGCCATCAACGTCCCGCTGCGCGCCTGCGGAACGGAATTTTGCGGGACGGCGGTTTCCATGGGCAATCCGCATTTTGTCGTATTTGTGGAAAATGCCGAAAAAGTGCCGATAGAAACCTGGGGGCCCGCGTTGGAAAATCACGAAGCGTTCCCGAATAAAACCAATGTGGAATTTGTGCACGTTATTAACGACCGCACCGTGCGTATGCGCGTGTGGGAGCGCGGGGCCGGCGTAACCCAGGCGTGCGGCACGGGCGCCTGTGCGGCGGCGGTGGCGTGTGTGCTGAACCATAAAACCGGCGATTACATTACCGTCAAGTTGGACGGCGGCGACCTGCTGATTGAGTGGCCGATTGCCAAAAATATTTTTATGACTGGCCCCGCGGCCGAAGTGTTTACCGGCGATTATAAAGGGGACGAAGCATGACGCTGTTTAACGAAAATTACGCCAAATTGCCGGGCAGTTATTTGTTTTCCACCATTGCCAAACGGGTGGCCGCTTACAAGGAAGCCCACCCCGGTCAACAGGTCATCAGTCTGGGGATTGGGGACGTTTCCCGCCCGCTGGTGCCGGCGGTGGTGGAGGCCCTGCATAAAGCCTCGGACGAAATGGGCCGGTCGGAAACCTTCCGCGGATACGGGCCCGAACAAGGGTATGCTTTTTTGCGGGAAGCCATTTTGCAGCACGACTATGTACAGCGCGGTATCGCGCTGACGGCGGACGAAATTTTCGTAAGCGACGGCGCCAAGAGCGACGTGGCCAATTTTCAGGAATTGTTTTCGCAGGCCTGCACGGTGGCCCTGCAGGACCCGGTTTACCCCGTCTATCTAGATACCAATGTAATGGCCGGGCGGACCGGCGCTTTTGAAAACGGCCGCTTTGGGGGCATTGTATATTTGCCGTGCACCGAGCAAAACGGCTTTGTGCCGCAGCTGCCCGCCTGCCATGCCGACGTGGTGTATTTGTGTTCTCCCAACAATCCGACCGGCGCGGCGATGACGCGCGCGGAACTCAAAAAATGGGTGGATTGGGCGGCCGAAAACAACAGCGTGATTTTGTATGATTCGGCCTACGAGGCTTTTATCACCCAGCCGGACGTGCCGCACTCCATTTACGAAATTCCGGGTGCACAACAAGTGGCGGTAGAATTTCGGTCGTTTTCCAAAACGGCCGGCTTTACCGGGACGCGCTGTGCCTATACCGTAGTGCCAAAAGCACTGCAAGTATATGGTCGGGACGGGGTGGCCCACTCCTTAAACGCGCTGTGGCTGCGCCGCCAAACGACCAAATTTAACGGGGTGCCCTATATCGTGCAACGTGCGGCCGAAGCCGTGTTTTCGCCGCAGGGGCAAAAACAAATTCGGGAAGTAATTGCCGGATACCAGCAAAATGCCCGCGTGATTTTGCAGGCGTTGCAGCGGGCCGGGTTAACCGCTTTTGGCGGTGTGAACGCCCCGTATATTTGGCTCAAAACGCCCCAGGGCATAGACTCGTGGACCTTCTTTGACAAATTGCTCACGCACGCCCAGGTGGTGGGCACGCCGGGCGTAGGGTTTGGCGCGTGTGGGGAAGGGTTCTTCCGCCTGACGGCTTTCAATACGCCGCAGCTGACGCAGGAAGCCGCCCAACGCATTGCCCAACTGCAGTTCTAAGCGGATTTTGCTACAATACTGTGAACGGAGGAAATATGCAAAACAACGGTTGTTTGCGTTCCCGCAAAGGGTTTACGTTAATTGAACTTTTAACAGTCGTGCTGATTATTGCCGTGCTGACGGCGGTGGCGCTGCCTAATTATACCCGCTCTATTGAGCGTTCCCGCGCGGTGGAAGCGATGGCGGCTTTGAAAGCGCTGAACGATTCGGTCTATGCCTATGCGGCGGGACGGACGGGGGGCAATGCCTGCCCCACGTCGTTTAGCAAGCTGTCCATTTCGTTCCCGGGTACGTTAAGCGCGGATAAATCCACGATTACCACGAAGGATTTCGTCTATACCATTAATTCCGCCGTCAACGCGACCATCCCGGGGACGGACTGCCCCGGCGTAACGGCCAAGCGCCAAGGCGGCGCCAAGTATGACTATGTGCTGTGGAACCCGTATATCCGCGGAACGGGCGGAAAGGGAACCTCGCTGGCGTGCACTAGCCAGGTGGAAACCAGCATTGCCATTTGCCAATCGCTGGATTTGTATAAAGAGGGGCAAACCCCGTATTGATGTGGGTATTTTGGTAATAAAGCCGGGGAAGAGCCCTTTCCCGGCTTTTTACGGGAATTTTTACGGTTGATTTTGGCCCATTTTGTTATATAATAAAAATAGGCTGGCGTAGGAAGCCAGCCAGTCCTACATAAAGGGGAACGTATGCGGAAATTTTTATTTTTTACCTTGTTATTGGCTTTGGCCCTGCCGGTGTGTGCCGAGCAAATGCAATTTGTAACGACGTTATCGTCGCCGGTGGGAACGTTTGGACAAGTGGACGCGGCGGACCCGTCGCTGGTAACCGAAGCGCCATTAGTTAATTTTTGCAATACCCGCACCTATTCCGGGGTAATCAATTTACGCGGGGCCGATGCTTATTTGAAGCAGCTGTATTTGCAAAACGGTACGACGTTAGGGGGCAATACACAGGAATACCAGGTAAGTGGGTTGATGTATGTAAATAAAGATTTTAGTCTCCAAGCTGCCCGGTTATATACGATCAGCCTGTCTTTCTCCACTACGCTTGAAGAAGCCAAAAGCCAGGTGGGGGGAACCCTCTATTTGAATAATGCGGCCAGCGTGAAAGGGGCCAAGGCCGATTCTTTAGTTATACAGTCGGATGTCAAGTCTGTCGGTACCGGCAACGGGGATGCGTTGGAATGGAGCAATGTCTATTCCAAAGATTATGCCCCCAACGGGATGCCAACCGGAGATAAAACCTATTCTTCTTATTTATTAAAAAGTATTAACGGAACGATAGTTGAATCCAAATATGCTTTTGTGCCGGAAATTAAGACGGTACAGGCTGCAAAGTATTGTGGGGATATTACGAAATCTACCATCAGCGGAAAGGGTACTTTTACAGTAATAGATAACAGTGATCAAGTAACCTATGTTTATGCTGATTCTATTACGCAGGAAGCAGATTTAGAAACCACTGGTTCTTGTATGTGTAAAAATGGATTGCCTGCATATGCTTATTCTGGGGATTTGAAGAAATATAACACTGTTTTTACCAATGAGTATACAGGAATACAAAATTGTCCCTCTGGATATTCTGACCAAGATTTATGTAACCAAAACTGCAATTCCAATTCAAGTGTATGTTCCTATTCTTGCTTAAAAGAAGCTGCTAATATAGCAGGTTGCGGCGAGGAATTAAAGAAAGTTCGGTGTTATTGTGAAATGGGTTATACAGGCTCAGGTACAACTGAAAATCCACGATGTCATACCGGAGTGATAGGTTCAGGGGGCATTGAATGTTCTGTCCAGATAACATCATTTGAACCTAAAATAGGAGGCAGTGGTAAAATATTGCGGTGTGTTGCTGCAAATTAACTTTGAACCTAAGATTTGTCTTTCCAAAACAGGTTAAGGAAGAAGCCCCGGGGATGATACCCCGGGGTTTTTATGTGCAAAAGAAATTGCAAAGCACGTTATAAATCGTTTTCGTTTGCAATTAATGAATTTGTGAAAGGTTTAGATAGAGAATCTATATATGTCCAAGAAAACGCAAAAATTTGAAATAAGAGGTGGAAGCATATCTTTGCTTTTAAGTTAAATAAGTTGATAATAAAAATCCCCGGCATTGGCTGCCGGGGAAACTATAGCGTAGTTATTTTTCGCCGCGTTACTTGGCCGCAGGCGTGCCGCCGGTCAGGTCCTTAATGGCGGCCACCGCGCCCAGCACGTTGGACGCTTCGTAAGGCATATAGACAATTTTATTGTCTTTTCCTTCCGTCATTTTGGTCAGCGCTTCAATGTATTTCAGCGAAATCATATAGCTGGCCGGATTGGACGACTGCGCCACCGTGGAGGCCACAATTTTTACCGCTTCCGCCTCGGCTTGGGCTACTTTGATTTTCGCTTCCGACGTCCCTTCCGCTTCCAAAATGGCCGCCTGCTTCATCCCTTCCGCCTTTTTGATTTCCGATTCGCGCACCGCTTCCGCTTTCAAAATTTGGGCCGTTTTGGTCCCTTCCGCTTCCGTTACCATGGCGCGGCGGTCGCGTTCGGCCTTCATCTGTTTTTCCATCGCTTCGCGGATGGCGGCGGGGGGAATAATGTCCTGCAGTTCCACCCGGTTGACTTTTACGCCCCATTTGTTGGTGGCTTCGTCCAAAATCACCTGCAATTTGCTCTTGATGATTTCGCGCGACGTGAGCGTTTGGTCCAGGTCCATTTCGCCGATAATGTTTCTGAGCGTGGTTTGGGTCAGTTTTTCAATGGCGGTCGGGAGCGATTCCACTTTATAGGCCGCATTGATAGGGTCGGTAATCTGGAAATAAAGCAACGCATTGATTTCAATGCCTACGTTGTCTTTGGTAATGACGCTTTGGCGGGGCAGGTCGTACACGGTTTCGCGCATGTCAATCACGCTGCGCATTTGCGTAATCGGGATAGAGCGCACGCGGCCGTTTCCGTCCACGTATTCGCGGTTGTCGCGCCACTCCATTTGGTGGGGTTTATCCATAATGGGGATAATCCAGTTAATGCCCGGCGTAAGGGTTTGCAGGTATTTGCCGAAGCGTTCTATAATTACCACCTGCGCTTGGCGCACGATGATAATCCCTTTGGCAATGATGACTACCACAAACACCATACAGGCCAGCAGAAAGAAAAGCCCTAAGTCGTTCATTTTAGTTTCTCCTTGTCCCGCAGCGGCGGGTTATTTGGGGCGTACGGTGAGCGTAACGCCGTTTAGCTGCTCCACCACGCATTGCGTGCCGGCGGGCAGCGGCTGGCGGGCGGTCGCTTTCCAGCTTTCGCCGTCCACTTTTACGCGGCCTGTATCGGCCACGGGGTCAATGGGCGTTTCCACTACGGCGGTTTTGCCCAGCACGTCTTCGGCGGGTGTTTTTACGTGTACCGCGCGGTGGTATAGGTGGCGCAGCGCCACAGGGCGTATGCCCAGCCAGGCCGCCGCCGCTATGACGGCAAACACAATCACCTGCCCCCACAGTCCAACTCCCAGCCAGGAGGTCAGCGCCGCACCCAACAGCCCCACCCCCAGGCACGTGAGCGAAAATTCCATCGTAAACAATTCGCCCACAAAACACCCTACGGCTATAATCAGCCATACATAATAGTTCATATTCCCTCCCGGGAAACGTTATCCTTGAATAATTTCCAGATAATTCCGCAAATATTTTAAGCGTCTTTCGTCGCGCAATTTATTTAACACGTAAATCATATTGGCAATAAACCGGCGCACCAGCATGCGGGAAGATAAGGGCGCCAAAAAGTCGTTATTCCACTCTATCTGGCGGCTGCGAATATAGCGCAGACACTCTTCTTCGGTAAGGATTTTCCCGTTGTCCAGCGGGTCAATCAGCAGGGATTCGCCCCGCGCCTGCGAATACATGTGCACCAGCACGCGGCCGGCCACGTCCACCGGGGAAATGTCCATCCCATAGCGTTGGCCGATGCACACATACAAACACGCCACGCACAGGCTGGAGCCGCGTTTCTTGCGCAGGAAGCGGGAAAAAGAAAGATCTTTTACGTCCGTGTTGGCCGGCAAAGCGGTAAAGCCTTGCACGTGGAAGAAATAATGCCCCAACACGGCGGCAATTTCGGCATAGGTATTGGCATTTAGCAACGCGGGGCGCAAGTGGGCGGCCATTTGGTCCAACGGGGCGGAAATATCGCCTCGGGCGGTGGTGGGGCTGGTAAATTTGGAAAGCAAGGCCAGTCCCTCTTCCAAGTCCGGGTTAATTTTGGCCGCAAACCGGGCCAATGCGGTGGCTAAATCTTCCCAACAAATTTCTTCCAGCGTATTGAGCACGGCCCGCGGGGCAGAAGTTTGGTATTCTTCTTCCATGACGTGCTGCACTTGGGCGGGATTTTGTTTGATGGCGTCGGCCAGCGCCTGCTTGAGTACCGGACCGTAAGCTTCCGATTCGGTTTCCAACAGTTTAATCAGCGCTTTAATGCCGTCGTTGCCGAGAGTTTGCATATATTAAAGATAGCAAATTGACGCCGTTTTTTCTACTGCTTTTTTAGACGGCGCAGAAAAACCGGCCGTTTGCCGGTTTGAAAGGATAAAAAAACGGGGCCTTTCGGGCCCCGTTTACGCATTGGGAAAAAGGTTTATTTCAAATCTTTTTCGTTGGCGGTAATTTGCAGTACGACGCGGCGGTTCTGCGCCCGGCCGGCCGCGGTAGCGTTGCTGGCGATGGGGTTGGAAGAACCGTAACCGATGTAGGTAATGCTCATCGTTTTGAGGCCACTGCCCAACAAGAAGTCATACACCGCTTTGGCGCGCTGCGTAGAGAGCTTGTTGTTGATGGCGTCGGAACCGGTAGAATCGGTATATCCCTGTACCACAATGCGGTTTTTGGGATATTTTTTGAGCACTTTGTTCAGGTCGGACAATGTCTGCATGGAAGCCGCCGTCAATTCGGAGCTGCCGGTGGCAAACAAAATGTCGTTTTTCAGGAACACTTGGATCCCGCTGTCGGATTTGACCACTTCGGCGATTGCCGCCAATTCTTTGGCTTGCTTGTCGTAGTAGTTGCCCAACAGACCGCCGGCGGTTAAACCGGCCAAGGCACCGTAAATGGCGCCGGTTTCGCTTTTGCCGCCCGTGTTGTTGGCGATGATAGCCCCGGCGGCCGCGCCTACGGCTGCGCCTCCGGCGGCACCCCAAGCCGTTCTTTTACCGGGGGTGGTGCAGGCGGTACCCAACAACGATACAGCCATACAAAGCAGAATTACTTTTTTCATGCGTGCATATTCTCCTTTTGAAAAGATAGCTACCTACATTTTACTTTTTTTTCGCGGAACGACAAACGAATTTATGCCGTTTCCTACAAAATGAAACACTCGGGCTTGCCTTTCTTTTTCATCAGCTCCCGATACAGGCGGTACACCGGCTTGCCCAGCTTGGGGTGTACGTAGTCCGCCAGCAGGTAGGAGAGCGGTTTTAATACAAATTCCCGTTCCTGCAGGCGCGGGTGCGGAATAAAAAGGGGGTATTGGTCGTCGTCTTGAAAAAGCACCAAGTCGTCGTAGAACAAAATGTCCAAGTCAATCACGCGCGGCCCGTTGCGAAACGTGGGCGTGCGGCCCAGTTTGATTTCCAGTGCTTTGAGTTTTTTTAAAAGCGGCATCGGTTCGTAAGGCGTGCTTAAAATCAAGACGGTGTTGATAAAATCCGGCTGCTCGGCAAAACCTTCCGGCTTGGATACGATATATGGCGCTACTTCTTTGACGGTGCCCAATTCGGCCAGCGCCTCTACGGCGCGGTCTATATTTTCTTTGGCGGGGGCAATGTTGCTGCCCAGGGCAAGCACGGCGCGGGGCATTATTTGTCGCCTCGGTATTCCACCCAGCGGTCCGGCTCTTCGGCTACTTTGACGGAGTAAAGGTGCGGCAGGCGTTCTTTCAAGCGGTTGTAGATCCACACGCACAGCGCTTCAGTCGTGGGGCGCGGCAAAAAAGTGCCCAAATCGCTTCCGTCCAAATGGGATTCCAGCTCTTTTTTGAACGTGTCGGCCAATTGGCGGAAATCCAGCAAGTACCCTTCGCCGTTAATGGGCCCGTAAAACGTAACTTCATAATGAAATGTGTGCTGATGTATGACTTCGTTGAGCGTACCGTCGTGCCCGTGCCGGGCGGTAAAACGGCCGCATTGCGTGAGGTAAATTTGCGTCATTTGGCAGCCTCCAATTCTTGATAAAAATCCATTATTTTGCGCGTTTCTTTTACGTCGTGCACACGCAGGATGTCGGCCCCGCCCTGCAAGGCCACCAAATTGGCGGCCAGCGTTTGGGCTTTGCGTTTGGGGGGCAGCTCCCGCTTTTGGGCCAAAAAAGTTTTGCGCGACAGCCCGACCAACAGCCGCACGCCCAGATCCTTAAAAAACGACAGATGTTTCAACAGCTCGTAATTTTGCTCGCGGGTTTTGGCAAAGCCAAAGCCCACGTCTATCAGGAGGTTTTCCTTGGTCAGCCCGCAGGAGACGGCCTGCTGTATTTTGCCGGCCAAAAACGATTTTATGTTCTCCAGCAAGTCGGAATATTCGGTCATCGTTTGCATGGTTTGCGGCGTGCCGCGGGTGTGCATAATCACAAGCTGCGCCTTAAAATCCCGCACCAGGCGGAACATTTCGGGGTCCGGCGTACCGCTCACGTCGTTAATCAGCTGGACGCCCGCTTTTAACCCTTCCCGCGCCACCGAAATTTTGACCGTATCCAGCGACAGGGGCACCTGCGGCCATTTTTGCCGTGCCGCCCGGATTAAGGGCAGTACGCGGGCCATTTCCTCGTCGGCCGAAACGGGGGTTGCCTGGGGACGGGTGGATTCTCCGCCAATGTCCAACCAGTCGGCACCGGACGCCAAATAATCTTGGCATTTGGCCAGCAAGGTGGGGAGATTATTTTGCGGGTTCCCGTCGTAAAACGAATCGGGCGTCGCGTTGACGATGCCCATTAAAAGCGGTTTTGCCATAAGGTTTATTTAATCATTTCCAAAAATTCGCTGCGCACTTCCATTTTTTTGAAGGCGCCGCGGATGGCGCTCGTTACCATAACGGCGTTGTGTTTTTCAATGCCGCGCGAACTGATGCACATGTGTTTGGCTTTGCACACCACCATCACGCCGTGCGGTTGCAGGGTGTCCATCAGGCTGTCGGCAATTTGCGCCACCAGTTTTTCCTGGATTTGCAGCCGGCGCGCAAACACTTCCACCAGCCGCGCCAGTTTGGAAATGCCCAACACACGCCCCTTGGGCAGATAGCCGATGCTGATCGTGCCGAAAAACGGCTGCAGGTGATGTTCGCAGGTGGAGTAAAATTCAATGTCTTTCAGCACCACCATTTCTTCGCAGGAACCTTCGGTAAAGGTTTTTAATACGTCCTGCGGTTTCATTTGGTAGCCGCCAAAAAGTTTTTTCCAGCTGCGCACAATGCGGGCCGGCGTTTCCAGCAGCCCTTCGCGGGAGGGATCATCGCCGATATAGGCCAAGATTTCGCGCAGGTTGCTTAAAATTTTTTCTTCGCTTACCGTATGTTTGCCAGCTTGTGCGTTTGCAGGCTTAGCCGGGCGGAGGGATGATTTTTTAACAGTTTTACGCATAGGTCAATGTTCTCCTGTTTGTTGCTTTCGGGCTGCAAATAAATTTGAGTTTTGGCGTTTTCGTACGCATAATATTTTTGCAAGTCGTCCAAGTCCGTCTCTTGCCCGACGACGATTTTGATGACGTCGGCTTTTTTCAGCATTTCCGGGCTGACGTAGCGCTTGGGGGATACGCATACAAAATCTGCACGGCTTACGTCGGTATCCCGCGCGCCGTTGGTTTCCAAATGCACTTGGTATCCGGCCTCTTTCAATACGGCAATCAGCGCGGGCAGGTTTTGTTCGGTCGGTTCGCCGCCGGTAATAATTACCGTTTTGGCCGGCCAAGCGGCCAGGGCCTGCAGCAAGGCCGGAGCGTCGGTTTCTTTCCCGTCGCGTGCGGCGTATTGGGTGTCGCAGAACGGGCAATGCATGGAGCACCCCGCCAAACGCACAAATATGGCAGGCATCCCCGTATGTTTGCCTTCGCCTTGGATGGAGTAAAAAATTTCGTTAACCTTCCACGATGGCTGCGGCATTGTCGCTCTCCCAAATTTCCAGCGTTTTCAGTTTCAAATTTTTCTGGGCCAGCTGCGCACCGATTTTTTGAAACAGAAACTGAGCCAAATTTTCGGCGGTCGGGTTTTCCACCCAATCGTTGAGGAATTGGTGGTCGGGCAAATTTTCGTCCAGCAATTTTTTGATGACTTTGAAATCGCACACCATACCGTCGGGGCGGACGGTGCCCTCTATCACAAAAACGGCTTTCCAGGTATGCCCGTGCAGCTGGTGGCAGGGGCCGTCATAATGCGGCAGGCGGTGTGCGGAACTGAAGGAACGGATTAACTTGATAAGCATTTATCTCTCCTCGGGCAAGGTGTTAAAAATTTGCTGCATATAGATGACGCATAAAATCACTTGCGCAAACGTGAACAGCGGAATCGGATACCACAGCCGCACGTACCACAGCGCGCTCAGCGGGCCCAGCATAAAGAACGCCCACTTGAGCACCAGCTTGCGCGGCACGGACGACCGATAAAGCATTTTGAAAAACAGCCCCGTGGCCCCGGCTACGCAAAACCCAAACAGCATCATCATCGGAATTACAAAAAGAGAGGTCAAAAACGCCACCGCTCCCAGCGCGGCGGCCAAGGAATCTTGCTGTTTGGCCAAATTTTCCTGCGACGACACAAACGAAAACGACTCCGGCAATTTTTGCTGCTGTACCCCGCCGGAAGAAGGCATATAGACGGTGTCTTTGCAAACTTGCAGGAGGGTGTTCGTTTTCAGCATTTCTTCGCCGCTTGGCGGCACGGGGCAGGACGCGTCAAACACCAGCTTAAAATCGCTTTGCGGCACGCTGACGGACACGGGCTGCGCCGGGGCGGTCAGCACGCCTTTTTCAAACGTAACCTGCGGAAAGTTTTTAAGCAGTACCGGCAGATTGTCCTGTATATACGCATTGGAAAAGAAGTAAAACACGAGGGTGGACAGAAAAAACAAATAAATGCCAAAGCCCACCATCTGCCTTCCCGAAGCAAAAGCCAGCCGGTGATAAACCCGAAACGAAAAAATAGTTTTGAAATGTGCCCAAAGCATATTTTCATTATACCAATTTGAGGCGTTCAAAACGGAAGTTACGGGCGGGGATCGTTTTTGTTTTGGCAGGAAAGTTCGGTACCCAAAAAGAAAGTTTGATTTTTCTTAAACACGCAGGAGAGTTTTTGGGCGCGGGGGGATCCGTCTTCCGCCGGCGGAAGCGGCCTAAGGCAGGCAATGCGGGTGCAGGAATAGGTTTTGCCGCACTGCGGAAAAGACGAAGAAGGAAAATTGGCAATAAACCACGAAAAATCTAGGTTAAAATTCAGCGCGCTTAAAAAGTTTTCGCACGTCATATCATCGTCAAACGTGCAGCGCGGCTCGGCGGAAGATTGCTCCACCGTCAAGGTTTGGTCCAGCAGGGTATAGCGTTCGGCGTCAATGGGGTCGCCCTGCACGATGTACACGTCAAAGCAGGAAAACCCGGGCCGCTGATTTTTGGTGCAGGTAAAACGCTGTAAAATATTGTTGCCGGGGCAGGTGTCCTCCACCAGGGCCGGGTCGGTGGAGAGGTATTGCGGCTCCTGACGGACGGTTTGCGGTTTGTAATCGCTGGCCGCCGCGCACAGGACGCCCGCGGTGGCGCACACCAGCAACAAGGAACAAAAGTATTTTTGAATCATAAAACCCTCTTTTTTTATCGTAGCAAATTTGGGCGGACTTTCTCCGTTTGCTAGCACTAAAAAAGGGTTAGACGGTCCGCCCGTACGCACGCGGACGTGCGCGTTCCCCTGTTATGTTGCAAGGGCGGACGGAATTTATTAAGATATATCCGTGTCGTTATTTTTTTATGTCCGACAGGGGATTTATGACCAATCACTTTTTTTCGTTTTTTTCCAAAAAAAATACTCCTTCCGCCGTTGTTATTAAGGCGCTTTCTCCGCAGATGTTGGCTTTTTTGCAGCAATTTCCTACGGCGGTGCTTTTGCTAAACGCTACGGGAAAAATCGTTTTTGCCAACGAAGCCTCGGCCCAGGTGCTGCATATGGAGCTGTCGGCCCTGAACGGGTCCGGGGTGGAGCGGCTGGGGCTCACCATGCCGCAGGTGCGTGCCATGGCCGAAGATAAAGACGCCCATAAAGTAATTCTCCAGCTGGTCAACCGTGATGCCGACGCGGTGTACGTCAGTACGGGGGCGCGGTTCTTGGCGCAGACGCCTTTTATTATGCTTACGCTGGAAGCGGTGCCGCATTTTAAGCAGTTAAATGCCGAAAAAGATTTTCTCCGCTCGGTGATAGACCACTATCCCGTGCCGGTAACGGTGCAAAATTTGGGCGGCGCCTGCACTTTGTGGAACGCCCAGGCCGAAAAAATGTTTGGCTTTAAGGCGCAGGAGGTGCAGGGGCGGCCGGTGTATGATTTTTTGCCCAAGGAAATCGTGGCCTCGGTGCGGCGCCTGGACGGGGACGTGCGCACCAAACAGCACGCCCGGGAAAATGTGCTGTTGTCGTATAAAAACGCCAAGGGGGAGGACCGCACTTTGTCGGTCAGCAAAGTATTCTCCCCGGCGGAAAACGGCAAAGACCAGGCCATTTTAACCGTGTATGAAGACGTAACCATGCGCCAGCGTTACGAGCAGGATTTGCTGCAGAACCGTATGCTGCTGCGGGCCGTGCTGGACAACGTGCCGCTGGGCCTTTACACGCGCGATTGCGATAATCAGATGACTTTTTTCAACCGCCAAAGTATGAAAGTGCTGGGCGAAACGGACGTGAAATGCGTCAACAAGCCGCACCCGCACCAAAATGCCGAAGACGTAAAATTTCACCGCACGCGCGAGCAGCAGGTGCTGCAAGAAGGAAAAATCAAAGATTATCCCGACGAAGTGTATGTGGACCACGAAGGTAATGAAAAAATTATCCATATGATTAAAGTGCCGCTGATGGATGCCGGCCCGAAACCGTTGGTGCTGTCTATCGTGGAGGACATCACGGACCGCTACCGCCAGGAAAAAGAAATTGCCCGGGCTAACAACTTCTTGTCGGCCATTGTGCAAAACGCCCCCATTGGCTTGTATGCGCGCGCGGCGGACGGACGCATGCTGCTGCGTAACAAACGGTGTGAAACGATTTTCGGCGAAATCTCCGGCGAAGCGTTTGACGCTACCGGCTCCCTGCCGCATGAAACGCCCGAACAGGTACAAGGCTATCTGACGCGGGAACAGCAAGTGCTTTCCAGCGGCAAAGCGTTGGACATCCCGGAAGAAGAATACATTACCGGCTCCGGCGAAAAGAAACTGCTGCATATGGTAAAAGTGCCTGTTCCCAGCACGGAAGGGGAATCCCCGTTTGTCGTAACGCTGGTGGAGGACATTACCGAAAAGAAAGAGCAGGAACGCACGTTGATAGAAACCAAAAATTTCCTGCAAACGCTGTTGGATCAGGTGCCGGTGGCCATTTACGCCCGCAAACAGGACGACAAGCTTTCGTTCATCAACCGCCGGGCGCACGAATTGTTCCCGGACGAAACGGAATACCAATCCAATGACGATTTTTACGGTCAGCGCGAAAAAGCCATCTTCCGCGATGGAAAAATGGTGGAATTCCCGGAGGAGTGGTACACCACGCTGCGGGGCGACCGGATGTTGCTGCATTTAATCAAGGCCCCCGTGTTTGATAAAGAAGGCAAGCCGTTTATGGTGCTGACGGTGGCCGAAGACATTACCCAAAAGAAAGCGCAGGAAAAAGCCATCATAGACGCCAAAAACTTCCTGCAGACGGTCATCAACAACCTGCCGGTTTCGCTGTCCGTCAAGGATTACGACGGGAAATACATCTTGTGGAACCGCAAAAGCGAGGATTTGTTCGGCGTCAAGGCGGAAGAAGTCATCGGCCGCACATCGTACCGGGCGGACATCAATAAAGACCAAGCCGAATTTTTGCGCGAGGCGGACCTGCGCGTGTTTGAAAGCAAACGGGAACAGGACATCCCGCAGGAATTGATTTCTACCGCCAGCGAAGGCGTAAAAATTATGCATACGGTCAAAACCCCGGTGTTTAATGCAGACGGAACCCCCAACTGTATGCTGGTAGTGTCGGAAGATATTACCGCCAAAACCAAGATGGAGCGCCAAATCCGCGAAGCGAGCGACAAGAACACCCTGCTGGTGGAAAATGCCCGCGAAGGCATTGTAATTTTGGAAGACAGCAAAGTGATTTATGCCAACCGCGCGCTGTGCCGCATTTTGGGCTGCAAGGACGTGGCGGAAGTAACGGGAAAGAATATCTTGGATATGGTAACGGAAGACCACCGTATGTTCCTCAAAGAGAAATACGACGCGGTGGTGGCCGGAACGGACGATGCTTCCTCCGCCATTGACCTGCATTTCCTGAAGGCAAACGGAACGGAAGTGGAAACGGAATTTGCGGCGGTAGCTTCCAAGTATTTGGGGCGGCGCATTGTGCTGTGCTTCGTGCGCGACGTAACCGGCGCCAACCGTATGCTGCGCGACGTAAAAATGGAGCGCGAAAGCTTCCGCGCCGCGTTTGAAAAATGCGTTACGCCGGCGTTTATCCTCACGCACAAGGGTTACATCAGCGTGATGAACGAAGCTTGCCGCACCTTGTTCCACTTTACCGAAGCGGACAAGAATTTTTACCGCAACGTGTACATCAAACCGGCGGTTTCGCTGGCGGCGCGCAAACAGCTGCGGGCCGGACAGCCGGCGCATATGGAGTATGTGTTTGATTTTGACCGTGCCGCCCGCTTGTTCCCCGGCCGCATAGAAGGCAGCGGCAAAATGCCGCTTTCCGTGAGCTTTGTGCCGATTAACAAACGCGATGCCAAAGACGGCAGCGTAGAGGCGGATTACGTCGTGTTCTTGGAACGCAAAGACGGTCCCTGCCCGCCCACGCCGCCGGCCCCTGCCAAGCAGCCGCTTGTGCGGCGCACGCCCACGCCGCCGGCGCCGCCGTCTATGGTGCTTAGCAAATCGGCCGAAGAAATGCTGGTCCTGCCCAACAGCGAGCCGTATGTGCTGTGCGGGAAAGACTGGAAAATGGAAGTGTTTAATGATTTGTTCTGTTCGCTTTGCCAGCTGAGCGAGGAAGAACTGCGCGGGCGGGATTTGCGGCTGCTGTTTGAAGCCGATTCCCTGCCGCGGCTGGAAGAAGACTTGAAGGCCTTGCAGCAGGACGGTTCGCTGGCCAACCGCGAATACCGCATTAACCTGGCCAGCGGGTTGGAAAATACGGCCGTGCGTTTGACCGCCATTAAAGAAGCGGACGGACGGTATCTGTTTGTGTTGCGCAATATGGCGTTCCACCGGCAGATTATGAAAATTTTGGAAGAACGTTCCGCCCAGCTGAACGCCTTGTTGGAAGCGACCGACGGGGTGGTGTTCTCCATCTTGTTTGAAAACGGCCGCTTTGGGCATATTGAACAATCCAACAAATTCCTGGCGCGCAAGCTGGGCTTTTCGCACGACGAGCTGGTGCATATGCCGTTTAGAGACTTGTTCTTTGACCGCAACCACGACGACAAACATTGCAAAGACGTGCTGGACCGCGCCCAGGAAGAACTGGCGGTGGAGGGGAAAGCCTCTTTTAGACTGTCGGTACGGAAAAAGGATGGAACGTCTTTTGAAGCGCAAGTGGTGCTGACGGCCATGGATTTGCCCAGCAAAGACGCGGCCCTGGTGGTGATGAGGGATTTGTCCGAGGAATTGGACGAAGTGTCCAAAGATTCCAAAGAAGCCCAGGAGCTTAACAGCGTGCGTCAGGCGCTGCCCGGCCTGTACCTAAAGACCGACAGCGACGGCCGCGTATTGGAAGTGTATTCCAATTTGCCGTATTTGGACAATACGCGCGCGGGGGCGCTGTTCTTGAATAAAACGCCGGAAAGCTATTGGTCGGAAGAAGCGGCGGGGCGGGCGCTGTTTGCCATTAAAGAAGCCCTGTCCATTAACGTCAGCACGCGGTTTGATTTCTCCTGGAAGCAAGACGACGCCGTACACTATTTTGAAGCGACCGTTACGCCCATTACGGGCCGCGACGAAGCGGTGCTGTGGATTAAAGACGTGTCGGAACGGCACGCCTATGACGAAAAAATCCACGAGCTTTACCGCCTGGCCAGCGAACCGGGGCTTTCCATTACCGAACAAGTGGACAAAATTCTGGCGTTTGGCTTAAAAACATTCCCGGCCGATGTGGGCCTGGTTATTCGGTTTGACCAAGGAAAGCTGGGCCTAGAAAGCAACGTGATTTACACCACCCCCAACGACTTTAACCTGGAGCGTTATATGACGTTCCCGGTAGAAGAGTGCCTGGTGGACGTGCCGGACGGAAATGTGGTCATGTTCCCCCTGTTGGACGATACGGCCTGCGTGCGCTGCCTGCATAAAGAAAAGGGCTTCGGCTCGCTGATTGCGGCGCCGCTGTATGTGGCGGGCAAAGTGCAGGGAGCGCTGTGTTTTGCGTCGCACGAATCCCGAAAGGATTTCGGCGCGGGCGCGGAAGAGCTGATGGGCATTATGTCGCGCTTGTTAAGCCTGCGGATAGAGCTGCGCCAAACGGGCAAAATGCTCAGCGAAGCGTCCCGCTCGCTGGCCCGCACGCTGGAATACGTGGAAATGCCCGCCGTCATGCTGGACTTGGACTACCAGGTTACGTTTGTCAACAAGCCCTTTTTGGCGGTAACGGGGCTGCGCTCCAATAACATTTTGGGACGGGATTTTTTCAACGAAGTCATCCGCAACGAAGATTTGTCCAAACAAATGTTCAAAGCGGCCGAAAATTCCGCCGCGGGCAATGCGTTCCAGGTGCGCATGGACCTGCTGCACGAAAACGGCCTGTATGAGGATACGGGCTGGGACGTTTTCGCTTGTAAAGACGCCGACGGCAAGGTGGACGGATACGCCCTGATTGCTTCGGAAGGCTAAAGCGCCGCTTCGGGCGGCTGCAAACGAATCATGCGTTTGCCAAAATTTGGGAGGAAAAAATGAACAAAGGTTTTACGTTGATTGAACTGTTGGTGGTGGTGTTAATTATCGGTATATTGTCGGCGGTAGCTCTGCCGCAGTACGAAAAAGCGGTGGAAAAGAGCCGCTTTTCGGAAGCGTTTGTCAACGGACGCGCCATTGTGGACGCCATGAACCGCGCTATTAATGAACGCCCCGGGGAATACCCCAACACGCGGGCCGCGCTGGACATCCGCTTGTCGGGCGGTTCCTGGAACGCCAACACCAATGTCTATACGACGGATTTGTTTTCGTATGATATTTCCAAAGGGGACCGAGTGGAAGCCACGCGCGATTTGGGCGGAAACGATAAATACGTACTGACTTATTACAACAATTTAAGCTCCCGCCCCGATGACAAAACGTGCATCGGCTCCGGCAGCCTGGGGCAGGACTTGTGCGATTCCATCAAAGGTTCCGGCTATAAAACGAATTGACGGTTGAAAAGATAAAAAAACGGGCCGCGTTTTATGCCGCGGCCCGTTTTTTTATGGGAAATTTATTTTTGCCCCGTACTGCCAAATCCGCCCGCGCCGCGGGCCGTGTCCGACAATTCGGCCACTTCTTCAAAAGCAGGATAAAGCGTGGGCAATACCACCAGCTGGGCAATTTTTTGCCCGGCTTCAAACACAAACGGCGTATCGTTTAGGTTGTACAGGCATACCAACAATTCCCCGCGGTACGGTGCGTCCACCAGCCCGGCCATGGCTTTTACGCCCCGGCTTTCCACCGAGCTTTTGCCCCAAATAATGCCGGAGGTATTTTCCGGCAGTTCCACGGCAATTCCGGTGCGCACTTTGGCCACGCTGTGGGGCGGCAGAACGGTTTGCTCCAGGGCAAACAAATCGGCGCCCGAATCGGTCGGGTGGGCCCGGTGCGGCAGTTTGGCGCGGGGATCCAATTTTTTTACTTTCATAGGGCTCCGTTAAATCATCAGTTTTTCAATTTGGCGCAGCGCATTGCCGGCGTACACTTTGACGGAGTCGCCGTCCGTCTTTTCCAACGTTTTTAATTGGGGAATCAGGCTTTTTAACAGGCCGATGTCAAAGGCGCGGTCGGACGTGTAGTTAAATGCGTCCGGGTTGGACAGCACCCCCGCCATGTAGGCGGCGGCGCGGGCCGCGTTAATGCGTTCGTTTTGGTTGGACGAGGCTAACCCTTGGCGGATGGTGTCCACGGCGTTGCCGGTCATAAATCCCAGCGCCAGCGCGTAGGTGGCGGCGGCGGGAGAGGAATAATTTTGGCGAAGGCCTTTGGCTACGGCTTCTTGCGTGAACGTTCGGTTCAGGGCCAGGCCGGTGGCAATTTGCGCCTGCACGCTGGAATTGGCTTCCGTTTTGGCCATTTTCAGCAACTGTTTGGCGGCGTCTTCGGAGTGCAGGGTCCCCAGCCAGGAAGCGGCCGCCGCGCGGGTTTGCTCGTCCGGGCTGGCGGAAGCTTGTTTTAAGTATTTGAACAAATGCTTGGGCTCTTCGGCCAGCAGGTTCATGGAGCGGACGGCAAAGTCCGGATCAAAAATATACAAAAGCACCACATCTTGCACGTACGATTTGTCCTGCGGCTGTACAATGCCGTACGCGCCGGCGGCATAAGCGCGCAGCAGCGCATTTTGGCTTTCCAGCGCGCCTTGCAGGATGGGGGCAAGTTCGTCGTGGGCCGAGCCCATGGCCGTTACGATAATGGCGGCAAACGTTTGTTTGAGGGGGTCCTCGCTTTTCAAAATCAGGTTAAAAAGCGCCGGTTCCTGCACTTTGGAGGGGGGCGTTTTTACCAGGCTGGCGCCGGCGGCAAAGACGGTGTCCGGGTCTTTGGCGGTGCGGAAAAGCGTAAGCACTTGCTGGTTTTCGGCCGCGGTGCGGTTATTTTTTTGCAAAAGGGGCAGCGCATTTTGTAGCTGGGTCTGCGCCGAAAGGGTCCAAGCCGTCAACAAAGCGGCACATAAAAAAGCGGTTTTTTTCATATTTTGTCCTCTTTTTAATTATACCATTAATAAAGCCGGCCCCCAGCGGAAAACCGGCATCAAAAAACTCCGCCGTCGGAAAACGGCGGAGCTAAAAGGAAAAAATAATTTTATTGCAGGGAAAGGGCTTCCGTCAGGCGTTCGGGAGCGACGGTTTTGCGGCGGGGATTCTCGTGCCGGCAATACACGCGCATATCCTGGGATTCTTTCAGCACGACGATTTTGGTGTTTCCCAATGCCAGCAAAAAACGCAAATTCGTGTGGGTTCTCATAAACAAACTCTCCTGGTGTTTTATTTCTATACCATACTTTAGCGGTTTATAAGGCGCGGAACAAGGGCCTTTGGACCCAGAACGCAAATAGGCCTGTCTGGCAGTCAAAAACGACGATATGATACAATAACAACATATGAAAAAACTATATCTGCTGGTGGCATTTTTGGGTCTGGCTTGCTGGGGGTTTGCCCAGGAAGAAGGCGTGATGATTATTAACCCCGGGCGGGAAACTTTTCTGCATTTCCCTTCCTCTGTATTGGGCAACCAGTACACGTTAACGGTTTTCCTGCCGGAAGAGAAGGTCCCTCTTTCCAAGCGTTATCCCGTGGTGTACGTCTTGGGGGCGGGCCCGCAGCAAGCTCAGCAGGCGCAAGCTTTTGTACGCGGCAACGGCGTGCTGGCCGTGGGCATTAATTTTACGGAAAAAGATTACCAAAACCGCGCTAAAATTGTGGAGTTTATTTCCCGCGAATTAATCCCTTACATAGACACCAACTATTTAACTTTTGCCGAACCTTCCCAGCGTTTTATTGCGGCCCAAGGGACCGAAGCCGCTTTGACGGCGATGGAACTGTTTGCAAAACCGCACTTATTCGGCGGATTGGCCGTAGCGTCCGCCGGGGACGCGCTGGCCCGGCTGGCGTTGCCACAGGCGCCGTTTCGCGTGTTTGTAAGCGGCACGCAGCAAGAGCTGGCCCTGGCGCAAGAGCGGCTGCAATGGCTGGGGGCCGCTTATGGGGAAGGGTTTGCGCTGGCGTACGCGCCCGACGGGCAAGACCTGTTTGCCGGGGTGGATTATGCCTATTTGTCGGCGCCCAAGGCCGAGGTGGCGCTGCGCCGCCTGAAAGCGGTGAGCGACAAAAAAGCGCTGCTCTTGGACTCGGACGAAACCGCCCGCTTGGAAGTGCAGGCCCGTTTGGCTAACGGACGCACCTATGCGTATGTGCCGGTTTCTTTGCGCATGAGCCCGCCTTATTTGCAGTGGAACGCCGCCCGCGGGGAGTTACGCCCCCTGGCCGGAGCGGAGCCCGGAAAAGTAAAAATTACCGAAAATGTGGATAAAAAGACCTTTTCCGTAAAAATAAAGCTTAAAAAACAATAAAAATACGCAAAAAAGGCCCTTTTATACAAAAAAAATCAAACTTGTCAACAGTTTTTTGAAAAAAGTCGTTTTAAGAGCGTTTTGCCCCGTTTGGAAAATTTCCCGACGGGAAAAAGAAGAAAAACAAAATTATCCCCCTATACAGGGGGCAAGTTATCCACAAAAAAACGGGGTTATCCACAGCCGCTTGGACCGTTGGAAAAAATGGGACCCCAAAAAACGCTTTTTTGTGGACAACTGTAGAGTATAAGCGTAATTATCCACAGGTTTTCCACAGTATGTGGATAACTGTTCTCCCCTAAAAATTTACGCTTTTTGAGCGCGCTTTTGCTATAATTGGGACAGGAGGAACCCTATGAAATTGAGAACCGTTTTTCTGTTTATTTGTTTGGCGGCTTTGGCGGCGTGTTCTTCGGCCCAGAAAGAGGACGAAGAAATTCCGCGCCCGCCCAAGCAGGACCCTGTGATTGAAGAACAAGCCCAAAAAAACCAAAAACTTTACAACCAAAGCGAAGCCCGCATGGCCAAAACGCTCCAATTGCCGGCCATTACGTACGAGTTTGACTCTATCCGCCCGCCGGATTACGCCTATCCCTTTATGGACAAGGTGGCCAATGTGATGAATTCGCACCCGTCGCTGCATTTGATTTTGGAAGGACATACGGACGTGCTGGGCGATGCCGAATACAACTATTGGCTGGGCGCTTCGCGCGCGGCCGCCATGAAGGCGTATTTGGTCAGCCGCGGCGTAAATGCCGAAAGAATCCGCATTCACTCCTACGGCAAAGACCGCCCGCTTACGCTGGATAATTCCAGCGACGGCCGCCGTACCAACCGCCGGGTGCAGTTTGTGTTTACCACCCGCACCTGGAACGCCATTTATTAAAAGGCGGCACCCGGTTGGGCCCGCCCCAAACTTTGAAAAACCCCGGCTGACTGCCGGGGTTTTTTTATAAGAGAATTTTAGCGGTCCATAATTTGGCGGGCTTTTCGGTCGTCCGGACGGACGGACGCGTCTTGCAAATCCACCCGCCAGCGCCCGCAGGAAAAAGAGGACGCTTTTAACTGCTTGAGGTTTACGCCCGTGCGCGCTTTGGCATGGCAGGCAACGGCGTATTCGCCCTGCGTATTGAGGGGGGTAACGCTTAAAATGCGTTCGCTTAACATAAACACGGCTCCCTGCTTTTTGTAGGCTTTGTTCATTTGGTAGAAATAGGCGTCTATCTTGGCGCCGGCCTGCCGCAGCAAAATGTTTTTGGCCAGGGCTTGCTCCGCCGCTTGCTGGCGGGCTTGCTGTTGGGCTTGGTCGGCTTCGCTTTGGCGCTGGGCCTGTTCAATCAAATAGGCGTTGCGGCGCGCCTGCAAACGGCGCGAGGCGGCCTGCAGCTGGGCCAGGCGGGCGGGGTTTTCGTGTTCTTGGTAGGACAGTTTTACTAGCCCGTTGTTGCGCACGGCCCCTTTGGGCGAAACGGTTACCTTGGTCGTGTTGACCAAATTGGAGTGGGAAACTTTTAAGGTAATTTTGCCGGGGGAGTATTTGCGGGCGCGTCCGTAGTAAGCCAAGTCTTTTTCAAAATTTTTGTTAAAGTCCAGGGTTACTTCTTCTTTGTCGCTGCGCCAGCAACAGGCGGAAAT
The DNA here is from genome assembly GCA_949294085.1 of uncultured bacterium. Taxonomy (GTDB): domain Bacteria; phylum Elusimicrobiota; class Elusimicrobia; order Elusimicrobiales; family Elusimicrobiaceae; genus Avelusimicrobium. The sequence goes on along the minus strand of CASFFX010000001.1, from coordinate 28,245 downwards.
GCAGGCGTCCTTCAAATCCAGCTGTTCGGCGGCTTCCTGCGGCCAAAAGTGCACATTAAATTGGTAACAGGAATCGTATTGCTTGCCGTCAAAATCCATTTTCTTGCCGGAAATTTCCAGCCAAGGCTTGGTGGTGGCCACGCCCGAGTTGTTCAGCGGGGTATAGCAGGCCCCCAGCAACAGCGTAAGAATTGCGCCAAAGAGGGTTTTTTTCATACACTTATTATAATAACTTTTTTGATAAAGGGGAGTGCCTATGAACTTTATTTTGCCCTATGTGGAAAAAATGCCCTACATCCCGGACAAATACAACACCATCATTGCCCAGGCGATTTCGGCCGTTGTATTTATATTCATTTTGTATGTGGCGGCGCGTGCGGCTTCGTGGTTTTGCAACCGCTATTTGGGCCGGCTGGTTAATCGGTTTAATTCCGGGCGCTGGTTCAAAGCGTTGGCGGAACATCACTTTTTTACGGCCATGGGAGTAGTGGTAGCCGCGTTGGTAGCCATCAATTTGTATCCGGTGTTTATTACCGAAAAAGTGGCCATCCTGACCACGGCCATGGGCAAGCTGACGGGGCTGTTTGTCGTGTTAAGTTTTTCGTGGCTGGGCAATTCTATCCTCAATACCATGGGCAAGTTGTACGGCTTGAACCCCAGCGTGCCGATTAAAGGGCTGGTGCAGGCGCTTAAAATTATTCTGTTTTTGATTACGGCGTTGTTTGTACTGTCGTTGGTCTTGGGGCGGCGGCCTATGTACATTATCACGGGGCTGTCTGCGTTGGCGGCGGTGTTCTCCTTAATTTTCAAAGATCCGATTTTGGGGTTTGCCGCCAGTATCCAGCTGACCACCAACAAGCTGATTAAAATCGGCGACTGGATTACCGTGGACTCCGCCGGGGCCGACGGCAACATTATTGACATTTCGCTTACCAGCGTGCGGGTGCAGAATTTTGATATGACCATCGTCAGCGTGCCCACGTACGATATGATTTCCAAACCTTTCAAAAACTGGAACGGGATGTACCTGGCCAAAGCGCGGCGGATTCAGCGCAGTATTTTGATTGACGTGGATACCGTGAAATTTTTGGACCGTCCGATGTTGGAGCGTTTGAAAAAAATCCAACTGCTCAAAGACTATCTGGAACAAAAAGAAAAGGAAATTATGGCGTTTAATGCCGAACGCAACGTGAAGGAAAACCTGCTAAACGGGCGCCATTTGACGAACATCGGCACGTTTAGGCACTATGCGGAATTGTATTTGGCTTCGCGGCCGTATGTGGTGTCGGACAATCCGAACCTGACGCTGATGGTGCGCCAGCTGAAGCAGGAAGCGCAGGGGCTGCCGCTGGAAGTGTATTGCTTCCTCAATACCACGGTGTGGACCGATTACGAAGCCCTGCAAAGCGATATTTTTGACCATTTGTTCTCGGTATTGCCGGAGTTTGGCCTGTATGCCTACCAACAGCCCAGCGGGCGCAATGTGGCCAAAGGGCTGGAATTGCTCACACGTCCCGCGGCCAGTTCGCTGCCGCAGCTGTAAAACGCTTTGCTATAAAAAACCCCGCTCCTTGGAGCGGGGTTTTTTGTTGAATTAGTTTTTAGCCGGTTTGGGTTGTTTGCCCACGATGATTTTAATGTGCTTTCGCGTGGTTTTAATAATCACTTTGCGGAAGCACCACAGCGCCCAAATGTTGGGAATCGTCATCATCGTCATCGTCAGAATAGCCAGCGCCCACATAAAGCGGGTGGAGTTGTTGGCCTCGGCGGTGCGCAGCAGCGAGTCGGCAATCGTCCAATCCCACGAAAAGCTCGTGCCAATCCAGCCGCCCACGAACACCAGCAGAATAAACACCACGCGCGAGGGCTTAATCAGAAAGTTGGCCCCTTTGCACAGGAACTGGAGGGATTTCTCCATATAATATCCCCAGCCGATGATGGTGGTGAAGGAGAAAATGACCAGCGAAAAAATCAAAATGGGCGTACCAATGTACGGCACCGTTTTGAAAGCGCTGTTGCACAGGTTGGCGGCGTACACATTGGGGTTCTGCCAATCGCCCGCCAGGACGATGACCATACCCGTCAGCGTACAAATGAAGATGGCCCAAAATACGGACGTGGCCGAAATAATGGCCATTTGGGTGGCGCTGCGCGTACGGGCGGCAGCTGCCGCAATGGACGCACTGCCCAGGCCGGCTTCCGTGGCCAGCACGGCGCGCGTAACCCCCGCGCTTACGGCCGGGATCATCGCCTGTACAAGGCCCATAATGCCCACGCCTACCGCTCCGCCTACGGCCGCTTTACCCGTAAACGCTCCGCGAATAACCGTCATGACGGCTTCGGGAATTTTGCCAAAATTCATAATCAGCACAATTACCGCCAGCAACAGGTACAAACTGCCCATAATCGGCACCAGCCACTCGGAGTAAGCCGCAATGCGCTTTACCCCGCCGATGACCACCACCGCCGTGGCCGCCGCTACAAACAGCCCCACATACCAGGGGTTTAAGTTGTAGCCTTCGCGCAGGGCGTCGGCAATGGAGTTGGACTGCAGCGCGCTCCCCGCGGTAAAACCCATTAACAGCGTGCCCACGGCAAAAATAATGGCCAGCCATTTGAATTTCAAAATATTGGACAGATAATACATCGGGCCGCCCACGTATTCTCCGTCGGGCAGTTTGACGCGGTACTTAAACGCCACCATACATTCGCAGTATTTGATGGCAAAGTTAAAAAACCCGGCCACAATCATCCAAAACAGCGCGCCCGGGCCGCCTTCGGCTACGGCGGTCGTTACCCCGATGATGCTGCCGGTTCCCACTGTGGCGCCAATCATGACCGCCAACGAACCGAAGCTGCTCACCATCCCTTCCGATTCCACTTTGGTAACCGAAAGTTTCATAGCGGGCCAAGTGTATTTTTGAATAAAATGCAACCGTATTGTAAAATAAATGCCTAAAAAAAGCAGGACGATAATCATGGGGGGACCCCAGATAAGCGTGTTGAAGCCATTCATTAAATCATACGCGCTTTGCACGGACGGTCCGGCGAAGAAAGCCCCCAGCGCGGACCACAACTGTTGAACACTTTGCATGAGTCTTGTTATTTCCTCCTAAACGGTACAACCTTTTTATTTTACAAAAAATATATAGCGGTCGGATAAATTTTGTGGCGAAAAAGACAAAAAAATACACGGAAAAATCTTTCCAAGGTTCTTCCAGATGATATATAATAAATCTAATACGCGGGCTTGCCCGCATAATAAAGGAGACGGGTTATGAATAAACTTTTAGTTGCGGCCTGCGTGGCCGCTTTGGGCGCGGCCGCGTGCTCTTCCGGCAACGCCAACACCAAAACCGCGGACGGACGCAATACGGCTTCGTCCAAAGACGCCAAATACCAAATTATTGACCAGGAGTTTGACAACCTCCTCGCGCCCGACGCCGATTACGACACGATTCCGGACTATGAACTGCAGGCCTGCGGCGATTCGTACTTGCCGCCTGCCACGACGCCGCTTAAAGGCGCCACCAAACCCGCCGCCAAAAAAGTGTCTAAAACGACGACCAGCACTACTGCGACAAAATCGTCCTCCAATAATGTAACGACCAACAAAAAAATCGTTACGAATACCAATATTTATTACCTGGACAACCCCGCTTCTGCGGCGCCGGCAACCCAAACTTACACCAGCGAGGAAGCGCTTCCCGCCTCTGACGTGCCGGACACGATTTAATGCATATGCTGCAGACTTTGAACAAAGAAGCACAACTGACCGAAGAAGCCCATAGACTCTATGGGCTTCTTAAATCTGTTTCCAAACCCGAGGGGGGCCAGTGGACGTATGACGATTGCCTGAAAGCGGCGCCTTATACGCTGGCCATTAACCGCTTTAAGAAAGAGCAAAACGCCGTTATTTTGGCGCACTCCTACACCACGCCCGATTTGGTGTACGGCGTGGCCGATTACCGGGGCGATTCGTACGAGCTGGCGCTTAAAGCGCGCGACTCGTCGGCCGACGTGATTGTATTCGCTGGCGTGTGGTTTATGGCGGAAACGGCCAAAATTTTGAACCCTTCCAAAAAAGTACTGATTCCGGCCGGGCATGCCGGCTGTACGCTGGCGGACGCTATTACCGGGCCGCAGGTGCAGCAGCTGCGGGCGGAACATCCCGGGGTGCCGGCGCTGTGCTACATCAACAGCCTGGCGGAAGTAAAAGCCCAGTGCGATTGCTGTGTTACGTCCGGCAATGTGTTTGACATTGCCCAAAAAATGCCGGGGGACGAATTGATTTTTGTGCCGGATTTGCTGATGGCCCAAAACTTGGAAGCGGAACTGAAACGCCGCGGTACGCCCAAAAAAATTATTGCGGCGGGCGGCTCGTGCTATGTGCACGGCAAGTATCGCCCGGAGGACGTGCAGAAACTGCGTGCCGAACACCCGGATATTCAGGTGGTGGCGCACCCCGAATGCCCGATTGAGGTCTGCCGCCTGTGCGATTACATGGGCAGCACCAAAGGGATGAGTGCGTATGTGGCGGGATCGGACGCCAAATGCTACGGCATGCTGACGGAGTTTGGCCTGGTGAACCGGCTGGAAGCGGAACATCCCGATAAAAAATTTATTTGGCCTTTTGGCATTTGCGAGTATATGAAGCGCAACACGCTGGAAAACACGCTGGAAGCGTTGATTGATCCGCACCCGGACCAAGTGGTGCAGATGGATCCCGCTTTGGCGGCCGCGGCCCAAAAAGCCATTGATAAAATGTTTGAGTTGGCCCAATGATACTGGATAAAATTATAGAATTGGCGCTCTTGGAAGACTTGAGCCTGGGGGACATTACCTCCGATACGATTTTTACGCCCGAAAACCGGGCCAAAGCGGCCGTAACCGCCAAGGAAGATTTGGTGCTGTGCGGGATGGATACGGCGCGGGAAGTTTTTTGGGCGGTGGATCCGCAGCTGCAGTTTACGCCCCTTAAAAAAGACGGCGACGAAGTAAAAAAAGGAGAAAGAGTGCTGGAAGTGCAAGGGAGCACGCTTTCTATCTTAAAGGCGGAACGCACCGCGCTTAATTTTATGCAGCGCATGAGCGGAATTGCCACCGCGGCGCGCGCTTATGCGGCCATCGGCAAAAAATACGGCGTGATGATTGTGGATACGCGCAAAACGCAGCCCGGGCTGCGGCGGCTGGACAAATACGCCGTGCGTACGGGCGGGGCGCGCAATCACCGCATCAGCCTGGCCGACAGCGTGATGATTAAGGATAATCATATTGCGGCGGCCGGTTCCATTACGGCGGCCGTGCAAAAAATCAAATCCGTCATCGGACACACCCCCAAGGTGGAAGTGGAAACGACCAACCTGGACGAAGTGCGCGAAGCGCTGGCCGCGGGGGCGGATATCATTATGCTGGACAATATGACGCCCCAGCAGGTGGCCGTTTGCAAAAAAGAAATTGCCGGCCGCGCCATTATTGAAGTTTCCGGCGGGGTAAACAAAACCAATTTGGAAGCCTACTGCCAGGCCGGGCCGGACGTAATTTCCATGGGCGCGCTGACGCATTCGGTTCCCGCAAAAGATTTAAGCTTAAAAATAGTACAATATATTCGTTAAAGAAATTAGAAAATATGGAGCTGTAAATGAATTATAACAAGTTGTTTTCGCAAGTGGTAAGCCGCTCCAAAGCGTCCGCCATCAGAGAGCTTTTGAAAATTATATCCCGCCCCGAAATTATTTCGTTTGCGGGGGGGCTGCCGGATCCGGCGTTGTTCCCGACGAAAGACGTGGCCGATATTATGGGCCAAGTTGTCTCCCAATCTCCCAAAGAGGCGTTGCAGTACGGAACGACCGAAGGGCAGGACGTGCTGAAAAAAGAATTGATTAAGCTGTTGAAAGACACCGAAAATATTGACGTAAAGCCGGAACAATTGTTGGTGGTATCGGCTTCGCAGCAGGCGTTGGACATGACGGCCCGCGTGTTCGTCAATCCCGGCGACAGCATTATTACCGCTTGCCCCACGTATTTGGGCGCTTTGCAGGCGTTTCAGGTGGCCGGGGCCGACATTACCGGCGCCGAAAGCGACGGGTTTGGCGTGCTGCCCGAAGATTTGGAAGCCAAACTGGAAGGCCTTCGCAAACAGGGAAAACAATGCAAATTTGTGTATTTGGTGCCGGATTTCCAAAATCCGACGGGGACGACGATTCCGGAAAAACGCCGCTTGAAAATTTTGGAAATTGTGAAGAAATACGAAACGTTTATTTTGGAAGATTCGCCCTACCGCCAGGTTCGTTTTGAAGGCAAAGCGGCCCGCACGTTTTTTGAGTTGGACGAAACGCATAACCACGTGATTACGCTGTTTACGTTTTCCAAAGTGTTTGTGCCGGGTTTCCGCCTGGGGTACATCATCGGGCCGGAGGACGTCATCCGCAAATACGTCATTTTGAAGCAGGCCATGGATTTGTGCACCTCGCCGATTTTGCAGTTGGCTACGGCCGAATATTTGCACCGCGGGCTGTTGCTGGAACACGTAAAGCAAATTATCGCTTCGTACCGCGAAAAACGCGATTTGATGCTGAAAACGCTGGCGCAGTATATGCCCAAAGGCGTATCGTGGACGCACCCCGAAGGCGGGTTGTTTTTGTGGCTCACGCTGCCCAAACACTTAAACGCCACCGAGCTTTTGCCCAAAGCCATTGAAAACAAAGTGGCTTATGTGGCGGGGGTGGATTTCTATCCGGCGGCCAATGTGTTTAACGATATGCGGCTGAACTTTTCGTATTCTTCCAAGGAACAAATTGTGGAAGGCTTAAAACGCCTAGCGAAAACGATTCAGGACAATCTGTAGTACTGCTAAAAATTCCGGGCTTTCGGGCCCGGAATTTTTATCTTAAAAAACATAAAAAAGCGCTCCCGTGGGGGGAGCGCGGTGGAAAACTTGGGTTCAAGCCGGGTCGTGTACGACGGATATTTCGTGCGTAATTTTAACGTGCCTAGCTACCAGGCAGCGTTTGGCCACTTCCACCAAGGCGTTTTCGTATTTTTCCGGAAATCCCGGCGGAACGTGAATAAATACTTTCACTTTATCAATCACGTATTCATTGATGTTCCACACCGGTTCCAACGTCAGATACACGGTTTCGGGCAGGTTATGCTGTTTTAAGAAATTCAACACAAATACCCCGCTGCAGCTGCCCAACGAGGCCAAAAACAAATCAATCGGCGTCGGGGCGCTGGAATCCCCGCCGTGTTCTTTGCTTTGGTCGGTCATAATGTCAAAATTTTTGACATGAACTTTTACTTTTTTGTTTCCCGCAAAGGTAATTTTCATACCCCGGTCTCCTTGCTAAAAAATAAAGGTGCGTACCTATACAGTATAGCGTTCGTCGGCGAAAAATCAAGTCCTTCGGACAAAAAGATAGGTCTATGGTACCAGGGGGAACTAGGTCTAAAGACCCTGGCTTTTACGGCTTGTTTTTTACACAATTAGAAATATAGGGTGCCATATGAAACGAACAATCCTTTTGCTTCTTTCCCTGTGTATTCTTTTCCCAGCGGCGCTTTGCGCGCATCCGCGCCAGCAGCTGGGGCGTGCTGCCCTGGCGGCCGTTTCCGGCAAACGGATAAAACCGCTTTCCAACGAGGCAATTGAACGGCTGGTCCGCAGCGGGCGTAGCCGTTTGGTCATCCAGCGTGCCTTGGGCGTTGCGGCCCAGCGCCAAGGCCCGGAGCTGGCCGTCCTGCGGGACGGGCAAATTCACCGGGCGTTATTGGAAAAAACGTGGAAGGAAATGTCCAAACGCAAATATCGGCTGGAAGAAGGCAACATGTTGGGGTTAAATTCGTGGCTGATTGTGGTGGCACACCGGATACGCGAAGGCATTAAATTAAGCCAGCCGACGCTGAAACTGCTGGAAAGAGAATTGGCCCAGGCACAAAAAGATGCCGAAATGGAATTTAAGAAGCGCTACCAATATACCCGTTTTCCTTCTAATTACGAAACCAATCCGGCGTTCCTTTCCCTGTTGGGGGAAGCGGTCGCCCAACGGCTGGAATCGGAATTTTTACCCTTTCTCAGCTCGGCGGACCGCGTGCGTTTGCTGCAAGTGCTGATGAACGGTATTTTTTCCAAACCGGTGGATTGGGGCGAACTGCATACGGCCATGTTGTATAAGGACATTCGCGAAGCCTTAAAAGCGTGCGGCCCGCACATGAAACGGGTGGACCTGTATGGCGAAATGAAAAAGACCATGCGCGATTGCGCCCAGCAGGCGGCGCAGGAAGCGGCCAATAACAGCATTGTTTCGGTGGTCAAACTGCGCGAGTTGTTTATTGACGAAATGCAGACCTATGCTTCTATTTTCCGTGCGGATCCGGCTGTCTTGGAAGAGTGGCAGCAGTTTATTCAGTTTTTTCAAACCAAGCTGCGCCAATCGGCTGATAATCCATAATTGATTTTAACTTTGAAAAAGTCCCCGCTTCGGCGGGGATTTTTTTTATGGGCTTTTGCAACGAGGCGTCCGCGCTTTTTATAGGGACAAAAAACCCCGGGCGCCGGGCCCGGGGAACGGAAAGAACGTACGTTTACTTAAACAGGCAGGTTTTCAGCCAATAGCTGGCGGCCGAAATCAGCGCCGCCGCCGGAATAGTGATAAACCACGCCCACACAATGCGGTTGGCCACGCCCCAGCGCACGCACGAGAGGCGACGCAGGGAACCTACCCCCACGATGGCACCGGTAATGGTGTGCGTGGTGCTCACCGGCACGCCCAACAGCGAGGCAATAAACAGCGAAATGGCGGAACCGGATTCGGCACAGAAGCCGTCCACCGGGCGCAGGCGGGTAATTTTTTGGCCCATCGTTTTTACGATTCTCCACCCGCCGGAAAGCGTGCCCAGGGCAATGGCGCCATGGCACAGCAGCACCACGGAAAGCGGCACGATAAACGAGCCTTGCGCCACGGCATGCATTTCTTCGTGCGTCAGCAGAAAGTCGCGTATGGGGGCCACTTCGTTGCCGGCTAATCCGCCCAACAGCAGCATGCTGATGATACCCATGGTCTTTTGCGCGTCGTTTCCGCCGTGGCCCAGCGAATAGGCCGCTGCGGAGAACAGCTGGCCTTTGCGGAACCAATGGTCCACCTTGTAGGGGTTAAAGGGGCGGAAAATGTTAAAGACGATGATGCCGATGATGGTGCTGAGCAAAAAGCCCAACAGCGGCGAGAGAAAGATGAACAGAATCGTCTTGAAAATTCCGCCGGCCATCAGCGCCTGCACGCCGCCTTTTACAAACCCGGCGCCAATCAGTCCGCCGATCAGCGCATGGGAGGAGCTGGACGGCAGCCCCCACCACCAGGTCAGAATATTCCACACACACGCCCCCATCAGCGCACCGAATACCAGGTTGGAATCCACAATATGGATGTCCACAATCCCCGCACCGATGGTTTTGGCTACGCCCGTGTGGAAAATCAAAAACGCCACAAAGTTAAAGAAGGCCGCCCAGGCTACCGCCACTTTGGGCGAGAGCACCCGCGTGGACACCACCGTCGCCACCGAGTTGGCCGCGTCGTGGAATCCGTTCAAATAGTCAAAGAACAGCGCTAGAATAATTAAGAATAATATCCAAAGCATACGGGCCGCCTTAGTTGTTTTTGACCAAAATGGATTCTACCGTATTGGCCACGTGTTCGCAAAAATCCGTAATGGTTTCCGCCAGTTCGTAGAGCTCTTTTTGCTTGATGACCATTAAGGGGTCTTTTTCGTTGTCAAACAACGAAGAAATGGCTTCGTCGCGCAGCACGTCGCCCTCGTTTTCCAAGCGGTTGATTTCCACACATTGGTGCAGGGTTTCCTTCATATTTTTATTGCTGCGCAGGGAAGCCAAGGCTTTTTGCAGCGCTTTGGAGGTGGCTTCAATCGTTACGGCCATTTTGCGGCTGAATTCGGTCGGCTTTTGGATTTTGTACAGGTAGAAGCGGTTGGTCAGCAGGTAGATACCGTCCACAATGTCGTCCAAGCGGTTGGCCAGCGCCAAAATGTCCTCGCGGTCAAAGGGGGTAATGAACGTTTCGTTTAAGGTATTGATGGTGGTGTGGGTTAATTCGTCGCCATAGTGTTCAATTTCGTGCATTTCGCGCACGTTTTCGGGGGTAAAGTCGCCCTTTTCCACGAGTTTTTTGTAAAACTCCGCGGCACGGACGACATTTTCGGCTTGTTTGTCAAACAAATCAAAGAATTTTACTTCTTTCGGTAAGAACATAGTTTTTTTACTCCATAATTTTTATTTACTTTCATCTTGCTTATTGCGGGCCCGGCCAGTAAAATACTTCCGGGAGGGTACTGCATTTACTTCGTACAAATCGGCTTAAAAAAACGCCCGTTTGTACGAACACAAACGGGCGTAAGCAAAACCTAGTTTTTCAACTCCTGCTTGAGCTGCTCGGGCAGGTTAATGGCGGCTTTTAATAAGAACGGCCGTTTTTTAACCTCTTCTATAAAGGCCGCATCGCGCAGCTTGTTGCGGTAGTCTTTTTCCTGGAAAATGTAGCGGAACTTGGTGTAAACGTCATACGTCCCGGCCAGCAAGGCTACAATGTCCTGCACGCCGACGATTTCTTCATCGGTCGGAATGACGAAAATCTTGACCTTGGAATTATCCGCCGAAATGCAGCACTCGGCTTTGTTGGTATCGGCGGCGTTGTTGCGTTCTTCGTCCAGCACGATGCCAAAGTTTTCCAGTCCTTTCAAAATCATTTCGCGGATATTGGTGGCACGTTCGCCCACGCCGGCGGTGAACACAATGCTGTCCAACCGGCCCAGCGCCGCCATGTACGCACCGATGTATTTTTTCACGCGGTAGCATTCCACGTCCAGCGCCAGTTTGCACAGTTCGTCGCCGTTGGCGGCGCCTTTGCGCACGTCGCGTTGGTCGGCAAAGCGGTCGCCGGTCAAGGCGTACATACCGCTCTTTTTATTCAAAATGGTGTACATTTCGTCCGGCCCCATATTCAGCTTTTTCATCATATGGAAGCAGATGGACGGGTCTATATCGCCCGAGCGGGTGCCCATAACCAAGCCTTCCAGCGGGGTGAGGCCCATGCTGGTGTCTAAGCATTGGCCGTTTTTAACGGCCGTTACGCTGGCGCCGGCGCCAATGTGGCAAACGATGGTGTTTACTTCGTCCACATTTTTGCCCAGCAGCACCGCGGCGCGGCGGGAGGTGTACAAAACGGAAGAGCCGTGAAACCCGTAGCGGCGGATTTGGTAATCGGTGTACCAGCTGCGCGGCAAGGCATACATATAAGAAGAGGCCGGCATGGTCTGGTGGAAAGCGGTGTCCATCACGCACACGTGCGTTACGTTGGGCAGCAGGGCGCGGGCCGCTTCAATGCCCATAATGTGGGCCGGGTTGTGCAGGGGGGCCAAATCGGCGATGTTTTTGAGCTCGGCAATGACGCTGTCGTCCACGATGACGGACTTGGCAAATTTCCCGCCGTGCACGATGCGGTGCCCCACGGCGCTGATGACGTTGATGTTTTCAATGACGCCGTGTTCTTTATCGGTCAACGTTTCAATGACGAGGTTGATCGCGTCCTTGTGGTCTTTGCAGTTGCGTTTTAATTCAAAGGTGGGGTAGCCGTGGCGGTCCTGGGAGATGAAGGACCCGTCAATGCCGATGCGTTCTACCGCGCCGGCGCAGAGGCTTTTCTTTTGGTCCCAATCGTACACGCTGTACTTAACCGAAGAGCTGCCGCAGTTCAAAAATAATATAATCATATAGAAAAGAATCCTTTTTTGGCTCCCGGCAGGGAGCGGAAAATTTACGGAGGAAAATCCTCCCTCATTATTATTGTAGCAAAAAACGGGGACCGCACGCGCAGGTTTTTCTTGGCAAGCGGCCCGGCCAAACGCAAAGGAGTATCTATGAAAATAGCGCGAATTTTTTGTGTGGTATGTATGCTGGGGTGGGTGTTAAATGCCGCGGCCGCGGGGCCGGCCCGCCCGGGCCAGCTGGACGACGTGGCCGGAATGCCCGGCAAGCGCGGTTTTGCCGGGGACGGCGATGACGCCTTGCAAGCCCGCCTGGGCAGCCCGATGGGCATTGCCGTAGACGCCCGCGGCAATATCTATTTTTCCGATACGGCCAACCACCGCGTGCGCCGGGTGAACGTACGCACCGGCCAGATAGACACAGTCGTCGGTACCGGCAAACGGGGATTTTATAATGACGGCGGCAACGCCGATATGGCCACGCTCAACGGCCCGACGGGACTGGCGTTTGATTCGCTGGGCAATTTGTACATTGCCGATACGGGCAACAACCGGATTCGTATGTTTACGATGAAAGGCTACCTCTACACCCTGGCCGGGGACGGCCGTCAAGGCTATAACGGCGACGGGCTGCGCCCGCTGTCGTCCAGCCTCAACCGCCCCACCGGGGTAACCGTCAGCCCGCAGGGAGAGCTCTATATTTCCGACACGGGCAATAACCTCGTGCGTAAAATTGACCGCCACAGCGGTTTTTTGGTCAATGTCGTCGGCACCGGGGAAGCCGGCAACAGCGGGGATTTGGATTTAGCCGAAAACGCCCGCTTAAATAAACCTTCCGCGCTGATTTTTGACCAGTTTGGCAATTTGTTTATTGCCGATACGGGCAACCACCAAATCCGCTGGGTGGAGCCCAAGCGGCATTTAATTTTTACGATTGCCGGCACCGGCCAGCGCGGCTTTTCCGGCGAGGGGGACCGCAAATGTACGGACAGTTCTTTTAGCAACCCGACGGGGCTGGCAGTCGATAAAAAAGGCCGTTTGTATATTGCCGATACGGACAACCAGCGCATCCGCCGCCTGACGGTGGAAAGCCGTATGGACAGCAAGGTGGTAACGGTGGCCGGCACCGGCGAGCGCGGTTACAACGGGGACGGTACGGACGCGTGGAATACCCGGCTGGCGTATCCCGGCGCGATGGTGATTACCCGCTTTGACCAGCTGCTGTTTGTGGACACGGGCAACAATTTAATCCGCCGCGTGGCCGGTATTTCCCGGGTGGAACCGCCCGTTAAATACACCAATTACGGCAAGGAAACCCAACCGGCCGACGACCGCAATTTCCTTCAAGTCCTCTTCGGGGGGAAGAAATAAAACCGGGCGGAAGCCCGTGGCCGGATGTCTTTCAAAAGGGTATAATAAAAACAATAGACATTTCTTTCCGGATTACGTATGCCAACAGAAAAGTTTACTTGGGTGATTACCGGCGGGGCCGGGTTTATTGGCTCTCATTTGGCGAGGGAACTCGTCCATATTGGGCAGCGGGTGCGGGTGTTGGACAATTTTTCGTACGGGTCGCGTGCCCATTTGGCGGATATAGCCGACCAGATTGATTTGGTGGAAGGCGATACCCGCGATTGGCACGCCGTACAGCAGGCCCTGGAAGGGGCCGACTTTGTGCTGCATCACGCGGCGTTGGTGTCGGTGGCGGAATCGGTGGAAAACCCGCTGGCCACGGAGGAAGTGAACGTCCACGGGACAAGCAACGTGTTGGAAGCGGCCCGCCGCCAAGGCGTGCGCCGGGTGGTGTTTGCGTCTTCCAGCGCGGTGTATGGCAACCGGCCGCAGCTGCCCTACCGGGAAGACACGCCGGAGGATTGTCAGTCCCCTTATGCGTGGTCCAAACACGCGGGGGAACGGCTGTGCAGCCTGTACACGCATTTGTATAAATTGGAAACGGTCATCTTGCGCTATTTTAATGTATTCGGTCCGGGGCAAAACCCCAATTCCGCTTATGCGGCCGTGATTGCCAAATTTATGCAAATGGCGGAACAAAACCACCCGTTGGGCATTGATTGGGACGGCCAGCAAAGCCGCGATTTCGTCAACGTGCGCGATGTGGTGCAGGCCAACCTGCTGGCCGTTTTCAAAGCGGCCCCGGGCGAAATATACAATGTGGGCAGCGGGAATACGACTTCGCTGTTGGAACTGGCGGACCGGATTGAACAGATTTCCGGGCGGAAATTGGGGCGTGTGTTTCGTCCTAAACGCCCGGGGGACGTCAAACTGTCGGCGGCCGATATTTCCAAAATTAAAGCGCTGGGGTTTGTGCCGCACATCTCGCTGCAAGAGGGCCTGCTGGAAATCTGGCGGGCACAACTCTCCGCCCGCTAACCGGACTTTCAGCGCCCGCCGCGTCGCCGGTGGGTAACATGTACTTGCCTAGGAATATAAAAGTTATTTCCCTTTGGGGTTTCTGTTTGTCTGTCTTTCTTCCCTTGTAACCGGCAGCGGAGGGGGGTTCTTTGAACGGATAAATAATGCTATAATAATGTAATCTTTGCCGGGAGGAACCCTATGATTCGTACTCGTTTTTTTGCGCGTTTTAGCGCGTTGTTGGCAGCTTGTCTGCTATTGCCCGCGGCGTTGTTTGCGGCCGCGCCCGCACTAAAAGTGCTGTCCGCCACCCCCAAGGGCCAGCTGAACTACACGGGAAGAATTCCCGTGAATCTGACGTTTAACCAGCCCGTGGTGGCGCTGGGGGAAGAGAGCGAATTTTCGTCTGAAAATTGTCCCATTTCCATTTCTCCCGCGGTAGAAGGCACTTGCCGCTACAGCGGCACGCAAACGCTGGTGTTTGAACCCAAGAACGACTGGCCGGACGCCACCCGCTATACCGTTACGCTGAAGGCGGGTTTCAAGTCGGCCGTTTCGGGGCAAAAGCTGGCGCAAAATTATACGTTCTCGTTTACCACCAATTTGCCGCAGGTTAGCACGGTCCGCCCGTACAACAACGAACGGTGGATCAGCTTAAACCCCACCTTGTATGCGGTATTCAATATGCCGGTGGATTTGCAGCATATTTCGGAATATGTGGAAATTTCGTACCAGGAGCCGGCCGAACCGACGCTGAGCGAAAAAATCGGCTTGTCCAAAACCAAACGCCCCGACGTTAAAAAGACCCTCCCTCTTATTATCCGTCCCATCAGCGATTTGGAATTTGAAAAAGACTTTTCGTACTACCAAAAAGAGCGTATCATTGCCATCAATTCGTTGGACTCCCTGCAAAAAGGCACCCGCTACACGCTTACGTTCAAACCCGGCTTAAAGAGCACCCGCGGTCCGCTGGGTATGGCCAAGGCGTATGAAACCAGCTTTTATACGTATCCGGAACTGTCGGTAGTCAATACGCTCAAAGACGGCTGCTTGCCGTTTATGCCGTCGGTGGATTTTTCGTCCCCGGTGCGCTTGCGCGAGCTGGTGGCCGCCGCCCGGGTGGAGCCGGCTTCGGCCAAGCGGGAACTTTCCGAACAGGAATTAAACGCCCTGGGCTCCGATATGGTGGACGCCAAAACGGGCGCGGCGTATTTCCGCACGCCGTTGGCCTTTTTGAATTTGGAGCCCGGCCAAAACGTTACGGTTACGCTGGGCAAAAACTTGCAGGATATCTACGGCAATCAGCTGGGGCAGGATTATACGTTTACCGTGTCTAACAACGGCTATTGCCCGGCGGTGGATTTTTCGGGCGGGTTTGGCGTGCTGGAAAGCTACTTAAGCCCGCGTCTGCCGATTGATTTGATGAATACGGCTTCGCTGCCGGTGCGCGGGGCGCGGTTTAATAAGGAGAATTTCGTCCCGTTTGACCAAGCTTCCAGCGGCTATTGCGCACAAAAACCGCTGACGGACGCTACCTTTTCGGGCAACTATACGTTTAAGGACGTCAAAGACCGCACCTATAAAACGTTTATTGATTTGTCCAAATTCAATCCGACCGCCAAAGACAGCATTGTCTTTAGCCAAGTGAAACTGACCGATAAAAAATACGGTGAAAAAGGCTGCTGGATTTCTTCCACCGACAACATTACCGATGTAGGCGTTACGTTCAAAACCTCGCCGCAGGATATTTTGCTGTGGGCGACGTCGCTGGAAACGGGTGAGCCGCTGGCCAACTTGGCGGTGGAACTGCGCGGCAAAGACAATAAAATTTTGTGGACGGGCAGCACCGATACCAACGGCCTGGCCCGTGCGCCGGGCTGGAGCAAGCTGGGGGCCACGGTATCGTGGGGCCAGCCGGAAATTTATGCGTTTGTGTCCAGCGCGGCGGGCGATGCGGTGGTGAGCAACCTGTGGAACCAAGGGCTGGAGCCGTGGCGCTTTAATTTAAGTTACGATTACAACCCGCAGCAACAGGCGGTCCGCTCCTATGTATTTACCGAGCGCGGCGTGTACCGCCCGGGCGAAACGGTGTACATTAAAGGGGTCGCCCGCCAAATGACGGACGGCGCCTGGCGCCTGCCGGACGCGGTGCGCGGCACCGTGGTCATTACGGATTCCCGCGGGGAAGAAGCGCTCAAACAAGACGTAACGGTTTCTTCGGCCATGGGAACGTTTGATTTACAATTTGATATTCCCAAAACGGCGTTTACCGGCTATTGGAGCCTGAGCTTCACGCCGCAAATGCCCACCGGGACCGATGTGCCTTCTGCCTATGCTTCCTTCCAGGTGGAAGCTGTCAAACAGGCGGATTTTAAGGTAAACTTGCAGGCCAAGCAGGAGCAGTATCTCTCCGGGCAGGAAGCCACTTTTGCGGCTTCGGCCCAATACAATTTTGGCTCGCCGCTGGCCGATGCCAAAGCCCAGTGGACGCTGCGCCGCGAAATGGCGTGGTTTGAACCCGAAGGGTTTGACGGCTATACCTTTACGCCGTATTTCCTGCGCGAAGACGAATACAAAGAAAACGGCAAATTGCTGCTCAATTCGTCCGGCGCGCTGGACGCCAAAGGCGCGCTGACGTTTGCGGCCCGCATGCCGGCGGTATCTTTCCCCGTGCGCGTGTATGCGGAGCTGGGCGTGCAGTCGCCCGCGCGGCAAGAATTGTTTGCCCGTACGTCGGTGCTGGTGCACCCGGCGGAATTCTATTTGGGCAGCAAGCTGTTGGAAGAAAAAGCGGAACTGGGCAGCCCGGTCCGTGCGGAAATTGTGGCCGTTACGCCGCAAGGCAAACGCACGGAGACTACCGTTACGGCGCAAATTCGCAAAGAACAATGGATGAGTGTGCGCAAAACGGGGCTTTCGGGCCGGTTGGAGTGGATCAGCGAAAAGAAAGTAACCGAGCTTCCTTCCCAAACGCTGAAAGTGGACGAAAAAGGCACCGTGCTGAGCTTTATGCCGCAGGAAGCCGGCAACTATTTTGTAACGCTGAGCGCCACGGATGAAGCCGGGCACAAAGTGCTGGGCGGGTTTGACGTGATGGTGTACGGCGAAGGCCAAGCCTACTGGAAAAAGACCGACGACGATTTGCTGGTGCTCAAACAGGATAAAAATTCCTACAAACCCGGCAAAACGGCGCGCATTTCCGTAGAATCTCCCTACGAACAGGCGCTGGCGCTGGTAACGGTGGAACGCGAAGGCATTTTGGACGCGTGGATTACGTCCGTCAAAGGCGGGGCCGATTACATAGAAGTCCCGGTAAAGCCTTCCTATCTGCCCAATGTGTACGTAAGCGTTACGCTGGTGCGCGGCCGCAGTGCCGACCCGGTAACCGATAAAGGCCTGGATTTGGGCAAGCCGCAGGGCAAAGTGGGCTACGTGAATTTGACGGTACAGCCCGATTCCAAACAGATAGAACCGGTGATTAAGCCCAATAAAGAAAAATACCAGCCGGGCGAAGAAGTAACCCTGAAAATTACCGCCAAGGCCAACGCCAAAAACACGCCGGCGGAAGTGGCGGTGATGGTGGTGGACGAAGGCGTGCTGGCGCTGAGCGATTATAAAACGCCGGATTTGTTTGACTACTTCTACGGTTCTCGTCCCATTTCCGTATTTACGATGGACAACCGCGTCTATGTGGTAGGCCAGCGCAACTTTGGCGAAAAAGGCGAAAACCGCGGCGGGGGCGGCTCGGCCGATGCCAAGCTGGGCGGCGTGGATTTGCGCTCCAACTTCACGTTTACCCCGTTCTTTAACGCGGCCGTAATGACCGACAAAAAAGGCCGTGCGGAAGTGAAGTTCAAACTGCCGGACAATTTAACCAAATTCCGCGTGATGGCCGTAGCGATGACGGCGGACGAATTTGGTTCGGCGGAAACGGCCATCCAGGTTTCCAAACCGCTGATGATTACGTCCAACTTGCCGCGCTTTGCGCGCAAAGGGGATCAATTCTCCTGCGGGGCGGTGATTTATAATTACGAAGACAAAAAAGGCGATATGACCGTAACCGCCCGGGCGACGGGAGCCGTGCGGTTAAGCGGCCCGGCCGAACAACAGGTAAACGTGCCGCTGGGCAAAGCGCGCGAAGTAACCTGGGCGTGTGAAGCCGTGCAGGACGGCGCGGCGGAAGTATCGTTTAGCGTAAAAGGCAAAAAAGAGTCGGACGGCGTACGCGCGCAGTTTACGGTTTCGTCGGTAGAAAAGAAGCAGACGCTGGCGCTGTATGCTTCCACCACCGGCCAGCAGGAAGAATTGTTGGATAAGCCGGGCAATTTGAACCCGGCGGCCGATAACCGCATCACGCTGTCGCTGTCTTCCACAGCCTTGCTGAATTTGAAGGGCTCCATGGTGTATTTGATGACGTATCCGTACGATTGCTTGGAGCAAAAAATGTCCAAAATCGTGCCGGTGGTAACGGGAGCCAAGCTGGTGGAGGACTTCAAACTGGGGGACAAAACCCAGCTGAAAGCCCAAGTGCAGGAAATTTTGGATTTGATTTCCCAGTATCAAGCCGCTTCGGGCGGGTACGGCTATTGGAAAAATTCCCAGCCGGATCCGTACGTAACGGCCTATGCGCTGGAAGTGAATTATTTGGCCAAGCAGGCCGGGTACCAGGTGCAGGAAAAGTCGCTTGAAAAAGCGGCCAAATGGCTGGAAGGTGCTTTTTCCTCCAAGGTACAAAAAGCGTATGCCTATTCCGCCCAGGAATCCGACACCGCCCGCGCCTATGCGGCGTACGTGTTGGCGCTGTACGGCAAAAACGTACAAAGCGCGTTTAACAACCTGTACGGGAAAATCGGTTCCCTGCCGCTGGCGGCCAAAGCGTATTTGTTAAAGGCTTCGCAGGCGCAGAACAGCGCGGCCGATGTGAAGGAAAAAATTGCGCAGAGCATTTTGAACCACATCGCCTACACGCCGCAGGCGGCCTATTTTGACGCCCCTGAAGAAATGCCCTGGCTGCATATGGGCAACGTCAAGGCGACGGCCCTGGCGTTGGATGCGTTGCTTTGTGCCCAGCAGCCTTTTGCCGATGCCTTCAAAACGGCGTCCTGGCTGCTCACCCAGCTTAATGCCGAAGGGCATTGGAGCAACACCAGCGTCAACGCGGCCGCGTTTAGCGCCTTGAACACGTATTATCAAACGATGGAAAGCGTGGAGCCCGATTATGCCGCCTCGGCCAAATTGGGGGCCAAAGCGGTGCTGGAGGCTTCGTTCAAAGGGCGCTCGGTGGAAGCTCCTTCGGCTTCCGTTGCGTTTGCCGATGCGTACGGGGACGGCACCGAAACGCGCATTACGTTTGCCAAAGAAGGCGCCGGCACGCTGTACTACACGCTGGGCCAGGAATACGAACCGTTGGCCTACGAAACCCCGGTGGACGTCGGATTTATCGTCTCGCGCGAGATTACGACGCTGGACGGGAAACCCGTTTCCGAATTGGTGGCGGGGGAACGCTACAAAATCACCCTGCACGTGAAGAACGCTTCTTCGCGGCACTTTGTCGTGCTGGAAGATTTTATCCCGGCCGGGTTTGAAATTATCAATACGTCCTTGGCTACCGAATCGCAGGAACAGGCGGCGGCACTTGCGGACGGAGCGCGCAGCGGTTTTGAACGCGACGAAAAGTATGACGACCGCATTGCCGCTTTCGCCGACTATCTGCCCGCTGGCGAACATACGTATTCGTACTTAGTTTCCGCTTCCGTGGCGGGTACGTTTGCGTATCCGAGCCTGTGGGCCAGCCAAATGTACGAGCCGGCCGTATTCGGGCGCAACGCCACGCAAACGCTTGTAATCAAATAAAATGAAACGCGTTTGGACGGTCTTATTCTGTGTGCTTCTTCCCTGCCTGCTGTGCGGGGAAGAAGCTTTTTTATTGTCGCCGTCCAAACAGATTTATGACCGCTACGGCGCGCCCATGCGCGGGTTTTTGTCCGAAAACAACACGTATTATTTGCCGGTTGCGCTGTCCGACATTTCGCCTTGGCTGCTTTCGGCCACGCTGGCGGCGGAAGATAAACGCTTCTTTTCGCACCCGGGGGTGGACGTAAAAGCCATTTTGCGCGCCGCGTGGCAAAATGTGTCCGAGGGGGAGATTGTGTCCGGCGCGTCCACCATTACGCAGCAGCTGGCCCGCGCGCTGGAGCCGCGGCCCCGCACGCTGTGGGGTAAAACGAAAGAGGCGTACAACGCGCTCCTGCTGGAACGCAAGATGACGAAGGAAGAAATCCTGGAAGAATATTTTAATTTGTTGGAAATGGGCAATCTCACCCAAGGGGTGGAGGCCGCAAGCCGGTTTTATTTTAACGTATCGGCGGGGGAACTGTCTTTGTCGCAGGCGGCTTTTTTGGCGGGACTGATTAAATCGCCCACGTATTACAATCCGCTCAAGCATTTTTCGCGCGCGCTTAAACGGCGCGATTGGGTGTTGAAAAAAATGTGGGAAAACGGATTTATTGACGAAGAAATGTACGAAATGGCCCGGGCGGAAAAGCTGGAGCTCAAGTCGGCCGCGCGGCCGTTTGACGCACCGCATTTTACGCGGTTTCTCTACCCGCTTTTGCCCAAGGACGCGCAGGACGTGTACTCCACGCTGGACCGGGATTTGCAGTTGTACGCCGAAAGCGTGGTCAAAACGTACATTTCCCGCTTGGAGGACGACAACGTAACCAACGCCGCAGTGGTGGTGGTGGATAATGCAACCGGCGGCATTTTGGCGTATGTGGGCTCGGCGGATTTTTATAACGAAAAAAACAACGGCCAGGTGGACGGCGCCCGCGCCCTGCGTCAGCCGGGTTCGGCGTTAAAGCCGTTTGTGTATGGGCTGACGTTTGAAAAAGGCCTGTTGAACCCGGCCGCGCTGCTTGACGATGAGGACACCTTTTTTGAAGGCGGTTTCCGCCCCCGCAATTATGACGAAAATTATCACGGGCGGGTGTCGGCGCGGACGGCCTTGGCGTGTTCGTACAACATCCCGGCGGTAAAAGCGGCCGAAAAAGTGGGCGCTTCCAACATACTGGCTTTGCTGCGCCGGGCCGGGCTGACCAGCTTGGAAAAACCGGCCGATTTTTATGGCCTTGGGCTGGCTTTGGGCAACGGGGAAGTGCGCCTGCTGGATTTGACCAACGCCTATGCCGCGTTGGCGCGGGGGGGAGTATATAAGCCCCTGCTGGCGGCGTACGAGCCGCGGGTGCAACTAGCGGGGCGTGAAAGCCGCATTTTTGACCCGCAGACGGCGTACTTGGTAACGGATATTTTGGCGGACAATAATGCCCGGGCCCCGGCTTTTGGGTTAAATTCGGCGCTGTCGGTTCCTTTTGCGCTGGCGGCCAAAACGGGGACTTCCAAAGATTATAAAGACAATTTTACCTTGGCCTACACGCCGCGGTGGACCCTGGGCGTATGGGTGGGAAATTTTGACGCTACACCCATGCAAAAAGTGTCCGGCGTTACCGGGGCCGGCCCGATTATGCACGATTTGGCCGTGTATCTGCAGCACAAATATCCGTCGGAACCTTTTGACGTGCCGGAAGGCATTACGCGGGCTTTGGTGTGCACGCAAAGCGGCCTGCTGGCGGGGGAACATTGCACCCATACAAAGGAAGAAGTATTTAACCAACGCTATCTGCCGGCCGTGTGCGACGGGAAGCATACCCCGGCCACGCAACAGCTGAAAATCGTTTCTCCCGCGGCGGGGGACGTGTTTAAGCTGGATCCTTCCGTCCCGTTGGCTTCGCAGGCGGTTAAACTGCAAGCCGCTTGCCCCGCCGCGGTTTGTACTTGGACGATGGACGGAGCCCTCCTGCCGGAAAAATCCTGCCAAACGTGGTGGACGCTGCGCCCCGGCAAGCACAAGTTAAGCGTTTCCTGCGCGGGGCAGACGGATAACGTGCGTTTTGAAGTATTGCCCTAGGAGCCCGCTTCTTGATAGCGGATTTTGACAAAAAACCCGGTTTTTCATAAAGGAAAACCGGGTTTTATCTAGTAAGATTAAGCCGTTACCCTTTTGGGTGCGGGCCGCTTGCTAAAAAAGAAGTTCTGCCCGTGCTTGTGGAAAAAGTCCGAAATCATCTTGATGGCGATGGACGTGGAAATGGCATCGGCAAACACCGGCGCCAAAAATACGCCCGTAAGCCCCCAAAACAGCGGCAAAATAAGCACCAGCGGGATGACCAGCAGTACCTGGCGGGACAAGCTTAAAAAGGCGGCTTTGAGCGGTTTGTTGATGGCCTGGAAGAAGCTGGTGGTCATAATCTGCAACGGAATAATGGGCAGCAAGATGTTGAACAACCGGATCACGCGGGCCGCCAAATCCACCAGCGCGGTATCGTTTGAGTTGAAGGCCGAAGCAATCGGCCGGGCGAACACTTCCAGCAAAATAAACCCGCACGTGGTAACCACAATGCCCCAGCGCATGGCCATTTTAAGCGTTTGGATGGCGGTGGAGTATTTGCGCGCGCCGTAGTTGTAGCCAATCAGCGGCTGCGCACCCTGCGAAATGCCGATCAGCGGCATCAGCACCAGCGTGTTGACGCTGACGGCAATGCCCACCGCGGAAATTGCCAAATTCCCTCCGTACTTTAACAGCGAGTGGTTCAAAATCACGTTCAGCGTGCCCGATGCCAGCTGGAACGCAAATTGCGAAAATCCGATGGCCATACTGTTTACGGCAATATGCCATTTCAGGCGGAAATATTTCCAGCGCAGCCGGTAAAAACTGCGCTGCCCCGTAAAGAACAGCAAAATCCACGTAAACGAAATCACTTGCCCCGTTACCGTGGCTGCGGCGGCGCCTTTAATGCCCCAGTGAAAAACAAAAATATAAATCGGCCCCAGGGCAATGTTGATAAACGCCCCGATAAATTGGGTGCCCATGGCCGTTTTGGGGTGGCCGGACGAGCGAATAAAGTTGTTCATCCCTACGCCGATGGCAAACAAAAAGTACCCCGGCAGCACCACTTGCGCGTACGCGCGGGCATAGGGCAGCACTTCGCTGTCGGCCCCCAAAAAGCCCAAAAACGGGTCCAAAAATAAATAGCTCAGCAGCGTAATCAGCCCCGACGTAATCGCTAGCAGCACAAAGGCGTTGCCCAAAATCAGCTGGGCTTCGTCCTCCTTCTTTTCGCCCAGGCGGATGGAAAAAAGTGCGTTGGACCCTACGCCGATTAACGCGCTGAATCCCATATAAATAAGCCCCAGCGGAAACAAAATGGTAATGCCGGCCAAACCGTTGGCGCCCACGTCCTGCCCTACGTAAATGCGGGAAATGATGTTGTAAATGGCGTTTACAAACATCCCCGCAACGGCCGGCGCGGAAAATTTAATTAACAACTGAGAAATGGTTTTGGCCTTAAACGGATTTTTTTCGTGTATGGATACGGCTTGCGCCATAAAAAAGTCCTCCCCCAACCAAGACGCCCTGGGGCGAAACGGCATACATATATTTTACCAAATCGGTTTAGCTGGCTGGTGAAATAAAAAAACGAAACGGAACATAAAAAATCCGGCGCTTGGGAAAACGCCGGATTGAATCGTCAGAAAGGCGGAATTAATGCACTTTTTTAAGCGTTAAAATGCCGTCTTCAAAGAACCACTCTTCAATCAGCTCGCCCGTATCGCTGAACTTTTTGGTTACGCCGTGGGGTTTGCCGTCCTTGTGGGGGGAAATCAGCGCGATGGTACCGTTAGGGTGATAGATGATTTTATCGCCTACGATTTTGTCGTTTTTATACGTGCACTCGGAGCGCAAATCTCCGTCGGGGGTATAGACTTTGCACACCCCGTTTAAGTAGCCTTTTTTGAATTCGGCCGTTTCCAGCACTTTTCCGTCCGGATAGTATTTTACCTGTTTGCCGTCTTGAATATCATCTACGTACGAAAATTCTTTGTACAGCCGGCCCGTGGGGTGGAATACGCGCGCCTTGCCTTGCAGCATGCCGTTTTCGTAATATTTTTCAATGCTTACTTTGCCGTTTTCAAAATAAATTTTGCAGGCACCGTTGCGCTGCCCGTTTTTGAATTCGCACTCAAAATACAATTTTCCGTTTTCAAAAAATTCTTTTACCGTGCCGTCCGGCATGATACCGGAGTGCTTTTCAATATCCAGGTTTTTGTCTAACGTTTCGCTATAGACTTCTTTTCCGTCCACATAGTAGGTGCGTACAAAGCCCACATGCAGGGGGTCGTTTAAGCTGGTTGTTTTTCTGACGATGTCCACCATACGTTATTTCTCCTCTGCCATGCCTTTCGCCGCGGCAAAGCCCGAGGCCCAGGCAAAGTGCAAATTAAATCCGCCGCTGATGCCGTCCACATCCAGCAGTTCGCCCGTAATGAACAAACCCGGACAGATCAGCGACTCAAATGTATTATAGTTTATTTCTCGCGTATTTACACCCCCCGTTGCGGCCATGGCTTCGTTCCACGGGCGCACCCCCGTTATTGTCAGCGGCCAGGCGCAGGGCGTTTGCACCAGGCGCTCTAGGGTGTGCGGGGTTTGCTGGCCGACGGGAATATTTTTGCGCAAGCCAATAAAATCTATGAGCAAATTGGCCACGTTTTCGTGCAAAATCCCGGCAAAAAAATCCTTGGGCCGCCGGGTCGCAAAGGTTTGCAAGCGGTTTTTCAAAAAGGCCTGCGGGTGTTGTAAATGGGGGAAAAAGTCCAACTCCGCCGCCACATGCCCGTTGGGCAAGGCGCGGGATACCGCGGAACTTACGTTGAGCGCCGCGGGGCCGTTTAAGCCGTAGTTGGTAAACAGCACTTCGCCTTCCGCCTGCGCAAGCAATTGAATGTTTTGAAAAGTTTTCAGCCGCACTTGGCTGCGGATTCCCGTCAGCCGCGCAAAGGCCGTTTCCTTCAGGCACAGCGCGCTTAAGGCGGGGCGCGGCGTAACTAAAGTGTGCCCCAGGGAACGGGCCAGCGTGTAGCCGCTTTGCGTGCCGCTTACTTGTGCATAGGCGCACGAACCGCAGGCCAGCACCAGCCGGCGGCTTTGGAACGCAAGGCCCGCGCGGGTGTGCACGGTAAACGTTTTGCCGTGTTTGATGCGGACGACTTCCTGCCCGGTTTGCAGTTCGGCTCCGGCCTCGGCCACGGCCAATTTAAGCGGTTCCGAAACGGCGGTGGATTTGCCGGTAACCGGAAAAACCCGCCCCAGCGCTTCTTCTTGCGTCAAAACTCCCAACCGGGCAAAATAATCCAGGCAGTTTTGAAAAGAAAATGTGGCCAGCGTTTGTTGAATCAGTTTCGGGTCCGCGTGGTAACAGGCGGGGGAAACGCGGGCATTGGTCAAATTGCAGCGGCCGTTGCCGCTGACTAAAATTTTACGGGCTGGGAGCGCTTCTTTTTCCAGCAGCAGGGTTTTGCGCCCGGCGCGCGCACACTCCAGCGCGCATACCAGGCCGCTGGCTCCGGCTCCAATGATGATTACGTCGTAGATGGGGGAATTCATTGTTTACAGTTTAGCAAAAAAAAGACGACTCCAAAAGGGGTTCTTGACACCCGGCCGCGGATGTATATACTATTAAGGAATACGAAATCGGGAGGAAATATGAAATTTTTATTTTTAACAGCGCTGCTGTGTCTTACCGTCGGGGCAGACGCCCAAACCTATCGGGCAGGCGGTTCGTCCCGCCCCCGTTTTGGGGCCTCTGCAAACCAGGAAACGCAAGAGTCCGCCGTGCCTGGTGCACAGTCCAACATAAAAACGCGCACTTTTAGCAATTACAGCTCCCGCCAGCGCAACTGGAGCCAGGGGGTGCAAACGCAACCCGTCCGTACCGAAACGGCCGGCAGTACGCCGAATTTTCCGGATCAGGCGGAAGAAAAAGCCGCCGCCGCGGTGGCGGGGTTGACCCAGCCCACCGGGGCGTCTGCTTCGGCGAATACGGGGAAACAAACCTCCTCGTCTGCGGCGCCTCAGGCGGCTGCTCCCGCCACGAGCCAGACGGCGGCCCAACCTGCGGCGGCCCAGGCCGCGGCGGATTCCAATGCCATGCTGCAGCAAGTGCAGGGGTTATTAAAAGGCATGGGTGCTTCCTCGGGTACGGCGGCAGGTGCGATGCCGGCCGGGCTCAATGTGCCGGGTATGCCGGATATGTCGGCCTTGTTGCAGGCGGCGTCCGCGGGGCAGCAGCCCGGTGCCCAAAAATAACTTTTTCCACCGTCCCTCCCGTTTTAGCGGGAGGGATTTTTTGTGGGTTGCTTGACGCTTCTCAAAAGGAACTTATACTATATACGAAGGAGATTGGTATGAAACACGTATTTTGGATTTTCTTTTTGGCGGGGGGCGTGCTGCCCGTTTGGGGGCTGCGGCCTGTTACGCAAGTGGAAGTGTCCCGCCCGACGACCCAAGTGCAAGTGAGCCGACCGCAAACGTCTGTTTCGGTTGTGCGTCCGCAAACCTATCAGCGGGTGTCCCGCCCGTCCACGCAGGTTAATGTATCGCGCCCGGTTACGCAGGTGGACGTTTCAAAACCGGTTACCCAGGTAAACGTTTCCCGTCCGGCTACGGAAGTCAATGTTTCCCGCCCAACTACTTTTGTGGAAGGAGCGGCGTCCCAACAGGCCGCTACCAAAACAGCTGCGCTCTCAGCGCCGTCCTCGGAAAAGAAAACCTCTATGAGCGACTATAAACCGCCCGTTGCCAAAGATTTTACGGCCGCCGCCACCGGCGGCGGGGAGGCCGGCCTTGGCAACAAAATCAATCAAGCGCAAAAAGACGCTTCTGCGGCGGCCACACAGGCACCCAAGGCACAAAATCCGTCTGGGGTTTCCGCGGCGGAAATTATGTCCTCTTCTCCCAATGCGACCATTGGAAACAGCTTGCTTAATAAATTAAAACAAAAAGCGGCGGGCCGCTCCGCTTCCAAATAAACTTGCCTGCCCCGGCTGTTTCGGCCGGGGCTTTTTTTGCCTGTCTATATACAAGGGAACCTTCGTCGTAGAATCTAACTAAGGAAACAAATGCCGGGCCTACGTGCGGAACACAATACATCGGCTAGTAAAGTAAATAAGTGGGGGGAGGAAGAATCTTTTTCCCCGTTTTATATGGGGGAATTTTCCTTGTAACGTGGTGAAGGGGAAAGAGCCTTCGTTCGGTGTCGGGGCTAAGTTTCCCCTTTCTTGATTACGGAAATAGCCCCCTAATTTTCGTTGCCCTTTTGGGTGTTGTTTGCAGCGTTTTGCTTGCCAAAAGGCCGAATATTCTGCCATCTATGCTCTGTTTCTCCTCTTCACGCCGTTAATTTTCAATACACTCGTCGGGAGAATTTCC
The DNA here is from genome assembly GCA_949294085.1 of uncultured bacterium. Taxonomy (GTDB): domain Bacteria; phylum Elusimicrobiota; class Elusimicrobia; order Elusimicrobiales; family Elusimicrobiaceae; genus Avelusimicrobium. Next base: position 776 of record CASFFX010000001.1, on the reverse strand, counting down.
ATGCGTATTCCTGCTTACCGAAAAGGAAAAATCTCCTGTTAACGCCGCGTTTTTCCCCTTAGTCCTTCTATTTCTCGGCTTATGGAGCCCTTTTATAGAGGCCGTGCTTCCGTCAAATCCTTTACGCAGATTTACCCCCTCATCTCCCAATAAAAAATATTCCCCGGCTCAGGCTCAGGCTCAGGCTCAGGCTCAGGCTCTATGCCCTTTCCTTTGTTGAAATTTTTTTGCTACAAAAGGCCCGCACATCTTAAACATCCGTTTGAACGGGTTTGCCGGACCCGCCCCATTTCGTTTTTACCCATATCCCAGGTACCCCAAATTCGTTTTAGCGCATTTTACGCTATTTTAACATTTATTTTAATTTATATTAAAATTTAAGGATTTTTTATTTTACATACAAAAATTGCAATTTTTGTATGTAAAAATGGGGGAGTATAAAAAACAAAAACAAATGGATTTTTGAAATTCAAAAAATAGCAAAAAGGCAGAAAGAAAAGGAAAAAAATTTATAAAAACAGATCCGAAATTGCATTTTTATAAACCTAAAAAACGCTCTTTTTAAGCGACAAAAAATGCGGTAAAAATGCTTTTGAAAGAGCAAAATGAAAGTGATTTTTAACTTCAAAATAAAGAGGATAGAGTGATAGAAATAAAAATCTAAAATAAAACTTAGTTATAGTAAAAAAATTATTATTAATCAAGTATAAATAAATAAAATTTAATAAAAAGTATAGTTTATGTTTTCTGTGGTTTTTACCGATTTTAATTAACAT